>NZ_JBHTKX010000004.1:0-252793 GCF_042678545.1 Paenibacillus provencensis | reverse complement strand
ACTTCCCTGCTCAGTACGAGCATTTACGTAACTTGCACTTAAGCGGTTGAACCGCCGTATACCGAACGGTACGTACGGTGGTGTGAGAGGTCGGCTACTCAATTAATGGGTAGCCTCCTACTCGATTATTTGGAAAACGGGTCTTATATAGTATTGTGGCTGCTTAGTTAAATTGGCATACGACTTAAAATAGTTTAAACTATAGTTTGTAGTTAGAAACATTAATTTAGAAATAAATGAAACTCTTCTGAAAGAGGTAGCGAAAATATGCGAGTAAAGAGATTCCATCTAGATGAAGAAGGTATCAATAAATTTTTTGGTTCGTTAGAGGCTAAAATAATGGAGATATTGTGGAGCAACGGGAAAATGACGATTAAACAAGTTCATGAATTAATAAACGCTGAATCCCCTATCTCACTGAACGCAATCATGACAGTTATGACAAGACTAACTGATAAAGAATATTTAATAAAGGAATCAAGTGGCAGGGGCAGAACAAGATTAACTTATTTTTCTGCCCCCACAACAAAAGAAGAATTTATCCAGGAGCAAACCCAAGCGGTTACTAATGGACTAATTGCTGATTTTGGCTCATATATGGTTCGTAATTTAATTGATAGTCTAGACAAAGCGGATCCTGATTTAATTCAACAATTAGAGAACAAATTGAAGGAACTAAAAAATGAATAGTTATTCGAAAATACTGTTTGATCCAAAGCGGGCAGTAGTAGTAGGGATAGCTATTTGCAGTTTGGTTCTTTTTCAGATGGGCTATGTTATATACCATCAACTTCAAGATGTGCCAAGTAATCATAATATAATTCTATTGCTTCAAGCTACATTTACAGGTGTATTTGTTAATCATGTAACTGCCGAAATGATCATTAATGCTTTTATCACCTTTTCAGTTGTTACGCTTGGTTATCAAGTATTTAATCAATATTTTCGCTATAAGGGTATGAAGGAACTCTTTTTCCAAATGGAGGAGTTGGATTTATCTACTGAGTACTCAGAAAAATACAAGTCATTAAATATAAAAATAAAAGTGATATCAAATCCAAACAAAATAGCAATGTCAGCTGGATTCTTCAAATCCGACATTATTCTTTCCACAAGTCTGTTAGATCAGTTTAATGATGAGGAAATCAGGGCAATCATTTACCACGAATACTATCATTGTTTTAAACGACATCCCTTTTATACGGTTATTTTAAAAATACTCTCTGAATGTTATGTTTTTCTGCCGGTGATAAAAAGTTTAGTTAACTACTATGAAATCCAAATGGAATTAAAAGCAGATCAATATGTAATAGAACAGATGAAGAGTAGAAGACAGATAGGGAACGTTTTATTGAATTTGATCAAGGAGCATAAAAGTGAACCACTATTTAAAGGTGTGCATCTTGCTCATGTAGCTATAAATTATCGTCTACAACAGATTCTCACTCCTGATGCTAAGCTGATCATTCCTATTTTAGATAAACATACGATTCTTATCTCTTTGATCACGCCATTAATTATGGGAATAATAATTCTGATTATCAACTGTACCTAAAAATATATCTAAGTGAAAGCTTGTAACTTCAATGACTTTAAGTCATCATTGATAGAAATGTGAATAATAATCTTCTCCGCAAGCTAGACTGATTATTGAGGATATAAATTCATTAGGTTTGGTTAAGTGAGCGCGGTAAACGAGACGGAGCATAACGTGGGTAACGAAGAAAGGTCGCAGCTTAACAGCGTGGCTCCTTATCTAAGGTAAAGTATAACTTGATCTCAAGTTCAAGAAAATCGCGCAATAGAACGAAAAAAGCTAATATACTTTAGTATCATTTTAGACGTTAGTCAATTTTTTTCATTTGGTTGTTGGACAATACCTTCGTGATATTTGCCGTTATAATAAATGATCATTTTATCACCAATAAAATTCATCATGAGAAATGCGTAATATAAATGCCGCCTTCAATTAGAACGATAATTGTCGGGGGACAAGAACATGTTCCCATTCAAAGTCGCTAATTTAGCGGCTTTTTTATTTTATCGGTACAAGTTCTTGTCCCAGGCCAAGGACAAGAACTTGATCCGATTGCCGATTAGATAAATATATAAATAGGAGCGCATATAAGTTTGAGCCACGATAAATACAATGAAACAGGACATTTTTCGTCTTTAAATGGAGCGACTGCCTCTAGGGGAAGAAACCAACAGTCAATAATTATCAAAAAAACGCTATTTAGTCACTGGAAAAAGCTGAGGAGGGACAAGAACTTGTACCTATTGCCGATTAGATAGATATCTAAATGAATTTTACAGCTATTCATTAAGCTAAAGGGCAGGTTAACGTAGTGACGAGGGAGAACTTAATTAGACAAGATTAGTTGGAATCGGTCTTCAGGGGATGCGAACGATGCTGACAATTTGGTGCAGGAAATGCACGGAAAGTCATTTTTATATGCGATAGTATTTAACTCGAAAGGAGGGAGAGCGATGGATTGGTTGGAGAGGATGAAAAGCGCCATGGATTATATCGAAACGAATTTGGCTGACAATATCTCATATCATGACATAGCGCAGATCGCCTGTTGCTCTACGTATCATTTTCAACGAATGTTCCCGTTCATCACCGGAATCTCCTTATCCGAGTACATCCGACGTCGACGTTTGACATTGGCGGCTTTTGAACTGCAGACAACCGATGCAAGGGTGATCGATGTTGCCATGAAATATGGATACCAATCGCCGGAAGCGTTCGCACGGGCGTTCAAGAATCTCCATGGGATCATGCCGATATCTGCGCGCGATAAAGGCGTTTCCTTAAAAGCCTATCCTCGAATGTCCTTTCATATCTCAATAAGAGGAGATGTCGAGATGAATTACCGGATAGAACAAAGAGGAGCTTTTGAGATGTTCGGCGTTTATGGTCATGTTAGTCAGGATTTGCAAACGGCATTTACTGATGTTCCTCAGTTCCGTAAACAATGTGATGAGGACGGCAGTGTGGATATAATGAACGAGTTGCTGGGGCGGTTTGGTAATACGGTGCTGCACGCTGCCTTATATGACCATACGGGAGAATCATTCAAGTACATGGTATGCTATCATCTACCGAGGGGACTTGAAATTCCGAAGAGATTTACAAAGCTTTCTGTTCCAGCTTTAACATGGGCTATTTTTCCTGAGCCGCAATGTGATTTACAAAAACTATGGGAACGGGTGTATACCGAATGGTTCCCGACATCTGGATTCGAACAGGTTGAGGGTCCTCAATTCGAAATGTATTATGGAATGCCAGGGCATACACAGGGTGAGATCTGGATACCAGTAAAGAAAAAGTAATGATAGGACTAACGACGATGAGCATTAGTTCCATCGTACACAACCAAGGATGAAGCTGCCGCCACGATCGGCAGCTTCATTACGTTAACGGGAAACGATAGCTGAAAGGAGGAACTGTTATACACATCATTCATTTCCGAATACTTGGTACATTAACAATTGTCCATGGCTTGTTATATTTCCCACCAATACTTGAATATCTTTGGGGTTGGAGGTTAGCACCGATCGGATTAGTTTACTGTTTTATTGAGGTTGCAATAGGGTATGTCTTGTGCTCGAAAGAATGGATGGCCAGAGTAGGAATACTTAAAACTATCCTACTTTGTAATCTGATTTATCAGTTGATATGGAGTTATTTATTGATTGACCAGATTGTAAGGGTTAATGAGATTTTGCCAGGGTACATCCCTTATCTTCTCCATTTATTATTGGCTTCGGTGGCTGGATTTTATTTCATCAAGGTACGAAGTATACAACAAGCGAGCTAACGGGAAACGTTAATTCAAAGTAGCATGGAGCAGTTCGCCGGTTGGCAGCTGCTCCTTTTTCGTTAAGCGCGTGCCCAGCTAAGCACGCATCTTCTAACCGGTGAAAGTCCGGTCACGGGAGGGGCCAAGCCCCTGTGTAGCTAGGATACCTACGTACGGTGAAAACTGTGCGTAGAAGCGTATCGACAAAAGTATCTGTCGGAGACAGGGCGAGCAACATATCAGGCCGTAACATCAAGTGAATCCTGCCGCGTCGTCAAAAAGGCCTCGCAAGAGGGACAAGGGGAAGCCGAACCCCGGCTTAATGGGTGAAGGCATGGAAACTGCTAAGAACTTGGAGCGGCAGTGAAGAATCCTCCGGCGTAAGGGGATCGGCATGATATGAAAGAAGATGCAGTGAACTGGGGAGACCCTCCTCTGCACGGAATTTTTTTTTGAAACCGTAACAAAGTGGTCTATAAGTCCAAAAGACGAAATGATCTACTTGCAGGAAGGGAGTCCGAGGGGCTCATAATACTGAGGAACTGCAGGACAACACAACCTGCAGGAGGGAAGGAGCCCTGCTTTGTTCATGTTTTTTTTTTTAGGAGGTACGAATTAGTGAATGCCAAACGGCTAACGACACCAAAGGAAAACGTTCAACAACTCCAGAAGAAACTAGGTCATGCGGCCAAGGAAAACAAGAAGCGCAGATTCCACGCGTTGTATGACAAGGTCTATCGAATGGATGTATTAGAGGAAGCCTGGCGGAGAGTACGAGCTAACAAAGGATCGGCTGGCGTCGATGGAGAAACCTTTTCGGATATTGAGGAAAAGGGAGAAGCATTATTCCTGTACGAATGCCAACGACGCTTGAAGGAAAACAAATACCATCCACAGCCCGTTCTCCGGCACTACATTCCGAAGAAAGACGGGAAGCAAAGACCGCTGGGCATCCCAACCGTCCGAGACCGCGTCATCCAGATGGCAGCGAAACTGGTCATGGAACCGATCTTTGAAGCGGACTTTCAGGAATCCTCATTTGGGTTCCGTCCAAAACGAAGTGCGAAAGGGGCACTGGACCGAATCCGAAAAGCCTGCAACCGAAAAGGAAATTGGGTGGTCGACGTCGACATCCAAGGTTACTTCGACAACATCAACCAAGAGAAACTGATGAAACTGGTAGAGATGCGAATCAGCGACAGGCGCGTCCTGAAGCTGGTAAGGAAGTGGCTGAACGCGGGAGTGATGGAGGAAGGAAAGATCAGGCGATCCGATCTGGGTACACCACAAGGTGGTGTGATATCCCCCCTGCTAGCGAATATCTATTTGAATTATTTTGATATTCTGTGGGAACGACATGGCAGTGAAAATGGGGAACTTACGCGTTACGCGGATGACTTCGTTGTCGTATGCAAAACGAAGAAAGATGCAGATCGGGCGTATGCACTCATACGTGCGATTATGGAGCGTCTGGAACTGACCTTGCATCCGACAAAAACGCGGATCGTAGGATTATGGACAGGAGAAGAAGGGTTTGATTTTCTAGGCATGCATCATCGCAAGACGAAAGCTGAGACATCCTCCGGAAGAGTGTACTACACCACGCAGCAGTGGCTGTGCCGGAAAGCGGAGGAACGCATCCGGGAAGTGGTAAAAGAGCGTTTAGCTCCGTCCAGCCAGAGACACAAGTCACTCGTGGAGCATATAGGTTGGCTGAACCCGAAGATTCAGGGGTGGCGCAATTACTACCACACGTCCTACAGCCAACGAAAAATGGCGAAGTTAGATTGGTACATTGTGCTGCGTTTGGCAAAGTGGTATGCAAAGAAAAGACAACGTTCTCGGTGGCAAAGTGCAGTCCAAGAAGTGAGGAGCATGGCGAGTCAATGTGGACTCAAAACGCTTTTGTAATCTGTATGCACATGAATGACGAACATCGGAAAGCCGTATGAGGGAAAACCTCACGTACGGTTTGATGAGGAGGGGCTGGTTTACCCAGCCCTTTACTCTAGTAATGGGCAGCATCTCCTAAAACAAACCAATTAATATTTTTGTCGTTTTGCATTGCTACCTCCTTAATGGCTACCGGGCTCACTTCATAATATTTTTAAATTTACATATGGAATTATATTTATTAAGGCGAGATTATAGTCCACTCTTCAGAGTTATCCCTTTTTTCTAAATAAGTGCCAAATTCAGTATCGAAAATAATATAATGATTTTCTGATATAGGGATAAATTCGTACTTATTAGTGGTAACCTTATTATCTGGTATTTGAATACTTGGTTGATTTTTAATAGCATCTGAAATTAACCATGAACTGATTACTAAACAAACACCTAAGAATAAGACAGCCAGAATCTGAAATTGTGATTTAATTGTGCTCACTCCTTTTCTGAATGTTTGTTCGATACTACTTTAACACGACTTTTTCCACTAAGGTTTGCTTACAAATTTGATTAAACTTTCATTAAGCTAAAGGGAAACGTTAATTAAATTGAATCAGATGGCAGCAATAAACAAGATTGGCTGCCTTCATTCAACAAAGAGAAGGGATAGTATAATATTAAGGTACAGACACATAAATTTTTATAACTACAAAGGAGAGTATTATGGGGATATTGAGCACAATTCCGTTCACTCGTGATCATTTAGAGTCGCTTTTGACTTTTCTCTTAAGGAAGGAAAACCAATTTACTCATTTGGAATTCGCAAATTGGTGTCACTCTTTCTGGTCAAACTGGAGGAGCGATAATGATGACTTATTTAATAGAACAGATGAGGATACGATAAATGTAGTTGTGGATATTTATGAGGTTTACCAAAATACGGGAGCTGAAAAGTTCAAAGACAGCCAATTTAAAGTTTGGATGCTAGAACTGAACCCAATAATAACATTTAAATAATTTGTTAAGCTATCGGGAAACTTTAGTTTAATCACTAGGAGAAGATAATTTTGAATCATAAAGAATTCGAAGCAGTTATAAAACTTCCCGCGAATATTCGATACGAGTATTTTATTAAGAAGGTTGTTGATTTTGAAGAAGTTTGGGGATTGTATGAGGAAGGATGGGCAATGACTTCAGACGATGATGGAAGCATGATGATTCCATTCTGGCCAAAGAGAGAATTTGCGGAATATTGTGCTTTTGAAGAGTGGTCTAATTATAAAGCACAGAGTATCTCTTTAGATGAGTTTATCAATGAGTGGTTACCAGGTATTGAGGAAGACCAGTATAAGCCATCAATTTTCTGGAATAGAAATGATTCAGCTGTTCTTACGGTTAACGTACTGCTAAACGATTTGGATCAAGAACTTGAAAAGTATTGAACTAACGTTACGCTAACGGGAAACGTTAGTCGAAAATAGAAAGGAGCAGTTTGCCGGTGGCAGCTGCTCCTTTTGTTAAGCTAACGGGCAGGTTAGTTGAACAAAATATTTGATTGTTGAGAAGCTACGGAACTATCAATCTTTTCATTTCGTCTATATTATGACAACAAGAATATGGGGGAGTATACATGAAGAATATTTTGGTGTTCCTAGCTTTTCTTTTGGTGATAATGAGTTCTATTGGATGTTCAAATGAGGAGAACAAAATTAGCGATGTTTCGGTTCTTCGTGAAGTAGCCTGGAATAGCCTTACTGAAAGTGCTAAAGAAGAAGTAAAAGGTGACTGGAGATCAGCAAATGTTGCAGAAGTGGAGTTGAGCGAGCTGCCGACAGTACAAAACGGCGGTCAACCACCTCAAGTTGATAACCTGTACAAAGTGACTTTCAAAACAACCAGTGATCTTATTTTAGGTCCCATTCAAGTATTTCTTAATGCTGATACAAAAGAAATCATCAGTTACGGTGTGAGAAGATAATAAAAAGGAATCAACAAAACAAGAAGGCAGCCAACCGATGCGATTGGCTGCCTTCTTTAAGCTAACAGGCAGGTTAGTTTAATGCTTCGTAAATACTTCCGTAGTATAGATCACGAAGCTTAGATATACTTAGACAAATGCTAAGTAAGAAATTCAATTTCAAAAAAAATGGACTCGATGAAGAGTACATACCGGAATTTAGTATTTCGAAATACTACTAATCAACGTTCCCTCTTTTTATAAAGGATCTGCTAGGATATTAAAGAACATATAGGGGGTGTGCCTTTTACTCGTGAAGGAGTTAAAGAATGTTGAATGCACACGATCTTACCTTCACCTTCCTGTTCTAAAAGAAACGATTATTCTTATAAAATAGGTATATTTAGTTTATGGAAATTGATAACGGTGGGGAAAGGGAAGTAGGTAATTCATATCTTGTACTTTGGCCATAGAAGGACTATTTGTAATCAATGATGGGTATGCGGTAAAAGAATTTGCAGAGGTTTTAATACTTTGGTTCAAATGATAGTGATATCGCTTATGCATTTGACACGAGAAATACAGAGATGGCAATAGTGGAAGTTTCATTTATCAGAATGGATTTAGACGAAATTAGTGTATGCTCAGATTCCTTTGTTAGCTTCCTTAGATACTTGTACAGTCAAAAGTCAAAATTAACAGTTCCTTTGTTCAAATAGTTCAAGGACATAAATTTCAATGAATTGGATGGTGTTTAAAGAGATGGAAAAGCAAGCAGTGGAACTTTATAAAGAGTTTATCGATGATTTAGTTGAAATCCGAGAATGTGTCCTTTCTGAATGGATCAAACAAAATTCCTGGCCTAATACAAATGAAAATGAAGAAATTAATAAGGTTTTGAGTGAGTTGTCTACAGAACAAAAAGAGGTGTTTGCTCTTATTGCCCAATCTGCACGTGAAAGTGGAATTCATGATGTACTTGTCTATCTGACTGATCAGATCAGTATTGGGGGACTTGAGATTTATAAAAATGATATTAAGTTAGCAACCGAGCCGTTTGACTCTGGTATGCATTATGATTGGGTATCCCGAAAAGAGGGTGATATTTGGCCTGATCTAAATGATTAATGAATATTTTTCGTTCAACTAACGGAAAACGTTAGTCGAAAATAGCGCATGGGGCAGTTTGCTGATTGGCAGCTGCTCCTTGCTCATTAAGCCTAAGCTAGCTACGGGCAGGCTAATAAAATAAAAAAACCTCTTATGAGGTCTTTATTCCTTAATGTTGCTCTTATAATGTTGGTATCGACTAATTCCTAAAAATACTGAAGCAATAATAAACATCCAAGATTGAAACATATCTTGCCTTCTGATTATGTCTTGAATTAATGAAGAAGCGGCAAGAAGTATTAAAGTTAATATAACTACATCGGCAAACAAAGGTGTTCTTTTGAAGTACCATCTTAGAACTAGCCAACTTAAAGCTCCTAGACCTAACAACCAATAAAGAAACATTGTTGCACCTCACAAAAATAAGGATGTATTTTAAGGAAAACAAATAGCACCTTGTTGTTAGAAGGTCTGGCTTTGTAGATTGATTTAAGATTGAACAATGATTTTCTTTATTTCCTTATAACGACGGAATGCAAGTATAAGTGAAATGATAATAGTCATGAGAGCAACAAAAGGGTCTGATTGGTATTTAAATAAAACCTCAAAGAGATATCCAACTCCAAGTAAAAATAGGGTTAGGATCATGGTATCCGTAAATGTTGGTTTTATATTCAAAAATTTTTTGAATGACCAATTTAGAATTAAGGAACTGATAACCCCTAAACCAATAACCCAATATATGAACATGTCACACCTCCAGATTAAACTTAACACAATATACAGTATATGTAAATTACATTGAAAGACGACTTTTGTCGAGGGACAATAACTTGTACCGATTACCGAAATGGACATGAACATAGTCCGATTTCCGATTAGACAGATATCTAATTCATTTTTTAATCTGGAGGTGCCCGTTTGATTAACTGTCCTTATTGCAATATTATTGATGACTTCAGTCATGAAGTAATCATTAGCAACAACAACAACAATGAAAGAAAAAAAAAATGCATAATATATATATATATACATGTGTACAAAATCCACCTTTGGTGAATATGTATTGTTGTTTACGTAATAAATATTATGTTAAGTTAGTTAGTTCTTCTTGCCATTTCGGCAATCGGTACAAATTCATTTCCCGAACCAAGGATAAGAACTTGTATCAACCCCCTTATTAACAGGAGGTTGATACATGGGTATTTGTGTTAAACGAAAAATCTCAAAAATGTATTTTCATACATCCATTAATCCATGATCGATGGCATAAAGAAATACGTTATCATGACATTTAATTAGATTATCTAAATGATTCATTAATTGAATTCGGTCCATATTTTGAGTATTCGAGGATTCTAAAATCACATCGATTATTTGGTGGTGGTTTAATATCGCTTCACTAACCATGGTTTTCAACATTGGATCACTCACCATCGTTTCCATATTTTCGAGCTTATATAAAGATTCCTTAAATTTTTGTAGCATACGCTGAAATTCACATGCCTCATCTTTATAATCGTTGCTCAAATGGTATCCCCTCCAGCACATTATAAATAAGCATATGATCAAAATATTAGAACCGTGCATATAACTGAGCCTATTCCTAGTTTGATCTTTTCTAAAATGAAAGACCATATGCATCAATATCTCTTTCGTTTGCCACTTTTGCAACCTCTTTCTTCTTCAGTCCCACTCCCCTTAACATATAACCGTCTATGAAAGTTGAATGACTTCATGCATAACCACCAATAACAGAAACTGCTGTTCTTTTTCACCTTTAATCATCCTTCAGAATAATTCACAGAGAATAATAACGCTCTTTTTATCATTAATTTCATCTCAGAATAAGCAAAGATATCATAAAAGACTTCGTCTAGCTGTTTTTCTCTTGAATGTGATTACATTCTCCTTATGTCATATATTCATTTTATTTTAAAACAACTACATCTTCTTGATTCAGTTTACTAGTTTCTCAAAATCGCAACATGTTCTTTTATAAATAACCTCACTTTGCTATAATAAAATTGCATTAAATTAGCATTTAATGCAATTTTGATTTAAAACGAATTCTAGGATGTGAGTTAATGGGTTATATAGAAATATTCGAGCGTTACGATCGAGAAGTAAGGCTGTTTGTTTCCTATATGAAGGATCGTGAATATTCGAAAGATACCCAAAATGCTTATCTTCATGATTTAAAGCATTTTCTCCTAAGTTTAGATGATAAACCCATCAATGATGTTACGGATATTGAAATTATGACCTATCTCACCCAGGTTAGAGAAAATGGTGCAGGAGCACGCTACCGAAATCGGTGTCAGTCAGCAATTCGATTATTTTATAAAGTGATGGTTAGATTCCGAGTAATAGATCATAATCCTACATTGGACATTGAAAAAGCAAAAGTTGAAAAGAAAAGGCAACCTACCTACCTCCAAAAGCAGTTTTTAGATGCCTCCCTAGAGCTCATTAAAGGAAGACATCAATTAAGGGATATTACGATCGTCGCTTTAATGGCGTACGCTGGACTTCGTGTAAGCGAGATAGTTAGATTAGATATAGTTAATTATGATAAAGATAACTCAAATATTGGTGTCTTAGGTAAAGGGGGGAAATGGAGATATATCCCTCTTCCAGCTGAGTTAAATCAACTGTTAGAGTTATACTTGACGGAACGAATCACTCCCTGGAATAGCAAGGAGCCTGCTTTCTTTGTTTCTCAATTTCGCAGGCGTATTAGCAAGCGAATGGTGCAGACTATCGCAGAAAAAACTTTTGATGCACTTATAGCAGAGTATCCTCAGTTTTCCGGAATGTCTTTATCTGCCCATAAATTTAGACATTCATTCGCGACGGATCTCTTACGGAATGGGGCTGATCTTCGTGCAGTACAGGATCTTCTTGGTCATGAGTCCATTTCTACAACTCAAATATATACTCACGTTATGGATGAGGTGAAGGAAAGAGCAATGCATAAAATAAAACCTTCGATCCCTTCCATCATAACATCAAAAGAAAAAAAGCAAGTTTAGAAAGAGCAACCGGTCTATATGCAGGTTGCTCTTACATCAAAGTCTATTATTCTTTCGCGAGTAAATGCAGATTTCATCATTTCAAGGATCAATTTATAGGAGAATAGCAGCTGATCGCGATCGCTGAATGCATGTAAAGTTCAGTAATGGTAACAATCACTGTCTGAATTAAATTAATACTTTACAAAGTGGGTATGTAACAAAACCGGACTTCACTTGGTGAGTTGGGGCTGCCAATACTTCCATTTCAATAAGATCAGACATCAAGGACATAGGTAGTTTATTAACATCAAATGGGATAAAATCAAGAAATGGCTCCCCTAAATCAAGGTTAACGGAGACTACGTATAAATCTTCATTATTTCTAAGCTGCTCATTAGGGTCTAGAATGATACAAGTATTCTTATTGTCCGGATATTTAATTTTATGTATGAAATAATCTGAGCCTCTGAAGTTTATCTTTTTCAGCATAAATGCTTCCTATTGTTTCAACCAGATAAAAGCACCTTATTATCTGGTTGTTTTTTATATATTTTTTCATTTACTTTGTTTAATTTTTTTAACCAGGAATGTATATACCTCGGGATCATAAATTATAAGATTTTTGAAATCCTCTGGAACTTTACCAGCCTTAAGAATCAATTCATACGTTTCTACTTCTAATGCTTCAGCAAGACGAATCAACAACTCTTCGCTAGGTGGATTATCGTGATTATTTTCTAGACGGCTTATATAAGGCTTTTTTATCCCTGTCAAATTAGATAATTGGTCTTGTGTAAGTTCTCTTGCTTTTCGTAGTTCACGTATATAATCACCGAATAACATACTTGTCTTACTCCTCTATACTTAATTTAACCATAGTATAGTAGGTATTGTGTTGAAATACAACACAGATGAACCGGCAGCAAGACTCTTGAATTTCAACATTGAAAAGGAACGCTTCCAATCGCATGAAGGCGTTCCTTTTATTGTTTCAAAAATTACACTGTGAGGGAAACTGAAAGTGTTTCTACAATACAGTTGTCGTCAGATGGAATGGATTTTCCACTTTTTTGCATTGCTTCGACTTCCATAAGAATTAAGTCTCGAGCATTGTCGCGGACTTCTTCAAGAGTATGACCTTTGGCTCCAAGTCGAAGTGCTGGTATATATGCTGTGTAATCCTTTTCTGCTGCGTCCTGTTCAATCATAATAATAAAACCTTGGTTGTGGAATTGTTGCGACATTTTTGAATTTCTCCTTCCGGTATGGGGGTTATGAATTAAAAAAGGTGTCACTCTGGACAGCCTAATTGATGAGTGCAAGTGTTAGCTGCAGACAGCTAACCCTCCACTCATCTCAAGGCCCTCCAAAGTCAGACGACTAATTTGAGCTGCTCTACCAAGTTACCCTCGCTAAAACTCTTAACGATTTTGAGTTCACTTTTGGCGGTATCACAAACATATAAACAATCTCTCCAATGCTTATCACGGATGCTAGGCATGCTTTGGATCCATTCCTTTTGAAATGCGATTACTTCATCATAATTACTCAGTTGAATTAAATGAGTACCGCAATCATAGACATACCAGGCAAATATTCCTCCATTGGAAGAGTCCATTACTTTAAGGTCATGTAAATAAAAGTCTGCATGAAATTTTTCGTTAACTATAACGCTTTTAACTACAGATTCCATCTGGTTAATAAGCTCCGGTTTCATACGTTGTTTATGATTTTCTTTGAAAATTGTCTGCATGTTTATTGCCTCCTTTATAGTTAGTTCTATCGATTCTCTTCAGATGAAGTCTGATATGGTGACTTGAGATTCATTCACAAATTCAGAAAGAAGGACTGGTTTACCCCTTTTGGTTTTCATGGTATGGCCAAGATGTAACTCCATACGTTTTAAGTACTCCCAATCATCAGGGTAGAGCTGAGCGACACGCTCCATTTCCGAAGCGGTATTAAAGATACAGAAACGACAGCTGCAGCGTGAAACCCATTGATAACAAGGGTGTAGTTCAATACTGTAATTGGCGGCCAGTTGCTTAACCTGGGATTTAAGCATATTCTTGATCGGTCGGAACCAATGCACTTCACGATTCTTTCTTTTAGTTGCCTGGGCAGGATGATACTCAAATATTGGCTCCTTCGCTCGATCAGATGATTCTTCTGAGCGTTCCCCAGTAAGCATTAGAATTTTACAGTCATCGAACTGACGAACCCACTTTGCGTAAACGTCTCGCTTCGTATAAGAAGTGCAGAATCTGCAGCTTTTATCCGGAAACATTTTGCGATCTCGAATACGTTCTTCAAGTGACTTGTCACCCCAAATTACGACCAATGGAATATCCAGCTTTTCACTTGCGTATCGCAAGTATTCATCGGTCTGCGGCCAATCAAAGAGTTGTTGCTTCTCTTCCGGATTTCCATCAACGCGCATATGGACAAGAACCATCTTTTCGGATGGTATTTTGTATCCATACTTCATAAGCAAGGCGAGTGCAAGTGAGTCGGCACCCCCTGAAAAGTTAATATGATAGTGGTCATACAGGTCCACAGCGTACATCTCAGGTGGAAGTGTGGGAAGCACAAACTGCTCAGCACATAGAGTTTCAATCCAGTCCTCTACGGGGATCAACAATTCATCACTAGCTTGATAAGGATCTCTGTACTCGTTAATTATGTTTGACCTCCAGTAAGGCAGAAAAAAGCCATAGAAACACAAATAGACACCTCCGGTGTCTATGTTCTCCATGGCAAATTAAGCCCAAAATATTTATTAGCCGATTATCGGTTTAACTCTCTCTTTATCGAATAGTCAACGATAAAGAAAAATCTATAACTCATGTAATACTTTAGTTATAGCAAAAAAGACAAAATTCGTCAATTACCTAGTGTTTCTTTGTAGAAAAAAGGGGGTAATTATTATGCCCCCTTTTTTAAATGAGACAATTGGGCTATTCCTGTACCTCTTCAACATAAATAGGACGGCAACTACCATTCCTTGCTGAGAAGTTTGATACATGAATATGAATCGAATTTGAGCTAAAAAGCTCATTAACAACTGTAGATATATGCATGGCAGCATATTCATTGGCGATCATCCGTTGTGGTTGATAAGGCTCTAACCCACAGTTGTGAGACGGAGGGATAGCATCTTCTGCATTTATAGGGTAAACCCCATTTAGAGGCGGTAAGATCTCCTTCCCGTCTTTTTTTAGTCCTACAACAATCTGACCGGAATAGCCACTATCTATGTGGTCCTTTAGTTCCTCGGTAGACCACTGATCTTGTGGCTGCTCACTTGGCATGAAAACCCCCTCGATGCCGGCATCAATATAAATGATATCATCCGTCCGATCGAAGTAATCATTCATGATGTTTCTTGAAAAATCATTATCTACAGCACCTATAAGTACCTTTTGAATGTATTGTCCAGGCTTATGCCGGTAATCAGTCAGAGAAAAAAGTTTTTCTATTTGTTCTACTGACTCAATATAAGAATCTGAGAAAGAACCGATCTTTAATCCATATGTACCGCCATATCGCTTAGCTAATACCTCGGATTTCTTGAGCCCAATATCAGACGTGATAAAAGGCTGCCGCAGAATGTTCTTTTCCTCTACAGTATCCGGATCAGCAATCATAAGAAAGGATGGAACATTATTAAATGCACTCATCATCTTAGTTAGACGTTGCACCGTATATCCACCATTCCCTCCTGCACCAATCAAGACTATATAATAATAAAGTGATGTGTAGTTTGGAGTGAGTGAAAGTAGTTTAATCATTTCTATTGCCTCCTATGATTGTCACCTTTTTAACCCAGTCTTTAGGATAGGCGACATAATCGATATGATTATTTAGCCGGTTACTCGTTAATTCTCCTTCAATAAATACCTTGGGATCGATAGGTATGAACTTTCCTGCCATTCCTGCACGAGTCCTGACATCAAAAAACACGTCTGTTGCATGTCCTTTTTTGATCTTACCAACTACTCCGTATAACATGGTCCCTACTTCATCTTCATCATCAATCGAACTAAAATCTGCACGCATCGTGTTATGTGAATGGATTTCAGCGACCTTAATTACATGTCCGGGATAAACAGAGTACCAAGGGTTAACTGAATATTTGGTGACAGATTGATAAGGAACATCCAAAATAAACTGCTGGCGATCAATATCGTAGTAGAAAACACCCATAACCTCGACATCGTAATCTGTATAGTCCATAAAAAAGGAGACCAGTTGAGCAAAGAGTTGCTTGGGTATCTTAGGTAATTTGTATTTAAATCCAGGTCTGCATGGCTCAAGATCTAGATGTTTGGGTAAGACTGAATTAAATTTAGAGAATCCTTCCCATTCAATCAGCTCTTCAGCAGCCGTTCTCCCTATAAATACTCCTATCAGGTTCTCTCGTATTTCATAGTACCCATCTTGTGCAGCAAGGTAGGATATTGGCTCCTGGTGCTCAATGAGTTCTTGAGAAGATGAATAAAAACCACGAATCCCATTTGTAAAATGGGCCCCTTTTTTTCCACCGGTGACCATAGGCACAATTATATTTTTCTTCTTGTCCCAATCCATTTTTGTCCGCTGTTTTGAAAGCTCTGGGTAATCTTTTTCCAGGCGTTTCCGAACATCCTCAAGCTCAAGACCAGCTAGCTTATCCTCAGAGAAGAATTTTGTTATAGAAATGCTTAGCCCTGAGTAGCAAATAAAGGTAGCATAATTCAGTTCTGGTTTTTCTATTTCCTTCTTAGCGGTAACTGGTGTTTTTTCATCTGATTTGATCACAGAAGTGTTTCCGCTTTCCCCACTGAGCTCACGCTTGTCCGCTTCTTGTTCATCGCTTGCCTTATCCTCTAAAGCATCTTTTTCATCGTCATCTAATTCTTCATCAGAACATGCATCAGGACAACCATCATTAGAGGAAGAATCTGATACTCTTCTGCGCGATTCCAGTGAGATTAGCTTCGTCGGACGGCTTTCACCTTGACTTTTTTCAGCTGCTGGATCAGTAGTAAGACTCTCTGATGCAGGGTTATCTTTATGATCTTCTTCAATAGATTGGTCAGAAGTATGCTGTAGTTTATTCTTCTCCTCATATTCTAATGCTTCAGCAAAATCATCACCAAAATAAGAGAATAGATCACCTTGACCATAATTGTTGTTAGACATTTTTATTCCTCCTAATTTAACTAATTTTTATATGGGTTCTACACTTCAAAACCAACGATCCGATTGAACCATGCCTGCAGTGTAAGATTAGTCGGCTTAAGATACTCTTGCGGAAAACTTTCTCCCTTAATTTTGGTCACCAGCTCGCGATAATTCATGTTGCTGTTATTAGAACTATAGTAGTAACAGTCCGAATTTGGAGAGTTAAAGAACAGTTCTGGAAAAGTAGATAGCTGTGATAACCGTTCAATATCCGGTAACTGCTGACTACCCCAGCAAACTTGAAAATTGTCCTTAACGTTGGTGTAGGGATAAAAAAAGACCATCGATTCCTCATTGGGAATGATTTGGTCCTCCAAAGCTGCAAGATATACTTGACTGATCGCCCATTTTTTATCACGCTCATGAATTTCAAAGCCGAATACCAATCTTGGAAAAGGAACTTCCTCAATTACGGCTTCGTGGTAATAAGCCTTCCTGTTTTGAGGAGACACCTCCATAAAAATGAACTTACGGGACTTCGTTATTTCAACGAAATGGAGAGCACCTCTAGGCATGACAGGTGTTCGTACTAATCCAGTTTCTAGAGACTGAAGAATAGCACTAGCAACCGCTTCATGTGTATAAATACCTTCACCGACCTTAACACCGTCAATATACTCCTCAACAATGGGAAGTGCATAATGGTCGCGGATCCGAATAACCATTTCATTTCCTGTATTGTTTTTCTCTACTAAATGCTGCTGGCTCATGCCACATCATCCTTCCTATTTATAGTCACCTGGTCAAGTACATGGGTTAAAATGTTTCTCATCTCACTGAAGGTTAAGTTATCACTGCTCTCAGATGAGGAGTTCCCACCGAGGAACTTCATGATCTGGGCAAACACAACAGTTGTGCTATCAGTGATGGATACTTCAGGAACGGATCCAACAACCCTTTGATTAAGCTCCTTCAGCAAAACTATATTCTGAGAGCTGTTAGTTATCTGTGATTTGCATTCACGAATAACTTGCTGCACCATTTGTTTAATTTCTAACAACACTTTAAGAAAGGGAGATAAAATACCATAGAAGCCAGTTAAGGTAATTTGAATACTAGCGTTTACAACTATCCCTTCCATACTGAAATCTAGATAATCGCAACTACGATTCAACATCCTATTAAAATTGGCTACGTACCGGTCACTTTCTTCTTTACCAAGGAGTTCTGCAAATTGGATGAGTTCCGGTAATGGGAGTTTAAAAGTGTTCTCTTCCTCTCCATGGGGGTTTATAAGCTCTTCGATGTGTTGTGCGTCTCCAAATACTCTTTTAATGCATGTCAAAAATACGGGATATTGATCCCCCCAATCATAACAGTAGTAATTGACTGGGTTGTTCACGATATCACATCCAGCAACCTCGATCATCTTCAGCATGACTAAAGAGTCGTAGGTAGCCTGCATTTGTCCAACCTGTTCTGAACAGTAGTAGGACTTCTCCATGATCTCCTCACACCTCTCAAAAGAATTGAACTGTTGCTGTCTGTTTTTCTGGAGCAGACCGCTTCAACTGAAATATGAGATTATGACTATGCAGGTATTCGTGAATCGCATTCCCACTGTTGATGTTTGCATAATCCCCATACTCGATGTGTTCATCACACTCGTACGCCATAGCATGATCTAAAGCTTCTTCAGCTTCTGCAAGCGTAAACGAATTCCAGTCAACTTCGCTGCTATTAACCAATTCATGGGCAGCCTCAATTGCACGGAAGATTCCAACTGATAGTGTTTTTGAGGTGGTTTGTCCATCTGGTTGACAGGGCAGGACTTGCTTGAGAGTGTTCATGTTAATACGCATTTTTATTCCTCCTCGTTAGGCATAAAAAAAGCCGTTGAAAACAAAAAAGACATACCAAAGGTTGTCTCCTGTTTCCAACGGCTAATAGATAGCCTCATATTTTGACGGTTAATACCGCTTCCCCTATCTTTACCAAATTAATAGCGGCAAAGAAAAACATTAAGTACTGATAATGAAGTAAGTATAGCATATGATTCAACCTGAGTGAAGCTCTACGGTATAAACTATGCGCCTTATAAATGAGCAGTTAGTTTTAAGGATGGAGAAAGGTGTGTTTCACCCTTCCCCCAAACGGCTGAACCTTATTTATGCTGTCCTTATGTATTCCTTCAGGATTGTTTCCAAAATTCCACTTCTTTATCTACATACCGATTTTGCTTAACTTGATGATCGGTACTACTGTATTTAACATAATGCTCGATCGTTTCTTCCAAGCCTCTACATAAAAACTCCGATAAGCAGAATAAAAGCAGTAGCTAACGCGATGGTCATACCGATAATACCTATCAAATCCTCAGATTTAATGCTCTTTATTCTCTTTAAGTAGTCATTTTTATTAAGATTTTTAGTTGTTTGGGGCTTTTCTTTTGCAATCTCATTAGGTTTCATTTGAATTTCCTCCTAAATGTATGTATGTTTCTTATAACTAAGATCGATGAGACTCGAGAACCCTTCTCTCATAAACAAATATATCAGATAACACTCTTGTGTGTGGTGTGTTCAGACCGTGTAGTAACATCTGTTGGAAAGTATTTAGGTATTAAATAGGGATCTAAGGCATCAAAGATAGCAGATCTTCCGATGGGTCCAATATAACGAATATTACCTAGCTTATATACGGTAATCTCCATTAAGTCTCGCATAATGGTATAGTCATTACGCTTTAAATACTTTGCCACGCTGCGATAAGTTTTCCCTTCAAACTGACCAAAATAGTACCCTACTTCTAGATCCATCAAGTGTTCAGGAATTTCGAATATTTGAGATAATCGGAACTCTGAAAATTGCTCAATGAGAAAATCATATTTACTTCTTTCTTTATTTTTTTCGAGGCAATCATGCAACTTGTTATAAAGAGATGTATCTTCTGTTTTTAATGAAGCAGGAAACAAAGAAAGTAATCGCTGTAGCTCTTGTACGGATAAATGAATATATGACATTTTAAGAGGTCTCCTTCCCTGAATGTGTTCTTAACATCTACTAATTATGTATTTAGCTGGTTTAAGGATGTGATTACTGCAGCAGTTACTTTATTCAAAACTCATTAAGGATCTTAGAATAAGAGCTTGAAGTTCACGGGCAGAGCTAAGTTTGGTCTTAACCAATATTCGGGACATATGATTTTTTATTGTGTTCTCACTAGCTTTTAATCTGCTCCCTAGATTATGGTTGTTTTCACCGTAGATAGTTAAAGCTTCAATCACTTGTGTTTCTCTCTTTGTTAGTCCGTATTTAGCCTTTAATTCCTTAAAAACGGGATATAAATTGATTCTAATAATTTGAAGATCAAGACTCATAATTTAGCCTCCAGTAAATAAATTTTTATCTAAGAAAAATGTGAGCCAGACCACACCAAGTGTCACTCCCATGCAAAGATATTCAACTAGGGAACCTCTGAAACTTCCTGTACTCATAATCCGAAATCTCAGTACGTACTTAAATGGTGGGAGAATTCGTATACCACGGTTCGTTAATGCATCTGCAAGTAGATGAAGCATGTAGGATAACCCTCCAGCTAGCCAGATAGATATATCACCTGTAGTCAAATATAAGATCAAGGTCCAACCAACCAATCCATAGATTGTATGAGTTAATCCTCGGTGCGGCAGGAACGACACAAGTATAAGTAAGGAACCTCCAATATAGTTCCAAGGCGAGATTTGGCTGCCGAAAGCAATCAGTATGATTCCCGTTAAAATCATAATGACATTCTTCAATGTTCGATTCGGGAGAAAGGTAATGATTGCTGCAGCTATGGCCAACATATAATTCCACGGAGAATACGCTTCTCCAAGAAAGATGACAGCAGCTGCAGCCAATAAGAGAAGCAGCTGGAATGTGCGAATTACTGTTTTTGGAATTGCTCTTGAAACTAAAAGAGAATTTGGTTCATCGATATCAGGAAGTAGTGAACTTAAAACAGCAACTACTATTACGGGTATTGTAATTTCTTGATCAGCTAGTTGGAGTGCAGATAAGGATAGCCCCGTACTGATAACTAAATGTGCTCTTCCCATCATAGACGCCAGCTCCTTTCCACTATACCGGCAGGATATTTACTAAATCCGATACTGTAGATGAATATTGACACTTCGGTAATGATTTAATAATAAGTCCTTTATATCGCTTCGTTCTCATTCGGTTATCCAGGATGATAACAGCTCCTTGGCAATGAACTGAGCGATTTAAACGGCCAAAACCCTGTTTAAGTTTAAATATCATCTTGGGAAACATATAGTCGAAAAAGCTGCTTCTATTGGCTTTCTCAAGAAGCTCAATTTGTGCTTTTATTAAAGGATCGTCGGGATGTGGAAAAGGTAATCTAGGGATCACTACTGTAGTAAGAGCTTCTCCTGCGACATCAACACCGGTCCAGAAACTAGATGACCCAAATACGATTGTTCTTGGCTCATTTTTTAGTTGTTGAATGAGTTCTTCACGATTACATCCAGGATACTGAACTAATAGATGATAACCCACTTCACTACAATACTTTTGGAAAGAACGAGCGACCTGGTTCATCGCATCAAAACTTGTAAAAAGGACAAGCATACGACCGCCAGTATACATCGTTATCTCCTCTAGCTTTTCTGCAGTATATCCGTTGAAACCAGGACTGTTTGGTTCAGGTGCATCATCCGGTACGATAATCATCGTCTTGTTTATGTAATCAAACGGACTACCGACAACGACTGAATCATACTCTTTGACTCCAACCCGTCCAGCAAAGAAAGAAAAGTTCCCGCTATTGGACATCGTAGCGCTTGTTAGAATAACAGGCACTTTATCGAATAAGCTAGAAGCCAGTACAACTTTTGGAAACAGTGGAGCAGCATGCAGGGTGATCTGATCACGGCCACGAACAGTAGCCCAGTATGCCCAGGATCGTTTAGCATTGTTACTAATGAAATCAAGGTCAATTATACTCAAAGAGCCGATCAAGAATATCGGAAGCACCACGGACATTCATACTTTTTAATGTCTCCAAGAAATCCTTAATTAAAGAGCAAGCCTCTGATACATCAATCTGTTTGTCTAAGAGCTGATATGCTTTGTTCCCCATTTCATTTCCAACCCCAGTAAATACTTGGTCAAGGTTACGGTGGATATCCTGGCGAAGTTGAGTTAGCTTAAGCTGCGCACCATGATCTAATTCTTTAAAGATGTCACGTTGGAACAATTGATCGAATAAAGACTCAAACTGGTTTATGTCAGCAGACTTCTCAAAGATTTGGCAGCAGACATCTTCCATTTCATGAGCCTCATCGAAAATGACGGCATCGTAATTTGGAAGAGAACCATTTCCTGTCTTCCGCCGAATGGCAAGATCTGAGAAGAAATATGCATGATTTGTAACAATAATATGGGATTGAATCATTTTTTCTTTCAGCTCTTCAATTACGCATGACTCAGGCTTATTAATTGCTCGACAATTGCTCGCAGATATTTTCTTCCATAAGCTATCTTCTACATCGAATCCAAGCCCTGTACGATCATTTACATACTCTCGGGTCACTTTTTTGAAGATCTTCTGCACTGTTTTAGCTTCTTTATTCATGCTCCGTAGCGTTTCTTGCCACAAATTCTCAAGCTTCGAGTAGCAAACGTAATGTGACTTTCCCTTAACAAGTTGATACTTAAGATTTTGATGCTCCATTTTTAGAATCTGTTGTACACGAGGCAGTTCTACATTTACTATCTGAGTCATTAGCGGGATCGTATGGGTACAAACAATAACAGTCTTGTTGTTTTCAACAGCCCACTTGGCTGCAGGTATCAAATAGCCAAGCGACTTCCCTGTACCTGTACCGGCTTCAGCCAATAGATGCTTTTCACCCTCTAACGCTGCCCCCACTTTGTTTGAAATAAGCATCTGCGGTGAACGTGGAGAATAACCTTTAACAAGCTTCGACAGATGTCCCTCAGCCCCGAGTGCTCTTTGAATAAACTCTTCCACAGAACCGCTCCTCAACAATTATTGTATGTTAGTTAATATACTAATATACATATATAGTACAATAAGACTATCAAAAATCATAACATTTTAGCACTGAAATTTTGATTGAGCGGGACTTTTTGTTAATTTCTTATTGATCTTCATTAGATAAACTAATCGAAATAAATAATAAATGGAAAAAACAAACTTTACTGAAGAAACTGTGTTTTAAATAATATCGACAAATTTTGGGATACTGGCATGACAATGATGGTCATTCTTTCGAATCCCGTAGTGTTTCTTGGGGTAACGGAAAACTAGGGGTAGCATTCGATTTCCAGGACAAAGCACGCATTCAAAGAGATGGTGTGCCAATAGCAACCTATATCGGTTGGGGATTTGCAGCTTCGGTTACTTATGACTCTAAATTTGTAAATTATAATGGTAACGCTCGCACAGTTTATGCGCACACTTGGGACACTACCTCTATTAATAGTATTTCCTTCTCTGGGGGGGCAGCTAATTACGGTGCAAGTGTAAGCTTCGATAAAAGTTCAAATAGATGGCCAGCATATAATGATCGAGACACCGTATTCTAACTATCAGTATAATGATCAAATAATACTTTCATTTCAACAAAAAACCTGACAGCTAATCGTAGCTGTCAGGTTTTTTGTAGTACGTATTGTATCTTTACCAGGAGATATATCGCCGTGCTGACTTTTTCATTAATACTGGCTCTTTAATTTTATTCTTGACTTTGCAAGAATGCTTTCATTTCTTTGTCGGGGATTTTTCTTTTTAAATGCTCTGGAAGATGATCAAAACAGTAAATCATTCTATCACGGTTGAGATTTGGAACTTGTTTGAGCAGCTCCCATTCATCAGCTGATAGTGGTTTTCCGCAGCCTGCCATTATACAATTTCGCTCAATCCTTGAATTGGAATGGACAACTCGTTTCTGTCCTTCTGGAGCAGGATTACTGCCTATGAGGTGACGCAAAGCTGGATTATCTCCCCAGTCCTTATATGGAGCAAGATCACTCCATCCCATTTGCCAACTATCTACCGCTTCAACAAAAGCGCTTGCGGCAGCCTGATCAAGTGCGTTGGATACTTTCGGACGTCCCTGGCCATCTTTATCAATATATGCGAAGCCGAATCCATCTCTGCTGTAATCACTTATAGAAATTGAAACTATTACTTTAACGTACTGCTGCTCCAAATTGATTTCGATATCTTTAATGGTTTTGCTCCACTGCCCCTCCGTTGCAGCTTCCAGCCTGTCAGTATATATCTGATTCGGAATATAAGCTTTCTGTGTATCGGATCGCAGCTTGACTGTTCCTTTTGGAAATGACTCCTTTAGCCTTCGAACAATATCTGGGTAATTCAGATCGTCCATATTTTTCACTCCCCACATAAATACATCAGTTACATCCGAACTGGAGGGAAACTGATTTTAGTGCTTAGTACATTCTTATACATCAAACTTCTTCATGTATTTTTCAAAGTTAGAATAGACCTTCTTTGCCATTGTGACTCGTTCAGGTAGATCACGTAACATTTGAACGAAGTATTCGTGGCCAGAATCAGTGATGCTATAATACCGGTTGTATCGATCATCACCTTTCCACTCACGAATGACGTGCCCATTCTCGGCCAACTTTCTGAGCCTAGCACTAAGATATGAATCGTTCACGCCAACTCCGCCTAAAACGGACGCAATCTTTTTATCCAGCTCACTAACATAGAGCTGCTTTCCGCCCTGCAGCTCGGATAAAACAACGAAATCAATCACTTGCTGCACTTTAACAACATAACCCAAGGTTCCCTCTTTTTCTACGGGATTATCATTTCTAGGCATAACACGCCTCCTCTTGCAAAGTATCAATGTTAACCGTTAAATTGAATAGGGCAGGGCCCCGTATAATGTACTAATTATAACATATTTCTCAACCAAAGCGTGGAATTACTATCCGTGTTTACACGCCTTTTCCTTCCCGCTCTCCATCATACGAGCAATCTCTTTTGTTTATCCCCTTTATACCAATTTTCTACTTCTTCTGTATCTAGATTCGAACCTAGCTGCAGAGCTCTATATCTGCAACTCAATCCGGATCTATTCTTTTGCTAAGTAGGTATGTAGCTGTAGATAATAACAATGTAACTTAATCCGAATCCAGCAACAGATTACGACTGTCGGGGGGGCCGCGCGCTGCGCAAAAACCGGGTTTAAAAGGTATCAAAAGAATTAGAAAAATTGTAGAAGAAATAAAAAAAGAGGACGGAAAAAAGGTCTGTGTTGAAGGTACATAATCGCAGATGTAAGTAAGTTAACGAAGTTGTATATCTAGTGAGAGAATTATCTGGGGGGGGCAGCCAGCCGGACAAACAATGGATGGATACGGTGGACGGTAGCAGGAAGAGCGACGACGAAGCAATACGAGTTCGTGTTAACCGTGTAAACACGCTTAGTGTAAACACTGGTATGAGTAATCAAACCCACCTTTCTTTATATACAAAACAAAAAGCGGGTTTGACCTTTTTACCCCGAAGATCTGATAACTGATCATTCAGTTACAGGATTAAAAGACTCATACAATTTATAGATGGGCAGTGTCATATAGTATTCTTGTACTTGTTTATCCATCAAGCTAAAGAAAAACTTACTCTCTTCAGAATTTTTAAGCAATACATTAACGCAAAATGATAACGCCTGATTTTCTTCTTTTATAGCTTTCATCTTTTTTTGATACAGATATTTACTATCTTCGGAAGTTAGACGTCCATCTCGCCAAAGTTTGATTTGTAACTTGTTGATACGAATATACTCCTCGTTCTCACTCGCAGTCCCCTTGGCTTTATCATAAATGTAGTCAGCTATATCCAAGAGCTCACTCTTTCCAGACTTGATAAATGCGTTAATGCATTTTAAACAGAAACTATTCGTATGATCTGCTGATGTGTTATTCATAAAGGGATCGAATTGATCAAAAGTTTGACAAATCACTTGACTGTTAAGATTTACTCCTTCTGCTAGTGCATCATCAGTAAGTAATAAATATATACTGTGAGGAAACTTTTCATCATTTTCATCTCTAAAATACACTCTTGCATCAGCTACTTTATCCGAAAAAGCACTTACAATTTTCTTCTTGGCTGTTGAATTATAGAACAATAGGATTGATTTATCACCAACATAAAAATTAAACATTCCACTTTTCGATTTTTCAAATGAAAATCCTCGAACATCATTTTTCAGCACCCGAAGAATTAACCATTCTAGCTCCAAACCTAATTGACGATCTTGTTTTTGTTCAATAACTGTTGTTTTTTCTATACCCAAAAGCTCAAAAGTTTTCTCTAATTCGAGCAAACAGTCATACCATTCCAGTAATTCTGCTAGAGTATCTTTTTGAGGACTCATATGAATATAGGCGCCACCTTCAAAACTTAATTTATTCCCTGAAAACAAACTGATAAGCAGAGGAACAACTTTTAACTGAGCAGAAAGAGTGTGAAAATTTAGGACTTCATAATTAAGTATAATAACACCATCAATATCACTTAAACTAAGAACATATGATTTTTCTAAAGTTATAAATTTAACACCTTGTTTTATTTCGATGTCAGTAAAAACGTGATAGTTTCTTTGATCATCACTGAATGTAATAACACCTTCAATCACATTGATGGATTCAATTCTAATCCTATTTAAAGGAAAGTGAGCTTGGTTTCGGACACCATACATTGTGAAGTCATGTTCGAAAATTTTCTCCAAAGACTCATCAAATGAAGGAGAGTAAGTCATACTGGTCAACCTTAATTCTGGAAACTCATGAATTTGAAACGGCTTATGCGTTACGAGCTGCCTTGATTGCAGTGTTTGTTCAGTCAAAAATTTATAACAAACATCATATAACCTTGTTTCATCCAGTGGTCGTAAATCAATAACCCTCTGTTTCTGTTTGTTAAAACGTTGTAGTAATTCATTTATCTCGAGAGCAAGCAAAGCTTTGTAAAAAAGCTTAGTTTCTCCGTTCGGTTTGACCTCTCCAACAAGTAAGAGAACACCATCAGAATTAAAAAAATTTCGATAATCAGCTAACTCGAAGCTGAAGCTCCTAATCCCTTCAGTGAAATGCTCTATTTCAGTCCCCTTCACTTGTACAGGTACCCTTCCAATTAGGGATTCTTTAGTCTCTGAGTCATCCTTCATTACAGAGATATGCCCGTCAAACGAAATTCCCTTATCTCCAACTGGTATATCAGGTATCAAATAGGAGTCTGGTAAATTTGCCAGATATTCAATTGCATTTACCGTCTGACGTTCCTTCTTCTGATTTGAAAGCTTGGCCACCCTGGATCCCCCTTATTTTGTTTTCAGACCTGATTATTTCCATTGCCGAAGGTCATTCTTGCCCATTCCTCTAATGTAATGCCATTCTGAATTTGAAAACCCTCTGCCTCATCAGCTGCGTCAAATACTAAAAGCTCCTCATCTTCTCTCTCAGCAACAACACTATCTACTTGTCTATAACCATAATTGTACTCATTAGGACGTGCATGTAACAATCTCACATAATCACCTGACTTAGCACAAGCCGCCCCTAGCGCTGTATTATTAGTATTTTCTGGTGTTATTGCTCCAAAGACAGCACAATGGGTCATTTCATCATTGAGCTTCTCACAAATTCTGCATGTTGGATTAATTTTCTGTGTTCCCATAGATAAAAACCTCCCTTTTTCCGTATATTTTGTATTTATCATATAACGGAAGTTGATTTTCACAAAATTTTTTCATAAATAAAAACAGAAAAAAGATGCCGGCAAGCCAGCACCTTTTTTTATAACGATTTTCTGTATTATCAAACTCATTTTTCAGATCACTAATAGGAGATTCAAAAATTGAAAGCTATCTGCCCAGCACCCACGTTGTATTTCTTCTTCGTTTTGGCAGCTGGTTTATTACCTTCGACCACAAGTCTAATTTTCTCCTGTTTCGATGTAGACTGCTCATGAACAATCTTATTCGTCAAGTTAAAAACCCATCGACGAAAATCAATCGCATCTCTTGGTGCTTTTGAACGATCCCAGCTTAGAACCGTAGACTCAGCACTGCAGGAGAACTCTAAGCCCTCTACACCTTGCTTTACTCGCTCCACAACATATTTTATTTGTTGCTCAAATCGTGAATGAAGATCAGCTGGTATAGACTCATCTGCCCATTTAAGGAGTACTTCTTGCAGGGATCCCGCTTCAATAACATCTACTGAAGGAACTTCCACCTCAACAAAATCACTGGAATTGTCGTTAATAGTATCTTCCTGTACCAAAGCTTGTACCGAAGATTCCGGAATAAACTGAGTCGCATCTATAGTCATCTTGCCCCAAATGGACTCAGCACTTTCCACACCTTCGATATTATTACCAACAAAGCGTTTCGCCAATTCCGTAGCAAGGCTTCCTCCAGAACCTTCAGTAAGAGCTGATAAGCCTTCCTGGGAAAACTGACCTTCTAAGGCTTGGGCAGCGCTCATTTTGGCTGCCATAAGATTAATGGCCAGCTCCTGCATTGTTCCCTGATATGAGTTGTAAACAGTAAGACATTTATTCGGCTGACCTATCCGCCAATGCCGTCTTGATGCCTGCCGCACAATATTCAGACGGTGCCCAGTCTGATAGAAATAAAGTGAAGGAAACATCAATAAATCAAGGCCAGTGCTAACCAGGATTGGATTCGTCAGTATTACCTGAGCACCTTCCCTTACCCTTTCGGCAATCCACTCTTCTCTATCTGGTCCCTTTACCTCTGTTCCAAGTAGGGCTGTCTTTATCCCTCTTTCTTCAAGTAACTGAGAGAGTCGCTGCAGAGTGCCCATTTTCCCCGTATAAGTCGCATAAATGCCTACCCTTCGCCCGAGCTTTAGCTGCGATCGGACAAACTTGATCATCTGAAGCTCCTTAGGATATAATAGGCGCTCACTAAGCCGGTAACTACCCGGCACTATGCATTCTCCTGTATCCGGATGAAAGACACCTTCGAAATTGAAAGGGACATCTGAATAACTCAAAAGTGTATTCACAAGGCTCCCTAGAAGTACCGACTGGCCACCTGCAGCGAGCTCTTTTTGCACAGCTTCTCGCAGACGATTTTCGACTTCAGTCAGATTTTTTCTGAGATACCAATCTGGCGCAAGTAACCTCATTTTCTTTTCAATCTTTCTCTTTCTACCTGGTCGTCGAACAATTTGGGTTTTGCAGCTTATAAGTCTTCTTTCACCCTCAAGAGGAACACTCATCGGTCCTTCTTTGAGTTCCGGCAGGACTTCGAACATATCAGCCATCTGTATAAAAACTGCAACGTCACTGAGTATGTCCGTGAAGAGCTGCGGTGCGGCAGCCGGCAACTCCTTAACACTTGTCCTTTTCGACTTCCCGTTACTAGAGCTGTTCAAATCTCCGTCATCACGTATTTTAGTGACCCTTTCCCGTACACCGTACAAATCGACCCACTTTCCTACGTCTCCCCAATTAAAGCCCATCTGCTTCAGACGAGAGGGAAACATCCGGAAAAACAATTCGAATAAGGAAGAAGCATAACCATTGGACAAAGTTCCGGTCATTGCGATCCCTCGTTTGGCACAATTCAAAAATACATGAAAAGCATGAGCTTGAGCGCTCCCTCCTGCTAACTCATGGCATTCGTCACCGATGGCCAGGTCAAATTTGCCTTTAAACCAACGCTTAAACAAATCCGCAGGAGATACTTTTCGTGGCGCCACCCCAGCAACCGGTTTCGGCTTACCAGATATATATGATTTTTTCGAATTCTTCGCCTGCCAAAGTCTTGACCCACAAATACGGGTCTCATCCTTGTCGGGATCTACATTTTTATAGAGGCGTACTTGATTAGAACAGTACAAGTTCGTTTTTCTACGCGTAGGCTTTCCATGCTTATTAAAAAAGTCCTCATACTCCATCGGTACAAGACTGTCCTCTTTCTCTTTCATTAATTGTCCACCACAATCGGGGCATCTCCATCCGCGAAAAGCAACCTTTTCAACAGTTCGAACTGTCCCATCATTGTTTTGAAACTGCTGCTGATATGTACGGTCCGACCAATGTGCAACCGGTTCGTAAATATAACCTAGTTTAGCAGTATCCCTTGCAATGATGTAAACCTCAATTTTTTTAGGTTTCGTCTCCAATCTTCTGCTATCTCGGAGCTTGATAACGTCAATATAGTCTGATAGAAAGTGAACCTCAAACAGATCCTTATCTAGCAGAATACCCCATTCCCGCTTCGTCTTCTTTATCAGATGATTTGGGACCATATAAAGAACCCGTCCAGATTTTTTCTGGAGTAATTCTGTGATTAGGGAATAAAAAACTGAGATAGAGACGGATGTTTTCCCTGTTCCAGGCTCACCAATAACTAAGAGATTACGATGACGCTGAAACCCCTTAATTAATGCAGTTACGACGTGAGCTTGTGCTTGAAATAATGGACGCTTAAGGTTCTCTAACAACTGGAGTGGTTTATTTTGACCTGGATGATGAACTGGTACATATTCATCGTTAAGACGTCTAATCAGGTCTGCTCCAAATAACCCTAAATAATCCCCAATAGATTCCACATCGGAAAGAGAGGAAACCTTTTTCTCTTCCAGAGCAGGGTCAATTGCCTCAATCACCACATTGCTTATTTCTGAAGATTCACTCATGAAACGGCCTCCCCATTTATATCCTCAACCAGTTGAATTGCCCCTGTTCTGAGTCCATAAGATATATACTCATCCAATATTTCCTCTCCAGCGAGCAGCTCAAAAGCAACCAGGTTTTGATAGTCTCCCGTGTAATCATATACATCAAGTTGAACGAGATAACCATCCTGGAATAGCCGAAGATATAAGTAAGGGATCCACTCTTCTAGCATTGGCGTCTCATAGTAAGCATCGATTGCCCAGAAAAGTCTTTCGTGTATATTGCCATCCCATGCAAAAATACAATAACCTTGGTCCTGGCGCGATAAAACTCTTTCACTGGCAACAATTCCGGTAACCAGCGTCTCATCTTCGCGCTGTGAGAGATGCTTGTATTTTCCATAGGGTTTAATATAGAAAGAGGATCGATCATACCCTTTCTCTCCAATACGCGGTGCATGATAGAAACGAAAAGTTACATCTTCTGCTTTCTTGGCATGATGAAATTGAGCAAAAACTGCCTGCACACGCGAATCAATATCTATAACATTCGTATAAATGAGATAATTATTTTTAGTAGTTGAATCATACTTTGTCACTAATAGTGAGCAATGAACCTTCACATATATATCCTTATGAGTAAACTCCATAAATTTCATGGTCTCTATTCCCCCTCATCTGCTTTCTAAGATGTTAGCTCTGAACCGTTCGAATATTTCCAAACCGGTCCACGATACGAAAGGTAATCTTAAAGGTTTCCCTTGTCGTCTCTATGGTCTCATCCCCGACTTTTTCAATTTCCGTAGTAGCATCCTTCTTCACAATGCCTTTTAGAACGTGAAGAAGTTCTCCGCTGCCAACTTTTCCGTTTAATCGGCCTGAGGCCATTCTTAGGACCCTATGCATTTCTTTATCCGGAAGGAGCGGCTGCAGCTTCAAAGCAGGTGCTTTAGGTGTCGTCCATTCCATGCCTCTTCGTGACAAAGATGAATGGCAAGAAACGACCCTGAGCTGGTCTACGTCCATGATTATCGATCTGAAGTATTTTGGAGTGACGTTCCCTGCCGGCACTTTATAAATAGGATCTATTGCTTCAGGTAACCGACTAAGTACAATTCCTTCAGCAACTAATCCAAGTATTCTTTGTACTTCCGGTCGATCAATGAACTTTACAGATCGTTTACGACCGAAAACATATACTTGACCGTATGTATCGTCATGAGATTGATAAACATTAATCTCATCCAGATTAGTGACTAGCAAATTGACAATATCCTTAGTCATACGTCGCCTCGGAATGTTATAGATAAGTATTCCGTCAACCGCCAAGTACTGAATGATGTGCCGAAGGAACACCTTTTCTTTACGCTCTCGCTTGCTCTCCTCTGATTCCGAATCATCATCATAGGGAGGATTTAAGTATATGAGCCTGAAGTAGTCCTTAGAGATACGGCACTGTTCATAGCCTCCAAAACATGCTTGGTGTACGCGCTCTCGGAGCTCCAGGTACTTCTCTTCATTAGGTTCCACACCAAACGTTACAGCCTTTGAACCTTGTGTAAGAATCTCCATTGCACGGCCACTTCCTGCACAAAAATCCGCAGCTGAGAACGGCCGATCAGGAAATTGTAATAGTTTTCGTACGCAGTCCATATCTCGATCAGTTGTCTCAAAGTTACCCATACGAATTTTGTTTCTAATAATTCGATCAAACATGCGCTTCATGTTATCGGACATATTTATTAACCCCCAATAGAAATTAGAAGAGCCGCGCATGCGCAGCTCTCTTTTATCTTGATATTTATTACCTCACGGGTAATACAACGTTCAATACCGATGGATCTCCATCATACGTAATATATGATGGAGTACTCTGACCTGTAATGTTAAATAAAACATCGTTCACATCCCGGTCACTGGCTGAAAGGGCATCCCTCAGATATCGAGCATTGAACCTGATCATTCCCATACTTTTATCTACAACGGAGCCTTCAATTGACTCTACAATCTCACCTGTGTGGCTTTCCGATTTAACAACCAGCTCTCCGTTATCTCCATGTAAAAAATATACACGATGATTTTCGGATTCTAGCGATAACATCCGGTTCAACGTCTCGTCGAGGCGCCCAAGCGGAATCCTTGCAAGACAGGACTGCTCAGGCATCTCACAGAGTTTCGCAATATCAGGATAACTTCCCTCAACTAGCCTACCAAAGTACACTGAATTGCTGCTACGGTCTCTTAAAATTAAATGATGATCCGTCACTGCCAAATCAATTCTTTCAGAGGTTCTAAAAGTATCTACGATACTTTTGAAATTTATAGCATCGATAACTCCACCACGAAACTCGTCTGGATTTGGTATCTTTACGTCAGAAACGAAATCATATATCCGATGCCTATTCGTCGCGGTAAATCCAAGCTTATCCTCTACTTTGCGGATATTAATACCGCAGAGAATAGCAGTACTGGAATCAGTTGAGGCAAAACGCTGGGCTGCAGCACCCTTTCGCAGGGCATCCATTGGAACCGGCACAAACTTTACTCCGGCCACTGACGGCAGCTGAGGATACTCGTCCGGATCCAAGACCTTAAGCGATGCAGAACCATTGTTCCCATACGAGATACGTACAGAGGCCTCATTTACACTGAACGATAGCGAACCGCTTGGCAAACGTTTTACAAGTTCTATTCCTTCTCTTGAAGGAAATAGATAGCTCCCATCCTGATTTCCTGTATTCTCTACCTGCAGTTTCACAATAACCGATTGGGAATCGGACATTGCCGTAACGAAAAGAACATCTTTGTTTAAATCAAACTTAATACATTTCAGTATTGGAACAACGCTGCTTCTCGGCACTACCTTAGAACAAGTCGTTAATACGTTCATAATCGCTTCATGATCAACGGTAAACGATACTCCCTCTGCCTTAACTGCCGTAGTAACACGTTCTTCCACTGCTTTTGCCATTTCTAAATTCCTCCCAGTTTTTAAGCACAAAAAAAGCCGTGAAGAAACAAAAAAACACACCTTTGGCGTGTCTTTGTTCTCCACGGCAATTCATGCCTCATATTTATGTTCCCTAAATTGGGTTACTCGCTCACCTACCGAAATGATAGCGGTGGTGAAAAATAATGGTAAATCGTAATACCATCATTATATTAATTCAATTGGTTCCCTGCAAGCTTAACCAGCCATCAATGTTCATCCTATTCTTCAGTTCAGATTGTCGTTGTAAGAATTCTTCATAGTGGTTTCTAGAAAGTAAGATAACGGCAACAGAATTCTGCAATGAGATCAGATAGTTTCCTTTAGTGACTGGATCTGCCCTTACCTCCTCCACACACAACATGTTTACGAGAAAACTCCGATGTGGACAAAAAATAATCCTCGATGTCTGATCCAATATTTTTTTTAAAGGTGTTCTTGTTTCAATGATTTCTCCATCTTTGAGATGAATCTTTATCCATTTTGTATCGTTAATCTTCTCGACGAAAAGTATCTTTTTCTCGTTTACTAGTAGATCACGTCTGTTAGACATAACAGTGATCATGTTTACATCCTCATTCTGTCTTGTACTTAAGATGTTCTCTGCACTCAACTGTATAGCAGCTTTATCTATCGCCTTTTTTAGTCGTTCAAAGGTTACGGGTTTCAGGATGTAATCAACGCTATCCAAATCATAGCTCGCTAAAAGATGTGTAGGATTCCCAGAACCCGTCACAAAGATCATTTTTGAGTTATTCCCGCTTTCTCGAAGTATACGAAATGCGGATAATCCATCCAGCTTCTCGAGTCCGATATCAAGGAGAACAATGTCCGGTCGGTATATTGCGCAGCTTTCAATCAAACGTGAACCCGAACTTACCATGTCTACGACGGTATGTCCCATCTTCTCGACATATAATTTTAATTTTCCTCGTTGGACAACTCCATCTTCAGCTATAATAATTGTAAAATTTGTTTCCATTTTTGCACCTCTTACTCTATTCCGTTAGTTTACTCTGTTCCATCGGTAACAACACATCAAACTGGATAAAGCCTTCTTCCGGAAGCTGACAAATAATGCTTCCTTCATTGCGCTTTACCCTCTCATTTACAATGCTTAACCCTATTCCAGTGCTGTTTTTTGTAGTTTTCCTTGGAAGGAACATCTGCTCAATCATGGCAGGAGATATTTGTTGGCTCAATTTATTTTTTACCAGAAATTGAAACACATCGTTACGTATTTCTCCATTAAGCACAACCAGTCTTTGATCTGGACTCAGCTTCATCACCTCATCAAACGCATTATCCAACAGGTTTCCGAGGATTTTTACTAAGTCCATTTTTCTGTTTCCTGAAAGAACTAACTTTGATTTAGTTTTATTTAGTATTTCAAACTGAAAATCGATATCCTTAGCAGTTGCCTGTGACATCTTAGCTAGAATCAAAACTGCGATTTCCGGCTGCCCAATATCAATTATCTCGTTGATAGTTGAAGTCTCTTCTACTAAATCATTAATATATTCTTTTGCCTCAGTATAAAAACCGAGTTCAAGAAGACCATGCAAGGTATCGAGATGATTGTTCAAGTCATGTCGTTGACCTTTTACCTCGACCCACAAGTGATCGATATTACCCTCAGGTTTTTCATGCTCAATCGTAACAAAACTACCTGGATATTTAGACAACCTCAGTACAGCCCACCCGAACAATAGACTTATAATCGTTACCTTTGTTATAAGAATCCCGTACTTAGAAATAAGACTGTTCAATACCGGGTTCGATGTTTCCATGTTGCCTGTGATGCTAATAATAAACGTATATCCATCAATGACACCTGGGTAGAAAGTTTTTATGACACGTTGGCCGTTTATTACGTCTACATATGTTGTATAATCCCCCGTTAATGCAGTTCTTTGTATGTGATCTATATCTCTAGGACTCGCAAATGAGTTTGAACCTAAAAATATGTCCTCCTCTGTGGGATTAAACCCTCTAAGAGGGGCAGTATTGGTTAGCTCTTTAGTTACAGAAGGTTCGATAACATCTATCCAAAACGCAGTTATATCAAGTAACTCCCCCTTATGGTCTTGGAGAATGTTGTTTACATATGTATCTACGTCCAACTCTTGGTTAACTAAAAAATAATATCCATTATCTACATAAGGGTTGATAATATAATTCGCTTCTCCGTCATAGTAATAACCATGTTTATGATGAGTCTCAGAATTAATAGACTGCACAGTTGGCTTAGCAGACCAGTAGGGCTCGGACATCGCTGTATCACATGTATCACAATTCCTTGTCTTCTTACCTATCCGAGATGCATCTGAAGACCGTACAACACTATACTCCCCCTTTACTGGTGCAATTAATGAAATCACACTGACCTCTAAACGACTTGCTAAATCCTTCAACTGATCATTTGTAACATCTTTATACTTTATCGGCAGACTATTGCGTATTGCTATAGCTGCATTTCGTAAAGAATCCGATAATAGCGCATCGGAGATCTTAATAGCACCGCTAAAATTATCTATATCAGAAGAAATATGTTCTGAAATGACCATTGTGTCACTTGACATATGATTTAAAAAGGTCTTTTTGCTTATATTATAGAATATGAATAGATTTGTTAATAGGAAAATGAATATAGTTATTGCGGATAAAAGTGCAAATTTTCTTACAGGCATAAAAACATATCCTTCCTAAGTCCTGCCCCCTTTTGCCTACATAATTTACATTTCAGGTCGGTTAATCTCCATTTTAGGCCATTAATATTCCACTGTTAACAAATTTGTTATAAACTTCAAGTAGAACGTTCGCAATCAGGCAAAAGGGGGGCATTATTCTGTGTCTTATTTAGTAATTTACGAAGGAGATCGAGCTACGTCGAATGTTGTAGCTTACATACCTGCTCTTAACATGGACATCATCGGTGATACTTACGAAGAAGCACGTGAAATTATTCAAGAAATTCTAAATCATGAAATTTCATCGCTTATCGATGCTGGCAGCCTAATTCCAGATGATAACGCAAGTACTGAAACTCTTCTTATGGGAGGAACTAAGTTCCCAGTTTTGTATGAATCCAATAGAGATAAAAATCACTATACAGCTTATATTCCAGGATTCCGTATTCGAGTCGAAAGTTCATCTCTTGAAGATGTCAAAAGGAAAGCAAGAATCGTTCTACAAAATGAAGTAACGTACAGAAAAAATAGCAATACAAAAACGCCAGAAGAATTTGTACATATTGAGCGTATATCCACTGCTCACATAGTTATAAGTACGTCAGTTCCATTACGAACTTTACAAATATCCTAGCATATATTATGACTCTGTTTATGATATAAAAGTTAGAGTTGTTGTCGAAAATAGTCATCTCAAAAAGTCAAAAAAGCGAGGACATCATGTCCTCGCTTTCATTCTTTTAAAACCCAATATTTTACCTAATGAGTTCATTAGTAATATTCCCGGGATGAAACCTGGACATATACTCATTACACCACTGCTACTCTTCAATCCATGGTTCATGCAGCTCAACATAATTTTCTAATTCTTGTATCATTTCTTTCCGGTAAGCTCTTGATCCAGTGCCTGTGATCGTCCATTTCCTTTTCGATGACTCAAGATTAACACTAAAACTGGCTTCCGCTTCTCCTCTATCATAATAGGACCTGCTGCCATCTATGGGCTCTAAAACCTCGACTTTAAACCAGCGCCGACCTACTTGTTTTATTTGAAATTGCATGCTATCTTCTCCTGACCTAAATGCTCAACTCTTTATCTGCCAACCAAGGGCTGATTCCCCTGTACAAAATGATGAAATTCCTCTGGTTTTTATCAGCAGCTTGCTTAGCGTAATCAATTGCATCTTTTTTGTAAGAGTGTTTACTTTCACTATAGAAAGTTGCATCGTCATCTCCACTATAATCCAGGAGATTCTTGATATGTACATTCACATATTTACCGAGTTTATCACTAACCCCGAACTCCACTAAAATATGTGGTCCGCAACTTATACAGATATCTTTTTCCTTTGTCAAGAAATCTGCATCTGCATCATCATAAAAACGACATTCTATACAAGTTGGCATATGTTCATTCTCCCTTATTATTGTTATTTATTTTAATCCCAATCCTAGGTAAATCCTACGTAATCTGATAGAACGATCCATCATCGTTAAATCTATATCCTTGCGACTCTAGATGGTTACGTACTTTGTCATATAACCATTGACCTGGACCGATAAAACCTCCTGATTCTTCTTTTGCAATCGATAAAGCACTTTCGATTAGTAGTAGCTCAGCGTTACTAAAGTGTATCCCCTTTGCTTTATCTTCTTCCTGATTTATTTTTGTTACGAAATTTGAAAATTCTTTTTCTATCATATCCATTGATCTCCTCTCTATAGTTAATTTTGAACTCCCTGCCACACAATGCCTTAACTCAATAAAGAAGACACCTGAGGAACATAATTTGCCCGCAGTAGATCATCAATTCCCTTTCCTAATGAAACGTCCCACATTGCAAGACTTAATGCCATATCGCTTTCTTTTGCAAAAAACTCTGCGCATAGCTCTAGAGAACGTTTTACTTCAGGAGTTGTAACTGCGTCAGCGTCAAAGGCTAAAACGACATGTTTGCAGCCGAGCTCCTTTAATGGTTCAAGAGCTAATCTAAAAGCTCCGGTTCCAGGAACGGCGAAGAACGGCTTTACCATTAAATCAGCTGCAAGATCTGCTTTTAGTGCTCCCTCTGTCACCCATACCTCTGAACAGTCGATAATATTGCTGGGATCCTCCCCTGTTTTCCAATATGGGAGACATGGATAAGGAAGAGCCAAATGAACCGGCAGTGGTCCCCCTATAGAAGCACCATTCATTTTAGATCCGCTGCTCCACCACCAGTACTTGGTACCCTGCTCAAGTTTTACACTGAAGACAAACTGACCGGACTTGGAATGACATACCTTCTTATCCTTTTCAGTAAGAATTACTTCAAGTGTTTTATCCTGGACTTGGAGTGAGCATTTAGCTCGTCTCAAGCCATTAGGAAGGGGCTCAACCTCCTCCATAATTTCACCTTTTATAGAACCCTGCATCGATAACTCGAGCGGTGGTTTATCTACACGAATTTGCCAGCCAGTGATTTCATTACGGATTGATCGATACGGAACCATTAGACCCGTATTCCCAGCTATCGTCCAGTATGCTCCGTAGCGGCCCTCAGCAGCAAAAAATCCTGGAACACCTAGTAAGTCATTTTCGCTGCTTAATCGACCAATCATCCCTTTAGCGAATTTATAACGGTCCCTTTCTGGCATTGTCCGATACTCTCTCATTCGTATTGAGTCCTCGTCCATCATTCGGTCGCTACGTAAGTGACTTGCGTGCTTTGTAGACAGAGGGACTTCTTTAGTAAAGGCACGGTATACATGATTCAGATGGTCATTTGATCGCTTCTCTACCGCATTGGATACCTCAATTTCAATCCGCTCCCGCGGTACACTCTCCGTTAAATAATGTGTATATTGCCGACCTATATCTGTATCTTTGTATTTATCCGATGGTACTCGCATGCAATGAACAATGGTCTGATCCTTATTTATCGCACACCACCCTTTCTTCCCACAGATCGGGCACAGCGACATAATCTCAAACCAATCAGTATTTCTTGTTCTACGTAATCTCATGAATTAACCCCTTTCTTTATGAAACCTGTTGTTTTTAAATCTCCTATGGGCATAAAAAAAGAGCTCATCAATTGATGAGCTCACAAAAATGGACGCAAAAAAAGTACATACTTATACCGCATGCACCAGCAATCCAACTACCTATTTGCCATTATAACAGCTACTCCCACTCCACTGAAATGTAAGACAGCAGAGAAAATTAATGATGATTCATATAATAGTTCGATTATATCATTTCCTATCAATAGAGAAAAGAGACAACACCGTAGAATTAGGTTCGTGCGAAGATTGCAGCATTAATTTCCCTTTCTTTAATCATTTGGTTAACAGTATACCAAAAACTATATAATCATTATGAATTGACAATATGAAGTACAGGCAGCACTCTCTCTGTGGAATTTAGTTCGTAACTGGGTTTGTTTCAGTTACGTAATAATAAAATAATAATAAACAAAAACAAGTCGGAGGAGACACAATGAAAAAAACTGATTTAGATATGCTCATAGAAGGCATGACACTGAATCCAGCAATTAAAGCTATAGAGAGACAAAATAAGTTAATAAAGATGTATGAGACACCTTTAAAAATTAGTAGATCGATATTAGAAGCTCAAGAGTACTACCCTAAATCAATTGGCTTCATGGAGAGTACAGCCCTTGCTCAGCAGGCTTTAAACTCAACAGCTTCTCACATCACTTCGCTCTCACCAGTACTTTCCTTAACTAGTCAAATTAAAATCCCTGAACTAAGTTCAATATCAGCAACTATTTTTGATAATATGCAGCAATTAAGTCGGACTAATCCTTTAATTGATGCCATTAATAAAGCAAATAAAGCTTCGGGATGGTTTAATAGTGAGCATTACCTAAGCTCTGCTATTCGAAGTTTTGAAGGAACAAACTCACTTGAGTTAGCGACAACTGCTTTCGCTAAAACTCTTGAAGTAGGAAACGCTATTCAAGAATTAAATTCTGTAAAAACAGTAAACATCCCGATTGTTAACACTCTTTTTCCAGATCCTAGATTAAGCGGTCTGGGAAACCAGTTTTCAGAATTAAGTAGAGTTTCCTCGTTATTGGGGGCTATTAATCCTACTTTGTTTGAAAAGATAGCTAATGAACCCATTCCTGATGCAACAAATGAAAAACTACATGAGCTTATTGCTATACTAGGACTTTTAAAAGATGAAGTTATTGCAAATGTAAAAGGAACCGCTTCTGCAGAAAGCGATAGACCAACATGGATGTACTATACTATATGGGTACTTCGTTGGGTAGTGATTACTATGATAGTACCTCACATAGAAGAACTATCACCATTTCAAGACTCCCCTGAACCAACAACTACAGTTAACAACCATGGTAACAATGCAAACAATAATAACCTAACTATAATAAATAATATAACGGTTGATATGGATGTGCACATTGAAAATACTAGTGAAATTAAAAATAATAGTAATGTTGTTGTTAATGGAGAGGAAATTAAACTTACACCTGAAGCACAAGATAAGTTAAACGAATGTGTTAATGATCTTATGGGTAAATACGTTCCACTCGTAGATGAAAATAAATAAAAAAACTGTTAAGCCGCTGGATTTCCAGTGGCTATTTAAATACCTTAATATGGTATAGTTAATTTAAATCATTCTCAAAATTCAGAACTGACAAACAGTATTCTTTTGCAAAAATCAAAAAGGACGGTTTCAATAATGAAAAAGTATAGGTTCATTACTGTATTTCATAATTTAAGGCTTGAATCTATTAAAAATAAAGGAATTGAGTTATATCCTGGTGCAAGAATCTCTAATGGTCAAAAAATATTCAGAGAGACTCTTGAGACGGAACTACTAAGGTATACTGCTGGGTTCCACTCAATTAATGAATTTGAAGATGCAACGTATCTATATATTGATGGTGAAGTAGAACCACCTATTCTAGAAGAAGATGAGATGAATAGATACTACATTAATCTAGACTTTTCTTTATTAAGGCAAGCCCAGTTATTTACTCACTACCTATGGCAAATAAAAGACAATAATATTTACGTTCGAGAGGGTTTTTTAATAATTTACGAACAAGGTATTGATATAGATGGTGTTACATATAAAGCTTCCTTATCTGAGGTATTTAGTTACTCAAACTCTGAAGAAGAGGATTCGATTTATTCAGATACTGAAATACAAAAAGCTATCTCTTATTTCCCTTTAATCACATTAGAAGATTACGAACTTAGGCACAGTGGCGGGAAAAATCCTGATTCTGACCATTTTTATAAGAAAAAAAACGTTGATCGGATGAATAGAGCTATTTACTTCATTCTTGGTGCAAGAAGAAGTGCAACTATACCAATGAAAATATTATCATATTGTACTGCACTAGAATGTCTATTTACTACAGGAACCTCTGAGCTGAGCTATAAAATTGCAGAGAGAGTAGCGCTTTTCTTTGGCACCTCAAATGTAACCAAGAAATATTACTTTAAAGTAATTAAAGATGCCTACAACTGCCGGTCTAAGGTTGTCCATGGTCAACAAATTGGTAAGGAAAGTGACGTTAGCTTAGGTAAACTTTGTCAGGATCTTGATGAAATATTAAGACAACTTGTTGTTAACAATCATGAAATTTTCTCTAAATCGGATAAAGAGATTGATGATTTTTTCCTAGATCTTGTTTTAAATTAAATACCATTCAACAAAAACGTCGCCAATTAACGGTGACGTTTTTTGCTTTTACAAAAAAGAAACAACACCGTTTTAGTTTGTATTGCTGCACAACAGTCTTCTAGTATCTAATAATATGTAACTACAGTATAATAGCCACTGAGGTGATTATCAGTATATGTCATTTAAAAACTCCTTTTTGGGATTACAGAAACTTACCCTCATTGAAATCAAAGTTCTTCTGTGGCTTTCAGACTTAATTCGCTGGAATCTTTCTCCGTCCCATCAATACGAGACAAGACTATCCGATTTGTCCGAGAGAATGGGTCATCAAAATGTTAAATATACAGAATTAAAATCATGTGTTACTCATCTTGCTGAAAAAGAGATTGTAATAAAGGCAGGCTCTCTTGAATTCGAGAAAAGGCTGATTGAAAATATCGAAATACCTCGCGGATCCCAAGTAATTAGATTCAAAATGCATGCTGCCGTAGAAATTCTATTTCTCAGACTTGCCAAAATGTTTAATACCGATGAAATAAACTTACTGCTGAAAGCCAAAAGTACTTTTACTATCAAATTGTATACCCTTGTTCGTGACAGCATATGGCACGGTGATATTGTTACTATCGAAGAATTAAGAGGGTTGTTAGATGTACATGATCAATACCCACGCTATGCTAACTTTAAAGCAAGGATACTGGTGCCAGCATCTGAAGAAATTAAATCTCTCCTTGGCTTGTCGATAAACTTCATGGAACAAAAATCAGGAAATCGAATAAATAGTTTGCAAATCCAGCTATCCCGTTCCATCTCGCATGCTCACCTGGATATCAACCAGGACTACTTTTTGGATCAAGCCAAGCTTTTCACAAAGTTCATTGATGCCAAGCTTACTCCGGATCTCTATTCCAAGTGGCTGCAAAAAGGAGAATATGCTTTTATTGTTGCACTTGATTATGTTCAAACTCGAATTGAATCAATCCGGCAGCCGGTGCCGTATTTATCAAAACTTATTGAGACTGAGAACTTTGGACAAGTAATAAACGGACTGAGACCTGAAGAATACCTGCTGATTCATGACTTCCTGGATCCCTTCAGGAATATTACCAGTGTGACTCCTCAATTTGTGATAGAAAAGGAATTTAGACAGTACTGCGAAGATAATGGATACGAAAAGAACACTCTTCAGCTTTGGCTCAAGGCTAAGGATAAGATTATCAATGATATCCATGGTTTTGTAAGCGATAATCGAAAGAAAAAGCACCCCAATCATACATAGGGGTGCTCCAATAAGTATTCATACAGCTCTCGTACATACTTTTGCTCAAAATCCTCCGGATCAAGTGGCCGAAGATTTCGGCTCCTTCGTATTTCAAGTGTTCTGTGAATTTCATCAACAACCGCTTGAGTCATGTCACTACGCATTTTTTTCTCTTCAGACTTTTTCGCCTGATCCATCTTTTCCTGATGATTTTCAATCAGTCGGCGCAAGCGGACATTCAAATGAGGAATCGATGTCTCAAAATCATAAAGATCTTCCTCCTCATATCCTGCTCCGTTATTCACAAAATCCTCCCGGATTGCTTTAACCATATAACCGCTTATATTATCAATGCTCGCCTCTTGTTTAGTCTCATAAACATACTGAATATTGGCTTTGACTCTCTTTTCGCCAAATGTTTTGAGCAAGTCTTCAGCAACAGACTTTCTTACACCGAAGCGAGTCAATAAAGAAATCGCTGTGACACCTTCTTCAAATAAATCAGGATCCTTTTGCAGCAACTTTTTACGGTGATTTTGTTTTATGTAACAAGTAATTGCGACTACCTTATGTCCGACTTTTGTCTCCTCAAAATCAAAAGAAATATCGGTCTTCTCAGCCAGCTCCTCTTGTGTTTTTAAAAGTACCCGCTGCTTTAGGTGTCCATAATGCGTTAATTTGCCTGGTTCAATCTCGAGTAAGTTACGAAGCTGCTCAAGTGTGAACCTTCTCTTTCCAAAATTGAGATAACGTTTCAGCAGTTCATACATCCGAATCGAGTATTTACTTCTAAGGACCAGGACGTTGGCCAATTTATATCGGGTAAAATCCTTCTTAAGCTTCAGTAGATAAGGCTTCAACTGAGGCGAGAACTCTAATTCAACTACACCTTTCCGATGGTGATAACGAGACGCGGAAAGCCAGTTTACCACTAGCTCTGATTCCCCATTATTTTCACGGATAACGAGTGTTTTTCGCTGCAGCCCAGTTACAACTTCTCTTATTTTCTTATAGAAGTTCTTTTCCTGCAGATCTAGAATATCAGCAAATTCTTTCACTTTAACAAAATGAGTTTTAAAATCCTCATCATCGGGTTGGATCAAGGATATAAGTGTATAGATTACTCGTGATTCCTGCAGGTCCAGGTTAAGAGGCATTTCGATCAATGCATTTGATTTTGTAACGATATACTCAGGTGAAATAGATGTTGGTTCCAGGTCGAATTCTAACTGCTCTGCTTTCATTTCTCTTAACCCTCCCTTTAAATTTACTATAAATAACCGGTTACTGATTTTCCACTCCTTTATATGTGACAGATAAAAGTAAATAAATTCCTTTAGTAACTGAACTTCTGTCACAAAAAGAGGAGTTTTTTTCCGAACATATTAAATCAGTTGAATTTTCTTTCTTATATTAGAGAGCTTTTATGCTTTCTAGAACGTAATTATCACATAATGAGGAGTCTCTTTCTAGTTTTCTGTCACATAACGAGGAGTTATTTGAATCATATTCCCTTAGCTGTCACAAATAAAGGAGTAAATAAAGCAAACTATCACACTTTAAGGAGTAGTATTTTCTTTCTGTCACAAACTTAGGAGTAAAACACATTAAACTGGTGTCTTTCTTTACGTATGCCATCAAATTTGCAGGAATCGGCCTTTGTCTGTCACAAATAAAGGAGTGATTTCATAATTATCACTTCCTAGCTGTCACAATATAAGGAGTATCCATCACAAGTGTCACAAATTTAGGAGTAATCAACCATTACTGTCACAATATAAGGAGCAAACTTTTATATCAGTATCAACAAGCTAGACCAGGATCAAGGAAGAAATAATTTGTGTGTATATAATCGATAACAAATTGGGTGAAATTTTACTATATCTACTCCTCTAATTGTGACACCTCTACTCCTTTTATTGTGACGGCTTACTCTTGCAAATGTGATACCCTACTCCCCTAACTGTGACATCTATACTCCCCAAATTGTGACTGTTAACTCCTTATCTTGTGACAGCAAAGTGCTAGAAAGCCTGTCAATTCAATAGATTCATAGACTTGTAAACAAACAATCAATTTGTTAATCATTTTAAATAACAAACAATATCTATAAACAAACAGTATGCGACATAGCTTTTTTCAATTCTTCATAATTTATTTTTCTGTCACAAAATAAGGAGTGGAAATATGTAGAACTTTGAAGGTAATATATTAATATATATATTAGAATGAATTGAATTGCTGCTACATAAAAAAATAAAGCCCTCATTCTAGTCAACATTTGCTGTCCGCGGCCGCCAAGCATAAGACAGTAAATGTGAGGAAGTAAGGACTTCATTCACATTGCTTAGATTATGGCTATTTTATCATAGTCTCAAAACTCTGTGAAGTTCACCTGCTTTGGTTATAGGGCGTTAGAGGAGTATTTTTATGATCGACAAAAACCTAAAAGGTACACAACATAAGTTAATGTATTATCGGTATCGGCCAACGGGTACAGAGACACCTAAGGTAAGAAAAGTCGACGGTGTTGAACAAATCTACACCGAAAAAGAATTAGAGAAAATCTATATTACAGAAGAGAATGTTCGTAAGTTCAGCTTGGACAAGCACGGGCAGCCTATTCCCTATGTAGATGGTCACGTTACTATTCTGAGTAATTATATCTTTGACTATTGGAGTCATTTTCTCGGTGCTGAGGGTGTAGCTCTATATGCTCATTTGAAACGATACTGCTATGGGGATAAGGATTATTGCTGGCCAGATCTCAAACTAATTAGCTTGAAAATGAACAAGAGTCGAAACACGATTAAAAAGTTTTTAGGCAATCTTGAGCGATATGGTTTCGTACTTGTCTTTAATGTTCAGAATGCAGACATGAATAATATGGAGGAAAGTCCCCTCTATAAGGTTCGTAAGCAGGTCCCTTTCCTGCCCCAGGAGCTCTATGAGCAGCTTCCGACTGAATTAAAACTTGATCACGATAAGTACATGCAGGGGATTGTTGCGAATTTTGATCAATTTCTCAACCTGAACCCAGCCGTTGACTACTTAGAGATTTATGATGATGTTGTTAAACATGGCACTGTAGTACGTAAAGAAAAATCAGTGCTGCAATTGGAAAAGGAAGCACTCAACAAGATAAGCTTACTCGAACAAGAGCGTACCGATGAAGACACAAAGTTATGGGATCAAGTATTAAGTGGAATAAGTACAAATCTTTCCCGTCCTTCTTTCGATACTTGGTTTAAAAATACTTTTGCTATTAAGCGAGGACAAGTGCTTACAGTATACTCTCCAGTCCCCTTTACAAGGGATTGGCTAAGAGAACGGTATAAAGATACGATTTTACAAATTGTCTTGCCTTTTGCCTGCGATATCAGCGAGATACACTTTGATTGTGTACAGTTAGATTAGTGAAACAGACCTCATGGTCTGTTTTTTTTATGTAATTGTCCGCTTCTCAAAATCTGAAATGCCGACTATCAAATTTTTAGAAGCCGCCTCTCAAAATTTGAGTAGCGGGGTATAATAATTTGAAGAGCTTCGTCTCTCAATTTTTGAGAGGCGGCTTAACTAATAAATCTCGCCTCTCAATTTTCGAGAAGCTGCCTTTCAAATTTTGAAAGGCCTATTCGCTAGTCAATAACTGAGAGGCCCTCTCTGAAGATTTGAGAGAGTTTGGATCAGATGTTGAGAGACCCTATCTCATATTTTGAGAACAAATAAATACAATTAAAAAAAACGAAAGAAGCACTACAAGTAAGAAAAACGATATTATACTCCTACAACATTATTGAATGGATGAAAAAGATATGCATAAAAAATAAAAAAGATTGCTAGTTAGTTATTTAGCAATCTTAAAAAAATTCTCATTAGATTATGAGCTAACTGAAACGATGTCCTGAACACTTACCCAATGCCATTCATCTCGATTAGTGACAAATTTAAATTCCCTTTTGTAAGCATTTATCAAAACAACGAACCCGCTCAGATGTATGTCTTTATATTCATCATATAATTGCAAATTTATACGCCGATGTTGATGAAGAGACTCTGCAAGTGCGAGTTGGATGAGCTCTACCTCTTGGGAATCTAGAATTGGTTTTGTTTTTTTGTTTTCTTCAACCTGCTGCCGTATTATTACCTCTTTATGCTCCGGGAGCATCATTCGACTTGACTCCCATAATCCGTTACCTTCGAGTTTTTTTCGAGTTGTCATTTGAAGTGACCTCCTATTTTATCAGATCGGTCGACCGCTTGACCCGCTGCCGTTTTGGAAACAGCGCGCATGACAACTGTATCCCCGTACTTCTGTTTTAGAGCATCAGTAACTCGTTCAAGAGCCATAGATTTCTCACGACAGGAGTCAAACATGGATACCTGGTATTCATTGTCAGGTGAAAGCTGAGACAAACTGATACCCACCCTACGAATCGGGAATCCATCCCAGAATTGTTCTAACAGCTTGCAGGCCCATTGGTAAACTTGATTGGTTATGTTCGTCGGGTCTTCCATTTTAAGTTGCCTAGAAAAGCCTGTAGGTCGGTCAAAATCAGCGCCTAAGCATCCTACTGACACTACGTTCCCCATTAATCCAAGTGTACGGCAGCGTTGGCAGACTAGCTCAGTCAACTCCAGCAGAACAACCTTAATTTCATCAATGGTTCCGTAGTCTCTGGGCAGGGTCATCATATGGCCGACTGATTTAGGTGCATCTTGGTGAGTGCCAGGGCGCACTGGACTATCATCGATCCCGTTGGCTATTCTCCAGTACATCTCTGCCTGAATGTCCGAATTTTTTCCGAACTTACGACGCATCATATCCTTAAGCCTGGATAATGGCGTTTGAGCGACACTTCCGATCGTAGTAAGTCCCATTACTGTAAGATGCCGTTTCATTCGGCTCCCTACCATAAACATGTCGCTGACAGGTCGCTTCCATAATGTCTCTGGTAGCATCTCTTTTGTTAAAGTGTAGACTCCTGCAGCATTCTTTTTCGCATAATTATCACACGCGGTCTTTGCAAGTATTTTAGTATTGGATATTCCAAATCTGGTGTACACTCCTGTTGCTTCTTGGACATGATTTTGTATTAAACGGGCCAATTCTTCAGGTGTGCAATCAAATAGGTGCAGGCTCCCGCTTACTTCTAAAAACTGTTCATCGATACTGTACGGCTCCACCAAATCCGTATAAGACTTGTAGATTTCAGTAATTTGCATTGAGACATCGATATACCGCTGCATGCGTGGTTTGACGACCACAAGGTCCGGACACTTAGCCAGTGCCTCCCCTAGTCTTTCAGCAGTAGTTATTCCTTTAGATTTGGCAATGGGACAAGCAGCCAATACGATTCCTGAACGTCTTTCAGGATCACCAGCAACAACGAGCGGCCGATTTTTGTACTCCGGATGCTCTGCCTTTTCAACACTGGCATAGAACGACTGACAGTCAGCTAACATAATGACTCGCTCTTTCGTCTTCATAGTTGCTCTCCCATTTCTGCAATCTCAAACCCAAGGTAGTTGTATGAACGTTGCTCAATTTCTGCTTCAATCAGTCCCCAAAGCATAGACAACTTTCTATGGTATCCCTTGCTTACATACTGCAATTCAACGCCATGATTGGTCTTACGATACTCATACACCTTTAAATTCTTTTCTCGCATTAGCTTTCGAGCTGCGGTTAAATCACTCATTGCCGCATTTTGTAACCGTTCAATCATCACTCGAGTCAATTCCGAGGTTTTGATATCGGACCGACAAAGGAGTTCCCAGTCCTTCTCCAGTACATCGAGTAGTATCGGCAATAAAGCATAATCCTTAACAATTTTGATATCGTCTGAATTTAGCCCAATACTCAACATTACTATCCACCCCACATTAAGAACATTTGTTTGTATTATATGCGAACATTAGTTCTTTTATCAATGTAAAATTAAGGAGGATTTTAGCTTGTTTTGATTTCTGGAATGAAATCAGTGGATTTTATTTACTCAATTAATATTTAGCTTGATAACATTAGAGGAATAGTTTATGTTGTTTAAAAAGAATGGTCGAATAAGGTCAAAGTAGGTGTTGGACCAGTGAATATTGAAATGAATCTAGTCTCGGATTGGCAAGACATTATCATCGAGGATATGGTAGCTGATGGACTTCGTTTTTCAAAGTCGACACAGAAAGATCTACTAGTAATCAGATATTTTACATATCTAAGAAAAAAAGGAGGAGTAACTCGCAAGCGTCGTTTACATCTGGCTAAAGAATTCAATTGCCCACTCCATTTAAAAAATGGTTTTGATAAATTAATAGATGTACTTGAAAACGGGCAGGATATATCCCCCTATCTCAGTAAAATGGTTGACAAAATTTCATTTTTTGATGGCATGTTTAACGACTGGGGGGTACTCCATCTTCATCTTGGAGATCATCCAGACGAAAAAGATGGTAACTACGTTGCGAGGACAGGCCCCGTGTTGTTTTTATATTTAAACGAAAATGAAGCTTATTTGATTAATGTTTACGAACATGGTTCATGGACAGATAAATCAGTTTTGCAAACGGTCTATGATAATTGGCCAGAATTAATAGAGCCATATATCTTTAAAGGAGTTAAAGAATTACAGTATCAGATCACTGAAGAAAATCATGAAAAGCTACGAAAAAAAGGGTACACGGTGATGCTCGAGTTAAAAGACATCAGTGGCAATGCAATTATACTAGCACCACCTGGACTTGGAATTACTGCATCGAGAGATGCTATGCATGATGTGCGCAGTTACAAGAGAACAGTCAATGATATACGTCGACTCGAACAAGACATACGTGAAAACCCCCAATTGATCCAAACATTATTCAAAGATAGTATGGCAGACGCACTACAATTGAGACTAGTGCTTGAAAACAATAACCTATATGTTATAGAACAGACCACTCAAATGAAAGTAGACCAATATATTATAAGGAGCGTTTAGTGTCCTTACTTTGTTTTGTTCTTACAGATTCGTAGTCTATGTAATGGGACTCTAAAAAAGCATATAAAAAGGAACAAGCGGATATTATCCTGCCTGTTCCCAAAACTTTTTATTTCTCCCTGCAAGCTGTGGTTCTAGCAACATATTCATTTAGCAATGCATCAAGCTCCTGGGACTTTTTAAGAACATATGGTGACTTAATCCCTAGTCGCTTCTCAGCTCTATTTAAACATTCGCGTTTCCTCTCTATATCCCTCAGTAACTCTTTCAAGGTTCTAGCCATTCCGGATCCCCCCATTTTGTGAGTTATCAATTCGCATTCTGCCAGAGACGTTCATTTGTGAAGATTTCTAGCTGCAGCATGATTTCCCACCATTTGCGGAAAGAAGCATTAATGAATTGCCTCTCCTCACCATACGGGTAAGGACTACCAAACTGTGTTCCATATACTAAATACGAGTTAGTCATACCAGCCGCTGACAATTCATCTTCAATCCATGATTCAAATGCTCTTGCAAAGAGCTCATGGTCACGACGCCAGTATGCCCCCATGTTTTTAGCATCGGAATAAAATAGGCTTTCATCAGAGGGAATGTAGAAGCTCTTTGGTACTTCCTTCCCTGCTTCCTTTAGCAGATTACAATATAAAATGGCAATATCCATCCATTGATTATTCTTTATACGATATCGGCCAATCAAGGACTGTAATGCAGTACTTATATCGTAATTATTTAACGCCAATGCCCCTTTAATTCTGTCGTAATAACGACTCTGGGGAAGCGGGAGCGGATCAGGAACTTTCACTAGTCGCTTGCCATTACCTTCTTTAATCACCTTCATTAGATCAGCGAAGGCTTCTTTTAACTCTGCAGGAAGATGAGGTCCTGCCTCAGAACCGGACAATAAGGCACGCTTACCGTTCGAGAATTGATGGGAGTATGAATACAGATTTTGATCAAGCGCATGAGCCCATTCATGGCACTGGGATCCTCCTCCGCGATGCTTGGTCAAATTCATTACGTTGGTAGAAACCTCAAAATGTGCTGCTGCTTTACCACTCCCTCTTGCTCCAAAGGCAAGCCCAAGAGCACCATAGAATGAGATCGCTTTTGGAGGAAGATTCAAAATAGAAGCTAGATCTGCCCAAGCATTCCCAGAACAAAGTACGTGGTATCTTCCTGCAGCATCATCCACCCAATTACCGAACTGAATTCCACGAAAACCGTATTGAGTAATAAAGTCCTCAGGCTTCGTAACTCCGGATGCTTTCTCTGATAAGCGGATTACCTCATCAGGTACTTTACGCTCCCAGTAGGCTTTATTTGACTGTCGTCGGTTACTTTGATTCTTTCGTTTCTTTGCCCAATTCCAATCCTGTCCTTCCTCTGATTCAAAAGCTCTCTTATATATCTTGCGGTATCCTGCCACTGCCCGTGACTTGGTAACAAAAAGAGATTTGAATCGATCTCCTAGTGACAGCCAATGCGAGTAGGACAACAGTTCCGGATTCTTTTTCACCTGGTACTCGGATTGCGAGTAATGGGCATTACGAACATTAATCCGCAGCTCTGAGACTGCAGATTTAACAGAATCCACTGTTTTCGCGTCTCTAAATAAGGATCTCAGTTCATTCACAGCTTGTATGAAATATCTTCTTTGAACTGAATCATCGGCTGGTCGTTGACTTACACGGTCCCAGATAAGTTTCACAACTAGAGCAGCCTCAGAAGTATAACCCTCTTCTTGTAAATTCTCAGCATTCAGTGAGCCGATTAACCCATCTTTACAGACTAAATCATATGCCTGGCTAGGATCGACTTCCATAGCTGTCTGCCACTCAGATGAGAACTTTACCAGGCCAGATGCAAGATGCTTTCGTGCACCCCGTAATTCCTCACCACAGTCGTAAGCAAATTGTTTTCTATTGCCGGAACTACTAGACGCAACTACCGCTGTCGGTGGATTAAAGAAAATCTCGTGTTGGTCAACCACCTGATAATCCTGCTCAAACATAAAGTAATCAAACAGTGACATAACTGATTGTTGGGACATATTTATACCTCCATGCTCCTCCGCGCAAGGCGGAGGTGTTTTTATTACCGTCCGCCAGGACGCTGAACAAGCGATAGACACATACATGTACCCATCAGATCATATTTCTTCTCTTTTCAAGTACTCTCTTTATAGCTTCGTTGTCTTCCTCTGTAACCTGGTCAACTCCTGTTCCGTATGGATCGAATACAGAGTGACCAAAGAAATTCTTCATAGAACCAGATACAGCGATCAACTGAAATATTGCATCACGGAACCTCTCGGTTACTGGGAATCCCTCCACCATTTCTCGTTCTAATACCATTTGGTACGCGGTGATAATCTCACTCTTGCGCCACTCAATATCGAGTCTGGCCATCGCCTGCAGGAGATGTGTTCGACAATCTATCGTTAGATCTCCGATACCACTTCCGATTTTAGACTTACCTATCCTTTGAACCCCAGTGATACCTCCATATCGAATATCTTGACCGATCGCTTTAAGGATTCTACGGAATTTGTAGTATTTTTCGTACTCCGGATGAGTGGAGATCAGATTTCCCATACTCTTGTCTTGAGATATGGTGCATAGGTAACAGCCCATTCTTGCCGACTTACCGCACTGCATCATGGCCTCATTGTCATTAACAACGGCAGCACCAAGAGGACACTCACTACCGGCTGCATTCCCATAAAAGGCTAGAAGCTCAGTATTACGAGCTCCCTTTTTCCATGGTCCCCGGTTAAACGCTAGATACGTGACGACTTCCTGCTTCGTCCAATCTCGAATAGGTGAGGCTGTACGAATATTGCCTACAGGATGATGACCGTAGAAGTCCTCACCAAAGTGCTTCGATAGGCTGCGTTTTCTCATTACACTCTCATTGTCCCTCGAACCAAGCACCAGCACCGTATCTTCAGCTCCGTCAGCCAAAAACATTGCCTCAAGAAACTCTCTCGCCGGCTCAATCTTAAGACGACGAACACAGTATTTGAAGGAGACGGAAGGGGCTTGGTATCCCTTACCGATGATGCATACGAGCAGGGTATTGTCCTCTCGTGGTTCCACGATGTGATACTCAATCCATGGAAAAGCCCTGCCTAAAGCATCTCGAAGCTCATGAATAATTTGTTTAACGCCTGGGTTCTCCACTAACGTATCAGCTGATATGACCATGATTCGTTTAGATGGATCGGGATTCTTTATTGCATGCTCTATCATCAGCTGCAGCGTAAGCCTTGAATCAACACCACCGGAATTTAATAACCCGATGATAGAGTGCTCATCATAGATCTTCTTGATCTTGGCTCTTGTTACAGCTAATAGTTCATCATCTACTTTCTCAAGGAAATCCAAAGTTTCCCCCGCGATCGCTCGCTGTTTACGCTTTTGCGAAGCGCCGGTTGCCAGATCAAATATATCGAAAGATGGCTGGCAGCGATCCTCTGGAAACGGTAGCGGGTCTTTACTCGCACCATAAGGAGGAATATTGAGCGCGTAAATTTCAATAAGTACAGCGCCGGATCGATGGAATCCGTAGACCTGGAATTTGTGCTTTGGACTCGTGTAGCTCCAATCACTCATGGAAGGATAAATGTCTCTGCCAAACATATAAGAGTCATCCGTCACTGTAGTAGCAACCAAAGCGTCTATAGCTGCCTGTTCAGGCATCCATAAATTAAATCCTGATTTTTCCAGAAACAAAAAAAGCGCTCCTGAGACAGAATCGCCTTGAAATATATCCTTCCATGAAAAGCCGCTATCAGGTGCTATACAATCCAAATCTGGTTGATCTTTAACGAAATGATGGATTGCAAAGTATACACCCTTCTCAAAAATTGCAGTCCAGTCTCGAACGACCCCATGAAATGAAAAACCAGCAGCTTCAAGGTAATCCCAGGTATCTAAGATCACAGAATTATAGTCCTTCAGCCGATTTTGAATCCCAATTTTTGTTGTGTTTTCGACTAATTCATAAGTTTCCATGTTTATATCCCCCTCTACTAACATCCTGAAGAATGAATGTAGTAATAAAGCTTGATGTAGTGTTCGTTAACGAACTCATATGCTCTCAAGATCAGATGCAGTGAGTAAGATCTGCTACAACGCTGCTCGCTACTTTCGATAAACGCCACTACTTCCTCGATCGTATCGAAAGTTTCCGTATTAATCTGATTTTCTAATGCCGCAATTCGATTTACTTCAGGTAAACAGAGTATCAGTTGCCCAGCTCTGTAGACTCTAAGCATCTTCATTCCGTCGTCTTCAAACACGGTTTCCAAATTGCTCATCTCTATCTCCTCCTAGTTGGACATAAAAAAAGAAGGCGTACAAAGACATACGTATAGTGCGTATGCTTTATAGCCTTCCTATTTCAATCCAATATTTATTAGCTTAAAAGAAGCGTTCACCATCTTTACCGAAAATTAGCGGCAAAGAAAAATATAAATAATCTTAATAGTCTTATTATAAGGTGAGACAAAAGTGTTGTAAATAATTAGTAGATCTTCATTGAAGAAACAAGACCCTCATACTGTTCATTGATAATGATTAAATACCGATATTATCTGTATATAAATCTGGTTGTAACTACAAGACTTGAAGGGAGCTTTTCAGGGAATGAAAATAGATTTTGAGTTATGGATTGAGAAACAGCATCAAACGATTCCAGCTGCGGCCAAGGAAATTTTCGATGAAGCAATAATCTGTTATAAGGCCTCTGCAATCAGAGGGGCTTTTATACTATCCTATCTAGGGTTCATTACTATAGTTAGAGAACGTCTTTTATTATCTGGTCAGCCAAATCCTGAGCTTTTACCGGAAAAAGCAAGTTGGGAAAGTATCCAATCTAATTTACGAAAGCCTGAACAATGGGATTATCAAGTTAATAGTTTAATAGGAAAAAGAAGTGAGAAGAATGAAGCAAATGAGAAAACCATTTTTTTAATTCCTAAGACTGTAAAAAATGACGCTATATATTTTAGAGAGAAGCGAAATGATTGTGCACATGGAAAAGATATTATCAGTTATCCGCATGTGGAGAGCTTATGGCTGTTCATCCAGAATCATTCAGGAAAATTTATGGTTAATGGTGGGATAGAAGGTTTTACACAGCTAGTTAAAACTCATTTTGACCCATCAGAAAATGACCCGACATCTGACTTTACAGAGTTACTTCAACTTCTCCCAAATGTTGTTCATGTAGATGAAATTAAGACACTTTTTTCGAAACTATTTAATGTGGTGCCGATGAGATCCCAATCCCAGGATTACCACAAGAAATTCTGGATTTCTCTTCTAGAAAATGATGAAACTGTAAGGGGACATTTGTTAAGCTACCTTAGGGAAGAATGGGGGAAACTAGAGGGTTTCATTTTTGCATATCCCAAATTGATTCGATACTACAGTGACGATGATTCCACTTTACGCAAGATTTGGAATGTTATTATCCCATCAGTTAATCTGTATGAAGATAGAGTGGAAAGCCTATATGAGATGACAAACTGGTTAATATTGAATCAAAAGATTCCAAAAATTGAGTTGACAGAATTTTGGAAAAAATGGATCGATCAAGGAACGCTACGTTGGGTAGGGAATGATTTGTCACAAGAATTTGTTGCTCTCCTTCAGAGTTCTGGGTATTTTGCGACTTATAGAGATTACCTCTTGAACCAGAGCAATGCAGGTTTGAATTATTACTTTTGGTACGGTCAAGAGCAATTACTTCCGATCTACTTAAAACATGTCGATCTAGATCAAAAATTAGTTGAACATATCAATGCATTATTGTCTAATCTTAAATCTTCAGGTACATTTAAATCCCGAGTATCAGAAGAGTTAAAAGCTGACGGAGGAGCACGTCTAAAATTATTCAAAATGCATTGTAATGATTTAGGTGTCACATGTTATTATGGGAACGAACTCGATTGATGAAGAAGAAAGTTCTTGACTCTTACTAGGGGTATAGACAGACGATTTTATATAATCGTCTGTCTTTTTATGATCAGTTTTCTAGGTGAAGCAATTTAGATGATAAGTAGTTCAGGAAGGAATCTTAAAAAAAGTAACAGCAGAATAAGTCCAATAAGTAAAAGGAATACCTTTTTATAAACCCAAGTTACTATCCTTGTTTTATTCTCGTTTACAATTAAAAATTTTAGTTCGTTATCTATTAATGGGAAAATACCCTTCTCCAATTCTTTCAACGCCCTCTTTTCCGTCAATGCTTCATCACGACCATAATATAGATAATAAGATGTTCCAGAAGCAAAGCATAACAAGGTGTAACTGTTAAATATGAAGTCTATTAAATTAGTTGAATCTATCATCAATAGATTTCGTATTATCATAAATACTGAGAAGACAGGTAGACCCAGCAACGTAAACTTCATCAATTTTTCAAGACATAAGAGCAGTTTAAGATTAGTAACGTTCTCATTATAATTTAAAACATGGGATGCTTCGTGAGCTGCTACAATTAACTCCTCTTCTTTTCTTTCGTATGATTCCAACTGTATCTCTGTATTACCCTGCCTGTTGAAATTACATCTGCTAATCTTGCTATTTAGTGTCACAGTATAGCTGTAAAAATTGTTGTTCCTCAATATAGTATCAACAACTCGCTTGGCATTCATAAATCTTTTCCCCTCATATAGAAATTTTTTTATCTAACCTAAATATAACTAATTTTTTTATTTTCTCCTTTTTTTCGGCATGAAAATTTTAAAAATAAACCTCAACTTAAAAAAGCCGCCAATTGGCGGCTTCTTGAGATATATTTCTATTTATACACAATAGCTTCCAAGAGCAGACATTCTTAATGCAAGATTGCTTCAGTTTGCTGCTCTGATTCATTACGAACCCAAACAGCCTCATAGCTCAGCGTAAAGCCAGCATCTACAGAAGCCGCCATCAAAGCAACAAGGAAGGTTGTCCCCATTGCTCTAGCTGCTTCCGGAGGTACCGCATTTCCTATATACTCCCGAGCCTTTGCATCACTGCAGCCAACAAGCTGGAAAGGCATACCATTAGGCAAATGAGCAGGGAAAGATTGCAACATCGCTAATTCGTAAGTCGTAAGTGGACGATGCCAAGTACCGTCTTCAGCAATGATGAGGTAAACCCCTCGATCCTGATCTGCAGGAAGTGTTCCATCCTTTGTACCGTTTAGAACATTGGAAGGTGCAGCATTCCTTGGGTCAGAGAAAGCCAAGGCACCGCTACCGAATCGAGTTCCGGTCACACACGGAGAAGGCTCATCATGTCTAACAACTTGATACACCCCAGGGTGTCTCCCCTTCCGTTCTTTAAGACGAGGATCATTTACGCAAATAGCTCCATTATTCGGCCCTACAGCGCCTGTCACCGTTTGGGAAGCCTCATCCCATTGAGACATACGGTAAATGGAACGATGCGTACTTCCTTCGTTTAGACCCATTCGAGGATCTGATACGGCTGAAGCTCCATTGCTCCTGCCAGGCCCAGCTCCTCCTGTGATTGTTCTAGAAACACTGTTCCAATCTTCAACTGCCCAAGCCCCTCGTCTAGGCTCGTGTTGCACTCTATAGTTCCACCAATCGAGCTTATTTAGATCTCTCCAATCTCCGCCGGCAGGAATCAGCGCAAGACGCATCCACGTCTTCCACTCAAGTTTAGGAAGCCGATGAAGTGGTCCTGCTGCGACTGTATCACCTGGAAACGGTAAATCTTTGATAACATCTCCAATTTTTTTTAACGGCCTGCGTGGAGGCTGATAGACAAAATTTTTCACAAGCTTTTCTTGTCTGGAGATTAAGAGATATCTTTTTCTCCGTTCCGCCAGACCACCTAACTCCCCACAATCGTGAGTATTATCGCTGGTAATATAGCCAAATGACTGCAATAGCTTTTTGATTCGATCAAGAATCTGCTTTCCTCTGGTCATAATGCGAGGTACATTCTCAAGCAAGATGAGCGCTGGAAGATGTCCACCGTACTCGAGACAAGCTTTAAGCGCTATTTCTAGACCACGGATTGTTAGCATGTTGAGAGCCTGATACTTCTTTGTTTTTGCTGATTTTTCAGGCAGCAGACCCGAAAAACCCTTGCATGGAGGAGATGTAAAAATTACATCAGGTACTTCCCAACCAAATGCGTCCCATAGATCACCAGGCGTGGCCTCATGCCAATGATTCGGCGGTTCTTCTCCGTGAAAATCTATGTACTGTTCTCTTGAAAACAAATCCATACATACGGCCTTACTACCTGTAATCAGCTCATAGTTTTGACAAACAACCGGGTTAGCATCAATGCTGCATAGTGTTCGAAAACTTCCGACGTATCCCATATATTCTGCTCGTGCCTGAGCGAAACCAAGAGAGCCGCCGCCTGCTCCGCCAAATAGATGAGCTACCGTATGTTCCGTCTTAACTTCAGGTTTGATTGCAAATACCACTATGTTATTCCTCCTGCTCCTCCCTTCTGCACAGGGAGGATTGATGTTTCCCTGTGCAGAGGGTGTAAAAGCATTTAGAATCTGCTGCTATAATGCTGTTCTTTATTAGAAGAATGAAATCTGTCCTGACATAGTAGGTGAATAGTTCATAAACAGATACTCGGTTTCTGTCCTACGTTTTTGGCCTTCTGATGCTTTCACAACAGAACCAACCTTCGCTTCTAAGGTCACGTAATTCCAATCTTTATAAAGCTCAAGCACAAGCGGGTCACCATAATAGGTAACAAGGCACTTCCCCTCTATATGCTTAAGCATCTCAGCTAGTTCCACATGATCCTCTTGCCGGAAACCACCTTTGTAGCAGTTCTCACGGCCAACATAAGGAGGATCGATAAAAAAGAACACATCTGGTCCATCATAACGTATTATGATTTCTCGGTAGTCTAAGCATTCAATCATGACATTGCGGAAGCGTTTCTCAAAAGAGTCCAACTTGAGTATCGATGACTGGTAATCTGAAGCGCAATTCTTTACTTTTCCAGCACGCCAGCCGCTCGGTTGATTAGGCATAGGAATGATGCTTTGTCTGAGCAGATAGAAGTATCGAACGGCGCGTTCATATGGGTCCTCCGGCATTTCTTCACGAAGCCAGGTCTCATATAAAAAACGGCTCGTTGGCAAAGAGGCTAGGTCTTCTATCAGTTGCTCCTTTTGCTGCCGCAGCATCATATAAAAATTGATAAGATCTCCGTCTTTATCATTAAACACCTCAACTTTACTGGGCTCACGGGCAATCGTCATATTGGCAGCCCCGCCGAATAAATCAACCCAGCAATGATGGTCAGGTAGGTAAGGAATAATTGAATGCGCAAGTTTTGCCTTACCTCCGAAGTATCGTAGACCCGTCTGTACAACATTGTTTTTCAGTGCCATCTTCCATCTCTCCTATTATCCGAAATCGGTTGTATCGATTCGGAAATAGGCAGGACTCTATCTGTCCTCTTACGGATCCTCGATTAGAGAAACGTAAGTGCTACTTATCCCAATAGGGAGCTCGCAGAAGGGGGCTACAATGAACCGCATAACGGAAATAAATCCGTTCCTTCATTCACACCTGAGTTTAGAGAGTATGGAGTTGCCTACTTTTATTTGTCATTTCTTTTACTCCTTTATTACTAAGTACTCTTTTTCATTTGTATTCGGTGACGCCTCAATAACAGCTGTCTCGAAATACAAGGTTGAACCAGCAAAATCTTCCCCAAGAATCTCCTCAGCATCTTCTCCTGCTTCAGTACGCATAACATATTCAGAATAGGGAATATTCGTCCAAATTTGAAAGTCTGCAGCTGCTCGTTCTACTGCAGTAGGACCCATATATGGAGTGATCTGCTGAATAACATCCTGAAACATTTTTACTGAGATAATGACTTGAGTACTCAAATCTATTTCTCTCACTGTGCCCTTCTCCTCTTTCTCGTTACAATCTAGATTCCCATATCCAGCAAGTGTTCCCTCGTAATCGATTAACATAATGGTATTGTAAACCTCAGTGGACCAATCATGAATTTCATCAAGGGTAACCGTCTCAAGCTGTAATGGATCATTCAGATTCAGCTCTAATGTATTGAGAAATTGAATATCAAACCAGAAAGATTGCGATTCTTTAAATTCCCCGCCTAAGTAAGTTACAAACAACTTATCCTGGATGCGATAAATATCCGTGACAAAGTTGGAATACTGATAATCAGCTTCTAGACGATAAACGAAATTCTCCAGCATTTCATGCCAATACAGAGAGGCTTCTGAAAAGTCCAAAACCGTTACAGTACCTTTTTCGTTACATATTGGGCAGTTTTTTGCCCCTTCACACTCGCAGTTCAGCTCTGTTAGAGAAATATCAGAATTACACTTGATCACATCTATCACTCTCTTTCCTATGTCTTTTTATCTACTCATCATTTAAGAAGCGCTATCTGCATACGCTGCAGTGCAGCAAAGATGCTGTATTCGGCCATTAAAGCGTAGTTATGCTTGATCAAGTACAACCTAAGCTTTGCTACACTCTGACCGAATCTGCTCTTTATTTCTTCAAAATGAGCATGTCCATGAAGTTCAGCAAGGGATTGAACATTCAGCAGGAACTTATTAAATTCCCCTGCAATATCTTCTTTCTCCATTACGTTGTTGAATGCTTCATATGCCTTTTTCGCGTCCTTTTTCTTTTGGCGGTAGCTGCCAAGTAATTTTTTAAGCTCTTCTATGTTGGCTTCAATTCCGTATAGGTGTGCCTTATTTTCGAATTGATCGATTAAATGGCTTGCCTCTTGTGGCGACTGGAATTGAATTAACGAAGATACGACCATCTTTTCTCTTTCAATCTCTTTCAGTCGGATTTGGGTAAGCTCGTTCTCAATTAACTCCGCGTACCATGTAGGCTTTGCTCCAAGAGGAACTCCGTCACCGTATACTCGGTATTCGATTCCCTTTTCGTCAAACAGACGTTTTAAGGGGTCTGATATGGTCTTACCGGTATGGATTTCTACGAAGGGAAGCGGGTGAATTTGTTGAATAAAAGCCAATACCTTTTCTGCAAAAGCAGTACATTCATCCTTTCGTGGGTGCCATTTTCGAACAGGGTACGGGTCAATAATCTCCTGGTACCCAATGATCCGCTGCCCAAATACACTAAGAAAGAAGATGTTGTCCTCCGAAAAATTACGTACCTCCATGTAACGAATGATGTTGTTTACCCAACGGCTGCGGGATCCTTGGTAGAATCGATAAGCAGGCATTGGACTATCTTGCCGGGTAGATGACTCTGTAATCAATGCAATACGATTCACAACAAACACTCCTTGTTTCTTTATTCCTCCTGGCTCGACGATAGATTCAGGCTCCAAGCCCTTTTTGGTCCCATTGGATGTCGGTCTTGCCGGCTGCGGGATTTGCTATGCCAGCTTCCTCCTGGAGTCACTCCAATAAATTGAAATCCTACCCCTCGAAGTGAGCCTCCATCTTCCTCCTCCAACGTATAGGTAATGAGCATTTGATAGCCCATCTCTTTTGCTATACGTGCAGCCGATGCATATAACTTACTGCATGCATTTTTATAAGCACTGTGGACGCATAAGCGGGTAACTTCAATTGTCTTTCTGTTATCTCTTAAGCGAGACACAGGCCGACCGGCTATCAAGACTCCAATTAATTCCCTTCCATTACTGAGACCGAGTGCAAACTTCATACCCTGCGGGGCAGGATGATGACGATGATGCTTGTTTACAAAGTCGCATGCTTCCCTAAAAGTCACTGGCACAGGAACGGACTCAAACTTTTTATAATCGGGATAGTAAAGCTCCATATACCGGATTGCTTGTTTACGACTACGAGAAGAGTCCCATAATACATGGAATCCTTCGTTCATCATCTCCCAGCGCAGTGAATGAGAGCTTCCCAATTCCTCAACTGATAGCACGATGTATCGCTCTAACTCATTGTTCGCGAACACCCAATAGAACTGATCAGTTATGGGACCTGCAGAGACCATAATCCTCATTCCTCCTTTTTTGCACAAAAAAAGGAGACGCAAAAAAAGCGTACGTCTCCCGTACACCTTAGCGTCTCCTTAAAAGCACAAATATTTATAAAACAGCTGAAGCTGCATGACCCATCCTCGCCGAAATTGACGGCAAGAAAAATAAGAATGTTATTAAACAATATGCTAATTATATAGTAACGAAAAGCTGAAAGTAAAGCTATGCAATAGTAACGATTACATATTACACCTTACTTTTTTCTATTTTTGAATCAATTCTTTTCCTCAAGCAATCATTGCTTCTTTTTCTCATCTAGCCTTTTTATCATTTCTTCTCTTTTCTTCTGATTTTCTTTCGTAATCTCGTCCTGTGACTTAAACTTTACCTTTTTAGGTTTCATATTGAAAGGGATAACTTTTCGATTTTGCATGGTCACTGATCACCACCTGTAAGTTCTCTAGCAATCAGTGTTTCCGACCTACTAAAAGTTATTCAATCTATGAAAATAAAAGATGAAAGGAGTGCACCTTCCTCCCCCTTTCCAAACTCCCAAATAAAAGAGACCCTAGCATAGGCTAGGGTCAGATTATTGTTATTTATAAGAAGGTTTTGATTCATTCGAAGCCGCAGCTTCTTGCTGGGCAGCTTTTATTTCATCGAGAACCCGTAAAACTTCCTCGCGATGGATGCGGTTTTTTTCTACAATTTCTCTCTGAGATACAAAATTAATTTTCTTTGGCTCTTTGGCTTTCGGCAATACCATCTGGGATTCCCTCCTTGTCTACATTCTCCTGCTTTTGTAGTAAAAGACAAAACGCATGTACGAGACGATATATATCTCGTATCTCTATAGTATCATTTGATAGAGTTAGACTCAATGCTTTACCGTTTGAATCATCGAAATGGAAGCTCCAAATCCATGTTTCCCCGTATACTTTCATTCTATAAGCAGTTACTGTTCGGCCTGGGAAAGGATTATTATACGAAAGCCCATCTTCCTCTTCGGGTAACATCGCAACATATACCGCGGCATATTTTCTAGCATTGTCTTCGGTGAGTGGGATGACATCTGGGCTTGCACCAGTTGTACCTTTATCATGCAATTTACGGATCTGGCCATCTTCGACACGATAGATTGTATATGCACTAACAAAGTCTAACTCATAGTAATTCATACAATCATTTACATACCTATACAGCGACTTATTAATATCTTTAACCAAATCTACCAAGTATCCAACGGCTTTTTCGTATCTTATAACTTCCTTCTGCAGGTAATCACGTGTATCTCTATATTGATCCTTTTCAGACTGCATAGATTCAACATGCCATCTGGCGTAATCAATAACCTTATTCAGGTCAGCTCCGTTGTTCGGGTTAAGGATCGGAGTAATAAAGTGATAAAGACCTTCGAATGTAGGGCCGTTTTTCTCCAGAAAAGGTTTCCATAGTTTATATTCTGACGGTCTCTTAGCTTTAAATGCTCCTACATGAAAATGAGGATTTCCCATTGTGGCCATTTTACCTGTATGTAAAAAAACAAGTAGACCATATACTCCTAATACTACGACTAGTATAAGAACAGTGATGAGCCATATCGGTGCGGAACTAATTACTCCTCCGACAATGACTAGGATTGGACCAATAACTGGGAGTGTGCTCCACCCGATTTTTCCAAGCGTACTAGCGGTTTTTAATATACTCCTAAATGATTTTACCGGCCCAAGGAAAGCTACCTTTATCCAATCTTGCGGGTCTTGTGTTCTCGATTCTCGCAGGATCGGATCAAAGGTTGATTTTAAATCCCCAATAAAACTGTGATAATTAAATTTTGTGTCCTCGTGCGACATCTTGTCACCACTCATTCTTTTATTTTACGAATGCTTGTCCACTTTATTTTAGCGGGAGGTTAGCTAGGTGGCAATAAATCTATATTGATTTGAATATCGGTATAGCGATCCTCCAAGCTAGAAAGCATCCGGACATTAAACCCTAGTGCATCTCTCGAATTCATCCAAGCAGGCACCCTGACAGTTCCTTGAAATGACAACAAGTTTCTAAAAATGCGGCCATTTAGCCAGGACGAAGCATCCGCTGAAAACCATGGATATCTGAGCAGGAGTTCAGTGGATCCCAGGCCAAGAGCATGAAAGTTAGCTGTATCATTAAACCGTTTAAAAATCTCATCAAACAGCTGCACACGTCTTTTAGGTCCAACAAAGACCGATCCCCCAATGGCTATTACCTCATATCCTTGATCAACATAATCCTGCAGGACCTCGAGCGAATTTTGCACATGGTATACCGGGATAGGCTTATGTCCAACAACCTGCTCCAAATAAAGGGTGTTTGATTTTGTAGTTTCGGGGTCTGCAATTTTATCTATTGTCAAGTATTGATAGATGATATCCCTGTGCTGCTTTACGAAGCTGGCATATTCATCAATATCAATCGGCTTTAATATTTTCCCCTTCTTTTTTGCTTCATGAAGGGTTTTCTCCCCAGGATCAAGCAGGACACATTTATAATCAAATCCAAGCTCTCGAAGGTTTTGCTTCCATGTGGCTGCCGTGTCTGATCGCACAGTTAAATAATTGATCAAGACGAATAACCCACCATTACTTTTTACTATCCTCACGTCCTGCTTTCCCTTACTGATACCTGAAAAAATGTAACGTAATCCTTTAAGGGAGAGGCGTACGCCGGTTGGTGTGCGACGCACCTTGCATATATCGACCATAATGATCCGGATAAGCGCAGCCATAGCGCTGGAGAATTTCTGAATCCGCATCAATTCCTTTAAAGTAATCACTCTACGGTGGAAGAGAATGGCTAGAGCCTTTATTAATAAAACTCTAGGAATGCGATTCGCTTTGTTTCCACTGGATGTCTTAATATACACGTATTTCTCAGTTACACGCTCAATTGTATTTTCTTTTCCTGTAACCGTATATATTTTGTAGCCGGGTCTTCCGTATTTTCGGAAGAACTGCCGCTCTTTTACTTCTGCTTTCTGTGTGAAATGTATCGTGGACATGATGCACCTCCTATGGAAGAACACGGTTAACGGGATAAAAAAACCGTTGTACCGGTTCCTTGTCTAAAGATGCTGCAGCATGCTTAATTACAATACAAGCATTACACAGTGCCTGCTGTAGTGTTTTGCCTACACCGATGTAAGCATCTTTAAAATAAACCATCCAAAACAAACCTGATGCGGATCCGCATGGTTGAATCGATATTTGATCAGGAATAAGAAAGGACTCAAATAAGTTATAAGCAGTTCTCAGGCAAACTGATGGCTGAAATTCTTCAAAGGGTACTACCTTTTCCTCATAAACATAACAGCCGACGTGTTTCCCCCTGCCAATGGTCCATCCCATAATTTCTGTTGCAATGTAGCGATCCTGGTCATCTGGAGACAGCTTGCTCCATCTTCTTAGCAATGGCTCAAGATTTAGCCGTGCTTGCCGCAATTTATCCGCTGTTAATTGAGTTAATACTTCATCTTTTGAATGATTAATCATTATTTGCCCTTAAAATTGCTGGAGGGAGTCCTCCAGCAATCGCAGGTCTCCCTCCTTTTAACGAGCAAAGTTCATCCTAGCTCATAGTTTATATTCCCTAAGGAATGGTAGGCTTCCACTTCACATGTCTTTAATATCAGTCAATCCTCATCAGGAAAAAGAATAGTAATTACCGGTTCCAGGTTATCCCCGGGACCACAAATTGCTTTAACTGATACATATCTATCAACTCCATCAAAAGTGGCTATGAATTTAAAATGTACGATCGATCCATTTTGGTTGGATATTGCTATGCGAAACATCCACAAGCAATCCCAAAGTCTCCCTTTCTCGCTCTCGCCGTTATTAATAGCGGTTTGATCAGGAACAATCATTGAATCCCAAACATTTCGTTTCATATGAACTGGATACTTTATACCTACCTCTTTAGCAAGATGGCTCACATCAACTAGAAATCCATCAGCTAACGCATTGGCACGGGAATACGTATCAATCACTTTTGCATTTTCGAATATACTCATTTTTTAAATCCTCCAATTATTGTATTTAATTTATTTATGATGGAAAAAAGGGAAGAGCGATTAAGCCCCTCCCTTTTTATGTAAGAAAAGAGCTGATCCGCCTTAAATCGGGATCTCTTAAGACTCTTCCATCAAACAATACTTCCTTTATTGCTTGCTTCTTTAAGAATAGGAAGTCTGCCTTTCTCCTTCATGCTGTAATATTTATCTTCACCAATGATTATATGGTCCAGTACATCAATACCTATGATTACGCCGGCTTCCACCATTCTTTCAGTAAGGCTGATGTCCTCTATGCTAGGTTCAGGATTACCACTTGGATGGTTATGAGCGAAAATAACACTCGCTGCACCTTTTCGAATTGCCCCTTTAAATACTTCTCTTGGATGTACTAAAGTTGCATTCAAAGATCCGATAGATACCGTCTCACGACCAATCACTCGGTTCTTAGTGTTAAGATAAAGGGTAACGAAATGTTCACGATCCAAATATTTAAGATCTTGAACGGCATATCTCGCATCTACAGGAGATCGAATGATGACCTCTTCAGTAGCAACAGAAGTATTCATGCGCTTTGCCAACTCAAAGATCGACATCAACTGGAAACTCTGTTTCTCGTTCAGATCGAAAAGAACCGATAATTCAAACTCGGATAAGGTTCCGAGATATGGCAGCCCATTCTGCAGGATATCATCTACTACAGCAGAGATGGATCGGCTTTTCACGATCGGCTCAAGGATAACTATCAGTAAATCCTTAACTGAGAGCCGACTTACGTCACAACTATGAAAATAGACGCTTCTGGCTTCTTTAACAGCGGATTGGTTTAAGACCGAATACGACATTTCTATTACTCCTCCCTTATTAGCGTGACAAAAGTTTTCCAATGACGGTATACTTTTTTAGCTGCTTCCTGCGGTTATAAATCCGTTGAAGTCTCATAAGGTTTACTTTGTTATTCATATATATCTGCCCTTACCGCAACTGAGGACAAGAGCCCTCACCATTGTTGCGGCAGAGGGGCTCCCTCCTCACATTAATTGAGTTTTTATTTATTGCCTCCGGCGGGTAACGCAGCTAAGCGTTCCCAAAATGCTTCTCTTTATCCTACGTTCAGGTCAAAAGTGATTTGATCATCTGGACGCTGATGTCCAAGCAAATTATGCTTAAGCTCATCGATCCATAGTGAAAAACGATTATGTGGAATGGGTAGCCGAATATCGCTGTTCCTAGCCTCAAAATGATAGTGACCTAGGATTGGATAGAAAGATAATCGGATCTGCTTTTCCGCCTTGACCCAAATTGTAGGGACATTTTCCTTGTAGCCAAATAACGGAGGCTTAAAGTCATTGGTATCTACTTTGACCTGAAGCCAGTTGACCGTTATGTTGACGTGGCTGTTGACTGTAAAAAACCAATCATTCAACAGACGTTCCAATGGACCCTTATCAACGACTCCCTTAGCGCTTACCCACCGAATCCAGAAATAAGACCTCTCTGGATTATTCATTCGCACACGCGCTTCAATTTCAAGCTTGTGTAAACCGACGGAACGGTACCAAATATTTTTCTTACTTGGTGTGAATCCTGCAAGCTTTAAAATGGGGAGAACAGCATCGATAGGTGCTTCTGCATGCCACTTAAATGCAATACTTAGTAGCTGCATAACTCACGCTCCTATCCTGAAGCCTTCATAGACGATAGTGCCTAATGGAAGTACTCCACAATATTTACGTCCTGCAGCTAGGATGACGACGTTCTCAACACTCATACCCTGCTCTTGCAGCTGCTCATTGATCAGTGAAGACCATACATGAAGTTCACCAGGAGATAAGGTCATCACATTCACAGGAACTATTCCTCGAGTGGAAAAAGGAACAATACCTTCACCTGTGAGAGAATAAACAATCTCTCCAATGCGGGATGCCTTATTTATGAGCTCATCGATACGTGTTTCAAAGCCACCAAGATTCATAAGCAGGCAGATGGGTTTACGACTGAATTTTCGCATATATATTACTCCTCTCTATAGCGCATGGGTTTGAACAAGGTAAGTACCTAGCTGCAGGGGCACATTATGCTTTGCAAAGAGCTCTAGAAGTGTGTGCTCATAGACATCTGCCTCGTTTTCAGGTACTTCCTTCCCACGATTGCCAACAATCACTTTTATGGGATTGGATTTCACAACATCAAAGAAGATGCAAGCGTCGCTACCATTCTTATCAACGATCGCTACCCCACCACAAATTAGGCTCCGGTTAAGCTGAATCGAAACCTTTTTTATCATTTTTATTGCCTCCTTAGGGCACAAAAAAAAGAGCGCTCATGTCGCTCTCTTTATGGCCATCCTTATTTTGCGTTACGCAATCGAAGTTAACTTTGCGTTGAGTCTTCGTGTCAGATCAGCCAAAGTCACTTCTACGGTGCCGTATACCTTAAGTTGATTGAGGAGTTGGGTGTATTGCTCAATCTTCTTCATGAATTGAACATCCTCATCTCCAATGTTTGTCACGACTAACAGTCCTCCATCAAACCTGCGCTCGCAATTATTCATATCTATTCCTCCCATTTTTTTGGATCGTTACCCGAAAACTAAGTGATCAATTATCAGACAAAGACCGATAATATAACTCATGAGTAGCAGAACTTTCGTCTTATCCGTGTTTTTATGTGGCAAAAGGATCAGTCCTTCCAATAGTTTTTTATAGTCCATAGAAAATAAAAAAAGCCCCAACAAGAATCACGTTTTTTAACGTAAAACTCTACTTGGGACTTCTCTTTTTATAACTCCTGGTTAAGTACTGATATGCGGTCTAATAAAATCCATTGGCGTGAAATGCTCTTTGAGCTTGGCCAACGATACCGTCACATCACCAACAATTCCATTCTTTTCGAGCAGCATCTTATAACCTTCCATAATAACTCCATCAGGAATTTGCGTTAGTACCTCACATTCGCATTTTCTTGCAGGAACATCGGAAACAATTAAAGTGCCACCTTCAAATACTTGGGTTTTGGTGGTTATCATATTTACGTACTCCCCTTTGCAACGGTCACAATGAGTCGTCATGCACAACGCCTCCTTCTAACCTTATTGTATCACGGAACTCCGTTTCTCCAAAAAATTTCAGCTCATTAAAAATTCTCGATATACGGAAGATGGCGTTTTCCAGGAGGGTAACAAGTAACCACCTTGAAATGCTTGCTTGTGAGCAATCCAACTACAATAATGAACCAATTTCCCTGAAGATCTTTGCCGAGAACTAAACGGCTAGGGGTAACTAGTCCCATGGAGCGAGATTCCCTTATCCGATTATCTTCACTTGAATATCCTTCAATTATTTTTCCGTTAAAAATGGCTACGGCGATATCGATTTGAGTATATGTACGATCCTCGTACTCTTCATTGTCAAGGCGATCATTTAAGTAATGATCGGCAATTTCAATGATGAAGCCGTCAACGCCCCCATTCACCGCTTTCCGGAAACACTCTAACTCGTAGGACCAATTTTCCTTACGGTAATCCACGTCTTTATTACCCCCTTTTCTCTGAGATAGATGAAAATAAAAAAGCCCTGAACGCAAAAATAAAAGCACACCTGAATAGGGCCTGCTCCATCCTTTTGCATCAAGGCAATTATTTATCGTTGTCGAATATGAACAACATGCTCCTCTCTTCGCTGAAATATAGCAGCAAAGAAAAATAATTCATTTAATAGTAATACAATGATTATAGTCTAATTATGGAAAATGGGCAATAGAAAGGCCTTCAATCGACCCATCTATTACCCCAGTATTAATTGTTATGCTTCCCCAAGCGGTTAAATAAACTTTTTGCAGGAAAATAGAATACTAATTGCTAAACAACTCGTAAATAGAACGGTACTTTGGATCAGTTTCTTTCCGATCAAGGTTCAATTTTTCCCATAGATCAAGGATAGCAGTCTCCTCACCATGAAGAGTTCTAACGTTCAGCAATTGTATGAGTAACTGATGAAGCGGCTCATCGGCAGATAATCCTCGATGCATCTGGAAGAAGACATCCTCATGTCGATACAGTATCAACTGTGCAAATTCAACTTGCTTCTCCGGTGATATCTTTTCTGGCATCAGGATACTTTGAAAAAGGGATACATCATCGCATTGCATTCCAGCCATATGAAACCATTCTTTTAAGCCGGTGAAAGTGATTTCTAAATTAAGCATAAAGTATGTTTCGGTTTGTAACTGTTCAACTAATTGTACATTCATTAGTATGTCCCCCTTACGTACTGAATGTTAGAGATATAAAGTTCCTCATCGGTACCACTGGAAAGAGTTACTGCAATAGCTGCAGGAAGTTCCTTAACAAATAGATTAGGTCCTTCAGTCTCCCCGTAACCTCCATTGTTCACCACGTTATTATAATTAACTGAATTAATGATTGGTTTATTAAAAGTCGGATCGATTAGATCGGATTTAGTAACCGTTTGACTAGTTTGTGTTTTACCGGTTTTGGAGTCTGTAACAGTTGACGTTGATCGGTATACCTGCTTTGCATAGTTACCATAAAATTGCTGGATGCCGAATACGAGAGTTACAGTACCATCAGTATTTACACTCCCTCCGCTGCTTCCACCGCTTCCTACACTTCCTCCCCCACTACCGAATGGTACATCATTGAAAGGCTGTCCAGTTGCGGGATCAATTCCTCCGTTGGCATCGAGGGAGACGAGATTCTGACTTCTCATAATGCTCTTAAGCTTATTTGCATATTGGCTATCTGTAGCATATCCTGCCCGTTGTAATTCATTTGCGAAGGCATAGGGATTATCCTGGGCTAAAGCAAAACGATAGCGAGGGTTTTCTAAAAGAAAAGCTGAATGATCTGCAAATGATTGCTCTACACTAGAGTAGGCACGGAACGTACCAACGATCGTGACAATGTTACCACCATATTCTTCTTTAGTTGGAGATGAACAAGTAGGACCTTTCCACCCTTTGGATGCTTTGATACCAAAAACGTTATTACATACGCTTCGTTGACCATACCCTGATTCGAGCGCAGCTTGTGCAAGAGTGACACTTGCAGGTACCCCGCTTCTGCGTTCTTCTTCCATGGCAGCGGCAGCATACTCAATAAAGAAGGGATGAGTTAGTGAACCTAGATTTGGTGGAACTGAAACTTCAGGTACGTCTTCTGAAGTTTCAGTTCCCTCCCCAGTTGTTGAGCTGGACGCGCCAGTCTGAACATTTCGTGTCGTTACAGTTCCCATATTGCTAAATGGAGGTGCAGCAGATTCCATATAGACTCCGCTTAAATAGAGCATCTTATTTGAAAAATAATCATAATCTCCATCTTCTTTAGAAAATTTCACCTTATCGAAATACTTAAAAGCTTCTTTACTAGCAGTATCCGTTGCCTTAGACATGAGCATTATGAAAGGAGTAGGGTCAACTGGCTCTTCCCCTTCAGGAATCCACTCATAATGAAGATGAGGACCTGTAGACTTACCAGTGTTCCCCGATAGTCCAATGATTTCCCCTCGACGAACCAATTGACCTGGCTCGACGAATGCTTCACTCAAATGAAGGTATCTTGTGGTGGATGAAAGCTCAGGATCAGAACTTTTAACCGAGACGTATATACCGGCATTTGAATTACTTTCCGTTGGGTTTGTAGACGGATAACTCACGGTTGTTACAACACCATCGAATGAGCTGATGATTGGAGTGCCTACGGGTATACCGAAATCAATTCCTTTATGGAAAGCTTTCGTTCCAAACACAGGGTCAGTTCGCTCCCCAAACTCACTGGTTATGATCTTATCCAGATCACGATAGTAAATTTGAGGAGGTAATACCCTTTCAGATACAAATGCAGAAGAAGCAACGACTGTTGTGGACGAAACTAGCGCTGCGATTAGAAAGAAGAACATGAAGATTCCAGCCAGCACTGAAGTTACGATCCAAAAGACAGGGTTTTTCAATAACGATGTTGATACTTTATTGAGCAGTCGCTTTATCGCTTCATTTTTGATTCGTTGCTTAAGATTTTCCTTATTCAAACCACCTTGCAATGCTTCACCAATAATAGCTTTCTTGTCTAGCAAAATAGTACGCCCCCTTACTACTCAAGCTGTTTTAGGACCCTGGTTTGTTTTCTACCGCTTTGCGCTTTATTTGCCACTGTTTTCTCAATGTTACGATTGGCAGAAGAAACTTCAGCGCGATGCAGCTGACCGCGGGCCTTTTTCATGATTTCAAGGGACGCTTTCATATCATCTAGTCCACCTGTTACTTCACCAGTTACCTTATTCCTCAAATTCATGACCACTTCGGATTTTGCATTAGTATCAATTTCAAGCCGCATGTCTTGAAGGTCATCCGTAGTGATGCTGTTTTTGAGGTTGGCACGTGAAGCTTCAATCTTGTTCTTAAGATCCGGATTACTAAATTTAACATTGTTAATGGTTAGTTTAGGATCGGTCACAGGAGTTGCTGTAACAGACATAGGAACGTTAAATTGAGTTGCGATATTCTTACCCTTAACATTGTTCGTAGTCATCTTGGGATCAGGAACGGATGGTAAAGTTACAGGAGCTGCAAGAGCTGCAGGAGCCGACAATATTGATGCTGGTACAGATTTAGTAGTATTAAAGCTGCCTGCACTATACTTATTTCCTCTAGAACCGAACTGAGCCGTTGGTAGAGGAGGCATATTTTTCATAATAGTAGCAGGATTCTTTAAAGGATTTAGCTGAATTTTAGGTACTTCAGATATTCCACCATTTTGTACGGCTACCCTTCGGAATGAGTCATTAGCTTTTAGTAGCCGCTCCTTCTGTGCTCCATACTCAGGCATTGATTGGAAATGAGTAGCAACGGCAATCCTACTTTTTCTTGATAGCATCGTAGTGTTTACTTTGTTGGTGTTGCTGAGCCCTGCTTCCTTAAATCGACCATCCATTTTCTTTACAAAGTTAGAGTGTCTGATTGGTTCACCCGTCTCGATGGAGGTATCAACAGCTTGCTTATATTCTGTTTTGTACCTTTGGAACAATTGGACCATTACAAAATCATCCACTGCAGTTTCGAGTTTACGATTCCGATTGAGTGTTTTGGCCCTGTCGAGTTGGTTTATAGCCTGTTTTGGTCGATTCACCATGAAGGAACTCGCTTCTCGGATTGCATTCTCATTTGAATACAATGTAGATGCAACCTCTTGATCATTCATGTTGTCATTCACGCCCTGCATAAGAATCGCGTTACGCATATCTCCACCATCAGTTTTGACAGACGACAATCTGTTCTTCTCTTCTTTCCATTCTTTGTCCAACCCACGAAAAGGATTTTTACTGCCATTCCGAAGATTCTCATTTACTTTCTGAACAAAAGGAGAATATTGTGCCTCTGCTCCAGATTCATTAGAAATTTGTTCGGCAGCTTGTTTCTCTCGCTGGTAACGCAGGACCATACTTGCTGTAGTAGCATCGTTAATGTTGGTGCCGGCAGTACTGAGAGAAGACGGAGTAAATGTACTAGGAACTCCTTCATGCTCTTTTCGGTTAAACATGCTACTGATTTTACCAGCAGTACTGTGATACAAGGTTCTCGTTGCACCACGCTGTAATGTATCTACAACAGTGGATTTGGCACGTTCCGGCATTGGAATATGTCCTGCTGCTTTGCTGAAAACTTGTCCAATCTCGTTACGATATTTGAATATAACAACAACTACAATTGCCTCTACTATCATTGCGGTAAACCAGCCTGCTCCTGCTGAATAGACAACATCAAAGGATAGATGTCCAAATACTAGGGATAGACTTAAGAAAAACATGACAAAGGCGGTCATTACACAAAGACCTATTAATTTGATGAATTGTTGCTTCATAGAGTTGAACCCAGCTTCTCTACCTGGAAGCAGCGTTGCAAGTAACGTTACGGCCATAACAGCTGCATGAATTAGCAGTTTCAAACGATAGAATATAGAAAGGATAGCCCAGAAGATAAATAACCCTAGTGTAAAAATGGAGAATGCATAGTAACACACAAGTATTAGCATCTGTTCATATGGTCTTTCTCGCCCAATGTCGGGATACTTGCTTAGTGCCTTCTGTAAAACTGCTTCTCGTTCATCTGAAAATGGTGCTGTTGAAAGAACTTCGTTAAAAAGTTGAGGGTCCTTTTTTTGAACGTCTGGATCATCAAACTGAAGCATGGTGTAGGGTCGAACTACTAGCTCATTCCATACTTGTTCTGAGATCGTTCCTACACCATTGTTAGGATCAGTATTAAGACCAGTTGTTTTGGCGAGCATGGAGTACATCATCCCCCCCACCTCGTTGCCGATCCCATTAAAAGACTTAATAATGGTGCCTGCGTTTGAAATAAAACCGAGACATATGACAAGAGCCATTACGAAGCCTAATGCGGATTGATATCCATCCATGTATCTTCCTCGAAGCATATTAAACAAGATATAAAGAACGGTAATGGAAGCAAAAATCCCTAAGAGACTCCCCCATAGACCGTTACCTAAGAGACCGTTATTCACCCCTGCGACACTTTGAATAATATCCTCAGCAGCATCGATCAATTGATCCATAAAGGAAAATGTAAATGCTTGATGAGATAAAAAGGTGAATAAACGAGTGATTTGAACTAGGACAAGAAAAAAGAAACTTAGTACATGATCATAAACCCTGATTATACCGTCCGAAGCTTTCTGACCTATTTGCCAGAATGATCGCTCTGGGATCAGTGTTTGAAATGAATAGTTGGTTGCTCCATACTTGTTATATATCCCTTCTTTGTTGTTGTCAGAAGGAATCATTTCATCGATGGAGGATGCTTCTACTACTGTAGGAAGTATCAAGACTAGGAGAAATGATACTATTACACCTAGTAATACAAGAGACTTCCTTATTTTCACTCCTCGCTTAATCATGGTCGGGGTCTTCTCCATCAAGCTCCCCTCCTACATCACCTGCAGCAGCATACTGCTCATAGTGTTCTTGGAATTTCTCAAGTATTGTATACTCGGTTTCCTCTCTTGTATCTGAACTATCCTCTTCAGGTGGTCTAGTATCAAAACAATCAAAGAGACGTTGAAATACAACATCTACTGTAAGTACACCATTTCGGCCGTAAATATCCTGCATGAGACATTGCCCATTATCAAGATTCTTAATTAGATCAATATTTTCTTGAGTGTGCTCCAATCCAAAGTAGGAAAGCGTACTTTTGATCTTGGCTGTGTCTGAGTCCCTAAACGCAAACTTCATTCCAATGTTACCAGCAAGGTCACCAGCTACATCTGTAGGGTTTTGAGTCGCAATTCCAAGTCCGCCATTTAGAGAGCGCCCCGTACGAATTACACGATCGGCCATTTCCTTCCCGATTTGAGTTCGCAGGATCGCCCATGCCTCATCCATTTCGGCAAGTGTAAAGACCGAGCGATCAAAATAAATGAAGGTATCCATGAATCGACCAATTGAATACATCGTGGCTACAGACATTTTCTCAACCAAGGAGTAGTTCCCGGGAGGCTTTTCTACAGGAGGCATTTTAAGATTCTGAACCTGTAAAATGTTCATCGCATAGTTTAAGTCGATTGTTTTTTGTTCCCCGTTACCAAAAAGCAACTTGGCAAATGATAAGTTACTGAAACTGTCGAGTACTTCAGCTACCACAGCAGCCGGTTGTCTAGTCTCACCCATTTGTCGCAGGACATCAATACATTTTTTTAAGTAAGGTTTCGGTTCGGAAGCTACTCTTGTGACCGCTTGAGATATGTAACTGTACTCTACCCGATCACTCTGTACAGATGCTAAGTATGATAAAATGTCCATCGCTGCTTCTTTAGCATCTTCAATATTTTGTAGCATCACAAAAGGATCGAGCTTCCCTTGATCCTCATGAGAAGCAGATAAGGTAGCCACTTGAATTTGTCCTTTTAGCTCAGGCAGCATATCCGGCCAATGAGAACGTTCACCCTTAGGGTCGAATATTAGAGTTTTTCCTCCGCATACTGCGTTAATATATCCTAACAAGTTTAGCAGGACGGATTTACCGCCTCCGAGTGTTCCGCTTATGGTAAAAGACGGTGATCTATTGATTTGGCTAGCGTGCCTAAGATCAACAAATACAGGTTGTTGTAATGACCCCGTTGTGCCTATATAGACCCCAATGTTATCTCCTAACTGTTGAGTTGCCCCAAACATTCCGGAAGCCAATGTTTCAGGAGGAATTCTTTGAATATAGTCTGAAACATAGCGGGGGGATCCAGGGATAAAATCATTAAAGAGTAACCATTGATCACCTGCAGGTAATTCAACATGTATGTTTCCGAAATCTCTGAAATGATCCTGCAATATCTTGGCATTACTTTTTAAGAGGTTAATATCCGTATGGTACAGCCCAAAGGTAATATGTGTAATGAAGGTTTGGTTCTTTCTTTTCTTATACTCGTCTTCGAGCAGTAATGCCCTTTCTTGCTTTTCAGCAAGTTCAAGAGGTACGGTTGCACCAGCTTCATGCACGTTCTTTACCTGGTTGTCGATGTCAGTTTTTTTCTTTGCTAGTTTCTTAATTGCTTCAGGTGCTTCTATCACTTCCACTTTAATGCTCATTTGAACTGGAAATGGCAATGTAGCTGCACTGTAAAGCCACTCACTTCCCGGCATATCCATATTATCTGGAAGTTCAGAAACGGTAAGATATGTATGGTAGATGTAATCGTCCTGGCCTTCATGGGGCTGATTAATCTGCAATCTACGAGGATGCGATCCATCAATTTCAGCCTCAGTCAAAGTGATAATCTGTCTTGAGTCATATAAGAATGTATCAAGACCGCCGCGGTTTCCTTTTCTTTTCTTTGGAGTCCATGGTTTGTCTTTCGTCGAACGGAGAACTGGATCCGATATCCCCCACCAGAAGTTACGCTTGATTAGCCACTCTGTTGTTGCAGGAGTTCCTCGTTTTACTTTGATTCTGCGGGAAATACGATCGTATATTTGCCGCTCCTTTACCATATAAGCCTGGTATTCATGTTCGAAAATTTCTGGTTCATTAAGACCTGAAATATGCTCAATAAAACGTTTAGGATGAAGAATCATTTTCTTCATTTCGGTATATACGTTCTCTATTTGTTCTACCAGATCCTTATCATCACTCTTGGGGATGTATACAACAACATAGGGACGATATTCCGCATTATTGGATCCATCCGATGTGTTGTATGCTTCGCCTAGATAATCCTCCATTCCGGAGATATACCTGTTCCCCCAACTTTTAAGCGGTCCAGTATTTCGTTGTCTAAGCTTTTCATGGTGCTTAGCAATGTCATGGGCTTTAGGTAACCATAGGATTTGGAATTGGTCCGTTAACATGCTTAGGAAAGAGGTTTGGGCAATCAGACGATCTATTTTTTGTTGGTCACTCTGATGGTCATATATGAAAGGATCTAGCTCATATACGGCCCACACCTGCTTGTTATGATTAAATATTAAGTTTCCTTCAAAGTAAGCAATAGGGAACTCAACGTTTATTTTATTTGGTCGCTTAGTCACTTCCACACCCATAGTTCTACCCTCCTTATTAAAAAAGAGGAGCGCGTATTAAGCACGCTCCCGGTGAGTACGATAAACCACTTTGCTGCCGTAGGTATATCGCTTATTGTGTTGAATCGGTCGATATCTTCGAAGATGTTTTGGTCTTATCCAGTGAAATATCATTGAAAGTAGCCATTTATGTGGTGCTTTCCCATCAAGTTTTTGTTTCATGATTAACCAGGCAGAGACAAATGGGAGGACTACATAAATATAAGCATCTGGCAGAAAAAATAATATTTTACCGAAAATGGACCAAAATACTAGACAAGCGAAGAATGTGCCGATAGCTCGAACATTCGCAGGCACCGGTAACTTCTTGCCTTCAAAAGCGTAAATAACCCAATCCCAGGTCCATATCTTTGAGTAATTAGATACGGTTACTCGTGGGGATTCTGATTGTCTATCACTCATTTAGATGCCTCCGAAGATTTGGTCAAAGAAGTACTTAGCTAGCTTTTGTACATCAGACCAGTTCATCAGGATAGCTACTACAAGTGCAATTGCAACAAAACTGATTAGTTTCATCCAATCGCGTTTGATTAGATGATAAACACCGATAGCAATCAGGATTCCTGGTACAACTCCACCAATATTAGTTTCAAGCCAATCACCTAACTTTACTCCTGGACCACTTGCAAAAGCAGGAGTAGCTATCAGCATAAGAGCACTTGACATTAATGTAGTACGGATCATTAAATCCTTTTTAAACATCTTCATTTAGTTAACATCCTTTCATTAATTTGCATTATTGGGCTCAGGCAGCACCTGAGTTGTTTCTTCTACATTCGGTTGTGGCTCTTCAGTCAATTGTTCCTCTACGGCAGGATCATTTTTTTCGGTTTCCTGGGAGGATTTAAGAACATATAATCGGCCATCTTTCTCTGTTACGTCGAGTGACCATGCGTTAGTAAATGACTCGCCAATGTCGCTTTTTAAGATGACTGTCGCTTGAATTCTCATTGTTTCACTTTGATCTTCGATACGGTACATATTGAGGCTTTCAACTCGGTCAAATACGAATGAAGATTTGATCAGAGATTTAGGAGCATCATCCGCAATTGAGTAGAAATAACGCAACTGACTAGCATTTCCTTCGTACCAAGCACTAAGGAAGCTGCCGGTTAATTCTTTCGCTAAAGCAAGCGTATTTGTGTCGGAGACTGATGGGCCTATCGAGGTAGTTGTTGCTTCCCCTTTTGGTAATTCGGTAACAAACCGAGGATACGACCGGATTACCAACCCCTCTTCTGCTACAGTCACTGGTACAACCATGTAGACTTTGTTTATTGATACTGCTCTTTCAGTACTCTCAATATTATTCGTAGGTGTTGTGCTTGATGGTTCAGTAGGAATTTCAACTTCTCTTCTTACCATCACTGTTACTTCCACTTGATTTTCGTTTAGTTGTTTAACATCAAATACTTCTGTTGTCAGGACACGACTTGATCCTTTAACGTCTAGAGATTTTATTCCTGCATCTGAATCAATGCCCGACACAAAAGCAGCCAATCGTGTTGAACGCTCAGAGAAATTATTCATACTCCAGGTGAAGTATTCAGAAGCAAAATCCGCGGCGAATCCTTTAACTCTTTCTTCAATTACAGGAGCGGTTTCTCCATTAATGATGGTCTGGTTTACCACACGTGTACCTTGAACAAATGACATGCACCCTTTGATGAGGATAAAACCGACGAATATCCAAACGCACGTTCTAAGTAATTTCATTCCAGTCCTTGATTTTGGAGCTCGTTCCTTTATTGCCTTGTCAGACTTCAACCTCTCAGCTGTCTTCTTTACAGAATCCGTAGTTGCTACTGGTTCATCTGTATCTATTATTTTGCTTTTTCTGAATAGTCCCAAAGATTATCACCCCCTATCGATTTCGAGACTGATCACGGTTTTTCGGATTGAAGACGACACCAATAATGAACAATGCAACTATAGCTAAAATTATGGCATGATGCGTTTTAAACCCGAGGAACCAATCCCACCATGATTCGATTTTGTCCCACCAACCAGGAGCTCGTTCCGCTATTGCGTTTGTTGCGTCATCGATTACCTTAGCCACTCTGTCGTGAGAATCGCTGTATTCCTCTGAAGAGATACCATGAGATTCTTGGCTTTCTTCTGTATGTACAATTGATGGGCTTGGCTCAGGCTGCGATTCTTTTGTGGGGCTCCGAAAAAAAATAACCGAAGCAATTAGAAGCAGTAATACTCCTACACTTACCAAAACAACTTTTTTGTTCTTGCTCAAATACTCACCCCCAATTTCATATACCATATATATAAATTAACTAACTAATATAATAACACACTAGTATATATATTAATATACAACAATTAGAGTGGGTTTCAGCACAAATTGTAAAGGTCTCCCGCTCTAATTGTAGTGGGATGTGCCTGCAAGATCGGAATAAGCAATAAGAATATCTTCTATTTTCCGACCAATCAGCACTCGATGTTTTTTGCCAAAAACTTTATCGGCAGCATTACCTATATTTTGAAGCCTTGTCCGATAAACAGCATCGGGAATTACAAAAGCAATAATTGAATTTCGAATTATTGGATTCGTAGAAGCTTTTATAACATCTCTATACCGTTCCAGCTTCTTTTGTATGGAAACCTGTTCCGTGTAGAAAGGGGATCTCTGAATTGGTTCAGTAGATCGATCTAACTCAATACAAAAGAGCTGTTCTCCAATTCGCAATATTGCATCGGGGCGTACCTCTATTACTCTATTGTCTCCCCACACTATTTCAGAGGGATACCAATCCCAATCAATGAATTGTCTTAAATCATTAAATCTCGCCATCCACTGATATCTTAAATCGAGATATATCTTTCCGAGTTCCCAATAATGGTCTTTTTTCGCTCGTTCCATGTCTACTTCAACTTTAGACAACTTAGAATCATCAGGTATTTCTAATCGTTTCTCAACTATCCTCAGTCCTCTGTTAGATAGGTAATACCATGTTTCTCCTGTAACTCTCCCCCTTCGTTTGCTTGGTAAATCAATAGCATCTGGAATGATGGAAGTACTTTCTACTAGACCGCGATCCTTTAACCGCTTAAATGTCCGGCGTGCTTTCAAGACTGCTCTGTTCCTATTTTTTTCTTCCAGTTTGTTTTTTTCTACCTTACCTGCAGTTACATACTCCTCATAATGCATTTCTGGTGAATCAATAAAGTACGTGTCTACGACTTCTGTTTGTGGGATACATCTACACTTGTAGAGGTCTATCAATAGACGCCACTCCCTCTCTGTTAGGAGATCTATCGCTTCGCCTATGGAGTAGTCGCTAACTCCCTTCTTTCGTTTTTTGCCTCCCTCTTCACTTGGATCAATCCGTTCAAACTTCACTTGGTCAGCCAATTCATTCATCTCCTTTGCTACCCATGAGTGGGCTTAGGTTGATACACCCTCTTTTAGGGTATTAGTCGGGAATTCTTTATGATTAAGAACCCACGCCATACAAGGAAGTATAACAAAATCATTGGCTTTGTATCATGAAATTAAAAAACAATTAGGCAGATAGATAAAAAGATCAATGAATGGACAAATAAGGAGTCAATGGATGAACAAATTCCTATAAAGATAAACGTAACCAAATTTACTAATAGGAAGCAACAGCGTAATTGCAAACTTTCTAAATATATTACTCTACTCAAAAAGCTTCGTTTGAACTTAATAAAACCAAAATTTTGAACTGGATTTAGTTCCAACTAATCATAGAAGCACTAAAAAAAATGAAATTAAGGCTCCAAGAACTTGACAGGAAACAATATCCTACGGAATAATAATAACGACACGTTACGCAACGTGAAATTCTGGATTTTAAATTATTAAAATTGTAGATAATATGCAGGATTCTAAGGCTAAAGTGTCAAATTACATAAATGACGCTGCGTTAAGTAACGTTAATTAATTTTGTTAAATCATATTTAGTGCGTCGTAAGGCGTCGTGAGTTTTAGTTTATTTCAAATCGTAATATCTTATGTGAAAGGGAGTGATTGAGATTGAATGGTCACGTTGAATACCCTCCAGAAGTATTAGACTTTATAGCTCGTAGGATTCCACAAGAAATGATCAGCGTATTTGCTGAGATTTGGAATCACCGTTCTGAAGGAGGAGTTACCTGGACACTTCTGGTTAGTAAAATTGGGGATCGTTATTTAGTAGAGAAGGCTCTTCTTCTATTAGAGACCAATGGTTTTGTTAATGTAGACCCCTCCCCACTCGATCGGAGACAGAAGAAGTATATTCCAGACGAAATAAGAGGAAAACAATTAGCTCTTTACTTACGTGATAGTAAGGCTTAAACAATAATAGGAGGTAAAACTAATGGAAATGAATCTTGGATTTATCACACTTGAGGGCTTTATGCGTCGGACTGATGGTAACCAGAAAAAACTTAAGTTTTGTTTTATAGCTTGCGGACAATTCGGTGGACGTCAAGGTGACGAACTAGCCCGGTTAGGACATACAGTTTACGCTCTAAACACCTCTGAATCAGACCTTTCGGACCTCAAAGTTGTCCAGAATATTATCAAATTAGAGGGCTACAATGGAGCAGTCAAGGATATAGAGCGTGGCCAAGCTGCTATTAAAGATAACCGTGAGATGGTCCTCTCTCTTTTAAGCAATCCCGATGTTGTAGATGCTGACTTTGTTTTTGTTATCGCAGGTATGGGTGGAGGCACAGGTAATGCAGCTGCTCCTATCATCTTAAGTAACTTAAGCAGAGTAAGAAAGCCATTCAACGGAAAACCGTCATTTGGCGCAATCGTCTCAGTACCAGGATCATGGGAAAAACGTGGTATCAAAAAGAACGCTCGATGGGGTTTATCACATATTGATGAATTGATTAAGAAAAACGCTTGTGGATCAGTTACAATCATTGATAATGAAAAGCTATACACGATGACAGAAGGGATTTTTAGTAACACAGAAACTAAACTAGAATGGACTGACTATGGTAACAGTACTCTCGCTTCATTGCTCACAGAGATATCTTTTATGACTTCACTCCCTTCTAGCAAGACTTTTGACGAAGATGAATTACTTGATGTACTGAGTACTCCTGGCTACTATTCGTCGGGAAAATGCTATATTCATGAGAATGACTCTCTTGAAGTAAATAGCCTCACTTCTATCATTGAAAAGAGCTTCAGAGAATCTCCTACTGCCAATGACTATGACTACGAACTGGATGCAGTAAATGGATTTGTTGCAGTAATTCATCCTAAGCATAAGAACCCGATTATAACTGATTCAGAGTTTAGAACACTGGAAGAAAGATTTGGCCGCTTTATTGCTAATGCTGAGAAACCTCATTCCGGATTGATTGAAAACAATATCTGGGGAACAACTACTAGTCGAGGAAAACACAGCGAAAATGAAACCAATAAAGCAATTCTCTATACTGGTGTAGTATGCTCCCAATTACCTGATAGAATCGTTAAAATGTTGGAGGAAATTGACCGCGAAGAGCAAGAGTTAGAAATTAAAAAAAATGAGAGAAAGAACAAGACAACATTGGATTTGTCTGCATTCAAAACAATCACAAAAAATGAAGTGGCTGCATCAAAGGAACCGGTAAATAGTGAGTTTGATTTATTTGGAGATACAAGCAAAAAGACTAAATCATCTGATGATGATGACTTTTTACTGTAGGCTCCCCTCCCCCCTTTATAGGGGGTTTTTTGTTATCCAATAATAACGATGCGTTACGTAACATTACGCGTCGTTAATTTAATCTGAGTGTACTTCCCTTCTTATTACTGAAAAGAGTAACAAAAAAAGCGCCGCGTAAAGCAGCGCTTTTTTTGTTACTCTCCCCCACCGAATAACCCGAAGAATCCTTTTTTCTTTTTCTTACGTGCATTCTCTTCTCTTTCTAAATCTTCTCGGGAGATAACTGCCCAGTTCTTCATATTGTCCTCTAACTGTTGTTGGAACTCGCTCTTAGTGTTTGCCATAAGGACATCTAAGTGTCTTTTGTTTGTTTCTGTAGTTGTCTCAACCTGAGATCTAAACTCATCTTTCATTGAATTGATGCTAGATAGAAACTCTCTGTGTTCTTCTTGAATTTTGTCATGGAATTTTGATTCTATTTTCTGAATTAAGTTCTCGTCTCTACTAGATTGAGATGATTTTAGAGTCTCAATTTCTTGCCTAACGAACGCGTGGGTAGTTTCAGCGTGTGTTTGCAGCACTTGATCAAGGTGACCAAAAAACTGCTGCATACGCTCTTCCATATTAACTACAAGTTGTTGAACCTCTTGTAGCTGTAAGGATTGTGAATTCTGTTGGGAGAGGGATACAAGTGAGTTGGAGCCCCCTTCTTCCCCACTTGGAGCTGAATACATCTCGTTTTTAGGCCCTGCCATATTCATATGGAGAAGCATCTGCTTTATCTGGGTAAAGCTCAACTCGTACTCGGAATCGCGCCATTTCTGAATTAGCCGGATTAATTCTAAATGCCTCTCAGTATAGTAACGATTCTCGTGTGGATCCCTTGGGACTACAAAAGCTTCCCCCAATTTTTCCTCCCAGTTACGGAGAGTATTTTGCGGAACCCCTGTTGCATCACTAAATTCCTTAATTGTATAGGCCTTTTCAAACATAGTTTCGTTCATGATAACCCTCCCTTCGTATTGGAGACCCTCTCCAAAATGATTGAGAGATGTATCTACCCGATGTAATACGGTTCTCTTAATAGAATTATATACGACTCCCATTGAATCGGGAAGAGCAAACAAGGCACATGTATATATCTCCAATCAATTGAGAGAGATATATATACATACTAAGAGAGGTATATATATCAAAGAAGATAGATAGATACTAATGATATTAGAGATGTATACATATACCATAAATACTGTTGCAAGTTAAAGTGTAAGAGTATAATTTTGGACTAGGAGACGATCTCCCACATAATTGGAGGGGTTTTTTTCGGTGTGGGAGGGGGTCTACATGAGTGTGGGAGACGTTTAAGTTAGATGGAGGGGGCTCCATGTGCATGGGAGAAATGTATATTTGTGTCTAAGTATGTTCAATTGCCGTTTCGTTCAGTAAGAAATATTCAATAGGGAGTAGATTTTAGAGGATTTTATTGTAATATATTAATTAACTAATATACTAATATGAGAGGTGCAGCTTTTTGAAATATATTGGAATGGTTATCGGAGGAATAATTTCAGCCATCGGTCATATGATGGCATTTATATTTAAGAATGTGTATATTGCTGTTCGAAGATTTTCTCTTGATCCAGTAAATAAGAATACCATCTGGAATTCTCAAGCTTTTTTATTGTTAGTTTTATTAATTATCATTTTTCTATGGTTGGTCACAAAATATCAAGACGTAATACTCGGAATAGATGATCCGATTGTATTTAGAGCAGTTCCTATTATTTTAGTCTGCTTTTTAGGACATTCGATATATTCATGTCCTGCATTACATAGAAATCATTATGCAAAGCCTGTAATTCAGACTTTTTTGAATGCACTTAGTGTGTTAGCAGTAGGCCAACTGATAATTTATTTTACAGACAATAAAATTGGATTTGTAATTGCAATTCTTTTATTCGTATCTACAATCATCTTGACTTTATATTACACATTGCGTATACGGGCGAATTCTACAATTTTTAATAAACTTTCTGTGGCAGCTGAGGGAATAAATACTTCTAACAAAAGTAAGTCGAAAAATACAATAATGACTTTAAGTGAGAGCGAGGGAGAGGGGGAGGAGAATACTACTTTTATTAGAGATGGACTAGTTAAATTAGAGGATATAGATATAAATACACCAGGTTGTTTAAGCCATTTAAGATACTTCTCAGAGTTATGTGAATTGGAACTGTTTTACACGAATCCAACTAGAGAAAGACAAAGTCAGCTCATGAAGCTTAATCGGTCAGATAGAGCACAGCATGGTCAAATCATTGCAGGAACAGGAGCTGGTAAAACTCTTTTCGCAACTAACTTGATTACTCAGGATTTGTTGAATGACTACATTGGAAGTACGATTATTGATCCTAAGGGAAGTTTGATAAAACGAATGGCTAATTTCTTGGATCGAATTGGGAGGAAGTATTACAGACTTGATCCTTTGGTTGAGAACTCTGATTGTTTAAATCCTTTTTATGTTCCTGAAAGTGAAGATATTGAACCAATGATCGAGAGGAATGTAGCAGCGTTTCATGCTTATCTTGGAACAGATGCACAAATTTATTTTAAAAGTCGATCTACACAGCTTTTTCGAGTAGGTGTTAAAGCGTTAAAACTAGTTTACGGAAACGAAGCCACTTACAATGAGTTAGATAAGTTGATTCAACCAATTAATGATGAATTTAGAGTTGAAGTGATGCACCAAATTACACTTCTTGGAAAAGAAAGTCAGGTACCGTTGCTGATTGAATATACACGAAATATGGCGGGTTCACCTAAAATGCAGGAGCATGCGATGCAAACTTACTCTAACTTGTATGATTACCTTTCTGAATTGACGTCTAACAAATATATTCAAAAGATGTTTTGTGGTAAATCAACATTTAGCATTGATGAAGCTATGAAGAATGGCGAAATTATTCTTTTTAATGGAGCTTACGGTACATTACAAACTTTAACGTACACTGCTGGTCGTTTATTTTTGAACCTTGCAAGGGCGAGCACATTCCGTAGAAATATGGATGGGAATGTACGCCCACATCAATTAACTATCGATGAAGTGGAAATGTTTGCGGATGAAGAATTCTCAACATTTATGGAAATGGCCAGAGAATTCGAAGTGTTTGTTAATGTGATTCATCAAGGGAATGAACAATTAGACGATGTGAGTAAAAGATTAGGAGCTATGGTAAAACAAAATGCTGTTCATAAATTCATAATGGCTGGTTTGGATCCTAATGATGCTAAGTACTATTCAGAAATGATAGGTGAAGAATACAAAATTGGACAAAGTAGTGGGACTGATGAAATGTCTGCCACTGGTTTCAAAACTCAGATAAAAGAAGAAAAAAGGTATACTGTGATGCCAAAAGAAATACTTAGTCTGAAAGGATACAATCCTGAAACTGGGGATCCCGCGGAATGTCTATTCAGAGGAGTACATAATAATGTTAGACTGGATCCGGTAATAGGGCTTATCTATCCGCTGCCGAAGATCCTGTTCACTCCCCTTAAAGAAATTTTAAAAGATGATGAGATTATTGAAGACCAGGAGATATTAAATACGGAATCTCCAAATAGGGGGGATGTAGGAGGGAAAAGAAAAGATAATAGTATTGATCAACTGGAAAGAATAAAAAAGAACGCACAACTTAGTAAAGAACTTCATTCCACTAAAGTTGAGGCTGAACTCCATACTGAAGACACTGAGCCAGAGATAATCCGAAATCCGATTTGGGATGACCCAGAACCATTGGCTCGAAGTATTGATGATGATAAATCGAAGCCGAAGGTAAATGAGAGTGTTGTATCTCCTAGTGGGGTAACCTTCAAACCGGCAAGTATAGATGATAAGGCACTTAAGTTAGCACAGCAAATCAAGAACGATGCACAAATTTCCAGAAAGGAAAAAAAGAGTAGCGCGACGGAGTAATCCGTCATGCTACTCTTTTTATTCTTCATTCAAAGTATGGAACAATTCATTAAATTCTTCATAAACTTTGATACCAAGTGGTGTGAGACTGTAGAGTTTTTGGCGACCACTCGTATTATATTGAACAAAGCCGAGAGCTTCAATCCAAATAACTGCGTAATTAAGTTCACCACGACGTACTCTGCTTTCTAGGGATAAATCTTCCTTGTTATAATCCTTTTTTGATAGGGATTGCATAACGAGTTTTGGAGCGTTTGGCAGATTTGTAATCATTTTTTCTAAGTAATCTCTTAACTCTGACGATAAATCAAAAGAAAAGGTCATTATTATTTCACCGAGCCTTTCAGGTTACTATCATATATATTAACACACAATATAAGTAAATAACATATATCGATTAGCGTATATATATCATAAAAACTCATATTCAAAAGCATTAAAATATGTTTTCATTAATTACTTTCTAGTACATTTTACCCAACTTGCAGGAAAAATTACAGGGGGAGGGTAAAAAATTTTGTTGAATTGAAAAAGAGTAATATAATAATCTATATCGGAAACTTTTGAGAAGGGATGCGATGTATATGCATCAATTTTTTGATCCTTCAATAAAACCAGTTGTGACGACTGACTTAGATGGCAACATCAAGTATGTTAGAACATACGGACTCCAACATTATGGTTACCCAGATCTATATATAGAAGAATCAATAAATAATTATGAGGAATTGTTTCATGGTATCTTGGATAAGATTTACACCCTCGATTTTGACATAAACCATGCTTGGTATTTTAATGGTTCGTTGTTAAGTTTTGAAATGATTCCACAAGATAATCTTGCAAAAATAAAAATATCTCATGATGATGAAGTTAATATTGTTACTATGAACAATCCTTTGACTCAACAACCATACAAATTGATGACGACTGGAACTGAAAGTGTATACAATCATCCTGAAATTAAGATATCAGCAAGTATTCTACATTCGAAGGAGATACTTAAATTTGCTATAGATGAGATTCGAAAGGGAGAGTACTACGATGATGAGTCGTATATACTGTTTGAGGATCAAGAATATTATATCGAGAGAACTACCGATCGGTTTGGTAATCCTTACTTAGAAATAAGGCAGTTGGATACAACAGAGCTGCTGCCAAAAACAATAAAAAGAGGTCAACTTAAAAGGGTTAAATAATAACCCTTCATTTTTTTCAATTATAGTTGTATATTAATATATATATAAACTAACTAATTGATTATAATACATGGAAAGGAGAAAATTTAGAGAGGAGTAATAGTTTGATTGATAAACATCTACTTGAAGAACTGGAGTTTGTGCTAACCCATCCTGATTGTAATGTGGATAGGCTTGAGAACTTTTATAACAACTGTCTCTTCATGAACGAGTATGTGCCTATATACGCATTCGTTACAGCTATAAAGAGAATAAATCCAAGTTTACTCATTGAATGGTCTAGTAAAAACAAAATGATTTTAACAGCTACACAAGATTTAGAATTAAACGAAAAAGATAATGACATTAATGCTAGTGACTCAGCTCTTCAGATAAGCATTGACTTAGCCGGACATTTACCAACAAAAGGGTATTACAAAGTAATATGGTCCTCGGAGCTTGGAGAGGAATTTATTAATAAGATGTTCAAAAGAAAAGCGATTAGAGTAATTGATCGAAAACGTAGGGATTTGGAACTGGTTGGTTTTCGTTTCGTGACAGATCGTAAATACGCACTTTACATAAAAGTTAAGGAGGAATCAGCGTGAGTTTTCAATCACTTTCATCAAATCCAATGCAGGAATACAGGACGTCTTTACGTCGAAAACAAATTCACCAAGGTTTAGTGAGCGGTGTAGAGGTACACGAACCTCATGGCAAGAAAATGGAGTGCGTGCTTGTTCATTTAAATAATGGTCTTAAAGGGTTAATTTATGAGGATCAATTTGATAAACATAAATTCCGTTCTCTTGTAGGTTTTATTGATCATCGAATTGATTTTATGGTTTTGGATGTACAGAAAATGGGGCTAGACCCTGAACAATTTCAGGTCTTTGATGAAGAAAAGGGAATTGTCTTGCTTTCTCGTGTGCAAGCAATTGATGAACTTCAGGAGGAATTTTGGGAGACTGCTGAAGAAGGACATGTTGTTACAGGAACAGTTTCCGGATGGGAAGAGGAACGTTTGTATGTTTTAGTAAAAGGGGTTTCATGTGTGCTAGCCATTCAAGATTATGAATATGATTGGACACATTCAGCTAAGAACCTTGTACCACTCGGTACTACGCTTACTGTTAAAATCAAGAAAATTGATAGGGAGAAACAGCAAGTACGAGTATCCCGTAAAGAGTTGTTAGAAGACCCATGGAATCGTGTCCGAGAGAATTTTGGTGTGGGCAATTTTTATCCCGGGGAAATAACTAGTGTCGTTGAAAATGTTGGGGTTTTCGTTAAGCTGACACCTGGCGTTGAGACTCTTGCTTGGTTTCCACCAAAGCTTCCCTCTCATGGTTCACTTATTGGAAAACGAGTGAGTGTGAAAATAAGAAACATTGATGTGGAGAGAAGGCGTATTAAATCAAGAATTTGCAAATTTCCTCATGAAATTTATTAAGGGGAGTGTAATATGGAATTTCAAGTGTCTCCGTTGTTAGATTCAGCGGAAGAACCGACACTCCAACCAAAACCGATTTGGGATGATCCATATGCGTACGTTACAGGGATGGATCAGCTAACAAGACATGAGTTTTATTACATCGAAGAAAAAATAAAAAATGGTTGGATCACAGACAGGGATATTGAAATTGTAAGATTTCTTTTTGTACACCGCTGGATTACGCTATCTCAATTACAAAGAATTTTCTTTCCTGAAGCAGAGAGAGAGGAAACAGTTAAAAAGAGAGTTCGTAAGCTGTTGAAATATGGAATGATTCGGCGCATTCAATGGAAAACTTATTCAAGTCCGAGTGAGAATCGTCAGAGTTTTTATGAGTTAGGTGCTAGCGGTGCTGATGTATTGAAATATCGATACGGCTTAGTGTTAGGTAATAGAGATCCGAGGGCTACACGGCCTATGACCATGCTATATCGAATGAAATATTCAGTGACTAACGAGTTGTATATTCAACTTCGAGAGAACTTCAAAATGACACACTTTGAATTTCATCCTACTTTAAAAATTGAAGAAGAACAACAAATACCCATGGCTCGTTATATACTTCGAACTCCAAAGGGGAAAATGCTTTCATTCTACTTGGTTGTTCATCGCGAAGACGAGAAATGGTTGAAAACCTTAAGATATCAAGCTCAGTTCTACAAAAACTTTCTTAAAAGTACTGAAGGTGGTGGCATACTCATCTTACTTCTCTCTACTGAAGAGAAGGCCACTTTAGCACAAAAGCTTATCATGCAAGAAGGTATTTCAGATTATGTTTGGTTTCTAACTGATAATGATCTGTACAACCATCAGAAAAATCTCAAAACAAGCTTTTTCATATTTCAGAATGAGGAGAAGCAATACTATAATCTTAGCTAACAAGCTTTCATTTTATGTTTGTATATTAATATATTGATATATATACAGGAATATAGAGGGTTGTAAATGAATCGAATATTCTTAGCTACCCCGGATAGGGATGAAGCAGAATGGTTTGCTGATGAGCTTAGTGATATTGGGAGAATAGTCAGAACAATTGATTCTTTAGATTTCTTTGTTCCTCAGTGGGAGTCAATTGAATCAAATATTGTTGTCTTCATGGAGAATGTTATACGGTCTGACGATGCATTTAAGCGACTCGTTGCGAAGATACGAATTGAGCGTCCTGGTTCAACAATTATGCTGATTTACCATCGAGAAGATGATGAATTGATTTCAAGCTTAATGGATGAAGGTATTACTTGCCTTAATTATATGGATCTTGAACCCGGAATTGTTGAAGTAAGAATCCTTGAAGCCTTAGGACATAGCGTTCGAGTTCCTGTACTAAAGAACCCTCAGGAGAATTGCTTTGGTGAGAAACTTGATGAAGGCAAGGAAGAATACCAGGAAGAGACATTCACTACTGAAGTTGAAATAATCTCTGATGAAACAACTGAGAAGGAAGATGGATCTCTTGAGAATACTTCTTTAGACAATCAACCAGTTTCCCGATTTAGTGAATCTGCAAGAGAATTTAGTCGTCAAATCTCTGAAACAAGTGCCAAGTTATTTGAAAAGATAGATGAGAAGAAAAAGGCGATTATCGAAGGAAAAAAGCAAAAAAATCTAGATGTTATTCGTACAGAGGAACTTGATTTTGCTCCTGTACTACAAAAAAATGCTAAGCGTAAAAAAGAAAGGTTTGTTGGAACAGCTGTAATTGCAGTAACTGGTGTAAAAAGTGGTGTCGGTTGTACTCATACTGCCATTATGCTAGCTAACTATCTAGCGAGTGAAAATTATCCTGTTCTTTTAATAGAAGCAAACGATTCAAACGATTTTGTAGAAATTGAAGCTGCCTATGAAGGTATAGATAATCCAACAATACTCAAAAATCCAACATTTACAATTGACGGAGTTAGATATGCTAAGTCCGTCAAGGATCTTAAACTTTATCATTATCATTCAGGAAATTATGCTTTCATCATTATTGATATGGGAGCCTATCAAGAAAGTTATTGCTATGAAGAATTTTTACGAGCAAATATATCCATCGTCGTTGGGTCAGGAAGTGAATGGAAACAGAAAGACATTATGAACTTCTTTGAGGAACAAATTGACCTTGATCAAAGCAGGTGGAAATTGTGCGTTCCTATGGCTTCAAAACAGACGGTTGATGATATAAGAAAAAAATTACCAAAGAGAAAAATACATTCTTTGCCGTTTCAAACAGATCCATATCAGAAGGATAAGGTAGTTAACTCAACATTAGAGGAAATATTGAAGCTGCACCAACATCAACGACTCTCACTACTTAAAAAGAAGATGCAGACATTCTTTCAGGACTAATTTTGAACGGCAGTTATGAGATGAAGGGAGAAAGTTCATGTCAAAAATAAGATTTCGCCAAAAACAATTGATTTTAGCCGGCTCCATCGGCGGAATTGTTGTACTACTGATTTGTGTTACAATCGGCTACTTCTATTTCAAACACATCGAGGGTAAAAACGAAACTGAAAGAAACATTCTTGAGGAGCAACGTGACTTTGCACAAATGCAGTTAGAAGAAGAAACAATAGCCGTTGAGGTAGCTGCAGACGATTACGAGGCTGGTGATATTCTACATGAATCGGACCTTGTAACCATAAATGTTCCGAAAAGAGCAGTACCAGAAAACGTTATGCATGCTAATGATATTGTAGGAAAGTACACAAAGATTAATTTGAAAAAGAATACACCTATCACCGACTCGATGCTTTATGAAGATGGAATAACACCTGATGATCTGAGAAACCAAGAGTTTCGCCTTATCGAGCTTCCAAGCAAGCTGGAGAAGGATGAATTTGTCGATGTCCGCGTTAAGTTTCCAACAGGCCAAGACTACATAGTACTATCTAAGAAAAAAGTTAAAGACTTAGCCAATGGAACCATTTGGTATGAGATGGACGAGCAAGAAATCTTAACAATGTCTAGTGCCATTGTGGACGCTTATATCAATGATGCCACAATTTACGCATTAACCTATGTAGATCCACACATGCAAAATGAGGCTGCTATTACGTACCCTGCTAATGAAAAGGTCTTAGATTTGATCGATTCTGATCCCAATATTATAGATGTTGCAACAACGGAGCTAGAACGAAGATACCGTCAGAAGCTTGAAAGTGATTTGCAATCTATGACTGAAAAGCAAAGACAGGATTATAGTAACGGCAAGAACGGAACCAAGAAGGAAACTGAAGAGGCAGCTGATACCTCAACAGTTACGGGGAATTCATTGCTCGATCAGCAGCAAACTCCCCAAAACTCAGAAGCTGTTTTCACAGATAACAATGTGAGTGTCCCAGTTGATGCTACGGTAACAGAGTAGGAGGCAGTTATGAAGAAGCATATTCTCTTTGTAGGAAATTACGATAAAACTGATCTGTTGTTTTACATTGCCAAGCTAGTATCACAAGTGAAGAGAGTTTTGATAGCTGACTGCACATTAACTAGTAGATATATGCATGCCTATCCGAAAGTGGAGATGAATACTACTCTTCAGGAGTATGATCACTTTGATGTTGCTGAAGGATTAAAAAGATACAGTGATTTGGAAGTGCATCTCAAAAAAGGTGAGTACGATATCGTACTAATAGATGCAGAAAATGAAGAGGCCCTGAGAAATTGGCCGTTAGCCGACATGTACTACTTGGTCTCTTCATTTGAGAATCCGGTTATGCAGAGTAATGCAAAGCTCCTTCAATCATACTTCCAAGAAAAGATGATTTCTGAGCTCTACCCTTTTACTAAAGTATTATTTGAGGTCAATGGTACTCATAACGAGTCCCATCTTAATGATCTCTTAGAAAGACACCCTATCCATTGGGAGGATACTTTGACTTACTATCCGGACGAGCGTGACTTAACAAGAAAAATCAATAATCAATTCTCCAGTACGGTAAAACTTAAGGGGATTTCAGGACCATACAAAGATGTGATCAGGTCAATCGTATCACGAATTCTTGAGCAGAGCCCAAAAGAAACTTTAAATCTATGGAAGCAAACTGAAAGGAGAGGTTAAGGATGGGGCAAATTGTATTTTGGGGATACCAGCATGGCTTAGGAGTTACAAGTAATACCGCTGCGATAGCAGCACTGGTTGGAATGGAATATCAGATCCGAACTCTTTGTTCGCAGCCTCAATGGTCCGATGTCACTTTAGAACAGGCTTTCCGAAAGGCTTTGCAACAATCTAATCCAGAATTTTTTGATTTCACAGGAATTGGTATTGATGCTTTAGAGCGAGCTGTCCGTTCAGGCAAGTTACAAAATAATTCCATCAGGAACAACTCGTTATTCATTGAACGGGATCGCCTTGATTTCTTGAAGAATAGTGGAAAACCTAACCAAACACAATTCGAAGAATCGACGGATGTATTGAAAATTATATATGAGAAGGCAAGCACTTATTATGATGCCATGCTGCTAGATCTTCATAGTGGGACGAATAGCGAAGTAGGAAAAGCCATGCTTCAGAGTTCGGATCTAATAGTTGTATGTGTTAACCAGAACATAAATGTTTTAGAAAAGTACTTTGAAAGTAAAACCTACTGGCCTGAGGAACTGCACAACAAGCCTCACGTTTTGATGGTTGGTCAGTATGACGTTGAATCAAAATACAAAATTAAAAACATAGCCAATAAGTACCGTTACAAAGGTCCAATTCTCTCAATTCCTTACAATACTAATTTCAGAGATCACTACAATGATGGAGATATAAAGGGATTCTTCATGAAAAATCGATACATCACAAGAAATCATGATAATTATTACTTCATGCAGGAAGTACGTAGAGCAGCGGAATTCATTCTTACGGAAGTAGGAGTCAACACAAAGATTAAAAGTATTGAGAAAGGAGTGTCTTAATGGGGACGACTTTAAACTATCTGATTATCGTCCTCATTTTGATCGGTCTTATATTGTTTTTGACTTTAAAATTACGACGCAAACCCGTCCAGCAAGTATCTAAAAAAGATGAAATGGACAGGAAACGATATGAAATCGATCAGATACTCGGCTTTGTAAAAAGGACGATAAGTGATTTTATCAATACGAATTTACTGGATTTAGGTTTATCTGATGAAGAATATGAACGACGAAAAGCAATAGTAGTTGAACTGGAAAAAGCCCTTAAAAACGCGAATACCGGTGATATTCAAGAGAAAGTATATCTCAAGCAATACATATACGATCTACTTGAACGGAAGTATGGGATCAATGAAGAGAATGTTAACTGGATCATCCCATTTAATGATCCCAAAAAATTAAGTGATCAAGATAAGTTTGATATCCTTCTTCATTTATATAAAAAGAAGTTCGGATTTAAGGGACTGGAGCAGCTGATAAGTCAGTATCAACTCGATGAATTAAAGTCAGAAATTGAAGACGGAACGACAGAATCTTACATTATCACAAGTGAAGAAATCAATAAGGTCTTTAAGACAGAACTTGCGAACACTAAACTGGATTTCCAGGATAGACTGAGTGTTGTGGTTCAGAGAGTGTACTCACAGTACAAAGGATATGGTGTTATTGATGACATCCTTAACATGAGAGTTGATGGCGTTTCTGGTGGGGTTTCCGGTGTGCCTAGCTCAATGCAACTGCTTGATGATGAAGTGGATTTGATGAACTCTATGAAAAAAATTAAACACCACGGATACGAAAGTGTATGGATTTTCTATAAAGGAAAATCAATTCATTTATCTTTTCTCAGTTTTAATTCTGAGTTGGAGCTAAAGAGAATCGTCAACAACATCTATAAATATGACAATCCGAGTCAAATGACAGAACAGACAGGTTTCAAAGTAAATGAGTTGAAAGATGGTTCGCGGGTTGTTGTAGTCCGACCGCCTTTTTCAGAAAGCTGGGCATTCTGGGTTCGAAAATTTGACCTTCCCAACATGTCTTTAGAAAATCTGATATCAGATGAAACAGCAGAAAATGCAGAGCTCCCTAGAGAGTTGATGAAGTTTCTAATGAAAGGTGCTCGCATTACTGCTATTACTGGACCACAAGGTTCTGGTAAAACGTCTCTTATGATGGCAGCAGTCAAGTATATCCCAGCAGTATATAACTTACGCATTCAAGAAATGGCTTTTGAACTTAACCTGCGGAAACTGTATCCACAGCGGAATACAATTGCATTTCGTGAAACGGACTATATAACTGGTCAACAAGGCCTTGATTTGCAGAAGAAAACAGATGGAACCGTCAATCTATTAGGAGAAGTCGCTACTGATGAGGTGGCTGCATGGATGATTAAGATGGGACAAGTCGCAAGTTTATTTACGGTTTTTACTCACCATGCCAAAACTTTTAGAGACCTTATGTGGTCATTGCGAAATTCATTAATTAACACTCAAGCAGCAACGGATCAAAAAACTGCTGAAGAGCAGGTGGCTAAAGTCATTGAGTTGGATGTCCATGTTGAAAGAAGCAACACTGGTCACCGTTATATTGAACGTATCACTGAATGTATTTATCAAGAGCATGATGACTCAGAACTTCTAGAGATCAAGTCCGGAGATACTCTCGAGTCCAAGATGGATGCACTTATAGCAATTAAAAAAGAGGAACTCCTGCGGAAAACAGGACGTGTATGGAAAGATCGTAACATTGTAGAGTACCTGGACGGTAAATATGTAGCTGGTGAGCCTCTATCCAAGAAAAAAATACAGCAAATGCTTGCGATTATGCCTCTTAAGGATGCAAGTGATTTCAAAGCCTTCCTAAACAAACATTGGGGGCATGTAAGTTATGATTAACATCCAAATATTGTTGATTATTTGTTTGATAGCTTTAGTCTTATCAAGCGTTTACCACTATGTCTCAGTTCGAAAAAATAAGACATCGACATTTGGGTCTAAGAAGGAGAGCAATAAGAGACTTCTCGTGTTCTATCAGAAATCTTACGTTGAGTTATCGAAATTACCTGTTCTAGGTAAACTCATCAGACAGGTTCGGTTTCGTCTCGCAACCATTAATCCTTATGACGAGCTTACACTGAGAAGAGAGACAATGCGGATTACACTGAAGGTTCTTGCCATTTCCTTTCTTGTAATTGCGCTTATGGCTATCTTCAGTAAAAACCTTGTAATGGTCCTCTTTTCAATCATGGGTGTTATCGTTCTTAATACTTTACTCATTAATGTTTTTGTCAAGCGTGTTGAAGATCGGCTCCTTGTACAGTTAGTAAATTATCTTGAAGAAGTTCGTCATGACTATCAAGAATTGAAATTGGTAGATGAAGCGATTTACCAAGGGGCACAACGTTCCCCTCATGATTTGAAACTTCAGGCGGAGCGTATTCATGAGATACTCACTGCAAAAGATCCTAAGAAAGACCTTGAAGCTTTCTATACAGTAGTTCCTAATCGGTACTTAAAAATGTTCGCTGGTATCTCATTTTTAGTAATGGAGTACGGTGACCGTTTGGTTTCTAAGGGATCTATGTTTCTTAATGCTCTAAGCAAGCTGGTTCGAGAGATCAGGGATGATGTCCTAAGAAGAAGACGTCTAAGTTATAAGCTTAGTAACTTGTCTTTGTTCGCATTATTACCGATCCTCCTCACTTTTCCGATTGAAACCTGGGCAACAACTTACTTCCCGATTATGAATCAATTTTACTCCGGAAATATTGGCTATATTTTGCGGATAATCATTTATTCAGCGTGCATTATTTTCTATTTGCTTGTCCGCAAGATTAGTGAGATTGAGGAATCAAGATACATGACGACCACATCTAGACGAAATTGGGAGAAGCATGTATATGAATGGCCTGGTGTAAGTTGGATTATTGACCGTGTTGTACCTTCTAAAAGGACAAGAAAACATTATGAAGTAACGCTTTTATTAAAAGAATCAAACTCACCACTTACGATTGAGTGGTTCTATATACAACGAATAGTTGTGAGTTTGACCTGCTTTATCGGGGTCATCGTGCTTTCCTTTTTTCTCCATTGGAATACAAGTCATCAAATTTATACCAATCTAACAACAGAGGCATCACACTTGATGGGCTACATGACTGATGAAGAAAAATTAAGAGGAAAAGAACTTACAGACTTTGATAATGCACTAATTCGTGACTTGAAAGGGGCTGATACTCTTACCAGGGAAGCAGTTTTAGAAAGGGTAATATTAATGCCAGATGCTCCATCAGAAAGCGCTGCTTTAAATAATACCGTGACCAGGATCATTGAGAAAATAGAAGTTCTCAACAATCAGTACTTTAAGTGGTGGGAGCTGCTCATTGCTATCGGTGGTGCCTGTATCGGATTCTTCATTCCACTATGGTTGACTCAATTCCAGAGAAAGATGAGAATCATGGAAATTCAAAATGAAGTAGATCAATTCCATGTGGTCATTTCTATTCTTAGTCAATTTGAACGAATGAATGTGCAGTCAATCCTCGAATGGATGGAGAGATATAGCATAATATTTAAGCCCACACTACGGAAGTGCATCGCTAACTTTGACAGTGGTCCAGAAAGGGCACTTGAAGAACTTAAAGATGATGCACCGTTTATCTCATTTGTGAGAATCGTTAATCGACTGCAGCTGGCACTTGAAAAGATACCACTTATTGAGGCTTTTGATGATTTGGAAATGGAGCAAGAGTTTCATAGGGAACAAAAGATTGATCGCATGAATCGACTCATTAGTAAAAAAGTTGTGTGGGGAAGAATTTGTGGTTGGGCACCTGCATATCTGCTGATCTTCCTATACCTATTGTTTCCTATGATTTATGTATCCATTGGACAAATGGATCAGACGATGCAACAAATAATGAATATTTAGCCGAAGGGAAGAGAGAAAATGGAAGAATCAACAAATACCGGATTGCGATTATCCGGAGGTATAATGCTGACAATCGCACTAATTACATTGGTAGTTTTACTTTTCGGTGTCTTCCAAGCAGGAGCGAAAACTGGCCAAGAAAAAATGACAGGAATTCAACAAACATTATCACAATCGGAGTACAACAACTACGATAATTCGTCCATGACTGGTAGCCAAGTATTGAATGCTGTGCGTCAGTATATGAACCAAGATCAATTTGGATTAACAGTAGTTACAGGTAAAGGTGGAAGTATGACTTACGGAAATGCATTTAATGCTGCTGGTGAAATCGTAGGAGATACAAAAAATATTAGTATTACCACTGCACAAGATCAAACAAGCAGCAACTATATCAACCCATCAGGAAAGTTCTACTCTAAAGTTGTTTACGATAAGAACAATGTCGTACGCGGAATCATTTTTACTCAAGGATGATTAAAAGATATTACATGGGATTCCTAGGCTCTTGAAGGGAATCCCTCCCATAAAATTAAGGGAGATCTTGTTCATGAATGAGAATACCGAAACTTCCATTTCTTTAGCAACTGCAATATTAATCTTTATATCTGCAGCATCTTTTGCACTCTGGGGACTAGTTTCGCAAGAACAAAGTACAAACAATTTGCCTCAGGTCCGAGCCAATGAAGATCATCGGGTATTCAGTACAATTCAAGAGGCTGGCGAGGAATTATATTCTGGAGCACAAGTCATTTACAGTATCTTTCGAATTCAAGAAATCAACTCAGACATTGAAGTTGAAGACATACTTTTTACTAAAAATTTGACTATTGATAATACCGATGTTTCTCACATCGATCCCAATAAATCATATAGCGTTGTGTATGAGAGAAATACTAAAGGCGAATTAACAAAGATCATTTTTAACTAGGGGATGAATTGATGGATGTATTTTCTAAACTTGTAGCTGGATTTATTGCTCTGATATTAATGATGTTGTATCCATTGTATCAGTCCACGGTACGTCATGATAACCAGATTCAAACTGTAGTCCATCAGACAGTTACCGAATTTGTAGATGCAGTAAGAACGAAAGGATATATCTCACCTGAGATGTATCTGCAGTTTAATAAGAAACTTGGGGAGACAGGGAATGTGTACGACGTAACGTTAGAGCACATGCACAAAAAGTATAATCCTGTTTATTCAGACCCAGCGAATCCAGCAACATTCCAAAACTCTTTTGATACATATTATGAAGGTCATTATACCGAAGAAATCATGAAGGTTCTTTTTCCAGAAACTAATATTCCTGCAGAAAACGATTCAAGAAAATATAAGCTCGCATTAAATGATTTTATTACCGTTTCAGTCAAGAATAAAAATCGAACGATGTCAACTATAATGCAAGATTTTATATTGGTAGGTAACAGCGGGGATGTGCCAAAGATCTTTATGAATTATGGAGGGATGGTACTCAATGAGGATTACTAACCTGGCCATCGTCTTTGTCCTTTTCTTTTTCCCTTTCTACTATGTTTTGGATCTGCGTACAAATGATCTTATGCTCGTAGCGCAGCTAGAAGACAAATATGATGCAGCTCTTAAGACAGCAGCGCAAGATGCTGGATTTATGCTAAACATCAATGAAATGCAAGAATACGAAGCTGGTTATCAGTCTTCAAAATACTTTAAAGCAAACAAAGAACAGGCAATCGATACTTTCTTTAAAACACTATATTTGAATTTTGAAGTACAGAATGATCCAGTTGGACAAAGTACCCTTGCTTCCTACATACCAGCTGTAGTCGTGCTAGATTATGATGGGTACTGGTTGTATACCCTTAGCGAGTACAAAAATGCTGATGGAACAACTGAAATGAAACATATGTGGCGTCCTAAAAAACCATATGCTTACACAGATTCACAGGGCAACAGTTTGAATTTTACTCTGGATAGTTACGTTTATGCATTTGACGCTTCTGACCGAGAATGGATAGAGGGGTACCAATGGGAATTACAAAACAAAACAGATATTCAGATCCTGAACAGTACGGTTCAGTTTGAAGAAGCAAGAAAAAGTTGGATTGTCAGCAATGTTCAAAAAGACTTAGCTTATTTCATCAATAAACACAATGAAGTTATGACCCGTAGTGGTATCAGCTACACTTTTACACTTCCTACAATATCCCAAGAGGATTGGGTCAATACCGTAGATGATATCGGAATTATGGCCTTTATCCAGGGGATTCCAATAGGAGATCAATTTTACAACAATTATGCGTTTGGAGGAGGGAGGTTGGTTAAATCGCCGGTAATTTATGGAGCAGTGGATCCTTCAACCGGATTGAAATATTACTACAGAGAATCTTGTAGCTTTCAATATCGAATAGAACAAGCGTTTTCGAGTGAAAAAGAAGCTGCAATGAAAGGATATTTCCCGAAGGTGTGTACAAATCAAAACAATAAATAATAATAAAAAGTCTGTACTGTGTTGTGTTATAACACAATATTTAATGCAATAATAATGAAGACATTTCTTGAAGGGAAGTGAGCATTTGAAATTTATTATATCTTTGTCTCCATTGATAGCTCATCGCTAACAATTGTTTCCTCATACCGTTTATAGGCTCATTAAGGAAAAGAAATTAAATAATTTTGATAAGGAGTAAAAGATATGAAAAAGACAGTTTTAACTATCATGACGGGTGTGCTAGCGTTTGGAATGTTAGGATTTACTTCCGGGTCCGCTTTAGCTAGTTCTCAACAAGTAGAAGTTCTTCTTAACACCAAAAAAATGAGTTTTCCAGATGCAAAACCATTTCAAGATGCTCAAGGCAGCGTGATGGTGCCGATCCGTTTCGTTTCGGAATCACTCGGAGCTAAAGTTAGCTATTCCAAAACAGGAAAGGTTCAAACCGTAGGTATTACAAGTAAGGATCACACGGTGAAGATGACAGTTGGCCAAACGACAGCTTTAGTCAACGGAAAGAAAAAGGACTATGGTACAAAAATCATCCTGAAGCAGAACCGGACGTTTGTTCCGATTCGTCTCGTAAGTGAAGGACTCGGTCAAAAAGTAGAATGGGACAAAATCAGCCGCTGGGTCTGGATCGGGGAGAAAGATTTCCGAAGCACAGACGATAATGAGTTCAAGCTTACGAAATTGAGCGAGTTCAAGGCGTATACGAAAACAAAGAGTGCATTTACAAACATGAATGATAAAGCTTATTCAGGAGTAAAGATCATTAAGGAAAGTGACCTTCCAATTCAGTTGGGAAATAGTCAAGTAGTCTACAGTTTGGATATTGTTAAGAACCAAGTAACAGGAGATGATTTGGTTCAGATTAGAAGCAGTCAAAGAGGAAATCCAGTTTCATTCCTTGTTAAGAACGATTATGCGAAAGGTCGTCAAGTTTTAGATGCGGCTTTTATTAATAACGGTGATAAAACGGCCATGAATCATTATCCTGTGGTAAGTCGGTCAGATAAGTTCCAAACTGGAAAATACATTGAAAGCTATGAGGGTTGGAGAAACTTTAAAATTAATCAGGCGGATTATATTTTGCTGGAAGATGGCGACTTAGAGAATTATGCAGTTGTCATTGTTAATCCATTCAAGTAAGGAGCACAACGAGCCGAATGAAAAAGATGATGAGCTCCTTACTCAGTGCGGTACTTATTCTATCTTCTATTCTCGTCGTGTTTACACTTCATCCAGGGAAGGCCGAGGCAGCAGTTTTTCCAATTAGCTCAAATCGCCTTCTTCAGGACGAGGACAATCCGAATCTATACTACTTCGTAGGGATGGTATATTACGAGGTTTGGAAAAACAATTCGGGGCAATGGACTGGCGGCGGCCATAAACCAGGAGATACAGTCGCAGTTGTAGATGGTGGAACATATGAATTTACGTTTGGTTCGAGCCGTAAGATTAAAGACATTAGAATTAAACCTTTTGATTTTAACTGGGAGCTTGCAGATGAGACATTTGAAACTTCGAGAACGGGAGAATTGGCTGTAAATCGCAAACAATACTATCAAGATGCCACTTCAACAAGGAGTTACAATAATTATAGAAACACGCCTGTTGTAGGCAAAGGAACAAATGTCGGGCAGAAGGAAGTTTTCGTGTTGAATGGGACTTTGGAAGCTGTAAAGCAGGTCGATAGGAGGCTTGAAGAAGAAACTGAAAACGGCCAAATTTTCGGAGAGAATGTAGAAGGTTGGCGTTATTTCTTTCCTACACTGTTCACGATTGAACTTGAACCAGAAGAAGGAAAAGCCATCGTCCAACACTGGACGACGACGGGGCAAAGACTAAATAACGTAGATGGATTTCAGGATCGGGAAGAGAAGCTTGAGAAAAACGTAGACTATAGATTCACCCACACACCAGGCACCGAGGAATATACATACGTTGGCCATAAAAAAAGTACGGTCGAACCTCCAAGCGGTGGAGAAATTACGCCCGGAGATCCGAGTGGCTTTAAGTATGATGCTACCTTCCCTATTTACTATGTGAACTTTTACTATAAGAAAGAGGGGAATCCACCGCCGCCTGATCCGGAAATTCCTGAAGCTAGTTGTACAGCACCAACTCCTGGAACTACTATTGATGGACGATATATGGATCCAGTCGTAACAGCTAAAATCTCGGCTGATCGACGAGGCAGTGAACAATTTGACGTGTTACAAGGTATTCCAACATCAGAGAGCTTATATGGAAATATCCTTGCTCGAAACTACCTTGCTCAACATTCTTTCGTCCAGATGTCTGGGGTATGTACGTTTACAGTTAATGTAGAGAAGACTTGGACATTGCACTGGGATCCTGGTCAACCAGGTCCACCTGGACCGAATGGAGAACCAACAACAATTCCGGATCCTCAACAGATGCCTGAAACGGTAGTGCAACAGTATACAGTTGAAAGGCCTTATTCATATTGGGTGATTGATAACTTGGAAGTATATAAAATCGATGAAGGGCAGCTCAAAAATTACGCATTACCAGGTGATCAGATAAGTATCACTCCACAGGGGTATGAGCCTCCAGAATTTACAGTGGATCAAACAGGTGCTTTTTATCCGCCATCACCGCCAAATCCAATTGTTGCACCGCCAGGATCTTTCGGTGGAAGCTCTTATTCGAGCCCACCATCTCCACCAAGTGAAAACTTGCAGAGCGTTGCTGAAGAAGGTGTTAAGAAGGTAGAAGTGACGAATGATTCACTTGTGTTTAACGGAGCTACTATCATGAGTGGCTGCCGTGTTGATGAAAGCGGACCAACGCCGAGAACAATTCCTGAGCCGCCTCAAATTAATGAAAACGTGTTGTATAAGCCTGGGAACATTATCAGTAGTAGTAAGACTAACCGAGAAAATACAACAAGTTCTGGGACAATTTACTATGGTCTTATGGAAGGAAATATTAACGGTGGTAGTAATAAGAATTTCCCGATATACGGGATAAATACAGTAACCGTTCATACTCCTGTTGTAAACTACTCTTCGGTAACGGATGACCGCGAACATAATCAGAAGACGAACCCGAACTATAATCGTGCTGCATTCATATTGGATCGACCATTTACAGTTCGGATACCAACGAATGGACAACATAGGAACTATCCGGGTTACGGTAATCGTGATTACGCAAAATATTTCAGAACCAAGCAAGTCCAGTTTCCATTCGATGTTTATAACAGTAGCCGGACACAATTTTATCCAAAGAATACCTGGATTGATATTCCTGTGAATCAGCTTGATACAGAATTTTTCCTCCCAGTATGGGTTGATGAAGGTGATTATCAGGTGTATTTCAGGAACATAGCTGAGAACGCTCCTCCAGAGTTACCATATCAGTATGATGCAAATCTTGACTTAGTGAACCACGTAGCTGTCGATGAAGTTTCCGTCGAAGTGATTGGCCGGCTGTACGATTTTCAAGTAACTGATATAGCTGATTACAATTGGGAGTCCGTTTTCCGAACACAAATAGGAAGCACACTACCTACAGGTTTATCATATTGGGTTGGAATGAACGGCATAGATGGTGCTCCTCGTGGAAACTCCGAGCAATATACTTTGCCAATTCTTCCTGGTAGTCATCCTGCAGAGGGTTATAAAAATGTAGCTGTGAAAACCGGTTATCACTTCAAATTCGATTTTAAAACTAAAGGAAATATGTTCGGCAAAGAGGATGGAATACGAATTACTCCGACGTTCCACTTTGTATCTAAAGATGGTCAGTATCGCTTTCCAGTAGATCTTTATTACAAAACCAATGAGAGTAATTTTGTGAAGATTGGATCAGAAGAAGATAAGGTACAGCGCTATGTCATTATGAATGATCGACTTCGAAATGTGCCTGCAGAAGAAATGATCGATACGGCCAGTTTTAAGTTCGATAATTACTTTACAACGGGGCAACTTGGATCGATGACGAAGCAGGAGTACACGGAACAGTTTATAAGTAAAGATGCCAAGCAAAAAACTCCAGTTGGTGGCTATAATCTCCTGCTGCTTCCAGAGCAACTACGTACCTTTATAGGTCCTAAAACAAACTTGCCAGCTTCTGTGAACGTCCAACGTGCGAATGCAGCTGTTCAGAATTGGTATGGGGAGTACAGCTTACCTGCAGAACCCTATGTGGTAGAAGCAGGGACAGATATTGCTGAGTATGGACGTACACACGGAGGGCTCGATGATAATTCTCCAATATTCTTTAAGAATGGCTATATCATCGTGAACTTTGATATCGAAACCATTCGTAACGGTGATCTAAACAACCCACATTTGCAATACATCAATGCGCCGTTAATGAATCAATGGCAATTAGAAGGATATCAGCGAATTAAGTTTGACTCCTTTGGTAACAGATTTACTTTACAGGATGGAGACGTTGTATTCTATCATGCCGATTTATCAAGTCGAGATGACTTTAGTCCGCAGGTTCCATTCTAACATTTCAAAAATGGTTTTACAGGGAAGGGTAGCCCCCTTCCCTAAAACTCTTTCATTTAGGGGGGATTAAGTGTCACTCTCACAATCAGTTATAATGCTGCCGCTTTTGTATATAATGTGGAATCTAACTAGAAGAATGCCTAAACGTAAGAACTCAAGTACCAATATTCAATTGACCATTATAGTAGTTGTAACTAGTGTGTATCATATTTTATCCCTTTTTGGTGCATTTGATGGCCAGACATTGAGAGCACAAATCTTAGGTGACGTACTATTCGTTTGTACCTTGTTTAGCTTTTACCAGTTATCTAACACGGTACTGCGATGGGAGCAGTCGGTGGTTTATCTAGGATGTGGAGCAATTGGACTAGCTGGTCTACTGATTCCGTTTCCTGCGATTCAGCCTATGTTATCAATTGTGTTAGCGACAGCTGCATGGTATTACCTAGCTGCAGCTATGCATAACAAAGCAAAGTCTTCAATTATCTTATTTATACTCTCTAAGATAGTCGTAATCCTCGGGTTGTTTATAGGAAATAGTCCACCTTTAGAGATAATTATCATTCTTCTATATATTTCTTCTTACACAGTAATCATTTCGTATATCGTCGATTACTTGATTCAATTAATTCGTGATACATATGAATCATCTATACAGGATCCCTTAACCGGACTATACAATCGTAAACAGTTCACGACATTTGTCACTAGAAGCGTAGACAAAAAAGTTGATGCACATTTAATTTTTCTGGATATTGATAATTTCAAACTGTTAAATGATACGTTCGGACATAAAAAAGGTGATGTGGTTTTAAAGAAAGTTTCATCAATCCTTATTGAGGAATTAGAAGGAGTAGGTGTTGGAGGAAGATACGGGGGAGAAGAATTCGTCGCTTTAATTATAGAGTCGAATCTGAATATTTCCGAGCTAACAGAAACCATCCGTTCTAGGGTGGAAAATGAGGCATCGTTTGATACGAAAGAGGGGATCTACTCAATCACTGTAAGTATAGGGTTTAGTACATTTGTTGAAGGTCTATCTGCAGACGAATTAATCAAACGAGCTGATGACGCTATGTATGTTGCAAAAAAGACAGGGAAAAACAGAGTAGTCGTATACGGAGATCATGAAGCCTTGGCATCAAGAGACGTCAGTGAAATTAATACAAAAGTAGGTGTAAGTTAATGGTTAACGTAGTGGACCCATCGCCTAAGATGAATGAGCAGGCTTTAAAGAGCTACTTGATGATTATTGATGCACTTTTCTACTGTATAAAATTGAGAGATGAACAAACCGCTAACCATTCTGTCTTGATGGCTCATTATTCATATAAACTCGCTCAGATCCATGACTCTAAGCAATCAATGCTATACTATGCCGGTTCTTTAATTCATGATTTAGGGAAGATCGCCATGGGGGACGATATTTTAAAAGGGAACGGAGTCCTTTCGACCAAGGATAAGGCATGTTTATCGGAACACGTACAAAAGGGAATTAAGCTAATAGAAAGCTTTGAACTCCCATCAGCGATTAATAATATAGTCGATTACCACCATGAACGCTTTGATGGAAGTGGATACTTAAAAGGATTAAAGGGTAAACAGATCCCCTTAAGTGGACGGATAGCTGCTATAAGCGATACATTTTCCACGATCATTGGAGGCAGGCCATACCAATCTCCATTAAGTGCTGTTTGTGCAACTAAAATAATGGAGGAAGAATCTTATCTTTTTGATGCTGCCATCCTCCGATCTCTCATCGAAATAGTAGAACAGGAAACCAAGTATAATCAATCTGTTTCTACAGTCAAAATTCCCTGGAGTCAACTTTTCATAAATCCTAAGAATTAAATAGTACTTTTCAGAAGAAAATAATTGATACTAATATATATGTATATTAGTATATTAACTAACATACATACAATTAAAAGGGGGTGAAGTATCAGCTTTGATCGAGAGTAATATTATTTGTCTTGCAATTTAGATTAATTAGATTTCTTTAAAATTTTTAAGGGGAAAAAGCATGCTAATATTCGGCTATTTTGCACTTATTAACACTGTTGGCTTGTTCATCATGTGGTACGACAAGAGCCAGGCAATTATAAGAGCACGGAGAGTTCCAGAAAAGCGATTATTCGCAATCGCGGCCTTGGGTGGGGCAACAGGCGTATGGATGGGGATGTACCTTTTTAGACATAAAACAAAGCACCATCTTTTTAAGTTAGGTATCCCGTTACTTATTATCATGAATCTCATATTACTCTTAATACTTTCAACGAAAGTCATATTTAACTAAATACAGATTATGTAGGTGGATTAATTGGAGTTACAAAATTTAATAACAATCATTTTAATCGTATTGTCCCTAGCAATTGTATGTTTCTTGCTATTCAAAACTTTAAGGGAGAATAAATTTCGACATGAAATAAAATCCACAGAAAAAAAACCAGTAAATACTCTTAGTCATGATAGCCCTAACCAGATATACAAAAATATTGAGCTGTTTCATGAGGATATTAAAGTGAATATCGAGGAAATTCGTGTCCAAGATCAAGGTGTTTTTATCATCGTCAGAAAGAATCGTTCTGGCCGCATTGTGGGATCTGAGGAAGATAAGGTTTGGTGTCAGTACAAGCAGACAGGAAATAACACCGCGGAACCCAAGACGCTTAGAAATCCTATGGCAATGACCAGAATACATACTTTTGTGCTTGCTAAGAACCTTGAAAGCATTGGTTTGCCAATGTGGGTACAAGGGATCGTTGTATTTACTCATCCCCAAGTTGAATTAGAGGTGAGTTTAAAAAGAAATTCAAATACAGCTGTGCTAACCACTGAGAATCTGGAAAGTTTCATTCGCGATTATCAACCTAGAAACACTATTAATACTGAACAATTAGATAAAGTAACAAATTGGCTCAACATGCTAACTACAAAAAAAGATGAGACGCTGTTAATTACAGGTAGTTAGGGGCTTACTCCATCTAAAGGTAGCAGAAGAATAGAGGAGATGACGAAGTGAAAAAATCTAGCTGGATGTTAGGAATCTTATGCTTTTTTTTCTTTATGGTTATAGGAAATACTCATGTCGAAGCACAAGAGTATGTTAAGTTCCTTTTGTCTCCAGTTAAAGAGATAGAACAATCTACGGGTTTTTACAGAGATACTGTAAGTGGAGGAGAATCAAAGACCTATGATTTCTATCTACAGAACTTAAAAGAAGAACCGTTAGATGTTTGGGTTTATCCTGCAGATGCTAAACCAGGTGTTAATGGTGGCAAACTGTTCTCAGGTAAAGATGAGGAATTAGCATCAGTAGGTTCGTGGATACAACCTGCAGAACCTTTTAAAGTATCTCTTAAAGCGAAAGAGAAGAAGAAGTTAAGTTTCACAGTGAATGTTCCAAAGAATATCGTTCCTGGACAGTATGTAGGAGTAGTGGCAGCAGAGGAATCTTTAGATAATTCTGAAAGGAGAACACCCGAGGTGAACTCGACTAATGCTGTCATGTTGATTGAGAAGGCTCAAAGAATAGGCGTACAGATCGTTCTTGAAAATCAAGTTGAACAGTCTAAGCACGAAATGAGCATCGACGATTTCAAACATGAGTACATAGCTAACGGTTTTTCTCAATTTACTGTAAAGCTTACTAACAAAGGAACTATTTTAGAAAGGCCTCACGGTGTCCTCCAAGTAAGAGACTCTCAGGGTAATGGTATCTTTAGTGAGAGTTTTAATAATCAACCATTAGAGAAGTCCATCTATGCGGGTACGACAGCAGATATGGTCTATACGGTACAAGATAAAGTTTTGCTTCCTGGAGAGTACTCCGCAATTTTTGAAGCTAATTATAGCGCAGACAAAGTAAGTGGAACATTTAACTTTACCATAACCGAAGCGGAAGCACAGAAATCTCAAGACGCATTGAACTATGCAGGAATATTACAAAAAACAGGAATCTGGGATTGGATAAAAAATAATCTGGCCTTAGTTATTGTAATAGGGATCTTAATTCTTGTATTTATTATTGGTTTCTTCATCTTGCTTTTCCTCCTGCTTAAGAAGAAAAAGAAAGAAAAGGATGAGAAGTCTCTTAAATCTAAGCTTGCCTCACATCAGTTTTCAGCCTCAAAGGGGACTAACTAGAAAAACTGTCCTGAAAGGAGGTGAGCAAGATGTAAGCTTAGGATTTACTAGAACAAATACATCTGAAGGAGTGAACAGGAGATGAAGAAAGTCTTAGCAAGTATGCTAGTAATGGTATTAGCTTTACCTCTAGCAGCTTCTGCACAAGAAATTGAGAAGGAGATTGCAGTCACAGGCGGAAGTCTACAATTCATCCAAAGCCGTCTAAGTTTTAACAATATTACTCTATCATCAAGGGATAATCTAAAATCACAAGCGGTTTCGACCCTTAGAGCAATTGATGATAGAGGCAATGGGGCTGGCTGGGCATATAGTGTCGCAGCTACAGATTTTATCACTACTATGGACGGCCAAGAGTTTAAACTGCCAGCTAGTATCGTACAATTCACTACAACTCTGAAAAATACCATTTCCGGTGTACCGATTGATTTTACGCAGGGCGGAGAGATTGCAGAGAACAAGGTTCTTTCGTCTGTACCTAGCACTATTGTTTCCGCAGATGTAGGTAAAGGACAAGGAGCGTACGATTTTGAGGTGAATTACACCCTGAGCTTACCGAAGACTATGACAAGTAGTGCTGGTGCAGAGATCGGGGTTATAGCTGGAACATATAGGTCTGTATTTACATATACAGCGACTTCAGGTATTTAAGGAGGGGTGACTGAGTTGCAAAATAATCAGGAAAAAGAAAAAAAACAGATACGGATTGGATGGAAGAGGAGTGTAATCGGAACGCTGGTGGTTGCACTATTAGCGGGAACGTACTCCTTTGCAGAACTGGGACCTAAAGTGCAAGCTTCGGAGTATTCAAAGATTCTGAGTATAGAGCCATACGTTTCAGATGTCTCTGGTGGGCTTGCTGTGGCTTATGAATTTAAGCTGGATGATGGTAAAAGTCTTCACCTCAATATGAATAGACCGGACCAAGTTACTGTCTTTGACAGTGGCATGAAGAAAGTCAGAAGTTATACCGGAGGTAATAGTGTTTATATTACGCGATCCGGAGAACTTTACCAAGGATCCCCCGCAGTTAAAATGCTAGATGGGGTAAAGGATTTTGAAGTTATTAAGCGCCCCACTACCTATTCTAACTTCGTAAGCTACTTTGCTTTGATGGAAGAAGGAACAGTATTGGCCTGGGGGAGAGGAATAGAAGGGCAGTTGGGTATTGGTAGTAAAATAGACAAAGTTGTGCCTACAGAAGTTGTTAATCCTGCTACTGGCGACCCTTTGGAAGGTGTTCAAAAGATCTATAGCATATCGTCAGAGAGTGTAATTCTAGTTACGAATAATAAAGTCTATCTTGTAGGTCATGCATTTTATACAAGCTCTCGTACTAATGCTATACCTATAGATGTAACTAAACACTTTCCTGCTTTCTCTAATGCATCTGAATTTGAGATGAAAGCTATAGAAGGTTTTAATTATATTAACGACCCTTACTCCACTGGCGCTGCTACCCAGCATTCGGAAGCATCTAGACGTGTGTTTACAGTGAAAGGACAATCAGTCTCATTTACAGATTTCTTAGCTTATGATATTAAGAAAAGTTCTTATGATGTGGGCGAATCAGGCACCGTTGGTACATTGAAACCTTTGCCTGCCGGAGTGCAAGTGGAGAACCTTAGAAAGATGGCATCTGCAGGGACAAAGCCAAACTTCAATAGCAAGAACATCTCAACAGGTTACCTGAATCTTGATAATGGTAATCTTGAATATTGGGGTACTCCTATCAATAGTTGGAATGCTTCAGAAACCACTTTTTCTTCAACAAGAACTCAAATTGCTACCGGAGTATCAAAGGTATGGGCAAGTATTGCTGGTACCCTAATATTCCAGAAACCTAACGGTTATTTGTACGGGTGGGGGACTAATTATGATGGTTTGTTTGGAACACAGGATCGGAACGTCACTTCCCTTCCTGTTCGTCTAACCGGTCCGTCCAACGAGATCAAAAATATTAAAGACTTTGCTATCAAAGGAAATGGAACACAACAGATGTTCGCTTTGAAGGATGACAACACAGTTCTGACATGGCAAAGTGATGGTAATATTACTGTTCTACCTAAAAAGTATCTTTCGTTCTTTAGTTTAAGACCTAATAACTCGATGGATACTTATGTATATGCTATAGACGAAGACGGCCAGTTAGGGTATTTTGACAATGCTTCGAACTGGCGAGTGGTGAATAATGCCCCGGTAGTTTATCCAGCAGATTATGTTGTACCAGAAACTGCTCCTGATAAACCTGTTTTATCGATTGCTTCGCAAGACAAGTTTGATCAGTCCGTAGTATCAATTAATTTTGGAACGACAGGTGATACTCCAACAAAACAATACCAAATCAATGGTGGGGGCTGGCTGGATTATACAGGTGAGATCGTCATCACTCAATCAGGTGATGTAACCATCCAAGCAAGATCTGCAGACAGTAAAGGAAATATCAGTCAAATTGGAGAGCTCACAATTACCAATAATCCAATCGTAATCACAGAAGGTCATCCAACGGTGGAAAAAATCTCGAAGGATGAATTCAAAGTAAGTGCATCGGCAACAGGCAGTACAAAAGTACAGGTTAGGGTAGATGGTGGAGATTGGCAAGAATTCAATGTAGATAACAACCTGTTACTGGAAACGGGAGACCATACCGTTGAAGTTCGTATGCTCAATTCACGAGGTGAAATATTAATTAATAAATCTTTCACCCTCACAGCAGATAGCCCATCGGTACCTGTAGAAGTGAACAAGCCGGTAGTTGTACAGAAGGGTTTAAACAGTCAGTATGGATTGGAATTAGAGATTCAGTTTGATCCAACAGAAGGAGATGCTTATTACTCTGTAGGTGGTGGTGATTGGATTCAAACAACAGGAGTCGTATCCTTATCCAATGATGTACACACGGTAAGAGCAAAAGTAGAAGCTGCTGATGGAACAGAAAGTGAAACTATAAGTTTTGTTACGTCAAAAGTAGATCCTAGGGTTACGGTTGAAAATGGACAACTTATCGTTGATCCGGGTATTTCATCTTCAGATCTTGAGGTTTACTACAAAGATGGCCAAGACGGAGGTTGGAACAAGTACATAGGACCGGTGGCATACGAGCCAGGTACTTACCAAATTTATGTTGAAGTCAGAAAAGTGTCTACTGAAGAAGTTGTTTACTCTGGAGGACCATTCACCATTGTTGTCCCAGGTGAAGGAACGAACCCGAATCCGGAACCAACACCGAATCCTGGAGGACCACTAGAATCCATTACTTCTGAAGATATAGATTTTACAGTTATAGGTGGAGGGCTAAATTCCCGTTTTGAAGGTGCGGATCTTTCAACCATTGTCATTGATAGCACTAGACCTTACCAACAGATCAATTCGGTAAGTAGAGCGCTTATTGAGGACTACAGAGGTAATGCGAAGGGATGGCAATATAGTCTCGATGTGAAGGATTTTGTTTCAGATCCTTTAACGGATAACTCGTTGAATACTAAAGACTTGATAGTTAGTATTCCAGCAAGCTCCTTATCTGTAGATGTTAAGAATAGTAATACATTGTCTGGTCCAGAAGCCCAATTATCTAGTGTTGGGAAGAAAATATTTACAGGAACCCAGTCGGAAGTGTTGGCATCAGCTAAGGAATTTGAAGGTATGGGATATTATGAAATACCTTTAGACTTTACGCTAAGCATTCCGGATAAAGTGAAAATTGAATCTGCAGGTACAAGAAGTAAGTTCGTTCCAGGGGAAGAAACCGGATTGATGGCCGGGACTTATCGATCTGTATTTACGTTTACCTTAACATCTGGAATTTAATAAATAATTGGGTAATAAGCTATTTTATAAAATAATATTATAAATCCCTCTTGGTATTTTCCAGGAGGGATTTTTCATGCGTACTCTGGTTATTTCTATGTTTGTAAGACACTGCGACTATATGAACTGATAATATTTATATATTTATTTAAATATGGGGAGATCAGGAATGAACCGTCCTCTAGATAGCTGGAAAGAATATCGTTACCATCTGAATTACATGAAACATTAGATATACATAGTGGGAATTCTGTAGAGTATTTCGTTGAATGCCAGCCTCGATTGTCGCCAAAACGGTGAAGGAAAGTCAGTTTTTCGGATAGCTTTCTAATAAATACTCATAATCCATTTACACCTAGGCTGTTGCATCTCCGAGGTTATCAAAAAATGATAAGACAACTGATCGAGGAGTGAGAAAAGAGACTTCTAGAAACTTTGGTGGTTTACAAACAAATGCAATGACTGTTCTGAAGATTTAAGAAGGGAGTTGTAATACTGTCATCATATGTGTGGTATAGAAAAAATGAAGGGCTGCTGATTACATCACTACCATTTTACCGGTATCTACCTTGAGTTGCTATGTGAGCTTCTTTTCAATTTGATGTATAAGCACTACCATGATTTAGCATACTAAATCCAACTGATTCCTTATGATGGAAATACCTGTGCTATCCTTGGCAGGATACTAGCAGGTTGCAGTTTGCAACAAGCTACCTTGAGCCAGTCCACTAAGAATCCGACCGGCCTCTAACTGAAAACCGATGACGGATAGGAAAACATAAAAGAAAGGATGGAAGGCGGCTTTCCATTGCGATGAATAGCAGGATATAACGAACTTGAAACGTAAAAGGTTCCCTATGGCTTAGTAGAAGCGTACTGACAATAAAATTGCAGCACAATAACCTAATAAAGGAGCAGTACAATGCGTCAAAGTTCAGTTAAAAGGGATAGTATTATTACATTTGGTATTTCGTTTGTCCTTTTCGTCTATGAAGTTTTTCTCTCCCGATTTTTTTCGGCTATTTTAGCCTACAATTTTGTCTTTATAGCCATTTCACTTGCTACACTAGGAGCTGGATTTGGAGGTTATGTGGCATACAGATCAGGTGTCGCAATATATCGTGCTTGTTATTTATGGCTTGGTATGTTTGCTTTCGCCATGCTTTCAGCTGTATTTATGATGTATATTCTCCCCTTCAGAGGAATGTGGTTTTATACAGTCGCAGCTTTTCCACCTTTTTTAATTGGAGGGGCACTAATTGCAGCTATTTTGCAGGCAAACTATCGTCAACTGCATGTCGTTTATTTCTCGGATTTAGTCGGTGCTGGTTTAGGAGCAGTTTGTTCTGTTTGGTTTATGAACATTCTTGACCCTGTTCAGACTATTTTTCTATTGGGAACTGTAGTCCTACTCATTAGCTTTGTTCTAATTGTAAAACATTCTTCTTTACGTTTGAAGATCATTTACATCCTAGTACTTATCATAGCAATTTATAACATCATAGAGCCTTATAACAAAGAAATGATTTTTCGTGCTTTTACAACGAGCCCTAACCATGTATTTAACAATAGAAGCGGTGTAAAATCCGTTTTCTCCGATTGGAACTCCCTCGCTAAAACCGATGTTTATGATGCTGGAGACGGGGAATTGCTTTACATTACCATCGATGGGGGAGCTGTTTCTCCAATTTCAAAATATACAGGAAATTTAAAACAAGTAGATTATTTAACCGGAACAACCAGTTACCTTGCTTTTCAAGATATTCTTAAGGAACGCGCATTAATTATTGGTGCTGGCGGAGGCCAAGAAGTTCTTACTGCCCAAATTGCTGGATTCAAACAAATTGATGCCGTTGATATTAATGAGGGCAGCTTTAAAGCTGTGCAAAAAATGTCCCATTTTTCTGGAGATGTCTTTCATCAAAAAGGGGTGTCAGCGTTTGTCTCTGACGGAAGAACCTTCATCCGACAGACGAAAAACCAGTACGATGTTATCTATTTGTCACTCGTTAAGAAAGAATCGGAAAACGGTTTGGGAATTGCTCTGACGGAAAATTACCTCTTTACGCAAGAGGCTATTGAAGAATACATAAAAAAGCTTAACCCTGGTGGAAGGCTTGCTTTTCTTTTACATGATGAAGCTGAAATGCTGAAGGTCGAAAATGCTGCTGAGAAGGTATTACAGGCTCGGGGTGTACAAGAAAGCAAGACCCATGAACATATGGCAGTTATCGGTACTTATCATCATCTTGGTCATATAGTTTGGGGCATGAATAAAACAGTAATTACTAGACCACTGCTTATTATTAGTCAAAACCCTTTTACCGAACAGAATGCAAGGCAATTAAAAACAGAGGCTGAGAATATCCAGCAGATACCACTTCATGTTCCTTTTATAGCTGATCGACTAAGCACAATTAAGGATTATTTAAAAAAGGATAATCTTGATCTTTTATCTAATCAGGATGACAAGCCTTTTTTCTATCAAAAATCGAAGGGAGTTCCTAATTCTTTGCTCTGGTTACTTGCGTGTGTATTTGTCATTAGTTTATTATTTATTCGAAAAAAACGCTTACCTTATGGAAGCATAGTTTATATTTCTGGTATAGGGATCGGTTTTATGATCATTGAAACCACGCTTATTCAAAGACTCATCCTACCGTTAGGCCATCCAATATACGCATTTGTACTTGTACTAAGTGTATTGTTAGTCAGCGGGGGAATAGGAAGTATGGTTTCTTCTCACTGGTCATCCAGTCGCTCTAGGCGATTTTCACCTCTATTGTGGGTAGCTGTTCTAACGATTGGCCTTAATCTTTTGATTTCTTGGTACCAAAAAGAAATGATTTATTTACCGCTTCTAATCCGGTTAATGTTAGGAGTAATTGTTTTAGTTCCGCTTGGTTTTTTTATGGGTATGCCGTTCCCGTTCGGACTCTCATTGCTTTCTAAACGACAAGTATCTATAAGCTGGGCAATTAATGGCTTGATGACGATTGCGGGTTCCCTTCTCGCAGTTTTAATTTCTATAAACCTAGGGTTCACGGCTACGTTAGTAATTGGTGCGTCTGTATATGGCCTGTTGTATTTATTTCAGCCTCGTTTAAACATGGAAGGGTAAATGAAGTGCCCGCTTAAGTTATTATGTTTAAACTAGCCCCAAATATGGACAATTTGATTAGTGACATGTATCTTGATGTAACCATACGTTGAGGTGAAACCCTTTTTAGGAGGGGGTGGCTAGTGAATTATTTTCAACCATGCATATGATATATCCATCAGTGTCTTCAGTACGTCAGGAAATGATGTCTAAGCAAATGAATTAAATGATGAATATGATGAGGGATCATGTAATGATCACCAATGAAATTAAACGAACAGTAGATATCATAAACGAAAGATGCAGGATATTTAACTGTAAATAACGATATATTTCACATTTTTACATTTTACCTGCAAAGTTTAGATACATTTCTAGCGATTTCTGGTTTATGGTCAAACCAAGATGATCAGAAAGTTTCGTTACTTTGCTTATATTCCTTTTAATTTTAACTCCATGAGAAATCAAAGAAAGAGACCGTCTAAATAGCTGCTTTCATACCCAGTTTTATACACACCAATACGTACTTCACTAAAGGAGGATGTATGATGAGTGAGGTAGTTGGGGAGCGAATGCTGGAGGAGAATTGGTGCAATGTTAGCCTTATTTATTTTGCTTGTTACTGTTATCATTGCTGGGACATTTAGCTGATAAAAGTACGTACACCACAGGGGAGCACAATCAATTCTTATAAGGAACACGGTTAAAGAAAAATAAATTATAAAGTAATTCGAGTGAACATTTTTAAATATGGTCCATATAATAGTATGGTGAAGTTAAAGACTGAGGAGAGGACTGTGTAAACATGAATAGCACAAATCAGATAAAACAAAAGCAATTGGTTTGTATTGCAGTAATATTTCTTTTAATTGCAAATGGTTTACGTATTTATAAAGCCTATTTGATTCAATCTGGGGTTGGTAGGCTATAGTTGTAAGGAAAATAAATTTCTCTGAGGTGAATTTGTAATAATGTAATTACTATGGTTAAATAGTTTAATTAAGTTAATGAGTTATCTAGTTCACCACGTAACAAGAGGAAAATACAAAAAAAATTATGAAATAGTAAAGTACAGTATTTTTTTGATGGCTGGCTCATCAATGTAAGAAAATGAGATCATCATTATAAAATGACTCCCATCATACCCTCCCATGATTCCTTCTGTCAATCCACCAGTACAGTCATTAGACCACTGATATTCCGGTAATAACTTCTACTAAGGCACCGATTAAAATTGAAATCATACCTAAGTGGGAACAACTTATGGAAGCTGTAGCATAAACAATCAACTTTTACAAATCACGGGGATAACATGTTCGGCTAATGCCTATTGAATTGTCGGTAAATGTTTAATTTCACCTTAGAAGAAAGTTAACTATCTTCGATATAAAAAGAAATGATAGAGTAATTTCCAAAAGTTCGCGAATTCTTTTACTGTACCATATCCCAGTTTCTTAATCGTTTCTTCCAGCCACATGCAAACAAGGGTATACAAAATGTATATGTCAACACCAGATAGAAGATAATGAAAATACAGCTAATCGCTGTAACAGAGACGTGCGCAGCAAAACAAAAATTGCTTAATTTTCAGTCTTACTCTCAGTAAAAATGGACAGTGGGTTCACATTTTCTTTCACGTCGTGGATATATACATAATATAAACTTATCTTGGTAATTCTGTTCAGTTCTATCTAGGAGTATACATAATGGTAGTAGAAATAAATTGATATCTCTTAGGACTGCAGCCGATCAATTTTACAGTATGGATCTAACGATTGGTTTGTCCATTGGTGGAATGGATATGTCCGTTTCTTGTGTGTCCTGGTGATAATGTACCGGTGGATGATCAATGGCAGGAAGGGCTGCTGAGTCCATGTTAACTTGGGAGAATTAAGAGAGAAAAGCGCAGGGTCAAGAGCACCGCCGCGGCAACTTGGCAGAGGTATTAGAAGAAACAATCTCGACTTTTGTTATTACTTCCTCATGTGCACTTGGCATCTTGTTAATGGTGGCGAGCATCTGGAACAACCCATAAGTTCAACGCCGTTATACTTGACAAGACCGGTACGTTTAAAAAGTAAATTCCAAGCTTACCGATGTTGATTCGGAAGGTGATGAGATGACACTTTTTTGGAGCAACAAATTGCAGAAAAAATTGTTGAATACAGGAAAAAATATAGAGTTGCCTGGTACAGATTAATTTGAAGCTATTCCGGGTTTTGGAATCGAAGTCATTAACTTCTTAATATGATGGATCGAAATCACATTGATGGGTTTCTAAAAAAACTAACGTAAATTGGACATAATCACCCAATTTCTTTAGCAAAATTCTATCGTCTGAACTTATACCGGACAGTTTGAAGCTCGGAATTTTTAAAAAAGAAGCCAATTCGGAGTTGTAAACCGGAAGCCAATCTTTTGCGGTTAATACCCTCGTTGATACTCTAGGAACATGTAACTATTCGTGTTTAAGATAGGTCGATGCTTCTGCAATTTTCTTTGCAAAAGACAATGGCTCTTAAATTGAAGCGTAATGTGCATACATTAAATGTGGGTATCAAATAACCAATGATTATGGAGCGAAGTTATGATAATTCCGGCTCTTTGCAAATACCATGTGAAAGGATATACTTCTTCTTGTAACAACGCAGCCTCTCCTAAATTTAATGCTTTACCATCATTATCTAATGATTCAAAGGACCACTTGGAATGTAAAGACAATCCTGAATGACTTTGTCGTCCCAATATCTCTCTGAACATTCTTGCGATCTTTCTCAACCAAACAGACACCGTTCATAATGTTTAATTCGCCGCCTAAGATATTTGCTTATTGGCTGACAGTGACATTTACCATGAAATGAAATTAAGCCCAAAGCAAAAAGAGGATCATTTGAGCCTCCTTTTGCAGTTAGTGTTTGTTTTACACAGCGTTATCCCTTAAGAAGTTTGGCGTTAATTGCTACGACAATAGTACTCAGTGACATCAGTATAGCCCCAATCGCTGGGTCTAGGACAATTCCGACGCCATATAATAGACCGGCAGCAAGTGGAATAGCAATAATATTATAACCACTGGCCCACCAAAGATTTTGTATCATTTTATTGTAAGCTTTCCTGGATAAGTTAAGAATCGAAACGACATCATTAGGATCACTTCTTACCAGTACAATATCTGCTGTCTCAATAGCGACATCAGTTCCGGCGCCAATAGCAATACCTAAATCCGCTTTTGCTAATGCTGGAGCATCATTCACGCCATCCCCTGTCATGGCAACCATATAACCTTCATTTTGAATTTCCGTAATTTTATGAGCCTTTTGATGTGGGAGTACTTCTGCATATATCTCATCTAATTGCAAGTTTTCGCCAACCCATTTGGCGACTTTTTTATTATCCCCCGTCAACATCATTGATTTAATTCCTAACAATTTTAAACTTTCTACAGCGTCCTTTGCGCTCTCCCTGACTTTATCGGCCAGGGCAATTAGACCAGCATATTGGTTATCAACAACGGCAAAGATAACCGTTTTTCCTTGCGAAGACAATTTATTATACTCCTTAATAGGATAATCTACTTTTTGATCCTCCATAAAGCCAGGGCTAACAACCAAAACATACTTACCCTTAACATTTCCCTTAAGTCCTTTCCCTATCAGTGCTTCAAAAGATTCTGGTTCAAATATTTTTATTTCACGGTTTTTCACTTCTTCCACTACACCCTTAGAAATAGGATGTTCAGATTGAGCTTCTAGGGAGCCCACAAGAGTAAGAATTTCAGTCTCTGTATATCCCGAGGCAGGTAAAATATCGGTTATTCCAAATCTACCTTGAGTTAGTGTTCCTGTTTTATCAAATACGACAGCGTTCAATTTTCGAGCTTCTTCAAAGGCAGTGCGGTTACGTATCAATAACCCTTTTTTCGCTGCTATTGCGGTGGTAGTAGATACAACAAGAGGTACAGCTAAACCCAAAGCATGTGGGCACGCAATAATCATGACAGTTACCATTCGCTGTATTGCGAAATTAAAACTGTAACCTAATGAGAGCCACACGAGTAAGGTTGTTAACCCAGCACCTAAAGCGACATAAAACAACCATTTTGCTGCACGATCTGACAAATTTTGAGTTTTAGATTTAGATTCCTGGGCTTCCTTAACCAGCGAAATAACTTGGGATAGGTAACCCTTTTCGCCGCTATTAGTTACGGTTACAGTTAATGCTCCTTCACCGTTAATAGCTCCTCCAATAAGTCTATCTCCAGGATTTTTGATAACAGGGACAGATTCTCCTGTAAGCATGGATTCATCAAGCGATGATTGTCCTTTGACAACGATACCATCTACTGGAATTCGTTCCCCGGGTTTTATCAAAATTTTCTGATCTGGGCGTAACTCCGACACGCGTACTTCCTTGATGATTCCATCAACAGTAATAAGATGTGCTTCAGAGGGTATTAGTTTCACTAATTCCTCAAGCGCATTAGATGCACCTAAAATAGATTTCATTTCTAGCCAATGACCGAGCAACATTATAACAATAAGAGTTGCTAGTTCCCAAAAGAAATCTACATTAGTCAACCCGATGACGATTAATGAACTGTATACGTAAGCTACAACGATAGCTAGCGAAATTAACGTCATCATTCCTGGGTTCTTTTGTTTTAGTTCCCGATATGCACCAACTAGAAAAGGCCTACCTCCATAAAAGAAGACAAAGGAAGACAGTAGAAACAGCAGGACAGTGTCATATGGGAAACGCCAATTTACACCAATTGACATCTGAATCATGGGCGATAAAGCTATGATAGGAATGGTGATAATTAGTGAAATACAAAAGCGTCTCTTAAAATCATCTACATGATGACCGGCATGCTTATCCCCACTATGATGGTGCTCGGCACCATGCTTCTCACTTTCGTGCCCTTGCGTATGATTGTTCAGTGATTGATGTTTCACGCTTTTTTTGGGGTCATTATACATTGAATTCACCTCGTCATAGGATCTTTAGTGTGAAGTAATAGATAAGAAAGTAGGACTACATCACGTAGTATTTTTACCCATTAAGACTAAATTAAACATGTACAATGTATTTAGTTTAGATTTTTATTTGCATTCTTTTCACGAGGATACAATAAAGGAATTTTATAGGAGATGGAAAGATGCGATAAAATGCAAACTAATTTTAACTAAAATTATGTAATTTGTGTTCAATAACAAGACCAATATCTTATATTTTTATTAAGCTTTCTTCACAAATTCTACATAAATTTGGGTTATATAATATTCAATCCTACAAAAGGTTTCAAGTCCTAGTAAAGCAATGAGAAGATTTGGTTTCCGGATATTTTAAAACAGTTTGAAAGGTGATGATTGACACTAAAACATAAATCTTGGATTTTGTTCATGAACAATACCAAAATGTATTTGAAGAATACTGACCTTGTATGGTGGATCGATGGCAGGCATGCAAGGTAAACGAATAGCGTTTATGCACGAGAGACCGTGCCGATATTTATTATGAAGTATGTGCAGATGTGGTGAGGCTTGTTGAGGTAAAAACAAACTGAATAATCAACAATGTAATCTTTCTAAAATGAATGGAGGTTTGTATTGTTGAATGCACCTTTCCTTCCTTTATAGTAGAGTGAGTTAACTGATTCTGCATTTTGTAATCTGTCTCTTAGAGTTTTTTCATGGAAATTGAAATTAAATTAGTTACAAAATTGTTATTTATATATAATCAACAACTATAAAAAGAATGTGGAATTTTTCATTTCATTTTTCTAGATATTGCAGCGATTTGAATGAAAATTGTCATGAAATGAAATAAAAGATGGATTTGAAGGATGTGATTGACAACATATACGAAAATGTACTACATTATGTAGGGTTACAAAAAATTAATTTTTTTGCCTAGTTTCATTTTTGAAAACGGGGGATTCATTCTGAGTGAATTATTCTTGACTGGAAAGGATAAAGGGACCTTCTACCGAACTCTTAACTAACTCTTAACTAACTCCGTAGGCATCCGAAGGGAGAATATGTGTTTGAAGAAATTCATGATATCGTTAATTGGTTCTGCTTTAATTTTATCTGCCGGTGCGACCAATGCATTTGCTGATGATCAATCCAAATTGCGTTCAGAAGTAAGTCAAGTTGTAGGTACCCAGTACAAGTGGGGGGGGACTTCAGTTTCAAGTGGATTTGATTGTTCGGGATTTATATTATACATTTTTGATAAATTCAATTTGAATCTGCCTCGTACCTCAAATGCCCAAGCAAAAACTGGTACCCCGGTATCAAAGAATAATCTAAAACCTGGTGACTTGGTATTCTTTAATACAAGTGGTGCTGGTATATCACATGCGGGGATATATATCGGGAGTGGGCAATTTGCTCATTCTTCCAGCAGTAAAGGTGTAAGAATTAGTAGACTAACTGAGAAATATTACAAGGATCGATACGTTACAGCAAGACGTACCATCTCTAAACAAAGTTATACAAAAATGGTCAGTGTATTGCACTAATACGATTTGTAATTAAACAAGCCCAGGTAATTATGATATGATCCCCTCATAGTAGACAGAAAAAAGCAAGCACATTACTCTGTCTATTATGGGGGGATTTATTATGGGGGAAATTAGAAAAACGTATGATATAGCGTTCAAGAAAAAAGCGGTGGATTTATACTTGAAAGATGGCATGGGCTACAAAACGGTTGCAAAAGAGCTAGGAATCGATCACTCTTTGGTACGCCGTTGGGTGGAGCATTTTAAAATTGAAGGAATAACAGGGCTTAAAGAAAAATGTGGATTAGCAAAAGGTCCTGGTAAAGGTAGACCACGAACAAGAACTGAAGATCCTGAGACTAAAATAAAACGGCTTGAAGCTGAAAATGAATTGCTAAAAAAGCTCTTAAAGATGTGAAAGGTGGAATGGATTTAGTACCTTGTAACAAAAAGTTTGCTGTGATTGAGGAGTTGACCAAAAACGGATATAGCGTCCTCCTTCTTTGTCGACTCGCTCAAGTCTCGAGGAGTGGATATTACCGATGGATAAAAAGGCAAAAGTTCACCTCACCTAAGCAACTTGAGAATAGACAGATTAAAAAGAAGATAGCGGAATGCTATAAAGAGGTACGAGGAATTTACGGATATCGACGGGTCAGAGTATGGATTAAAAAGAAATACGGACTACGAGTAAATCACAAACGAATCCAACGATTGATGAACGGGATGGGGATTCAAGCGGTCGTCCGCAAGAAAAAACTTTATTATGGGAAACGAGAAGCCTATGTGATCTCGAGTAATCTTCTAAACAGAGAATTTAGAGCTTCAAAACCAAATGAGAAATGGGTCACCGACATTACCTATTTAATATTCAACGGGCAGAGACTATACTTATCAGCTATTAAAGACTTGTATAACAACGAAATTATCTCCTATCAGATCAGTCGAAGAAATGATCTCAAGCTTGTGATGGATACCCTCACAAAGGCAAGAAAAAAACAAAAAGTTGAAGGAATTCTCCTACATAGTGACCAAGGGTTCCAGTATACCTCTCGCCAATATAACCAACGTCTTAAAAGATACGGGATGATTGCCAGTATGTCGAGAAAAGGGAATTGTTGGGATAACGCATGTATGGAGAACTTTTTTAGTCATTTTAAATCGGAGTGTTTTAATCTATACACTTTTCGTACTAGTAAGGAAGTAGAGCATGCCGTCCAACGGTACATCCATTTCTACAACCACCAACGTTTTCAACAGAAACTAAACAACCTAAGCCCGTATGAATATCGGACTCAGGTTGCTTAATGATGCTTTTAAATTACTGTCTACTTGACAGGGGTCAGTTCATTACGGGTTTGTTTTTTACTATCTATTCTAGCTTTAGATATTTTTTAACAAAGTCTTTGTTAAAGAGGATGTATCATCAATAAAAATTATGCATTTGGACAACAACAGAAATATCAAAATCAAAAATTGACTAGTCCTAACAATTAGACTACAATTTGTAGTGTAATTGTTGTTAAAATATTGAATTCATTAAACTCCCCTCTGCTTTTAAACACTACATGCTTTTTTAGTTTAAAGGAAGGCACCCAGTCATTCTCCTAGTTACAACCGTTGTGGGTATAGAGTTGCACGTTACCATTTGGAATAAAACTATTCTATTACCATACAGATAATACCCAATTAGCTTTAGGTTTCTGAAATTAAAAGAATCAGCATTGTAGGTAAGGTTCTATGAGCTGTTTGTGTATTAATAGAGCCACCCTCACTAAGGCCACTATCTTGAAACTGAACACCTGCAACAGATCATTAAACAAAATGTAGATATAATCCGTTTAGTTTCTACGAACAAACCTTATTTAATAGGCTTAAACGCCATTAGTGCAGCGATTCGTTGGTAGTTCTATGACATTTACTGAATAAGAATGAGACTAGTAAGTATCTCTAATACTATTAAGCATGACTTATAGTTCTATCGCAGATATTATGATCGAACAAATTATAATAAGCGGCATTGGTAAATGGAATAATCTAAATCATGTTGTTGGTATGTTAAAGGATAACCGAAATTGAAATCGATAACTCAAGAAAATATGAACAATTTATTCGCATTGTGGCACCAGTTTTTATACCCGACCCGACTCGTTAAGTGGAAGCAGATTCTAAATCTAATTTGAAGATTCTTAAAGTTAGAACCTCTCATTTTGAAATTCTTCATAGACTTTTTATTAAATACTTTGTGAGAAAGTGATCATAAAATCTACACTTATACTGATTATAATAGAATATTATTTAATAATAAGTTAGGAGACTGATTATTATGAATAAAAGTTTAGAAGAAAAAGGGAAAGGAAATTCTTCAGGGATAGGCACTTTATTTTCTGTTGTTATGATTGTTTTGATTGGTTTTGCTGTATGGGGAAATGTGAAAAAGCCAAATGATACAACGATTGATACACTGAATGCGGACTCTAATACGCATCCACACATATTTAGCTACTCACCTGGTAATGAAACGGTCTGGGTAGGCACTCATACAGGTGTTTATGAACTTAATAACGATAAGTTTCAAAGGACACTTTTTGAACTTCGTTCAAATGATATTATGGGCTTGGAAATTGATCCACGTAATCCCAAAAGGATCTTTGTATCCGGTCATGGTTTTGTGAAAAGGTCAGTAGATGGCGGGAAGACATGGCAGGTTATAGAAAACGGACTACCAAACCTAGCAAAACCTGATGAACCTGATGCCCATTATTTAACGATGGATCCGGACGACTCCAATCATTTATTTGTAATGTTAGCAGGTGAAGGTGAAAACCTTTATGAAACAAAGGACGGCGGAAATACATGGCGGAGTATAACGAGTTTACCAGCTGGTGCGTATTCCATCTCAATGATTTCAGGTGCTCCATCATCAATTTTGGCTGCAACCGAAGCGGGGCTTATCCGATATGACATCCAAAGTGGAACCGTTCGAGAAAATCAATTAACCAATGGGCCTGTTTATCAAGTTTTAACTTTACCTAACAACGAAGTTGTCATCATGACAGAGAGTGGATTCCAAAAATCAATAGATTTTAAAACATGGTCAGCAATAGACGTTAAATTAAATGGGGAAATGCCACTAGGTATTAAATCAGCTAAAGAGGATGGCAGCCGTCTGGTGATTATTACGGATAGATATTCTGTTTATGAAAGCAGTAACGGTGGAGAGAACTGGACTAAAACGAAATAACGATTCAACCTCTGCAATTGACAGCAATAATTATTATTACTACAATCTCTAGTGATAGAGGTGAGAAAATGAAAATCAAAAAATTTAATGTTCACGAACATGGTTTGAACCAATTTTTCGGGCCGCTCGAGGCAAAGGTCATGGAGATCTTATGGGCCAGTGAAAGAACAACGATTCGAGATGTTCAAACGATTTTAAACCATGAAGAACCGCTCTCATTCAATACTGTGATGACCGTTATGAATCGATTAATAGAGAAGGGACTTCTCCAAAAAAATTCTCATGGAAGTGGCAGGGGTAAAACCACCTTTTATGAACCTTTACAAACCAAAGAGCAGTTCTTATCAGACCAAACTAAAGAGGTTACACAAGGACTAATCCGTGAATTTGGAGAGTTGGTTGTTGGTCATATGATAGATGCATTGGATGAGGCAGATCCTAAATTGATCTCTAAGCTACAGCATAAACTGAATCAAATGAATCACAGGAGTTAATCATGAAATCGACTGCAAAGACAAATTCAATTTTTTTTGTCATGCTACTCACTGGATCATTTGTCTTAATCCAGATGGGTTGGTATATGGCCCATCAAGTATTAGGTGTTCCAGTAAATTGGAACATTATTCAATATTGTTTAACCGTTATACAAGAAGACACCTTGGGTCATGACATCATCAAAGTTTTATTTAATCTTGTCATTATTTATACGGTGGTGCGCCTAGCTGGTAGGATTAGTAGTCAATTATTCTTGACTTGGAAATGGATGCGTAATTTTAAGGGGAATAGGGATTTACAACATATGTCATACCTTAATTATGTATATCGGGATTGGAATACTGAAATTATTGTTATTAAAGATGATGCCTTTATTGCTCTGTCAATGGGTATTTGGAATCCACGTATCATCATTTCAACGGGGCTAATTAACATGTTCAACCAAGAGGAAGTCAGAGCCATATTACTTCACGAATGGTACCACTGCAGGAGACGTGATCCGCTTCAAATGTTCTTGGTAGTTTTGTTAACGGAAAGCATGGGATATATCCCCCTATTAAAAACGTTAAGCAAAGAATTTACAACAAGGAACGAACTTCTTGCTGATAGGTTTGCTCTGACTCATATGAAAACGGAGTATCATTTAGGAAGTGTGTTGTTGAAACTATCCAATTTAGTGAATGTTCGAAATGTCATAGTGGCTGTGCCCTTCGCTAACACAGCATTGAACTACCGAATATTACAAGTTCTGCAACCAAATCAACCCATCGATATTCCTTTTACTTATCGCAATTCTCTTTTGTTAACTGTAGTTATTTTTCTCATCATGATTGGCTTGATATCGGGCGGATGTTCATAAGCTGCCCTTTTTTGCATATAAACACTACTGAATGTAGTTTTTTTGATTGTTATATAGAGTTGATGAATACGTAAGGAAATACTTAATTGGATTAAGTGATCGGTCCATTGACTCAAGTGTCCCTTTCCTCAAATAATGAGCGACTCAGTTTTATTCTTGGAATTTGTTGGTTAAGGAAGATGGGTAGAGAGACCGGACTGCCGGACTGTTATTTCAAATACTGGGAAATGATTATAACTTATTGGCAGTAATGTACTAAATATTATGAGTATAATAGGCTACTAGAAATCTAAACGATGAAAGTTACACTCATTCTTTTGCTAATTTTGATATTCTTTCTTATGGTGTAATTGTTGCTCTGGCGATCATAATCAGCATTTGAGTTGCTCATTTCTTGTCAAAAGGGAGGGAAAGCATAAATATACTAGACCTCACGACTTATGTTGTTTGGCGTAACTATTGTTTTCAGCATTTTGCAAATGTTATCTTCATTCAGTGGGACTTTTATGATCATACCTAAGTGATATCTTCGTGATATGGAATGGAGGTACCAGGATTCAAGGAGGTGGTTTTATCACTGTAGCCTATCTATAAAAGATTCATCTTTTTTTTCATTTGCTGATGTGATGAAACCAACAGTTATTTTGGGTAGGGTATCGGCAGGAATTTCGTTCGTACTTCCTTAATGGTGATGCTTTTGGTCTCCGACAGGATCGATTTAGGAATTGTCCATCCTCTACATACGATTGCATTTCACGCAGGAAGTGTAGTATTTCGAGTAATTACTTATAGGGAGATTCTTAAAAGACATTTAAATGATAATCATTGTATGATAAATATCATGATAGGGATTGACTGAATTATAAAAAACATAAGCTCCAACCTATATTTAATCGGTTGGAGCTGTGGCGTGACCATTTTACTCAGCTTTATTTTCTATACTCAAATCGGGAGTATAATTTGTCTGATAATCTGAGTATTGCACCTCTGTTACCATACCTGAAGATGCGTGATGTAAGTCATGGCAGTGGAACATCCATTCTCCTGGATTATCAGCTTCGAAAGCAATAACATATTCCTCTCCCGGTTTCACATTAATTGTATCTTTCATGATTGGTGATCCTTTAATTGGCATTCCATTTTTACTAAGCAACTGGAAAAAATGTCCATGTAAATGCATCGGATGATCATCAGTTTCTGAGCGATTGACGAAGGTAACTTTAACTTTGTCTCCTTTTTTAACATTAAGTTTTTCTGTGTCTGGATATACTTTTCCATTAATGGTATACACCATTTCACCGTTTCTCATTTCAGTATTTAGTTCCATATTTATTTCTTGATCAAATGTTGTTTCATCAAGTGAAAAATTACTATTTACCAATACACCATACTGAGCTAAATCAAATACTCGAAGATCTTCAGATGAATTGGAATTATCCTTTTGTGTATCTGAACCGTCATACTGAATTACGGTCTTCATATTCTTTGATTTATCTCCATGTTCTTCAAGGAGCCAAGAGCCAGGATTGTTAGCAGTAAACTCAATGTCGTAACGTTCACCAGGAGCTATTGAAATCAGTTGATCTTTAATCACTTCAGGGTCGTTAATTGGTTGACCATCCGAAGAAATAACTTTAAAGTCATGACCATGTAAGTGCATTTTATGTGAAATATATCCTGCATTAACTAAGCGAATCCTTACTTTATCACCCTCATTAACAGTTAATTTGTCAATAGAATCACCAGATTTCCCGTTAATCGTATATATATCGTACATACTCATATCATGAGCTGCCATGTCCATACCATCCATGTCCATATCATCCATGTTCATATTACTATGATCCATACCTTCTATTTGTATTTTGTTGTCTAGATTGTTACTTTTTTGATTACTCGTATCCATTTCACCGGAACTCATCCATTCATCCAGCATTAATGTGAAATCTTTGTTGTATTTTTCATCTGGATCTTCAACAATTAATGAGCCGTATAAACCTTTATCGAGTTGGTTGACACTATCTTGATGAGAATGGTACCAGTAGGTACCAGGTATTGTAGCCTCAAATTCGTAAGCGAAAGTTTTCCCGGGTACGACTGCGTCCTGTGTGACTCCAGGAATACCATCCATATCATTTGGAACTGGATATCCATGCCAGTGAATCGATACTGGTTCTTTTAGCTCGTTTTTCAAGTTGACTTTCACAATATCCCCGACCTTCACTCGGATTTGTGGTCCTGGTACCGAGTTGTTAAATGTCCACACTGGGAGTACTTGCCCTGGAGTTACTTCGAGGTTGCTTTCTTGTGCCGTAATCGTAAACTCTTTTCCGTTTATTACTGGTGTTGCTGAAGTAAGTTTTATGGAGTTTTTATCAATAGTGTTAGTAGTTGTTGGAGTATTTGAATTCATGGTTGAATGATCCATGCCCTCCATACTATCTTTGACAGCATTCACACAACCCGATGTAATAATCGCAATAGCGCCGACGACGACAAGATTCTTTAACAATACGCCCTTCATATATTTACCTCCTCATTAATATTTGCAATTTATGTTTACAACAATAAACCAAAAATATGTTGAAATTATGAAGGTACACAAAATATTCAAAACTAAAGTTTGTAATATGAAGCAATTGAAATAGCGGATCAGGCTAATCATTTCTTCGTTTTATTTATATAGGGCTTGAGAATTGTCTCGAAGTTTTTAGTGGTTAACCGGGGACTTGTTAACGTTTGGGGAATTACATACCAAAACTTAACATACAGTGTTATAGCATGGTAATAAGGTGTCTTGACACTTCCGTGGAAATATCGATTAACGACAGCATTATAGTTTTCAAAAAAGAGCTAGCATCTATAAATAAATTCTTTATGGTAATCCTGTTAATAATAACTTTGGTGTTTAGTTTGCAAACTCAGACGTTTGGTCACTTTTCTCTCAATATTGAGACAGCTATATTAATAGACAGAACTATCGGCTCCATGTTAAAGAAAGTGATGTATCCTCTAAGCATTACTAAAATCGTATAAGGAATCATTACAATAGAGGAGGGGAATTTAAACGACATCGTGATAGTTATAAAAGCGGCCAGAAATATTAACGCTACTAGGGTCTATTTACTAGAGTGGGAGCAGGTTCTTTTACAGGGTTTCCTTATTAATTCTGGTAATGATGCAGCTATTGCGATTGTGGAATGTTCGATGAGAATGAAGTCTAGTTTGATGAACGAATGAATGAAGAATGAATGTATTTGTAAAGGGAAAACAGATGTTAAAGATCTCGGAGAACCTGCACCGAGCTTTTTAAATCATTATATTAATTGCAGATACGTTGTTTTTTCTGCTGTTTAAATAAAAAATAAGAGATAAAGATAAAGCGACGAAATATGTGTAGAAGTTGATAAACCAAATGGTAAACTAGTATAGTTTGTTATCTTCTAACCAGATCTCCCGCATAACTTTAGCAAGTAAAGTTATGGTACGATAATTTTCTTCTAGATTATTTTCAACGCCACCAATCTCGATCAGAGCACTATTAGCGGATAAGGCTTGGTTGTAATCACCATTTCCAATGGATGAGTCTTTTTTGTATATGCCTTTTGAAAGAGAAGGTACTTTGCTGTTTAGGCCCTTTTGAATGCGTTCAGCGAACTTCAAGTTCTTTTGCCAGTTCGGATTATTTGTACCTACTACAAAATACACCTGAGCATAATTTAAATTATTGTATTGAATGGTTGTCTTATCTCTCCCTTGTGAGTCCCGATGGATATCAATCAGATATTCTATATTATTATGCATAGCTCGTTCCTGTTCTATTGTTTCCCTAGAGTAAGTATATGAGTAGGCATAATTAAAATTGCTGATAACTGAAGGGTAATCTTTTTTTGAATGAAAAACCGGTATGTCATATGTTTTCATTTTTTTTATTAGATAATCACCTAATAATGTAACATTTGTTTTACTGTCAAAGGCTTCATTTGCTACTTTGATATTCTTTAATTCCGGTATCCATGATTCACGATTGTGAGAATGGTAGATAAGAACTTGAGGCAAGGAAAGGTTACTAGTATTTTTTTCCTCCAATGAGTTCTTGTGATGCACATTTGATGTTTTCTCTTTATTTTTTAATGCAGATAATTCTAACTTTTGGTCTGAAGATTTTGTTGTTAAGGTGGAGCTTAAGGATGTTAAATTTGTTTTTTTTACTGTTTGGAGATCAGATTTAGTTAGAGATTGAGATGAAGCGGATTTCATATTGTAATTAATTATCCCAATCGTTGCATAGAAAGCTAACGAAAAGACGAGTCCAAATACTATAACATACTTACATGTTTTACCCATAATTCACCCTCCTGCTTCTCTCAAAATCTAGTGTTATTTTATCAGTAGATTATGAGGGAATTTGGAAAAGTAGAACTACTTAAATTAAAACTAGACAAAAGATATTATGAGAGTTGCGGTGTAATAAGTTGAGTGTGACGAAAACGGAGATTTGGACTGCCCCTGATAAGCAGTACGTAAATAAACCACCACAAAACAACCTAAATCCGGTATTCATCGGGCTTAGGTTGTTTAGTTTTTGTTAAAAATGTTGGCGTTTGTAGTACCGCATATATAACCAACTTACTTAAAAGATACATGGAAAAGGAGTTTCTGGATGAGGTATGTATAGAAGACTTTTTAGTCATTTCAAATCAATACTTTTAAACTCTACATGCTTATTTGTTCTATCGTTGTATAAGAAGTGGAAGTTGGAATGAATATGGAGCATCGTGCCCGGTAAAATGGGCAGTTGGTTTAATGTGTCTAGAACAAATGTCGTGTCTTGCTTGTCTGCTATACTGTAAGCTACAATCTCTCCGTTAAACAAGTCTAAGAAGTCTTCCCTCCGAATGGTAAATACGTAATGTCAGTAACGAGCTTCTGCATAGGTCTGTCAGTCTGAAACTGACGCTTTAACATGTGCTCTGCAATTTGTTCCCTAATAAATATAAATCCAGATAGAATAAGTGCTTGCTTTATTGTTGTCTATTAATAGTTAGGGTGACTTACTTGTTTTTTTTGGTCTTAACCTCCATATAATCTTCATAACTAAATGTTAAAGTAATATTGTTCTTTTATATTTACTGCATACTAATGTAAATTATTTTGAGAGGTTTAATTCATGAAGAAAGTATTAATTGTTGAAGACGAGAAATATATGTTAAATTTGCTTCGTATTCATTTAGAGCCACTGTACACTATCGTAGAGGCGCTAGATGGTGCGGCAGCAATAGAATTGCTCAGAGACTTTTCTTATGATTTGATTATTTTGGACATCATGCTTCCTTATTTTAACGGGTGGGAGATTTGTGAAACCGTACGAAGGAAAAGTGACACGCCTATCCTTATGTTAACTGCGAGAAGTGATATTAACGACCGTGTTAAGGGGCTTGAATTGGGAGCTGATGATTACATGATTAAGCCCTTTGATTTTGAAGAGTTAAAAGCAAGAGTCATGGCATTATTACGAAGATCCCAACCAAAAGACAATATTCTTCATGAACCTGAAGTTATTACGCTCTATAATGATATTTTGAGAATTCATATTGAAAGCAGAGAGGTGTTTATTCACAATAGGTTAATTGAATTAACTGGGAAAGAATTTAGCTTGCTTAGTAAGCTGGCGTCTTCGCCAATGCGTGTGTTTACTAGAGAGCTCTTGCTTGATCACATATGGGAAAATTATGAATCTAGGGATTTGAGATTAGTTGATACTCATATAAAGAATATTCGAATGAAATTAAAACAAATTGAAAAGAACATGAAGTTTATTCAAACTGTTTGGGGCGTTGGATATAAAATGAGCAGTAAAGAGGGCGGATAATGCGTAACAAAGGAATTGTCATTAAAATAGGATCTACCATAATGATATTGTTCTTAATTGTCCTTTTACCTCTTGGAATCGTCATTGACCGTATCTTTATTCAAATTTACTCAACAGAAGTGCATCAAAATGTAAATAATCTTTCTAGAAAGGTAACGGAGTATATAACCGATTCTCCTGATACCGCTGTGGGTTTCTTAAATCATACTCGATTGATTACAGGTAAACAAATCGTCGTCTTTAACGAAATGGGAATTATCACTTCCAAAGACGTTTTTGAGTATACTCAAAATGAATTTATAGATAAAAACATTTTTAAAATCATGAAAGAAGGAAAACATTTCGAACGTGAGTACGTAAATTCTGAAGATGGTGAGCGTTTCTTTTATGTAGGGCGACCCATTATCGACGGTGAAACATTTGAAGGTGGGATCCTCGTTTTTTCATCCATAGACGAAATTCATCAGACGATGCATGATGTTAGGAGGTGGATTTTCCTATCGATACTGGTTGCCATTATGTTGGCTCTTGGATATACATTATTTGTCTCAAATCGTTTGTCTAGTCCCCTAATCATTATGGAGAAGATTACAAGATCGATAGCTAAAGGTGACCTTACTTCTAAAGTTAAGGTGAATTCCAATGATGAAGTTGGATCTTTGGGGCAGGCCATCAATGACTTGAGTATGGAATTAAATAATTTCAGAACAAATCGGAGTGAATTGTTGGCCAATATTTCACATGAACTTCGAACACCTATCTCCTATCTAAAGGGCTATGCACAATTAATAAACAGGCATCAATATAAGGATCTTGAGGAGTTGGAAACATATTCGGAAATTATTGAGAAAGAATCAGAACGTTTAGCTAATCTCATCCAAGACTTGTTCGAACTTTCTAAAATGGAAGAAGGAAAAATCAAGCTCTACCTTCAGTCGGTGGATATTGAAGATGTAGTGCAATTAGCCGTGCAGAAAGTAAGTTTAAAAGCAAAAAATAAAGGCTTGGTGCTACTAGAGGAAATTAAAGATGATCTACCTTCAGTCGTTTCTGACGGATCGAGAATTGAGCAAATTATTCTTAATTTATTAGAAAACGCTATCTATTACACGGAACTAGGTGCAATTACAATTAAGGTATCTCAAATTAAGGAGCAGATTTTTATATCTATAAAAGATACAGGAGCAGGGATACCTGAGGGAGACCTCCCCTTTATTTTTGACCGTTTTCATCGAGTGGAGAAATCCCGGTCCAGAGAAATGGGAGGTACAGGACTTGGACTTGCCATTGTATCACAATTAATAGCACAGTTGAATGGGAAGATTACTGTTTTAAGCAAATTGGGCGTTGGATCCGAATTTATCGTATCGTTACCGCTTGATTTGGAGAGGAGCGATTCTTGAACATAATTGTGGGGATTAATCTGTTATTAAATCCAGAAAAATTAGCAGAAATTATGGATGATTTCGGCATGGCCGCGATACTGATTAGTCTAGCTTTAAATATTGTTGTTAGTGTTTTAGGTGTAATTCCGACTTTTTTTATTTCAGGTGCAAATGCCCTTGTTTTTGGCTTGCCTCTAGGATTTGCGGTTTCTCTGATTGGAGAGACAATTGGTGCCTATATATCATATAAGCTGTATAACAAAGGCATTAAGAAAATTGATAAAGAATCTATCCGCCGTGGTAAATGGAGCAAGAGTTTTGCAAACTCAGGGTTGTGGAAACAATTTTTCTTACTGCTAATTGCACGTCTAGCACCATTCATGCCTTCCGGTGTCGTTACATTTGCCGCAGCATGGACGAAAATGAATGTTTTAATGTTCATGACGGCCACATTTATTGGAAAAGCACCCTCCATTGCTGCGGAAGTTTGGGTGGGTCATGATGTGTTTTATTTTGTTCGAAGCTTATTTTAACTATTTGTTAATCAAAAAAACTACTGTCGGTTGCAGTAGTTTTTTTGATTAACAAATATACAATAGGAACTTCATAAATTTCACAAAAATTGCTGCTAAATTAGAGTTACTAACTTTAAAGGGGATACTAGCTAATGTGTGGATTCATATCCGTTTATAACAAAAAACAAATTCCTATTGATTTCGTTATGCTTCAAAAGATGACGAAAATTATAGAGCATCGTGGACCAGATGCCGAAGGTTACCATATAGACGGATCTGCAGGGCTTGGGTTTAAAAGACTTAGCATTATTGATATTGAGAATGGAGCACAACCATTTAAAAACCAAGACAAAGATATAGCTCTTGTATTTAACGGGGAAATTTACAACTATAAAGAGCTCAGAGACTGGTTAACTATAAAAGGTCACGTATTCACTACAACCTCAGATACGGAAGTACTTCTACGTCTATATGAAGAAGTCGGAACGGAGTGTCCCACCTATTTACGTGGTATGTTCGCATTCACAATTTGGGATTCAAGAAAACAGCAACTTTTTATAGCACGGGATCCTTTCGGAATAAAGCCCTTGTATTACTCGGAATTAGAAGATCGGTTTATGTTTGGATCGGAAATAAAGTCTTTTTTAGCCGATGAACATTTTAATGTCGAGGTGGATGAAAATTCACTTTACCACTATCTAACGTATCAGTATGTTCCTGAACCATCGACTATGTTTAAATCCATAAAAAAGTTAGAAGCCGGCCACTCAATGATTATTCAAAACGAGAAAATAAAGGTTGAGCCATACTATGAAGTCAAATTTAATCCTCAAGAGAATAATCGATCATTCAGTGATTTAGCGGAAGAGGCTCGGAGCGTATTGACAGATTCGGTAAAAATACACAGGAATTCTGATGTTACAAGAGGTGCTTTTTTATCAGGAGGGATTGACTCCAGTAGTATTGTTGGCATTCTTCAGAGTTTAGAACCGACTAAAACTTTCTCCGTTGGATTTGACATGCCAGGGTACAGTGAGCTGGATCAAGCTAGAAGAACAGCTGCCTTTCTCGGAACGGATCACTACGAGATCTGCGTTACATCTAAAGATTATAAGGAGGCAATATCAACGCTGGTTTGGCATATGGATGAGCCCGTTGCTGATCCATCTGCAGTGGGACTCTATTTCGCATCTAAATTAGCTAGTCAACAGGTGAAAGTTGCGTTTTCTGGGGAAGGTGCGGATGAGTTTTTTGGAGGATATAATATTTATAAAGAACCCTATTCACTGAGATGGTTCAGTCTTTTAAATCCAGAATTAAGAAAGATGGCTGGTTTTATAGCAGGATTAATGCCAACAGACATGAAGGGTAAGAGCTTTTTGGAACGAGGTAGTAAAGAACTGAAAGAACGGTATGTAGGAAATGCGAAAATCTTCAATGAGAAGGATAAAGTCTCAATTCTTTCTACACAATTCATGGAAAGAGCCGCGTTCACAGCTACTGATTTTATAACGGCACCATTATATGAAAAAGTTTCTCACCACGACGATGTAACGAAGATGCAATATATTGATATTCATACCTGGCTCAGAGGCAATATACTCACTAAAGCAGATAAGATGTCCATGGCAAATTCCTTAGAGCTTCGGGTGCCTTTTGTAGACGTAGAAGTGTTTAAATTCGCTTCAACAATTCCAACAAAGTACAGAGTCACTCCTCAGGCTACTAAAGTATTGCTAAGAGAAGCGATGAAAGAAATCGTGCCAGGAGATGTACAGAACAGAAGAAAACTCGGTTTCCCTGTCCCAACAAGAGTATGGTTGAGAAATGAGTGGTATCAATGGGTAAAATCTTTGATTGAAACCGCTCCTATTGAAAGATGGATTAACAAGTCATACACACTCGAGTTACTTGAAAAACATAAAGAGGGGAAGGTAGATGCGAGTCGAAAGCTTTGGACCATAATTATCTTTATTATTTGGCATCAAACCTTCATCCTAGAACGAAATCGGCTGAATCTCAAGGCTGTATAAAGGAAGAAATTGGAGAAAAGAGTTATTTTATTTGTAATATCAATAGTTTTTATTTCTTTGTTTTATAATTGTTAGAAACAGAGATATTAGTTAGGTTTTACAAGAATAAAACGATTGAGGCCTATTCTGTTATTTGAATTGTTTACAAAAGATAACCGCATTTGTACGGTCTTTTTATGAGGATATGTTAACGTTCTTGAGTCATCTTTTATAAGAGAGAAGAAGTGACAGAATTAGTTTGCAAAACTTTAAATCTATAAACGAAGAATATGTATTGATTTTTGTCAAGATTTAATCAAGTCTTAGAATCTGCAGAATTGTATAGGATTCAAAAATATATATGGGAATAAGAATAATCACCACATAGGGGAAGTATATAGAGCTGAAGCAAGTTTAAAGATCATAGGTACACCATTAATTAATCAAATGCCTAAACTACGGAGGGACTACGAAGTAATCAGTGTGACCATGCTGCTAAATTATGCAGGTGTACAGGCAGATATGATGGATTCCGCTAAATATATCAAGAGGGACACGACTCCATATAAGACGGCAAGGGATGAATGCGATTTTGCAATCCCTATGACGATTAAATCGGTGACATGCATTCATTCATTTGATAACCCAGATTCCAGTACGATTATTACAGGATATGATGAGTCTTATGTTTATTTAAATGATTACGACCATTAGCTAATATGAAATAAAGAAAAAATACAATAAATTTTTTGAAAGAAGTATGGGAACAAATGGGGTAACACGTCATTAATTATATAGATTAAATTAGAATTAAAAAGGGAAACTCCTAATCATATTAGGAGTTTCCCTTTTTAATAAAGGTATAAATGTAAAAAAAATGCATACTCCATACTTCCTCCAAATTTATCAGTTACTTTTATAGCAATTCTTTAATATGTAGTGAGGTAATCGTTATGTCAAAGTTTAAGTTACGAAGTAAAAATGAAAGTTCAGAGAAGCAACGTATCCATTTTCGGCTGAATCTGTTTTTTTTTGGTACCTTTATTGTTTTTTCTATCATTATTATTCGCTTAGCTGTATTACAATTTGTGGAAGGGCCAGTACTAGCACAGAAAGAAAGCGAAAGTGTAACCAAGAGTACTCCTCTACTTCCTGTTCGAGGAACCATATATGATTCCACCGGTAAATATAAACTGGCTTATTCAGAACCTGCTCAATCTTTATATATTACATTATATAAAAACTATAGTCAGTCTGAAGGTGGTCCAGCTAATCCCAATCGAGTGGAAGTTTTAGGCATAGCCGAACGTCTAAGTGATGTATTTTCAAAATATAAAGATCCGGAAGCTGAAGACATGTCAGTAGAGGAGATTGTGGAAGCGATGGACCTTGAATTCAGGCAAGCTCTTGGATATACCCCGAGACTTATAAAAAGCAATTTATCAGATAAAGAAATTGCATACTTTATGCAAAACAAAATGGATTTTCCAGGTATAAGTATAATTGAAGAAACCGTCCGCAAATACGATGATGAAACGGTAGCTGTTCAGGCTATAGGCTATCTGAAGACCTTCAAGACATCAAAGACCATCAGTAAATATGAAGAAATCAATGAACAAAATGATACTCAAATGGATCCCGGTTTGATTTATTCCGAACTTGAACCAGTGGGCGTAGATGGCCTTGAACTCCAGTATCAGGACGTGCTTCGCGGAAAAAGTGGATATAGTAAAATTCCAATAAACTCTCTGAATTTGCCTGAAGAGGGGACAGTCATTGAGCCACCTCAAAAAGGATTAGATATTGTATCATCCATTAACAGAGAAGTGCAAATCCAGACAGAACAGGCTATTCTCGATCAGCTTGAATGGCTGCAGCGAAATCCAGTGTCGGGAAAGCTGCATCCAAATGCAAAGACAGGATTCGCTGTAGCAATGGAAGTCGATACGGGGAATGTGGTGACTATGGCTAGTATGCCTGATTACAATCCAAATGCAGCTTGGGACTATGAAAGCATAAAGTATATTTATCGAAACGGAACGGTTGAATCCTTTCCTCCCAATGATACAGGACAGCATCCAGAATCAACAGTATTGTTAGGGTCGACTATTAAGCCGTTAAGCGTACTTATTGGATTAAACGAAGGGTTATTCAGTCCTAATACTCCTTACTTAGACCGAGGTTATGCGGAATTTGGAAGTGATAATACACGAGTGCGGAATTCAGGGAGTACGGTTATGGGGCTTCTCTATCCAGACACAGCTATTCAAAACTCTTCGAATGCATTTATGGTCGATTTAATTGGTGAAAAACTGTGGATTAAATATGGTAATGAAGGAATTGATGTTTGGGATCAATATATGAAAGAATTCGGACTTGGTGTAGATACGGGGGTGGATTTACCTCGGGAATTTAGAGGGAGAATTGAGTATAACCAAGAGAATCAAACGTCACTTACAGGCTTAGCTTTCGCTTCTTTCGGTCAACAGGGCAAATACACGACTATGCAGCTCGCACAATATGCAGTTATGTTAGCTAACAAAGGTAAACGAATGGAACCGCATTTAGTTAAAGAAATAAGGGACTCAAGCGGAAATGTAGTCGAAAGAATCGATCCTAAAATTCTTAATGAAGTGGAGTTTAATGAAGCTTATTGGGAAACCATTCACAGGGGAATGGCTACAAATGTAGATGTTGCTTTTTCAGGATTTCCATATGACTTTGCCCGGAAAACAGGTACCTCCCAACAGACGATATATAAAGATGGTGAAGCCATAAATGTTGAAAATGGCGTGTTCATCGCATTTGCACCGCGTGAAAATCCTAAACTTGCCGTTGCAGTAGTTGTTCCAGAAGGGGGATACGGCTCTATGAGCGCTGCGCCCATTGCTCGAAAAATATTTGATGCATACGATGCAGAAATCGGGTTAACCGAAGCACCTCGTTCAACTGAATAAATCAAATAATATAATAGAAAGCTCTGTACTTGATAGGGCTTTCTACATTGCAACAGAAAATAGAGTGGAGTATAAAAATGAAAAATGTCCATAGTGATCAATGTAGCGTCTACACATCACAGTTATACGCTTTGAAAAGATAAAGGTATTTATCATAGCGTGTCCAGCAAGGTACGCCAGCTAAATACTCATTAAATCGTTTCATTCTATACTGCTCTAATCTGCACAACGACGGCCGAACACCCTTTTCAGTGTTAGAAACATCGGAGCTTCAGTTGCAAATATTTTTGTTACTGTATTTGTGTTCCCGATATTTACGCTTACCCCACTATATGTAACTAGCTAATTTTGTGCCAGCTAATATCCGATTTTTTTATTTCAGATAATGTAGCTAATGGAGTAAAGTGTCGACACCAGGCTTACTGAAAAAGCAATCTCAACCTACGGTTTCGATAAATTCGAGAACTTGGTAACTGAACCATCGTATGCTTTAAACCGAGTTAACACTTATCAATGCACTTTCTCTCTTTATACTAAGAGTCTATTTATAAAGTAATATTGAATCCAAGGCAAAGTATATACTAAGATCTCCCGACGCCACTTACCCCCGGAAGTTAATATCCGGGGGTAAGTGGCATCTATAAAGAAAAAATGTAGAGTTTTTTATGTGCACAGAGACTTAAGTTATTACTGTAATTTGTTCAAATCAGTTTCTGTTTTTCAGGTGCTTCATTTCGTTAAGTAACGGGAAACGTAAGAACGTATGGGTCATAGCGATCGGCTGCTTATTTCATGAAGATGCCGGGCAGATTGTGTATCAAAATTTGATTCGAAATAATTCAGTCAAAACCCCTTCATAAGGGCGGGGTTGTAAATATAGCTTGTCCTTCCCTCTTTAATGAGAGTCATCAACCATATTAGAAAAACTCTTATCATCAATTGTTCTTCTGGCTGTAACGTACCGTTGCTTGTAGTATGTTTCCGAGAGTTTACTTACTCTTACTCCTTTACTGCTCGAAGAATGAGCAAATTGTCCATCCCCTATGTAAATTCCCGCATGAGATATTCCCTTTCCACTTGTATTGAAGAAAACTAAATCCCCAGTTCTTAAATTGCTTTTTGCTACCGCAGTGCCTGTTTTAGCTTGAGCAGCTGAGGTTCTAGGAAGGTTTTGATTAAATTTATCAAATATGTATAATATGAAGCCGGAGCAATCAAAGCCACTTGCTGCGGTCGTTCCTCCCCATTTATAAGGTGTTCCTACCACTTGGCTGACTTCTGATTGTAATTTTGATTTGTCATCAGCAAATGCACTTGTGGTACCAGAAGAAATAATAATAACAGACCCTAATAAAGACATGATAATTTTTTTCAAGTATAATATTCTCCCTTCGATGCCTACGGAGTTAGCTTAAGGATTCGGTAGAAGGTTACCTATATTCAACACTATTTTGAACAATTCACCCAAAGTGGTTCCCCCGTTTTAAATAAATTTAAATTCGGCAAAATAATTAAAATATTGTAACACTAATAACTGTAGTGTATAAATCGAGACTTGTCAATTATAACCTGTAAAATTTGTTGCTTCTTATGATTTCATGAGGATTTATTTAATTTAGAAAGGTTTTTCATAAATAATCGACAACTTAACAAGAAGTGGGTCATATTTTATGACAGGTAATATCATAACAAATTTGTAATTAATATGTCTTTTTTTATTTCAAAAACTGTTTCAGATTTAATCAAAAATAACCGCTCCAGTTACTGGGAGCGGTTATAAAAGTAGTATACTTTTTTATGTTATGCAGCCATGTTACGACATGCATCTGCACATTTAAAACAAGCTTCCGCACATTTTTGGCAATGGTCATGACTATGTTTTTTGCACTCATCACCACATGCTTGGCATATCTCAGCACACAATGAGCAAATTTCTTTGATAAATGGTGAATTGCTGCTCATTGCTGTTGCAGCAAAAGAGCAGATGTCGGCACATAGCCGATCTAGACGAATACATTCTGCCATCATTTTAATGTCTTCTTCTTTTAAACAAGCATCGTAGCAGTGATTACAAGTCACCATACATCGTAAGCATTCCTCTATACATTGTTTATACTGTTCATGTGACATTTCCATTCTCCTTTCAGTGATTAATTTTTTACATACGTAATTACTATTTACAATTAATCCTCGATACATACTCAAGGACTTGAATGTAAATTAACCAAAAATGTGCAGAATATGTGGAGATAACGAGTGAAAATAAAAAATCTATTTTCTAAAAGCTAATTTAATCAATGATTAGTTCGAAGTATAAATATCACTTTGAAAAGCTAACTATAGCCAGAACTAAGAACTTTAAATCGGTAAGTCATGGCTTATGCACAAAATATTCAAAGTTCAGGCGTATAATAATAATAAACAATCTTATGCTTATGGTGGATAAACGTTTGGGTTTTAAGGAGATCATGGGTTTCGAAATTACAATAGAATTTTGAAAAACATTACTACTTGAAATATTTGATAAATAATTTAAGTCATATATCTGGAAAAATTAATAGAACGGTGGTCATCAAAATGAATCGAATAGCTTTTAAATTAGGAATTATTATCGTATCTCTGCTGTTAGTGGTTCTGCTTTCCTTGGGGTATGTCGTTGATAAAATCTTTTCGAATATGTATTATCAAAAAGCACAACAAGATGTGGCCGAAATGTCATCCCATTTTGTCGAAATGGTACATTCTAGTAAGAGCATACCTACAGATTTGATATCCACTATGGTAGAATTTTCGAAGGTGGAGATCTTTGTTTTAGATAGGCAAGGAGAATTATTAGGTAAATCAAATAAGGCCTCTAATCATCATGTGAATTTCATTACCGCAACTGAAATCAATAGATTGCTTAACGGAGAATCATTTATGATAAACTATAGTGCTAAGAATGGAGAATCTTACCTAATCTCTGGTAAACCATTGTTGGATATTGAGGGTGGAGTTCTTGTGATTTCTTCACTTGATATCGTTAATGCCTCTATATTGGAGGTAAGACAGCTCTTATGTTTAACTGGATTGATCGGTTTTATCATAGCGGTGGGTGTTTCATTTTTTTTATCAAGAAAGATGTCTGGACCTTTGGTTCAAATGGAGAAAGCTACTAGAAAAATAGCTGCTGGTCATCTTGATAGTAGAGTAGAAGTGAGTACTAAGGATGAAATTGGCTCATTAGCAGCTGCAATAAATGATCTTGCAAAAGACCTGCAACGATATCAAGATACACGTACTGAGTTTTTTGCTAATATCTCACACGAACTTAAAACGCCAATTATGTACCTTGAAGGTTATGCAAACGTAATATCAAAGGGACTTTATGAGACTGAAGAAGATATGAAAAAATACTTAGACATCATATCACAGGAAGCTAAACGGCTTAATCGCTTGATTATTGATTTATTTGATTTATCCAAGATGGAAGAAGGTAAATTGACACTATATAAAGATGCGGTATGTATCAATAAAATTATAGAACAAGTTGTCAATAAAGTGTCTATGAGAGCGGAGAACAAAGGGATAACAATTAAAAATCATATCGACTCAACGTTTATAGTTAGTGGGGATTCTGGTCGACTTGAACAAATCTTTTTGAACTTATTGGATAACTCCATTCGGTATACGAAGGAGGGCTCTATAGAAGTATCAGCACAGCAAGTTAATAATAATATGGTATGTATTTCGGTTACAGATACGGGATCAGGGATTTCAAAAGAAGAACTCCCCTTCTTATTTGAAAGATTTTACCGGGTCGAGAAATCAAGGTCGAGAGAACATGGAGGAAGTGGTCTAGGACTTGCCATAACGAAAATGTTGGTTGAGTTACACAATGGATCTATTCTTGTATCTAGTGAAGTAGAGAAAGGAACAAGATTTGAAGTGTATTTAGAAAAGGAATATTAGAGAAGAGCACTTTGCTAGTGCTCTTTTCTTAATTTTTCAGAAGCAAATTCTTATTTCAAAATAACTCTTTTATGTATATTACGTACACCTTCCAGGAAATATTTAAAATGACTTTGGAATTTGTTTAATTAAAAATGTGTCGTCTGTAAGGTTTTATGTCTAACTGCTCCATATTTTCTGCAAATTTAGTGGTTATAGTGAGGGTAAATAAAGGAGGAATTAATTATGTTCAAAAACAAAAAATTGATGATCGGTATTATTACACTAATCACAGCGCTCATGCTTTCTGCGTGCGGTGGCGCTAATGATGAAAATCAAAATGGAAATACGGACATGAATCAAGGTACAGAAGAAAATACAGGAATGGATCACTCTGAGATGAACCATTCGACTTCAGGTGAAGTACCAGAGTATCTAAAGGAAGCAGAAAATCCTAAGTATCCTGTCGGTACTAAAGCAATTATTAAAGAAGGGCATATGGAGGGAATGAAAGGCGCTGAAGCAACTATTGTTGGTGCTTATGATACTACAGCCTATGCGATTTCTTATACCCCGACTACAGGTGGAGAACCCGTAGAAAATCATAAATGGGTAATTCATGAAGAACTAATTGATGCAGGTGAAGAACCATTAGCGCCTGGGGCTGAAGTGCAAACAGAGGCATCTCACATGGAAGGTATGGAGGGTGCAACTGTAAAAATTGACTCTGCTGAAAGAACAACGGTGTATATGATTGATTTTACCCCAACTACAGGTAGCGAAGAAGTTAAGAATCATAAATGGGTAACAGAAAATGAGTTAGCACCAGCTGCTGAGTGATTTGTCTTAAACAAAAGCAGAAGAGAGCATCTTACAAGCCTTCTTCTGCTTTTATTTTCTATGATTTATTTTTATCACTTGTCCATTTATACCCTACCCCCCACACAGTGTGTAAATAATCATCAGCAGGAAAATCTGCATCTCGAAGTTTTTTTCGTATATTTCGAACGTGAGAATCAATGGTACGATCATCAATAAAAACATCATATCCCCAAATCTTACTGATTAGATGTTCTCTTGAGAAAACTCTGTTTTGATTATTGAGGAAGAGATCGACCATATAGAACTCTTTGGGGGTTAATTCAATCTTTATATTCTTATAAAGGGCTTCAAACGAATCTTTTATTAAGGATAATCCTTTAAAGGATAACTCATTTATTTCTTCTTCAGTCTTTCCCCTTCGAAGTACGGCTTCTATCCTTGCGACCAATTCAGTATCATCAAATGGTTTCATTACATAATCGTCAGCACCGATATTTAAACCCTTTACAATATCAGATTTTTCACTGCGTGCGGTAAGCATAATGATTGGAATACTCGAAGTTTTTCTGATTTTTTCGCATGCTTCCCAACCATTCATATCTGGCATCATTATATCTAATAAAATTATGTCTACTTGATTTGATTCCAAATAAATCAACGCATCTACAGCTGAGTTTACTTTGATACATTTATACCCTAGGGGGGTAAGATAAAGAGACAATAGATCAAGCATTCTCTGTTCATCGTCTATTATTAATACTGTAATCATGATTCTATTTACTCCTCGTGTTTTGTATTGAAATAGATGTTTAAATAACGAAGTATCTTTTATGTTATAGGATGATCTAATGATACAACTTCAAGCCTTAAAATCAACAGATACCTAGTTTTGTAAAATTCAAACTTTTTGTCTTGACATACCCCCTGGGGGTATAGTAAATTGAAACAGAAGTGATTTATGAAATATAGGGCCCATTCAACAAGGCCCTTTAAAAAGGGGTTTTATATACGGTGGGGGGGTATATAAACTCATTTAATTTTATCTATAGGGAAACACTATAAAAAATGATACTGAAGGGAGAATTTTAAATGAAAAATATGACTTTGCAAGTTGAGGGAATGAGCTGTCAGCATTGTGTGAACTCCATCGAAGGTGCACTGAAAAGTATAGGGGTATCTGGAAAGGTGGATTTGAACAGCAATGCTGTGGAGATAACCTATAACGAAGACAAGATAACATTAGATCAAATTAAAGAAACCATTGAAGAACAAGGATATGATGTTATGTGAATTTTAATGGACGGAGAGTGAGTACATTGGAAACAAGTTCAACTCCAATAAAACAAACAACTTTGCGGGTGAGCGGCATGACTTGTGCCGCCTGCGCAAATCGCATTGAAAAAGGATTGAGCAAACTTGATGGTGTGACTACAGCAAACGTCAACTTTGCTTTGGAAAAAGCAAGTGTTAATTATGATCCTACTAAAATAAGTATTGAGAATTTTGAGCAAACCATCCGTAAGTTGGGTTACGAAACGGTAAGCGAAGTCGCTCAATTTCAGCTTGAGGGTATGACCTGTGCTGCATGTGCCAACCGGATAGAGAAAGGTCTAGGAAAGTTGCCCGGCGTAACGAATGCAACCGTCAATTTTGCTTTAGAATCGGCACGGGTTGAGTATTCTCCTGATGAAATATCAGTTTCTGATATGCAAAACAAAGTCAACCAGCTAGGCTACAAAGCCATCTTAAAGAATGAAAACGAATCTGCTGAAGATCACCGGGAAAAAGAAACTAAGCGCCAGAAACAACGGTTACTCATCTCAGCAATCCTATCATTGCCGTTGTTGTGGAGTATGGTTGCCCATTTCTCCTTTACATCCTGGATTTACATGCCGGACATCTTTATGAATCCGTGGTTTCAATTGATACTTGCAACACCAGTGCAATTTTATATAGGGTGGCACTTTTACGTTGGCGCCTATAAAGCTCTTCGTAACGGCAGTGCGAATATGGATGTACTAATCTCGCTAGGTACTTCTGCAGCTTATTTTTACAGTTTATATTTAACAATGGTTTGGTACTTAAGCGGCAGAGATATGCATCATGGTCCTTCTTTGTATTTTGAGACAAGTGCGGTTCTCATTACATTGGTTGTCATGGGTAAATTGTTTGAAGCCCAAGCTAAAGGACGTACCTCAGAAGCTATTAAATCATTGATGGGACTTCAGGCAAAGACAGCTTTAGTTATTCGTGATGGCCAGGAATTAACAATGCCAGTAGACGAGGTTTTGGTTGGTGATATCATCCTTGTACGTCCTGGTAACAAAGTGCCTGTAGATGGTGAAGTCATTGAAGGAGAATCTTCAATAGATGAATCCATGTTGACGGGAGAAAGCATACCTGTCGAAAAGAAACCCGGCGATGCGGTAATTGGAGCAACGATTAACAAAAACGGTATGCTTCGGGTTCGAGCAACGAAAGTTGGCAAAGAAACTGCATTAGCTCAGATCGTGAAAGTCGTAGAGGAAGCCCAAGGTTCGAAAGCTCCTATTCAACGAATTGCCGACAAGATCTCGGGCATTTTCGTCCCAATCGTTGTTGGTATCGCAGTGTTGGCCTTCTTAATTTGGTACTTCTTTATAACTCCAAGTGATTTTGCCGGATCTTTAGAAAAGGCAATTGCGATTCTTGTTATTGCATGTCCTTGCGCACTTGGCCTGGCGACTCCGACATCTATTATGGCAGGATCCGGACGGGCAGCTGAATTCGGTATTCTATTCAAAGGTGGCGAACACCTAGAACAAACTCATAAAATTGACACCATCATTCTTGATAAAACGGGGACTGTCACTAAAGGGAAGCCAGAACTTACAGATGTAATAACAAATATAGATAAAGTGAAGTTTCTAAGACTTGTTGGTGCCGCTGAAAAAAATTCAGAGCACCCGCTTGCAGAAGCAATTGTTGCAGGTATTCAAGATCGAAATATTGAGATTCCAGCAACCGAAGCGTTTGAGGCTATTCCCGGTTTTGGCATCAAGGCTTCCGTAGAAGGAAAGAATGTCCTGATCGGAACACGTAGGCTGATGGATAAATACAGCGTGGGCGCGAAAGAAGCCTTTGAAAACATGGCGACCTTGGAGGAGTCTGGAAAAACTGCAATGCTAGTTGCAATTGATGGTCAGTATGCCGGAATGGTGGCAGTAGCGGATACTATCAAAGAGACATCAAAAGCTGCGGTTAGCCGATTGAAGGATATGGGAATTCAGGTCATTATGATCACTGGGGATAATGAACGAACTGCGAAAGCGATTGCCGCTGAAGTCGGCATCGACCATGTTCGTGCGGAAGTACTTCCAGAAGGTAAAGCAGAGGAAGTAAAAAAACTTCAAACAGAAGGTAAAAAGGTTGCTATGGTGGGGGATGGAATTAACGATGCTCCGGCACTCGCTACAGCTGATATCGGAATGGCAATCGGCACTGGCACAGATGTTGCTATGGAAGCTGCGGACGTTACGTTAATGCGTGGGGATCTGTCTAGCATTCCGGACGCTATATATATGAGTCGTAAGACAATGAGCAACATCAAACAAAATCTTTTCTGGGCTCTTGGTTACAATACCCTTGGGATTCCGATCGCAGCTATCGGTTTGTTGGCACCTTGGGTAGCAGGTGCAGCTATGGCACTGAGTTCAGTTTCCGTTGTTCTAAATGCTTTACGATTACAACGTGTGAAACTCTAGCATTAATGATCTACATGGGGGATTAGTTATGGGAGAAAACATTAAAATTGCTGTCAATCCGCCAATACAAATTGGCGGAAGCCTCTTCACTCCAGAGCAGTTAGTAAAGATCGGTGCTTTGGCAGATAGTCAAACAAAATTAGAAATGACACCATTCAAGCAGCTTTACATGGAAGTGCCGGTCAATCAGAGAGACAGAATTACAAAAGAGCTAAGGGAAGCTGGATTAGAAGTTTATCCGTCTGGATTTGTGGTGAAAAGTCTAATTGCTTGCAATTTTTGCAAAGGAGCAGAAGATGCCGGTTTAGATACAGCACTAAGGTTAAATGAAGCGGTAGCTGGAATTGAAACACCAACACCAATAAAAATTGGTTATGCAGGTTGCGGACTCGGAACAAGTGAGCCATTGTTAAAAGATATTAGTGTAGTCAAGATGAAGAGTGCATTCGATATTTATATCGGTGGTGAACCGAAGGGACTAAAAGCTTCCATTGCAACTAAGTTACTAACTGGACTAGCGGCAGAGCAGCTCGTTCCGGTTATTAAGGCCATTATTCATTATTACATTGCTAATGCCAAAGGAAAAGAAAAGTTCAGTAAGTTTGTCAATCGGGTCTCGCTTGATGAGCTAAAGAGTTTAGCTGGATAATCAACACAAAGAAGAAGGAGGAGATGAGATGAGTAGAGATTTTGTTAAGATTTATACGATTCCAACTTGTAGTGATTGCAATTATGCTAAACGATTTTTCAATGAACATCAGGTGTCCTTTACTGAATATAACTGCGAAGAAAATGCCACGTATGCAGAAGAGGTTCGGAAACTAACGGGGAAGCAGATAGTACCAACTATAGTTATAGATGATAGAGTATTCGTGGGGTTTGCTGAGAATCTTACTGAAATAAGTGATCGGCTGCATAAGTAATTCCCTTCTAAATAGAAGTTGTTTTAAATGGAATGAAAGCAGATCACAGTAAGGGGAAAAATCCATGCACCGTACACAGTGTCCTCTCTATCAACAGAATAAATTTAACTCATCATTAAAGAGCAGCAGGTCAGATCATCATGATATGCTGCTTTTCTTCTATTAAGCTACGAGCAGACGAACGGCCTTTTTAACTTTTTACTCGGTTTTTTCGTAATAAGCATCCACATCATGATCATAACTTTTATTGGAAATAAAGAAAGCTATTTCATAAACCTTATATGAATGCTACTATATATTTGAAAAAATTTACAGAAGGGGCGATTTTTCTGACAACCAATACAAATGATAAAACTCTTATTAAAGAGGTAAGCATTAATGCACCATTAAACTTAGTATGGTATGCTTGGACAATTTCTGAAAGAGTTTCTGAATGGTTTGCACCTGAAACTGTAATAGAGGCTAAGGAAGGTGGTACATACGAACTATACTTCATACCTGGAGATAGAACAGGTATGAATACGATAGGGTGTAAGATCACTAAGTTTATCCCTGAACAAAAGTTGAATTTTACTTGGAAGGGTCCAGACCAGTTTAAAGATCTAATGAACAATGAAGATACGCTAACAACTGTCGAAGTTAGTTTTGAATCGGTTAATGAAAATTCTACAAAAGTAATTGTTGAACATAAAGGTTTTAAAGATAATGAGGACTGGATTGAAGCATTTAACTGGCACAAAATGGCTTGGACAGGTGTTCTTGAAAGTTTGAAATCCACTCTAGAAAAAGGCGAGGGCAATTTGTGTTGTAAACCCTTGAATAATAATGTCTCGTAAATAATCTTAAACAAACTATCGGGAAAAGTTAATTGCATAATACAAAAAGCAGCTGGTCAATGTGATCGGCTGCTTTTTTGTTACAACGGGCAGGTTAGTTTAATAAAGAAAGGTACACACCGCAGATAACTAAACAAATCTTGTATTAATCTGATAATAATGCTATCAATTTGTATCTGGAAGTAATAAAGAATCCCCGAACTGAGAAGTGGGGATTCTTTTTATTACAATATCAATTTTAACCTTTAATAATCGCATAATATTTAAAATCACAATTATCGCTGCGCCGGTATCGCTAATTACGGCTATCCAAAGGAGTAAACAGATCGGGGTATATACTAAGGCAGCAGCCTTAATGATTAGTGAAAACCATATATTTTGCTTGATAATACGAATCGCCTTAAGGCTAAGGTTAACCGTATGAGGGAGTTTTTCTAAATTATCAGCCATTAATACAATATCAGCCGTCTCCATTGCAGTATCAGTTCCAGCTCCACCCATGGCGATACCTAGATCAGCTGTTGCAAGAGCAGGAGCATCATTTATGTCTCCGACCATTGCTACTAAGTGACCTCGTTTTGAAGCTGTTTAATAGCAGAGACTTTATTCTCAGGCAACAGTTCGGCAAAGAATCGGGTTACTCGAGAAATAATTTGAGGTTCCCCACATAATATTCCTGATCACCTATTTTAGCTAATACACCTTTACCTACTAGGTTTCTAAACTTATCGCCTTGTAGTGGGGAGAGTCCTTGTTCTTTGACGTACTCAACAACAGCTTTAGCTATCGGATGCATGGAATATTCTTCTAACGTATAAGCGAGGGGCAATAACTCTTCCTCTGTTGCTTCCGTTGTAATTACTTGTGGTACCTTTGGCTTTCCTTCAGTCAATGTACCCAATTACGAAAGTCCTAAGTAAATCTGAGAAAATGAAACAACGGACTATGAAGAGGAAAGGAATTATATTAGTGGTAATACTGATGATATATGTACTGAATCGGTAATGTTCTCTGTTTGTATAAGTGGAACTAGAATATAGCAATTCCAAAATAGAAGAGTCTATAATTCCAATTTATTTTGTGATATTATTTCGTATTAAGTAAGGTTTCTATCATCTTTAGGTGAGGTGAGTTATGAATTGGAATGACACCGACTGGAGCGAGATAGATCGATTGTATTATCCTAAACGAAAAGTAGATAATACCATGAGTCGTTACTTTGGTTTCAATATCGGCTCCATACGAAGTCAGAAAATGAGTAAAACAATAGAGTATGAATCTCTAACCGAATGTTTGTTTTACTATTTCCTCGAACTTGACCCCAAAACCATTCGTTATTATGTCCAGCCTGTTAATGTTCCTGTGTCAGTTATAAAGGATCAGGAATTGAGAGTGTACAACCATGTCCCAGATGTCTTGGTGTATCGTACTGGGCATCCCCCTATGTTATTCCAAGTTAAAGCAAAAGATCTTCAAGATGGAGATAAGAATTATGCCTCATTTCTTAGACACAATCTATCTTGCGAAGAATATGCAAGGTCGGAGCAATGGAACTACTCTATCATTTATCCAAGATCTACTGATAATATAGTGATCTCCAATGTAAAAAATATTATTCGCTATAAAAAGAAGAGAAAACACTTTTCAGAGCTAATTCCACAACTTTTGTACAAAATCCCCTATTTCGAAAATTGTACGATAGATAGACTTGCTAGTAGTTTTGAGAGTATTTGTGAGCGGAAATATATTATTCCCCACATTTATCATCTAATAGCCGAAGCTCAGATTTGGGTTAACCTTTTTGAACCTGTTCACGTCCACAGTGAGATTAGAATTGGAAACTCATATGTAATGTTAGAGGAAACCATGCTTTCTGAAGAAGGGAGTATCTAAATGAGACGTTCAGCGCTTAGGTTCAATGATGAATTCGAACTTTATGGAAGAAGATACGTTGTAATTGAATTAAATTTTCCAAATGTGATCATCCAGCCAGTCGTTGGTGAATTAATAACCGAAGAGGTGAATTACTACCATTTAACCCAGGATAGTGGATTTAAACTTATGAAGAAACAAGCTACAGTTCGTTCGGGAAATAAGGATTTTTTGAGCAGTTCTCAATTTAATGGTTTTCTAGACTCCCTATCAGATAGCAAAAGAGAGAAGATTGATCGCAAGTATGAAATGATCCAGCCTATACTACTACTTGAGCGAGCAAAGACGGGTGACAAGAGGGCGATCACTAGATTTCAAGACAAGTATAGAGCGGAATACTTGGACAGTGAAGAGAAGAACGCAAAATCGATGACCCAGAAACAGCTTATCCAACTAATTGCTAATAAGTTTGATGTATCAACCCGCACTATAGAAAGGGACTTGAGAAAATACAGAAGAGAAGAACAGTTTAACGATTTGGGTATACATGGTCTCGTTTCCGAAAAACTGAAAAATCCATATAATCGGAAAGACATGATAACCATTGAGATTTGTCATCCTCGAAAGAAGGAAAAGGTGCTATGTACTATTCGAACCTATTTGGAAAAAGAATATGTACCGATTTTAAAAGAAGTAATTGAACAAAATTATCTAAATAAAAAACAAGCAAGCAATGCTGAAATTGAGGATATTCTTAAAGTTAGATGTTCGAGAGCTGGGCTGCCGCCACTTGGTTATAACACCGTTTATGCTATGTTGAAACGTTTAGATGAAGAAATGGTTTTGCGAATGCGTAATGGAACTGTTGCATCAGAAGTCTACGATTCTGTCTCAGGTCAGTTTTCTAATTCTGAAGCTAATTCATCGCTTCACATGGTTCAAATCGATCATACCGAACTGGATATATTGGTCGTTGATGAAACTACACTGGAGGTCATTGGACGCCCATGGCTGACGTTAGGAATTGATGTATACAGCCGTTGTGTATGGTGTATGCATATCTCGTTTGATAGCCCCTCGGCAAACAAAGTACGAAAAGCAATAGAGCACGGTGTATTGAAAAAAAGAGTGAAAGATAAATATGGAACGATTCATGAGTGGGAAGTCTTTGGTGTACCAGACATCATTTACTTTGACAACGGTAAAGAATTTAATAATCGGGAAATCAAATACTTAATTGATAATACTCTTGAATCCCAGGTCATGTATAGGCCGGTGGCAACTCCGCGTTGGGGAGGAACTATTGAACGATTGTTCGGAACAGTGAATACTAAATTAATTCATCGGTTGGCGGGAACAACGAAAAATAGTGTGGAGGCTAAAGGAGATTATGATTCAGAGGCTGAGGCTATCTACACGTTGGAAGACGTTACTGAATTATTAACTCGATATATTACGGATATTTATCATCATGATATCCACTCATCGCTTCCATTTGATTGTCCTACACCTTATTTGCAATACCAAAGGGGGCTTAATATTGGGGGCCAAAATGATTACATTGACGATGAGGATGAAGAGGCATTCCATATTTCACTATTACCAACAAAGGACCTTGCCTTCACTAGGCTAGGAGTACGTTTGGATAATGTATATTACAATGACATTGAATCAGGAAAAGGGATTCAGATTAATGGGCCTAAATACAAAGTGAAATATGATATTGATGATATATCACATATCTATGTATTAGATCATTTATCAACTGAATATACAAAGGTACGTGCGGTGAATCCTTCATATGGTTTTCTGAAAGGAATGAGGAAAAAAACATATAAATTGTTATTGAAAATTTCTCGTGAAAAGACAAAATTATTAGGAGTTATTCCAAACGAAGCTGATCTCCTTCAGTCTAAAGATAAATTATTGAATCGAACGGTTGAAATGCAGAAAACGAATAAGGGCAGAAGGAAGATAGTAAATCTAGGTTTAGAGCAATTCAATGAAAAATCAAAACCCGGGAAAAAAACATTCTCGAATGGTGATAATGAGTTACTTCGTCTTGTAGAAGAGTTGAATCATCGACTTGGTGAGAGGTGATCCTATGGACAAAAACAAATACATTGAATTTCAAGATCGAGTGATTAATTTATATATCGATCATCCGGAAGTTAAACAAATATGGAAATCACTTGACTCGAAAAGAATGTGGAGAAGTAGGGGGATTGATAACGACAATTCACCTAATCATATGTTTCTAATGGGTAAATCGAGAGTGGGGAAAACTCAAGCCGTTAAGCGATATGCTAAGCAAAATAAGATAACATTTTATTATGATGAGGAAGGTTCACAAGTAGATATTATACCTGTCGTTTATGCGGAGATACCGGATCGATTCACCCCAAAGGAGTTCTATAACAACATTATTGAGGGGCTTGGAGCAATTAAATTATATGGGAGAGTTGAAGTTGGTCAGCTCAAAGACAGGGCACTTTACCTATTGAAGAAACACCGAACCGAAATGCTCATATTGGATGAACTAAATTACCTGCTGCCTTACGCTAATAAAACAAGAGCACAGGCGATGGAACTCGTAAAGGGGCTTGCAAATAAATCAGGAGTTTGTTTAATTTGCGTAGGTACTCCAGAAATTGAAGACTTAAGGACAATGAATGAGCAATTTATAGGTCGTTATCCACCACGGACAATACCAAGATTTGAACAATGTGACGATAGTTTTATCTCATTACTAAATAAAATCGAGTTAGAATTAGGTCTAGAAAAGCCGTTAGGTTTGGCAGATACCACTCTAGGATATCCTCTGATTTTACACAAGCTTTCACTTGGATTCATTGGTTGGCTAGTGCCTATTTTACAGAATGCATTTGAGATAATAGGGGTATTCGAGCCTGATTTTGATGATTTCAATATATTAAACGGGTTAAACGGAAACGTTCTAATTGAAGCTCAGAGGAACGTTGTAGGAGATATTACAAACCACGACATACAAAAGATAATACGAGCTTAGGCTAATTAAATCAGTGAATAATCGCCAATCTTATGGCGATTATTTTTTTATCCTTTTTCAAGAATATATATTTCGGTAGCAATGTTATGTAATGCTTTCTTACCTGCGGGGCTGAGTTGACGTTGCAGTCGGATCAATGCGGAGGTGGCTTCATCATCTGGATTAGTCATTGTACCAAATAGCAGATAATCCGTGCTCACATCAAGAGCAAGCGACATTTTAATAAGTAAATCAATACTCGGTAAACCTCGTCCGCTTTCAATTCGTTTAATATTTTCGTCTGATGTTTGGAGAGCCTGAGCAAAATGACCTCGGTTGCGGAATTTGCTCTTTCTAAGCTCTTGAATCCTATTCCCGGTATCTTTGAATTCCATTAAATTCACCTCATGCCCAATAATAGACAATGTAAACTAAAACAAATAGGGTATACAAAGTAACTGGAAAATGGGTATAATAAATATCGAAAAGTCATCAAAAATAAAGGAGAATTATCTCATGAGTAGTCACAACAAGGTGAATCTGCTTGTTTTGATCGACGAATGCCATAGTCGGAAAGTACTCAGGATTGATAGATATATACTATATCAAAATTGTCTCTTTATACTGGTTACAGATGAGGAAGCATTTGAATTATTGCGGTTAGAGTGCAGTCAGGAAGTCAATGAATTAGTTAGTTTATCTGTGGAAGAGGCAGCAAAGATCACCTCTATGAACGGTATAAATCAAGACATTGTTCATACTCAAGCAAGATATAAAACTGTTGGTTTGTTATATACAGAAGAAATAAGCGAAGAAGGTTTAAAATCTTATCATTTTAAGACTTCTCATAAAGATGACGAGATTGATTTAGCCTCATTTCTTCTTCATATTGGTGACTTCAATAGTTAGATCTGGAAAAAACAACAAGGAGCTTGATGACAACCATGAATTCCAGTTTAGTGAAGCAAGTCGTTATTGAAAATGTTCTTGTATGTAAGATGCGCGGCAAAATAGCTTATCAAAGTTCATTTTCAGCACATGATGCGATGTCCCTAACCTATGTTAAGTCGTATGATGATCCTTCAGGTAAGGGATACCAACGTCCGGTCGATATTCGAAGATGCAACGAGTTTTCCTTGTATCTATCCAAGGGTGATGATGCATTGTTCACGCCCTTGTTATTAAATGCAGCTTCGAATTGGGAATTTGTCGCTTATGACAAGCAGCGTCCTTCATTCGGCCGATTAATTTGTAAGGCTAAAGCCTCTCTAATGGATGGACAGCATAGGTTAGGTGGAATTAAGCGATATATACAAGAAACAAACTCTGAGCTTAATGTTCCTTTTGTAGCTTTTCATTACTTGGATGAGGATGAGGAAATCCAGCTGTTCAACATTATTAATACCAAGGCCAAGGGCATAGGTCCATCATTGAGTAAATATCTAACTAGGCAGTCTGATGACATTAGTTGGATTGCGACAGAGCTGATCGTAAGAGGGGAAAGTCCTTTTTATCATATTGGCAGTATTGTCGGCAAACGAAATAAAGGAAGACATATTACTTTGCAAAACCTGTATCGAACCATCACCTATCTGACGAAAAAAAACATGACGTCTAGACTTGCAAAAGAAGCAAAGCTTCACCTAGCTCTAATGTATTACAACACAATTAAAGAAACATTTTATCCCCAGTGGATTGATTACAAGGGGCAGCGTCTAACTCACATCGTTTGTTTGGATGCATTGTCCATCGCAGGGGCCGAGTTAATGGAAAGTTGTATTAGTGACGAAGGAAAAGTGGACTACAAAATGATAACCAAAAAGGTTAACAATTTAAAAGATGTAGATTGGTCCAATGATGGTCCCTTGAAATACATCAAAGGGATCTCGGGTTCCAAAGCTCTCGCAGTGGATTTAGTGGAGCAAATGCACCTTTGAGAACCCTGTGAGGTTAGGAGGTACCCCTTGACTACAGAAATCTTACCTAGTTTGTCTGTGAAAGTCACGCCTCGAGAGGAAGAATCTTTGAGTAGTTTTATAATACGTGCAGCACGTAGTAACGGGGCAAGTATTCATTGGTTTATGAATAATTACAGGAGCAGTAACTCAGATCTTATAAAGATATCTGATATTTCACGTTTGGATTTTTATCCTTTCAATGTTCTTGATATTGGGTTGATTGAAAAACATCTTTGTCTGGAGAAAGGCTCGCTACGCCAATTGAGCTTTCGAAATATATTGATGAAATTCAAGGGTGAAGGACGGCCAGAAAATAGCCGATTTATGAAAGGCATGATTCGTAAAAATTTGCACTATTGTCCTGCGTGTTTAAGTGAGGGTGACTACTATTCTTTACTGTGGAGAGTAGAAACCATTAATTTCTGTTTTAAACACCGTATTCAATTGAAATCTATATGCGAATCCTGCCAGAGATCAATAAATTATAGTTCTATTGGCCAAATTGGCTATTGTCCATACTGTAAAAGTAAAATGGCCAGTCCGTGTGGAACCTCAGAGGATATTGATTTAATTGAATTATCAGAAGAGTCACGTAAACGTGATATTTTAAAGGAACTACTATCAAATAAGTTATACAATTTGGACAGTAAAGATGTAGCGATGAGAATCCTTTATGTATTATCAAAAAAAGGACTATCAGATAAGACTTATGAACAAATCGGAATTCGGAAAAGTTACTTATTACAGTTTGCACGTGACAGCATGAAATATAAACGATCTATCCATTTAAACACAATTATCCGTTTCTTATGTGAGGTTAGACTTTCTTTCGCGGAATTTATACGGATTGATGTACCTCAGAAGTTCAAAGAACTTATTCTAAATGGCAATGAATTACGAAACAGTACCAGATACCTTTGTCAAGCTCCTTGGTGCAATTCTTATCTGCAAGCTGGTTCTCTGCAATTTACAGGTACCAATGTAAAGCATAAGGGAGAACAAAGATTAAAAAGTTACATGTGTTGTTATGAATGTGGTTGTGAGTACGCAATTCATGAAGAAGCATTGATAGAGCGTTCATACTTTATAAAGGGATATCTTCAACTTGAGGACAAGGATATATCCAACCTTTCAAAGAGAGAGATCGCATCTATCACGGGCTTATCCATAAAGCAAAGTCTGAGGATTTCGGCTTATTTAACCGGTAGAGGATTAATCAGTGCTAGCAGATATAAATATGATGAAGAACTTGTTTCTGGTTTCGTAAGTGCACTGAAAGCTGGAGAAAGAATATCAAACATTGTAAAGTGGCCTTGTTGGGAGAATGAAGAGCATTACTCAGTTTACAGGTATCATACTCGTGTCATACAAGCGCTAATAATGAAAAAGAATAACCAACCTCACCGTAAGTACAAAAAGGATATTAAGCATAAATTGGCTGAAATTTGTAAACAGTTCATGCAGAGTGATGTGAAGATTACTAATCGTGAAATATCTGAAGCCTTAGGAATTACTGTAGAAACCCTGAAAAAGTGGGGACTTCATGAATATATTAAGGAGATGAAATATACACAAAAGATGCTTCAACGTAGAAAAAAGATTGAGGTATGGATGAAGCGAATAGAAGCGTTTTTCCATGAAGAATGGGAAATTGATATGGAAATGAGAGTGATTTATGAACGTCTAAATCTTAGTCAGAGTTATCTTTGTGGTTATGCTCCAGAAGTGAATACTTTCATAAGGGAAAAAAGAATAGAGTTATCGCATGATGGAAGAACTTGTATATAATGGACTGGTAGAGTTCATTATATACAAGTTTTTTTGCTGTACGTCATTTATTTAGTTAAGAGAGGTGACCCTTTATGGATGGTACATTAACCATTAAAACACGACCTTACGAGGGGGAATCATTGACAGCATTCTTAATGCGAACTGCAGTAAGAAACAAAATTCCATACCTTACGTTTCTCGATATTGCCGATATCAAAAGAAGTAAGGGTTTTCATTTAGATTATAATCCGAAATTTGTAACAGATTTAAATAAATTGAGTCAGTTACTTGGGATAGATAGAAAAGAATTTAAAAGTTGTTCATTTGGCCCTATTACTGAATTGTTTTTGGATGAAGAACAACAATTATCACACTCCTACTTGGATTTCTATTATCAAATGTTAGATACATCATATCGCCGATTTTGTCCTTTGTGCTTGAAAGAAAAAAATGCGTATATGCTTTTCTGGCAGATTAGTGATATCAAAGTTTGTTTGAATCATGGAATTGAATTGACCAGTAAGTGCCCCTCTTGTCAACAGGATCAGCCATATCTTAGCCCATCTTTAATAGAAAGAGAATGTTACTTATGCAAAGAAAAGCTCTCGAAATGTAATCATATCAACTTAAAAAGTATCGTTTTATCAAGTGAACAATCAAGATTATATGATCTCTGGGGTAGTTTGCTAAATAACGAGTTCAAACCTAAATTGAATAAGAGTATTTCCAAAAGCGAAGATATTGCACTAATGCTCTTATACTTCTGTTCAGATAACCAGGAAAGGTATGTATCTACAGATGTGAAGTTTTTAACACCTAGTGGTAAGTGGAGATTATCGTCATTTATGAAAGGAGAAAAAGAGTATAAACCAACTTTGCATTTAATAATGAACGTTATAAATAAATCAGGGTTAGAATTTTCTGATTTATTTGAAAATGAAGTACCAATAAGGTTCATTTCCTCAGTAAAACAACTCAATCAACATAAGCATTGGCATTCGGAAATACCAATTTGTCAATCTCCTTGGTGTAATTCTTATAACACAAGTAACACTATGGTACGAGCAAAACCTCTTTCATGGGAAACCGAAAAATATTTTAAAGTTTCTATGTGTACTAGTTGTTATGTGAAATATGGGCGAAAACCAAACGAGGAATATTGTGAAATCGGTGAATCTTACATATGGGCCTGGAATAACATATTGACTATATTCAAAGAGGGGTATTCGGAGATGAAGATAATGAATATTCTTAATTTTTCTAAGTTGAAGGTTGTGAAATATAGTGTTTATTTTTCTGTTCAAGGCCTTCTTGATAAAGTCGACAATATTCCGATAAATCCTGTTCGCGTTCCAGTCGATTATTTTAAAAAAACACGCTGTAGAAACGTAGTACCTCTAATGCAAGCTTATGGATGGGGGATGAGAGAATACTTTTACTATCTTTATAATAAGGAAGTACAGATGTATCTTTATGCCAATCATGGGTTGATTAGAAACGATAGAAAAAATAATCGTGAAAATAAGTATAAAGATCAATTACCTGACAGGGAAACTTTGATGAATTTAGCAAAGGGATATATAGAGGAAAAGAATAGAGTTGGTGAAGTCATATCCGAGTATCGGTTATACCGAAATATGAATACTTATCGAAGAACTTTATTAAAGTACCATCCTGAAGTGGTTGAATATGTTTTGAAAGAAAAGGCAGCACAAAAATTAAATAAGTTCCGTTCCATTGAAGATGAGCGAATTAAACGTATCAAAGAAGCATTTGAAATTATAACAACCCATGGAGAATATCCGTCCATGGTACGTGTTATTGAAGCTAGTGAGGTGTCTAAAAAGTACATTCAAACACATCCAAGGGTTAAAGAAGTATTCTTAGAATTGAGGAGGAAATATACTGAGGGTTGAGATAGACGTTATAGAAATTTGTTCTATTATACATGCTATCACTATTTCAACTTCAAGGGACTTTTGCTGTCACGAGTGTAGCAAGTATCAACGCATGAGTGTAAATACGTAAAAATCCATGTGTTTAATTTATCTGTTCCTTGGATCTAGTTAATGATAGACTCAATGTAAGTGAAATTATTACCAATTAACTATACAAGGAATGGTGATTACCATGAATATAGGTCAATTCATCTCTAACTTTACTAATCATCCAGTACTCTTTGTTGGCACAGGAATGAGTCTGAGATACTTAGAAAATTCCTACACCTGGGATGGTTTGCTGTCAAATATCTCCAGAATTATTAAAGGATCAGACGAATTTTATTATGATATTAAATCAAGACACGAAAGTAACGGAATTTTCGATTACCCTAACATTGCCAAGGAGTTAGAAACAGTTTTCAATAAAAACTTGATGGATGATAGAGATGGAGCCCTGAAGGAAATAAATGATCAATTTTATGAGAATATGAAAAGTTCAATCAATATAAGTCGATTTAAATTGTACATCTCCAAACTTTTAAAGGAATATCAAATTAGGGAATGCCTACTGGAAGAAATAAACGAGTTAAAAAAAGTACGTAAGAATATTGGTTCAGTAATTACAACTAATTATGATAGTTTCATTGAAGATGTATTTGAATTCAAACCTTTGATCGGGAACGATATATTATTAAGTAATCCATACGGTTCAGTATATAAAATACATGGTTGTGTTGATGATTCAGGTAAAATAATTATCACTAAAGACGACTATAGTATTTTTGAGGAAAAATACGAGTTGATTCGAGCACAGCTCTTATCGTTGTTTATTCATAATCCTATTATTTTTATAGGCTATAATATTGGCGATAACAATATTAAGAGTATTTTAAAAACAATCTTCACGTATATTAATCCCAACACCCCAGAAGCTGAAAAAATAAGACAAAACTTCTTACTTGTTGAATATGAAAGAGATTCACAGAATACAGAAGTTGTTGCCCATGATATCGACATGGATGGTTTTGCTACTCTCCGTATAAATAAAATAAAAACTGATAATTTTTTAGAGATTTATAAGCATCTCGCTAATCTGAATTTACCTATCTCGGCTATGGATATCCGTAAGGTTCAATCAGTAGTGAAAGAGATTTACTCAGGAGGGAATATTGAAGTTACCATCACAGAGGATATAGATAAACTAAGAAATGGAGAGAAGATATTAGCCATTGGATCATTCAGAACAATTAAGTACGAGTTCCAAACAACATCGGAACTTATGGAAAACTATTTTAGTATAATTGATGAATCAAACCATCAGTTATTAGCTTTAATAGACAAACATAAAATACAAAGTTCTCAACACTTCCCCATATTCGGATTTAATCTAATTCAAACATCCTTGGAATCTGCTGAAGGATTAAAAAATAATCAAAAAAAGAAAATTCAAAACATAATAGAAAACACCGTAGACTTTGCAGTAGAACATCAATCCATACATAGCATCTTAGAGGATGAGAACATACCGCAAACCAAAAAATTATCGGCAATTATCTTAGGAATTATATATGATAGGATTGATCTTAGTGGCGTTGAAGATTACCTAAGAGATTATCCAGACAATAAAAAGACAACGAATTATAGAAAGCTGCTTTGTGTTTATGATTACAAAAAATATGCAAGACAGAATGAGTTATTAGAATCGGTAAGTATAAGTGCAAATCAAGAATTAACCGTTTAGTTATTGAAGTCAAATACAAACGTTCACGTAATAACGCTAGATGATCTTTAAAATGAGTTTTCATTCGTTGTTGAGACGTTGGATTCTTCAACTTTAGATTAAGGTACAAAAAACGACATTATAAAATAAAGAAACCGACAGAAATTATGTGAAATTTCTAGGCTGAGCACATTATTTTACCGACAAAATAAAATAAAAGTTACAAGAATGGTGGCAGAACAGGCAGAAGGCGTATGGCAATACAACACCTTTCATTATCACGAACCATAAGAGCATGGAACGTGGGCTTGAGGAGATGCTGATGCGTTACATTCATACAGATTATCAGCGGTTTCAGATGCCAGTGTATTGTAATCACATCGATCCAGAAACTGGGGAGAGCATTCCTGGCGGAATGATGCCGAGACAATGCACGGTAGATTTTAAGATTGTCCCTGTACAACAAGAAGCACGGCAGATGGTACTTAGAAGTCTTGGACTAGGTGGTCGGCAAAAGATGCCAGATCACATCGGATTTGTGATTGATATCGGCTTCAGCTATGACGAGATCCGAAGAATCAATACCTATCAATCATATCAATTTAAATATATGCGGCTTGCGTATCCATTAGTTGAGGAGCATATCACCACGGAAGAGAGTATTCGATTTCTTGAAGAGAATGGCTTCCCTATGAGACGTTCGCGCTGCTATTTGTGTCCATTTCATTGTTCTAGTGAGCGAGAGATCGGGATGGACTGGGAAGAGATTATAGAGACCGAACCATTTTCTTTCTTGAAGGCTTGTTATTTTGACAACAAACTTCGAGAGGTTCAGAGCTCTGGGAAAAAGATCATGCGAGGCATACCCTACCTTCATTACAGCAGACGACCACTGACAGAGGTGTTTCCGGAATACGTTGAGCTGCAGAAGCAATATAGACAAGAGTTTGACGTGTGGTTGAACGAATGGATGGAATTTATTCTCGCCAAGTATGTGCTAGGAGCTTCTACACAATACCAAATAACAGCTTAAAGGAGCTAATTATGACAGAACTTATGAATAAATTAGACGCACTTCAGGTTATTGAGCAGCTGCATGAAGTATATACGGGTGAGATTACATATGACTACTCTGATCCGGAAGCTCACTACTTCCGGTGGCAGTACTCGGATGAGCTACATGGACCGCTTGATTCGAAAGCTGTGATTCGAGTAGAGTATGAGATGGAGCGCAGTGTGTATGTGCAAAAAGAACATGATTCTATGTTTGAGTGGATTATGTTCCTTTCCGAGCTGAAGAATTAAAGAAATTTGAAGGGAGGTGTGTAAGATGCTATCTATAAAAGGTAAAATTATTTTGGCAGCTATTGCTGTGTTATTTGCAATTTATCCAGCATTCACCATGATTTTGGTAAATAGCTTTAATGCAACTTCGAATAATTACTTTTTGACAACGATGGTTGTAAATTTCGTAGATCCAACATTAGTTGCGATAAGCGCGAGTCTATCCGGACTTGCTATTCTAGTTCTGGTTTTCAAGCATTTAAAGGATTACTAATACATTAACGTTACATAGCCGATAAAGTAGGCGCCTAAACTTGGAATAAAACCTCCGGATTTAGGCGCTCTACTTTTCTGTATAGCAAGTCAAAGGCTCATTAAATCAAAATTGCAAAAAGTTAAGAAGGGCGGGTTGCATTAATTCTTGTGCCCGTTAAATTGTTAGTGTTACAATGTAAACTATATCAAGTATCTCTTGCTTACCCGAAGATTATATTTTTAGGTAAAGCAAGTCTCTAGTAAAGGAATCACTGCGGAGCCGGCAAGCGAGCAGTGATTCTTTTTTATTTGGTCTTGTTTTTAAGCTCGGTCCATCGCTTAGCTATTTCGAGTAATCCTATGGTTATGCCGATCAAAACGAATGATATAGCAGCGATGATACCAATCGGTTTGTAGTCAATGTAAGTAAGTAGGTCTGGAAGTATCTCTAGGATGTAGGAATTAAAAACAAGTTCAAATATCATTTATATACTATCGCCCCTTATGGTTCTTCCAAGGGAAGCAAGAGATACTTCATACAGTTTTGAAGACAATATTTATTTGGTCCATTACAATGTTATCCCAATATATTGTTGAGCGTAAACACCCCAAAATAATAACGCATTTGCGATTATAGCAAATCACAGGGTATGCCGCAAAGGAAAAGAATTGTCTTTATGAATTGTTTTTCTTTTACCTCTATGTCGTTCATAGGTGCTTCTCTAGCAAACCCTAAAATCAAATTTTTTCCTATAAGTAACAGTTTAACACTAGAAATATTTCCAGTCAGCAGAAAAAAAGAGGCAAACAGGATGAATTGGGCTGATGCTAGCAGCTCTAATGTGGCCAAGAACGCCACCCAAGAGCTGCTACGCACCGCTGTCGGGTTACTCCAGCCGATAACGAGAGCGCCTAAGCCGGGGGAAAAGCATCCCGGCCAAGGCGCTCTACGTTCCTGTCTGTCGCTTAACACCGCGCCACGGAGCCAAAACAATATAAAGGAACATGGTAAAGGAGAGAACCGGCAACCGCCGGTTCTTTTTGTTGGACTTCGTTTTTACGCCTTTTGCCTTCCGCATGGTAACAAGGGCAAAGCGACTAACCTTCCAGGAGGCCGAGCCTCCGGCTGCGCCCCTCCGCCTCCTGGAAGCTAAGTCGCTGAGCGCCATGTTCAAGGGGCCTAAAACTTTTTTCTTCATCTAATAAAGCTGCAGATGAAAAAACTTTTAGGCTGGGACCCTTGATCATGCCGCTATGCCCCTTGTTCCCAAGCTACGCGTCAAAAGGCGAAAAAACGCCCTTTCGGGACCCGATCCCATGCGGCAGGCAAAAGGGTGCCAGCAAAATCATCATAAGGAGCGGATCTAATGACAATCAGCAAAAGAGTGTAACAGCATCTCGATTTGATAATCCGCAAGAGGAAGAAGTTATCTACGGTTACTGTGATAATTGTCAGACTGAAAATGCCATCGATGGAAAGCAGTTCAGCTAAACAACAAATAAAAGTACAGAACAGGGAGGAGGATGATATAAGGTTATCTTTACACCTTATATCAGATCTGATATAATGAGAACGAAGATTGAATTCCTAAAAGATCCAAAAGACGGAAAAAGGCAAGTATTTGATTTAATTAGTGAACTTAGAGATAAAGCCGAAACTCATTCGGGCATGCACCAAATGGTTTTGTTAATTATGAGAGGTCTTGAATTTCTTCAGCACCATGGATATCCGCATGCGGAGGATTTCTTTTTTACGGATACATTAGAGAATGGTGACCCGTACACGATTCGCTTGATTAAAACGCTGTCGAAGGAGCCACTGATTGAGTTTAGAATTAACTACCGAGAAGTTGGTGCGTTCCGCATTGTATTCTTTGTCCATTACATAAAAAACGTACAGATTTTGGTCATGGCTAAGGCGGTGATCAAACAGTCAACGTATTCAAAAGAATTTAATCAGATTGTAAGAGATACCTCAGCTATCTACTCAAAATTTGTTCAAGATCCGGAACATTTCATAAACATAAATAGTATAGAAGGGATTGAACAGAATGAATAAAGAATATAACTTAGATAACCTAGGTAAGGATTTTGAAGCGCTGAAAAAGTCAGTAAGGGAACTCCCGGGAGCCCGGGAGTACCTGGACAGCTTTTCGGTTAAGATCGGAAACTTGGTTCTCGCCAGAAGAATTCAGTTAAGAATCAGCCAAACGAAATTAGCTGAAATGGCCAATACGACCCAAGCTCGAATTTCTAAAATTGAGGCCGGTCAGAACGTGAACACGGAAGTATTGAATCAGGTCTTCCAAGCTCTGAAGCTAAATAATGTTCACCTTATTTATAGTGATGAAGAACAATCAGCGACTGCTGAATGTTAGAAGTAGGCGTATTGCGCGTAATGGCAATACGCTTTTTTGCGCCTAATGGATACCTCGCCTGTCGGCGAGCTTTCGGATTATATGGTGGCCGTTACCGGCCGAACGCTGCTCTTTGAGCAGCTAAAATCAAAACCTTCTCAAAATAAAAGAGGATGGCTATCGCCATCCTTTTAAACCTTGTTTATTACTTTTCCATCAGCATTTCAAAGCAGTTTAACAAAAGTACATAAGTTTGTTCGAAAGTAAGCTCACCTTTAGGGTTGAACTGATTCTTGGCCATGCCGTTCATTAAGGAGAGGTTTACTGCCTGATATACCTCTTCCTTGGCCCAAGGTGAGATTTTGGTATCGTCCGCGAACAATGAAGTTGAAGTAGATCCAGCAGCAGACCCGGTTGTGCCCTTCAGCTCATTTGTTTTTTTATATACCTTTAGGATAAGGGTGGCTGCTTGTTCTCTAGTAATCGTTGCTGTTGGAGAGAATGTATTCGGTGATGTACCGTTAATGATGCCGTTCTGGTTTGCCCATGTGATGTTCCAATCATCTATATCGTTGAAAGGGGACTTGACCCCTAATACGTCAGTATATAGATCACGACCAAGCGCCGTTTCGATCATATGTACTGCCATCTCTGTGAATTCCATTCTGTTGATCGACCGCTGATAAGATCGGTCAAACGGCCATCCAATAAGTCCGTTTGCTTTTGCCTGTATGTAATCCGCCTGAGCCCAGTTACTTACTTTTTCTTCTTCCGGACCATCTTCTACTTGAATATAGACAATACTTCTCATTCCTAAGTAATTATTAGCAGAAATCCATGTTGAACCCTTACCTACAGCTGTGACTTTACCAGTTGAATCAATCTTAACAATGCGGTCATCTCCGCTTTCAAAGGTATTTCCACTGTTCTGGAAGCCTTCATGGAGGCCCATTTGAAGAGTCTCTCCTTTTTTAAGTTCGATATCATAGCGAGCTAATAAAGTAGGCATTAGCTTAAAAAACGTTGTCGTGAATTCAACCTCCGTTGGACTTCCTCCAACGGTATAAAGACCTGTAATCTCAACGTCAAAGGCATCATCCATCGCAAAATCCTCTATTCCATCAGGTCTGAAAACAACAGCGAAAGAAACCCCATATGCTCCTGTATTCACATTAAAATACTTGCCGGATTTATCCTTGTCGTTCTCATCAAAGCTCCAAACTTTCCCGTCCCTCACTCGGGTTAGCTTCACTTGAATCTGGTCGGTTTTTTTTCTGTCATACTTCTCTGGATTCAGGGATACAGACCATGGATCGATTGTTCTGAAGACTTCTTCAGGAAAGTAACCTGCAGACGGCCAAGCTATGTAATCATACTGAACTTCGGACTTTGGACGGCTTTTGTCAAATGCGTACATCGATGCGTAGGCAACGTTGTTAGTTGCATGTGCCATGCCGAACATGGTTTGTTTCATCTCTGGATTGATGATCCATCTGCGGTGTCCTACACGGTCGGTATTTGATGCGTCTCTGTCAGCCATATAACCTAGCACGTTGTTATAAAAAGTTGGGCCTCCGGAGTATAGGTTGCTGGTTCTTGCTCCATCTTTACCTGAGGCATATAACGCTTCGTCTATACCTGCAGGCTTGCTTGGATAATGAGTTAGTTGTTTATTTGCTGCGATAACCATTGCAGCCGCCTGTTGCTGCTCTGTCAGTGAATAGTTTGCTGTAACGTCATCTGGCAACCCAGCCAGGTACCTTACAAAATTAACAGCTCGAATACCGTCCTCAACATATTCAGATTTTATCCTGCCTGCTTTGAAGGGAGCCGTGACGCTTGGGGATTCTGAGTAAATTTGGTCAGCCGGCATGTAGGTTGTGCCTGTTTCCATGGGCTTGTATTGTTCCCATTTATTCAAGACATCCTGTTTTGTTCTTTGCTCCGTCAGCTGCTGTACATTAGCTGCCTGTACATCGGGGGCCCATAAGACTGTAGCGATCAACATTGCCGCAGGTAGAATCAGCCATTTCCTCGATCTTCTGAGTGATAATTTCATCGGTTTAAGCCACCTTACTTATGTATTTTCTCCTTTAATTCCATCAACATTAATTTCTCTGAAATATAGGACGTAATTATATTTATCGGAAGGTTATTCAAGATATCTAATAAAAATTGACCAATCAATTTGTGCCAAAGATTATATCGCTTGTCAGCGAGCTTTCGAATTAAATGGTGCCGTTACTGGCCGAACACTGCTCAACTTGAGGTATCAGATCTGCAATAAGAACCTCACAGCGGGCTGATGCTACCGGCTCTAATGTGACCAAGAACGCCACATAAGAGCCGGTACGCACCGCTGTCGGGTTACTCCAGCCGATAACGAGAGCGCCTAAGCCGGGGGAAAGCATCCCGGCCAAGGCGCTCTAGGTTCCTGTCTGTCGCTTTACACCGCGCCACGGAGCCAAAACCGTAAAAGATTTTCAAAGGAAAAATGATGAAAAGACAAATAGAGAGGGAAGAGGAGAGAACCGGCAGCTGCCGGTTCTTTTTTTGTGCTGCGTTTTTACGCTTTTGCCTTCCGCATGGTAACAAGGTTAAAGCGACTAACCTTCCAGGAGGCCGAGCCTCCGGCTTTGGCCACTCCACCTCCTGGAAGCCAAGTCGCTGAGCAGCCTATTCAAGGGGCCTAAAATTTTTTTCTTATTGTGAACAGCTGCTGTCGAAAAAACTTTTAGGCTGAGACCCTTGATCATGCTGCTATTCCCCTGTTTCCAAGCTACGCGTCAAAAGGCGAAAAAACGCCCTTTCGGGTCCTGTCCCATGCAGAAGGCAAAAGGGATAGAGCAGATATTATCGCTCTTTAATTCTATTTCAATCAAGTGAAAAGGAGTACAGGATGGGCTAAAGACAGGTGCTTTTCGAGATAAAGAATGTACTTGTTGTTGTGGGAATAACTTGACCCCGGAGCTGCCTGCATACAATTAGCAATTTAAAAATAATAGGAGAGTGAGCATCTATGAATCAAATGTATGTAACCATGGTGGCCAGACATTTTGAAAACCTGAAGGTCAACCTATTATGCGCTATTATCGATCAGCGAATAGAGCATAACCTGCCCTCCTTACTGTTAAGGGAGGTTCTGTTAGAGGAAATCGAACGGATCCAGGAAGAGGAAGGGCTTATCCATCGGGGCCAGAAGAAGGCTTATGGTAGGGTTTTACGGGATACCTCTTCATATATCAATGATGATGAGCTGATTATTACTTGTTTGGATTCTAGTGATAATGAGATTGTTGTTAATCTCTTAAATAATATGGTGACATGTAAATCAAGAAGAGGTATCGTCTCAGGTGAGTTTCAATACAACTTTAAGTTGTCTGAGGAGGGACCCGTCCGTCAAATGTTTTTAAAATCATATAAGAATGACTGTGAAAGGCTACAATACATAACGCTTGAAAGGGAAAACATTATCGTATGCAACAACTGGGATGTTTTGAATTTACTCTTTACTTGCACAGATCATGAAGAGAAGATCATTAAAAAACGTGTGTCGATGCTTCTTTATTTGAAGCAACAGGTAGAGGGGATCGCCGAGGTTTTGGAAGATGCTACAGAATCAGAGCTGTATAACTTGGTTCATTAAAGGTTCTTCCTTAAGAGAGGAAAAATAACGAATTCAGTTATTTTTCATTGACTATAGGCAATAGCAGTTCTAAAATATGTAGTATATAACCTGTATATACAGCAATACAGTAATACAGTAATACAGGCATGATAATTTAGGTATCACCGGGAAATCCCGTTATCTTTATATTAGTTTTTACCTCGCGAAAAGAGCCCTGACCGCCAAATGAAGGGCTCTTTTTGTTAAGTATGAATGAATTAGGTTATGTATAGAATAAGTAAAGTAAAAAAGCCCCGGCAGGGGCATTCCTAGCTTGCAGTGCAGCGATCGTATTTTTAGCGGTTTCTTAAGATAGAGCTTGACCGCCAAGTAAAGCTCTATAAGTGGTTGGACTTGCTTATCCTGCCGAGACTTCTTTATCTTACAATGGGAATCCTAGTAGTAGCGCAAACAATCGGATACCCCAGTATAGGCCGTAAAAGACAGGCCCGAGAATAGCCACCCATTTGATGATCTGCTTGGTAACAGTTCGGATGGGGGCTATTTTGGTTGATATCCAATTCTTTGCTTTGTCCATTATCTTGTACATTAATTTTTACCTCAAGGCTTACACTGCAAGCCCTACCGCTAAATTCAATTATACAAGATACCAGGTATTTCTAATAGATGACGGTACCAATTTTCCGTACTTTTCTCACTAGATTCATCGTGGTATAACGGTTATCATTGCGAGAAGGGAGTAGGTATTTCCCCCTGCCTGCTCCCAGCTGCTTTTATATGGAGTGTTTGTCCGATTCCGAAGGCTTATCGCCTTCGGAATCTTCTTTTTTTATGAGAATCTCTATTACAGGAAAGATCGCAGCTACAGAAGTAAGCCCAGCCATCAGATCAGGATGAGCGTCCTGAAAACCAAACACTACGCAAGCTAGAAAACAGCAACTCAATAACCTTTTATTGTTCAATTTCATTTCAAATATCCTCCTTAAGATGTCTATAGTAAGTAAAGAGAAAAAGATTGAAGTAATTACAACTCTTTTTCACGGGCTTCTTATTTCGATGGTTGTATAGGTATTACATGGCTGTAATATCGATGTATGAAGTGGATTGTGACACTCTTACTATTAGTAGTCGCTGTATGTGCGGCGCTAGATGCGAGAGCTTCATAACGTATAGCCACGTCCGAATCAATTTCGCACACTTTTGTTCAAGATAAATGCCTAATAGCTGGTACCGCTACGGGCGGTACCTTCGGATTATATGGTGGCCATGCTGCGGCCGATCGATGCCTATTCGATGATGCTCAAAATGCTTCTCAAAGGATTGAAGACCTTAAAACAAAGCCACTTGTCCCGTCCCGGTTCAAGCGGTAAAAAGTTAGTATTTATAAGGTTTTGTGGTATAATTGAAGTACATACGTTCTTATATTTGTTCGTAATAATTAGTTGTTAAACGAAGGGAGAGGTGATAGATGGCTAGACACAATTACACACCTGAAGAGTGGAATGAGATCGGTCGAAAAGCAGCCGAGTTAGCTCAACAAGAAGCACGGGATCTTGGACTTCCTTTTAGTTATATGATTGGCGATAAAATTATCCAGGAGTATCCGGACGGACGTAAAATGGAGGTGCAACGCAATGGAGATGGAACGTTTACAGAGACTCCTTACTCCGGAGAGTAGTCCTACCATGACCGTATTTGCCGGAACAAATGGTGCCGGCAAATCACACTTAACTCGAATTCTGGACCATAAAAATAAAGGAATTGAAACCATTGATGCAGATGCCATTGCAAAGGATATGAATATCTCGAATATTGCAGCTGGTAGGGAAGCAGTGAAGAGAGTAAGGGATTGTATCTCCAATGGTCGCGATTTCTCCATAGAGACAACTTTGGGCGGTAAAAATGTGTTACGGCAAATGGAAATGGCCAAGAATGCTGGCTTTCAAGTGGATCTGTATTATGTAGGCTTGAAAAACGTTGACATGCATTTGTTACGTGTTAAAAATCGCGTAGAAAAAGGTGGCCATGATATTCCTGCAGAGGATATTATTCGCCGGTACGTTACTTCTCAACAGAATTTACCACAAGCTATGCGTTTAGCAGATCGTTCCTTTATTTTTGATAATACGCATGTCTATCAGCTGCAGGCTGAAGTAAACCGAGGCAAAACTACATATCAGGCTCCGCCGAATGAAATGGAGCCGTGGGTAAAGTCAGTAATGAAAGAATGGAGTAAATCGTTAGGTGAAGTGAAGAAAGATCTTGAAGCGAATCGGGATACGCTCTCCAAGGAGCTGCAGCAACGACGCCAGGAACTTCATTCAGCAGAGCAACCTTTACATAATTTTAAGAAGTTAGAGAAATTAGAAGGCGAGTTAAAGGAGTTAAATCAAAAGATTGAAGCAAAACAGGCCAAAAATATGAAAGAAAAGATTACTCAACCGAATAAGAAAGAGCTGCTCATTTTGGAAGAGAAGAGACAGATCGTGAATGGAGAAGTGATGGAGATGAAAGCCAAATCACCATCTCCAAGTGAAATTCAGGGCATTCAGCAGAATGTATCTTCTCTAACTTCTATTGTTCGTGCTTTGGATCGTGCCGTGAAAGAAACGACAAAGCAGATTACAAGTGTCCATAACGATATTCTAAAAAGAGATATGCAGAACACATATAGGCATACGAATCAGCAGCAGATGTCTCAACAATCAGGGCTTGAGCTCTAATAGAATAGCTTCATCCAAGATCTTCTTTCGAGAAGGTCTTTTTTTCGTTTTTAAGGGCTTAAAGCTTTATGTGGGCTAATGCTACAGGCTCTAAAGCGGCTGAGAACGCCGCTCAAGGGCCTGTACGCACCGCTGTCGGGTTACTCCACCCGATAACCAGAGGGCCTAAGCCGGGGAAGAACTTCCCGGCCAAGGCGCTCTAGGTTCCTGTCTGTCGCTTCACACCCGCCACGGAGCTAACACCCTAATAGATTCTCAAAAGAAAATAGATGGCAAGATGAAAGAGGGAAGAGGAGAGAACCGGCAGATGCCGGTTCTTTTTTTTTGTGCTGCGTTTTTACGCCTTTTGCCTTCCGCATGGTAACAAGGGCAAAGCGACTAACCTTCCAGGAGGCCGAGCCTCTGGCTTTAGCCACTCCACCTCCTGAAAGCTAAGTCGCTGAGCAGCCTGTTCAAGGGGCCTAAAACTTTTTTCTTTATTTGGATTAGAGCTTCAGATGAAAAAACTTTTAGGCTGAAACCCTTGATCTTGCTTCTATCCCCTTGTTCCCAAGCTTCGCGTCAAAAGGCGAAAAAACGCCCTTTCGGGGCCGGTCCCATGCGGTAGGCAAAAGGGATCGAGCTACTAGGTCAAATCTGCTTTCACCTAACGGTCGAGGTCAATTTATAAAAGGAGATGGTTTGAATGAGTACAGTGCAAGAGATGTTCAATATTAGTGGGAAGGATGCAAAGAAACATGTCAGCGAAGCCCTGAAGATTGTTTTTCCTGGCATCAAGTTCAAGTTTTCTACTAGTTATGACTCTATTCATGTTGCTTGGACTGATGGGCCACTTGTACAAGACGTTGAACGCGTTTTAAATCGCTTCCAGAGTTATACCTATGTTTACAGTAAAACTGATTTTTACCGGCCAACAGGCTACGAATGGAAGGGGGCAATGTATTTGGGTCCTGAGTACCTAACCACTTCGAGAACTCTTTCAGACGGCCGCAGAGACGTGCTGTATACTGCTGCTGAAGCTCAAGGCATGATATGGGTTGATATGATCATACCTGAACGCCGGGAGCTGGAAGAGGAGCTCATCCGGAAAGGGAATTTGGAAGGAAAATATCCGAGAACTTGCCCGGATCTGCTGAGAGATTCACGGCCATCCGTTGATGAACGGAAAAAGAAGGAGACAGTTAAGCCGAAGGCAGAGGTTATTGAGCTGTTTCCAGCTCAGACTGCAAAGGATGTACTGCTCAAGTATTCTACGCCTGAAGATCGGTTTAAGTTCAGTGCTTTGGCCAACTATTTGGGTGAAAATGTAGCACTGGATCTGATACAGGGTTCTGATCTATCTATAGATGACCTTTTTATATTAGTTGCTAATGAGCATTTTTCATAAAAATCCCTGCCGGGGTATCCCCGGCAGGGTTCATCCCCCAGGACAGGAGAGTTCAGATGATGGAATCAATGGAACAACTGCTTGAGGAGTTAAATAAGACGATGGATGATTGCAAAACGGAGTTAGAGAGTGTCAGAAAGGATATGGTACAGATTGGTGAAACCGTGGGGCTCCTTAACGAAGAGGTGCTAGAGGTTTCACAGCGCTTGGATCAAAAAATAATCGAGTTCATGAAGGTTCAAAGAAATTATCAAGAAGTGAAAAAGCGCTTATATCAACCAAATAGGGAGAGTTCTAAATGAATAGTTGATACGGTTTGGTGGAAAGTGATCGGAGTCATTTTGACATTAGGTACGATTGCTGTTTGTATATTTAATCTATTTAATCTATGGGATCTCAAAAGAGAGGCTGCTGCAGATCGTGAAGAAGTTGTTAAGTTGTACGCTTCACATAAGCGGAAGGCAGTGTATTTTAAACCTTGTGCCTTCATTTATCCGAAGGAAAGGCAAGAAGAGCCAGGATATAGCCGGTAAACACGAAGAGCGTTAGTTTTCAATGAAAACTAACGCTCTTCGCAGCTGATTTTATAACTATTAAATAGATTACTCATTATCGTATCTTATTATACATATTCTGCATTTAATTAGTTTACAATCTCAACATCTTGGGATATTATATTATTAATACATCAACATATTGTAATTCAGTAATTCAACCAACAGCATGCAATAATTTGGAGGCAAGAGAGCGATTGTTCGCTCTCTTTGTCTCCTTTTGTTTTTTTAAGCTGATACTTATAAATTAAAAAGGGGATGTACGAGTATGGATTTTAATGTTTATGATTTTAAGCATCTACTAATTAGCGAGACTTTGCCGATCGTATTACAGTTCTTTGCAGAGAAGACTGACATGGAATATGTAGATCAAGTATTGTACATCTTAATTTGCATCCTATTTATCGTAGGAGCGAGCCTAAAAACGTATTCATTATGGTTAGATATCAAGAGTAAGCAAAAGAATAAATAGATCAGAAAAACAATATTGCATTTCAAATAACAGTAAGAAGCAAGAGATACTTGATTATGTTTGTATTTCATCGAACCGATATAGAATTAGTGTATTTAGCTTTATAAGCTAGATAGCCATGCCATGAAATATTAAGTATGGAAATATTTTTTAATAAAATGAGGGTGGGTTTATGTTTTATAAGACAAAAGAAAATAAGGAAAACCTCTTTGTTCGTTGTGAATTTTGTCATACACAAATTATTCTCCTGCAGAGCATGTGTAAGAAAAGAGGTATATATTATACTATCTCAAGAAATTTAATCTGTCCCGAATGCGATGAAACTTCAAATCGTGTAATAGATGAGCCAGGTATCTTAAATTCTATGGAGTTGAAAAAGAGACAATTCGAGAGAGCTAAGGTGTCGAAAGCAAGACAGCAAGAAAAAGAGAGGTTATTAAAAATAAAGAAACAGGAAGAAGAAAGGTTGCTAAAAGAGAAAGAGCTAGCATTGATAGAAAAGGCAAGAAAGGAAAAGGCAGAGGCTAAGGCAGAGGCTAAGGCACTAAAAGAAAGAAAGTTAGAAGAAGCTAGAGCCTTAAAAGCCTTAAAAACAAAACAGCAAGAGGAAGCCAGGGCTTTAAAAAAGAAAGAGCGAGAAGAAGCTAAAGCACTAAAAATTAAACAATTAGAAGAAGCTAAGGCAATTAAGGAGAAAAAGTTACTGAATAAAAAAATAATAGCGTCTAAATCTTTAGTTCTGTTCGCTGATAGTGAAGTGAAAATGATATTTCTTAATTTTATAAATAAAATAGAAACATCTTTTCTGAGCATAGGTAGTTTTGTCATTTTTGAGAGATTAGTTTTTGAATATAACAATATTGGTGAATTATCGTTGCTCTGTAGTGAAGAGAGCTTAAACCATTATCTGGTATACAATGATATTTTTGAGAGTTTTAAGCCAAACACTAGCTTGAAATTAATCTATACTGAGTTTAATGAGAAATTTCTAAGATTAGTCAAACTCATCGAAAAAAAATACGAATTACAAAATGATGAGAACGCAATATATATAGCGTGGAGTATCTTGAGACAATCTTTAAACATGTACTATCACAATTTGCTGGCAAATGAATTTGGAAATATTTTTAATGCTAAACAATTAACGTTGGAAGAATGCATCTCCCACTATGTTCAGATTGAAACCATCAATGTGAAATCTGCAAATAATGCCGGATTATTAACTCATTTCTTGATTTATGAAGGTGTTACAAGTAGTAATAATTTTATAAAAGAATATAATGTCGTTGTTAAATTGCTTCTTAAAAGTTTAGAAGATAAAAAGAATGATGACTTTGAAAAGTCTTTGCTGAATAAAAATGTAATTTTAGATAGTACAGCGTACTCTATCCACGATACAGACCTTATGTCAGGAAATGAATTCGAACTATTCATATTAGAACTTTTTAAAAAAATGGGCTATTCAGTACGATTGACTAAAGGATCTGGAGACCAAGGGATTGATGTGATTGCGGAACGCCAGGGAAGGAAATTTGGAATCCAAGCAAAGTGTTATTCAAACACGGTAAACAATAAAGCGATACAGGAAGTTTCTGCTGGAATAGTTCACTATAAATTAGATAAGGGTATTGTTATAACTAATAATTATTTTACTAAATCCGCAAGAGAATTGGCTTCTTCTAATGGGATTGTTTTGTGGGATAGAAATATATTGAAGGAGAAAATCTTAGAGCTGTATTAGGCCAAATTTATTATAAGGAGATAATTGATGAAGTCATTTGATGATGTTTGGCAGATCATTGTTGAGCAGGAAGGTAGTGAATTTCAGCAGGTAAGAGGGAAAATCTTTACATACCAAACAGTGGGAAATGCTATTACACCCAGTACAACAAACTACATAATCTCAAGGAGCCAACTTGAAAAAGCATGGAAGAGAATGCCGGTGAATGGCCCGGGAGAGTTTCAAGATTTGATTGGACCCTCATATCTCTTTGCAATTTTAACGGATCCACGTATTCCGCAGAAAACCCAGACTCTTATGGATGAATAAAAAGGGATATGAGAGACACCCTTAAACTTTATTAAGGCGGCAGCAGACGTGTCAGAGGATAAGAACACATATATGCATTAGAAACCGCGAAGAACGCAGCAAAGAGAGATTAGATTTTAGGGCTGTAGCCAGCGATGATTTTGCAATAATAATTCCCGCGGGTAAGTGGCACAATGTAACCAATATAGGTAACAAACCACTTAAAGTATACGTAATTTATGCTCCGCCTGAGCATCCATTTGGCACAGTTCATGAAACAAAAAAAATCGCTATGTCAGCTGCAGAAAATCATCGTTACTAAATTGGAGACTTTCAGGAATATTCGAGTGGTATGTAGCTTATTGACAGTTAGGCATTGATATTTTCGTGAGGAGCTCTTGTATCGTATAAGAAAGAAACAAGGACAGGATGCATCATCATGCAACCTGTCCTTCGTTTCCATTAGCATTATTCGTTATTAAAATGCTTGCGGTTTAAACTGATTGGCAGTGTAGCTCTTATAACCCCCTGTGAGGTTCCTTACCATAAAACCGTTTTGAGTTAATATTTGAGTAGCTATATAACCTCTTAGCCCCACTTGACAATAGGTATACACTGGTATTGATGGATCCAATTCGTGCAGTCGCTCGCGAAGCTCGTCCACTGGAATGTTTATAGAACCTGGAATTGCCCCAATTAAGTGTTCATCTTCCGTACGAACATCGACGAGTTGCGTGTCTTGAATCTCTAAATCATCTAATTCATTGGATAGCCAAACATCGTTTCTTCCATCCAGTATGTTCTGTGCGACATAGCCCGCCATATTAACAGGGTCTTTCGCTGAAGAAAATGGCGGTGCGTAGGAAAGTTCAAGTTCAGAAAGTTCCCGGACCGTACCATTTAACCTCATCACGGTTGCAATAACATCGATTCGTTTGTCAACGCCTTCTTTACCGAAAGCTTGTGCTCCGAGTATTCGCCCCTCATTGTTAAAAATCAGTTTTAGAGTTATCGAAGATGCGCCTGGATAATAAGTTGCATGGGAAGCCGGGTGAATAAAAGCAACATGAGGTGTCTGGCCGTTCTGTTTGAGTGTACGTACATTTACCCCCGTAGCGGCTGCAGTCATACCGAATATTTTTAAAATAGACGTCCCTTGGGTACCACGATATTCACTTTTTAATCCGGCAATGTTGTCAGCAGCAATTCGTCCTTGTTTGTTAGCAGGACCAGCAAGAGGAATTGCTGTTTGATTACCGAGCACAAAATGTTTCACCTCTACTGCGTCACCGACAGCATAGACTCCTTGAATGTTCGTTTCCATCAGCTCGTTTACAAGAATGTGACCGCGGGGACCCATTTCAATGCCAGAGTCTCGCAGGAAACTGGTGTCCGGTGTCACTCCAATTGCGAGAATGACCATGTCGCTTGCGAACTTTCGTCCGCTTTTCAGTTGTATGTGCACTTCGTTTGATATCTCTTCGAAGGATTCGACACTGTCACCGAGTGCAAGAGGTGCGCCTTTTTCCTCTAATTCCTGTTCCGCATAAACGGCCATATCGGAGTCGAAAGGCGCCAAAATGTGTGGAGTAGCTTCAATAATTGTGACTTCAATACCTCTCTGAATTAGATTCTCGGCCATTTCTATTCCAATAAATCCGCCACCAATAACAGCAGCCCGTTTAACATGATGGTCTTCAATATACGACTTGATTTGATCTGTATCAGGAAGACTTCGAAGCGTAAAAATGAGTTCGCTATTAATACCTGGTATGGACGGTTTTATTGGCTTCGCTCCAGGAGATAGTAATAAGGCATCAAAGCATTCTTCATATTCCTCGCCATTACTTTGACGTACTGTAACTGTTCGCTGGGAGGCGTTAATATTTGTTACTGCACTCTCGATGCGGACATCGAGGTTAAAGCGGCTCAGCATCGCTTCAGGTGTTTGGACTAGCAGTCTGGAGCGATCCTTGATGTCTCCACCGATATAATAAGGAAGTCCACAATTTGCGAACGAAATATATTTTCCCCGTTCAAACATGATGATTTCTGCCTTCTCGTCTAATCTCCGCAATCGTGCCGCAGCTGAAGCGCCACCCGCAACGCCGCCTACAATTATCACCTTTTTACTCATGATTTTTCTCCTCCGTTGACTGAAAAAGTAGTTTAACGATCTGTTCCGTTTGTTCGTTTTTGAGTGAATAAGTGACTTCAAGGCCTTGTCGCCGCGATTCTACAATACCGGCTGCTCGCAGCTTCTGAAGGTGAGTAGAGACAGTCGATTGCGGTAGACCCATACAATCTTGGAGCGCCGCAACATTAAAGCTTCCTTGCTGGGCCAAACGCTTTACGATGCATAATCGTTCAGGATGGCCAATCGTTTTGAGCATTTCTGCCGTCTTCTGAAGATGCTGTATTGTTTGATCCATTCGCAAGATCCCCTTTCTTATCTCGATATCGCAATATTACGATAAAAAGATGTTATGGTCTGTGATCTATCTCACAGATTAGTTGGTTCTTTGTGGCAACGGTATATGATTTGAGTTAAGGGAAAGTAAGCCCTCCAACAATTCTCGCTTTCGTTGACAATACCCACTGGGGTATATAGTATAGTTATAACACTTATGAACACCAAGTGGCCATATTCTTTACCTTTTGGGAACTCAATACTCTACACAAAGATTGAAAAAGTGGCCAGGAGAGGCATTGCACATGTTCTCATCTGTCTAGAACCTGTAAATTAGGAAGGTGAAGTAACTTGAAAGGGAAAAACGTGCTCATTATCGAGGATGATAGGAAAATTCGTCGACTGCTCCGGATCTATCTCGAGAAAGAAGGTTATGAAGTACTGGAGGCGGAAGACGGCTTGGAGGGGATGGCTGTATTTGAAAAATACGATCCCTGCTTTGTGATTACAGATCTTATGCTGCCGAAGGTTAGCGGCGAGAGGGTCTGCGAATGGATCCGTAAGGAGCAGAACAGTGACGTGCCGCTGCTCATGTTGACGGCGAAAATCGAAGAGTCTGATCGTATCAAGGGCTTGAAAATGGGGGCGGATGATTATGTCACGAAACCGTTCAGTCCGCAGGAAGTCGTGTTGCGGGTGGACAATGTTCTGCGAAGAACGGCGAATCGTTGCAGCAAAATTAGTTTTAGAGGGCTGACCCTAAAACCGATGCGGGGAGAAGTAAAATATAATGGTCAATTAATCACGCTTACCCCGCATGAATTTAAGCTTCTTTATTATCTTATGCGGCATCCGAACCAGATTGTCTCAAGAGAACAAATGTTAAGAGAACTTTACCCTAATGACGAAAAACTCGTGGTTGATCGGACTGTAGACGTACACGTCAGCAAGCTGCGTGAGAAGTTGAGCGTTTCGGGAGCGGAGATGGACTACATCGAAACCGTGAGAGGGATGGGGTATCGTTTTGGCGCAAAATAGACGAAGGGTGATGTTTTGGAATCACAATCTGCTATTGAAATTAATCATGGTTAACATAGTGGTTGTAGTAGTTGTTATTTGGTTGGCCGGTGTATCGGTGAAAGATTTTGCATGTATAGCTGTCGGGCAATTAGATGAAATCAGTGAGGGGACCAGAAGCAACTTTAACGAGCGGATTAACAACTATCTCCTTCAGGTCGGTTTGGTCGCAGGTGCAACAGCAACGCTTGTCCACTATGGGTTCGTACGTAGATTTCTAGGACCACTTCGCGAATTAACAAGGTCGGTCCAGGTGCTCGCAAACGGTGCATACCCCGAACCGATTCCATCTACAAACCATGACGAGATAGGGGCGTTGACGCGAAGCTTCAACCAAATGACGTTGACCCTTCAACGTGAAGCACAAATTCGTAAACAGTTAATGAGTGATATATCGAATGAACTTCGTACGCCGCTGAGTAACTTAAACGGTTATTTGGAAGCCTTGTCCGATGGCGTAGTAGAAGGAAACAGGGAGCTATATGCTTCACTTAGAGATGAATCTCTCCACTTGACCAAGCTTGTCGAGCAGCTTCACCAATTAAACATATGGGAAACTCGCCAGATATCCGATACCGAGAAAGAAGTTCTCGATATACGGGCCCTATTGCTTCAAGTTGCGCAGCTCTTTCAGTTAGAATGCGAAAAGAAGAAGATCGATTTAATCATTGAGGCTCAACAGTCCAAATTGTTTGTGCATGAGCAGGGGATCAGACAAGTCTTTACGAATTTATTGGGCAATGCGATTTTATATAATGTGGGTACCGAGATAGATGTCAAAGGTAAAAAAGATCATCAATATTACCGTATTTCGATAACAAATAAAGGGGAGGATATCCCCAAAAATAAACAAACGCAAGTATTTGATCGATTTGTAAAAGTCGATTCATCAAGATGTAGAAATCGAGAAAATACAGGCAGTGGTCTAGGTCTAGCTATCGTGAAAGAAATTGTCGAACAGCATGGAGGTCAAGTCGGCCTTGAGACTGACGGGCAAAAACATACCTTTTGGGTTGCGCTGCCGTATGAAGGCACTTAATTCTTATCATGGTGCCTATTGTTATGCACAAAGAGAACGGCTGGGAAAGCTAGATCCCGGTTGTTTTTTATTACAGAGACCTTTTGAGTATTTTCCTTTTATAAAAGTAAAATATTTTCCGCTCTTTAACGATTCTTAACATTCGTCAGATAAGCTAATACTCGACATCGGAGGGGAGGTGCATTTTGTATACAATACAGATAGGATCATTCGTTTTGAACGGGCAAATACTACTCATTTTTCTATTCGGTATATCTGGGTGGGCTACGCTTAGGCTATACTTTCGCGGTCATTCGGACACCGAACGCATTTTTGCAAATGCTACAAATGCTTTTCTGATTTGGTTTGTGGTCTGGAAAGGAAGTCTCATACTGTGGGACCCTGTGGCGACTTGGGAACAGCCGATTTCGCTGCTTTATTTTGACGGAGGAAAGAAAGGCATATGGTTAGCCGTCATAGCTGTTACCGTATATGTAGTTTGGTCTACCCGTAAGGCTCATTCTACGCCAGCTGTTATAGTAACCGCAGCTTCAGTCTATATACTTGGCGGTTTTACGGCCTATCACATTGCGTTGGCCTTGCTGGATTCCGATAATGTTAGTTTTCATGCAGGCAGTGCGGCTCTTTCGACAGGAATGTTGCTGATCTTCTATAAGACCGAGACCCCTGTTGGTTGGAGAAAGCTTGTCGAACGTTGGTTTTGGATGATGCTCGGTTGGACAGGAATTTGGTTCTTAAATCCTTCTAGGGATTTGTTCTTATTATCGTTCAGCATGCAGCAAATAGTCGGAATGGTGCTAGGAACGGCTTTGTATGTTATTCAGCGTATTCTCGAAAGGAGAAATGGATGATGAATGCCGTCACGATGCTTATCGCTGTCTCGGCGGGAGCACTTTCGTTTCTCTCGCCCTGTGTTTTCCCGCTTGTTCCTGCATATGTATCTCATCTCACTGGCGCTTCGATTATGAACGGCAAAATTGAAGTTGATCGTAAGCTGCTTGTGATACGGTCTATTAGTTTTATATTCGGATTCAGCTTAGTGTTTATCGCGATGGGGGCTTCCGCAACAATGGTCGGTAGCTTGCTTGCAGAGCACCGGGAGTTGGTGCAAATGGTGAGCGGTTTCCTCATCATCGTTTTCGGAATGCAGATGATGGGATGGTTAAACCTTCGGTGGTTAATGTCGAATAAATCCTGGGATGCAGCTAACTTGTCGACTAATAGCGGTATGACGAAGTCATTCCTTACGGGTTTAGCTTTCGGTTCAGGCTGGACGCCGTGTGTCGGATTGGCGCTGTCTTCGATCTTATTAATGGCCAGCACTGCTGAAACCATGTGGAGCGGCATCTTATTGTTGGCTCTTTATTCATTAGGATTGGGGATCCCGTTCCTGTTGATCGCTGTTTTATTAACGGTTTCTACCGGCATCATCAGAAAAATGAATCGTTATGTTCCATTATTGTCGACGATTAACGGACTGATCTTTATTACTATGGGCTTGCTGCTCTTTACTGGCCAGATGCAAAAGATTGGCGCGTGGCTGGCTAGGTACGCACTTTTCGATATTTCGCTTTAGATACAGGGGGAGAGAACTTGAAGAAAAGTCTTATTGGAATAATAGCTTTACTCTTGCTTGCAGGATATGGGGTTTATGATTATACAAAACCTAACGATACGTTACAAACTGATAACGGTATCAAAGGTCAGGTGTCTGTAGGAATCGATCAAGGAGAGGCAGCGCCAAACTTTGAGCTTGTTGATACGTATGGTGAGCCGGTAAACCTTTCAGACTTTCGAGGAAAGAAAGTACTTATTAATTTCTGGGCAACCTGGTGTCCGCCATGCCGAGCAGAAATGCCGCATATGCAGAACATCTATGAGGATTACAAAGACGAGGTAGTGATTCTTGGGGTCAACCTTACGACAACCGAAGCGAGTATGGAAGACGTCGGAACGTTTATTGAGAACTATGGGCTGACTTTTCCGATCATTCTCGACGAACAAGGGGAGGTCATGCAAACCTTTCGAGTTGTTGCATATCCGACGACATACGCCGTCGATCGGGATGGAGTTATTCGAGAAATATTCCGTGGTGCGATTGACTATGGAATCATGGAGCAAACGCTGGAACGGATGGATTAAGGAGCGTTATCGAATGACCATGTCAACGTGATTGTCGTACGAAGATCTGCAGATGAGACATTATTATAAATGCCCATCTGCGGATTTAGTGACTAGTTTGGGAGCCGAAATGCGAGTGGAGAATCCGATAATGTAGTAATTCAAATACAGGGGTTGACGAAAATGAAGCTATAGCTTATAGTATCAATATACCCATACGGGTACTGGTATAAAGGAAATGCAATAGGACGGTAAAATAAAACTGCAAAGTGTTCATTTTTTTTGGTCAAAATAATACCCCATGGGGTATAATGGATGATCATAAATGAGCACAATAAGTATGGCCGTCCCGAAAACAGATAGGAGGAGACCCCCTTGGATATAGCTTGGATTCTGACATTGTTTGCAATCGGGTTTGCCGGATCTTTGATTTCCGGGATGGTCGGTATCGGAGGCTCCATCATTAAGTACCCGATGCTGCTTTACATTCCGCCGGCACTAGGCTTCGTTGCATTTACAGCACAGGAGGTTTCCGCAATTAGTGCAGTACAAGTATTCTTTGCTTCGTTAGCCGGGATTTTCGCCTTTCGTAAAGGAGGATATATCAATAAGTCCCTCGTGTTATACATGGGAGTAGCTATCGTAGCCGGCAGCTTCGCCGGAGGATATGGCTCAAAGTTTATGCCTGATGAAGCCATTAACCTGACGTATGCTGTACTTGCACTCGTAGCTGGTATTATGATGTTCCTCCCCAAAAAGGGAGACGAGGAAGCTGACTACACAAAGATAAGATTTAATAAAGCACTTGCGGCTAGCTTGGCTGGCCTAATCGGGATACTATCCGGTATTGTGGGAGCGGCCGGTGCATTTATTATTGTACCCATCATGCTTGTTGTTTTGCGTATACCGACACGAGTTGCAATTGCTTCATCACTCGCGATTACCTTTATTTCTTCGATTGGATCAACAGCAGGGAAACTTATGGGCGGTCACATGCTGCTCATACCATCAATCGTCATGGTGATTGCGAGTACAATCGCATCGCCGCTCGGCGCTATGATTAGTAAGAAGCTGAATACGAAGGTATTGCAATGGATTCTCGCGACACTTATTGTTGCGACTGTCATTAAGATTTGGCTTGATATTTTGACTTAGGGAAGGATGATTAACGATGAAGTCGAAGCAAATCCGTTTACAACTGCCATTCGAGGTGAAGGATCGGTTAAAACGTGGAGAAAAATTTACCATTCTTGACGTTCGCGAACCGGATGAATGGGAATCGGGACACATTCCGCAAGCTAAGCATATCCCGCTCGGTCAACTTGAATCGAGATTTCATGAGCTCGATCCGAATGAGGAGACAGTAGTCGTATGCCGTAGCGGGGGGAGAAGCAATGTTGCGTGTGAATTTCTGTCAGATTTGAACTACAACGTCATCAATATGCCAGGCGGTATGACTGCATGGCAAGGCGATATTCAACAAGGCAGATAATTATTGAAGGGAGAATGCTCACCATGACAACAACACTTAAAGTTGATCGGACGCTCGAATGCGAAGGCTTGGCTTGTCCCTTGCCGGTTGTTAAGACGAAAAAGGCAATTGAAGAACTAAACACCGGAGAGGTTTTAGAAGTAAAAGCAACCGATAAAGGCTCTGTAGCGGACCTGCAAAGCTGGTCCAAACGGACCGGTCATCAGTATATCGGACTTAAGGAGGAAGACGGGGTATTCCGTCATTACATCCGTAAAGCCGATCCAACGGAGACCAAAGAAGACGTCACATTCCAATACACGTCTACACTGGATGAAATTCGTAATAAACTAATTTCCGGAGAAAAATTGAACATTCTAGATGTACGTGAACCGGCTGAGTACGCTTTCGGTCGTATTCCAGGAGCCGTTTCCATCCCTGCAGGGGAGCTGGAGACACGTTATCAGGAGCTCGATCCAAACAAAGAATATCATGTTATCTGTCGTACTGGCAGCCGAAGTGACATGGCATGTCGTTCCCTAGCTGACAAAGGCTTTTCAAAGCTAAAAAATGTCATTCCGGGTATGACCGAGTGGGATGACGACGTGGAGAAAGACGTTTGATATTAAAGGATACGATCTTGTTACACAACATTTTAACAACATGAAATGAATTGGAGGAATAAATAATGTCTAACAAACTCGCGATTATTGCAAGCAATGGCGGATTGTTCGATGCTTATAAAGTATTCAACATCGCTACGGCAGCTGCCGCTACGGATACTGAAGTAGCCATCTTCTTCACCTTCGAGGGCTTGAATCTCATTCATAAAGAAGCTTATGCTCAGCTACCAATGCCGGCCGGCAAAGAGCACTTTGAACAAGGCTTCAAAGCAGCTAAAGTCCCATCCATTCCAGAGCTTGTTGGTATGGCGCAAGAAATGGGCGTGAAGATTATTGCATGCCAGATGACGATGGACGTTATGAATCTCAATAAGGAAGATTTTATAGACGGTATTGACGTTGGCGGAGCTGTAACGTTCCTTGATTTTGCTCAAGATGCCAGCGTGACATTAACATTCTAATTTATTGCCTAAGGGGGAAACAATATGACCACGAACACCATTACGAAGATGTCGGCAAAAGAAGTTGCACAACTTGTTCTTGAAGGTAAAGAATTGTTTATCCTCGATGTGCGTAATGAAACGGATTTTGCTGACTGGAAAATTGAAGGCCGCAGCGTGCAGATTATCAATATCCCATACTTTGATTTGATTGATGGCGTTGATCCCGCACTTGAACAAATCCCAGAAGGTAAACCCGTACTTGTCGTATGTGCGAAGGAAGGCTCGTCGATGTTTGTTGCCGAACAAATAGCTGAAGCCGGCAGAAGCAACGTGTCTTATCTGGAAGGCGGCATGAAGTCGTGGAGTGAATACCTGGAGCCGGTTAAGGTAGCAGATTTAACAGGTGGAGGCGAACTGTACCAGTTTGTACGTATCGGAAAAGGCTGCTTATCTTACGTAGTGCTTTCTGAAGGTGAAGCTGCCATTATCGATACAAACCGTATGATCGACCAGTATGAGTCTTTCCTCCAGGCAAAAGGTGCTAAGCTTGTTCATACAATCGATACGCATCTGCACGCTGATCATATATCTGGAGGCCGGGCTATGGCAGAGAAGTATAGTGCGACCTATTACTTACCCGAGAAGGACGCAGGTGAAGTGACGTTCCACTACGAGAAACTTGAAGATGGCAAAGATATCACCGTAGGCAGAGAGCGAATTATTGTACATCCACTCTACTCTCCGGGGCATACAATCGGTTCGACGTCGTTTATTATCGATAACAAATTTCTGTTGTCCGGCGATATTTTGTTCATCGAATCAATCGGCCGCCCAGATCTGGCAGGGTTGGCTGAGGATTGGGTTAGCGATCTACGAGAGACGCTTTACAAACGGTATAAAAATCTGTCTGAAGACTTAATTGTTCTTCCAGCACATTTCGGTAAAATAACCGAGCTTGGCGAGAAGGGGCTGGTATCTGGCCGACTCGGTGACCTTTACAAGAAAAACCCAGGCTTAAACATCACGGATGAAGGCGAATTCCGCAAGACAGTCACTGAAAACTTGCCGCCTCAGCCAAATGCTTATCAAGAAATTCGCCAAACGAATATGGGAAAAATTAATCCGAACGAAGAAGAACAGCGTGAAATGGAAATTGGTCCGAACCGTTGTGCCGTTCACGATAACTAATAATCCTTGGAGGAATGTATGATGATCAGTGATAAATTGTTAGACGCAACAGGATTGGCATGTCCGATGCCAATCGTTAAAACAAAAAAGTCCATCGATGAGTTATCTTCTGGACAAGTGTTGGAAGTTCATGCAACCGACAAAGGTGCCCAAAATGATCTGAGTGCTTGGGCCAAAAAGACGGGCCATGAAATATTGGATAGTAAGGAAGAAGCAGGAGTCTTTAAATTTTGGATTAGAAAAGGCTAAATATGGAGGGAGAATGACTAAGTCATTCTCTCTTTAGTAAAACTTAAATCCAGTATTGTTAGATTTCTCTTGTTGATTGCAATACCCTTACAGGTATAAAATCATTATATGCTCCTTGCGACAAGTGAGGTGATCTGAATTGAATGTGCTGCATATAGCGGTGAATATTATAGGTTTACTGCTGGTATCAGGTATTGCTCGAGGTTGGCTGCCGGTCAAAGGTCTCACCTTTATGACGGAACATCAATTCTTCGATCGAATAAAATCTGCCGATGTGCAGGTCGTTGATATTCGTGACCCTATTGATCATGAACAAGAACATCATCCGGATGCAATAAATATTTATCTCGGCCGCCTTCCGTACCTTTATAAGAAGGAGCTAGATAAGGGCAGTGAGATTATGATCATTTCAACATCTAAGTCAACAATTCGCAAAGCAGCACGAATTTTGAATAAAGCCGGATACAATTCACTATTCGGCGTACTCTGGATCGGAAAGAACGATTCGAAGAGTAAGGAAGGGCAAACAAAAGCGAATATATCTGTTGTATCCTAATTTTTTTGCCTTTATAAAAACCCATACCCGTATATGTATTATGAAAGGATGGATATCATTAATGACACAAGTTGGAACCACTGAAAGAACAACAATCGTGCTTTTTAGCGGTGATCTGGATAAAGCGATTGCTGCTTTCATCATTGCGAACGGAGCAGCTGCCTACGATCATGAGGTCACGATATTCTTTACGTTTTGGGGGCTAAATGCACTGCGAAAAGATCAGCCTGTTCCGGTCAAAAAGGGGCTACTGGAGAGGGCATTTGCCTGGATGATGCCGCGTGGTTCCAAAAAACTTGGCTTATCACGCATGAATTTTGCAGGAGCTGGTCCGGCTATGATCAAGCATGTGATGAAAAAGCATAATGCACTTAGCCTGCCACAGTTAATCGAATTGGCACAAGAACAGGGTGTGAAACTGGTCGCTTGCACAATGACGATGGATTTGCTTGGTCTCAAGCAAGAGGAATTGCTAGATGGCATTGAGTATGCCGGCGTTGCAGCTTATCTGGGCGATGCGACGGAAGCGAACGTCAACCTGTTCATCTAAAGCTCACTGAAAACGACGTCACCTTCGCATTGGTGTATTGTAAACCTAGGGAACTTTGTTCATAATATACCTATTCGCTTAAAACGAGAGGGTGGTTTTCCATGAAATATGATGATGATGTGAAACGCAGATTGAAGCGAATCGAGGGGCAGGTTCGGGGAGTTCTTAACATGATGGAAGAAAATAAAGACTGTAAGGATGTTGTAGGTCAGCTTTCTGCGATTCGAAGCGCAACGGACAAGGCGATTGCCTATATCGTGGCCGTTAATTTGGAGCAGTGTCTGGTTGAACAGATGGAACAAGGGCAAGAAACCGGACAGGTTGTGAAGCAAGCGGTTGATCTGCTTATTAAAAGCAGATAAGAAAATGTAAGGAATGATGATATAATGGATACATCAACGATGATTAACATTCTTATCGCATTAGTCGTTATTTTGTTCTTTTATAAGCAGTTTGCTCCGATTAAAGGAGTACGCACAATAAATGCTAAAGAGTTCGAACAAGAGCGAAAATCTGCTCAGAACGCCATTCTCATTGACGTCCGCGAGCCGCATGAATATAAGTCGGGGCACATACCAGGGGCGAAGAATCTTCCGCTATCTCAATTGAGCAGCAGAATGAACGAACTTCCGAAGGATAAACCGGTATTTGTTTATTGTCAGAGCGGAATGAGAAGCAAACGGGCAGCTATAATTTTCAAAAAAAACGGCATTCCCAGTATTGTGAACCTACAAGGCGGCATAATGGCTTGGCGTAGCTCGCATCAGAGATAAGAAATGAGTCCCTTACATGTCTTACATGTTAGGGGCCTTTTTTGCGTTATTATTTATGTTTAAGGTAATAATACTGTGGTAGAGTAATAATTTTCTAAGACCAATAACAGGAGGTTCCTGATGTTCCACTATACTGTTCAAACAAATAAAACGGTCGATGAAGCTATACAGTCGTTGGAATTATCGTTGAAGGAAGAACAATTTGGCGTTCTCTGGCGTTTCAACATTCAAGATAAATTAAATGAGAAGGGGATTGTGTTTACCCAACGTTATGAAGTGCTCGAGGTATGTAATCCTGTTGAAGCAAAAAAAGTGCTAAGCGAGAATGTATTAAACGGTTATTTTTTGCCGTGTAAGATTACAGTATATGAGCATGAAGGGCAAACGAACATCGGGTTGCCTAAACCGTCATACTTGATCGGAACGGCTGGAGAGGAATCTGCCGCCTCTATAAGGAATATCGCTTTGGACATCGAACGTCGTCTAATTATGTGTATGGACAAAAGTATCTAAGGGGTGGAACAGAATTGGAAGAGGCGAAAACCCCAGATTCGCAATTCATCCAGCAGCATCTTGCTAATGAAAGAACTTTTCTCGCTTGGGTGAGAACCGGAATAGCTGTTATTGGTTTGGGTTTTCTTGCTACGGGGGTTGTTTTTCGAACTAACGTTTTTCGAGATTTTGGTCATTGGATAGCTGCAGTAGTGGGTGTTGGAGCTGTGTTTTTAGGGGCAGTCATTATGATGTGCGCGACCAGAGACTATTTTCGTAAACAACGGGGAATAAATGCAAGTGCTTTCCGCTCTCCACATTTATCGGTTTGGGTGATGTTTGCTAGTTTGGGTTTGATCGACATTCTATTGTTAGCGCTGGTGATTGCGCTGCTTCTTTATTAGCTTGCAGAATAGTAAAAATACGAAAAGAGTTCTAACCATTTGGGGCAACATTTAAATAGTTTAAACAGCTTAGCACCTCCCATTCAACGCATTCTTCTACACATTTAACATTCTAATTGGTATTGCAAATCATCTGAAAGCATGATATTGTGTGTTTAAATGTTTTCGTCAGAGAAACTTTATATCTGTTTGACTGGAGGAGCCTGCACACAGCGGGCTCTTTTTGCTTTTTTTAGAAAGACACGAATTTATCATGTGACCAGAAAATATGGGGAAGGTGTTTTATCATGTGCCGGGAAGTTAACTTGCTCAAAATCGGAGATATCACCCTAGAATTTTCAATAACAGGTACAGGCTTACCAATCTTGTTGTTTCATGGAGGACATTCAAACTGTCATGAGGAATTTGGTTATAAGATACTTCTAGATTCGGGGTATTCTATTATTACACCCTCCCGTGCAGGGTACGGCAGAACTTCAGAGGTTTCGGATTTAAAGCAAGCTTGTCATATGTATAATGAGTTATTAGATTATCTAGCTATAAGAAAAGTTCATGTAATTGCTGTATCGGCAGGAGGGCCTACTGGAATTGTGTTCTGCTCCATGTTTCCTGATCGGGTCATCAGTTTTACGCTTCAGTGTGCCGTAACAAAACCTTGGCTTACTCCAGACGATAAGGAATTCAAGTTTGCTAGGCGTATATTCAACACCGTAACAGAAAAAAGAACATGGAAGTTAGTTTCAACACTGAATAACCTATTACCTAAATTGACTTTCAGAATGATGTCAACTTCATTTTCAAAGCTTTCATATTCGGAAGTCCAAAAACGGCTTGACAATCACTACCTAGAAGAATTCCGAAAAATGAATAACCGACAGCGTTCGTACTCGGGATTCTTAATCGATCTCGAACAAACGCAATGTGAATATTCATCGGAAATGAAAACTATCCAAGCACCAACGCTTATCATGCATTCCAAAAACGACAATTCAGTAGCAATTAGTCATCCTCAAATCGCAAAAACAATGATCCCCCAATCAGAACTGTTTATTCTTGATTCGTGGGGCCACCTCATATGGATTGGAAAGCACGCAGTTGAATATGATCATGCTCTGATCTCTTTCTTATCTCGATCATCGTATTCTTCCGATGAAGAATAGTTACGGATCCGAGTATTTTCTAAAGAGCGCGATAAAAGCTCGTACAAGTAAAAAGGTCAGGACCATAAACAAGAAAGAGTGGAAAATGTTCCACCATTTGTGGTGATTAATTAGTTCAGTGTTCACTTCAGCCCACCACTCAAAAAGAGAAATCGGAACGCTATATAGAATGGACTGCAAAATGATGACTGGAAGGCGAGAGTGTACGGACGTTTGATTGAAATATACACAAAGAATGGGAAAGACCATTAAATCAAAGACGATGTGGATCTCAAATACATCTGGTAACAATCGAATTGGGTAGGAAACTAGATCCTCGGCGACAACGAAAGAATCAACGAATCCTGAAAGAAAGCCCTTGAAACAAAAGACTATGACCCAGTCTTTAATCGGCTGTTTCGGCAGCCAGTGAAAAGCAGAAATCACGGAAATGAAAATGTCGAAGGACAAGAACATATGCCCATTGAAAGTCGCTATTTTAGCGGCTTTTTTATTTTATCGGTACAAGTTCTTGTCCCAAGCTAAGGACAAGAACTTGTACCGATTACCGAAAAGGACAAGAACTTGATCCGATTGCCGATTAGATGATTATCTAAGTGATAATCGATGTATTAAAACCTCAATAAGCAGCATAATGCAGGACAGTTTTCACATCGTTATGGAACAACTTCTTAGAAGAGAGGCGAATAGAGGCGGTTAGGTATTCATAAAGCGAATTATTGGTACTGAAACAAGCTGTCGAGGACAAGAACTTCTACCGGTTGACGGATGGAGAACATGGACGATAATTCATTAAGCTGATATGAACGAGGCATCAACACTTGTCTATAACCCCCCATCACCTACATCGCACATTTAAAACTGTTACTGGTTCTACACCCTTACAATTTTTACATCATACTCGTATAGAAGAGGGTAAAAAGCTGCTATCGACTAGTTCTAGAAGCGTGACTCATATCAGTTTTAGACTTGGCTACACAAGTCTTTCTCATTTCTCTAAAGTTTTCAAAGCCAAGACTCAGATTACACCGTCTGATTTTCGAAAAGATTCAAATAAGATTTATTTTTCAGCAACTACAGAAGATTGAAATTTCTCTTAAGTGAAAATTAAAATATGTAGGATTATAATGTGTAAGAAGTATAGTAGAAACAAAAAAGACCGCCTTTCATGACGGTCTATTTTTGTTTTTCTTTTTTATTTTTAGAAGTCTGAGACTGTTTAGAATTACAATCAGTGTTGCTCCCATGTCCGCAAGAATAGCAAGCCATAAGGTGAGCCATCCTGGTACAATAAGCACTAATGCAAACAACTTAATTCCTAAAGAAAATGCTACGTTTTGTTTAATAATCGCAAGAGTTTTTTTACTTAAACGAATTGTGTACGGGAGTTTTCTTAAATCATCTGCCATTAAAGCAATGTCGGCTGTTTCCAGAGCTGTATCAGTACCTGCGCCGCCCATAGCAATGCCTACGGTGGAAGCAGCAAGTGCAGGTGCATCATTTACTCCGTCACCAACCATCGCTACATGAGAATAGCTTTTCCGTAGTTCTTTAATGTAATTAAGCTTGTCTTGGGGTAATAGCTCTGCCTTGACCTCGGCTACGCCTAACTGGCTTCCAATAGCTCTAGCTGTGGCTTGGTTATCCCCAGTAAGCATAATCGTTTTTCTAACCCCGATAGAATGCAGCTCTTCTATGACTGATTTACTGGAATCACGAACGGCATCGGCCACTGCAATCAAGGCAATTACTTCTTGTTTTGTACCCAATACCATAACAGTTTTACCTTGAGTCTGCAGCGTGCTAATTTGCTTGTGTGCCGTTTCTATAATATTTGAGTGAAATTCTTCTAACAGATTAGGACTCCCAATAAAGTATAGCTGGCCATCAATTGAAGCTTTTACACCCTTACCTGTAATGGATTGAAAGTCATCAACAGAATGCGAAAGATCAGCACCAAACTGTTCCGCTTTCCGAACAATTGCAGATGCAAGCGGATGTTGTGAACCTTTCTCAATCAAAGCAGCAATCGATAATATTTCACTTTCAATCTGCCCGTTAAATATGGCGATGTCCGTTACTTCTGGAAACCCTTTAGTTAAGGTGCCGGTTTTGTCAAAGGCTACAGCTTGAATGCGTCCGGCCTCTTCCAGGTGAATTCCACCCTTGATCAGAACGCCATTCTTGGCAGCGTTGCCGATTGCGGTGACAATTGAAATAGGAGTAGAAATAACCAAAGCACAAGGACATCCTACTACAAGGAGCGATAAACCACGATATATCCAATCTCCCCAGTCAGCACCAAACAGTGGTGGGACGATGGCGATACCCAGAGCTATTGCCATTATCGCAGGTGTGTAATACTTAGCGAAACGGTCCACAAACGCTTGGGAAGGAGCTCGTTCAGCTTGTGCTTCTTCAACAAGATGAATAATCTTAGATATGGTTGTATCTTCAACCCGCTTGGTAACTCTAACTTCGAGTAGGCCTTCTTCATTTAAAGTACCTGCAAATACTTCATCATCAATTGTTTTAGCTACAGGAACCGATTCACCCGTGATTGCCGCTTGATTCAATGTGGAAGTACCTTTAATGACAATCCCATCCATAGCCAACTTTTGTCCTGGCTTGACGATCATTACATCTCCAACCTGTATATCATCTACATTTACTGCTATTTCTAAAGACCCTCGTCGAATTAAAGCTTCTTTAGGGGCAATATCCATAAGGGAACGAATGGATTGACGTGCCTTTTGCATTGAGTAACGTTCCAGAGCTTCGCTTATTGCAAAAAGTACTACAACGACCGCACCTTCGCCCCATTCACCGATAGCAGCTGCACCAATTATAGCGACTGTCATGAGTGTGTTCATGTCAAACTGCAACCGGGATAAATTCTTAATTCCTTTTAAGAATAAATCATAACCGCCAACAATTATTGCCGCACCGAATGTTAAAGCAGGAACTAACGCCTCTTCACCATAGCGAGCAGAGAGAAGATAACCGACAGCCATAAGTAAAACAGAAAGAATGACGTTCCAATTTTCTTTCCAAAATGGTTCCTTCTTTTCAACGATTCTTTGTTTTTCAGGCGAAACCTTTAGGTTTTCAAACGAACCGGCCTTTTCTAACTCTTCCACGGTAGCATTTCCATAAACGGTAATTTTAGCTGCCCCAAAGTTAACCTTTGCATCCGATACACCAGGAATACTTCTTACATTGTTCTCAAATTTACCTGCACAATTAGTACAAGTAAAACCCTGTACACGGTAAATTTGTTTTTCATTGCTATCTTCCTCAAGTTGTTGCATGACTCATCAACTCCTTGCTATTTATTGAGGCTAGTTGAACTAATTGACGTACATGATCATCTTCCAACGAATAGAAGGCCAGTTTTCCTTCTTTTCGGTATTTTGCCAAACCAAGTTGTTTTAGTGTTCGCAGATGATGCGATGCAGTAGCCAAAGAGGCTCCAGTAATATTTGCCACGTCACATACGCAAAGTTCTTCTTCTTCGCATAAAGCAAATGCAATTTTCAATCGTGTTTCATCTGAGAGTGCTTTAAACATCTTTGCCATTGTCTGAATGTTTTGTTGTTGTAAAGCATTTTGTACCTTACGAACTTTTGGTTCATCATAACAATAAATTTCACAGCTATCTTTCATGTTATACCCTCCATTCAATCAAATATCCGTTTGATTATTATTAGGGTATCATATTACAATTACTCAATCAAATGATTATTTGATTGTTATAAAATTCGTTAAGGGGGCTAACATATGTACAATGTATTAGTAATAGTTGCTACAAGCTGGTTTGGCTACAGGTTATTATCTCAAACAATCTGGGTTAAGCTATTTAATTATTGATGCTGCTTCTTTAATAGGGGGATCGTGGCGTAAACTATACGCATCTCTTCACGCCAAGAATGTATGATGGTTTACCGGGAATGGGGCTTAATGGTGATAAGAATGGTCTACCTAATAAAGATGAAAAACCACTCACCTCTCGAATGGTCAAGACCCCATTTAGTGGACATTGAAAAAAACACCTATCCAAACTGACGTCGAAATTCTATCGGCGTCAGTTTGTTTAATTTACGCTGTGGCCGTCTTTTGTTGTAAAAATGGATATACTTTTCAATTCTTCTTTGTGCCTCTAGCATATTTCGTATATCATAAGGGTAGAGTCCTTCCGTTTTGAAATGCGAGAAGAAACTCTCCATAGAGGCGTTGTCTAGACAATTGCCCCGGCGAGACATGCTGATTTGGGCGTCAACCTTTGGCAGCATGTCGTGGTAGGCATGAGACGTGTACTGAAATCCTTGGTCGCTGTGAACGATCAATTCAGTCACGTTTTTTTGCTTAGAGAACGCTTTAGCAAAGGTTTGAAGCACCAAATCATTGTCATTCCGTTGACTAAGTTCGTAGGCCACAATCTCGTTATTAAACAGATCTTTCACAGCTGAAAGATAGAGCCAACGCTCGCCAACCCGGTATTGAGTCACATCGGTCACCCACTTCTGGTTTGGTTTTTCGGCAGTGAATTTTCTTTGAAGCAGATTCTCAGCTACACGTTCGGCAGCCTTATATGTCATGTTAAATCGACGTTTCCGGCGAATGCTGGCTTGAAGGCCAAGCTGTTGCATCAGACGTAGTACCCTCTTATGGTTCATCCAAATCCCCTCGTCTTGCCACAAGAATAACTGTAGCTGTCGATATCCATACTTTCCTTCATATCGTGTGTACACTTTACGGATAATTCGTTTAGCCTCGGCATCTCGGTCTACTTTTTTACGCTTCAAGTAAGCGTAGTAACCACTTTTAGAGACGCCAAGAAGTTGACATTGTTTTACGACTTGACCGATGTCCGCCGTTTGTTCGATAAGTTTGAACCTTTTCTCTTTTCCTCCTGCATCCAGATTTTCAAACACTTTTTTAGCATTGCATTTTCCCGTTTCAATTGTTGAACGTATCGCTCTTGGTCTATATATTCCTTACGCCTACCTCGTTGATCTAACAGACCAAATTCACCCTGCTCGCGGTACTTACGCATCCATCGCTTCATCCGCCCCTCATCTTGAATTCCCAAATGTTTGTTAATTTGTTGATAGGTCCACTTTTCTTCTACGTGCAAACGAACAGCTTCTAACTTGAGATCCTCAGAATATGTCTTAAACTTTTGACCTTTAATCGCCATACAAAAATGCACCCCCTAGAAATTTCATCGGCTAAAGCCAGGGGTTTTTCCAGTGTCCATTCTAAGGGGTGCACTTCACGAATAAAGAGGGGTTTTTCTATGCAAATGGTTACGAAATCAACCTAAATACGTTTATGGATACGAACTAAGAGATTTAATAAGAAGAGGAACAGTCAAAGCATATCCTCGTGCATTAAACGCAATAGATAACTGTATCATTTATGAGGATGGCAGTGAACTGCAAGTAGATAATATTATTTGGGCTACTGGATTTAAGAGAAATGACCATTGGATCGATATTAAAAAGTATTAATTCACAAGGTATAATCTTACATAAAGAAGGGGTATCACGAGTTAATGGACTATACTTTGTGGGACTGCCGTGGCAAATATCTTGAGGTTCTGCACTAATAGGTTGGGTTAAATATAATGCAGAAAAAATACTTAAGTATATAATTCAAGGTAAGAAGGCACTTTAAGGAGCAGGAAACAGATATGGATAGGCTACACTTAGTTGGACAGAAAAATTAGGGGCTAGTAGAATGAAATCATCACAATTAGGAGCGGATCTACTATGCCAAGAGAAAGACGTACATTTACAGCAGAATTCAAGAGACAAATGGTTCAGTTATATGAAAACGGGAAATCAAGAGCAGCTATTGCGAAAGAATATGAGCTTAGCCCATCTGTGCTGGATCGCTGGATTAAACAAGCCAACACCTCGGGTTCCTTTACTGAAAAGGATAACCGAACGGCAGAAGAGAATGAACTCATTGCGCTTCGCAAAGAACTTAAGCAACTTCGAATGGAAAATGACATTTTAAAGCAAGCTGCGCTGATCATGGGACGAAAGTAAAGATCATTAAACAAAATAGTGATAAATACTCGGTATCAGCAATGTGTAAAGTCCTGCAAATCGCTAAAAGCACTTTTTACTATGAAGCGAGTGAGAAAGAAAACGAAGGTGAAAGTACCCTTACGGAAGCTATTGTTGAGATCTTTCAAAACAACCGCAAAGTCTATGGGACACGGAAGATAAAAATGAAACTCAAGGAGCAAGGTTATATGGTTTCTAGGCGCCGAATTGGACGCATTATGAAAGGTTGTGTCCACATATACAATCGCCCAGTATAAGCCGCATAAAACGGCTTGTAACGATGCAAAAACAGCTAATGTGTTGAAACGTGAGTTTGAACAAAAGGAGCTAAAACGCTTTGTAGTCAGCGATCTTACGTATGTGAAAGTTCAGCACAAGTGGCATTATATTTGTGTTCTGATCGACTTATTCAACAGAGAAATCATTGGTCACAGTGCGGGTCCACATAAGGACGCTGCTCTGGTTTCTCGCGCCTTTGCCACAGTAGAAGGCGATTTAAACGACATTCAATGGTTTTATACAGATCGTGGAAGTGAGTTTAAAAACCAAACCATGGATGCGTTGTTGAGGACCTTTAATATTGGTCGTTCGCTGAGCATGAAAGGCTGTCCTTACGACAACGCTGTTGCTGAGGCCACCTACAAAGTAATGAAAACGGAGTTCATTAATCAAATGAATTTCCAAAGTCTCCACCATCTAAACGTGGAATTATATGATTATGTGAACTGGTTCAACAGACACCGAGTTCATGGCTCATTAGGTTACATGACACCAGTTCAGTACAAAGCTGTAGCCCTTAAAAAAGTTGTCTGATTTACTGTTGACAGTCCAATATCCCACAACAAAATGTTGTGGGTTTCTTTATTAATGCATAAGATCAACTAACTATTCTTTACCGGCATAATTAGGCTCCACCTGATTCTGAGCAGCAATTATAAACCCTTCCTTAACTTTCTTTTCTTCTTCAGGTGTTTCTAATAAGATAATGCATTCCACTGAAACGACTCTATGAATTTGAGTTGCTTCATCATATTTCGTTACAAATAAATACTTGGCGTCTGTGTTTAGCGTCTCTACGTCGCCTTCCATAGTAAAGTATGGCTCCTTGCTCTTCATCATACCCAACTCTGTGGCTAATTTTCAGTGTTCTTGATCTACTGTCTTTACTACCTTTAATTGATTCAAGGACATTAACGTCATAGAAAGTGATGGGACTTAGAGAATCAGTCATCTGCTTATCCTTTTAACAACTGTTCCAATAAATACGTTGTCTGGCCAACCTACGAGTTGTTTTTTATCTCGTGTATCAAATGCGTACTCACCAGTTAGATAATGCACTGGTTCCTGGTTTGGCATGATTACAGTAACTAGAAAAGTACCGAATAAAACACCTGCAAGTACAGAACCTGCAATAATGACTTTCTTCATCATATCATTCACCTCCTTGTTTAAGGGTTTTTAGAACGGTTATCGCTAATTTCGTGTGTTTAAAGTTACTACAAGCAAACAAGTTCATAAGCTGTATTATTAGAGCTTAGGTATGTAACTTACTCGTTATATTGGATAAATTGGATTACAATTAATAAACAACTTTTAAGTTTAAATGTTGCATTCAAAATGAATTTCAGAAGAGGCCATTTTTTATACAAAGGTACGAGGCGACATCTTTTTATAATGCAAAAAAGCCCCCTCTCTGATTCCTTACGGAAAGAAGAGAAAGGGCTGCTATTGAGAATTTGATTACTTATGTTTCTTTAAAATATCAAAGATGATTTCTGCATTATTTGTATTGTCGATCAGGCCTGAGAAGCGATGGCTTCCAGGACCGTAAGCATAAACTGGCACGTCTTCTCCTGTATGTCCGCCTGTTGTCCAGCCAGTGAAAGAACGGTTGTTGATAATAGCTTCGATGGCATTGTCGATCGCCGTTACATCTGCGTCTTTTGCTGCATCTTTTACAGATTGAATTTCTTCAGCTGTCAGCTCAAGCTGGAGATAGTTCTTCAGCGTTTCTTCTACAGAAGCACCTTCAGCAATTTGAGCTGCCATGAAGTCTGGAGTGCGCACTGCAGCTTTGATCGGATCCACGAAGAAATTATATTCTCCGTCTTTCCCGAGCGTGAGTCCGCCAGTGGAATGGTCAGCTGTTGCTACAACAAGAGTTTCACCGTCTTCTTTGGCAAAATCAATAGCTGCCTGGAATGCTCCTGCAAAATCCTCCATTTCGCTCATAGAGCCAACGATGTCATTATCATGGCCTGCCCAGTCAATCTGGCTTCCTTCAACCATTAGGAAAAACCCATTTTCGTTTGTGCTCAGACGATCAATCGCTGAATTTGTCATTTCGGCCAGCGAAGGTGTTTCACTAGTACGATCAATCATCTTGTCCATTCCTCCGTCAGCAAAAAGTCCGAGAATCTGTTCATTTGAATCTGCGATCAGGGCACTGCGATCAGTCACATAGCTGAAACCAGCTTTCTGGAATTCATTCGTCAGGTCACGATCCTCACGTACAAAATTGGATTTTCCTCCACCTAATAGGACATCAAGCTTATGCTCGCCATTGATTAATTCATCGTAGTAATCATCTGCGATAGCGTCCATGTTCTTCCTGCTGATGTCATGTGCGCCGAATGCAGCCGGTGTGGCATGAGTGATCTCCGAGGTAGCAACAAGCCCAGTCGATTTTCCGTTTTCCTTTGCCTGCTCCAATACGGTTTTGACTTCCGTTTGGTCATTATCGACAGCAATAGCAGCGTTATAAGTCTTAACGCCAGCGGACATTGCGGTTGCCGCGGAAGCGGAGTCAGTCACGTTTTGAGTGTCGTCATCCGGATATGTCATTTGAGTTCCGACAAGATAAGGATCAAATACGGTTCTCTCCATAACCTTTGTAGAAGGATCATCCTTCATATAGCGGTAAGCGGAAGTATAGGAAGTTCCCATGCCGTCACCAATAAGGAAGATGATATTTTTGATCAGTTTTTTCTCTACGCTGACAGCTTGTACTGCATTTGCTTGTCCGGCAGATAAGATTGTAGAAGCGGCAAAGGCTAGACTCAGTGCTGCTGCCGGAATGGCTTTCTTTGATAATTTCACGATAATTCCTCCTCTTATCCTTAAAGATGAATGTATGAAACTTCATTCATCTGTTCAGTAATATGAAGATTATCATTCGACTGTAAAAAAAAACCAAGCAGTACGTAAACGCGGAGTAAAAAATGACAAAAGAAAGATTTATACGTAATCATTAATGAAAAACTCAAAGGGGTAGCAAACCTGATAAATGAATCTTAAAACGCACTTATCACTTTAGCCTCTCAAAGAGCATAATTTTAGTTAACTATTTTATTGACTTTCGTTCGAATATAAGAATATACTACTTATACATGAACATATATTCATATGTTTTAAGTAAATTATTTTAATATTTGTAAAGATGGAAATGAATGCTGTCTAAAAGAGTTGTTCATGAGGGGAGTAAAGAATGGAATTACATCATTAGTGACAATTAGTCAAATTCAGAAGAAAGGACATAATATCATATGAATATGCTCAAACAGCAATTGAGCAGGCTCAATATAAAGTGAGTTTAAGTTTCTATACATAATAAGGAGGAATTTGAATTGTCACATAACCACGATCATAACCACACACATGGTTCAAATAAAAAAGTGTTATGGATATCATTTCTTTTGATTACATGTTACATGATTATTGAAGCTATCGGAGGTTTTATTACAAATAGTCTTGCACTTTTGTCTGATGCAGGTCATATGTTAAGCGATTCGATCTCTTTAGCAATCGCATTACTTGCCTTTATTTTTGGTCAAAAAGTAGCGAGTCGAAGTAAGACCTATGGGTATCGACGCTTTGAAATTTTAGCAGCTGTGTTGAATGGTACTACACTCATTTTAATTGCGTTGTTTATTTTTTATGAAGCAATTGAGCGTTTTGCAAATCCTCCGGAAGTTGCTACAACCGGAATGCTGATAATTAGTGTGATTGGATTATTGGTTAACATTTTAGTTGCATGGATAATGATGCGTGGCGGTGATACAAAAGGAAATCTGAACATGAGAGGAGCATTTTTACATGTACTAAGTGATATGATGGGATCTGTAGGTGCAATTGTTGCTGCTCTACTCATTATGTTCTTTGGTTGGGGGTGGGCAGATCCATTGGCGAGTGTCATTGTTGCGATTCTTGTTTTAAGAAGTGGATATTACGTTACTAAAGATGCAGTTCATATTTTAATGGAAGGAACACCGAGTAATGTTAACGTTGATGATGTGGTTCAGACGATTGAAAAAACAGAAGGAATTCAAAGCATACATGATTTGCACATTTGGACCATAACTAGTGGACTAAATGCACTTTCCTGCCATGCTGTTGTGGATGATCAGCTAACCATCGCAGAAAGTGAGAGAATGTTACGTAAAATTGAATACTTGCTTGAACATAAGGGAATCATGCACGTCACGATTCAACTTGAGACAAGAGCACATCAGCATGATAAATCTATTTTTTGTGAAGTAAAAGAGGAGTTAGCACATCCTCACTAAACAATAATCACAACACTTTAAACAGATTCAAATTTTAATATTTTGAAGACAGTCGGTCAGACCGGCTGTTTTTTCAGTTGTGGAGTTAGATCAATTGATTATATACTCTGGGGATTAGATTGATGAAAGTGGAGTTAACAAGCGATTGAATGAGATAAGCTCTATATTTTTTGCTGTGAGTTTTGGTCAATAGTTTGAACAATTTCGATTTTTTAATTAAACTACGAATTGTAGTATATAATAGTGTAGTTTATTAACCTAGACTATTATTTGTTTTGTTTCCACATAAAATGGAGGGAAATAAGGGAAAAGAAACGCATCGGTTGTAATCGCAACCTCCAAAATTATATAAGAAGAAGGTGTATTTTTAAGAAGTTTAGGCAGTATCGTGAATCGATATTGCACTCAGATTAGGGAGGTAAAAATGAAGAAAGCAATAATATATATCGTCGGTTTAGTGTTAACCACTTATATTCTCGCAGGCTGCAGCTCAGATGGTTTAGATAATAAAGCATCCACTATCAGTATCGCTATATCTGAAGCGCAAACAGATGAAAAACAGAATGTGCGGGTGACAGCAACATTAAATGACGCCATGACGACTACACAGGATTCGTGGTTTATGTTTGAGATTCGTAAAAATGGAGGTCCCACCTGGATACCAGGTGAATATGAGGGAAGCGGAGTTTATGCTGCAGAGGTTAATTCATCAGAGTTAGAACAAGGGTATTATGAGTTGTTTGGACATTTTTATGCTGGTAGCGGAATTCATTTTTCAAGAAAATACGCTCCCCAGAGCTAACTAAAATGTGAGCAGATGCGGTTGCAGGAAAAAAATCTATCGTAGTTTTAATCCTCCGATTGTGTGGGGAACATATAAAAATAAAAAACGGCAAATGCCGTTTTTTATTTTTATGTTCAATGATCTTTTAATGTTAAAACTCAGTAGGTAGAAATCAACCAAATGTACATACTGATATACTTTTTCCAAATTTCGATATTTGTGGGGTCTCTTTTCACGTATTTTATTAATTCTAGGTGTTTAGCGCTTATTTTTTTATGACAGATTGTCAAGCCAAGTGCGACAGTTCCTCTGAAAAAGATTCGTGAGCCGTTTTCCATCCCAAGCATTTCCGTGGTCGGTGATTGATTAAATCTATTGCTTGCTCGAGCGATTCGTCAGTGATTTGAGCAAAATCCGTGCCTTTAGGGAAGAACTCGCGCAAGAGCCCATTTGCGTTTTCATTGGAGCCACGTTGCCAAGAGGAATACGGGTCAGCAAAATAGACCTTCACTCCATGTGTGGCTTCGAGGTTTGCATAACAGGCAAATTCCTTACCACGGTCGGCGGTAGCGGTCTGGAAGGCTGCAGTGGGGTACTGCGAAGCGGCTACACCAAAGGCAATCTCTATCGACAGTGCGGTGCGATCAGGCATCTGTATTGCGTTGTACAATCGAGTTTTACGTTCAATGAACGTGGCCACGCAGCCCTTGCTTTTTCCACGGCCCGAAACGACGGTATCTAATTCCCAATGACCAAACGTTTCCCGTGATCGAACCTCTTTAGGACGCTGAGAGATCCGCTTGCCTATCGGGAACGTACCTCGGGTTTCTGCAGGCTTCTGACGCTTTCCCTTGTGCCGAAGGACAGTGAGGGTCCCTTTCACTAAAAGGCCCATATACAGCCAGCGATAAATTGTCTTAAAACATACGATCGCTTGTCCCTCCTGACGCAACCGCTCCACGATCTGCTCAGGGGACCAGGTAGCCTGAAGCTTCGCTTCGATGACCGCCGCTTGTTCCGTTGTCCATTTCCCTTTGGACACACAAGCTTTGCGGCGCTCTTCGTAAGCATGCTGGGCCTGTTCCGCTTGGTACGACACTGAATTTTGCCTGCGAATTTCGCGGCAAATGGTTGCTGGATGTCTTCCCAGTTCCTTAGCAATGGATCTTGCACTCATTCCTTGCTGGTGGAGGATTTCTAGCTTGCTGCGCTCAATTATGCTAAGATGTGTGTAGCTCATGGTGGATTCTCCTTGTGTGAATGTGGGTGTAGGAACTTTCATTCTACACGAATCCGGCCATGGGCCCTTTTTTATTTATTTCCAGTAAGTGTCGCACTTCATATTACAATCCGTCTTATATAAAACCTCAATAAATATTGCCAAGCTATTAAACCAAGCGTTCCAATGATTAAACCAAGTGCTAGTCTAGTAAACCTCGAGCAAATGACAGTTGTAATGGCGTCTGAATATGAGCGAACGTGCCTACCATAGATAGTTGTCCTATTGTTGCAATTATTAACAAATAAATGCTCTTATGCAAGCAGGCCAATAATTACGATAACCCATAGCCACTTATGAGTTTTCCTGTGTTCATTTGATGCAATTTATTAACCAAAAAAGGTCCTTCTAACAATACATTTAAGAATCAGGGGGGCTTTATATAACACAGAATTGCCTTTTCTAAATTGAACTTGTGCATATAAATTTGCTATAGAAATTTTCTTTACCAAATTCTCTAATTTTATATTATACTACTCAATGTAGTGTTTTTTCTAATATGGATCTTAGAGGGGTTATTAGCGATGAACGAAATGGTTCTAGAACATTTTGATTTTTCAGAAATGTGGAGACCAATTGTTATTGTAATAACAGTCTTATTATCAGTGGTTTACATTCTATCTATAAGAAAATTCCGTAATCGTTTTGATCATAGTGAACCTGTGGAATTGAGACAAATTATATTGTTTTTATCAGGATTAGCAACATTTTATTTTGCTGTCGGAAGTCCAATTAATGCGCTTAGTCATCATATGTTATTTAGTGCTCACATGCTTAAGCAAGCTTTATTATATTTTGTAATGCCGCTATTCTTTTATTTGGGTACTCCGGCTTGGTTGTTACGCCCTTTACTCAGGACTAAGTTCTTCAAAAAGTTCGAAAAATTATGGAATCAGCCTGTACTAGCTATGTTTTTATTTAATTTCGGATTCTCCTTATATCATTTTCCAGTTATATTTAATATGGTGATGGAATTCCCTCTCCTTGGAATCCTATACCATACCTTTTTAATCGTTACTTCTTTTCAGATGTGGTGGTCTCTTGTTTGTCCAATCCCAGAACTAGATATACTCTCCAATGTTAAGAAGTTAGGTTATATTGCAGCTAATGCAGTGCTCCTCTATCCAGCATGTGTTGTTATTATTTTTGCTGACAATGTACTTTATAAACCATATTTGAATTCACCTCAGCTATTTTCACTACTGAGTCCAATAGATGATCAACAATTGGGTGGGATCATCATGAAGATGACGCAAGAAGCTGCTTTCGTTGTAGCACTTGCTATCATAACAACTAAATGGTATCGAAAGGAGAAGCATGATGATCCAATTGAAGTTACTGAATTTACAAAATAACTAATAGTAAATCACATAAAAATCAATGAGCATGAACAATCAAACAGTAACCCAAATCAAATAGCAATTAAATAATCATCTCGAGGTGAACAATGAAGAGTACAAAGCAATTATCAAAAAATTTGGTTATCTTCACTTCAATTATTATTATCCTATTAGTGGCATTGGTTCTGATAAATCAATCCACAAAACAATCGGAAAATACGGAAAAGGTATTTGATGATGCACCTTCAGTAAATAATCAGCCCACTTTGGGAAACAAAGAATCTAAAGTATCAATTGTTGAGTTTGGTGATTTTAAATGTCCGTCATGTAAGGCATGGGGGGAGGATATTATGCCAAGAATTACAAAAGACTTTATCGAAACAGATAAAGCTTCATTTTCTTATATAAATGTTCTTTTTCATGAAGAAGAGTCAAGGACCGGAGCTCTAGCTGCGGAAGCTATTCGGATACAAGATCCAAAAGCGTATTGGACATTCCACAAAGAGTTATTTAATGCACAACCACAAACAGAGCAACATGATGAGCTTTGGTTAACATTAGAGAAAGTCTTGGAGCTTGCTAAGCAATTTACACCGACAATTGATCTTCAAAAACTAGAGAATGATATGGGAAGTATGCAAATAGAGGAACAAGTTAATGTAGATAATGAACTAGTGCTTAAGTATAACGTACAACAAACCCCTACAATTATGATAAATAATGTTATGGTATCGAATCCTTTTGATTATGATGAGATATCTACTTTAATAAACGCTCAACTTAAGGAGTAACCGGGGAGGGTTATCGTGGTGTTACGAGACCAAACATTATACTTGGCTTGGATTGTTGCTGTGACTGCAACGTTAGGAAGTCTATACTTTAGTGAGATAAGAGGATTTATACCCTGTGAACTGTGTTGGTATCAAAGAATACTTATGTATCCGTTAAGTATTCTTTTAGGGATTTCTGCATTTTATAACGATAGAAATATAAAAAAATATGTGCTTCCTTTATCAATCCTTGGAGCATGTATATCCTTGTTTCATTATTTACAGCAAAAGCTTCCTGGTTTTGCATCTATTAAACCGTGTACGAGCGGTGTACCATGTAATATACAGTATATTGACTGGCTAAATTTTATTACAATCCCTTTTCTTGCACTGATCGCCTTTACCTTCATTTCATTATTATTAATACTGACCAAGACAAAGTAAGGTGCTTTTTTAAAATCATTCATAGTAAAGCATAAAGAAACAAGTTATAGAACTTGTTTCTTTATATGAGGAAATTCGTATATGATCAATTGATGAATATTTGCTCATATGATAATTTATATACATCACCAAATTAGGAGGGAATTCCCAAAATGATGTATGATGTTATTATTATTGGCGGAGGACAAGCAGGACTAGTATCAGCCTACTATCTAAAACAAAATGCAATCAATTTTTTAATCTTAGATAGTCAAAAGGAGATTGGAGATTCTTGGAGAAGTCGTTATGACTCCTTGCATCTATTTACACCTAGAATGTATAGCAGCTTGCCAGGTATGGATTTAGTAGGTGATTCTCAAGGGTTGCCTCATAAGGATGAACTGGCGAATTATTTAAGAGATTATGCTCAATGTTTAGAGTTCCCTATTCAAGAAAATACACGAGTTCTATCTTTAAAGAAGGAGGAGGGCACATTCAAGCTCATTACAACTCAAGGAGAATTCATCTCTAAAAATGTAATTGTAGCTACAGGCCCTTTCCAAAAGCCGCATATTCCGTTATTCAACCAAGCTCTTAGCGATTCAGTAATACAATTGCATTCCTCAATATATAAAAACGAGAAGCAGCTTAAGAAAGGTGTTGTACTCGTTGTAGGTGCTGGAAATTCCGGAGCTCAAATAGCATGCGAATTAGCTTCAAACTATGAAGTGCACCTCTCTGCGAGTGGAAATATAAATTATAAACCTTTACATATACTAGGAAGGAGTATCTTCTGGTATTTTAACAAATTAGGCTTCTTAACAGCTCATCGAAAGAGTACTTTAGGTAAATGGTTATACAAACAACCTGAGCAGATCTATGGGAAAGAATTAGAATTACTAATAAAGCAAGATAAAATTAAACTGCATCTGAGAACCAATAATATACATGAAGATCAGGTTTATTTTGAGAACGAAGAAACTCCAATACATATTGATAATGTTATTTGGGCTACTGGTTTTAAACGTGACGATCAATGGATAGATATTAACGAGGCATTTCAAGAAGGGAAAATTGAACACTCAGAAGGGATATCCGTAGTCGAGGGACTTTATTTCGTTGGTTTACCATGGCAGACATGTAGAGGATCTGCACTGGTTGGATGGGGTAAGTATGATGCTCAGAGAATTGTTGATCATATTGTTAATCATAAGAATAGTTAACTATATTCATAAATTTTATTTCAGGTAATATACTCTCTTAATCGTAATCCTTTCGTTTTTTAGACCTTTACTATAAAATAAGTAGTAATGGTGAATAGGAAGGTGATTTATAAGATGGAACAAAAAGCCCCCCTTATTGAAGATTGTGATACTACATGTCTTGGCTCTCAAGATGATTATAAACAAGTAAGGACTGAGATGATTGAAGAACATGTAGCAGTTCAAGTGGCAGACTGGTTTAAGGCATTTAGTGACCCTACACGAGTTAAAATAATTCATGCTTTATTACAGAGAGAATTATGTGTTCATGATCTAACTGTTCTTCTTGAAATGGGACAGTCCGCGATTTCTCACCAGCTGCGTTATTTACGAAATATGAGAATCGTTAAGCGCCGGAAAGAGGGAAAGACTGTTTTTTATTCATTAGATGATACTCATATTGAACAAATTTTCACTCAAACCCTTCAGCATACAATGCATGAAAATTAAACATTAAAAGCACCTGCTTATGGCAGGTGCTTTTTTATAATGATCTCATACAAATTATTGACAATTAAATTTTCATTTGCGTATAATGTGTTTAAACAAACGTATGAGTATTTGTTCATATATTGAGTTTAGCTTTTGAGAGGAGTGATCACATGGAGGCACAGCTACAGAGGGTTAGAAAAGAGTTAGTATTAGATGGATTAGACTGCGCGAACTGTGCTATGAAGATTGAAAATGGCGTTAAGAAAATTGATGGAGTTAGTACCTGTTCAGTGAATTTCGTAACTAAAACTTTAACTTTAGAGACTCAAGAGGGAAGAGAAGAAAGCATTGTAATAAAAGCCAAAGAAAAGGTGAAGGCATTAGAGCCTCATATACGTGTAATTGAAAAAGGTAAATCTTCATCGGCGAGTAATTCCAAGGATACAGAAGCAGATCATAGTCATGAAGAGGCTCACCATCATTCCCACGATGATGGAAATGAGAACACCAAACGCATGTTAATCCGGTTAATTACCGGTACCCTTATTGCTGCAGGTGCTTGGTTCTTTTCTTTTTCGAGCTATATAGAATTTTCGCTGTTTGCATTATCTTATATCATTATTGGCGGCGACATTGTATGGAGGGCAGTTAAAAATCTTGTCAGGGGTCAAGTTTTTGATGAAAACTTTCTGATGACCATTGCAACGGTGGGTGCTTTTGCGATCCAAGAGTATCCCGAGGGTGTGGCTGTCATGTTATTTTATCAAGTTGGTGAGATGTTCCAAAGCATTGCCGTAAATCGTTCTAGAAAATCGATCAGCGCTCTCCTTGATATTCGCCCAGATTATGCGAATCTAAAAATAGATAACGAAATAAAACGTGTATCTCCTGAAGAAGTGAAGATCGGAGATATAATTCTGATAAAGCCTGGGGAAAGGGTTCCGTTAGATGGCAAGGTTATTGAAGGTGTATCTGCTATGGATACTTCCGCTCTAACCGGAGAATCTGTCCCAAGAGAAGTGGAGCCAGGTAACGATGTACTCAGTGGCTTCATTAATAAAAATGGTGTGTTAACGGTTGAGGTAGCAAAGGAATTCGCTGAATCTACTGTATCCAAAATTTTGGATTTAGTTCAGAATGCCAGCAGCAAAAAAGCCCCGACAGAAAACTTTATTACAAAATTTGCCCGCTATTATACTCCAGTGGTAGTGATCATTGCTGTGTTGCTTGCTGTGGTTCCTCCTCTCATTGTAAGTGGGGCTACTTTCTCAGAATGGGTATACCGTGCACTTGTATTTTTAGTTATCTCTTGTCCTTGCGCATTAGTGGTCTCTATCCCACTTGGCTTCTTTGGAGGAATTGGAGCAGCATCAAAGAATGGAGTTCTGGTGAAAGGGAGTAACTACCTAGAAGCCCTTAATGATGTGAAATATGTCGTCTTTGATAAGACTGGCACATTGACAAAGGGAGCATTCACGGTCACAAATATTCAACCTGCAGGGAAGATTTCTAAAGAACAGCTTTTGAAATATGCAGCATATGCAGAGGCTCACTCAACTCATCCCATAGCCGAATCCATTAGAAATGCGTATGGTGAGAAAATTAATGAGGATGAGCTAGAGAACTATAATGAAATTTCAGGACATGGTATCAAGGTGAATATTGATGGAAAAGAAGTACTTGCTGGTAATGCAAAACTAATGGATAAAGAACAAATTCTTTATACTCAACCAGCTGACTTAGGAACGATAGTGTATATGGGCATTGCCAGGGAATATGCAGGGTATATAGTCATTTCAGATGAAGTGAAAGAAGATTCTTTAGAAGCTATTCATTCATTGAAGGAGCTTGGAATCAAAAAGACAGTCATGCTCACCGGAGATTCTAAAACAGTGGGTGAAGCGGTCGGACGTCAGCTTGGATTAGACCAAGTGCATGCAGAGTTGCTCCCACAGAACAAAGTAGAAGAAATTGAAAAATTAGATCAAGAAAAAATGCCTAAAGAGAAAATCATATTTGTTGGTGATGGAATTAATGATACACCGGTATTGGCGAGGGCAGATGTAGGCATTGCTATGGGCGGACTTGGCTCTGATGCTGCCATTGAGGCTGCGGATATTGTAATTATGACCGATGAGCCATCAAAGATCACAACGGCTATTCGGATAGCGAAAAGGACAAGAAGAATAGTGTGGCAAAATATTATTTTTGCTCTCGGAGTGAAGGCTATTTTCTTGCTGCTTGGTGCATTCGGCATTGCAAGTATGTGGGAAGCGGTATTCTCAGATGTTGGAGTCACTTTATTGGCAGTACTAAATGCAGTACGAGTATTAAAAAGTTCATAATTATATAATTAAGCTTCGCATAAACACCTTTAAGTAAACGACAGGGGTTAGCAATAGTAACCTGTCTCTTAATTAAGGTGTTTTTTTATGAACTGTTTTAGAGATGCTCCTTTACTTCTTTCTATAAAAGTTCTTTAAGTATACAATAATACATCATTTATATTATTGAATGAACATATCTTCATGTGTTAGTCTAAATTAGATTAATTTTGATTAGAAAGGAATGTTTCGAATGAAAAAAAGTTATCAAGTCATAATTATTGCTTTGGTAGGTGCTTTATTTTTCTACTTTCCATCACTTGCTCTTGCCCATACTCAAATTGAAGAATCCTTCCCTACAGATGGTGAGGTAGTGACCACAGAATTTAGTGAAATTACTTTAACATTTAATACTAGTATAGAAGCGTTAAGCTCTTTTAAGTTGTTTGATCAAAATAACCAAGAGGTCCCTTTGAATGATATAATCCTAGAGACCAATAGGATGGAGAGACATATTACGGACGGAACTGATCTTAAAAATGGTGAATACACGGTTGAATGGAAAATAGTCGGGAAAGACGGTCATCCAATTGAAGGCGAATATAATTTCACAGTGGACCTACCTGAGGAGCAAACAGCGTCAAGCTCAGAAAGTGAATTGACGGAGAATTTTGATACCACCGAGACCACTGAAAATATCGAAACTAAACCAAACACGGAGGAAATTCCATCTATCCAGGCTCTTCCCTCAGAAGAGAGTAACAGCAATACTTGGTATTATGTTGGGGCAGGGATTATCCTCATCATTGTGATGGCAGCATTAATGAGACAAAGAAAACGGAGGAAACAATGAGCTGGTATTGGTTAGGAGAGCCCTTTCTCTATAGTTGTTTGTCTGTCTTATTTGGAGGAGTACTTGTTTCGCAATTTCATAAGTCAGTCAAAATACCTAATAAATTGTTTATCCTAGCAGCTCTAGGAGTTGCTCTTTTCTCATTTCTACCCGTACTTAGGATCATTCTCTTTTTTTCAGACGATGCAGGTTTCGGCCTTATTTTTAAAAATGTCATGTTATCTTTTGCTGAAGGAAAAGCTTATATATGGACCTTGATATTAACTGGTTTGTTAATCAGTGTACTGGTAGCAAGGAAGGGTAAAATCAGTACAAATAGCAATATACTGCTGTTTGGATTAATACTCTCTATTGTTGGAGCATTATCATGGTCCAGCCATGCTTCCTCTTATTTTGGACCGGTTGGTTTTTGGCCGCAATTTATCCATTTATTCTCGGTTGCTGTTTGGGCAGGTATTCTTATCACTGCTGGTATGTACATTTCGAAAAAAACTGAGGAATGGAAATCTTTTTTGTCATGGTATCATCCACTTGCTATCATAGCTATGTTGATAATTTTATTATCTGGACTTCTATTAAATATGAGAACGGATCCCAATTATTTGAATTCATGGGTGACTTCTTATGGTCAATCATTGTTGTTAAAACATCTTTTGGTTATTCCACTTTTATTTATTGCTTTCTTTAACGGTTTTTTAGTTAAAAAGAAGTTGAACAATCCGGCTTTCAATCCGAGAAAATGGGTTATAGTTGAAGGTGTATTTATTATACTAATCTTTACTGTGACCGGATTTATGAATCAACAGGTTGCACCGCATGATTTGGATCCTCAAATGATGTCTTTATCCGCATCAAGATTGTATCTTTGGTTAACAGATGGTGAAGTGCAGGTGCCCGTTAACTTTAATTTAAACCTCTTTTCCTTAATACTTTATGTTATAGCTCTAGTTAGTATTGTATGGATGTATATTATTTTTAGAAAGAACAGTACAGCTTATGCTGCTCTCACCTGTGGACTTTTATTTACTATTGTTTCTTTTGTTGGATTGCTAACACTAGTGTCTTAAAGATTCATATTCTATTCACATTCAAAACAACCTTAGTACACGGTTAAATGGGTGGACTAAGGTTGTTTGATTTGTATCTTTATTTAAAGCAGTTACTCTAACAATTAGGTCGACATGGAAACTACATAAATGGCCCCTAAAGGAAACCTTAACATTCCTTTTTAGGGGTTTTCTCTGCTGTCAGGTAAATTAACAATCTGTCGTTATTTGTCGTCTGCTAGAGGTTGACAAGGTAGAGTGAAATAAACTACATTATGTAAGGTAACAAAATTTTAATAATTCGCTATTCTTCGATTGTAAACACGGCAATATTTTAGGGATTTTAATGATTTTGAGACGATTCAAGACAAATAATGTCATAACTCTAACAACCCATAAGTCAACTTAAAACAAGTATATTTGAATTATTTACATGTTAATTGCAAATCTCCTAAAAGGTTTCTCAGTGAAAGACACAATTTGAATATAAAATAATATGTATAAGGATGGGAACTAAGGTGAAAAAGACAGCAACTGCTCTAGCAATAAGTTTAATTACGGCCACTGTATTTAGCCCTGCTTATAGTTATGCAGCGTCAAGCATCAGTGATATTGATAATGAGTTGGAAAAGCTCGAACAACAGTCTAATTCGGCAATATCGGAGCAAGAAAAAGCTGAAAAGAAGAAACAGGAAGCCGTTTACTATAAGCAAAAACAAGAGACATATTTGAAGAGCATCATGAAGCAAATAGAAAACGTAAGTAATGAGCTTGCGATTGTCTCGTACAATATTGAAACAACGGAAGGAAATTTGCGCAGAACAAAGAAAGAATTGCAAGCTGCAGAAGAAAGAATTGTTGCTCGTGAAGACTTACTAGAATCCCGAGTGCGTTTGATGTACACCGACGGTACAGTTTCATATTTGGATGTGTTGTTATCATCTACAAGCCTCACTGACTTTCTTCAGCGTATGGATTCTTTGAAAATGATTGTAGACCAAGACCAAAATCTATTAGTCGAGCACAAGAAAGATAAGCAGCTTGTTGTAGAGAAGAAGCAAGAGCTTGATAACCAATATGCGGAGCATAAACAACTCTATGCAGAGAAGAAAGCACATAAGGCAGAGCTAGCTAGCAAGGAGCAAGAGAAGCAGGCACTTATTGTCGGATATGAGAAAGAAATTGAAACACAAAGTGAACTTAGTGATAAGCAAGATCGAATGCTGGTCGAAATTGCGTCTAAACGTTCAGCTCTTGTTCAGGAAAAAAACGAGCTGAAAGAAGAGCAGGCTGCAAGAGCTGCAAAAGCGAAAGCGGCGGCAGAAGAGGCTGCAAGAAAGAAAGCACAGCAGAAGGTTTCCATTTCTAATTCTGGATCGAGCTCGAGTAGTTCTTCAAGCAATTCAAATGGAGGAAGCGGAGTATTAGGAATGCCAATTCAAGGTGCAACCATTTCCTCAAACTTTGGGCCACGTGTTCACCCCATAACAGGTGAGGTAGGAAAAATGCATAATGGGACGGATTTTGCTGCTCCTCAGGGTACGAGTATATATGCAGCAGAAGATGGCGTAGTCATTATGGCAGAATGGTATGGTGGATATGGTAATACAGTTATCGTTGATCATGGAGATGGTTTATGGACTCTATATCCTCACATTAGGGAGAACGGTATTCAAGTAAAAGAAGGTGAATCTGTATCCCGTGGTCAAAAAATCGCTGAAGTGGGCTCAACAGGGAATTCAACAGGCCCACATCTGCACTTTGAAGTACGTGTAAATGGAACTCCTCAAAACCCATTGAGTTATTTATAAAGCAAATGGACTAGCAGAAGTCAAAACGTTTCTTGGTATAATAATGATTCATAATGGCAGGATCAAAGATAGGATTTTACTTTGTATAGATCAGATAATAAAGTGCGTTTCAAGAGTGCGATCTCTTGTAACGCACTTTTATCTTATATGAACATGGATCTTATTATGGTATTGTGCTGCTTAATTAAATTGGCATAGGTCTTAAAAATAGTTTAAACTATAGTTTGTAGTTAGAAACATCAACTTAAATATGAATGAAACTCTTCTGGAAGAGGTAGCGAAAATATGAGAGTAAAGAGATTCCATCTAGATGAAGAAGGTATCAATAAATTTTTTGGTTCGTTAGAGGCCAGAATTATGGAGGTTTTATGGAGCAAGGGAAAAATGACGATTAAACAAGTCCATGAGTTAATAAACGCTGAATCTCCTATCTCACTGAACGCAGTCATGACCGTTATGACAAGACTAACTGATAAAGAATACTTAATAAAAGAATCAAGTGGCCAGGGAAGAACAAGATTAACTTATTTCTCCGCCCCTACTACGAAAGAAGAATTTATTCAGGCGCAAACTCAAGCAGTCACTGATGGACTAATTGCTGATTTCGGTTCATATATGGTTCGTAATTTAATTGAAAGTTTGGACAAAGCGGACCCTGAACTGATTCAACAACTAGAAAATAAATTGAAGGAATTAAAAAATGAATAGTTATTCGAAGATACTGATTGATCCAAAGCGGGCTTTGTTCGTGGGGATAGTTATATGTAGTCTGGTTATTTTTCAGATGGGCTATGTTATATATCATCAACTTCAAGATGTACCAAGTAACGATAATATATTTTTATTGCTTCAAGCTGCAATTAAGGATATGTTTGTAAATCATGTAACTGCCGAAATGATTATCAATGCTTTTATCACCTTTTCAGTTATTACGTTTGGGTATCAAGTATTTAATCAATACTTACGTTATACGAATATGAAGAAACTCTTCTCCCAAATGGAGGTGCAAGAGTTATCTAATGAATATTCAGAAAAATACAACTCACTAAATGTAAAAATAAAAGTGGTATCACATCCAAACAAAATAGCAATGTCAGCTGGATTCTTTAAATCAGACATTTTCCTTTCCACGAGTCTTTTAGATCAATTTAATGATGAGGAAATCAGGGCAATTATTTACCACGAATATTATCATTGTTTTAAACGTCATCCCTTTTATACGGTTATTTTAAAAATACTATCCGAATGTTATATTTTTCTGCCGGTGATAAAAAGTTTAGTTAGCTACTATGAAGTTCAAATGGAATTAAAAGCAGATCAATTTGTAATAAAGAAAATGAAGAGTACAAGACAGATAGGGAACGTCTTATTAAGTTTGATCAAGGAACATAAAAGAGAACCACTGTTTAAAGGTGTTCATCTTGCTCATGTAGCTATAAATTATCGACTACAACAGATTATTTCTCCTAATGCTAAACTTACTGTTCCTATCTTACAGAAACATACGATTCTCGTCTCTTTGATCACACCATTAGTTATGGGCATAATTCTAATTGTCAACTGTACCTAAAAATTATATTTAGGTAGACGCTTATAACCAGATAGGCTTCGCCACTTTTAAGTATAATATTTATTAAGCAGTTGCTGGTTGGCAACTGCTTTATTTTTATTTTTATTTAGCTAACGGGGCAGGGGTGTATAAAGTCACAAACAACAGTTCAATCAGACTTATCTGGTACCGTCAAGGTAGAAGACTCAGATACTGATACAATAGTTAGTTATACTTTCAAGAATGAAAGCAAAAAAGACGTCACTGTTATTGAAGGAGCGAGATATAAGATGGTGAAAGACAACAAAGATATGGAAGAAGGCGGGGTTTCAATAAAAGACTACTTTACTTTGGAGCCAGAACAAGAGTAGACATTTCGAATTTGAAGTTTGACTCATACAGTATAGATGTGTAATGGAGCAATACGATTGTGTCTGCTGAATTTCTACGAAATTAAAATATAAATTCTGAATTCAAATAATATTATGATATTTAATAAAAAATTTTTAACGTTATTTTATGCCAAGGTTCTTTCTTCTCTAATCGGTGTCGGAGGTAAAGAGCAATACTCGTCATCTTCTATAGTGGCGAAATGAAGGAGTCTTAAAATGTCTACGATGTTCGGATTGTTCGAGAAGCAACTGCGTCAGTCAGGAGTATCCAGCGAACCATTTCAAATTACATATCGAGCTGGAACAAGTTTGAGAAATGGATGAAAGATTTGGATCCAGATTTAAAAGATGCAGGTGAAGCCACCCAAAAAGATATTTCATATTATAAACGATAAATGCTTCTCTCCGGAGGGAAAGGAGGGCAACCTGCAAAACCAAGTTCGATGCAGCTCACCTTTGTACATTTAAATATGATATTCCGCTTCTTTGCAGAGCAAGGTCTGATTCCGGATAATCCAGTAGGGCCAATTAAAAAACCGCCGGCAGCAAGAAGATCACCGAAATGGCTGAGTCGTAATGAACAAAATGCTTTTCTTCGGGAAGTCAGGGGCCTGAACAGTAAAAGGGATTATGCTATCGTGCTTCTGATGCTTCGAGCAGGTCTTCGGGTTCATGAGCTTTGTGATCTTCTAAAAAGTGAAGTTACGATAAGTGCTCGTGCCGGCAGCGTCTATGTCAGAGGTACGTTTGGGCATGATTTGATAAGTGCAGGTAATGATCTGCAGCAAGTGGCCATGTTGATGGGGCATTATAAGAAAGACGGGACACCGAATATTCAGATGACGATGATCTACACTACACCTGGTATGGAGGATTTAGCGGCAGCAGTAGAATCGATTAGTTGGATATGAATAAGGAATATTAAGGAAGAGATTAGACAATCCTGATAACTGAATTGACTGGTATGAAGATATATAAAGAATAGGAGAGAATTAGATAAATGATACTTAGCCAAGTGCATAAGAACACGATCCAATCGCTTACTACAGGAGAGAGTTATACGATTGGTGGAGTCGCAAGTGGTGGAAATAAGCGGTATGAAGTGCAAAAAGTTACTGATTTTGAGTACAAAGTTGGGGTTTATAATCTAATGATTTGTTTAGATGTTGAATGTGTTAAAAGTCCAGAAGAAGTCATTCGTTATATTGAAACAAATTAAATATTAAGTTGTTTGGAAAGGATGGTGATTGATCTTGGAAACAGGAAGTGTTAAGGAAATTGCAACGGCTTATCAAATAGCCACTCTTACATATCCAAGCTTCGAAGTTATCGAATTATTGAAATCGATTCCGTTTGAACGTGTGCTAGAGCTGCTTTTAATTATGCGTCAATCTCCGCGTCCGGTTAAATCTCCACTGAACTTCCTCAAGAGAGCCATTCAAGAAAACTGGAGCCCTGAGACAATGCCTGGAAAAGTTAATCGTCATATCGAATATCTAGAAGAAAATATATATGTACGGCGTGGTTACACCATTGATGAAGCAAGAGAAATAGTGCAGCAAAAAAGACGTGGGGAGTGAGATAAATTCATGAGTAAAAGCAGGTTCTCATCAAATGATCCGAAGGATATTGCATGGAGAGTTGAGCAGATCAAGGTCGACATGTTATTGAAGGTGTCACTCCTAATCAGGATATTGAAGCGTTTGTATTACAGTTAGATCGTGAGGGGATTAACGACATAAACGAGAGACTTCATAGGATTGGAGAATTTATAAAAGCAAAGGAGAAGGGAGCTGAATAGCTTTTTCCTCCCGCCGTACTAATCGTGAGGAAAAGATCTATCAATCTTATCTTTACCCTGGAACCGAGGTTTTTAAAAATAAGCTAGATATACGTGATCCAAAATTGTTAGAGCAGGCAGAATTATTTTATAACATGGAACGTATGCGCCAGCCTCTTCCGAAAATAGCACAAGAATTATCATATAAAGGTTTCTTGCTTTGCATCATCATTTATTTCAGGATCTTTACACATGGGCGGGAAAACAAAGAGATTACACGACAGGACGAGGACCGGCTCCTTATGCTCCACCTGAGAACATAAAAATATAGATGGAAGAACAATTAGAGAAATTAAAAAGAGAAAATTACTTAAGGGGCTTGGTTAGAGAGGAATTCGCAAGAAAAATAGCGCGGATTGTTAATGAGATTAACGCAGCGCATCCATTTATTGAAGGGAATGGTCGAACACAAAGACAGTGGCTTCGGATAGTAGCTGATCAAGCCGGACATAGTTTAACCTTTAGGATGGGAGATTGGGAGCGATGGTATGAAGCGCCAAGAATTGGTTTTGAACAAGTAAAGCATGGTCCAATGATCGAACTAATAAAAGATTGTTTAGAGCAAGAGAATGAATATAAAAAGGGAAACAAACGAATATCCTTATCTTCCAGATTAGAGGAAATCAGAAAAGAAAAAGGGAATATATTGCCACAGCGTCAGCTCCAAAAAAGAAAAATCTTGAAGGATAAGTTTTCCCCCATCAACTGATGTGGTTTTTTTTGTTTTGATTTAACGGTGTTTATCGGAATGGGAATGGCTAGATAACTTTGGGGCTAGGGTCGCTGACGAGATGGCCAAATGAGAATCCGGATAATAGCTGCCATTATGATAGACATGACCTCTGATACGCGAAGGTGATGTCAGACGACAAGAACTTGGTTACTTGTCTGATTAGATAAACATCTAATTTGTTTCAGGTGCTATTTCATTAAGCTAACCGGTAGGTAGCACAAGCAGTTACTAATGCCTAGCATTATTGTACTCTTGTTAAGAGGAGTGATCAGTTCAATGAATCTGGCATTGGATTACATCGATGAATTTAAGCGGAGAATTCAAGGTAATGGAAGGGGAGACAAGAACCTTTTTAAAGATTTCTTTTTAATGATTTCTCTTTGTGAACCACAGAAAGGAAGCTCAACAGCTTCCTTCCTAGGTTTATGGTCTCTCAATTCTTCCTAAAGCTTCTGCTAGTTCTTCGTTTCTCGAAGGATCTTGATTGTCAATCTTGGAGATCAGCTCCGTAAGCATTTTTCTGAGTTGCTGAATGTTTGTTGTAAGATAGCCGTCCATTTGAGCACCTGTTTTCTCATAAATACGTCCGTTTTCAAGGTCTGTTAGCTTGTTTCCGATATCCTGGATTTCTCGGCTGTATTTTTTAGCAATTCCTAACGGTTCAGTCATGCTTTTACCTCCTAGGTTTTTTCGGTTCTCTTCCATATTATGAAATTCGACAACAGTATACAAAGTCCTTTTTCACTTTTAAGTTTTGTATTTTGGTAACATACTCCAAATAAATACTGTTAGTGGACATGATTATTCTAGATTATTGTCTAACAATATTGTAGTCCTATTTCATTCAGCTAACGAGCTGATTAACGTAACGAAACAGAGATTATATTTCAATGAATAAGTTCTGCCAAAATAACCTTAATAAAGGACTACAGTGACCCGCATTATTTTCTGGGATAACCGGAGGTATATCTCAACAAAAAAAGCAGCGTTACTGGCTGCTCTTTTCCTTTATCAAAAATGACGGATTAATTTTAATATAGAATAACTCCATAACTAACTCCACTATAGTTTTGGGTTACTATAGCTGCAGCAGTTATTACGGCGTATTCACTTGGTAACGATAGCCAAAGGTAAGACTACCAATGAATTTCTTGTACCTGAACTGAATACAACAGCTCGGCTCGCACCAACATCTAGTTTAAATAGTTTCGTTACCATCGTTGAGAAAATAGGCATAAAGATATGAAACAAAATATAAATCGGCACTACTGCTAAGACCAATTGAAAATCGCTAACCACATTGTCTATCTGAGAAGCAACTACTACCAACAGAACTAAAGCCATGAAAGGCACCGGAAGCCATGCAGTGAACTGAAGAACGCCATTCCTTTCAATCCCCGTTTACCCACATCTGAGTTAATATTGCAATTAGGATCGGAAGTGCAATTAGAAACAAGAAAGCTTCCAGGAAAGGCCCAACCTTCACAATCTGTGCTGTACCCTCCCCAAAAACAACCATAAATAATGCAAGCATAAGTTTCTCATTTCCACGTCCAAGCTGAGTAAATACTATCACGTAATCAATACAAGGGGTTCAATAAACTAACTAAATGGGGTAGTACCAGCGAAGCTGATACCACCCGCAAAGTAGATGGATATTAAATGGGGAATTTATTAATAACCTCGTTGTACTCCTGCTGAGCATCGGTGATCGCCAACTTTGAATAGACCTCCAGTGACTTACGGCTTTCATGGCCGGAATAAGGCTGTATGAGTGCGTCATCGATGCCCTGCTTTTTAAGCCAGGTCAAAAGGAAATGTCGTAGCTTATGTGGCGACAGACTTTGTACAAGGCCGGCTTCCTCCGAATATTTGGCCTAAATCTTTCGTATTCCCCGATCCGTATATTTTTTCTTCCACGATGATTCGAACAGGTAAACCGCCTGCTTCTTTTTCATTGAATCAGCGTGCATGGCCAGCATTTCCTTGAACAATTGAGGGAAAGGGACAATGCGATCCTTGCTCCCCTTGCCCTTATTAATCCGGATTTGGCAGTAGTGGAAATCAACATCAGATAACTTGATATTGATCAACTCGCTTACCCGAACGCCGGTATATAGGAGTGTCTTGACGATCATCATGTCTTGAAAGTTCTTCGCTTGCCAAACCACATCGTAGTAGCGCTTAAGCTCTTCTTCTGTAGGTACATAGGGGAGCTTCTTCGCTGTTTTTGGAACCTCTACCTCCAGTTCTGCTCGAAGATGCTGAAATAGGCTTTTGAGATAAGCATAATCTGGCCGTTCCCCCCGGAGATACTTCGCCAGCTCCTTCGCTTTGCGCTTCGGGGATATTCGTCTTTCACTCACGCAATAACACCTTCTTCCAGAGGAAGGCGTTCACTCATGTTCAGTCTAAATGTGCCGTAAGGGTTTACATGCGTGTAGACCAGCGGGGTAAGCGCCCTCAAGTCTTCCGGAGTCATCATATCGAACCATTTACGGTCGGATAGGATGCTTTGCAGCATAATGGTATTGATGTACACCAGGCAATTTTGCAGAAGGTGAAGAGACAATACGGCCAACTCTTGATCCTCTAACCGGTTGGTAGCGATTTCTCCGCCTTTGCCGTAAAAAATAAAGCTATTGGCCGAGTTCCAGTTTTCTACGACATTCAAGCCTGCATTGATCTCACGGCGCAGCTCCTCCGAGTGAAGGTAGTCGCATAGGAATATCGTTTTGACTGCTTTGCCGAGTTCACCCAATGCTTGATAGGTCGGATGCTTTAAATTATTGCGGGTAAATCGCTTCAGGATTGCTTCCGTTTCGGCGGTTCCAAGGCGCAATGCCGTAGCGTACTTCATCATTTGATCGTATTGCTGCCGAATCAGCTCCCAGTTGATTGGGCGGGTTAGCACCGGTTGCAAATTCGAATAGGCATCCGTCATGCCTGGTTCGGGCCGGTATAGTTTTTGTGAATGAATCGTTTTGAGCCGTGGCATGAGCTGATAGCCCAAAAGGTAACAAAATGCGAACGCAACCTCGCTCTGGCCGTGTGAATCCACGTAATTCTTCTCGACCTCCATTTCGGTGCAATGACGAAGCAATCCTTCCATCATGGCAGCCACTTCAGAGGAGGAGCACGATTTGAGCTGTGAGTAAATGCATGTCGAATTCTTCTCAACGTGCCAGTATATCATAACGCCGCGGCCGCGGTACCGGATATGCCATTCGGTCATCAGATTTTGATCCCATGCACCAAATTTTTTAGAATCCGATGCACAGGAGGTCGTAGCATCACCCCAAATATCCTGCATCCGCACGCGAAAAATGGCATTCACCACTTCGGAAATTGCGTTTCGAAGATTATCCTTATGAATGAATTTCCTCCGGACGTACAGCAAGTCTTTGTAGCTTTCTCCATGCTCACCGGCACTCACACGTTTCAAGCCGGTATTTGTCCCGAGTCCATAAAGGGATAAAATGAGTCTCTTTTGCAGCGTATCCCGGCCTAACGCTTCACGTACAGCAACAGTCTTGAATTTTTCCGTAAATCCAACACGGAGATCGGCTTCTTTTAAAATGTCCAAGAGACTTGTCATCGGCCAGCGCCGAAGCAACTCAGATTTTATCCGCGATAAATTTACCGGCTCTGCTTGTGGCTCTAGCGGAGACAAGCTGATCCAACCGTTTCCCTTCTCCGTGATCCGAACCTTAGGATTTTTCTGGAGACCGGTATTGAGCGTTTCTAATCCATCTTTCATGGCTTGCTTCAACGTTGCAATGAATGCTTCCGCATCCAAAGGTTGCTTTAGAGCTTTGTAATTTTCTTCTCGTCGTTCTTCAAAGTCTGTTGGCAAGTCATCGTCTGGATTCCGATACCGGTTCGCTCCGACCACCCATATTTCCTTACAACGAAGCTTTTCCCTTAATGCTTGCAGGACGCTTATCTCATAATTCATCCGATTAATCCGCTCTTGGCCTTTCTCGTCCTTCTCAACAATGATTTCTTTATTAACAGTTCGGATTACACCATCTACCGGGATTTCTTCGGACATCGGCAAATAATGATGGCCAGTATCTGAATATTTTTTGACCAACTCCAATGCACGAATCACTGGCCGATGCACTTCATTGTTTGATCGGAATTCCAGGATGCCTAATATTTCGGGAACCATACGGCGGTAATGACTCCCATAGGAAGCTCGAATAATGGTATGGATTTTCTCCCGGTAAGCAGGTCCAGTGTGTTTGAATTCTTTTATCAAATCTCGTAATGTTTGCTCATTAACGACTGGGAAAATGACATCACGAATTACCCCGTCCGGATTGTTGACGGCAGACTGGGCCATGTTGAATAAAATGCCATACTTATTACTTACCTTTCGTAAGTCATTCAGGATTTCCTTTTCGACTTTACGTTCTGCCCGTACTCCTATCCGATGTACGATTTGAATAAACAACTCGATCAAATTGTCCGTTATCTCCATACTCCTTAGCCAGAAGAATGCCGCCAACAATGTGTAACGGATCGGATCAGGATGACGGCGAAGTTCCCGGAGATCCTCTGTCGCGGTCCGCTGCCGGTACTTGGTCAAAACTTTATGAGGGATATCACGAAACAGATCATCCGGAAGCTCCAGATTTCGAATTGTTCGCACCTTGCTTATTTCCCTTAGCACACTTTCGACGCCTGGTTTACCCGGATCGGCCTTTAGCTCCTGAAAAGAAAGTAGTCCCTCATCGCTGCTAGAGCCGTCCTGGTCTTCGTCCAGAAATGCGATACTATCTACGAGTGAATCCAATTTGGACAGAGATGACATAGGCAATTTTTCCAGTGTGGCTTGGAAAAATTGTCCCTCATATGTACGGATAGCGGCTCTGATAAGTCGCTCAATGCGATCAGGTGTAGGCGGTACAACTTTCATCTCCCGAAATCGCCGGTATACGGTCACAACTAAATGCTCGAAGTAGTGATCCTGGAATAACACGCTTTTGCACAGCCAATCGATTACCTCATCAGCATCTTGAATGGTATCCTCACGAAAGCCAAAGAACTCCCTGATTTGTGTTCGATGGTAGGTGATGGAACGGCCAGTCCAATCGTATTGTGCATATAACTCCGCTGGTGCTTCGATCTGCTTGGCTATGTATTGAACAACAGCTTTGGGGACTTCAAGTTTATGAAAAGGGAATCGCGCTTCATATTGGAAAAACTTAAACAGAACAGCAAATCCCAACCGAGTCTCCCCCGACTTATTGCCAACTTGCTGCATTTCGTTAGGAAGAAACGTAAAATGCTCAATTAACTCCTCCAGATCCCAATTTCGCTTCACATGATCCCCTCCAAGAAAAGTTCCTAAAATGGTCAGTATCGGAACTAAGTTTCTAGTTTCAGTCTATCTTTCCTAATAAAATGAAGCAATAAATATTGGATTGTGTCGAAGTTCCAATGCCAATAACTTTTTCGGAACTCGGAAACTTTCCAAGAAAAACAATCAAATATTTATTTGATTGTATGAATGATTTGATGTATGATAGTAATCAAATTACCACTTGGGGTGAGGATATGAGCGAGAAAGAAAGGGACTCATGTGATTTATATACGAGCCAAGAGTCCGTGAGGTACGAAGTTCACTTATTCCTGGCAAAATGGCCGGATGGAAGGTGAAAGATGCGTAAAGAAGACAATAAAGATTTTTTACCAGCTCTGAGATTTCACTGGCTAACATCACTATATGATCCGATATTACGATGGACAATGAGGGAGTCTACCTTTAAGAACAAATTAATTAAACAGATTCAAGTTGATTCAGGGCAGCGAGTGCTTGATCTAGGGTGCGGGACTGGTACATTAACCCTTCTTTTGAAACAAGCTTACCCGAAAATAGAAGTTACTGGACTCGATATTGATCCGAATGTTCTCCGAATTGCAGAGAAAAAAGCGGAGAACATGAAATTAGACATCAAGTTTAATCAAGGGATGTCGTTTGAATTACCCTACCCTGATTTTTCATTTGATCGTGTTGTCACGAGTCTAATGTTTCATCATTTGACTTTAGAAAATAAACTCCGAACACTAAAAGAAATTTTACGTGTACTTAAACCACAAGGTGAACTTCACATAGCGGATTGGGGAAAGGCACAAAATCGGCTCATGCGCGTTGCGTTCCTTTCGATCCAAATCCTCGATGGTTTTAAAACGACAGCAGATAATGTAAATGGCCTGATACCGCAAATTATCGATAAGGCCGGGTTTGCTAAATCTAAAGAGACGGATAGGTTCATGACAGTATACGGAACTCTTTCTTTATACAAAGCGAAAAAATAAACCAGCATTGCGGTGAGTTAGCTTCGTGCCTACTGCCCCAAATAGCTGGCTGGAGTAAATCTTTGTTAAATCGTAACGTTTAATCATATAATTATTTGGATATAAGAACATGTAAATCTAAAATTGGATGGAGCAAATCGCAATGTCACTAACACTAATTCTTTCCGCTATTGGCACGTTCATCGTGACAAACGTTGACGACATTTTTGTGCTCATGATCTTTTTCGCACAGATTGAGAAAGCACGGCACACACAAGTTGTTCTAGGACAATATCTTGGGTTCGGATTGCTCGTTATATTGAGCCTATTAGGGGCATTCGGTTTTACATTTTTGCCACCCGAATGGGCCGGTTTTCTCGGGCTGATACCAATTTATCTCGGTATCCGAATGTTCCTCAAAAAGGAGGAAGAAGATGAGGCAGAGGAAGCGCTTGAGAAATTGGGCGATCTAAAGTCACAACAATCAAACAATCGTTTGTTTGGACCACTAACTGGTAAAGTCGCTGCGATTACCTTTGCCAACGGGGGGGATAACCTGGGTATATACATCCCGTATTTTACGACCCAGGGGAATGCGTCACTTTTATCCATTGCGATTGTGTTCCTTTTGATGGTAGCGGTATGGTGTTTCCTGGCATATCGGCTGGCAAGCTTCCCGGCCATTCTAAAGATTCTGGAAAAGTACGGAAGCGTCATTGTTCCACTGGTGTTTATCGCATTGGGCATTTCGATCATGCTGCATGGTGATTCATTTGCGTATCTCATAAGGCTGTTTGGATAACGTTCACGAAAATCGAAGGGAAGAACTGGAGGGAAACACAATGGTAGTAGGTGACGCAAGCATGCACACTCAGTTGTTGGTAATCGGCGGTGGTTCTGGGGGTTACGTTGCAGCTATACGAGCCGCGCAGCTCGGCAAGAAAGTATTGCTGGTGGAAAAATCGGAACTCGGAGGTGTATGTCTCAATTGCGGCTGCGTGCCTTCCAAAGCACTGATATCTGCAGCGCATCGTTATGAACAAATGCTGGAAAGCGGCATATCCGGCTTAAAAGCGAAAGGCGTTGACATTGATTTTTCACAGATTCAACAGTGGAAACAGTCGAAAGTGGTGAATCGCCTCAAAACGGGTATTCAATCCTTACTCAAAAAGCATGAAATCTCGGTCTTCAAAGGAGAGGCGCTGTTCATAAATGATCGGGAAGCCCGTCTCTATAATGAACAAGAATCGCTCCGATACCAATTTGACGATTGTATCGTTGCTGTCGGATCGCGCCCAATTGAATTAAAAGCATTCCCGTATGGAAATCGAATTTTGTCCTCCACGGAAGCACTCACCCTTACCGAAATTCCTGAGCGGATGGTCGTCATCGGCGGTGGTTATATCGGTATTGAGCTAGGCCAAATGTACGCGAAGTTTGGCACGAACGTAACCATTTTGGAAGGTTCACCGTCGATTCTACCCGGATTCGAGAGTGAAATTACCCGGATTGTCAAAAAAAATCTGGATTCCCTTGGCGTTACGGTACATACGAACGCCATGGCTCAATCCGCCCAACAGTCGGCTGATAAAATCACGGTTACCTTTACGGTAGATCAGACCGAACAACAAGTGATGGCCGATTATGTTCTTGTGACAGTAGGACGCCGACCCAATACTGATGGCGAACTCGGTCTTGACCGGATTGGGGTAAAAATTGGAGACCGGGGACTGGTCGAAGTCGATCAACAAGGGCGAACGTCAATTCCTCATATTTATGCGATTGGCGATATTATTCCTGGCCCTGCACTGGCGCATAAAGCTTCATATGAAGGAAAAGTGGTTGCTGAAGCCATAGCTGGGCTACCAAGTGCTTTCGACTATAAAGGGATTCCTGCGGTCGTGTTTTCCGATCCGGAAATTGCTTCCGTAGGACTTAGTGAACCTGAAGCCAAAGAGAATGGATATGACATCATGGTGGGTAAGTTTCCGTTTGCGGCAAATGCGCGTGCTCTCTCTTTGAGTGCGTCCGAGGGATTCGTCAAACTGGTAGGCGATAAGAAAACAGGTTTGATCCTTGGCGGGCAAATTGTCGGCACAAACGCGTCCGACTTGATTCCGGAAATTGCCTTGGCGATTGAAATGGGAACGACCATGGAAGATTTAGCCCTCACGATTCACGCGCATCCGACTCTTGGAGAGTTGTCGGCTGAAGCGGCAGAAGTTGCCCTTGGCCATCCCATTCATATTTAGTTTTGATTGCCTTTGACAAACCAAAGACGCAAGCATAATATAATAATCAAATGAACATTAGATTGAGGTGAAGGAAATTGAAGAACCAAGATACATGTGAGATCTTTTGTTATGACGAGGATAAGGTCAATCGAGTCCGGGAAAAATTAAGCAAAAATGATTTTCAGGATATGGCGCAAATCTTTAAAGTGCTTGCAGACCATACGCGGCTAAAGGTTGCGTATGCCCTGTGCGATGAAGACGAGTTATGCGTCTGTGATGTGGCCAACATTATCGGCTCCAGTATGGCAGCAACGTCGCATCACCTTCGATTACTTCGTAACATGGGAATTGCGAATTATCGTAAAGAAGGAAAATTGGTGTTTTATTCACTGGAAGACGAGCAACTGAGGCAAATGATCCGTTTAGCCATTGAACACCAAGATCATAATACTTTGGTGACTAAATAACTAAAAATTGAGTGGAGGAGGTAATTACAGTGGCTCAACAAGAAGGATTTCAGGGAGAACAAAATATTTACCGCATTCAGGGATTTACCTGTGCGAACTGTGCGGGAAAGTTTGAGAATAATGTAAAGCAACTCCCCGGAGTCCAAGATGCAAAGGTGAATTTCGGCGCTTCAAAAATCGCCGTTTATGGGAGTGCTACGATCGAAGAACTCGAGAAAGCTGGTGCTTTCGAGAACCTCAAGGTGATGTCTGAGAAAACGGCACGGGAAGTGACGAAGGAAGTCAAAGAAGAGATAAAGGAACCTTTCTTCAAAAAGCACCAAACTTTACTGAACGCAACTTTATTATTGGTCTTTGGTTATCTATCGAATAACATTAACGGTGAAGAAAATATCGTCTCGATATTGCTGTTTGTGTCCTCCATGGTGATCGGCGGGTATTCTCTCTTTAAAATCGGTTTTAAAAATTTGATTCGCCTTGATTTTGATATGAAGACCCTGATGACAGTAGCCGTGATCGGCGGGGCAATAATTGGGGAATGGGCGGAAGTTGCAATTGTTGTCATTCTGTTTGCCATCAGTGAAGCGCTAGAGCGTTTCTCCATGGATCGGGCTAGGCAATCCATACGTTCTTTGATGGACATCGCTCCGAAAGAAGCCCTTGTGAAACGGAACGGTCAAGAAATGATGGTCCATGTCAATGATATAGCGGTCGGAGACATCATGATCGTCAAACCCGGCCAAAAAATCGCGATGGACGGCGTGGTGGTTAGCGGATACTCCGCCGTTAATCAAGCAGCCATCACCGGCGAATCGGTACCTGTTGAGAAAACGGTTGATGACGATGTATTTGCGGGAACTCTCAATGAAGAAGGCTTGCTGGAGGTAAAGGTAACCAAACTGGTCGAAGATACGACGATCTCGAAAATAATTCATCTTGTTGAGGAGGCGCAAGGCGAACGCGCGCCGTCCCAAGCTTTCGTTGAAAAGTTCGCGAAGTATTACACTCCGATCATCATGGTAATTGCCGCGTTGGTTGCTGTCATCCCGCCGCTGTTCCTCGGTGGAGAATGGGCAACGTGGATTTATCAAGGCCTTGCCGTTCTCGTTGTGGGTTGTCCTTGCGCACTGGTCATCTCGACGCCGATATCCATTGTTTCCGCGATCGGAAACGCGGCCAAGAAGGGCGTTCTGATTAAAGGCGGCGTTTATTTGGAGGAGATGGGTGCGTTAAAGGCCATTGCCTTTGATAAAACGGGCACCCTCACCAAGGGAGTTCCCGTTGTGACGGATTTTAACGTAATCAGCAAGCAAATGAATGAAAAGGAACTATTGTCCATCATTACGGCGTTGGAGTATCGCTCCCAGCATCCTCTCGCTTCAGCTATCATGAGAAAAGCAGAGGAGGAGAACATTTCTTATTCCGACGTAGTGGTTGATGATTTTTTCTCGATCACAGGTAAAGGCATTAAGGGTAGTGTAAACGGGACGACATACTATATCGGAAGTCCGAAGCTCTTTAAGGAAATGTTAGCCTCGAGTTCTAATCTTATCGAGCAAAACGTCACCGCCCTTCAAAATGAAGGCAAGACAGCGATGGTGATTGGAACGGATAAAGAAATGCTGGCCGTGATTGCGGTTGCGGATGAAGTGCGGGAATCGAGTAAGGAAGTCATCCAGAAGTTACACCAACTTGGCATTAAGAAAACCATCATGCTTACGGGCGATAACAAGGGGACGGCAAGTGCAATCGGCTCCCATGTCGGTGTTTCGGATGTTCAAGCCGAACTGCTGCCACAGGACAAGTTAGATTATATTAAACAGCTGAGATCCGAGTACGGGAACGTAGCTATGGTTGGCGATGGTGTGAATGATGCTCCCGCTTTAGCCGCATCAACTGTCGGGATCGCCATGGGTGGGGCCGGAACGGACACCGCTCTGGAAACCGCAGATGTTGCCTTAATGGGTGACGATTTAAGGAAACTTCCTTTTGCCATTAAACTGAGTCGCAAAGCGTTGAGTACGATTAAAACAAACATTACCTTTGCCCTAGCGATAAAATTTATTGCCTTACTGCTGGTTATCCCGGGTTGGTTGACGCTTTGGATTGCGATCCTATCAGATATGGGGGCAACGCTTCTGGTTGCGCTGTATGGCTTGCGACTTATGCGAGTCAGGGAATAAGATCCATTGCCCAGACACATTGAGGAGTCAGGGGAAACACCTCCTGGCTCTTTTGCTTTGAGTAAGGTGTAAAATGGACGAATTTATTGCAAACACAAGTACCTCAACAGTTCCTGGGTTGCATTCCAAATTCGTTAACAACAACACCGCACTACATTAGGGGTTCCTAAGATGATATCCGACCGACAACAGTCTGTGTTTGCGATTTGGATTAGTTTAATTAGCAACATTATCCTGACGATCGCAAAGTTCGCAATTGTTTTTTATTTAGCGGCCAGGTACTTAATTTGCGGATGGTGCACATAACGCTGGAGATGTATTCGCTACGGCAGCTGCGCTCGTTTCGATGATGATATCTAAAAAAGCACCGGATCTCGATCACCCCTATGGACACGGTAAAGCGGAAGTGATTGGGGCTGGCATTGTAGCAAGCGATTTTGATACTGGCTGCATTAAAGCTGCACTAATGCAACCACCTCACCAGGCGAACTTGCTTGTCCTTGGTGCGGCAGCGGTCTCTCTGGCCTGGAAGTAAATGGCTTTATGTGTATACCATGTGTAATCGGCAAGAAAATAAACAGCGGGGCTTTGATCGCAAACGGCATACGATCATTTAGCCGACGTGTACGCCTCGCTTGCTCCGGTGGTTGGTATTGTTCTCGCAATGACGGGTCACCGTACATCAGGATCCTGATGTACGGTGACCCGATCGCCGGGATGATCGTTGCTTATTTCGTACTCAGATTGGGTATTCATATGGGGCGTTCTTCGATAGATATTTAATGGAGAAAAACGTCGATGAAGTAAAGATGAAACAGCTAACGGAATTAGTTATCTCGGTGCCCCAGGTAGATCGATCGGATTCGGGTTTAACGTCATTGTCGATGTTAGAGTTGCGATTCCTGCTGATCTGAGTATAGCAGAAGGACATGATGTATGTGTCGCGTAACGTGAATTCCAGTATCCAAGCCAAATGAATGATGTAAGTGAAGTATTGGTTCATCGCAACCTTTGGTACAAGGAGTTAAAGAGAGCCTTGAAATAAAATAGTGGTTTGACAATGGGACCAAGTATAAAATAATATTTAAATTATTATTTGATTATCCAAGGGGGAGTGGTAGATTGCTTCGCTATTATGTTCTCGCCGTTTTAGCTTTAACAGCCGACCAATTGACGAAGTGGGCTGTGGTTACTTATATGAGTATAGGTCAATCGATTCCACTGATCCCGAACATTTTTCACCTGACTTCTCACCGAAATCGGGGGGCTGCATTTGGAATTTTGCAAAACCAAAGAATATTTTTCATCGTCGTGACGATTGCAGTGGTAATCGGGATTCTTGTTTATTTGCGGAAAGTTTATGTTGAGCACAAACTACTTTCCGTAGGGTTATCTTTTGTTCTGGGCGGGGCCATGGGCAATTTTGTCGACAGAGCCTTTAAAGGTGAAGTAGTCGATATGCTGCATTTCCGTCTCATTAATTATCCGATCTTCAATGTAGCCGATTGCTTCATAGTAGTAGGTTGTGCACTCATTTTTCTTCATACGTTGCGTCAATCCAACCAGGAGAAGAAGGTAGAAGTTTAATAGCAAGAAATGCTTCAACATAGAGGAGGTCACAGTGAACACCACGGATATTACCTTTTGGCTTGCGTTCGGTGCCGGTTTTTTGTCTTTCATCTCCCCCTGCTGCTTGCCGTTATATCCTTCATTCGTATCTTACATTACCGGGGTATCCGTTAAGGATTTGACGGAGAAGAAGGGAGTTCTTCATCGTTCGGCGCTTGTTCACACTCTCTTTTTTATTATCGGATTCTCAGTAATCTTTCTCGCGCTAGGTCTCTCTGCTAGCTGGATCGGTGGATTATTTTCGGATTATCAAGACCTAATCAGGCAATTAGGAGCTGTCATCGTAATATTAATGGGTCTCATCATGTTAAATATATTTCAACCTCGGTTATTAATGAAAGAGTTTCGATTCGAGATGAAGAAAAAACCGACGGGCTATCTGGGTTCAGTTCTTGTCGGAACCGTATATGCAGCGGGTTGGACACCTTGCATTGGACCGATACTCTCCGCAGTGTTTGCACTCGGTGTTACCAATCCGAATCAAGCTTTAGGGTATGTTATAGCCTATACCTTTGGATTTAGTATTCCGTTCTTTGTTATGGCGTTCTTTATAGGTAAAGTTAAATGGGTTCTGAAATATTCATCTCAAATGATGAAGATTGGCGGAGCATTAATGGTCGTCACAGGTGTCTTGCTATACACGGACCAAATGACCCAAATCACGATTTGGCTAATACGATTGTACGGTGGATTTACAGGTTTTTAAAATCAGTAACATGAAAAAAGTTAGGCTAATAATATCAACTGAACATCTGATGCCACCTGTCGACCGGGATCTGGCTAGCCAGGCATGTGGAATGCACTCATACGCGGTCATCCAATATGTCGAGGAGTTCGCGGCTTTCAGCAGCGGCTAGCGGCGCCAGTCCCCAATCGTCGAGGATCAGCAAATCGACTTTGGTCAATTGGGTGCCAGCTTCCCATACGTACCGTCTCCCTTCGCCATGACAATGCCCTGAAACAGGCGGAAAAGACGGATATAGTGCACGCGAAAACCTTGACGGCTAGCGGCGGTGGCTAGGGGCACACACAAGGAACGTCTTGCCGACGCCCGTCGGACTGGAGATCAGTAGGTTATGTTGGGCGACTAGCCATTGTCCCGTAAGCAATTGGCGTACGAGAGGGCGATCCAGTCCTCTTGTGGCAATGCTCGTAATCAAATTTTTACATTCATTCCCGCAAGCTGTGCCAACGTCGGCGCAAATCAGGCTAACTCCTTTGCCATTGCTTGCGCAACAAAAGCACATTCACCTATAAGATGCTCCTCTGTTTAGGTGTAGTGTTCTCGACAAACACCATTCTCCCAAAGATTCCGAGCCCTTTTCACGTATTCAAAGATCGATATTTTTGAAATTCAGGATTATATCCTTCGTTTAACATTTTTGATCACAAATTTACTATTGGGAATGCTTGGTATGCTGACCATACTGAAACTTAAATCTTGGTCTGGCACTTCATAATTCATTCGACTCGCTAGGTAATAAAGACTTACTTTCATGACTTCAATGGTGACCCATTCACCGGCACAGCGATGTCCCATGAAGTAATCGCCACCACCCTGAGGAATGAAGCTAAAGGGGCTTCCTTCCCATTCGGCAAACCGATCCGGACTGAACACATCAGGATTGTCCCAAATCATAGAATCATGGTTAGTGCCATAAAGATCTAGAAAAGTTAATGTTCCTTTTTCAAATTTATAATTGTGCCATATGAAATCTTTTTTTACTATTGCCCCGACAAACGGAAAAAACGGATAAAAGCGGCGCACTTCCTGTACAAACATCTGAGCATATTTTTCGTCGCCGGATTGAAGCTTCTCCCTTTCTTCCTGATAATGATGCACTGCCAGTGCTGTGAAATTGATGAATATAGCGATCGCCACAATCGGTCTCAAGATATTGATGACTTCCACAGCAGCGGTTTCGGTATCCAAAAGATTCCCTTCCAGATCGCGATGCCAGGCAAACACATGTAATGCAGTATCTTCAGGGGGATTCAATATCCTATCACGAACCGCATTAATGAGTTCTCCGATCGACTTTTCTACCTGATTTCGTGCATTTCTCCCTAGCCAATGTTTTGGGCCAATTGCAGCCGGCGACTCGAACATTGCGGCCAAATCTTTGGTCAGCTTCTTCGCTTCGTCTTCTTGTACCGGTACACCTGCCCACTGGCAGGCTGTCCTGCACATTATTTCTTGTGCTTCTTCATAAAGAACAATTTCATCCATCTGTTCCCATCTATCTAACGCCACCTCCCACTGTTTTTTTGTAATGTCGGTCAGTTTTTTGAGTCCGTCAGGAGACATGATCGACATAAACATTTGTTTTCGATGCGTATGGGCCTGTCCATCTAACGCCTGAACACCATTCTTGCCTAACAATGTTTGCACCACACGATTTGGTGTTGCATCTTTCCTTTTAAATTTCTCAGTGTCATAAAAAATTTCAGCAGCTTCCTTTCCTCCCAAGCAGATCGCTCTTTTTCCAAATAATCGGGTCTCGAATACATCAGAATTAAAACTGTGACGTCTGTTCATAATGTACATATATCCTTCTCTCGCAAGGCTCAAAGTATGGTCTATTCCTTCTTCTCGAGGCATTTGATTTGTATTTGACATATTCTCTTCATCTCTTTTCATTAGTAATGGTCTTATTCTTTGTAACCTTTTACTGATTTATTCCTAAAACACTGAAATCTATACATGGATAGTTGGAAAAGGATTTGACTTTTTAATTTGACTTATTAATTGCGGGCTTCCCCGGCTTAATGTACGAAATCTATTTTGGTTAGGCTTGATCCCAAGTAAAGATGAAAAGTCGAGTTCTTTGAGCACGGCTTCTCTTAAGTTAAAATTTCCATTTATACTTATGCAGGTGTTAGCTACGCTGGTCTTAACCCTATTTCTAAGTCCCCGTAGGATAAGCCTCCTTAGTCTACAACTATATATTCATGGAACATTTGACTGGGTTTTTCTTCGCTATATTTACGGTTTAAAAATTACATTAATTACATCCACTTTGCGGGTGGTGTCAGCTTCGCTGGTACTACCCCTAAATGGTGTGTATCCAGCTGGTTTATTTATTTGATGAAGTTATGTAGTTTATATTTGTAAAGTGCAAGTAAAAAACATTCATAATTTGTTGTAAAATCTTATATTCAGTTAAAAATAGAGGATATATTTATGTATTCGAAAATAATTTACTTGCAAATAACAAATTTTAAGGGTATAAAGAAGATGTTTCATATAACCATTTTTTGAGAAGCGATAGCAGAGGAGTGTGCAGAAACGTTGCTAATTGAAAGGAAGAGGAGTCAACCACTTAATACACCACAAGTTGAAAATAATCTGAGAATTATCGCAATAATTACAGCAATTTGTTTGTTTGGTGATGCAATGCTTTACGCAGTATTACCTGTGTATAGCAAAGATTTTGGACTAACTGCTTTATGGCAGGTAGGGCTTCTACTATCTATTAATCGTTTTATTCGATTCCAATTCATCCGCTCATTGGCTGGTTCTATACCCGGTATTCCATTAAAAGTGGATTAATGATTGCAGCTATACTCACAGTAATTACTACTTTTTCCTATGGATATTTTCAAGGTTTTGGCTTTTTGCTCGTAGCAAGATGTATTTGGGGAATTGCTTGGTCATTTATCAGACAAGCCGGTCAACTTTCGATCGTTGAAGCTGTTACCGTAAGCAGCCAGCCGGGTAAGCTTACTGGACTGTTTAATGGGATCTCAGGCTGTGGGGCTGTGGTCGGTATGGTGTTCGGCTCTTTTTTGTCAGAAAATTTCGGTGTTTCATCTGTACTTATGGGATTCGGATTATTTGCTTTGATCTCGATCCCATTATTGTTCTTTATTCGTAAGCCACGCAGTAGTGAAATGACAAAAAAAGAATTAACACAATCAGACCAACGAGCAATGTTAAAAATAGATTCAAGACTCCTCATCATTCTTTTTGCTGGATTCAGCGTTTCCCTCCTATTTCAAGGTTATATGAAATCCACTTTAAGTTATTGGATTGAACTACAAGACTTTTCAACGATAGCTTTATTAAGCTCTATCGGAGCAGCTACGATTACCGGCATTCTGCTTGCATGTAAATGGTTTTCAGATCCGATCTTAGGTTATTGGGCAGGTAAACTTAGCGATAAATCTAAATCAAGGGTAGTTTGGTTGACAATAAGCTTTTTAGCCGGAGGAATCATGTTTGTCATTTTGGGATTGAACGTCGATACCTTAGCTTGGTTACTTACTTTGATCGCCCTACTTCTTGTTTCATCTATTGTGACGACCCTTACAGATGCAGACGCTGCTCAGTACGCTTCTACATCCTCCAATCCCCATCATGTCGTATCGTTTTACTCCATGATTGTGGATGTGGGAGCAGCGTTAGGCCCTTTTTTGGGATTTACCTTACTCTCCGTATTCGGAGATACGATTATTAACACTGTAGCCGCAATGCTTTTATGGGTGTGTAGCGTGTTTTTATTTTATAATCATCGGCGGAAACGCTTGTATCAAGTCTCATAATGATAACGTGAAGGGGGAAGCAGAATGGAAATTTGGCATACGATTGTTATTGGCGGCGGCCAGGCAGGCTTAGCATCGGGATACTACTTAAAAAAGAGTGGACGTTCTTTTTTGATTTTAGAAGCTGGGGAGCAGGCTGCAGGATCGTGGCCTTATTATTATGACAGCCTTAAGTTATTTTCACCGGCTAAGTACTCATCATTACCGGGTCTTCCTATGGCATCTCCTGGGGATCGTTATCCACTTCGAGATGAAGTGATAGCGTATTTAAATGAATATGCGAGATTCTTTGAGATTCCTCTGGTTTTTCATACCCGAGTTGTTGAGGTGCTCCGGAATAATACAGGTGTTTTTGAAATTCATACTTCTTCAGGTAAAACGTACTTATCCCGAACCCTTATTTGTGCTACCGGATCGTTTAACAATCCCTATATTCCCAAAGTATCCGGAGAGCAAATTTACAAAGGGGCTATAACTCATTCTGCATTTTATAGATCCCCTGAAATATACAAAGATCAAAGGGTAGTTGTTGTGGGGAGAGGGAATTCAGCTGTACAAATTAGCATGGAATTAGCGGAAGTAGCATATGCTACACTCGCAGTAAGAGAACCTGTATCTCTTGTGCCGCAGCGTATTTTAGGTCGAGATATTCATGATTGGTTTAAATGGTTTGGTATCGATTCCGTTTGGCCCATCGGTAAAAAGTTAGCTCTTAATTCATCTGTAATGGATCTAGATCATTATCGACAGCGATTAAAGGAAGGAAAACCACAACAAAGACCGATGTTCAACGCCTTTTATGAAGAAGGAGTGGTTTGGGAAAATGGTGAGAAAGAGAAGATAGATCAGGTCATATTTGCAACGGGTTATCGATCAAACTATGAATATCTAAAAAGGCTAGATGCTTTAAGCATGAATGAAGAAGCGCTACAAGTGAAAGGTGTAAGTACTGCTGTAGAAGGACTTTATTATGTGGGAATACCTGGACAGAGGTCTTTTTCATCTGCTACGCTTCGTGGTGTTGGACCCGATGCTCGATATGTTATCGATCATGCTAAAAGAATTTTAAACTAAGATGGTTATCTAAATAAGAAATCTAAATCTATTTAGGCTTGTTGGTCGGAAATTACAGTAAAAATGAAGGACTTTAAATCATATACTTGCATAATGCAAATATATGTAGTATAACTGAAACAAGAGGTGAGCTTAGATGGAAGAAAGTCCGAGAGAACTACTACAAGTGACTGCACGCCGATTCGGCCTTTTGAATAAGAATTGTTGTAGTGTAGGGACTAATGATATATCAATGATCCAAAGTCATATACTTTATGAAATTGATCGACAGCATGAGCCATCTATGCAGCAGATCGCGGATACGCTTGGCATGGATATAACCACATTTAGCCGTCAGGTACAAACGTTGATAAAAAAGAATTTAGTCAAGAAAACAACACTTCCAGAGGATCGTAGAGTATATATTCTACATCTAACGACAGAAGGAAAATTCGTGGCTACGACGATCGATGAGAATATGAACAGTTACTTAAATGAGGTTTTCTCTTTTATGAATGAGTTTGAGCGAGAAACGGTTCTCCGATCGATTAAGTTGTTAAATGAAAGTATGCTTAAATCAGACAAATGCTGTACTCCTATGGGGTGATCTTCAAGGTCACCCTATATAATCAGTATATACTTGCAAAATACAAATAAAAAAAGTGAGGTATGGGAAATGAAGGAAATTCAATTTAAACAAGTTCAGAACAGTTGTTGTGCACCTGAAACTAACAAAGAGTTAGTTAAACCAGACAGTAACCAGTCCACTGATCTTCCTGTGGCCATCATTGGTGCCGGTCCTATCGGACTTGCTGCAGCTGCACACCTTATTGAAAGAGGAGAACGTATTATCATCTTTGAGTCGGGATCTGAGGTAGGAAGTCATATTAAGGAGTGGGGGCATGTGCAGGTATTTTCCCCTTGGCAATATAACATCGACAAAGCAGCGGCTAGATTACTCGAGAAAACGGATTGGAAACGACCAAATGATGATGATTTACCTACAGGTAAAGAGCTTTTGGAGCAGTACCTATATCCTCTATCCCGATTGCCTGAAATAGAGTCCAACTTAAAGCGAAATGCAAAAGTAACAGCAGTCAGCAGAAAAGATACGGATAAAATGAAAAGCTTAGGGCGTGAAAGCCAGCCATTCATTGTTTTCGTGGAGGAAAACCAATTAACAACCCTTTATGAGGCAAAAGCAGTTATCGATGCAACGGGCACTTGGGGGAAAGCGAATCCTATCCATAGCAGTGGGATTTGGACGAAAGAAGAAGGAGATCTTAAAGAACATATTTATTATGGTATTCCTGACATTAGAAACAGAGATGGAGAACGATTCAATGGAAAGAAAGTGGCGGTAATTGGAGGAGGACATTCGGCAATCAATTCAATGCTGGAACTGTCTGAAGACCCGAATACAGAAATCTTTTGGATCATGCGGAAGAGTAAAGTAGGAAATGCGTATGGTGGAGAAGACAATGACCAATTGAAGGCTAGAGGAGCACTCGGAATTCGAATTCATCGACTTGTAGATCAAGATAGAATAAAGGTCTTTACACCATTGCGTATTCATCAGTTGAAACAAGTGGATGGTAAAATCAACATTATCGGCATAAGTTTTGGTGAAGAAAAGCAGGTTGAGGGCATAGATGAAATTGTTGTGAACACAGGAAGTCGTCCTGATTTCTCGTTCATCAGCGAGCTCAGGCTCAGCATCGATCAAACTACCGAGAGTGTAGAAACTCTAGCCCCACTTATTGATCCTAATGTACACAGCTGCGGAACGGTTCGTCCACACGGCGAAAAAGAACTTCGGCATTTGGAAAAGAATTTTTATATGGTGGGCATGAAGAGCTACGGCCGAGCTCCAACCTTTCTTATGGCAACAGGCTATGAGCAGGTGAGATCCATTGCTGCATATCTGGCAGGGGATTACGAAGGAGCCGAAAAAGTGGAGTTGGAATTACCAGAGACGGGTGTTTGCAGTATAAATAATGTATCCGATCAAGTTGAGGAGAGCTGCTGTTCTACTTCACCTGCTACTAAAGCGTCTTCATGCTGTAGCTAAGCTAGTGAAACTCAAATATATAAAATAATTTAGAAGGGCCCGCTAGATGACGGGCCTTTTTCATGTTCATTAGATTAGATTTTCGGAGATGATTTTCTCGACTATCACAACATCGAGCCACTCATCTCCTAATTTTGCGTGTTTTTCATATATCCCGACTTCTCTAAACCCACAGCGTTCACACAGTTTACGACTTCCTTGATTAAAGGTGAAGATACGAGAGAGCAGCTTCCAATAACCTGAATCCTTGCATACCTTAAGAAGTTCGTCGAGTAGCTTGTAACCTACATTTTGCTTTCTAAAGTCTTTATGTACATATACAGAAAATTCCCCAACTCCTCGATAACACTCTCTTGTCCGGTAACTAGACACAGATGCCCAGCCAACAATTTGATCATTTAATTCTGCAACTAAAATAGGGTACCGATCTCCTTGGGATCGTATCCACTGGGTTCGATCCTCTAACGTCTTAGGTGTTGTTTCGTAGGTTGCATTTCTCTCAACTACGATTGAGTAATTATATATATCCATAATACCTTGAGCATCACTTTCGATTGCAGGTCTAATACGTATCTCCATTTTTGCTGCCTCCCTTGTAGACTATTTTCTTTAATATAAAACAAAAGCTCATCAGTGTGTTTGATGAGCTTTTTAAGAAAGATTATTGGTCTAGAATACCGCTCCAATCCTGTATGGCTGAACCCTCCAGGAATTTTTCAGAATCCATAGCAGCCATACAACCTGATCCTGCAGCGGTGATCGCTTGACGGTACTTAGAGTCCTGTACGTCTCCGCAAGCAAAAACACCTGGGATATTGGTTTCCGTCGTTCCTGGATTTACAACAATGTATCCATGAGCGTCAGTATTGATTTGTCCATCTAGGAAAGAGGTGTTTGGTGTATGTCCAATGGCAACAAATAACCCGTCCGCCTCTATTACTTCTTCTTGACCCGTTTCATTGTTAAGAACTTTTAACCCTTGAATCCCCATTTCTTTGGGAAGTACTTCTACTGGTGTTCGATTTAAGGCAAACGTAATTTTCGGGTTTGATCTTGCCCGGTCTTGCATAATTTTAGATGCCCTTAATTCATCCCGACGATGGACTAATACGACTTCAGAAGCAAATCGAGTTAAGAAGTTAGCTTCCTCCATAGCAGAGTCTCCACCGCCTACGACAATAATCTTCTTACCGCGAAAGAAGAATCCATCACATGTAGCACAGGTACTCACGCCCCGACCAACGTATTCTTGTTCATTAGGTATACCAAGATATCTAGCTGATGCTCCAGTGGAGATAATAACAGATTCTGCTTCGATCTCATCCTGGCCATCAATTTTGAGTTTGAAAGGTCGTTTACTGAAGTCCACTTCACTAACAAATCCAGATTTGAACTCAGCGCCAAAACGTTCGGCTTGTTTACGCATGTTATCCATCAATTCTGGACCCATGATTCCATCAGGAAAACCCGGGAAGTTTTCAATTTCAGTCGTTGTGGTTAACTGTCCACCAGGCTGAAGTCCTTCAATAATGAGAGGGTTCAAATTAGCACGTGCAAGATAAATGGCTGCCGTGTATCCTGCAGGACCGGTACCAATAATAACTGATTTATACATAAGAATCCTCCTTAACACACAAATTAGATTAGCATGTGGTTTGATTGGTAGTACTACTCGGTTTTGTGAATATACAGCACAATTCCGGAGACAATACTTTATTGATTTCACTTTGATTTAGCCTGTAATAGCTCCAGGTACCTCTTGTTTCTTTGAGTATAAATCCGGCATCAAGAAGTATTTTAAGGTGGTAGGAAAGCTTGGACTGAGGTATTTCCATCTTTTCTACAAGATCACAAACGCAAACTTCTTCATATTGGCAAAGCTCATTGATTATGAGGAGTCGCTTCTGATCCGCTAATGCTTTAAATTTGGCCTCATAACTGGCCAACAATGTCGCGTCTATCTTCATGAGAACATTCTCCCTTATTTAAATCAAATATTTTTGATTAAGTAAATATTAACATAGAGTCAGTATGTTATCAATACATCAAAATAATTTGATAAATGGATAGATGTTATGTATGATGAATACAACAGAAATTATCGAGAGTTAGAAAGGGGAGTAGGATCATGAGTGAAATTGTAACCACATCTGATTTATCTTTCGCTGCGGATCGTTTGAAGCTACTAGGAGATAAAACAAGACTTACGATGATGTTGCTTTTACAAGAACGCGAATGGTGCGTATGCGAATTTGTGGATATCTTTGAAATGTCTCAGCCAGCGATAAGTCAGCATATCCGGAAGCTGAAGTCCCTGGATCTTGTAAAAGAAACTAGACGAAGTCAGTGGATTTACTATTCGCTGTATGTGGAGGACAAACCGTATATTCAGGCTGTTCTGCAAAATTTACCTGATGCTCAGCAAATTCTGACGGACCTTAATAAACAGGGAGTACAATCTTCTTGTATCGGAGGAAAATAAAAAAGTGGGTTGTATATATAAGTATATGCTTATATAATGATTTCGGAATAGAGGAGGCGGTTTATGGCAAATCCTAGAGCTAGTTTATATTCAGGTTCTTTGAAATGTTAACAGATAAGGTCAGAGCATGCTGTGTAGTCTGCTAAACCTTAGAAGATAGTCAAGTTGGAGGTTTTATAGTGGTATCGACAATCTTAGCTTGTATCATTTTTTTAGTCACACTAGTGCTTGTTATATGGCAGCCGAAAAATTTAAACATTGGATGGTCTGCATGTGGCGGTGCTGTTCTTGCTCTGTTAGTTGGAGTTGTCAGTTTCCAAGACGTTTGGGACGTTACCCAAATCGTATGGAATGCAACCTTAGCGTTTGTGGCCATTATTTTAATTTCATTAATCTTGGATCGAATTGGATTTTTTGAATGGGCTGCACTGCATATGGCTCGGGCAGCCAAAGGAAATGGAGTTCGAATGTTTGTGTACATTAGTGTACTCGGTGCAATTGTTGCTGCTTTCTTTGCGAATGACGGAGCTGCACTCATTCTGACACCGATTGTGCTTGCTATGGTACGAGCCCTAAATTTTGATGAGAAAAAAGTGTTTCCGTTTATAATTGCCAGCGGTTTTATTGCAGATACTACATCGCTTCCTCTGGTTGTAAGTAACCTGGTCAACATCGTGTCTGCCGATTTCTTTGGGATCAGCTTCACTGAGTATGCGAGTCGAATGATTATTCCGAATGTTTTTTCCTTGGTGGCAAGTATTCTTGTTCTTTATATTTTCTTCAGAAGAAGTATTCCTAAGAGATTCGATGATTCCGATCTTAAAGCTCCAACGGAAGCGATAAAGGACAGAGCCATGTTTCGGTTTTCTTGGTACGTACTGGCCATCCTCGTTATCGGTTACTTTGTAAGTGAGTTTGTCGGTATTCCAGTTTCTATCGTTGCTGGAATCATCGCTTTAGCCTTCTTAATGCTTGCAAGAAGAAGTACTGCTGTACAAGCGAAAGAAGTAGTTAAAGGTGCGCCTTGGAATATCGTATTCTTTTCAATCGGGATGTACGTTGTTGTATATGGACTACGAAATGCAGGTATGACAGATCTCTTGGCTGATGCAATTGCAGCTGTAGCGGAGCAGGGATTATTTGTAGCAACGATGGGAATGGGATTCATTGCAGCTATTCTTTCTTCCATTATGAATAACATGCCGACAGTAATGATTAATGCGCTTGCTATTGATGCGACTCATGCTACAGGAGTCATAAAAGAAGCTTTGGTTTACGCAAATGTCATCGGATCTGATTTAGGACCTAAAATTACTCCAATCGGTTCATTAGCAACGCTTCTATGGCTACATGTACTTTCAACGAAAGGCATCAAGATATCATGGGGAACCTACTTTAAAACGGGGATTATCATTACGATTCCAACTTTGTTTATTACGCTCTTAGGTTTGTATCTATGGCTCCTCATTTTATAAAAAATATAGTTTGGACTTATTAAAGGAGAGAATAACAAATGAGTAAAAAGACGATTTATTTCTTGTGCACCGGAAACTCTTGCCGCAGTCAGATGGCCGAAGGTTGGGCTAAAAAACATCTTGGGAACGAGTGGAATGTGTATAGTGCCGGAATTGAGGCCCATGGATTAAATCCGAATGCGGTGAAAGCAATGAACGAAGTAGGAATTGATATTTCCAATCAGACATCGGATATTATCGATCCAGCTATTCTAAACTCTGCGGATCTTGTGATCACTCTGTGCGGTGATGCAGCCGATAAATGTCCAATTACTCCGCCAAATGTTCGCCGTGAACACTGGGGATTTGATGATCCAGCAAAAGCTCAGGGAACAGACGAAGAAAAATGGTCAGTATTCCAACGTGTACGCGATGAAATTGGACAGCGTATCGAAACGTTCGCGAAAACGGGCGAGTAAGCGTGTAACGTAAGCCGAGATTAAAATACTCGGGTTCTTTTAGGGATTTAAGAAAGTTATCTTAGATAATTTGGAGGAAACCAGTAATGAGTTACCATGAACTTATAAAAGGTAAAGTCTATATAGGTGGTGCTGATGATATTGAACAATCGGTAAAGGAGCAAGGGATTACGGATGTGTTTGACTTGCGGGACAGTTCAAGTGGCAACTTAGAGTTGCGTGAGGGTACTACTCGTCACCATTTCCCTATCGTTGAAGATCAAGATCATCAAGACGAATCGATTAAAAGGGCTATTCAAGCTGTTAAGAAAGCAGTAGATGAAGGGAAGAAGGTATACTTTCACTGTTCAGGAGGACGTAATCGTACAGGAACGGTTTCAACAGGACTTCTGCTTGAATTAGGACATGAGAAGGATGTAGATTCTGCTGAACAAACTGCAAAATCTAAGAGACCAGATATCAATATTAAGTCGGAAATGAGAGATGCACTTCGCCGATTATATAAAACAATGTAAGTTTGCAGCAATTCTTATCTCATCGCAAATATAACGGTCCCTCTCAGTTCGGGAAAAGAGTTATTCTATTTGGATAGGACAAAGAGCATGGAGCAGATTGCCGGTCGGCAGCTACTCCATTTTCATTAAGCTCCCTCGAAATGATTTCACTTCCTCACTCAAGCTCGTGAATTCGCAGGATTTCACCCTGTGGTAAGTGTGCGAGAAGAAGTTATGGAGCAGCTTTTGGCTGGGGTGAATAGAAAAGGGCATGCGCAAACACAGGTGAAGTATCAATCACCTAAATTGTTCCATATCGTGCACGTCTCCACTTCACCTTAGCGATTCTCGCTCCCATGTCTCAACGGGTCAAAGCCCTATCATTCCTTCGTCACATCTATCTAAGGGGTGGAGGTCGGTCTTTCTAACGGAACGGGTCCGAGCCCTTTTGCGTAATGTCTCCCGATACTCCGTGCTTCTTGAAATCCTACGAATGCATGAGCTGGTGAGGATCGAATGATTTTATGACTGCCTGTGGGAAAACTTTGGTCAAATCGTAAGGTTCATTGTTTTTGGCCAGACCAACAAGCATACGCGCCACTTTACCGCATAATTTCATAATGGATTTCATCTTCTTTAACTTCTTTTCCTCGACATTGTAGTGGTGTAAAGCCCGAATTTCCGGGTTCGTCATCACCATGCTCATCGTCATGAGATACAGAAAATGACGTAAGCGAGGTCGGCCTCGTTTACTCAGCACCATCTTTCCTCGCCATTTCCCGGAACTAGCCTCGGCTAGATTCAAGCCGGCGTGACGTAACAGCGCATTACCATGTGAATAACCACTTAGATCTCCAGCCTCACCAAGAATACCTGCTAGATTTGTTACATGAATGCCTCGGATTTCAAGCAGCTTCTGTGCATAAGGAATAGATTTGAGAGTAGTATGGAGCTCATGCTCAATCTGCTCAAGTTGACGCTGAGCTAAGTCATATTCTTCGAGCAGCTGACTCAGATGAAGCTTGTAAGAACGGAGAGCTTGAGTCGTACCCACACTGGATTTTGCAAGTGAAATCAGCAGCTCAGCGCGCTTCACTCCAGCATGACGCTTCACATATTGCTTCCAGCCAGAAATAACTTGATCCGTAGTTAACTGACCGATCTCACTCGGTAACGGAAAGAGTCTCAGTGTGGCGATTGCACTGGTGCAGGTAAGGATCTTAAAGACCTGCCGCAACTCAGGAAAGACAATATCGACCCAGCGATGAATCTGGTTGACGGCACTGTTGAGGTGCTTGGTAACGGTTTCTCGATTAGCCATGAGAATACGTAGTTCTTCGTAAGTCTCGGAATGAAAACGAACAGGGGAGTAGTACCCATTTTTAATCATGTCCGCAATAACAAGCGCATCTTTGTGATCGCTTTTAGAGGGCGTATTATCTCGGTTTTCTTTGTTCTTTTTAACAAGATGCGGATTTACTAGAACAGCCTCTACACCTTGGTCGGAGAGCCAGCGTGCTAGGCTGAACCAGTAGTGACCGGTGGGCTCCATGCCAACCAAAATTTTGTTCAATTGGTGGGTTTTAAGTAAGTCTTGGATCCAACGTTTGAAAAGCTCGAAGCCTTCACGATGATTTCCAAATTGGAGCGGATTCCCTAGAGCAATCCCACGAAAGCTGACGGCCCTGGCTACATGGGTCTCTTGAGCGATATCTACGCCGACCACTAAATGATGAACGGTAATGTTTTCAATGAGTTGATTTTGTTTGTCTTGTGCTTTAAACTTCATGATAGAGTGACCTCCAGATGGGTTTTTGAGGCAATGACCTCGTGCGTAACCCCATCTTAACGAGGCGCTCTTTTTTATTCAAACTCCAAATATTCGTATTACAGGAATTCTAACGGGCAGGTTAGTTTAGTAAAGAAGAAAGCGGTAGACAATTAAACAACTTTTTTCAATCTAATAATGACGCCCATCAATTTGTGTCTGAAAATTCTAAAGAATCCCAAACTGAAAAGTAGGGGATTCTTTAGAACAATAGTTAACTTTTAACCTTTAATAATCGCATACTATTTAAGATCACAATAAGCGCCGCACCGGTATCACTAATTACGGCTATCCAAAGAGTGAGCAGATCAGGGAATATCAATACTAAAGCAGCAGCCTTAATAATAAGTGAAAACCATATATTTTGTTTAATAATACGAATTGCCTTACGGCTAAGTTTAACCGTATGAGGAAGCTTTTCTAAATTATCAGCCATTAATACAATGTCTGCCGTCTCCATTGCAGTATCAGTTCCAGCTCCACCCATGGCGATACCTAGATCAGCTGTTGCAAGAGCAGGAGCATCATTTATCCCGTCTCCGACCATTGCTACTAAGTGACCCTCGTTTTGAAGCTGTTTAATAGCAGTGACTTTATTCTCAGGCAACAGTTCGGCAAAGAATCGGGTTACTCCTGTCTTTGAAGCAACTTTCTTAGCTGTACCCTCGTTGTCACCCGTTAACATCACCACTTGTTTCATACCGACACTTTGAAGGTCTCGAAGCGCTCTAGCTGAAGTTTCACGAATACTGTCAGCCACGGCAAGCACACCGATTATTTTTTCTTGCGTACCAATAATAACAATAGTATTCCCTTCTTGTTGAAGGATCTGAACTTTCGACTCGATTTCCCCAAGAGGGGTGTTCAACTCGAGAAATAATTTGAGGTTTCCCGCATAATATTCCTGATCACCTATGTTAGCTACTACACCTTTACCTACTAGGTTTCTAAACTTATTGCCTTGTAGTGAGGAGAGTCCTTGTTCTTTGACGTACTCAACTACAGCTTTAGCTATCGGGTGCGTGGAATACTCTTCTAACGTATAAGCAAGGGACAACAACTCTTCCTCTGTTGCTACCGTTGTAATTACTTGCGATACTTTAGGTCTTCCTTCAGTCAATGTACCCGTTTTATCAAAGGCGATTGCAGAGACCTTTCCTGCGACTTCCAGGAATGCACCACCTTTAATGAGAACGCCATTTTTAGCAGCATTCCCAATTGCAGATACAATGGCAACAGGAGTCGAAATAACCAAGGCACAAGGACATGCTACAACCAGTAATTCTAATGGAGGTACAAGCATCACGACAAGGGCAAAAACGAACACAATCGGAGTATAGATACGCGCGAATTTATCAACAAATGCCTCTGTCGGCGCTTTTTGCTCTTGTGCTTCTTCAACAAGATGAATAATTTTAGAAATGGTTGTGTCCTCAACTAATTTAGTCACGATTATTTCTAAAGATCCATGCTCATTGATGGTACCTGCATAGACCGTATCTCCAACGTTCTTATCAACTGGAATGGATTCACCTGTAATAGGGGCTTGGTTTACGCTCGATTCACCACCGATAACCTCTCCGTCTAAAGGAATCTTTCCACCAGGTTTAACGACAATAATTTCTCCAACAGAAATCTCTTCTACAGGTCTTTTTGTAAGTTGCTGGTCGCTCTTAACAAAAGCTTCAGAAGGAGCAAGATCAATTAGACTACGTATTGAGTTACGAGTCTTTTCAATTGAACGTGTCTGAAGAACGTTACCTAGAGAAAAGAGCCAGACAACGGTTGCTCCTTCAAACCATTCCAATAAGAAATTTAACGTTCTTAGGGATCTTCTTTGCTGTCAGATAAATTGATAATCTCTCTTTATTTGTCGTCTCCAAGAGTTGACAAGGTAGAGTGAAATAAACTACATTATGTAAGGTAACAAAATTTTAATAATTCGCCATATCTCGAATACATATATGGCAATATTTTAGGGGTTTTAGTAACTTTGAGGCGATTTAGGACAAGTAGCGTCATCTCTCTATTAATCTTAAGGCCATTTATCTCAATGAAAGACAAAATTCGAATTTAAAAATATGTACAAGGATGGGAATTAAGTTGAAAAAGACAGCAACTGCACTTGCAATAAGTTTGATTACAGCCACTATTCTTAGCCCTGCTTATAGTCATGCAGCGTCAAGCATCAGTGATATTGATAATGAGTTGGAAAAGCTCGAACAACAGTCTAATTCGGCAACATCAGAGCAGGAAAAAGCTGAAAAGAAAAAGCAGGAAGCCGTTTACTATAAGCAAAAGCAAGAAACATATTTGAAGAGCATCATGAAGCAAATAGATAACGTAAGCAATGAGCTTGCAACTGTCTCCTACAATATTGAAACAACGGAAGAAAACTTACGCAATACAAAGAAAGAATTACAAGCTGCAGAAGAGAGGATTGCTGCTCGTGAGGACTTACTAGAATCCCGAGTACGTTTGATGTACACGGATGGTACAGTTTCCTATTTGGATGTATTGTTATCATCTACAAGCCTCACCGATTTTCTACAGCGTATGGATTCTTTAAAAATGATAGTAGACCAAGACCAAAATCTATTAGTTGAACACAAGAAAGATAAGCAGCTTGTTGTAGAGAAGAAACAGCAACTTGATAAGCAGTATACAGAGCATAAACGGCTATACGCAGAGAAGAAAGCTCATAAAGCGGAGCTAGCTAGTAAAGAGCAAGAAAAGCAGAAGCTGATTGCTGGATATGAGAAAGAGATTGAAACACAAAGTGAACTCAGTGATAAGCAAGATCAAATGTTGGTTGAAATTGCGTCAAAACGGTCGGAACTGGTTCAGGAAAAAAATGCGTTGAAAGAAGAGCAGGCTGCAAGAGCTGCGAAGGCGAAAGCCGCTGCAGAAGAGGCAGAGAGAAAAAAAACACTGCAAAAGGTTTCTAGCTCCAATACTAAATCGAGCTCCAGCAGTTCTTCCAACGGAGGTGGAGTACTAGGAATGCCGATTCAAGGTGCAATCATTTCCTCTAACTTTGGTCCACGTGTTCACCCTATAACAGGTGAGGTAGGGAAAATGCATAATGGGACAGATTTCGCTGCCCCTCAGGGTACGAGTATTTATGCAGCAGAAGAAGGTGTGGTCATTATGGCAGAGTGGTATGGTGGATATGGTAATACAGTTATCGTTGATCATGGAGATGGCTTATGGACACTATATCCTCACATCAGAGAGAATGGTACTCTAGTAAAAGAAGGCGAATCTGTATCCCGCGGTCAAAAAATCGCTGAAGTGGGCTCAACTGGGAATTCAACAGGTCCACATCTGCACTTTGAAGTACGTGTGAATGGAACTCCACAAAATCCATTGAGTTATTTATAGAGCAGGTTGAATAGCAACGTAAATTGGTCCAAAACGTTTCTTGGTATAATAATGATTCGTATTAATAGAATCAAAGGTAGGTATTTTACTTAGTACAGGTCATAAAGTGCGTTACAAGAGTGGGATCTCTTGTAACGCACTTTTATTAGTGCGCCCGGCATGGGCGATAGCTCGGCGGTGAAAGTCCGCTACAGGCTTGGCAGTAGGAACTGTTAGCCAAAGGCAAGGGTGTCCGCCGCGAGGCGGAATCTGAAGGAAGCCGGAGGCAAACCCTCGGTCTGACGAACAGGAATCACATACAAGGCATGACGGGACGGACGAGCTTGCTAATCAAAGCGAAGTCCAATACTGCCCGAATCCCGGCATGTAAATGTGGCAGATGGATGAGGGGAAGGCTATCGCTCTTACCCGGGGAGGTCTCACAGACGTCCGGTAGGAAAAAAAAAAAATCCGAAAAGACGGAGTAAAGCTTGCTGTGAGAAGTCAGCAGAGGCCATAGTACCGAGAAGTTTTTTTTTTCGGGAAGGGCCGAACAATCGTAAGCCTCGAGTATAGACTGGAAGGAGCATCGGCACGATGAAAGCAGAATACCGAAAGGGCTGCCTGCAAAGGGATAGCATGGAATGCGAAGAGTATGCGGGAGCGCGGAGTGCCGGCACTCGGGAACGTAGAGAAAGAGGCGGTGCAACGGACATGCTTGAGAGGATACTAAACAGGGATAACCTGAACAAGGCCTACAAGCGGGTCAAACGTAATCACGGAGCACCGGGAATCGATGGAATGACAGTCGAGGAGGCACTACCGTGGTTACGGGAACACAGAGAGGGGCTTTTGGAAAGTATCCGGGACGGAAGCTACAAACCAAACCCGGTACGGCGTAAAGAAATCCCGAAACCAGATGGAAGTGGAGTGCGGAAGCTCGGTATCCCTACGGTAATAGACCGCGTGATTCAGCAAGCGATATCGCAGCAGCTACAACCCCTGTTCGAACCGTTATTCGCGGAAGGAAGCTATGGCTACCGCCCTGGGCGGAGTGCGCAGCAAGCCATTCGCAAAGTAAAAGAGTATGCGGAGCAGGGATACGACTACGCAGTAGAAATCGATCTATCCAAATATTTTGACACGCTGAACCATGAGCTGCTTATGAATCTTTTGCGCAAACAAATCCAGGACAAGCGGGTAACTGATCTGATCAAGAAGTATCTCAAAAGCGGGGTCATGGAGCACGGAGTGCGGCGCGAAACGGAAGAAGGATCACCTCAAGGTGGCCCGCTATCGCCGCTGCTGGCGAATATCTATTTGAATGAGTTCGACCAAGAGATGAAAAGCCGAGAAGTGAATGTGATCCGCTACGCAGATGACATTGTAGTGCTGGCGAAAAGCAAACGTGCAGCAACGCGGCTGTTGGAGTCCTGCCAGAAGTATCTAGAGAAGCGAATGAAACTTCAGATAAATCGACGGAAAAGCAAAGTCGTAAGCATCGTGGCCCGAAAGCATTTTAAATTCCTTGGTTTTGCTCTGGGAAAGAGCAGGGACCGAGTACACATCCGCGCCCATGGACAATCTCTTGCGAAAGCAAAGAAGAAACTGAAGGAACTCACGAAACGCAGCCAGGGCAAGAATGTCCGTCAAGTGATGGAGCAGGTGAAGGTCTATATTCGCGGCTGGATAGGTTACTTCTACGTAGCGGACATGAAACGGACTCTGCAGAGATGGAACGAATGGTTGAGAAGACGATTCCGTATGTACATCTGGAAACAATGGAAGAAGCCAAGAACAAAGGCGCAAAACCTGCGAAAACTGGGAATACCGGAGTGGCAGGCCTACCAATGGGCAAACTCACGACTGGGATACTGGCGCATCGCCGGAAGCCCGGTGTTGTCTCGTTCCATAACAAACAAAAGGCTCGCACAAGCAGGGTATTATGACTTCCCTGCTCAGTACGAGCATTTACGTAACTTGCACTTAAGCGGTTGAACCGCCGTATACCGAACGGTACGTACGGTGGTGTGAGAGGTCGGCTACTCAATTAATGGGTAGCCTCCTACTCGATT
>NZ_JBHTKX010000003.1:0-400679 GCF_042678545.1 Paenibacillus provencensis | reverse complement strand
CCGCTAAGTCTCAGAGAAGCAAGCTCCTCATCGACTCCGCTCGACTTGCATGTATTAGGCACGCCGCCAGCGTTCGTCCTGAGCCAGGATCAAACTCTCCAATAAAGATGTTGTCTAGCAACATCAACCCGTTAAGATTCGGTCCATCTCGTAAGAGCGGATGAATCTTAACGAATATTGAAAAGAGCGATAAGCTCATTTAGAAAAACTGACGAGAACATTATGTTCTCTTTATTTTGCTCCATCATTCATACGGTCTTGCGACGCGTACCGAATGATCTCGCTAAGCATTTTCAAAGAAAATGCTGCTCACTCGTTGTTCAGTTTTCAAAGATCAACTTCGTTGCTTTTCAACTCTCGTCGTCAGCAACTTTTATATCATATCATGTCCGGTTTCGAAATGCAAGCTTTTTTAAAAAGTTTTTCAACTTCTGATCGAAGCTTACTTGCTGTGTTCTTGTTTGAACGGCTTATTTCTTGGCCGGAATTAGAATATACCATGCTCATAAAAATTATGCAACACTTTTTTTAAAAAAAATATATAAAACTTTCTCTACTCCATCAAACGTTTATGAACTTGATAATTATCTATATATAATGAACCAAAAATCCATTGTTCTCTCACAGATCAGTCACTATCAAGACCGCAGTATAAAATAAAGAGAACCCTATTCATCATGAACAGGATTCTCTCTACATTCAACATATTCGTAATACAGCACTCTGCTATATCTTCTATAATATATGTTACTCCGCACCTATAAAGATATATCTAATCAATACAATGATAAACAACACCCACATTAACCAATGAATCTTCACTTTGCGGCTTGTTGCAATGTTAGAGAACGCTGCGAGTACTACATAAGAAATAATACCAAGCGATATACCGTTAGCAATACTATTCGTCAGCGGCATCATAACGATTGTCAAGAACGCCGGGAACGCATGAAGGAAATCATCCCAGTCTATGTTGCGGACTTGACTCATCATCAGAACCCCTACAATAATAAGCGCCGGAGATGTCGCTGCAGAAGGCACGATCAGCGCTAGTGGAGCAATGAACAATGCCAGCAGGAACATAATCCCTGTTGTTACCGCCGTCAGTCCTGTACGTCCACCCGCTTCTACCCCAGAAGAACTCTCTACATAAGAAGTAATTGTACTTGTACCAATAACCGCACCAGCACTTACGCCGACAGCATCAACGAGCATCGCTTTGCCGACAACTTTCTCGCCTTTTTCTTTATTCTTGAACAGTCCCATGCGTGTCGTAGTTCCAACCAAAGTGCCGAAGGTATCGAACAATTCGACAAATGTAAATACAAAGATAATTTCAAAGAGTCCAACCTGGAGTGCCGCTCCCAAATCCAGTTGGCCAAATGTCAAATCGTCAAAGCTAGGAAGCCAGCTTGCGGAGGACAATCCGCTTACATCCGTTACCCCCATCGGGATACCGATCAGTGTGGTTGCAACGATACCGATGAGCATTGCACCCTTCACTTTGATAACCATCAGTACTGCAATAATCAATAGTCCGATCAGTGTCAAAATAACGTCAGCATGTGTCAGGTTACCAAAAGCTAGATTAAAGCTGCCGCCTGGAACAGGACCTGCAATGTCAGTACCCGGATTCACATTCGCTACTACGATATTAGCCATTTTAAGACCGATCACAGCGACAAACAAGCCAATCCCGACGGTTATTGCCATCTTAATACTTTCCGGTACAGCCACGAGCAGCATCTGACGAACTTTCGTTACCGTAAGTAAGATAAAAATCAAACCTGAAATAAATACCGCACCGAGCGCAGCCTGCCAAGTAATCGCGCCACCCGAGCTAAGTACGACCGTCATGAAATATGCATTAAGACCCATCCCGGGAGCGAGCGCAATCGGAACGTTTACTACAAGCCCCATCAATATGGTTATAAGACCTGCACCTACCGCTGTGGCAAAGAATACGCCGTTAGCCGGCATCCCGGCTCCGTCTGGTCCAAGAAATACATTGTTGACCACCAAAATATAAGCCATGGTCATGAATGTGGTTAAACCTGCAATAACTTCTGTTCTGACATTTGTCCCGTGATCCCTTAATTTAAAGAACCGCTCCATAATCCGAATATTCCTCCTTAGAGATAAGTCGGTTACCTTAAAACGACAAAAAGCCCGCAAAGATGTCTGATCTTCATGGGCTTACGCTAAAAAGAGACACTAAAGCAATCAAAAAGCAGCTTACACATGATTCCGATCATTGGACAGTGTTAGCACCTTCTGAAATTGCACTTCTCTTCTTTTCGTAGCCAGATCATTATGGTGATCTCGTAGAGACTCCCGGGCCAAATCCCCGAGATTATACGAAAAAGCATGTGTTTATTGGTTTTCCTTGTCTCATTCTAGGAGGGATATGTAAAATTGTCAATATAAAAATACGAATAATACAAAGTTTAAATACTACCAATGTTCGGCAATTTCACAAACATGAAAATTAACAGAAAAGAATGACATGAATTTTCATGTTTTTTCTAAAAAAGGAAAATGAAGAGCCTTCGACACGATGCCGAAAACTCTTCTCATTATATACCGAGTTGTCTGACCCTACTCGATAATTCTATTCGAATTCGATAATCCTATTCCCACTCGATTGTAGCAGGCGGTTTGCTCGTCACATCGTAAACGATACGGTTTACGTTATCTACTTCGTTGACAATACGGACAGAGATTTTCTCAAGCACATCCCAAGGGATACGCGCCCAGTCCGCCGTCATACCGTCGATGGACGTTACCGCACGTATGCCTACAGTATATGAATACGTACGAGCATCCCCCATTACACCAACACTCTTCATGTTTGGAAGTGCAGTGAAATACTGCCAGATCTCACGATCAAGACCTGCTTTGGCAATCTCCTCACGCAGGATGTAATCCGAATCACGAACGATCTTCAGCTTCTCTTCTGTGACTTCACCAAGCACACGAATTGCAAGACCTGGACCAGGGAAAGGCTGACGATGAACAATTTCATCCGGCAATCCGCACTCAGATCCCACGATACGCACTTCATCCTTGAATAGAGCATTAAGCGGTTCGATCAGCTTAAATCTCATATCCTCAGGCAGTCCGCCTACATTATGGTGAGATTTAATGGTTTGTGCTGTAGCTGTACCGCTCTCTACGATATCTGTATAGAGCGTACCTTGTGCCAAGAAATCAAAATCATCGAACTTGCTGGACTCTTCATCAAATACATAAATGAACTCATTACCGATGATTTTACGTTTTTTCTCAGGATCATCAACGCCTTCAAGCTTGGACATAAAGCGATCACGTGCATCTATCTTAACGACTTTCATATCAAACTTGCCGACAAAGGTCTCCATAACGCTCTCTGCTTCACCTTTGCGCAGTAATCCGTGGTCAATAAACATACAAGTCAGCTGATCACCGATCGCTTTGTGAAGCAGGATCGCTACAACAGAAGAATCAACACCGCCGCTTAGCGCGCACAGTACCTTCTTGTCGCCAACCGTTTCACGAATATCACGAATCTTGTCCTCGATGAATGTTTCCATGCTCCAGTTGCCTTCACAGCCGCACACTTCATACAAGAAGTTACGAATCATATCGTTACCGTTCACAGAATGACGTACTTCTGGGTGGAACTGAACCGCAAACAAGTTGCGTTCTGGATGACTCATCGCCGCGATTGGCGCACTTTCCGTACCTGCGTCAAGACGGAAGCCGGAAGGCAATGTAACCACGTGGTCACCATGACTCATCCACACGGTTTGGTTCGCTTCAAGCCCTTTTGCAAGATGGGAGCCTTCATTAAACAGCACATCCGCTTTACCGTATTCACGCTTATGGGCACGCTCTACTTTACCTTCAAGCTGATGCGCCATGAGCTGCATACCGTAACAAATACCGAAGATCGGCAATCCCAGTTCATAAATAGCTGGATCTACATGTGGTGCATTTTCTGCGTAAACACTGGACGGTCCACCAGAGAAGACAATCCCTTTAGGTGCAATTTCACGAATCTTCTCAACAGGCGTGTTATATGGAAGCAGTTCGCTGTATACTCCGAGATCACGAATTCTTCTCGCAATTAGTTGGTTGTATTGTCCCCCGAAATCAAGAACAACAACAATTTCATTTGGCTTTATCATTACCGAGCCTCCCTCAATTAATGAGATTAATTATACTGAACGACAAAACCTAACGTCAAGGATAGCTCGTCCTCTTCATCATTAAGAAATAATGTAAATCAAAAAGTCACCACATCCAAAATGTATATATCGTGAACAGTTTATTATCTAAGTGACTTCGAAATCCGCAGACACCGCTTCATAAATGCTAAGCTGGCTACCCGAGAGAACGGCTCTGATGCATAAACCAGAGCCTCCCAATCTGCAGCGAACTGCCGTACCTCATCGTGTACGGGAGTACCGCCCAGAGGCAAGGCTGCGGTGTATTCACGCAGCGTAACCCCCTGCTCGCGCACACCATATTGCTGCGCGATTCGATCCCAGACCGGTGCTCCCACACGCAGGAGGCGCTCACGGTCTGGGAAGGCACGGCTGCGCGGCCAGATCAACCGCAGCCTGAGCCTTATCGCGGGGCTGTAGCTTCGCCCCGCATGCACCGCTGCCGCAAGCAACAGTGCGCAGGCAGCTGCCACAGACAGCGTCAACGGGTGCATAATGGCCGTTAATCGGCTTTTTAAAGCTCTGCTAAACTCGTGCACCATGCTCATTACATCTTGTGCCTCTGATTGCACAGCTTCGTTAGATTCGGTGGATCCCGCAGCTCCAAGCTCTTCTAAGCCATATCCGGGAGTTGCCTCAAATGGAATCCACCCTACACTCGGAAAATACACCTCTGCCCAAGCATGAGCATCACCATGAGTCACCGTATACTTGTTTAATTGCTGATCACTGCGTTGCCCCGGGCCAAAACCCTGCACATACCTCGCTGGAATTCCCTGACTGCGAAGCAGCACAACCATTGAAGTCGAGAAATGATTGCAATAACCCTTTTTCGTTGTAAACAAAAAATCATCTACGAAATCCTTGCCAGCCTGGGGTACTCTAGTATCCAGACTGTAGGAGTAATTCGATCTCAAATAGGATGCTACCTTACTTACAGCATCATATCTATTCGTTGTTCCGGCTGTAATATGGGCTCCGAGCTCTCTAATCCGGTTTGGCAGAGTCTCCGGCAGCTGCAGATTCGTGCGTTTAATCTCTGCAGGATCGGCACCCGAAACTTTACGGAGGCTGCTTAGATCGTCGACAGGAACCAAAACATCTGTACTGTAGCTGGTCACAAACTTGTAGCCGTCTGACTGCATATCATCAAATCTTAAATTACCTGAGGCAAAATCACTCACTATATACGGAAACTGCTGGTTACCTTTATTTTGTCCAGCGTAATCTTTCTCATTCTGTGGAAAGTCGACACTCTCAGATTGTTGGAGGGTTATACGAACAGGCACTCCACCTGTAAAAATGTCTGTGCCACCCTGAGCTGGTGTCTGCAGCTCGACCGTTTGTTGGATCAGGCGAAAATAGGGATTCTCCTCAATCTCATCCTCCCGGATACGGCCAGTCGTGCTGATGTAATGTTTGAATTCCTCATCATTATATTCACCCTCCCAGCTTCGTCCATCATAGATTGAGCGGGACTGCCCTCTCCAGTAAGTCGCCACAGGACTGTATGCCGTAAAAAACACTTCATTGTTGGAAACAAGAGGCGCGCCCATGTCACTACCTCCATTGTCATACCCCGTCCTAGCCAAGGCGGATTCAGATGGTGATGATTGCAGTCCATCCGCCCAATCGATAAGACGTTCCCTTGCATCAGCCAGAACATTTGGATCAGGGGATTTGGCAGGAAGAACCGAAGACAGGGCAGCCGCACCTCCAACCAGAAGCGCAGATCCCATAGCAATTCCTATCCACATCAGATGGCGATTCTTGTCCTTGCCACGAATCGAGAAGCTCATACTGTTAAGCTTCGGAAGCTGCATGAGTGTTTGTAAAAATAAAAAACAGCTGATAATTCGAATCATTGCGTCTGTCTTACTTTCACCATTTATCAATTCAACACCGAAGACATACAAAGATGTCACCACACCAAATAACAGGACGGTTCTTAGCTGGATGACCAGTATTTGTACAGCACTCACAAACAAGGACCAGCCCAGCATAACCAATATCGTCTTCGTCTCATCACTTATAAGCCAGAAGCCGTCATTATTTAACCAAATTGATATATCCTGCTTGAGAATCAACGGATATTGAAGCATCCAGTCTACACCTGATACCTCCTTCACCATCCACCACAAGCCTATGAATGAAATGACAAACCGGATCAAAAGGGAGCTGCCGAGTGACAAGTTCCATGTACCGATCAGCAGCAAGAGAAGGGTCAGCACAATCAGAATAACGGAGGTCGGGCTCCTTAGATCCCCACTTATCCCTCCCGGCCTTAGCCATTCTAGAAACATAATAAATAAGGCAATTGAGGCCACTGCGCGGAAATACCAAGGTTCCTGATAAGCTGTTGCCGTACCCACTTCTTTCTGATCAAGACTTTTCTGATTGTACATGTAGTCATTCCTCCTCCCTTATGTCCTACTACACGGCACCGGTCCTTGAATTCATCCGATCATCGCCGTTTCCGATCACTTCATATAAATTAACCTGTATATGCTGTCTGCTGTAATGCTCACAGATCGCTTTATTCAATTCCGTTGACCTGCCAGTAATCATATAGATTTGGGAGCCTTGGGCAAGATTGCCATAAAAAGAAGGGGTAGAGAGCCTGCTTCCCCTCTCCTGAGACTCAAGCTCCCTTCCTCGATCATTCCATGTCCCTGCCGGTTCAAGAGCTGCCAAATAATCCAATTGTTCAAAGTCTTTCGCTTGTCCGACAAGGGTGGTAGGTAAAGCGGTCCATTGTAGCTCGGATTTATTGTTGCCCTCAGCCCTATCCAAATTAAAAACGGTCAAATGAGCACCCCTCCCCTTCTCATATGAAGAACGGAGAAGATCCGCACAGGTAGAAACAGCTTTCTCATAGGCATCCCATGAAAACTGACTACCGCCTTCTGCCCGTTTACACACATAGGCATTGATATTATTATCCAGCAGGAGATAGACCTGCCCGCCGCTCTGTTCCTCTGGAACCCGGACCTGCAGCTTCCCGCTGCGAGCCGTGCTCTTCCAATGGATATGACGGAGCGGATCTCCTTGGACATACTCTCTGACTTCTGTCCCTAATAAGATCTGATGATAGCTTGAGTGGGAATCCTGACCTTCCCAGGTTCTCGTCAAACCAGAACGTACATGACCCGAGCCTGACTGGAGTGATGGATGAACAATCAATGTACAGGGTGCCTCAATCAGACAGCTGCCTGTAAACCAACCGAACACATCTCCCCAGATCACCTTGCAGGTGTCAAACGCATACACTCCTCTATGCACCGCACGAATCGTATAGTTGTATTGATAGATGCGTGATCGTCCCGTAAAAATCAGCTGTTTATGTTCAAGCTGAGAATAAGATGCGGCCTCTTCAATTCTCAGCCAGCGGAGTAACAAAGGTACATCCGCCTCAAGGTAAATACGTACGGTCACTTTATCTCCAGCTGTTACTCTTTCCGCTTCCAATGTCCGCATGATTCGTATATTCCGCGGCTTCAGCCCGAGAATGATTAATCCATAACAAGCTATTGCTGTACAGCAAATCAAGAGAAACAGTAATGTGCCTCCACCTTGGATATGGTAAGCAAGCGACAAGCCAGCTAGCAGCATCACCATGAACAACCAGTTACGACAAGTCCTCCACATATTTCATCAGCCTCTTGCCCGCGCAGGCTGCTGAATTGGGATCGGAGTATCCTGTAGCAAGGAACGAACGATGGAGTCTGAATGATGATTGCGGGATAGCTCTCCACGACTCCGAATACGGTGAGATAGTACGGGAACAGCGACTTCCTTAACGTCATCGGGAATTACATACATTCGACCGTTCATGTAAGCCGCTGCTTGTGCAGCACACATCCAGGCAATGCTTCCTCTTGGACTAATGCCGAGTATGAGCTCTGGATGTATTCTCGAGTTTGCTGCAGTTTGAGCGATGTATTCCTTGATAATCGGATCGACAAAAACAGCCGATGCTTCCCTTTGCATTCTGACAAGCTCTTCTGCCAGCATAACCGGTCTGATTAATGAATCTCCCACTCCTCCCTGTCGGTTCATCATTTCCACTTCCTCATTCACCGTGGGATAACCCAAGCTCAGCTTCATCATGAAGCGGTCCAGCTGCGCCTCCGGAAGACGAAACGTTCCTTCGAATTGCAAAGGATTCTGTGTAGCCATAAGCAGGAAGGGCTTAGGCAGCGCATAGGTAGATCCGTCCACTGGTACACTTTTCTCTTCCATAGCTTCAAGCAGAGCTGATTGAGTTCTTGGTGCAGCCCGATTAATCTCATCACCAAGCACAATATTCGCCATAATGGGTCCTGATTTATATTCAAAGTCTCCTGTGTTCGGCTTGAACACCGATGTGCCTGTAATATCAGAAGGCATCACATCTGAAGTGAATTGAATTCTTCCAAAGCTCGCGCCGAGACATGAGGCGATCGTCTTAATGAGCCTAGTCTTGCCTGTTCCGGGCACATCCTCCAGCAAAATATGGCCTCCCGATAACATCGCGATCAAGATCAAACGAATTACCTCTTTCTTGCCGACCATAACCGTCTCAACTCGCTGCACCACTCTTTCAAGCAAACTTGCAGCATAATCGCTAGATTTTGAGAATTCCATTAACTATCCCCCTCCTTATTTGACGCAGAATAACGTCAGTTTCTCCCTTGTTTTACTTCTATTATTTCCAATCCATAAATGATATAGACACTAGAACGGCTAAAGTCCTTATAAATACAAAAAAAAGACCCAGAGTTCATATTGAACTCCGGATCTTTATCCATACTTCAAGCCATTAGTTTCTTACGATATTAATTAGATGTGTCTTTACCCGGCTGTACTTCCTCGACTTCCTTGGTTGCAACATCCTCGTCGGCAACTTCTCTCTTCGAAGAAGCGAACCATCCAATGACAGCGATCAACACAAGTACAATGTAGAAGCTTGCTTTCCATACAGCATTATGCGGGAAGTGCTCATCAATTAAACCTACATCAGGGTGAGCCAATGTGATTACAGCGAGCTTAACCCCTACCCAACCTACGATAACAAAAGCCGCAAGTTCGAGTCCAGGACGCTTCTGAAGCAATTTAACGAAGAAGGTTGCCGCGAAACGCATAATGACAAGACCGATAAATCCGCCTAAGAAGATAACGATGAACTGTCCGCCGTCCAGGCCGCCGATCTCCCGAATTCCACTTGGAGGCAGCGCAACAGCAAGTGCTACCGCTGCAAGAATGGAGTCAACTGCAAAAGCGATATCAGCAACTTCCACTTTGAGTACGGTCATCCAGAAGCCGGACTGCTTCTTCGCCTTCTCTGGCTTAGGCTTCGCATCCTCTGTCTGCCTCTTGCCAACAAAATGCTTGACCACATGATTTATGGAAATATACAAGAGGTAAAGGGCTCCGAGGGCCTGTACCTGCCACACGTCCACCAAGAATGAAATGATGAACAGCGATGCCAAACGAAATACGAACGCACCAAGCAAACCGTAGAACAACGCCTTTTTACGCTGATCCTCAGGCAGGTGCTTAACCATGATTGCGAGAACCAGGGCATTATCTGCCGCAAGTAATCCCTCTAGAGCAACGAGCACAAGCAGTACCCATGCATACTCTAACAACAGCTCCATGAAACATCCTCCTAGTAATAAAAATAAATTACAAAAAAACCTTCACCGGCTGGTAAAGGTCTCACAAAAAAGAGACCTCTACCACAGTCTTGTGGTAAAGGTCTCGCTAACAACGAATGGTTGCCAACAAAGCCGGGGACTATTCCCGAACTGACGACTTTGCTGTACAGCTACTCCCCTTTAATCACGTTCCTGCTTAACTGATATGATGATCAGCTAAACCGTGATATAAACATATTAAAATCAGAGCTTGAAGTCAAGCATTTTTTGACAATGCATGAATTCCAAGTCCTATCAACGGTTCGCTGTATTTGTATGCTTAAAATTGGAAATGATCTACTATTTACATAGCATAGACGACAACTTCGCCTGTTCTATGAGTCAGGGATTTCACCTCAAAATTGGCAGCATTTAGTAAGGTTCTTAATGGAAGCCACGTGACTCCGTTTTCCATATAAATATCAGCCTCTGCCGCGTATCCTTCTGCTGATGCAGTGACAAGCTGGTCATCAGGTCTTACCGTAATTGCATTTTGTCCAAACACGAGCTCGGCACTGCGCTCTGCTGCATTCCACTTCACTGAGCCTCCGAATTTTTCGATCACATCTCTTAGAGGTACAATATACTGTCCATTCTGAAGCCGGTATTCACCGTAATTCAGTTCAGCCATCTGTTTGCCTGCCTCAATGACAAGCGATGGTCCTTCCTCGAAGAGTTCAGCGTTAGGAGCGATAACATTATTTATCCATTTGCTGCTAGGCTGAAACCTTTTCTTCGTCGATTCTTCATTCTTAACACGGAACTGGACCGGCTTCTTCGCAGGATCGAGTACCGCAAAATGATACTGGTGTTTCTGATAGTATTCAATAATTTCCGGCAAGGCTTTAACGGTCTCAGCATGGTTTCCGCCGTCATGCAGCAGAATGACCAGATCCTTATCTGTGCTAACCTCTGTTGCCTGCTGGGCGATTTCTGCAGCCGGGACTCCGCTGCGCTTCGAATCACCGCTGTCCACATTCCAATCCACAACGGAATAACCCGCTTGCTTCATCAGATCAAAATAGTTCTGGTCAAAATGCCCAAACGTACCTCCAGGTGCACGAACCAGCTGCGGTCTGCTGCCGGTAATAAGTCTAATTGCTTCTTCCGTTGTCTTAATCTGTGACCAAAAGTCGGGAAAATTATCATAAAGTTCATCGTAATCGTGATTATACGTATGATTGCCAATTGCGTGCCCCTCTTCATGCATCCGATAGACGAGTTCAGGATAAGTCTCTACATATTTCCCGAGCACAAAAAAAGTAGCTGGCACCTCGTAACTCTCCAAAATATCGAGTACTTCACTGGTGTGCTTCCCTGGGCCGTCATCAAAAGTTAGATAAACTGTTTTTTTACTAGTTTGAAGATCGGACTTCGCCGGTGTTTCTGCTGATGCTTCATTAAGCCGACTTTTAGATTCTTTCGCTACGCTCACTTGTGTTACATTTGCTTCCTGTTTGGTTGCTGCCAGCACTGCCGCCTCTGCAGGCTCCAGCTGGTTGATGCGGGTGTGAGCTGTATGAGTCCGTTGTGTGACTACCGCTTTTGAGGCATTTTCCATATTGCTATCCTTAGCAATTGATGAACGATCATCTACATTGCTTTCGCTTTCCACAGACGAATTGGCCGAGCTAATGATTTGGGAGGGAACTATGTACGTTGTTATTGCCAGCACAAACAAGACAACCATACCTGCTAAAATACTCATTTTCGCTTTCATTCTCATTGCCCCCATCTTTTATATTCAATAAGTAGATTTTGAGATTCACAATGCTATCTTATGAAAAGGGCAACTAAAAAAGACTATAAAATTTCAAATTGCTAGATTCATATCCTGGATTAAGGAGACTGCTATATTTCACTCAGCCTTCAAAATAAAATATGGAGCGGATTCATAAAGTTCGTTTTGGGTTATTTCCTTATAAATCAATGCCTCATCCCTGACTAATTGGGTATGTTCTCAATAAAAAAAGCCGATCCTTGTTGGACCGGCGGCAGTATATAATACTTCATAGCTAACGACTACTTCTCCATATTTGACTCGATAAAAGCAAGCGCGTCATCAATATGGCCCTTCACTCTAACCTTGCGCCACTCTTTCACTAATATTCCTTCTTCATCAATTAAAAAAGTGGAGCGAACGATGCCCATATACTCTTTGCCGTACATCTTTTTGAGCTGCCAGACGCCATACAATTCGGATACCTGGTGGTCCTCGTCTGACAATAATGTGAATGGAAGCTCATACTTAGCAATAAATTTATCGTGCCTGCTCGCAGGATCGGTACTTACCCCTAAGATTACCGTATTCAGTGTGCTGAACGATTCATGAGCATCTCGAAACTGGCATGCTTCATCCGTACAGGAAGCGGTCATATCCTTTGGATAAAAGTAGAGCACAACGCGTTTGCCAAGGTAGTCAGACAACCGCACCTTCTGTCCTCCACTTCCTTCAAGCACAAAATCAGGCGCTTTTGCGCCAATAGTTAGTTCCATGTTACAGCAGTCCCTTCTTCTATAGGTTAACTAATCCGTACAGGCAGAATTGATTTGTATCCTTAAAAGAACTTATAATGTACAAGATATCATATGTATATTAATGTAAATCAACGCCTTCTTGACCTTTATATAATTCATGTGACTGTGAAAGGAAGAGCTCAGATGACCAAGAAGACCAAACGAATACTGTGGACAGCCGTTACCGTTGTGATCCTTGCTGTCCTACTGCCTGCAGCTTATTATTTTACTTCGGTTGTAAATGAACTTCAAGATTTGCAGAAAGAAGGCGAGGAGTCCCCTTTCTATAATGTAGAGAAGATAGATCAGGAGAAGACACCTGAGCCTCCAAAGTGGGAAGGTGAAGAACCTGTGAACATACTGCTCATGGGCGTTGACGCCAGAGGCATGGAGGAAGGCGAAATTCCGAGATCAGATACGATGATGGTTGCATCCCTCAACCCGGTTACCAAGAAAATTTCACTGTTCTCTCTCCTTCGTGATACATACACAATAATTCCCGGCTATGGCAGCGATCGCATCAATACTGCGATTACACACGGACCTAATGTAGCGATGCAGGCGGCAAGCGACCTGCTTGGCATACCTGTTCAATATTACGTATATACAGACTTCCAAGGCTTTATTGCGCTGGTCGATGCGATTGGCGGCATTGAATTCGAAGTCGAAAAAGATATGCACTATGTCAGCAAGGCTGATAATCATGAATATGATATTGATCTTAAGCAAGGCCTGCAGCATCTGGATGGTGAAAAGGCATTAATGTATGTCCGATTCCGGCATGATGCCATGTCTGATTTCTCAAGAACTGAACGGCAGCGCGAGCTGATTGGCGCCATTGCCGATAAAATGCAGACAACAACGTCAATAGCCAAGCTGCCAACCATTTTAAATGAAGTGAATCCATACATCGATACGAATCTCACCTTAAACGACATGTGGAAGCTGGCTTCTCTTGGATATCAGAGCAATTTTCAGGGTAGTGAGCAGATTCCACCGATGAGCCTGCTTGTTGAAGAAAAAATTGGAGGGGCCGCTATTCTGAGCGTAAGAGATTCAGAAGAATTAAAAACCTATGTTCAGGAGATTGTTAATCCGACGGAAACTGAAAAGGTCAAGGATACATCGACCATCGACAAATCAGCCAGTGGTGAAAGCCAGTAGGCTGCGGTAATAGAAACAGCAGCAAGAAACACGAATGGTAGCAGACAGAGACAGAAGTCAACAGCACCCGTGGAAGAAGGCAGCGACTTAGCCGTAGCATTCAATCCTGCTGACCTCCCTGCCATTACAAATCGCAAAGTGCTATACTATAATGGATGCAAGCAAGGGCAGCGTAAGCTGCCCTTTTGAGTTGTCTGCCTAAGGGGTTACATCTAATAGAATACAGAAAGGATGAAACAAATGAATCGTACACAATCAGAGCATCATTACGCTGAGGCTCTTGAGCATATTGTTGGAGGCGTCAACAGCCCTTCACGTTCTTTTAAAGCAGTTGGAGGCGGTGCGCCTGTATTTATGAAGCGCGGAGAAGGAGCTTACTTCTATGATGTCGATGACAACCGCTACATAGACTACTTGGCAGCCTACGGTCCGATTATTACGGGACATGCCCATCCACATATTACGAAAGCTATTACGGATGCAGCAGTGAACGGAACATTATACGGTACGCCAACCACACTTGAGATCAAGCTTGCCAAAATGCTGAAGGAAGCCATCCCTTCTATGGATAAAGTACGCTTCGTCAACTCCGGTACGGAGGCAGTCATGACGACGATTCGGGTTGCCCGTGCCTATACGAAGCGTAACAAGATCATCAAGTTTGCCGGCAATTATCATGGCCACTCGGATCTGGTGCTCGTCGCTGCCGGCTCTGGACCTGCGACACTCGGAATTCCGGACAGTGCCGGCATTCCTGCCAGCATTGCTCAAGAAGTCATCACTGTGCCTTATAACGATCTTGGCGGTCTGGAAGAAGCACTTCAGACATGGGGCCATGATGTTGCTGCTGTAATGGTTGAGCCGATTGTCGGTAACTTCGGTATGGTGATGCCTAAGCCCGGATTTCTAGAAGGGCTGGTGAAGCTTGCCCACGAGCATGGCGCGCTTGTTATTTACGATGAGGTTATTACTGCTTTTCGATTCCACTACGGTTCGACGCAAACCTATGCGGGTCTATATAACCATGATTTGATCAAACCGGACTTGACCGCTCTCGGAAAAATTATCGGAGGAGGACTCCCTATCGGAGCTTACGGCGGTTCGAAGGAAATTATGGAGCAGGTTGCCCCGCTCGGTCCCGCCTATCAGGCTGGAACCATGGCAGGCAATCCAGCATCGATCTCCGCAGGAATTGCTTGTCTCGAGGTGCTGAGTCAAGATGGCGTCTATGAGGAAATGGAGCGCTTGACGATCAAATTGACAGATGGAATCAAAGCGGCTGCTGATCGAAACGGCATTCCGCTTACGATTAACCGGATTCGCGGCTCGTTCTCTACTCATTTCTGCGATCATCCCGTTACGAATTATGAAGAGGCTCAGGATACGGATGGAGAAGCTTTTGCAGCATTCTTCCGCCATATGCTGAACCGCGGTGTCCATCTGGCTCCTTCCAAGTATGAAGCATGGTTTCTAACAACTGCGCACACAGAAGCAGATATTGATGCAACCATCGAAGCAGCCGAACAATCCTTTAAGGCAATGGCTGACGCCTAAACTATATAGCTATTATAGAAGCTGCGGCTTTCAGGGAACGATACTTCTGAAAGCCGCAGCTTTTTTACATACGCCATTTTTTCTTTATGAATGAAGTGTATACAGCTGGGCACCTTAAGTAAGTCTCTCGAGTTATATTCAAGGCAATCGTATCCAAACAAGAAAGAGGCTGTTTAATGTATCCAGTGAAACCTTCCTTTCTACAAGCGGCCATGCTGATTATGCTGTCTGTGGGTTTAAGCAATCATGTGTTTATTATTCCTGTTCTGCTGCAGGTGGCAGGACGGGATTCATGGCTATCTGTTCTGGTCTCTTCCCTGCCCATTACCCTGTTTATCCTGGTCGTATTTCTCATATCCAAGCAGCTGAAAACGAATACTCTGGCCGAATGGATCTCAAATAATCTGGGAAAGGCGGGAGGGTTTCTGTTCAAGCTGGTCAGCTCGGTATATTTTCTGCAGGTCAGCTACTTTACCTTCTATGACACGGCCATGTGGGCAAAGTCATCGTATTTGATGGAGTCCCCCATGTTTGTAATTGGATTGATTCTGGCGTTCCTTTCTGTATTTACAGCCTGCTTGGGAATGCGTACTCTAGCCTTTGCTTCTGGTATTTTGCTGCCTCTGGTCGTCATTTTCGGATTCTACGTGGCTACCGTTAACATGCAGTACAAAGACTATAATCGACTTCTGCCCTTATTCGAGCATGGCTATACTCCAATGTTTACAGGAGTATTTTATTGTCTGGCAGGGTGGTTTGAAATTGCGCTAATCCTGTTCATCCAGCCCTATCTCGCGAGTAAATTCAAGCTCTGGCAGCTGCTACTTCTCTTATTTATTATGATTGGGCTGACAGCCGGCCCGCTGACTGGAGCTATTACAGAGTTTGGTCCGAATGAGGCAGAACACATGCGATACCCAGCTTTCGAGGAATGGCGAATTGCCTCACTTGGGAAATACATAACTCAGACCGACTTTTTCTCCATTTATCAGTGGCTTGCTGGATCCTTCACCCGAATTAGTCTAGCCATGTATATTGCCATTGTGGTTTGGGACATTAAGAAGAAACGCAACCTGATCTTCATTATCTTGGGAGTCTTGATGAGTATAAGTTTGATTTATCCCATGAACGACTCACTTTTTCAGAACCTGCTCATTACCTTGATTTTCCCAGTCAATTTTGCTTACTTCAGCTTTTTAATCATTATTGCTCTCATGGCCATTCTCATCGGGAAGCTTAGGAAAAAAAGGAGGGGGAACAATGCAGCCGTACGAGGAAACAGCTCATCTTGACTTCGACAAGCTGAACACCTTGTTCCAGAACTGTGCCGACGTGGTCGTTCGCCAATTCACAGATATGTCCACGCCAATTACTCTGGTATACTGTGACGGACTAACAGATCAGAAAACGATTAACGAAATTGTATTGCCACGGCTCATCTCCGTGGATTTATCGGACAACTCCAGCCTCTCATCCAAGCTGGCTTTGACCTTGAATGAACTAGCCCTTCCTGTTGATCCAATTCAAATGGAAGAACCTATATTCAGTGGACAACTGCTGATCTTAACTGGAGAAGACGATCATTCTCGTCTATACACATTAGACATCTCCAGTATACCGGGCAGAATGCCGGAGGAGTCTGCCCTTGAATCGGCGGTGAAAGGGGCACGGGATGGATTTACCGAGGAGCTTTCCGTAAATGTGGGATTAATCCGGAAGCGGCTCCGTACCAAATCCTTCTGCTATGAGCAATTTGTTTTCGGCGAACGCTCCCACACCAAGATTGCTCTGTTCTACGTAGAAGATGTGATCAACCCCGAAATCTTAAAGACCATTCAGCAAAGGCTGAATCAGATTGATGTGGACGGACTCGTCGGATCCTCTATTATTGAACGAACCATAATGGGCAGCATCCCATCCATTCTGCCGCTGACGGATATGACCCAGCGTCCTGATTATGTTGTCACGTCACTTCTTAACGGCCGTTTTGCCGTCATGATGGAAGGCTCCCCTGTCGCGAATATCGCACCGACAACACTATTTAACCAGATCCATTCGCCAGAAGATGCTAGCACCCCTTTTTTTATGGTCGCTATGGAACGGCTGCTTCGAATCTTCGGTCTGGTGGTGGCTTCTCTCTTCCCTGGTTTCTATATTGGTTTGACATCCTTTAATTTGGAACAGATTCCGCTGCCGCTGCTCGCCACGGTCGCCGGTACGCGGGTGGGACTACCACTCCCCGCGCCACTCGAAGCATTTATGATGATCGCCATGTTCGAATTATTCAACGAAGCAGGCAGAAGACTTCCCCGTGCACTGGGTCAAACCGTTACTGTCGTGGGTGGACTGATCATCGGAGATGCTGCCATTCGCGCTGGAGTTACTTCTCCAACCATTATTGTCGCTGTCGCTATCTCTGTCATCTCTTCCTATATGCTGGTCAACACGGTCCTTAGTTCCGTAACTTCACTGATTCGGCTGTTCGTGCTGGCGTTTGCTTCTTTTCTAGGGATGTATGGCTTCTTTATTGCAGCTTTCATTCTTGTCATTCATCTGGCCTCACTTGAAAGCTACGGCGTTCGCTACTTGTCTCCCGTCACACCGTTAAAGCTCGGAGATGCGATACAAACCGTTCTCATGAAGCCAAGCTACGGGCGCAAGAAACGACCTGAATCACTGCAAACTCAGGATAATACGCGTAACGGTAACGGCTCATGAAACTGAAAATGAGAATGAGGATACTACTGCTATGTTTTCTTCTCTCTCATATGCTTCTCCTTAGCGGATGCTGGAGTTCGAAGGAAGTTCAAAGCATCAACTTCATTACCACGCTGGGTGTCGATTATCGGGACAAGCAATTCATTGCTTACGCCCAGATTGTAGATTTTGCCAATATTGCGAAGCAGGAGGGACCTAACCAGAGAAATGAAGGAACGATATGGGTAGGTGAAGGAAAAGGGAAGACGCTGATGCTGGCAATCTATGATTTGTACCGCACTGCACAGCAGAAAACACTATGGACGCATGTAAAAGCCATCGTTCTATCAGAAAGTGTAATGAACGAGAAGCTGGAGGAAACGCTCAATGTCCTTCTTAACTCCGGTGAATTACGTTATACGCCATGGATGTATGGTACAAACGAAGACCTCCAAACACTGCTGACTGCCTCCTCCTTGCTGAACCAATCGGTTCAGAGCATCGAATTGTTCGAGCCTATTGCACTATATCGTCAGAGCTCGGAATACGAGCCGATCCGTATTCATTCTATGCTGGATGGTTTTCGTGAGCCTGCTTCCACGGTACTGATCCCTTCAGTTGCCACAGATATGGAGACCTGGAAGCAAGAGAGCAACAAGAAGGCACGGATGATTTACTTCAATGGCATCTATCTGATCTCCAAGAAGAAGAATATCGGGAAAGTCTCTGGACAGGAAGCCGATGGAGCCAGGTATGTCAGCTACCGCAAAATGCAGCAGTATCCCCTGGATCTTCAGCCTGAAACTAACAACTCTCAGGTAATGCTCATTCGCAATGCGAAGTCCAGTCTCTCAGTCGCATCAAGAGATCAGCATACCGTTACCTTCAATATTTCCGTCGATGCTGAAGCGAGTGTCCTCGAGGACAAGCAGCTCGCACCGGACGCTCAGCTGCAAAAGGATGTACAGCGTCGGATTGCAGAAAAAATCCGGTACACTTTCGAACAGACCAAGGCCAAGCAAATGGATATATACAGCTTGGAAGAGCATCTATATCGAAAGCATCTTGACTTGTGGAAGAAATTATCTAAGGATAAAGAGCACCCAGTCGCCAATTATGAGCTTGGGGAAGTGAAGGTGCATGTCCATTTGCTGAATACCACCACCTACAAGTAAATTGGATATAAGAAGAGGAATGACTAGTGATCTGTCATTCCTCTTCTTAATTTTATACAGGTCTCCATCAAGTGAAAATGGATGGGGAAATTTAGACCGGATAAGCCATCACACTCATTAATGCCAACTCCGGCTGTGTCGAATCCAGCCTGCTGTACTGCACAATGATCGGAACATCACTGTGAACCGTAATTGCATAAGGGACACCGGAAGGAATCTTCTGTCCTTCTGACTCAAGTCCCGCGGTTCGAACATGGCGAGTTCTTCTTGCAGGGATGACAGCCTCTATCCCCTCCAGCGGCTCCCTGTCTTCGAAATAAATGGTCATAACCAGATGGGCGTCCTCACTGCCGGTATTCAGAACACAGATACTTTCGTGACTCTCAAGGCTGCCGCTGCTGTCAGGCGGGATGTAGCCATCTGGTATCATCCACATAGTACGGCCAAGCGGCTCATATCCCTTTGCCTCTGATGGACTCATTGTCTTTATATCCCCTTTCTACTCTGCTTCAAGAAAGATAGGTATTACGAAGATACATTTGAAGCGGCTGTAATTGAAGTTCAGAAATGGCAGCTGCTACCTCTTTGGCCAGCCGCGTGGCTCCGCGGACAGAGAAATGGGTGTTGTCCTCAACTCCTGCCGGGTGATTCATGTATTCACCGGGATACGCCCATAAAAAATCATGCTTGCTTCCTTCCATGCCTGCTGCTTCAAACAGCTCTCTGCTTCGTGCCGCAAGGTCGATCATCGAAACGCCTTCCTCCGCAGCAAGCTCCTTAACCGCTGTAATATAGTCGCCATGCGTGTCAATCAGGCTTCCATCCTCATTAAAATATCTTCGGTGCACGGGTGTAACAAGAATCGGGTGAGCTTCATGGCGCCTTGCCGTATCTATGTATTGCTTCAGATACTCTTTAAAGGTTGTAAACGGCTGTGTCCCCCGCTGCGCATCCGACTTCTCGTCATTGTGACCGAACTGAATTAATAGGTAATCCCCAGGCTTGATACGTTGCTCAATCACTGCAAGTCTTCCCTCATCAATAAAGCTCTTAGTGCTGCGACCGGAATGCGCGTGATTGTCCACAACCACATCGTGCTTGAAGCAGGCAGGGAGCATCTGTCCCCAGCCAGAGTATGGGTAGCCTGCTGCAGGCTGGTCGCATACCGTTGAGTCTCCGGCGATAAATACCGTCAGTGTTTGATCGGCAGGCATAATCTCCATCGCATTAATCCGCGGCGCAGCTCCCGAGAAGGAGAGTCGTAATGAATCTCCTTCCCTTACATGAACGGTGCATTTCTCCTCGATCCATTGTCCTGGCGGCGTTTCAATCTCCGGGAGAATCAGCCTTCCTTCTCCTGCCTTTATAATCGTCCTCGTCTCTGCCAACTCATCGCCGATAATCAAATGAATTCGGTAACTCCCTGCAGGGACATCCAGACGAAATACAGTGTTCAGCGGAATGCAGAAGCTGTCCTGCAAACGCTTCCTGACTGAACCAGAGCCTCCCCAGTTTACAGCAACGCTCTGTTGATTGTCCGGAACTATTCGCTCTTCTGCACGGTCTCTTCCATATATTGTGCCGACGGATTCAAACCCATATCCCAGCTCCTCATCGTATATCATGCCAGGACGGATTCCAATGTAATCGTTTGCAGTATTGCCGGGACCAAAGTCAAATTTGAAATGGGACAATGTGCTTGTGCTCAAAGAGTTCATCCTCCTTACATTCTACAAAACATCATCTTGCCCTTCTCTTGTAATGAGACGGTGTCATCCCTGTCCATCTCTTAAATACCTGGCTGAAGTAACCTGAATTTCCACCAAAACCAAACCATTCCGCCAATTCAAAAATTTTGACATCCTCATCTTCCTGCTGGATATAGCTGCAGGCTTGTCGTATCCGGTATTGATTTAAATATTGGGAGAAATTAAGCCCTGTATCCTTCTTGAACATTTTACCTAAATAATCCGGATTCATGTACAGCATATGTCTTGCTACCGTATTCAGGGATAAATCGGCATCGGCATAGTGGTTATGCACGAGTTCCAGCATGGAGGTGACAATCGCGGACTGTTTGACGCTGTCCTTCTCCTCTCTGAAGACACGAAGTCTGATTACAGGTGCGGACCTTTTGCTGCCGGACTCACGAGCACGGCTAACAACATGCTCCAAATTATTCATGCATTTGCACGCCTCCTTTATAGAAGCCTGACCTCTGTACGCCGGTAAATCGGAACAAAATCTGTGATACAGAAATAAAAACCATTAAATCTTCTGTGTTTTTCTGTAGAAGTCTTTGTTGTTGATTATATTACATTTCAATAATTATTGTACAGTAAAAAAAGCTGCTCTTAATAGAGCAGCTTCAGTCAGCCGTGACTAGGTGTGAACAGCTGCCATCGACTTAATAATTATGGATTGATAAAGACAGTCTTCAGCTTGGCATTGTACTGCACATCATAACCCAGTCCTTCTGCGATAAGGGCAAGAGGAACATAAGTCTTCGCTTCCTTGCCTACTTGATGAAGGAAAGGAGCATTCTTGACAGGGATCAGCTGACCATTTACAAGTACGTTCGGTTTATTAATCTGTATCTGAACACGATTTGCATTATACGTAATCAGCGTCGCCTTCGCTTCATGAATCCACTGTGATTTTGCGCCTACGGCACTTACAATATCCTGAATCGCCACATAGTTCTGATTGTTTCGCAGCACCGGCTTATACGGAGTATCCAGCAGCTTGCCGCTGACGATGATGTTCATCGGCTCCCCGGTCTCTGCCGCCTTTAATTTGACGTATTGCCCCCATATGGATTCTGCAAACACCTTGGCAATCGCTTCATAGCCGAGCTGATTTGGATGAAAATCCCGGCTGCCGATCATATGGGTCATCGTCCCCTCGCCTCCGGCGAACGCCTGGGCGATATGTGCGACCTTGATAGGAACGCCTTGAGTGCTGAGTTCAGCAGCCAGCGCATCCACTGTGCGGGTAAACTCAGCGCTTGCTTCCATCAGCTTGGCATAGAGACCTGCATTGCCCACCTTGGGGACCGGCTGATACTGGTCTGCCAGTACAATCATGGCATTACTGTTCATTGCGTGAAGCTGCTGAACAGCGGCCGTCACCTCTAAAGTATATTTTGCAAGCATCTCCTCAACTCTTTGATTCAAGTCTGAATCATTCATTCCGTCGGCTGTCACAAGCAGCTCAGATACATCATTGCCGCCGATCGTGATTGTAATGACATCTGCCTCAGTCACATCCTGTTTAATCTGACGGATGCTGACCATATAAGAAGCCACACGAGCATCTGGAAGTCCTGGCTGTATTTCCTCAGGGGTCACTGTCTCCTCGTTAAATATCGCTTGTGCAAACTCCTTCAATCCATTGCTTTTTAATCCGCCGATTCCGTAGTTTGTTACCACCGTCCGCTCATGCAATAGACCTTGTTCAAGCAAACGCTCGACGTAGCCGTAAGGAGCCGTAGAGTAATCCTCCATTCCCGGTTCATAACCTACCGTTATCGAGTCTCCGAGTGCAACAATCTTAAACGGCTCTTTGCTAGTCACTTCCTGCGCATACACCGCCGTATGCCAGGCGTACAAGAAGAGGCCCCCTGCAAATAGTAAGACAAATCCTTGCTTAATCCTTCTTCTGAAGCTTGCTATTTTCATCATAAGTAACAATATCCCCCTCTCTCATGCCATGTTCCTTATTTTACCACCAAGCGTATTGAGGGAGATACTACTATTTCCGAACTTTACACGAAAAAAAGAGCCCCGATATCGGGGCATCTCTGCAGTATTAATCAATGAATAGGGGGCAATGTGATTCTATCTTTATTCCTCGTCGGAACCCTTCTCGGATAAACCCGCCTTCTTCATATAAGCATCATACCGATGATCTACTTCCTTCGCTATACGGCGAAACTTCTTCGTTTCTTCTACAATCGGATCGAGCTGCGTCTGAATGCGGATTTCGTGCTTCGGAGACATGTTCTGCCGCTCTCTTTCCTTGCGGTCTCCAAATTCAGGCTCTCCTTCAGTCAGCATTTCGCTAAGCTGGCGTTCCAGTTCACTTGAATCCTTCACGGTCCATCACTCCTTTGTTTTTGCATACATTATTCCACCGCAGAGGAGGTTGTTATGCAAGATCTGCATCAGTTTACGCCGGTAGCATTCTCTTCTGTAAGTGTACGAATGAGTTCCTCATGAATACGTCCGTTGCTTGCTGCAACATACCGAACAGCCAAATGATATGGGTTGCCTTGTGTATCCGTTACGATTCCCCCAGATTCTTGAACCAGCAGGGCCCCTGCAGCGATATCCCAAGGATTGAGCCCAATCTCGGTGTATGCGCTGAGTCTGCCTGCTGCCACATAGGCCAGGTGAAGCGCAGCCGAGCCTCCTGCTCTCAGATTGCGCACTTTGGGTGCCAGTGTCTTAGCAACACTCATGTTCGCAGGGAGCGCAAATTCGGGATCTGGAGGGAACCCAATCGCTACCAAGCTGTCTGATAAGCTTGCTTCACTAGAGACCTTCATCCGATCTCCATGAACATACGCGCCTTTCCCCTTCTCAGCTACAAAGAGCTCATCTCGAATAGGATCATAGATTACACCTACGATAACTTCACCGCGATGGGCAAGTGCAATGGATACGGAGAAAAAAGGAAAGCCATGCACGAAGTTTGTCGTGCCATCTACCGGGTCCACGATCCACAAAAATTCTTCCTCGCGTGCCGCCTCAAGCGCCTTCGCCGATGCTTCCGCTCCCGGCTCGACCCCCTCTTCACCCAGAATCGCATGGTCAGGAAAATGAGTGAGGATCAGCCTTCGAATCATCTGCTCTGCTCCTTTATCCACCTCGGTGACCAAATCCTGTGCTGAATATTTCGTCGCCATTTTAAAGGTAGAGCCGGCACGGCTCTTAATCCACTCTCCCGCTTTGGCAGCAGCATTAATTGCAACAGCAGTATAACTCTTACTAGTAACTACATATGGAATCTTCTGATTGTCGTTCAAAGCGATCACACTACTTTCTTTGTATCTTTGAGCTATACAGAATGAACTATAGCTAAGCTTATTATAATAATAACGTCAAAAACGCGTTCTCGTTACACGTAAAAAGCCCTATTTCACCATTTTGTGCATTTTAGAATTTCACATAAATCCGCCAAATACAATCAATTAACCATATTAATATCAGCCTTGGCGAGATTGGCGAGCTGTCCCTTACATGCGAATTGTAGCTCCGTCTATCATTTCAAGGCCTTTCCCCGCCAGCTCTCCAAAATCCTTCATTAAATTAAATAGCGCTTCGTCTTTGCGTTTCGCTTCAATCATGACATCAATGGCAGGGGTCCGGTCTGCAATATGACGCAAGAAGTCGAGCAGCGGCTCCAGTACAACACCATCTGCATGGCTCCGGATATCCTTCTCATTCTTGGGACTCGATACATGAATTTTAGGAGGCAGAGGGCTCTCTGGAGAAGTGTCCGCCTGAGCATAAATCGTCTTCCATGTCTCTAGAATCTCATCCCACAACTCCCAAGGTGCTTCCCCGTCGTTATTCACCCACTGATGATGGATATCAAGCACCATCGGAAGGCCTGTCTTCTTGCATACCTCCAGCGTTTCGACCGCTGTGAAGGTCTTGTCATCATTCTCAAGCGTAATCCGCTGCAGTAACTCGGGAGGCAGGGATTCCGCATTGACAACGAATCGTTCTGCTGCCTTCCTCTTGTCCCCATATGCACCGCCGATATGAATATTATTCTTCGCTCTTGCATCCAGTCCCATCGCATCGAGCATCGCCTTATGGTGCATTAGATCACGAATGGAGCTTCTCAGCACTTCCTCGCGAGGTGTACTTAACACCGTAAAATGATCGGGGTGAAACGAAACGCGCATCCCATGCTTTTTCACAAAATCACCGACCTCCTGAAAAGAGGGCGCTAATGCCGCAAATGGGTCCCAATCTGCCAAATCTCCGTGTGTAGCAAGCGGTATGAGCTTGGATGAGAATCGATAGACTTTAATATCACTTGCAAGATTATGCCTCAGCAGCCTGAGGGTGTTATGTAAGTTCTCGGCAGCAATGCGTTCGAGCTTGCGGATCGCTGCTTCCCGATCTTCTATTTTGTTAAAACTCGCCATCGTCATCGTCTTGGACGGAGACGCGTTCGCTACTACCATTGACATGGCGACATATCCGAATCGTACAATCATGGAAGCGGTTCAATCCCTTCGTCATAATAGTACAGTTATACCCTATGTGTTCGGATTAAAACCTTCTCGGAGCCTCACCCAGGCTACTTATTCTGATCTCCAAAAAACATTTCATCAGCAAGCGCAGTCTGAATCCGGGATTCCTCTTCGTTCAGCTTGCGTTCAAGCACCATTTCCACCTCGGTGACCTCTTGTCCTTGAAAATTAATCTCGGCAATGCAGCCCACAATCTTAACAATGGCAACCGCGGTATTCTCAGGAGTATAGGCAATGACCTTCTGCCCAGTGGGAAACACCCGAAATCCCTGTTTCACCATTTTGCCCCGGCCATATTCCAGCAGCTCGTACAGCTCCTGATCGCTCTTAAATTTACAGACAGAATTAAACTCGGTTTGAAACCCCATCATCAATAACCTCCTGTATCCAAAATTCCGGGTCCACAAGATTGTCGTGAACTTCCTGTATATATGAAAAAAGGAGAGCATATCACTCCCCTTTGTTTCCTCATTGACTACCGGTTACCATTCTCGTAATTCAGCGCTTGTTTCAGGGCATACCGCTCCAGGGCAAGCTCAATCATCCGATCCAGCAACGCTTTGTAAGATACTCCCGTCTCCCGCCACAGCAATGGATACATGCTGAATGGTGTAAAGCCCGGCATCGTATTCACTTCATTTATAAGAAGTGCTCCGTCAGATCTGCGAATGAAGAAATCCGCACGTGTAATGCCGTTGCCTTCAATGGCACGAAATGCCTGCAGAGCAGCCTCACGAACACGGTCTGCCTCTTCCTCATCGAGCGGCGCGGGAATCAGCATCTGTGACTGGCCGTCGATATATTTTGCCGCATAATCATAATATTCACTGGAGGATACAATCTCCCCCGGAACAGAAGCGATCGCTTCCTCGTTACCGAGTACGCTCACTTCTACTTCTCTCGCATCTACAAACTCTTCAACGATGACTTTGATATCGTAGCGGAATGCGAATTCTACCGCTTGAACGAGCTCATCGCGATTACGCGCCTTGGAAATACCTACACTTGATCCAAGATTCGCTGGTTTAACAAACATCGGATAGCCCAGCTGGTCTTCCATCCCCACGATGAGATCATGACTCGAGCGTTTCCACTGCATATGATTGAAATACGCAAATTCACATTGCGGTAGACCCGCCTGTGCAAACAGCTTCTTCATCACGACTTTATCCATGCCTGCTGCAGAAGGCAGCACGCCTGCACCGACATAAGGGATATCAGCCATTTCAAACAAGCCTTGAATTGTGCCATCTTCGCCGTTCGTACCGTGCAGCAGCGGGAACATGACATCTAGTTCACCCTCGGTACCATACAGGCGTCCGAACACTAAATTCAGTGCATCTTTTGTTTCTTCGGCACTTCCACCGAGCTTAAGCTCATCTATACTGGCAGGAGGCGAAGTGAGCCTGTTTCCCCTAGCCCAGCTTCCCTGCTTCGATATAAAGAAAGGAATGATTTCATATTTATCAAAATCAAATGCGCTGATGACGGCAAATGCGGTCTGCAATGAAACCTCATGCTCTCCTGACTTACCTCCATAGACCACACCTACGGTCATCTTGTTGTGTTCACTGTGTACCATGACTTACCTCCGGTTTCTTAACGGTTACAGGTCCAAGGTAGAGAATCGTTTAGATTATCGTATCCGCCAAGGCCTACCGAATTATGCCAGTAGTATATTCATCCTAAGGATGAGCGTTACGCTTTTTTTAGGCTCCAAAAGTATCTGCGATGTGGAATAACCGGTATGTTGTGTTCTCTGTCCAGGCATAAGAATCCTTGTAGTCCCAATAACGATGCCTGCTGCTTACGGTGTTCGCATTCACAAGGGGCATTCCGCCTGCATCAAAAGCCGTTACAATCGTACTGTGCTGATACCTGCCGTCCCCATTCCAATCATAGAAAATAACATCGCCAAGCTGAAGCTGCTCCGGCCCGTCAACAAGTGTTGCTGTCAGCCCGTTATTATTCCGCGTAAGATAATTATTCAAACTATCAGATACGGCCCAGCTATAGCTCCATTGCTCTTTTCCGGAAGCGTAACCTTTATACCACCAGCCTGTTTCTCTCCTACCAGTATAGTTGATCGGCGCTCCCCCTGCAAAGAGACATTGAGATATATAATTGGTGCAATTCACTTCGAATTCTTCAAACTCCGGATTACCCGAATTCCACCATTGATCTGCATAAGCTACCGCATCCTCTCTACGGTATCGAACCAGTCTGGCAGGAATCCCTGGATACAGCACTTCTCTATTCAGCAGAGGCTTTCTCAGTATGCCTGCCTGCTTCGCATTCTCTGCTGCGATCAACGTTTCATAAGCGACGGGCTTTCGCTCCTGCACATCTCTAACAACACGTGATACGACCCAATGATTACCATCCTTGGTGAAGGTCAGCCGCTCCTTCTCAATGCGGTCCTCCCGGTGCGTCATCCCCCCCTTGGAGTAGAATAACCGGCTGTACAGCTGTACATCAACCACAGCTTCACCCTTGCGATCCGACAGTGTCCGGAGCAGCTTAGCGCTTGTCTCGCAGCGCAGGGGTACGGCCTGACGCTCGCGATACCACTGATCCAGCTTGGCGGCCCGCTTGCCTCTTTCCAGCAGGACAGCAAGATCTGTAATGACATACTGCTCCTGCTCCTTGTGATCAACTTCGCTCCGATTATACTCTTTCACATAAGAATACAAGATGTTCTTCCATTCGCGCTCCAACGGCCCATGTCCCCTTTCTTCCATTCCGTCTATCCTCTCGATCGTATGTTTACATTCTCTTTCCACTATATGATTAAGTTTATCTTGGTATGTACGGGGCCTATCCCGAGAGAGCTGAAGCATTCACTCCCCTGCAAAAATAGGCGTTTTTACGAGAAAAAAAACTTTACGCCAATGGATGAAAACGGTATACTAAAATCAAAAGTTCATTTTTTGAAATTACGTTTCATACTATGAAACTCCATGGACATTGATCGGAAAAAATGAACTTCTGGAATACTATTAATCAAGGAGGTACATCCATGTCTCAACAGAATCATTTCTCTGCTGCAAGCTCGCTTGAAGTCGGAGGCAAAACGTACCGCTATTACAGCCTCAAAACTCTTGAGGAGCAAGGACGCGGCGACATTTCCAAGCTGCCTTTCTCCATTAAGGTGCTCCTCGAAGCAGCCATCCGTCAGTTCGACGGACGCGCCATTACCGAAGATCATGTAAGCCAGCTTACAGGCTGGGCAGAAGGCAAAGATAACAATAAAGAAATTCCTTTTATTCCTGCACGTATCGTACTGCAGGACTTTACTGGCGTTCCAGTGGTCGTTGACCTTGCCGCCATGCGCGATACGGTGAAGAAAGCCGGCGGCGATCCGAAGAAGATCAATCCACTCGTTCCTGTCGATCTCGTCATTGACCACTCCGTAATGGTCGATGCATTCGGGACGAACAGCGCACTAGACTATAACATTAAAGTGGAATTTGAGCGCAATGAAGAGCGTTATCGCTTCCTTCGCTGGGCACAGACCGCTTTTGACAATTTCCGTGCAGTTCCTCCTTCTACAGGGATTGTTCACCAGGTTAACCTTGAATATCTCGCTTCCGTAGCCACTACCAAAGAGATCGACGGTGAAACGGTTGTATTCCCGGACTCTCTGGTGGGTACGGACTCCCATACAACGATGATCAACGGTCTCGGCGTTGTGGGCTGGGGTGTCGGCGGTATCGAGGCAGAAGCCGGAATGCTAGGACAACCTCTCTACTTCGTAACGCCTGAGGTTATCGGCTTCAAGCTGACAGGCAGTCTTGCAGAAGGTTCTACGGCAACTGACCTTGCCCTGACGGTTACCGAAATGCTTCGTAAGAAGGGCGTTGTCGGCAAGTTCGTTGAATTCTATGGTCCTGGTCTGTCCAACATCAGCTTGGCTGATCGTGCGACAGTGGCTAATATGGCTCCTGAATATGGCGCAACGGTAGGCTTCTTCCCTGTCGATCAGGAGACGCTGAACTATCTGCGTAATACAGGTCGTTCTGAAGAGCAAATTGAGCTGGTAGAAGCATATTACAAATCTCAAGGCATGTTCCGTACGAACCATACGGAAGATCCTGTCTTTACAGATACCATTGAACTTGATCTGGCCTCGGTTGTACCGAGCCTTGCAGGACCTAAACGTCCTCAAGACCGGATTGAGCTGTCTAATATGAAAGAGAACTGGGAAGGCATTGTCCGCACACCAATCGACAAGGGCGGATACGGACTGAGCGATGAGAAGATCGCAGAGAAGGTGCCTGTCTCCCATCCTGACGGTTCCAAGAGCGAGCTGAGCCCAGGCTCAGTTGTTATTGCTGCAATTACGAGCTGTACGAACACTTCCAACCCAAGCGTTATGGTCGGCGCTGGACTTCTTGCGAAGAAAGCGGTAGAACGCGGACTGACCAAGCCTGGTTATGTTAAGACCTCGCTGACTCCAGGTTCTCTTGTTGTTACAGAGTACCTGACCAAGGCAAATCTGCTTGATCCGCTGGAGAAGCTGGGCTTCAACGTTGCAGGCTACGGTTGCGCAACCTGTATCGGTAACTCCGGCCCACTTCCAGATGAAGTAAGCCAGGCGATTGCTGACAACGATTTGACCGTTGCAGCAGTACTATCGGGTAACCGTAACTTTGAAGGCCGTGTCCATGCCCAGGTCAAAGCAAACTATCTGGCTTCTCCGCCGCTTGTTGTTGCTTACGCACTGGCTGGTACGGTGAACATCGATCTGCAGAACGATCCGATCGGCTACGATCAGAGCAATCAGCCTGTATATCTCAAGGATATCTGGCCGACTTCTGCAGAGATTCAAGAAGCGATCAATACCTCGCTTAACGCAGATATGTTCCGCAATAAATACGCGAACGTCTTCACTGCTAACGAACGATGGAATGCGATTGATGTTCCGGAAGGCGAGCTGTATGAATGGGATGAGAATTCCACCTACATCCAGAATCCGCCGTTCTTTGAAGGCCTTGAAGGCGATCTGAACGACATCCAGAACATTCGTGATGCACGCGTGCTTGCATTGCTGGGCGATTCTGTAACGACAGACCATATCTCGCCTGCAGGTAATATTTCGCCAACCAGCCCGGCTGGTCTGTACCTCAAAGAGCATGGTGTAGAACGCAAGGACTTCAACTCCTACGGCTCTCGCCGCGGTAACCATGAAGTTATGATGCGTGGTACCTTTGCGAACATCCGTATTCGTAACCAAGTGGCACCAGGCACGGAAGGCGGGGTTACGAAATACCTCCCTACCGATGAAGTCATGTCCATCTACGATGCTTCCATGAAGTATCAGGAGAAAGGTAGAAACCTCATCGTACTGGCTGGTAAAGAGTATGGTACAGGAAGCTCCCGTGACTGGGCAGCCAAAGGTACGCTTCTCCTTGGCGTCAAAGCCGTTATCGCTGAGAGCTTTGAGCGGATTCACCGCAGTAACCTGGTAGGTATGGGCGTGCTCCCGCTTCAGTTCAAAGAAGGTTATGGCTGGTCCAGCCTTGGACTGAACGGCCGCGAAACGTTTGATATCGTCGGTCTCTCCAATGAGGTGACTCCAGGTCAAGAATTGACTGTAACTGCAACACGCGAGGACGGTACTACATTTGAGTTCCCTGTTATCGCGCGTCTTGACAGTATGGTTGACGTAGATTACTACCGCAATGGCGGTATTCTGCAAACTGTGCTTCGTCAGCTGATGAAATAATCCACGAATCAATAGTAAGGCCGTATCCTCTGCCCTTGGGCAGTTGGATACGGCCTATTTAAATTTCATATTTGTTTATCGAACGGCCATCTCCGCAAGAATGATAGATTTATCGGCTCTTGATAATTAGATGCATATCTCTAAATTTCAGGGCCAGTTCAATAGGTCTCGCTGAGATGGCAAGCCAGATATACCTTGAGCCAGTCATCGGGATCCCTTAAACTGACCTGCATCAGCTCCTCAATCTTATGCAGCCGGTGGTACAATGTGTTGATGTGAATATGCAGCTCTTCGGCAGCTGCTGAAGCTGAGCGATTTGCAGCCATGTAAGCTTTTAGCGTACGTACCAGATCTTCTCCCTGCTGCTTGCCCCTCGAATGCAGTGGAGATAGCACGCTCTCGATATAATGCTCAATCTTGGCAGGCTCCTGATTGAGAAACAACTGATTCACCCCGATATCCTCATAACGGGTGAGCCCCGTCTTTCGCCTGCGCAGCAGGAGGGACAAGGCGTCGAGTGCCTCATCGTTACTCCTAGCCACCTGGTCAAGACCACTGTACAAGCCGCCAATCCCCCCGCTGACGGATTTGCCCGTTGTTCTTGCCCAACGCTCAGCAGCTGCTCTCATCCGATCCACCATTTGCTTTTGCTGAGCGATATTCAGCGCTGCTGCAATAATCGTCACTTTATCATGGGAGCCAAACAGCAGCTTGTCACTATGGCCGAGCTCTTTTTCTAAATCAAGTATCAATTTGCGCAAATCAATTTCGCGCTGCTTCAGATCCCCATGCTCCCCCAGAAGGTGAAGGACACTAACGAACAGAGGAGCATCCTTAGGCAGTCCAAAATTACTCATCTTGGCCGCTACACGTTCAGGCTCACGATACTGCACCAGCTCGTTAAAAAACTCATGGCTCCGTTTGTAATACATTTCTGTAGCGGAGTGAGTGTTCATTAGCTGCAGTGCGACGATAGCCCCTCCCTGCTCCAGTACAATGTGATCCAGCGGCTCCATCGGACGAAGCAGCGGAATAACGAATACGCCCAGCAGCACCGGGCCATTCACCACAGGGTACAAATAATACGCATGATCATGACTGCCCGTTATCGTAACAGGAGCTTTATTGGATTCAAACAACTGAAACAGGTCCAGATGTGAGAGCTCATGCTTATCGACAGATGCAGGATGCCAGTTGTTCAACAGCAGGTCAACAAAACGTAGTGGCAGCTTCAGCATACCCAGCACTTGATCCACCAGCACCTCCACACTTTCTTGCCGGACAGAAAGCTTGGTAAACACATTGTGAATGTCGCTTCGTTTAACGAGATATTGGTTCGCTTCCCGCAGCTCTGAGTACATTCTGGCATTGGATATCGCAATGGCTGCTTGATCTGCAAAGCCCTGAAGATGCAGCAGGTCCTGATCATGAAAAGGTCTCCTTCCATCCTGCAGCTGATGCACCAGCATAACTCCAATCCGATCCCGATTCATCGTGACTGGGACCGCAATGACAGATATCACCTGCACCACATCTCCGCCAAAAGCGTTAACAAGATAGCTCAGCGTATCCTTCGGAACATCGTCCATCGCATCCAGGGCCGTTTTAGAGTTGTAAATCTTCCCCATTCCGCTGCTGAATACTTTACCTGTAATCCCCTGGGTGTGCCTTGTCTGAAACTGATAAATCGTATCTTTGATCCCAATGCTCGCCTTGGGTACCAGTCTCTTCTCCACCTCGTCATACATCATGAAGAAGCCGCAATCCGCAGCAGGGATAACCTTCAGCGCATTCTGCATAATGTGCAGGAGTAATTCATTCAGGTCAAGGGAAGAGGTTAGTGCCCGGAGACCTTCTAGCCATCGTTCATGATCAAGCTTTTGCTTCTCCAGCCTTCGCGTCAGCAGCTCAATTCGCGTCAGCATCACCAGCTGCTCAAGCTCACTGTCTGCCATCCCGCCTTCGGCTTCGATCAGCATCAGCATATGTCTCTGTTCTGAAGCATAATTCGGTGAAAAGTAGATGCATAAGAGCTCAGATTCTTGTACTTGCAAGGTACGGCATATGATTTCTTCCCTGTCCAGTTGAAACGGCAATAGCATTGCGGCCTTAAAATGCATCATGAGCCTATTGGCCCTGGCCGTTCCCAGCCACGGGTATAAGCTTCCGTCATCCTCCGTATAAAACCATGCGCCATAATCCGCGTTTCCAAATCTCTTCTCCAAAAATTGAGACAGATCCACTCTCAACACCCCTTCACAACCACACGATGTCAATTAACATAACATAAATAAATGCAATTTAACTGAAATTGTATTGTCATTGGAGATACCTACAATGTTCTATATAAAACATTAGTCATATGAACAATGATATTCGTTAACTCACATTATAAAATGTTACCATACTTAACACAATCGTTTGGAGGTGAGTTGCTATGAAAAAAGAGCCCAACAGTAAATTGATACTTACCGCCTTATTTGCAGCCTGGATTGTCTCCTATATTGACCGAGGGGTAATCACTTTGGCTCTCAGCCAAATGGGGCAAGACATGAGTCTGGATGCTTCGGCACTCGGCATTGTACTGAGCAGCTTTTTCGTCGGTTATGCGCTCATGCAAATTCCCGGTGGATGGCTCGCTGACAAGTTCGGTTCACGCAAAGTCATCGTCGTCGCTATCCTGTTCTGGTCCCTATTCACCGGTTTATCCGGCGCCGCTTGGTCCCTAGCCTCTCTACTCGTGATTCGTTTCCTCTTCGGGATTGGGGAAGGAGCCTATCCTTCTGCCAGCACCAAAGCCATCTCTGATTATTTTTCCACAGAAAAACGTACCAAAGCCCAAACGACCATGATGTCCTCCAATGCACTCGGAGGAGCGATCGCCCCTATTATTTGTACACCGCTCCTCCTGTGGTTAGGGTGGAGACATACATTTCTCGCGATTTCCCTGCTTGGCGTTGTACTCGTTATATGGTTCCTCTACATCACTAGAGGATCTTCACACAAGAAAGGTGCTTCTTCTTTACCCAAAGCTGAAAAGGGTGTATACAAGGAGCTGCTTCGCAACAGAACCCTATGGAAAGTAATGGCACTCTTCTTCTTTGCCAACATTGCCAGCTGGGGACTATCCTCGTGGATGCCTACCTATCTGATTGAGGCTCAAGGGATTGACCTGAAGGCAGCAGGTCTTGTATCCGCGATTCCAGCAGTGATCGCCGCTCTTGGTATGCTGGTCAGCGGACGGATTATCGATCGCATCGGAGCCAGAGCGAAGTATGTAGTGACAGCCTGCCTGTTCATGTATGCTCTATTCTTGTTCCTCGTTACTCGTGCCGGCGGACTCGCCGAAATTATGCTGTGTATGAGTCTTGCCATGGCATTTGGCTCCTTCACACTGTCCTTTGTATTTACGCTGCCCCATCGACTGATGAAGCAAAGAGTGGTCGGTACAGCCTTTGGCATGATCAATTTTGGCGGACAGGCAGCAGGTATCCTATCTCCAGCTATTATGGGTTTTCTTATATTATCTACGAACTCTTACAACAGCGCCTTTTTATTCCTAACGGCATCCTGCCTCGTCGCTGCAATCATTTCGTTAACCATCCCTAGATTAAACAATCAGCCTGATGATCACATTACAGATCAACCAGCAGGTGCTTTGCCGGCAAGACATTGATTTTTTCCTGAGCTTTGCTTCTGTAGTCTCACTCAATGTTATACAGTTCTATGTTAATCGGCCATGGAAGCCTATAAAATTCACAAAACCGGAGGTATGAAGCATGAGCAAAACAAATCTGATACAAGCCCTTAACGCAGGTGAACCGCATTTTACAAAAATGGCTAAGGATATATGGGATCATCCCGAGGTCGGCTATACAGAATCCTACGCCTCCTCTCTTCAGGCTGGTTTTCTTGAAAAAGAGGGGTTTAGAATCACTGCAGGTGTGGGTGAAATTCCTACCGCCTTTGTAGCCGAATACGGTCAGGGAAGTCCGGTGATCGGCATCCTCGGCGAGTTTGACGCACTCCCTGGTCTGTCACAGTCCGTGAGTCCCGATCAGACTCCAATCAATCCCGGTGGTCCTGGACATGGATGTGGTCATAATCTGCTAGGAACCGCTGGAGTAGAAGCTGTCACTGCGCTTAAGCAGCTCATTCACGAAGGAGCGCTCCCCGGTACAATTCGTTATTATGGCTGCCCTGCTGAAGAACTGTTATCCGGCAAGACCTTTATGGCCAGAGATGGCGTGTTCGATGATCTCGACTGTGTACTTACCTGGCATCCAGGCAGCTCCAATATGGCGGCCAACTACAGCATGCAGGCGCTGACCGGTGTCGAGTTCTTCTTCTCAGGGCGTACGGCACACGCCGGAGCCGCCCCTCACCTGGGCCGCAGTGCCTTGGATGCGGTTGAGCTGATGAATGTCGGCGCCAATTACCTTCGTGAGCATGTGCCGGACGGCAGCCGAATTCACTATCAGATTACAAACGGCGGCCAGGCGCCGAATATCGTACCAGATGCGGCAAGCGTATACTACTTTTTACGTGGAAAAGACCGAACAGCAGTAGATCATTTGCTCGACCGTCTCATCAAAATCGCCCAAGGTGCAGCAATGATGACAGAAACGAGTGTACACTGGGACATCAAGGCTGGCTGTTATGATACACTGCCGAATGCCACGCTGAATGATCTCATGCATGCTCAAACCGAAATTGCAGATCCTATCCTTTATACTCCAGAAGAAGAAGTGTTCGCCGAACAGCTGCTTAAAAGCATTCATCCAGATGTCCTGGCAGCCAATCCAGAAGCTGCGATGCGCTCTGACAAATCCATTCTACCGACAGAATTTATCAATAATAAACAATTCTTTGGTATAACGATGGGCGGCTCCTCTGATGTAGGTGATGTGTCCTGGATCGCACCGATGGGTCAGGTCATGACGACTTGCGCTCCACTGGGGGTTCAAGTCCACACTTGGCAGGCCACCGCCTCCTTCGGCTCTTCCATTGGAATGAAGGGGATGCATTATGCCGCGAAGCTGATGGCTCTATCTGCTTATGATCTGCTTCTTAATACAGACGGAGTAATTGAACAGGCCAAAGCCGAATTCAAGGAAAGAGTGAATGGCATCACTTTTAAGGCAGGAATTCCTGCTGAAGTGAAGCCTCCGGTGCCGGCGCATATCAAATTGACAGTACCGGCAGGATAATCTTACGGCCGCAGGCTGAGAACTTACAGGTGGATGCCTGGCAGATTTCGTTTCCATTAGAAAAACTCCAGATCCTCGCTGCCAGGAAGCGAGGAGAACTGGAGTTTTTCTATTTAGCTTCGCATTATTTTCACATAGAAACCAGGCTGTTATCTGTTTAAGTCGTTAAGACCTGGAGCATGCTCGTTCGGCATGTCTGGCAGCATAGGTACCGGATGTCCGATTGGAGGGGCCGTTACCTCAAGCTCCCCGCCATTACGGCTAGGGGATTTTCCGCTGAAAATCTCCCCAATCCGGGTATCGTCCAGCCTAAAGTTAAATTGTGCGTTATGGAAGCCCATGTCTACATATTTTCTGCACTCCGGATACTTGTGGATATCATAATTAGGCACCGGGAACAGCTTGCCCCACTCTACACCAAGCGTCTCAAGCGCTTTGGCGAACGCGTTCTGATGCGCATTGTCCCGCACGATGAGAAAGGCTAAGGTTTCTCTGAACGTCTTATTGGAGCTCATCTCATAAATACGGGACTTTTGCAGAACACCCGTCGATTCAAGCACCAGATTATCCATAAGGTCAGCCACGAGATTGCCATGGTTGTATACATAATTGCCCATCCACGGATTTCCGGCTGCATCTACAGGCAGAGACCCTTGCGCACCAACGATGAAGTGATGCGGATTCGCATGTCTAACAGCCTCATCTAGCGGAGCACCATCAACACCCGCGTCGCCAGGCGTCTCCTCACCTGATCCGTTCAGGAGCTGATTAATCGTCGTCTGCACCAGCTCGACATGGCTGATCTCCTCCAGAAATACACCTCGCATCAAATCACGATATTGGGTCTTATTCCCGCGGAAATTACTGCTCTGAAAAAAATACTGCATCATCGTACGCATTTCACCGAACCTTCCACCCAAAGCTTCTTGCAGCACCTTAGCCGCAGCTGGATCTGGCTTGTCTGGCACGATAATGTTGATGAGATCCTCTTTATAAAAATACACAGGGAACACCTTCTTTACTGGAAAATTTTGAAGTCATCCTATTTTGTTTCAAGAGTTCCTGCTTTATGCAAAATGAGGAAATCACGAAATCTTACAGCCCCCTAAGAAGGAGTGTAATTTATGAATATCGGTTCTCAAATATGAAGTTGATTCACTGCATTAAATATGAAGCACACAAAAAAGTGGGGGCCCCCATATGAGGACCCCCTGGTAAGTATGATCATATACAAGCTCCGTTACAGATCTACGGTCTTGTTCAAATCCATCTCACTATTACCTGTCATTTTGTTAATAAGATTCTTGACCAGCTTGGTTTTGCTGCCTGTTTCCCAATACTCGGCGGTATCTGCCTGAATCTTAATGAGCACCAGCGAAGGATCATCATAGGAAACATCAAGCAGCATCTCATAGGCTTTGTTCCAAAATTCCTTCACTTTCGCCGGATCCTGAATCAGCTCCACTTCCCCCCGAATGGAAACATAGGATTTACCGACATAGGCTACATTGACCAACGGATTCTGAATCAATTCCTGATATTTGTTTGTGTCCTTTTTCGTCAAGAACCAAAGATCTCCGTCGAATTCAACCTCCTGAGTCTTCATCGGACGGGAGACAAGCCCTTCTGTTGTTACAGTTGTCAGCATCGCTGTATCTATACCTTTGATCAAATCTCTCACCGTCTCAATTGCTTCTTGATTCGCTACTGGAGTATTCATAAATGCGATTCCCTCCTTGGCATCATATGAAATTTTGACAGCTGTCATATCGCTCTCACATTCCTATGGCTCTCACATTTATTTTACCCAACTAGAGAATCTGCAATCTGTGAAACGACCTCTCTCATTATTTTCCTAATGTAAACGGTAAGGATCTAATCACCTGTTCTGACCACGATATTCCTCCGCCTTCTCCTGCATGCCTGCATGAATCGCTTCCTTCTCACTAACTCCTTTGGCGGATGCCATATTCCGAATATCCTGAGTGATGCGCATACTGCAAAATTTCGGACCACACATGGAACAAAAATGCGCTGTTTTTGCACCTTCGGCTGGAAGAGTCTCATCGTGGTAGGATAGAGCACGCTCCGGATCAAGAGACAGATTGAACTGGTCCTTCCAGCGGAACTCAAATCTTGCCTTGGAGAGGGCATCGTCTCTTTTTTGTGCTCTTGGGTGACCCTTGGCCAGATCGGCTGCATGGGCAGCGATTTTATAGGCAATGACCCCCTCCCTCACATCGTTCTTATCAGGTAGTCCCAAATGCTCCTTCGGCGTAACATAACATAGCATGGAGGTACCAAACCAACCGATCATCGCCGCTCCAATGGCAGACGTAATGTGATCATATCCGGGAGCAATATCTGTTGTAAGTGGACCCAGCGTGTAAAATGGGGCTTCCTGGCAGATCTCCATCTGCAGATCAACGTTCTCTTTGATCTTGTGCATAGGCACGTGTCCCGGACCTTCGATCATCACCTGTACATCATGCTTCCAGGCGATCTGCGTCAGCTCCCCGAGTGTTGCCAGCTCAGCCATTTGAGCCTCATCATTGGCATCATAGATACTGCCGGGTCTCAGTCCATCTCCAAGTGAAAAAGCAACATCATATCTGCTCATAATTTCACAGATCTCTTCAAAATGAGTATACAAAAAGTTCTCCTGATGATGCGCCAGGCACCATGCTGCCATAATAGAGCCGCCCCGTGACACAATTCCGGTCATTCGCTCTGCTGTCATTGGAATATATCTGAGCAGTACTCCCGCATGGATCGTAAAATAATCAACTCCCTGCTCCGCTTGCTCAATCAGCGTATCTCTGTAAATCTCCCAAGAGAGTTTCTCCGCCTCCCCGTTTACCTTCTCCAGCGCTTGATACAGTGGAACTGTGCCTATCGGCACAGGAGAATTGCGGATAATCCATTCTCTCGTCGTATGAATATGACGGCCGGTCGACAGGTCCATGACCGTATCCGCTCCCCAGTGAACGGCCCAGCTCATCTTCTCCACTTCCTCCTCAATAGAAGAGGAAACTGCAGAGTTCCCGATATTCGCATTGATCTTGACATGGAATCGGCTTCCGATCAGCATCGGCTCACTCTCCGGATGGTTGATGTTAGAAGGCAGGATTGCTCTTCCTCTGGCAATTTCACTCCTTACAAACTCCGCTTCAAGCCCCTCCCGGATTGCGGCAAACTCCATCTCAGGGGTCACGATCCCTTTTTTGGCATAATGCATCTGAGTCACACAGCGTCCTGACTTGGCTCGAAGCGGCTGCCTTCTGACGCCCGGGAACACCTCTATCTCCTGCTGCGCACTTCTATCGGACCGAATCCCATTATCCTCTGGACGGATTGCTCTTCCTTCATAAAACTCAACATCTTCACGCTCAAGTATCCAATTCCGGCGCAGCAAAGGAAGACCCTGACGGATATCGACTTCACCGTTCAAATCTCCCATCGGTCCGCTTGTATCGTACACCCGAAATGGCTCATTCTGCTCTACTCCTTGGGGCGTACTGGTGGGATGAAGTTCAATTTCGCGCTCAGGTACAGCAATGTCCGGGCGCGATCCTTGAATGTATACCTTCTTGCTCGAGGGGAATGGCTGGAGCCTTCCAGATTCACCCTTCAAATGCTCTTCTCTTAAAGCCGATGCCTCTGTGTTCATTCCTGTGTTTGAATGATTCATACGTGCTTCCTCCTTTGTTCGAGTTGGGAAGCCCTCTCCTGAGCTGTGTTTGAAAGACAGAAGCTATACAAACGATAGCCAGTTATATAGAAGCTGCAGCAACAAAAAGAGCTGATTCCCACAGGGGGAATCAGCTCTAATCCATATAAGATCTTGTGTTGTGTACAGGCTAATGGAGCTGCATAGGTTAATAGCAGAACCTTCACCATATATCACGGATCTTATCGATATTTATCGCCAATTACTTCCCTACGCTGGTATGATCCAGATCAGGTACAAAGAGTCCGGCACCTTGCAGTACCATCTCAGCCCGGCATTTCGGGCTCCCCTAGTAAATTGTTATTGTTATTCATGTTTGACCCCTATCCTTCGTCTAAATTGAGGTCCATACAAGATTATCTCATTCACAGCACATTTTCAACCTTTATTCTCCATTCGTTCATTACAAAGGAGAGCTACCTCAGCATAAATCCCATTTGCGCGGCTGTCTCCATAACAATAGGTGCGTATTCCCGAAGCGTCTCTTCCGACAGCCTGCTTATCGGTCCGGATAAAGACAAGGCCGCTGCCACATTGCCCTTGCGATCAAAGATCGGCGCTGATACGGCTGCTGCTCCAGGCTCTCTCTCTTCATAGCTCGTTGCATATCCCAATTCCCTGATTTCTTGCAGCTGACTCAAATAAATATCTTGATCAACTGACAAGGGGGTATCAAAATTGCGTATCAGCTGCTCCTGCTCTTCTCTTGCTGCAAACGCAACCAACACTTTACTCGATGCTCCAACCGACAATGGCAGCCTTACACCTACAGGTGCTACCCTTCGAATCGCTTGATTGCTCTGCACGGCCTGAACGCGTATCCGTTCATTGCCATCCTTCAAATACAAGCTAACCGTTTCTCCCAAGCGATCACGAAGGCGCTCCATTGCAGGCAGCAAGAGGATGGCCGGGTCATCACTCTGGGACATATGTGCCGCAAGCTCCCAAATTCGAATGCCAAGCCGATACTTCTCCGTCAAAGGATTACGCACAACAAATCCCCTGTCCTCAAGTGTTGTCAGCAAACGATGCACCGTACTTTTATGTAAACCGATCTTGCCAGAAATTTCGGTAAGACCCAGATCTGATTGCTCTGTAAAGCATAACAAAATGTCCAACGCCCTCTCGACCGCTCGTACCGTTAATTTGCGATCTTGCTCTTCCATGCATAATCCCCTCTCTGTTTCATCACGTGAAACCTGGTTACATAAATTATAAGAGAATTGATGACCAAAGTAAAGATTTAATTGAGAATTAATCTCAATTAAACAAGCTCATTTCTCTCAACAATCGATCATAATGGAGAGATTTTGGAATAAGTCTTCCTTCACTTGACAAACATTTTTCACCATTAATTTCACTTACATTACAAGTGTGTAACAATTAGTCCCAATCAATTGACTTTAGACAGGACGCATCATAGGATAAAGAATAAAGTTATACCAACCTCATCTTTGTTCACAGGTTGGATTTAGTAAATTAGTCCTATTTAACATTCTTCTGGAAGGAGGAGTATGATGTTTCCTATATCCGAGAATAGATCTCTTAAGCAGAACGTATCAAGTGCTCCTCCCGCACTTTCCACTCGGCTCATCCGTTTTAAGCATATCGTGGTTGCCCTAATATTATCGATCATATTCTTTCTCGTATTTTGCTTTATTGCTCTTCATGCCTATATCGCATGGGTGTTATCCTACCCGGCGGTAGCTCCGGTGTATTCAAACCCCATGCTGTCCAAGGGGATGGAGTATGAAGAGGTGACTTTCCCTGCCTCAGACGGAAGCCGGAACGTTAGTGGATGGTACATCCCTGCAGAGGAGAACAGCAGCAAAACGATCGTGTTCAGTCACGGCTATGGAGCTAACCGGGAAGAATCATGGATTCCCATGTATGATCTGGCCCATTACGCTCATCAGCAAAATTTTAATGTCATTATGTTTGATTACGGCTTCGCTTCCCAAAACACAAGAGTCGTTGCTACCGGAGGAAAGGCAGAATCGAAGCAGCTTCTTGGCGCAGTTCAGCTCGCTAAGCAAAAAGGAGCTCAAGAAGTTGTCGTATGGGGCTTCTCTATGGGAGCAGGGACAGCTCTTCAGGCCGCCCTTCAAACAGAGGACATTGATGCCATGATTCTAGACAGCACGTTCCTGCTGGAGCCGGATACGCTGTATCATAATATACAGAATCAGATTGATTTGCCGAAGCAGCCTACCCTACAAATTCTAACGATGCTGTTCCCGATTCTGAATGGCACCAGCCTAAACTCCATTCCTTATCAGGAGGTAAGTTCGAAAGCTTATGATATTCCTATCTTCTTCATCCACGGAACCCAGGATGAGAAGGCCCCTTATCCAATGGCAGAGCTCTTTGCGAGCAACCAGACCAATCCGAACTCTGATGTGTGGATCGTAGAGGAAGCACGTCATGAGCTCATATATAGAGAGCATCCCAGAGAGTACTTGAACAAGGTTTCTTCATTCCTTGGCGGTATAAGTCTCGCTCAAAAATAGATCAAGCTGAGGCACCTTTAAAAAGGTGCCTTTTTCATATCCTTTTTTATATCCTCTCTTATTTTGACAAGTCATCATAGTACAAGCTCTAATGAGAATAAGTATACGTTAGATCATTACGCCGTCTGCTGCTATGCACAGTATTTGTTTGAATAAGAATCCATCTTGGGAGGTGCCGAGCTTATGGAGCTCAGTTATGGACCCTATTTACCGCTGCGCGCGTTAGAAGAAATTCGGTCTTGGAAGGATACTGAAATGGGATGCACAAATATGATCACATCGATTGCACCGGAGCTGGAGGATGCCTATGTGAAGCTTCTCAATGAATGGGGAAGCGTATTCCAACGATCTGCCTCTGCAGCAGATGATCTGCTGCAGAGGGTAAGAACGGGCGTGCAGCCGCCGGATGATTATGCGCTTGGTCAGCTGGATGTGCTGCTTGCCGCTTCGTTTAACCAATCGAAGGAATTCCATCGTCACCTCGGGCACATTCTTGAGCATAGCGCAGCTCTATCAGGTAACCCTGCTGCGGAGGTTGTATTTCGATACATCCAGGACCAATCAGAGCAGACTGTGAATAAACTCCGGGGACTGGACCATCCGGCTGCCATCTCCCAGAGAGTAAGACCTGGAAGCACCTGGAACGAAGAGCCCTTCCCTTACCCGGACGTAACAGCACCGCGAACCGGAGCTTCTGAAGAATTGGTTCAGGAATTATCTAAAGCTCTCACTGTATCCGATATCGCCGCAGAAGACGCCTCTCCTCCTACATCTCCTGTTCCGATTGGGGGGCACAAGCTGCCGCCACTGCCTTATCCCTATAATGCGCTAGAGCCCTATATTGATGAGAAAACGATGCGCATCCACCATGACAAGCATCACAAGACCTATGTAGATGATCTTAACATCGCTGAGAAGAAGCTTCAGGAAGCACGGCAAACCGGAAATTTTGATCTTGTGAAGCATTGGGAACGAGAGTTGGCCTTTAACGGAGCAGGACATTATCTCCATACCATCTTCTGGAACACAATGAACCCGAATGGCGGTGGAAAGCCTGTCGGGTCACTCGGAGAACAGATCAGAAAGGATTTCGGGAGCTTTGACGCATTTAAGAAGCACTTCACAGAAGCAGCGAACAAAGTAGAAGGCGGTGGCTGGGCTGTATTGGTGTGGAGTCCAAGAGCGCACCGGCTAGAAATATTACAAGCGGAGAAGCATCAAAATTTATCCCAGTATGATATTGTTCCTCTGCTTCCACTGGATGTGTGGGAGCATGCCTATTATTTGAAGCATCAGAATGAGCGCAAGAAATACATTATGGATTGGTGGAACGTCGTATATTGGCCTGCCGTTGCGGAGCGATTCCAGGAAGCACGCAAGCTGAAATGGACTCCTTATTGACAGTAAAGAAAACATAGAGTCAACCCCACATAGATTCTGACAATAATCAGAACGAACGATATAATCGCATCCCTATTCTCAAAGTAAAAGACCTCGCTCCGAGGTCTTTTATTGTCACTGCACCTTTTTTGAGGAGCTTAATCGTAACGCTCTTTTAATACGGCGACCGTGCGTTCCACGTCAGATCGAGGAACCGATGGCCGAACTCCGGTATATACCTTCTCTGCCGAGGCACTAATGACTTCTATTAATGACTGCATATACGCCTCAGCAGAGGGTACGCCTGACAGCTCGTTTAGACTTCCCATGCTTCCGTACTTCACTTGAGGATAGCCCTCTTCCGCATCTCCAGCTGCCTGATCATAGAACTGGATGATGTCCTCTGTCAGCTCATCCCCTTTTCCTTCTATGATGATAAAGCCGGTAACAAGATAGGCTTTGGCCAACCGGCGCTGGGCAATTCCGCAAAATTTCCGTCCCTCTATAGCGATATCATAATCTCCCGGGCAATATGCCCCTTCGATTTCTCCTGCTACTGCTTGACCGCCCCAGGGAAGAATAGCCTTCCGAATATAATCAACCATGGATTTAAAATCATCATGGATGTTAATTGCTTGTCCAGGATTCGGTAGAATGAGACTGAAATTAACCACTCCTCTTGTCAGTCTGACCGCTGCACCTCCGGAAGGACGCACACAGGAGCTTATACCTTTGTTCTGAAATCGCTGCATCGCTTCCTCGGCCTTCTTCAGCCTACGGTCTCTGAGACCGATGACAAGTGCATTCTCATGACGCCAGAGATGAGCGACAGGGCGATGCCCCAGCCCCACTTGCCTGCACATGACCTCTTCCCATGCAAAGGCTTCAAGCACGTCCTCATCCTTCTTCATGAGCGGTGATTCCCAGATCTGGATCTCCTTGAATTTGCGAAGCAGTGTATCTTCCGTTGACATATGAGCCCTCTCCCCCTATTGAACACTCCCACCACCTAAAGAGGCGGGGGATTCTTTTTGTCAAACCCATCGGTTTGAAGTTGTCTACTTGTCAGTACCCCAAGAGAAGCTGTGGTTCCCATAACTTGTTGAGCTTAGCGGCTATACAGCGACTCGCTTAATATTTTGAGCGGCATTGTCATCCCGATCATGGCACGTCCTGCAGGATGGACAACTCCATTCCCGTATAGATAGAAGTTTGACCTCACCAGTTGTGTGGCACATTTGTTGTACAACAACCCTATGCCGGTTTCCGCATAAGTTGTATTCCACTTGTCTAGGAATTGCTTGAAGCGGGGGGATTCTCGCTAGGGTATGATAAAAAAGCCTTGATCAATACGATCAAGACTTTCGGTATTCGAAATTAACCTTTAACAAGAGACAAAAACTCCGCCCGAGAAGCGGCATTATCCCGGAATGTACCACGCGTAGCAGAAGTTACCGTCTTGCTGCCCGGCTTCTTCACACCACGAGCACACATACACAGATGCTCTCCTTCTACAACAACCATAACACCGTTCGGTTTAAGCGCGTCCTCAAGGATGTCTGCAATTTGAGAAGTAATCCGCTCCTGCACCTGCAAACGGCGAGTTACGGCCTCAACCAATCTTGCAAGCTTGCTAAGTCCGACAATTTGTCCACTTGGCACATATCCGATATGGACCTTGCCGAAGAAAGGAGCCATATGATGCTCGCATTGACTGTAGTACACAATATCCTTCACAATGACGAGCTCCTCATGGTTCTCATCAAAAGTTACACCAAGTACATCTCTAGGATCTACTTCATAGCCCGCAAAAATTTCTTCGTACATGCGGGTAACTCTAGCCGGTGTTTCCAGCAGACCTTCACGTTCTGTGTCCTCACCGATCAGCTTCAATATCTGTTCAACATGATACTCAATCTTCTCGCGATTCGCGCCGACAGATGAGTTCATGTAATCTTTAACTCCAGCCATTCCTTCTTCCTCCTCCCAAGCGGCATACACCTGTACCTGGCAGGCAAGATTGCAGCATTATCTTTTTCTTCCCTGATTCTTGCGCATAGGCGGCTGCATCTTGCCTGCACCGTTTCCGCCTTGCTGGGATTTCATCATCTGTTGAGCACGCTGCATCTGCTTGCTGTTCAAATTGTAGCCCATTTGTTTTGCCATTTTTTGTAGAGCTTCAGGATCACTCTGCATCTTCTCAAGCTGCTTGCGCAGATAAAATGCACCGATAAAGAATCCCCCAACGAGGCCCACAATTAGTGTAATAATGGGAATAACGATATCCATACTTATACACCCCTGTTTTTCGCTTGATTGCTATTTTTAACGCATCATACACGATATCATAGCATGTAGAAACGCGGCTAGCAAACGCAATTTGGTGTTAGAGTCAATTCGAAGACTGCCCTTCCAATGAGAGCAGGCGTTCCTTCACATGAAGTCCTCCAGGGTATATCGTTACTCCTCCCTCACTGCCCGTCAAGCGGTGATGAGGAATAATAATTGGAAGCGGATTTTTGGATACAGCCGCCACAACCGAACGGACAGCTTTCGGTCTTCCTATCTTTTCCGCTAATCCGAGACTTGAGACATGCTGACCATATGGAATTTCTGTGAGTGCCTGCCATACCTGCAGCTCAAACGGAGTTCCTCTAAGATCCAGCTGAAGCTGGAACTCTGTACGCTCTCCAGACAAATATTCCTGAAGCTGCCATGTCGCTTCCTGGAAACGGGATGGGTCATGTACAAAGTGATATTCACCCAGCCAAGTTCGAGCCCATTGCTGCAGGTGCGCCTCTCTTACGGTATAGTTACCAAAATCAAGCCTTGCAAGTCCCTGCTCCGTAGCACAAAGTGTAAGCTCTCCGGCCTCAGTTGATATTTCATGATAATAGACCGGCTCACCCGTAAGCTTGGTAACAGGAGTAGGCTTCCAGGCTGCCTTGTTGTCACTGCGATATAGAGCCATATTCGATTCATTGTTACTGCCTTCAGATGAATTGGTTTCAGATGAACCAAATTCAGCCGCAAATTCTACTTCGGACTTCTTCTTCTCGGATAGAGGCCCCATCAATAGCTTCTCTTGGGCTCTCTGCAGCATGTTCAGCACGTTCCCATCTTGTTCTCTTGCAGCAGCTTCCGATATCACATTCATTGCTTCTTCTCCTCCTATTTGGCTGAGCGACCAAGCAGCGGTTCCTCTCAGTTCGGGACGAGGATCCCGCAGTAATACTTCGCTCAGCTCTGGTACGGCGCTTTGATCTTTAAAATTACCAAGCGCGATGACGGCATTGCGTTGTATTGGTTTTTTACCTCGCCAAGCGGCAGAGCTGTGTCCAAACCGTTCCTTGAATTCCTTGTTGCTCAGGGAGAGCAGCGGTTTAAGCAAAGGCTTGACAATCTCCGGGTCTGGTGCGAATTCAGGATGATGATCCCAATTTTTCCCTCTATTCTTCGGGCATACAATCTGGCATGTATCACAGCCGTACAGCCGATTCCCGATCTTCTTCATATATTCTTCGTCCAAAAAGCCTTTGGTTTGCGTCAAAAAAGAAATGCACTTCTGGGCATTCAGCTGTCCCGGGCCAACAAGCGCTCCTGTAGGACAGGCATCAATGCACTTCGTGCATTCACCGCATCCCTCCGTCACTGGTGCATCCGGTGTAAAAGGAATGTCTGTTATGAGTTCCCCGAGAAATATCCATGAACCGAACTTGGGTGATATGATCGCGCAGTTCTTGCCGCTAAAGCCGATTCCCGCCCGCTCTGAAACGGCCCGGTCCACTAGGACACCTGTGTCCACCATATTCTCAATGCGCGCCTCCGGAACCTTCTCCTGGATAAAGGCGGTGAGCTTGTCCATCGCTGCCCTCAGAACATGATGGTAATCCTGTCCCCACGCTGAGCGGGCCAATATCCCTCTATAGCTGCCAGGCTCCGACTTTGGCGGATCCTTCATCTTGGAAGAGTAGGCAATGGCAATGGCGATGAGAGAAGCAGGCTTACCCGATTCGAGCGCGGGATTGACCCGTTTCTCAATATCAGGCTCTTCAAATCCTGACTCATAGCCTTTGGCGCGATGCTCCAGCAATATGGAACGCAAGGATTCAAAGGGTTCCGCTGAGGCAAATCCAATATCATCAATTCCAAAAGACGGCGCTGCCTTAATTATTTCCTGCTTCAGCCACTCATAATGTACTCCAGGGCTTACGAGCGAGTCTCGACTAATCATATTATCACCTCTAATCAAATCAATTTCATAATACCTTTAGCTCTCACATATATAACTGTATAGCCTAATCTTTCCTTCTAATTCACAGCTTCTTCATATCGCTCATCGGCCAAAAAATAAATTCGGCTTTCCCGACAATTTCTTCAGCCGAAACACTCCCAAATGAACGACTATCCTTGCTCTTACCTGCATGCCTGTTATCTCCCATTACAAAGTAACGGCCTTCTTCAAGCTTGACTGGACCAAAATCCGGATCCTCTATTAGTGTATTTGTATAAGGTTCCGTCTGGGGCTCTTCGTTGATATATAGTACGTGTTCCCGAATTTCTACCGTTTCCCCGGGAATACCAATAACTCTTTTGACAAGAAACTCCTTACGATCAGGTGTATGGCTTGGATCATGCAGCACTACGACGTCGTAACGCTTAGGCTTATCAAATTCATATACAATCTTATTAATGAACAAACGATCTAGTTCAGCAAGGGTTGGCTGCATCGATTCGCCCTTAACAATCGAAATATTGAAGACAAACAAATTAAGAAGCAGCATCAGTACGATAGCAATCAAAATAGTCTTAAGCCAATCTAGAAGCTCTCCGGACAGAGTTGAGCCTGAAGAGGATGTTGTCGCCGTATTCTCTATGTCTGGCGGTATTTCGCGGCTCATTTGCTTCTATCACCTCAAGGTTAAAATATAAAAATGCCATATGAATAGAAAAGCATATCTCGGTTCCATTTGCAATTGGAAGCCAAGATATGCCTATTATGGATTGAAAATAAATTAGACTGAAAAATAGAATAAAACCGTGTTCTCTCTCTATATCTGATCTCGTTCATTGCTTGAACATGAGACGCCAATCTAGCAAACCTATACACTGCATTCAAAATGCCTTGTTAGCTGTGTGCCAAAATACTAAGATTCTGAAATGCCTTCATGACCTGACTAGCTCCGTAACCCATTGCTTCATACAGCGGCATCGCGGCTTTGTTATGCTCGTCACCGGCGACCCACACCCCTCTAACCTTGCGCTGTTGGAAACGTTGTTCAAGCGCCTTAACCAGGGCTTTTCCAACACCTTGACGTCTGAAATCAGGGTGAACTGCAATACGATAAATACAACCATGGTTCTGATCAATAGTACCGATTAAAGCACCGATCAGCTCCCCACCCTGCTCAGCAACCATAATAAGGTCTGAATCCCAGGACAACTGGCGAGCGAAAGGACCCATCGTGTTCTCAAAGCAATCTTCCGACAAAGCAGCCGCAAGGAGCTCTGTCACACCATTTGCGTCACTCAACTGAAAGGAACGAACGTTCATCTGCTAAATCTCCCTTTTCGTTATCTTTAGTGAGGTTTTACAAAAAAGGCACGCCCTTTTTACCAAAAACCCGATGATGATCCATCTGAATATATTAGAATGATATGTACAGACGGAAAAACCGGCAAAAGCCGGCCGAAACATCTGCCACGCCTATTAAGGAGAGCCAGAAATGTTCAGGAAATGATAATATGACAAAAAACGAGATATATCTTCTTCATCGTCCATTAAACCACACTTTGCTCCAGAAAACACGCTTTTTCTTCTGTAAACGCTTAATATCAAGCGCTTACATTTTAATTGCTAAACTTTGTATATTTGGTGTTAAACTAGTTAACACAGTAATATAGTTTCAAGATAGTTTTGTTAATTTCATGTTATGTTAAAAACCTTCTATGACAACTTAACAAACAAAAATGTTGATTAAATAGGCTGAATAAGGTTTAATATAAGTGTCGAGGGGAAATCTAGATAAAGATTTAACCTTTAATTTATTTTTTAGGAGGAATTTCAATTATGGCATTTAAATTACCAGCACTTCCTTATGCAAACGATGCATTAGAACCACATATCGACGCTCAAACGATGGAAATCCACCACGATCGCCATCACAATACTTATGTAACGAACCTGAACGCGGCTCTGGAAAGCGCTCCTGAGCTTCAAGAGAAATCCCTTGAAGACCTGCTTGCGGACCTCAACAGCGTACCTGAGAGCATCCGTACGGCAGTCCGTAACAACGGCGGCGGTCATTACAACCACAGCCTGTTCTGGGAAATCATCGGTCCTAACGGCGGCGGTGCTCCTACTGGCGAAATCGCTGCAGCAATTGACAGCGAGCTGGGCGGCTATGACAAATTCAAAGAAGACTTTGCAAAAGCAGCAACAACTCGTTTCGGCAGCGGCTGGGCATGGCTTGTTGTCGGTAAAGACGGCAAACTGGCAATCACTAGCACACCTAACCAAGACAGCCCTGTATTCGAAGGCTTGACTCCAGTTCTTGGTCTGGATGTATGGGAGCATGCTTACTACCTGAAATATCAAAACAAACGCCCTGACTACATCGGTGCATTCTGGAATGTAATCAACTGGGATGAAGTAAATAAACGTTACGCTGCAGCGAAATAAGAATTAATTCCTCTGCAGTTAAACAGCGGTACCCGCTGTTTACTTTCTAAAGAAGCAGTCTAGAATAAAGCGGCAATCGCCGTTTTACTCTAAGACTGCTTTTTTTTCTCATACTCGGTTACGCTAATCAGGATATATCCAAGAACCGTCTTAGGACTGTTTCTTCCCCTGCACTTGAGACCGAGATCCAGGTTCGTACCACAAAAAAGAGCATCTGCCATAAGGTTAATCCGGTTCTCCCAGGTCCTCGGCGATGCTCTTCCATCTATTATTCATTCACTATATTAAAATAATCTCGTAATAATTTCAGAAACACATTCGGAAATGCCATGGTATCCATATCCTTCGGCTCGATCCAGCGGTACAAATGTCCCTCATCAGTGTATGCTTCAACCTGCTCTGCCACCCGGGAGGATGTCAGCACAGCTTCCGCCTCCGTACAATGATATACCTGCAGGTTCCAATGTATATGGCTAAATGTATGCTCGGCCATTCTCCAGAACGAGTTAGGCTGTACGTGATAGCCCTCCTCAAGCAAATGTCCGGCGATCCGATCCATCGCAGGCTCATGGGGAACCAGATGGGCAAGCTCGCCGGGTGCAGATGCCTGCATATGAGGCAGCTCCCACATCTTGGCCAGCAAGCCGGTCGCAGGACGCTGACGAACCAGCACCTTGCCTTCATTCCCACCCGTGCCGACAACGAGGGCAGCAATTCGCTGTTCAGGACGAGGGGGCTTAGCCTTTTTCTTCACAGGTAGTGTCTCTTCCCGTCCCTCAATCCGTCCCGTACACATCTCCATCACCGGACAAGTCAGGCAATGTGGAGATTTAGGCGTACATACGAGCGCTCCAAGCTCCATTAACGCCTGATTGAAATCTGACGCTCGTCCCTCTGGAATGAGCTCCTCCGCCAGCGTCTCCATCTTGACTCTAGTGCTGCCCTTCATAATGTCATCTTCAATCAGGAAATAACGTGACAGCACTCGCATTACATTTCCATCCACAGCAGGCTGGGCTTGATTAAACGCGATGCTGAGAATCGCGCCTGCCGTGTAAGGACCGACGCCCTTCAGATTAAATACTGCATCCTTCTGATTCGGTACTTCTCCGCCATGCTGCTCCATAACCTGTCTTGCAGCTGCCTGTAAATTACGAGCACGAGAATAATATCCCAGCCCCTCCCAGAGCTTCAACACGTCTTCCTCAGGTGCCTCTGCCAAATCCTGAATCGTCGGAAACCGTTCAATAAAACGCTGAAAATACGGAATCACCGTATCCACCCTTGTCTGCTGCAGCATGATCTCCGATACCCATATATAGTAAGGGTCCCGATGCCGCCGCCACGGAAGATCGCGCTTATTTTGCATATACCAATGAAGCAGCTCCGTACTAAAGAACTTTTTTGCATGACTATAATTCATTCGATTATAAATCTCCTATTCTGTATTACTCAGATCCGTTCAACGATGGCGAACGCGGCTGCGACGCTTGGCTGATGCGAGATGCTGAGATGAACCATGTAAGCAGGCTCGCCGCCAAGTCCAAGCCGTTTCCAAGCTGCCCCAGAGATCGTCACAGTCGGCTTGCCCAGCTCATTCGGCAAAATCTCAATATCCTGGAAGCCCAGCAGCTCCCCGATTCCACAGCCAAACGCTTTGGATATGGCTTCCTTCGCCGCAAACCTTCCGGATACATATTGAACCTCACTCTGCATACGCGAACCGAGTACCGCTCTCTCCTCTTCTGTCAGCACACGACTGAGAAATCGGGAACTATGATCACCCTTCATAATTCGAACAACCCGTTCGGTTTCAAGCACATCGTTACCAATCCCATAGATCAAGCACTTCACCACCTTTAATATCCTTATCTATTGTATCAGTTGTATGGACAAATCAAAAACCCTCGTCAGGGCAGTAAATTGTCCCATATTACGAGGGTTCTCTTGCTTATAGGCAGCCGTTAATTAGATACCCGGAATGGCATTCCGTTTGTGTGCTGTGCGAAGGTATGCTGCCTCAAGCTTCTCTCTTGCTTCCGCATTAATCTCCTTGCCTTCTAAGTAGTCACTGTTGTCATCATATGTAATGCCAAGTTCCTTCTCATCGGTCTGACCTTCCCATAGTCCTGCTGTCGGCGCCTTGTCCAGTACCTCCTGCGGCACGCCAACATAGGCTGCAATTTGTCGGACCTGACGTTTATTAAGGCTAGTCAGCGGCGTGATATCTACAGCGCCATCGCCCCATTTGGTGTAGAAGCCCGTAATTGCTTCCGATGCATGATCTGTTCCCACAACGAGCAGATTCATTTCGAACGATAGTGCATACTGTACAACCATACGGGTTCTGGCTTTTACATTCCCTTTGCCTTGCGGCGTCATATGACGCGGAGTTCCAAGAGATTTGAAGCCGTGCTCTACTTCAAGAGCAATCTCGTTAACCGCTTCTTCAATATTCGTCTCCACCGTATATTTCAGGTCAAATGCCTTCGCTACAGCATAGCTGTGAGCAATATCCACTTGTTCTCCGTATGGCTGGAACACACCCAGTGTCTTGAATTCTTCACCCTTCTCCTCTGTCAGTTCATCCGTAGCTTGTTTGCACAGCGCTGTCGCGACCGCACTATCAATACCGCCGCTGATCGCAATAAGCAGCCCTTTTGTGCCGGACTTAAGGACGTACTCCTTCAGAAAATTGACTCGTTTCCGAACTTCTTCTTCCACGTTGATCTCTGGTTTCACTCGTAATTCTGCGATGATTTGCTCTTGTAAACTCATGTTTACGCACCCCGCCTCTAATAGATTAGTAAGTATAGATAATGGAAAAAGCCAAAACGCCCCGTAATTTCGGGGCTAATCCGAAAGAATCGGGGCGTTATGTAACTAACTTATTTGCAATACTGATTAAATGCTCCCACCAGATCAGCCGCAATTTCTTCAGCGGAACGATTCTCGATCTGATGACGCTCGATAAAGTGCACCAGCTCTCCATCCTTCATCAAAGCAATGGAAGGGGAAGATGGCGGATATGGAGCAAAATATTCACGAGCCTGTGCAGTGGCTTCTTTATCCTGACCTGCAAACACTGTAAACAAGTGGTCAGGGGTTACTTCATTCTCAAGTGCTCTGGCTACACCAGGACGTGCTTGACCTGCTGCGCAGCCGCAAACCGAGTTGACAACAACAAGCGCAGTTCCTTCAACACCCGGTAGTTTAGCTTCTACTTCTTCTACGGTACGAAGCTCTTCAATACCGAGGCGTGTCAGTTCATCCCTCATCGGTTGAACCATATCTTTCATGTATTGGTCAAAAGACATTGACATGTTCTATTCACTCCTTCACTAACTTTTATTATACATTCCTATGTTGTGAACGCAAGGGATGAACATGTCAAACATGAAGATGTAATTGCGACATCTCAGATCTGTATGACCAAGAATGGCCATGAATATCATGCATTAACCCTACGTTGCCGGGAAGTTGTCACCGTCGAGCTTCTTGTCAACGACTTGACCTTGCCCTCTCTGGTTTTTCTTGTTGGACTGCTTCTGGATTTCCTGTTGTTTGGAATCATTTTTTGCCATGGGAAACTCTCCTTTTTCGTTTCAAGATTAGGATTCCCATCCGTTAACTAACAGATGGCCATGTTTATTATGACTCCAGACGTTCGTTTCTATCCTTTATACAGCCATAGTCCCTACTCTATACATACGCCTCCATTGTCCCTAAGAAGAATAAGCGGCGTATGTGTAAAACTGTATCTCTACAGTTTAAAAACAACCGTGAATATCGTGCCTCGTCCATCACCAGAGTCCACCTGGATGGCTGCATTGTGCCTTTCCGCAATACCCCGGCATAACGCAAGCCCGAGACCCGTGCCCTTCGATTTGGTCGTATAGAAAGGTTCGAACAGCTTCTCTTGAACTGCCGGCGGAATTCCCGGACCTTCGTCTATAACCTTAAGCAGAATTCGATTCTGCTCACATGATGTCTCGATATAGAGTGTTCCCTTGTTATCCATGGCCTCCATACCGTTACGCGCCAAATTCAAGATCAGTTGCTTCATTTCCTTCGAGTTCAGATGATATTTAGGTATCCTTTCACTCAAGTTAAGCTTAACCGTCTGCCCCCTCATGTTCGCATCAGCCTTTAGCAGCGGGAGCATATCGTGGATAATATCATGTAAATGAACTTCTTCCTTCTCGACGATCCGATTTTGAGCAAGGGATAAAAAATCAGTTATAATTCCGTTGGCCCGGTCTAATTCTTCCATAACAATCCGATAATAGTGATCAAGCGACCGGGGACTTCTCTCATGCATTAATTGCAGGAATCCTCTTACGACAGCCATTGGATTCCTGACTTCATGTGTGATGCTCGCAGCCATTTGTCCAACAAGGCTGAGCCTCTCTATATGCGCAAGCTCGTTACGGAGATTCTCAAGCTCAGTAATATCCTGAAGCACGAGCGAGGTTCCAATCAGGGTTCCTTCATAGGGATCTCTTACCGGTGAAATCAAGGTATGGAAGATGTATGGTCCAACATTCAAGTACTCTGATGAGATTTCTCCACTCTTCGATGCAATCCGGATTCTTTCTGTTACCCGTGACCCGTGCTCTTGTCCGACGATCGATTCAATGCGCTTGCCGATTATATCAGACTCACTATTCATGCCCGGATTTCTTCTGCGCAGCACATCAAGCATTCGTTCATTCATATTCACAATTCGCCCATCGACATCAAAAGCGACGACTGAGACAGGAATTGTGTTCAACAGCTGCGTATTTAGATTGGAATGGTGTATGAACTGCCTGCGTTTAGCTTCCATCTCGGAGGCAAGCGCTTGCTGCACGAACTGCAGCTCTACGAATTGAATAATGGCGAGTCCTGTAATCAGAGACAATATCGAGTAGACGAGAGAATATAGGATAAAATCAATTTGAACCGAATCCACCTTGGAGAAATAAGAAGCATATGCAGCAGCCATGCTGATCATTGCGAAGAGTGCAAATGGGATCAGGAACCGCTTTCTTTTGCCTTCCAGTCTCTCTTGCTTGAAGCGTTTTGCCAACAACAGCATAATTGGATATAACAAGATGCCCGATTGAAGAAAGATCAAAAGGTCATTCCACAAATCTGTTGTAAATACAAACAATAACGCGCTAAAAATCGACACAATTAGACCCGCGAAAGTGCTTCCATAAAGAATTGCCAACGTAACAGCGAGCGTATCTAAATTCAAATACAGGGAATCAAATAAAGTCGTAGAGAAAATAACACAAAACACAACGGATATCATGCATGCCAGCAGTAAATGCCTCTCTGTAGCCCTTGACCTATGAGAGAGATTAATATTATTAACCTGACTGCTCATGTGCCCAATAAATAACGAAAAGAGAAGTGGGGTAATTCCTGCAAGCAGGATCTGCAGCAGAATATTCTTGACAGCAAACACAGGCGTTTATCTCTCCTCTCATTTCGTTCACTGACAATCGAGCTTATGTAACCTGATTAAAACATAGGCGACAGTATATTACAATATTTTCTATGTACAGTTATGCTATTGGATCATTTCATCAAACATTAAAACGATGAACTTGTTTCTAATAAACAAAATATAAACAAAAAACGACAACGATCGGCTAATCTGGTACGATGTTTGAAGGAATTTGTAATGAAGAGGAGTTTTCTTAAATATGAAAAAAGTAATTGTCATCGGTGGAGGACCTTCCGGCCTTATGGCTTCCGTTGCCGCTGCTGAGCATGGTGCATCGGTTGTTCTCGTTGACAAAGGCAATAAGCTGGGGCGCAAGCTCGGAATATCCGGCGGAGGACGCTGCAATGTAACCAATGCCAAAGATCAGGATGAGCTGATCAAGCATATTCCCGGTAATGGAAAGTTTCTATACAGCGCATTTCAGCATATGGATAATCAAGGAATTATGCGTTTTTTTGAAGATCTCGGCATCCCCTTGAAGGAAGAAGACAACGGAAGAATGTTTCCTGTGTCTGACAAAGCCAAGACAGTCGTCGATGCATTGATCGGCAAAGCAAGCTCGCTTGGTGTGAAGATGCTGACAGACTCTCCTGTAGCTGAGGTTATCTACGAGGAGGCCCGAGTTGCTGGTGTGAAATTATCTTCGGGGAAAGTTCTTGCAGCTGAAGCAGTGATTATAGCTACAGGAGGCAAGTCCGTGCCGCAAACCGGCTCAACGGGTGATGGATATCCTTGGGCGGAGGCCGCTGGCCACACCATAACCGAGCTGTATCCAACAGAGGTTCCTATTACCTCTAATGAAGCGTTTATCGGTTCACGGGAGCTTCAAGGTCTGAGTTTAAGCGATGTCGCACTGTCTGTTCACGACGCGAAGGACAAGACGGTCATTCGGCACGAGGGTGATATGATCTTTACCCATTTCGGGCTGTCCGGTCCCATTGCGCTGAGATGCAGCCAGTTCATTCGCAAGGTGCAGAAGAAGACAGGCACGAAGAACGTCATCATGAAACTGGACCTGTACCCAGCTTACTCATTATCCAAGATGGAGCAGGATCTGAAGCACAAGCTCGAATCGGAGCCTAAGAAAGCCATCAAAAACGCACTGAAGGGGATTGTACCGGAGCGGCTGATTCCTGTGGTATTGACAAAGGCAGAACTGGACGGTGAGACAACCTATCATCATCTTCCTAAAGGCGCTGCAGAGACACTGGCTGCCGTCATAAAAGGAATGCCCATTCAAGTCAACGGAACACGTTCGCTTGCAGAAGCATTCGTCACCGGCGGTGGGGTGCATTTGAAGGAGATCTATCCCAAGACGATGGAATCTAAGCTCATGCCTGGCCTCTATTTCTGCGGTGAGATCCTGGACATTCACGGCTACACCGGGGGTTATAACATTACCTCCGCCTTCTCTACAGGCTATACGGCGGGCAAGCACGCTGCTATGGAAGACACCTATTAGGGTCGTAAAGTAACACTTTAGATAAGCGATAAAAAGCGCCCCCCATTAATCCGCATCTTCAGATACGATTAATGGGGGGCGCTTTTTGGGTGTACGGTCCTATTTCATGTAATGGAACCTGTGTGTAATTTAAGCATCTAACAAGGTCAAAATTACGCCTTCACGCTTCCGGAGAATCCGCCAAACGAACCGCCGAATTCGGTGTCCTCGGTTCTGTTATGCTCTTCCGCAAGCTCTGCGCCATCATCCTGAGATTCTAAGTCGTAGCCCGATGACTCCATTCCATAAGGCGAGTCCGAGTAGCCCGCCATATAGGATTCGTCCAAATCCTCATTCACCGTATGCGCAGGAATCGGCGTATAGGCAAACTCCGTATCGCTCATCTGATTCATCTCTGGAGTCAAGGCCTCGTGCACCTGCTGATTGCTGTCATCCTGAACCTCTCCGCCATAGGCTTCTATAATTTCAAGTGCTGAGGTTACATCCTGACGCTCAATGTTGACATCCATCATGCCTCCGCCGATCATATTCGGCTTATAACCTAGCTCCACGAGCATATCAAATGCCCCGCGGGCCTTCTGCTCATTCTCAAATTGAACGAGAAATGCCGCATCATTCACCTGTGCTTCACCCTTTCCATCTATTTTTTAAGCTACTGTTAACTGTGCCCATCACGCATAGGTTAATATTCCACAAGGAGCAGTAAATTATAGTAAACAATCCATTTAAAAATACCCATATAAAGACTGATATATAGCAGTTCATCTTCACGAATTGAATAAGAACAAAATACATGATCTTCTTATCATGAATGCTCTTCATCCCGCTTGCCTGCAATCTGCACCTGTCCAGCCACTCCTGACTCGACCGGTGACGGGGGCTGCTTACGCAGTCCCGCTGTCACTATAAATCCGCAAATTCCAATGATAAACATGATGAGGAACAAAGAATGCAGGCTCAGTTCGAGTACATGCTGAAGTAATGCCTGAATCCTCTCTGGCAGCTCAAGCGTTCCGTGCGGAGCCAGAATGGTATTGATATCCTTCTGTGTTACGCCCTGCTCTGATAAATTCATCGCTTCCGTATGTGCTGAGATTCGCGAGTTCAGCCATGTTCCAAATGCCGCTGCCCCAATTGTTTGTCCTAGTGTACGCATAAATGTATTGAGTGCGGTCGACGCTCCTCTCTGCCGGTACCCGACAGAGGATTGGGCAATAATCGTAAATACAGTGAAGGAGAAGCCGAAGCCCAATCCATAAACGAACATATAGAAGAGCAGCAGCCAGCTCGGCGAATCCCCGCTGAGGAAGATCAGCCCGGACGAGCCGGCAACAATTCCGGTCAACCCGATCAGCGATGTATAGCGTGATCCAAGTCGCATCAGCAGCCTTCCTGCAAATATACCGCCAATCAGCCACCCGATAGACATCGGTGCAAGCGCCAATCCTGATGTCGTGGCGTTTCCGCCCTGCACCCCTTGTATCCATAATGGAAGATAACTCGTTAGACCGATCATCAGTGCGCTTGTCAGCAGGCCCGCAATGTTGGACAGTGTAACATTCCGTATTTTAAATAGCTCCAGCGGCACAATCGGCTCTTTTGCCTTCCTTTCCACGATTAAAAAAGCAGCCAGAAACACCACCGCAGCCAGAAACAGTGTCACGATAAAGGGTGATCCCCAAGGATAGGAATGTCCTCCAAGGGACAATGCAATGAGCAGGGAAGTAATGCCCACTGTAAAAGTAATAGCTCCCAAGTAGTCAATGTGCACTTTTTGCTTCACAATATCTTCCTTCAAATATGTACCCACAAACCACAACGCCAGCAGACCAAACGGAATATTGAAGCCGAATATCCACGGCCAGCCCAGGTAATCTACAAAATATCCGCCAATCAGCGGTCCCAAGAGTGACGAGATACCCCAGACAGAGCTGATCATGCCCTGAACCTTGCCGCGCTCCTCAATACTGTATATATCCCCGATAATCGTAAATGTAACCGGGACGACAGCACCTGCGCCAATCCCTTGAATCGCCCTAAACAGAATCAAGCTCTGCATATTCTCTGCGTAACAGCAGAGCAGGCTTCCGATCAAAAATAGTCCTACTCCAATTAAAAAGACGGGCTTACGCCCGAACAGATCACTGATCTTCCCAAAAATCGGCGTACTGACCGCCATCGTCAGCAGATACGAGGTGAAGATCCAACTAAGAAGCGATACATCACCCAGATCACTGACGATGGTTGGACCTGCCGGACCGATCACCGTTCCTTCAATCGCGGACAAGAACGTAGCGAGCAGCACACCCGCCAGAATAAAGCCCCGATTCGGAATACTCGTCCTTATATTCAAAATCTTTGTACCTTCTCTCTATAATTTACATCGCTTATTCCATCATAACATGAGCTTACTTGCCATGAAATAATGAAGTAAAGTTTCGAGAAAAGGTGATACTTACCTCTGCACTTCCAGACGACCGTCTGCAAGCTGCCATATTTGATCGGCATAAGCGGCTAATAGCTCGACATCATGTGTAACCATCAGGACAGCTGCACCGTCATTCAACTTATGTCTGCACAGATGTATAAGAGCCTGAATGCCGATGTAATCAAGACCTGCTGTCGGCTCATCGAAGATGTAGAGCTGCTTCGGGACCACCAACTGGGCGATTACGCTGAGCAGCTTCTTCTCGCCGCCGCTGAGCAAGTAAGGAGAAGCGTCCTTTTTGTGAGCCAATCCGGTTTCCTTAAGCAGAGACGTCGCTGCTGCAGCGTGAGCTTCTGGAATCTTGTCATCCTTCTTCAACGAGAGGGCTCCCCGAATTCCGTAGATGCATTCCTCCCACACGGTACTCGCGACGAATTGATGCTCAGGCTGCTGAAATACATATCCCATCTCTCTGGACAGCTGATGAACCTTGAGAGCAGCTATATCCCTGCCTTGAAAATACAGGCTCCGCTTCGGCACCGGAAGCAAGCCCATCATGAGGCGGCTCAGGGTCGTCTTGCCTGAGCCGTTCTCGCCGGTCAGCAGGGTCCACTGACCTGCTGACAGCATACAGTTCACCTCCTGCAGCGCCCTTCGGCCAGCAGGATAGGTGAACGAGAGCCACCGTGCCTCAAGCAGCGGGGGCTGGCCTTGGGCCCGCGCCTCCCGCCCCGCAGCATCGCTTGCGGGCGGCGGCAGCAGGCCCAAGGCCGTAAGCTCCGCGGTGTGATCGCGGAGCAGCTCTTGCGGCGTGCCGTCGAAGCGCACGGCACCGCCATCCAGCACGATCACGCGCGTTGCCTGCAGCGCGTGATCGTCAAACCGGCCGGACGCGGTGATGAGCGTCCGGCCCTGCTCGTGCAGCGCACGGCACAGCTGCACGAGTCTCTGCTGCGCCGGCGGGTCGAGGCTTGCCGCCGCATCGTCGAAGACGATCACCTCCGGTGCCAGCGCCAGAATGCTGCTGATCGCTGTACGCTGCTTCTGCCCGCCGGACAGCTTGGACACTTCATCGAACCGCTTCTCCTCAAGGGACACGGCGCGGAGCGCTTCATTCACCCGCTGTTCCAGCATCGAAGGAGCCAGGCATAAATTCTCCGGGCCAAAGGCAACCTCGTCTTCGACAATGCCCTGAACGAGCTGTGCATCCGGGTCCTGAAAGACCAAGCCGCAGACCGCCGCAATATCGGCAATAGAAGCGACTGCCGGGTCCATCCCACTAACCCCGACCTCTCCCGAGCGTTTCCCCCCACCTGATCGAGGCAAATACCCATTAAGCAGCTGACACACCGTAGATTTACCGCTTCCGCTGCCTCCAATCAGGGCAACCCACTCCCCTTGGAGAATGGAAAAAGAGAGGCCGTGCAGCACCGGGCTGGCCTCTCCTTCGTATTGATAGCTGACATTTATGAATTCAATTATGGGCTTATGAATCGTATGATTAATGCGTATATCATCCATCATTTCCGCTCCCTTACACTTCTAACGGTTCAGATGGTTGATACCTCTTTAAGAGACCCGTGCGAATCAATCCATCCCCAAGCACTTTCGTCAGCCACCCGCACAGCACGGCCCCGCTGATAACACGGGTAACGAAGGCACTGATTAATACCGGCCAGCCCCATGCGGTATATCCGAACATTTGCGCTGCAAAGACAAACCATAACGGTACTAGCGCCGCACCTGCAGTCAGCATGAATGTCAGATTCCATTTCTTATACCGGGTTATCCAGCATAGTCCCTCCAGGACAACCATATAGCATAGTGCAGCGACGATGATGGAAGCCAGACCGTAGGCGGAGCCTATAAAGCTCTGCACTAGTGCTCCTATACTGTATGTAATGACTGCCGTCCCCGGCTTGCGAATAATATAATAGGCAAGTAATCCATAGATCATATATAGTCCGACAATCGTTGATGTTGCAATGGGACCTCCGAGATTGTTCAGCATTTTGTTCACGACGGACATATAGAAGGTCATTGCCCCATTTGCTGTCGCCAGCATAGCCATAAGTACAATGTCCAGGGTAGTAAACGCTGCAAAATGTCGTTTAATTCGAAATTCTTTTTTAGACACGATCCTCTCTCCATTCTGTTCAGATGTGATATGACGATATACTCATACTGATGAGCAACACTCCGTTGAACTGATCCTGAGCATGCTTCTACTGTAATTAATTTATAGACATGCAGTTTAATTGTCAACATAAATATTGTTATTGAAGGTTAACAATAAGACCGGAATAACCCGCTCCCCGTCTATATCACACTTAAATTGACATCCCCATACCCATATCTCGATTAACTTGAACTCATTTCCACGCTTTTAAAAAGATGATGTAATGCACTCACTTCACTTCCCCCATCACGCCAATCAGTACCAGCAGAAGTACACTGCCACCCGCCATCCACGGACCATAACGCGAGAACACGCGAACCCTTAAGTACGTACGCTCCGGATAGGCTCCAAACCCTTTTGCCTCCATGGCTCCGGCCGTTTGCTGCACTCGCCGTATACAGTTCACCAGAATAGATACACCATAATTCCGATAATAACGAAGCTTGTTGCTGATTCCTGCTCTCGCTTCGCTTCCTCTCACCTTGTGCGCCTGAGCAATAACTCTTCCCTCCTCTTCCAGTAAAGGCAGAAACGTGAGGGCAATCGAGACGCCAAACGCAAACCGGTATGGAACCTTCAATCGCAGCGTCAGCGAATGAACAAAATCACGCGGATCGGTTGTTGTAATAAACAGCAGAGATGAGAGAAACAAATTAAACATACGCAAGGAAAGTGCACCTGCCAGCAACATGCTGTCCTCTGCTATATGAATTGGACCCAGCTCCCATAACGTTTCCTTCCCAGGCACCGCGAGTGTGGTTAAGACAAAATACGGGAGACCAAAGCTAAGCACGAAGAAGACCGCTTTCCTCAGCTGAGAGAAGGGCAGCCCTGCTCCTAATCTACCTACAGCCAGCAGTATCAGGAACATCAGTCCTTGCACCAGCAAATGCTCCGAGTTCAGAACGGCCACGGTCCACGCCGCAAGCATCACCAATTTGCTCATAGGGCTGATCTGATGCAGCAGAGAGGTCCCCCTCCGATATTGAAGCAGCATGACTCCAAATTCCTCCTTCATTTTTCAGATTTCTATCTATATTTCCATTCCTCAAACAAAATGGAGTGCATTTGCATATCCTTATATCCAGTCGATGTATAGTGCAGCTGCCTAAGCAGGCCTTCACACTGAAATGACAGAGCATGAAGCAGCTGCTGTGAAGCTGTATTTCTTGGATCAACCAGCGCTTCAATCCGATTGAGTCCCATCGTCTCAAATCCATATTGCAGTACAGCTTGGAGCGCCTCTGTCATATAACCCTTGCGCCAATGGGAGGAAGCCAGCTCATAGCCAATCTCGCCACGAAATGCACCTTGAAGCTGCCAATAATTATATCCGCAGCTGCCGATTACAGCACCGCTCTCTCTGAGGATAATGGCCCAACGGAAGCCATCCTCCGTCTTGGATGCCTGATCCAGTAAATCAATCATATCCTCTGCTTCCTGAACGCTGTGCATCGCTGCGATGTTCATATAGGTTGTAACCTTAGGATCGGACCAAATGGTGTAGATCTCTTTGCTATCTGTTCGCGTAAGCTTGCGTAGCAGCAAACGCTCCGTCTTCAGCTCAGGAATGTAACCGCCGCATACATACATCACTTCATACTCCTTCAGCTAATGTACTAATGTACTGGAATGGATATCTCCAATTGTAGTTTATCTAATCACAGGATTGAAATGGTGGCAAGCGTTTAATAATAGGTAACTGAATTGAAGTGGACACGAATGACCACTGTCATTTTAACAAATACTATTGCCGATGTTGAAAGGAGGGTCTTCTCACATATGTATCAAATCGCTTTTTTGCTCCTCTCGGTCTATTTCCTCATTGAAGGCATCGTTTCGTTTGGATTCAGACAGATGATACGGATGAAAGTACGCAGCGAAGATTATCTATTTTCACTCCTTGAAAAAGCCGGTGTGTATCATCGCTCCGATTTCAAGAAGCTTCAGAAGGAGGATGTATGGATACGAAGCCGAGATGGACTTAAGCTACATGGGGTAATGATCGAGCCGAATCCCTCCTCCAAGCGCTGGATGATTATCGTTCACGGCTATACGGCCTCGCACTTTATTTCAACCCAGTATATCCAAATGTTTCAGGAGTCCGGCTTTAATCTCCTGCTTGTAGATCAGCGCAGACATGGCAAGAGCGAGGGAATCTACACGACGTTCGGCTATAAGGAAAAATACGATATTGAAGACTGGGTGGAATTTGTAAATCAACGTGCTGGCGAGAACTGTGTTATTGGTCTGCACGGTCAATCCTTTGGCGGAGGCACTGTACTGGAATACAGCGCAATGGCTGCTTCTAATGTCAGGTTCATTGTTGCGGACTGCCCCTATTCCGATCTGACCGAGCTGATGAAATATCAGCTGAGAAGAGTTCGTCTCTATCCTGTATCCTGCTTCTACTATTTGGTTAGCCGGCGTGTTATGAAAAAAGCAGGCTTCCGTTTCGAGCAGGTATCTCCGACGAAGGCTGTACAAATCAGCGACATTCCCACCCTGTTTATTCACGGTACAGAGGATCGCTTCGTACCTACGAAGATGAGCGAGGATTTATATACAGTTAAAAAAGGGTTCAAAAGGCTGCTCATGATCGAAGGTGCTGTCCATGCTAACGCTTATATGGTCAACCCGCAATTATATCGTACACAGGTTCTTGAGTTTATTGACGAAGTACTAGAGCGTGAGCATATTCAGCTATATCCTTCATCCTCTCTTCAATCCTCCTCTGCTTCGGTGGAACAGCCGCTGCGGACCCAATGGGGATGAAGAAGATGATGATGTAAACGAAAAAAGTCCGATACCCCTGAAGTGAACTTCCTGTAAGCGTGTCAGTAATGACAGCGAGGGAGCATCATTTTAGAGGTGACGGACTTTTTTTGCTGATGACCCAAATGAATAAGCCACCGGAGTAAACTACACTTTATTCGTTTCTCCCACTTCAGAGCACACGGTGTTCAGAACCGTCTGAATTTCCTTGAATTCATCAATTCCCGCACCTGTAATGCTGAATTGTTCGTTATGGGAAGTCAGAAAGTTCTCCTGCGTCAGTCTCTCCAGCTCCTGTTTCACTTCCCGTTCACCGACTCGGTAGTCTAACGCCTCCAGCCGTGTCAGGACGTCTGAAACCGTCAGATCCTCCGTTTGAGCGAGATGAAGCATATGAATACGAATGAATAAATTTTGCACATCTGCGAGCATAGTTCATAACCCCTTTCCGACTTCGCTTACAGTATTTACTTCACCAATCCTCTTGCTTAAGAAACGTCAATCCCTTACAATGACAAGGATATCCACTTAAAATTATAGCTACGCTATTTATACCGGAAGGTGATAAGAAATGTTCCACACGATGACTTATGAAGGTACCCGAAGCGAGCAGTACCAAGCTGTTCTTGATCAATTGAAGGGCTTAATTTATGAAGAACCTGATGCAGTAGCTAATATGGCCAATGCCTCCGCTCTGCTGAATGTATTCCTTAAGGACATTAACTGGGTCGGATTCTATGTATACGATGGCACAGAGCTTGTACTAGGTCCCTTCCAAGGACTGCCTGCCTGCATTCGTATTGCGCTTGGACGCGGCGTGTGCGGAACAGCTGCAGGGGAGCGCAAAACTCAGCTTGTTCGTAATGTTCATGACTTCCCTGGACACATTGCTTGTGATGCAGCGACGAACAGCGAGATTGTCGTGCCGATTGTGAAGAATGGCGAACTGTTTGGCGTGCTTGATATCGACAGCCCGCTGCTTAACCGTTTCGACGAAGAAGATCAGGCGTTCCTGGAGAACTTTGTTAGTATTCTGGCAGAGCAGCTGTAGAACACTTGGTTGTTATAGAATTATAGAACCGAAGGCGTTCATGATAAACAATAGCCTATTGTTCAACACCAATAGCATGGCATGATGTTCTCATGCCATGCTCAACTTATCTAGAAACCCGGCCTCTTTTTTTGCTAAAGAGCGCGGGTTTCTTTTTATTAAATATGGCTTGCCTTATATTAATGTTCAAGGTCCTATAAGTTACGATTCATGACAACGAGCTTCAGCTCTGTCATTGCTTCTACGGCATATTTGATACCCTCACGTCCATATCCGCTCTGCTTGACGCCGCCGTATGGCATATGATCCAGCCGGAATGTCGGGATATCGTTGATGATCACTCCTCCTACTTCCAATAAATCAGCCGCCTTCAGCGCGTGATGAATATTATTCGTATAGATCCCTGCTTGAAGCCCGTATACCGAATCATTCACCTTCTCAATTGCTTCATCAATGGAGCTCACTTCATGGACCACAACAACGGGTCCAAACACTTCCTGACTGGACAGCTTCGCCGAATGCGGAACATTCGTCATTATCGTTGGCGCAAGTACTCGTTGTGAGACCTCACCACCGGTAATGAGCTCAGCACCTTCACTGACAGCTTCCCGGATCCACTCCAGTACTCTGCTCGTATCCTCCTCCGAGATCAAGGCTGACACATCCGTAGATGAGTCTAGCGGATCGCCCGCATTCAGCGCCTCTGTCTTCTCTCTAAGCAGCTCGATAAATGATGAAGCTGCCGACTCGTGCACATAGATCCGCTGGACCGAAATACAGACTTGTCCCTGATAAGCAAATGAGCCTTGTGCAATACGTTCAGCAGCAGCCTCCAGATTGTTGATCTCCTCATCCACAATGACAGCTGAATTCGAGCCCAGCTCCAGCGTCACCCCTTTGAGCCCGGCCTTCGCTCGAATCCCCTTACCTACACCAGGACTGCCAGTAAAAGTAATATGCTTGACCCGTTCATCAGTCACCAATATATCTCCAATCGTTTTGCCGCTCCCGCTCACTACATTGAGAGCCCCCTTGGGCAGTCCCGCCTCCTCAAACAGTTCAGCTATGAAATAAGCGGATAACGGCGTCTGACCCGCTGGCTTAAGTACAACCGTATTCCCTGCGGCCAAAGCCGGACCCAGCTTGTGTGCAACCAGATTCATCGGGAAGTTGAACGGGGTGATAGCCCCGACCACACCGACCGGCTCTCTCATAGTATAAGCGACTCTCCCCTCCCCTCCGGGTGCGGCATCCATCGGCAGAGACTCTCCTTGGATCCGGCGAGCTTCCTCTGCTGCAAAACGGTACGTTTCTATTGTTCTCTTGACCTCGGCTCTTGCTGCCTTCATTGGCTTAGCCGCCTCTCTTGCTATAAGAACGGCTGCTTCCTCAAGCCGATGATGGAGCAGGTCCACAACCTTATTAAGTATTGCAGAGCGTTCATGCGCCGGCATACGCCGGGTCACCGCATAAGCTTCTTCGGCACTCGCAATTGCAGCTTCTACCTGCTTCTCCTCAGCCACAGCGATCTCTGCAATAGCCTCCCCGGAATAGGGGGAATACAGTGTCTTCCACGAGGCTCCTTCTATCCATTCTCCTCCGATATATAACCGTTGTTTGTGCATATTATTTCCTCCTCATTGACAAAAATCTATTGATAATGTTCTGGCTCTTCGTCTCCATCTCTATTACCCAGCGAGCTTACGCCCAGCTCTAGCAGCATACATAGGGTCAAGCCAGAAGGACATAAAATAAACAAACTAATGTGAGGACGATGGGTCCTAGACACGAAAGGGGCAGCACCATGAAATACCGTGTTATAGGTGTATATGGATCAGATGCCATCTCCAATCCTTCCAGGCCAAAATACACTGTCATCATCGTCAATAGCTCAGATATTGCTTATTTTGTATTTACCGAAATTCTGGTCAATTCATGCTTGTATGCAGCACTCAGTTATATTCATGCCCCTTCCCCAATGCTGACCAGCATTGCCGGTACCGCTGCTTTCAAACGCTGGGTTATACGCTCCCCGAGGCACCGCCAGCTTACGATCAGCAGCAACCGGAGAAAAGCAAACAAGCTGAAAGCCTTGCGAAAAGCGGGAGCATAAAGTGTAAATCTTATTCCTTGGACAGCATAAACTGCTATAAGAAATTACCGGATGAAACCAAAAAAGCTTATTCTCTCACAGTGAGAGAATAAGCTTTTTTGAACCTGTATGCAAAGGGTCTAGCCTTTATATTTCAAGATCCGCATGGAATTGAGCACGGCAAGCACCGTAACGCCTACGTCGGAGAATACTGCCTCCCACATCTCTGCAATCCCAAAGGCCCCAAGGATGAGAAACAGCCCCTTCACCACAAGAGCAAAGATGATGTTCTGCCAGATGATCACTCTCGTCCGTTTCGCGATACGGATCGCCGTGGCAATCTTCGAAGGTTCATCTGTCATAATGACGATATCAGCGGCCTCAATTGCAGCATCCGAGCCGAGCCCACCCATGGCCGCACCGACATCAGCGCGTGCAAGCACTGGTGTATCATTAATACCGTCTCCAACGAACATTACCTTCTCCTTGGCCGGCTTGTTCTCTACCAGCCGTTCCAATTGCTCCACCTTGTCAGCGGGGAGCAGCTCTGCATGAATCTCATCTATACCGAGCTTCTCTCCCACCGTCTCCGCGACGGAACGTGCATCTCCGGTCAGCATAACCGTCTTCGTTATATTCAGTGCCTTTAGTTCCTTAATAGCTCTTACGGCATCCTGCTTCACCTTATCAGAGATAACGATATGCCCTGCATAGCTTCCGCCTATCGCAATATGAACTACAGTACCGTGCTGCACTGGCTCTGTATATGGAATCCCTTGCTGCTCCATAAGCTTCTTATTTCCCGCAAGCACCTCAGTACCGTCAAGCAGCGCTCTGATCCCATATCCGCTTAATTCTTCATAGCTTCCGAGCAGATCTTGGTTCAGATCATGACCATATGCGATTCGGATGGATTCAGCAATGGGATGATTGGAATGATACTCTGCATAGGCTGCGTACTTGAGCAGTTCTTCTTGATCCTGCTGCGCGGTTTCTGCCGGATATATTCCCGTAACCTGAAATACACCTTCTGTCAGCGTTCCCGTCTTATCGAAGACGATCGTTGTAACATCACCTAACGCCTCCAAGTAATTGCCGCCTTTGACCAGCACCCCCGCTCTCGAGGCTGCCCCAATCCCTCCGAAGAAACCCAGTGGAATGGACACCACAAGCGCACATGGACAAGATATGACTAGAAAGACAAGTGCACGGTAGAGCCAATCAGAGAATTCCGCCCCACTGATCACTAGTGGCGGGATTACAGCCAGCAAGGCTGCAACAATGACGACAATTGGCGTGTAAACACGAGCGAATTTGTTAATAAACGTCTCTGTAGGTGCCTTTTTGCTTGTTGCATTTTGAACGAGCTCCAAAATTTTAGACACCGTCGATTCACTGTAATCCTTGGATACTTCCATGGTAAGCACACCATTTAGATTCACGAAGCCGCTCAGCACTTCACTGTCTGGCGCAGCTTCTCTTGGAGAAGATTCCCCTGTAAGTGCGGAAGTGTCCATCATTGAGGTTCCGCTGATCACCTTGCCGTCGAGTGGTACACGCTCTCCAGGCTTTACAACTATGCGTTCGCCAATTCTTACCTGCTCTGGGGACACTCTGACTACACCCTCCGCTGTCTCGAGGTTAGCATAGTCAGGACGTATATCCATTAATGACTGGATCGACTTGCGTGAACGGTTTACCGCAAGACTTTGGAACATCTCACCGACCTGGTAGAACAGCATTACAGCAACGGCTTCAGGATATTCCTGGATAGCAAAGGCTCCAATCGTCGCTATGGTCATTAGGAAATATTCGTCAAACACCTGTCCCCTTGCGATATTGCGAACCGCCTGCCATACAACATCACCGCCGACCAGCAAATACGCAAGGATGAACAAACCAATCTCAGCATAGCCTGACATGGGTACGAGAGCAGCAGCTACTGCAAGCCCTGTGCCGACGGCAAGGCGTGCACCCCGTTTCCACAGCTTAGCAGCTCCTGTGTCATGATGATGTCCTGCATGTGAATGGGAAGCACCATGGTCATGACCCTCTTTATGACGATGAGCTGCTGCATCTGCCGGTTCGATAACCGACACACGAATATGCGGCTCAATTCGCTTTACTTTCTTGGCAGCTTCAGCGAGCACTTCCTCTGATCTGTCCGCATCGGCAGTAATGCTCATTCTCGTCGTTGCAAAATTGACAGCAACGGAAGATACTCCACCGATCTTGCCTACACCCTCTTCGATCTTACGGGCACAATTGGCACAGTCCAGTCCTTCCAGAAGCAGATCTTTCTTTATTTGACTTGTATTAGTACTCACCATGTGTCATCTCCTCTTCCCGTCAAACAACATCAATATATGAGCAATCATTCATATGTTATGAATCCATTATATGCAACGAGCCAAAAAGAAGTCAATCTTTTGTGTTCTTAAAATTTATCTTTATGCACACCACCTCATTTTGGCTATAATAGAGCTATTAAAGAGGCGGTGATATACATGAAAGAACAAAAAGCAATCCCTGTCGTCGAGGAATGCGAGCCTACCTGCTTCGGAACCGAGGCACAGCTTGATCTGACGAAGATGTCCCTGATAGATAAACCAACTTCTGTTCAAATGGCGGATTGGTTCAAGGCTTTCAGTGACCCAACACGTCTTCGGATAATAGATGCACTTCTACAGCGCGAATTATGCGTTCATGACCTGACTGTACTGCTTGAGATGGGCCAATCTGCTATCTCTCATCAGCTGCGTTCTCTGCGCAACATGCGTATTGTCAAGCGTCGCAAGGAGGGCAAGACGGTTTACTATTCCCTGGATGACGGACATATCGAGCAAATTTTTATCCAGACACTTCAGCATATTAAACATGAATAAAGTTAATTTCATCACGCCTTTAGCTGCGATGTGTTATGAAATTGATTCAATAGTATGTAAAAAGAACACAGCAAAAAAAGCGCTCAGTGGAATCAGGCTGCATAGCCCTGATATCCTGAGCGCTTTACGTTTTATAAAACGTATTTCCCATTTTCTCAATTCGTTATCGTTTGGAGCTGTCTTCTCGATTCTCCGGATCATACAGGCCCGATTGGTCCTTAAACCAGTTAAAGAGATGGGTGAAGACCACCTTCAGCACGGCGTAACCTGGTACCGCTAGCAGAATGCCGACCACTCCAAACAGATTGCCTGCTGTCAGAATAACGAAGATAATCGTAATCGGATGAACCTTAAGCGATTTACCCATAATCTGAGGTGAAATAAATTTACCTTCAACGAGCTGTACAATCGTCCATACCGCAATCATCTTGAGCAGCATGATCGGCGAAGTCACCGCCGCTACGATCAGAGCAGGCGTGATGGCAATAGCTGGACCGAGATAAGGTACAATTGCGGTACAAGCAGCAATGACCGCGAGTATCAATGCATAATCAAGTCCGATGATGATGTAGCCGATGTATAGCAGAACACCGATACAGAAGCTGACAATAATCTGACCGCGGATATAAGAGCTGATCTGATGATTAGATTCAGAGAGCACTCGGGAAGTGCTTCCGCGGATATTCGTAGGCAAGAAAGACAGCAAATAGCTAGGGAGCTTCTTCCCGTCCTTCAGCAAGTAGAACAGAATGAAAGGTACCGTGATGATCGCGAGAATGGTTTCTGTCAATACACCCAGGAAGCCTCCAATCCCCGTAACCGTCGAATCTACAATGGTGCTCACTCGCTCGGACAGACTTCCCACAATATCATTGAAATTAATGCGGAGGGTCTGCTCAACCTGCGTTAAGTAACCTGTACCTATAAATTGTTCAAATTGAAGCACAACATTCTCGTAATAAACAGGGAAGTTTCTAACCAGATCTGTGATCTGCTGACGAACGACCGGTATGACCGCCAGAACAACAATAGTAATAATTGCGGCGATCAGCAGATATAAAATAAGTATAGAGTATACGCGCTTCACTCTGCGTCTCTCAAGAATATCCACAATAGGATTAAGCAGATAATATACAACACCCGTTAATATGATGGGCAGTATAATCGTCTTGAGCAAAACTTCAATCGGGAGAAAAATAAAAGATATTTTGCTGAACACCATGACATTCAGCCCAACTAATAAAACAACCAGCAGGAACAACACGAATTTATTGTTAAGAAAAAATCTCTTGAACCTGTCTGGCCACACCTTCTCTTGTTCCATGCAGCCGCATCCCTCTCTAACTGTATAAAAGCTCCAACCCTTCCTACATACATTCTACTGAAAATAACGTAACAATAATACGGTCATCTCCAATTTTCGTTTCAATAATTCTTTAAGCCCTGCTTCATGTTAACTATTCTATCAATTACTCCTCCTCATTACTACTTCAATACCATTCTATAAACGCTAACCAAAGTAGGGATTATACAGTGTATTCGCATGTCATTCTTACTAACTAGGTGATAAAGTGCAAATGAATATGCAAATTTTATGAAAAAAGAAGAAAATTCAAAAGATCTTATGTTAGATATATTGACAACAAGTGCTTTTGCACCTAAAATACGGTCAGAGCCTTTAAATAAGGAACCTTAAATCTTCTGAGATTCATTGGTAACTAACTGGCTGGTTGATCAATAATGTTTCATACTCTGCTTCATCTTTTTGTAGAATACGTAAACGTTCTGATCCAGGCGAGTACAGGTTGTCCGTGTCTCAACGGCCAAGTCATTACCTTTGCAGCTGAATAGAGTGATTTCACGAAACAAGGTTATTTCGACACTCAGCTCTATTCTGAAGCGACTAGGCTATTTCGAAGGTTGTGATTTACAGATTAAGGTTGAAGTAACGGATGTTAAGAAGTAAGAAGGGGCGCATCACACATCATACACAAGGAGTGAATCAGATGGAAATCGGAATTAACAGCATATGGGTAATGCTAGGAGCTATTCTTGTACTGTTCATGCAAGGCGGATTTATCTTGCTCGAAGCAGGATCGACTCGGATGAAGAATGCCGGGCACGTCGCAGGTAAAACGATCTTTACAGTAGGTATTGTGTCCGTAGTATTCTGGGCAGTAGGATATGCACTTATTTTTGGTGGTCAAGGTAATTCTTTAATCGGCTGGGGAGATTACTTCTTCTTTAATGAACCGGAGGTTCCGGCTGACAGCACCGTAGCACCAACCGTTATGTTCATCTTCCAATTGGCTTTTGCAGCAGTCTCAATGTCCATCGCATGGGGCGGCTTCGCAGAGAGAGCTAAGCTTTCCGCTTACTTGATCTTTGCAGCACTGTTCTCAATCCTTGTATATCCGGTTATCGCTCACTGGATCTGGGGCGGCGGCTGGCTCGCAGATCACGGGGATCAAGACTTCGCCGGATCTACCGTTGTCCATTTGACGGGTGCTTGTGCGGCGCTTGCAGCCACACTTCTGCTCAAACCACGTATCGGTAAATATAATAAAGATCGCAAACCTCTCAATATGCCTGGTCATAACCAAGTCTTCACTACACTCGGTGTTATGATTCTGTGGGTAGGCTGGTTTGGATTTAACGCAGGCAGTACGATTACAGTTGAAGATGGAAACTTCTTCGGTTATGTCGCTATCAATACTCAGCTCGGCGCAGCAGCCGGTGCGGTAGCCGCTCTTCTGATCGCTTGGGCTGTTATGGGTAAAGCGGATGTATCCATGATGCTGAACGGTACTCTTGCTGGTCTCGTTGCTATTACTGCATCTTGTGCTTATGTAGATTCTTGGGCAGCGATTGTGATCGGTCTTATCGCTGGTGTCCTCGTATTCTTCAGTATCCGTATGTTTGAGAACCTTGGCATCGACGATCCCATTGCAGCACTTTCCGCTCATGGTACGGCAGGGATCTGGGGAACACTCTCCACTGGTTTCTTCGCAACGCCAGAGCTCGTTGAGAAGCTGGGTGTTGGTAATGCGGGTCTCTTCTACGGCGGCGGCTTCGGTCAGCTAGGCGTTCAAGCTATGGGCGTTATCGCTTGTGGACTATACGCTTTCATCGTATCCTATGCAATTCTCTGGGTAATGAAGAAAACGATCGGAATTCGTGTATCGGAAGAGGAAGAATTGATCGGTCTGGATATGAGTGAGCACGGAACTTACGGTTATCCAGAGCAGTTGTCCGTAGAGAACAACAAAACAAACGCAACACTTTAAATTTAGATAAGTTATAGCAGTATCCAATCCGGGCCCAGGTCGAATATGACCTGGGCCCGGATTTTTATTAAGTTAAATATGCTCAGCTATAGTCTCCCGTCATTTTCCTGCGCCATCAAGAAAACATAGCTATGCTATAATAGAAACAGAGATGCCTCGGTATTCTTTAAATTAAGCTCCAAGTCTCAAGCAAAGTTGTTGGAGGATAAGATAATCATCGATCTTAATCGCGCCTAGCTGCCGTTACGATTATGATTGTTGATGCTTTCACTCCATTAAAAGTTAACATCTTTAGATCTTAGAGAAAAGGGGCCTTTATTTATGTATCAAGTGGGAGATATTGTTTTTTATCCAATGTACGGCGCAGGTTTTATTCATTCTTTAGAAGAGAAAGAATTTCTCGGTGAGAAACAGTGGTATTTTGAGGTTCACATTGACCACCCTTTAATGAATGTAAGCATACCTGTAGCGAAAATAGATTCACTCGGAATTCGCTGCATCAGTGATGAAGCAACATTGATGCTGGCTAAAGCTATTTTCCAAGAAGAATGCGAAGAGATCCCCTCGAATCCGAACACAAGGCAACAAATGATGCTCGGCAAACTGAAAACCGGAGACATTTGTATGGAGATTCAAGTTATCCGTGATCTAAGCAAACTGATGACTCGCAAAACTTTGGGATGGACGGACAAAAACATGCTGAACAATGCCCGAAAGCTCGTGATCAGCGAGCTCATTTATGCTCGGAATGTTTCACCAGAGCAAGCAACGGAGTTACTTAACGATTCTCTTGTTGCTCTAAATTAAGATTAACCCGGCAACGCAGAGGATGCTCGCGTTCCGGGTTTTTTGGTTTAACAGTCTATCCTCAGCGATCAGCGGGATAAACGAGTCCAATCTGCTTGCGGACTGTATCCATAATCTCCATTGTTATGCTGGAATGCTGGTGAGAATTATTCGCCGATTCCAGTTCACCGCTGCGAATGAGCCTGATAAACTCTGCCGCTTCATACTTCATGGCGGGTGCATCATCTGGACCCGATATTTGCAAGGAGTCACCATTTCTATATCGTACGGTTACCGCTCCGGGTACATTAATATGATCAATGATCATGCTGCCCTCTTCACCTTGGATCTCCGAGGGCAAATAGGAATTGGTGATCTTCGAATAGCTGATCACACCCTCCATGTCTTTGTATTGAAGCACGATGCTGCCTTCGCCATCTACTCCCGATTCCAGCATAACACTCGTCGCTTTGACATTCTCCGGCTGTCCGAACAATACCACCATGGGATAGATGCAGTAGATCCCAATATCCATTAGTGAGCCATTTGAGAACTCAGGCTTGAATGCATTCTGAATATCCCCTTGCTTGTAGGCATCATAGCGAGATGAATACTGACAGTAGTTCACTATATATTTACGTACTTGTCCAAGCTTGAGAATATGCTCCTGCATCGCCTTGAACCCTGGCATAAGCGTTGATTTCATAGCTTCCATAAGCACAACCTTGTTGGCCTTAGCCGCAGTAATCATATCTGCAAGCTCTTTGCTGTTTGATGCCACCGGCTTCTCACACAAAATATGCTTACCGTGCTGCATCAAGAGAACCGCCTGCTTACTGTGATACGAATTCGGACTTGCTATGTATACCGCATCCAGCACGTCGCTTTGAGCCATTTCTTCAAGATCGGTAAATATATGCTCCGCACCATACTGTTCAGCGAATTCCCGTCCTCTCTCCTCTGTACGCGAATAGACTGCTGTCAGCTTAAAATCAGGAAGAGTCGATGCCGCTTCAATAAATTGAACCGTGATCTTATTCGTTCCGATAATTCCAAAACGCACCATGTTACCTCACATCCTCTCTTTATCCGGCCCATTATAACATATTTTCGTGAAAGGATAGAATTCGTCATTTTCGTAATTCTCCATATTAAAAATGCAACCGCAGAAATCTATATATCGAAAATTCTAGATTATATAGAACGAAGAACTCCTTTCTTTATAAGTTGTTTGTCAGCTCTTCACAAAATTGTTTAATGACATCTTCATTGCGTCTATAATACGTCCACTGTCCCACTCGTTCCGATATGAGCAGCCCGGCCTTCTGCATTGCAAGGAGATAGCTTGATATAACAGATTGCGCAAGTCCGGCCTTCGCTTGAATATCGCCAACACATACACCCTTTGATACATCTCCGTTAGGCGGACGATGATACTTCTCACCGAAATGCATTTCCGGGTTCTTAAGCCACTCCAGAATCTCCCGACGCGTCTCATTCGATAACACTTTATGAATCGTTATAGGTTCCATGAATATAATTATATCTGCTCTCATTCATTTGTAAACAAGAGGAGAGGTTGTCTAATATTACGGTATGTAACCTCTGAGTGATTCTGCCTCACTAGCCATTTCCATATGAATCGTAATGATCTCCCCAAGCTGGAATATTCTCTGATATGTCTCGGAATCCAAACCTGACTTCTGACGAGCAATTAAGGAGAAGTACTGAGGCACCTCCCACAAGCTTCTTAAGGATGTACTTAAACAATAACCATACCTCGCCCATCGTTCATCTCCCTGCCAGTCTACATCACGCATACCACCCAGGTACGCATCAAATAGAAACTCTCGATATACCCTATATTCCTTCACTGGAATAGCACCCAGGCTCATACTAACGCCAAACATCTTACCGAGGTCCTCTCCTGTTCCGGAAATACTCATGAATTGCCAATCGATCAGTGAGAGATGATGATCAGTTAAGAACATATTCATAGGGCTTAAATCTTGATGAGCTAACACACGCGGCAGGCGCTTCAAGGAATCTAGATGGTAATCGAGATGATCTGTAAGCTTCTGAAACCAAGTCCAAATCTGCTTCTGACGAGCTGTCTGAATGTACTGCCTATATGTATCAGGTGCTGGTGCATACTGCCTGCTGGCTGTTGTCCATGATCCAAGCCAGCTTCTGCATAGCCATGACTGATCTGGCAATTCTCTTGATCCCGCCAAGTAAGCTGCATTAAATCTGCCCAGCAGCCTGGCAACGTATTCAAACTGGGCTTGGGATGAAGGCGGTGTGCCTTCGAGGTATTCCATCCAGATCCATATGGTTCCATCCTTCTGTTCTTCAACGAAGTATCCTTTGGGGGCATAGATCTCATCAGGAAGTGAGCTGAGCAGCTCCGCTTCATAGATGAGAGCTTCTCTGCGCCAGTAATTGTGATGCTGGGGATTATCCTTTTCCGAGCTGGCTTGCTGAATCACCTTTAATACGAGTGACCATGCATGCACAGTGTGATTAATCATAGCTGAACCATGCAAATGATATATTCCACCCGTCGTGAAATTCGGAGTCTTATAACCGAACTCTTCACATCTAACAGAAGCAATTTCAATTTGTTCGTTTGCGTAGCTGCGGATCAGGCACATATGCAGCTGTTCAAGCTTGTCCTCTATCGGCAAGACGGTATCATTATGTATATTGATTGATCTTTGCAACCCTAACTGCCTCCTCTTTGTCGAGCGTTGAAGCATTATATTCTTCTGTTCCTCCTCAATTCCTTCATAAAAAAACCCCTTTCGTTCAACAGTGTTATTCATCTCATGGATGTACACCTGTTTCTGACGAAAAGGGCTGCTGATTGTTTCTTTTGATTTTTATTGCACACATAGCATAACTGCGGCATAGCCGCTCAATACAAATACAAGTCCTGCAATCAGGGAGCTGCCCGGTCTTAATCTATTCCCTCGGAACGAGTATACGATGTATCCAAGGCTGAGCAGCGCGATTACCACGGGGATGATGGCCCAAGCGGTAAAGCTCATGGATAGAGGAAGACTCGCCTCCGGATGCAGCAGTGTAAACATAGCTGACGGCTCATTGTATTTAAGCGTCTCCGCCACTTCATGCGGAGGTGCCTGCAGCTTCATAAATGCCGTGAAGCCAAAGACGAGAAGCACAATAATGGCTTCCGCTCTAAGCCAAGGGATTGGATTAAAGCCAGGGTTCGACTTTAATTTGTGCTTATAGATGAATCCGTTGCAAAAACCGAACACGATCAGCGGAATGAACAGCAGATGCTTCATTAGCAGCGCTTGACCATAGGATAGCATCCAGGAGTTCACATACTCCGGCGTCGTGTATGACATGGTCATGAGACCGGAGACCAGGATCATGAGCACACCGCCAATGGCTACAGGTGTGTACCACTTCAGGAATGCCGTCCAGTTCCTCGCCTCTTGCGTAAACCAGGCGATCACAAGCAGAACACCAACCCATACCGCTACACCGAGCATATGCAGAAACTGTATTGCCGCTCCTGCTAGCCCCGCAATCGCTCCCAGATGGCTGGACCATCCGAAGATGGCAATGATACAAATCGTAATCAGTACCGATGGATACAGCACCTTATTCTCCTGCAGCGAGTTCTTGAACAACAGAAATTGAAGCAGAAGCAGGATACATAATCCGACGACAATTAAATAGGCTCTGCCCTCTTTGAAAGTAAACAATACAGTCGATATCGCTTGACCATAACCGATGCTTGGCCCAAATCTTACAATAATCTGCAGGAGAGGAGCAGACGCGAGCAGGATGATGCCAACGATACTCAAATTTACTGTCCAGCGCGGAATCTCTACCAGCGGCTTAGAGCCTGCCGGTGCAAGCTGCACCAGTAGGCTCCCCATTAGAAATGCATAGCAGATATATAATAGTCCATCGCTCAGGAAAGACATGTTTATTTTTTACCTCTCTTACGCATCGCTACATAAACGCCCGCAATAACGATGACCACTACGATAGCGATCCAGATGCCTGTATTGTTTCCACCGGATGCGGTCTCAGGCTGTGCTGCCTCTGTAGTATTCTCAGCTGCTTCCCCTGCGGGAGCCTCCGTACTTGTATCCGCTGCAGGCTCCTCTGTACCTTGTTCATCGTTAGATACAGGAGTATCTCCGTTATTCTCATCTGCAGGCGGTGTGTCTGCTTCCGGCGCTGTCTCAGGTGTATTTACGGTAAAAGCAACGCTGCCTTTGACCTCATGGCCATCTTCCCCGATTATCGTCCAGTTCGCTGTGTAATTGCCATTCGCAAATGGAGCACTAGCTGCTCCTGTAAGCACATTCCCTTCGACTTCAGTAGAAGCCAGTTCTACCTTGTCACCATTCTCACTTACGACTTCTACCGTACTCAGCTGCTCAATCGGTCCTTCGAATGTCAGCTGAACCTCTGTCAGCTCTGCAGTGACTTCTTCCCCATCGGCAGGCAATGAGCTTTCAAGATGCGTATGCGCAAACGCCGCTCCTGGCATCAGCAGTAGGAATAGGACTAGCATTAAAACGACTTTTTTCATAATTATCGTTCCTTTCTGTGTTGAGTATTCAATGGATGGACCTTATGTACATCAGCATAACTTAAATGACTTGAAATGTTGAATAGCCCACTCGGGCCATTCAAGACAGCAATGTGGGACCAATTATCTCAAAATTTGAACAAAATGCAACAGATTCATCCTACTGATATATATTAGACAAGTTTAACCTATACCCATCCTTTACTCGCCAAAAAAACCTTAACCGAATGAAGTATTCATCGGGTTAAGGTTTAATTCAGTAAAATGATTTATGAAATGGATTCAAATATTAAATATATACAGCAGTTCTATATATAGAAGAAAAAATAATTACCAAGCTGCAATGGTGCCATCTGTACGGTAATCCGTACCTCCTACAAGCACTCCATTTTCGTTGTCCCGCACAATAATTTGTCCTCGGCCAAAGCCGCCTGTACTGTTCGCCCGTCGGATATCATGACCTTTTCTAGCCAGACTGAGCGCAATATGATCCGGGAAGTTTGGTTCAACCTCCACCGTCTTGCCTTCGATCCACTGCCAGCGAGGTGCATCCAGTGCAGACTGCGGGTTCAGATTAAAGTCAATCATGTTCATCACAACCTGCAAATGACCCTGCGGCTGCATGAATCCACCCATGACACCAAACGGTCCGACCGGCTTGCCATCTTTCGTCAGGAAGCCTGGAATAATGGTATGGTAGGATTTTTTGCCGCCTTCGAGCCGGTTGGCATGCGTCTCATCCAGTGAGAAGGAATGTCCGCGGTTCTGCAGACCGATTCCTGTACCTGGAACTACAACACCGGAGCCGAAGCCCATGTAGTTGCTCTGGATGAAGGAGATCATATTGCCTTCGCCATCCGCAGCGGCCAGATAGACGGTACCGCTTCTCGCTGGATTACCCGGCTCCGGCTGAATCGCCTCTTCACCGATCAGCGCTCTCCTGTCTGCAGCATAAGCATCGGACAGCAGCTCCTCTATGGTCACGCTCATTTTGTCGGGCTGGGTAATGTAGTTCAGCCCATCCGTAAAGGCCAGCTTCATCGCCTCCATCTGCAGATGATGAGTGTCCACGGTATCACGTGCAGTGAACTCATCCTTCTTCAGCATGTTAAGCGCAAGCAAAGCGACAAGCCCTTGGCCGTTCGGCGGAATCTCCCATACGTCATAGCCTTTGTAGTTCACAGAGATCGGATCTACCCATTCTGGATAATAAGCAGCCAAATCCTCTTTACGAAGGAAACCGCCATGCTCGCGGGAGAAGGCATCGATCTGATCGGCAATTTCTCCCCGGTAGAAGGATTCTGCTCCTGTCTCCGCAATAGCGCGAAGGGTCTTCGCATGTCCAGGCGATTTCCAGATCTCTCCGATCTCTGGAGCTCTTCCTTCCGGCGCAAAGGTCTCAAACCACCCTGCATATTCAGAACCAGTCAGCTTCTCCTTGAACTTGGTATAAGCTAAATTCCAATAATATCCGAGTGTTGGTGACAGCGGAAATCCGTTCTCCGCATAATCAATGGCAGGCTGCAGCACTTCGGCCAGCGGCAGCTTGCCGAAACGGTCAGATAATGCCTTCCATGCCGATGGCGTACCAGGGACGGTGACCGGAAGCCAGCCGTAGGTCGGCATCTTGTCATGTCCCTGTTCCTTCACTGCCTCAATGGAAATACCCGCAGGTGAAGGTCCGCTTGCATTCAAGCCATGCAGCTCGCCTTTGGTCCAGACAATGGCAAATGCATCTCCGCCGATTCCATTCGAAGTGGGTTCAACAACGGTAAGACAGGCTGCTGTTGCAATAGCTGCATCAATCGCATTGCCTCCACGCTTCAGGATGTCGAGCCCTGCCTGTGCGGCGAGCGGCTGTGAGGTAGCCACCATTCCGTTCTTTGCGTAGGTTGCATTGCGCTGGGATGTATATGGGTAGGATAATGGGTCGAACGTCTTCATGGATGATTTCCCCCTTGATAGATTGAACTAGTGTACAACACCTTGAGACTCCTTGGCCCGCAGGCTCTCGAGTATTTGCTCTGCATAATGACAGGACACCTGATGCCCTGCGCCAATATCTCTTAGCTGTGGCGCTGTTGTCTTACATTCTTCTGTCGAAAAGCGGCAGCGCGGATGGAACGTACAGCCTGACGGCGGATTTGCCGGACTCGGCAAGTCGCCAGTCAGCAGGATACGCTCTCTCTTCAGCCTTGGATTCGCCTGTGGCACCGCAGATAAGAGTGCCTGGGTATACGGATGGCTCGGATTTGCAAACAAGCTCCGCTTATCTGCAATCTCTACAATTCGGCCAAGATACATAACGGCGACCCGGTCGCATAAATGCTTGACGACGGACAGATCGTGAGAGATAAACATCAGGGTAAGGTCAAAATCCTGTTTCAAGCTCTTGAGCAGATTCAGCACCTGTGATTGAATGGAAACGTCCAGAGCCGATACCGGCTCATCGGCAATAATCAGCTTCGGATTCAGCACAAGTGCCCGAGCGATCCCGATCCGCTGGCGCTGTCCGCCGGAGAAGTCATGCGGATGACGGTCCAGGTGTTCCTTTTTCAAACCGACGATCTCAATAATCTTCTCCACCGTCTCATTCCGTTCCTTTGCTGTACCTATCTTGTGGACCGCTAAGGATTCGAGCAAAATTTTACGGATCGTCTTTCGCGGATTGAGCGAGGCGAACGGGTCCTGGAACACCATCTGGATATCCCGTCTTGTCTTACGCATCTCTTCTTTGCCCAGCTTCGCGAGGTCCTTGCCGCCGAAGATAACTTCCCCTTCTGTCGGCTCGTTCAATCTCATAATGGTTCTGCCGGTCGTTGATTTACCGCAGCCGGATTCCCCTACGATGCCAAGCGTTTCCCCGGGATAGACTTCAAGGTCTATTCCATCAACGGCGCGGACATGTCCGACGACTTTATTGAAGGCTCCTGCATGAATTGGAAAGTGCTGCTTGAGACCTTTCACACGTAATATTGGTTCCATCTTACTCATCCCCTTCCGCATACAGCCAGCAGCGGCACTTCTGTCCGTCCAGCTTGAACAGTGAAGGCTCCTGCTCCTGACAGATCGGCATCACCTTGCTGCATCTTGGAGCAAAGCGGCAGCCCTTCGGCATCTCATGTGCCAGCGGAACTGAGCCCGGAATGGTCTCCAGGAACTCCACCTCTTCCGTCAGTTCTGGAATAGAATTCATCAGACCAATCGTGTACGGATGCTTCGGATTCTCGAACAGCTCAAATTTCTCCGCTTCTTCCACGACCTGTCCCGCATACATGACGATAACCCGGTCGCACATCTCAGCTACCACACCTAGATCATGTGTGATAAGCATGATGGAGGTATTCGTTTCTGTCTTCACTTTCTGCATCAGCTCCAGGATCTGTGCCTGAATCGTTACGTCAAGCGCCGTCGTAGGCTCGTCCGCAATAATCAGCTTCGGCTCACAGGACATCGCCATGGCAATCATCACCCGCTGCCGCATCCCGCCCGAGAGCTGATGAGGGTACTCGCCGTAGATTTCTTCTGCACGCGGCATACCGACGGCCTTCAGCATTTCAATTGCCCGTTCTTTGGCTTCCTTCTTCGATACCTTCCGGTGCAGCAGCACGGCCTCCTCGATCTGATGACCGACAGTTTGAAGCGGATTAAGCGATGTCATCGGCTCCTGAAAAATCATCGCGATATCGTTACCCCGGATCTTCTGCATTTGTTTCTCCGAAATATCCAGCAGGTTGTTTCCTTTGAATAAAATTTGTCCTTCTGAGGCTCCATTACCTGCCAGGAGCCGCATGATGGACAAGCTCGTCACGCTCTTGCCGCAGCCGGATTCGCCCACGACGCCAAGCGTTTCTCCTTCATTTATGGAGAAGTCCACGCCATCAACGACCGCGACTTGTCCATAATCAGTCTTAAACCGCGTTCTTAGCTGTTGTACATCTAATATAGTTGTCATGGTTTACGGACCCCCCTTTCTATTTCCTTGCGCGCGGATTAAGGAACTGCTGCAATCCATCGCCAAGCAAGTTAAATCCAAGTACAACAACGAAGATCGCCAGACCCGGATACAATGTTGCGTAAGGCGCTACACTCATCAGGCTTTGCGCCTGATTCAACATACTTCCCCATGATGGCGTCGGCGGCTGCACACCCAGTCCCAGATAAGACAGGGAAGCTTCGGCCAGAATTCCGCTCGCCATCGTCAAGGTCGCCTGAATAATGATGGGTCCCAGCGCATTGGGTAAAATATGACCGAAGATGATCCGCCCGTCCTTCGCACCCACCGATTTGGCTGCATGCACATACTCCATGTTGCGGAGGCTAAGCACCTGTCCTCTTGTGATCCGTACAAAGGTAGGGGCAAAGCCGATACCAATCGCCAGCATCGCATTACCGAAGCCAGCTCCAAGGACCGCCGAGAGTGCAAGTGCCAGAATGAGAAACGGAAAGGCTTGAAACGAATCGACAATCCGCATCACGACCCACTCGTCCCAGAACCCCCGGTAATAACCGGTGAGCAGTCCGATCGGTACCCCGATGCAGACGGCAATCGCTACAGACATCAGCGCTGCTTTGATGGAGATTTGCGCTCCGTATACGACGCGGGAGAAGATGTCCCGGCCAAGATCATCCGTACCGAACAGATGCTCACTGCTTGGCTCTTGCAGAATTTTGTTATAGTCCTGCATATTTGGATCGTAAGGAGCAATAGAGCTCGCAAATAAGGCTGTTAGGATAAGAATAAGGATAATGACTGTACCTAGGACACCAAGTCCGGATTTAAAGAACTTTTTGAACTTTTTCATCCGTCTATGCCCCCTTACCTGATTTGATGCGCGGATCAATGACCGCATAGAGAAGATCCACGATGATGTTGATCACGACCACAAGAAGCGCCGATACAAGAATAGCGCCCTGCACCGTTACATAGTCACGTTTGAATACAGATTCGACGATCAGACGGCCGAAGCCAGGAATCGAGAAGATGGACTCCGTGATGACAAGACCGCCGATGAGACCAGCAATGAGAATACCCGAGCTTGTAACGACAGGAATCAAGGCGTTTCGCAGCACATGCTTGAATATGGTCGCCCATTCATTGAGTCCTTTTGCTTTGGCTGTACGGACAAAATCCATATTAACAACCTCAACGAGCGAGGAACGAAGCATCCTCATTAGTTCAGCTGATTCCCTGAGCCCTGTTGCAATACAAGGAAGAATAAGTGCTAATAGATTGGCCTTCCAGTCGACGGAAAAAGGAACGTAGCCCGATGACGGAAGCCAGTTGTTTTCGACGGTAAAATAAATAATGAGCATCATGGCGAGCCAGAAACTCGGAATACTCATGCCGCCAAGCGCTCCAAAGGAACTAAGATAGTCAAGCCAGGTATTGCGTTTGACTGCGGCAAGTATCCCTGCGGGTACTGCGATCAGCAGTGCGACAATAAAGCTTCCGATCGTCAGCTGTATCGTTGCAGGCAGCCGCTGTGCGATGAGTTCACTTACCGGTACATGGTCTGTAATCGATGTCCCCAAATCTCCCTGAAGTACATTGCCAAGCCAAGTAAAATACTGCTGTACAATCGGCTTGTCGAGGCCAAGCTCTGCTCTTAGGCTGGCGAGCGCCTCCGGTGTAGCCTCTTGACCCAGAATGACCCGGGCAGGATCACCTGGTATCAGATGGATCAAGGAGAAGGTCATGATCGACACCAGGAACAGAATGGGGATCGCGAGTAAAATACGCTTTAATACAAACATCATGAGCTCTCTCTCCCAATTTTGTTTATTTGGCAAAAAATCATTATCAATGACACAAGAAAGCGAAATTTGAATTCCGCTTTCTTGTTGTGTTAGAGTGTTATTTTGCAGGCTTAGAAAGGGATTATAGGCTTTAGAGGTGAGATGCTAAACATCCTAAATTCCTTTTCTTTGGGCTGTTATTGAATATCCAAGTTCGCTGTACGGATGATGCCGTCAGGAATATAAGTAAAGTTCTGAACCTTGTTTGATACACCAAATTTATCGTAGTTGTGATAGATGTAGACATAGCTTCCGTTCTCATGAACGATATCCATCGCCTGCTGGTACAGCTCTGCACGCTTTGCTGTATCCTGCTCCGCACGTGCGGCAATCAGTGCTTCATCAAGCTCCGGCTCGGAAATGCGGCCTTGGTTGTTCGGCATGCCAGTTACCAGGAAGTCATATACGTTCTGATCCGGGTCAATCCTGCCGGACCATCCCAATTGCATCGCTTCGAAGTTACCGCTGTCGCCATTCTCCAGCATCGTACCGTACTCGACTTTTTCAAGTTCAACGTTGATCTTGTGTGCCTTCAGCATGTTCTGAACAACGGCAGCAAACTGCTCGTTCTCAGTCGTTGTAGAAATTTGCATTTTGAAGCTGAAGCCATCCGGCTTGCCGCCTTTTTCAAGCAATTCTTGAACTTTAGCTGCATCTACTGCAGGAGACTTGTCCTGCTCTTCATTGTAAGCAAGGCTGCCTGGTGCAAATGGAGTATGTGCCGGTGCACCGTAACCGTCGAACAATACTTTGACAATCGCTTCACGATCAAGAGCCAGATCGACCGCCTGACGCAGGTATTTGTTCTGCAGGTCCCCTACCGTGTTATTCAAATGAATCCCTTGGAAGCCCATGTTCGCTTGTGCAACCACAGTCAGGTTCGCGTCATTCTCAACAGTAGGAATTTCCTTCACCGGAATTTCATCAATAATATCGACAACGCCGGAGCGAAGATTCTGTACCGCCGCACTCGTGTTGGTGAACACTTTGTAGTTCACTTCGTCGATCTTCACTTCATTCTTCCAATAGTTCTCGTTCTTCTTCAAAGTCACGTGGTCGCCGCTTACCTGCTCAACGAAGGCAAATGGACCTGTTCCTACCGGATTCTTAACATAGTTATCTCCATGCTCCTCAACTGCTGCCGGAGATACCATCATGCCGGAACGATCAGCCAGAACGGACAGGAATGGAGCAAATGGCTCCTTGAGCGTAATCACTACCGTCAACTCATCCGTTGCTTCCACGGTATCAATCGAACTCAGCTCACTGATCCGCTTCGAGCCTTCCTGCTTATAGCGCTCCAGATTAAATTTAACTGCCTCTGCATTAAACTCGCTTCCATCCTGGAAAGTGATACCGTCATGAAGCGTTAAAGTATACGTAAGACCATCTTCAGAAACGGTATATTCCGATACGAGCATCGGCACTACCTCGCCATCCGCATTTACATCAAACAGCTTGTCATAGATACTGTTCTGTACCTGGCGATCATAGAGGGAAGACGATGACATCGGATCTAGACTTGGAGGGTCAGCCTTCAGACCAATGTTAAGTACCTTAGGACCTGTAGTTGATCCTTCAGCTCCCCCTGTATCCGTTGCTGTTTCTCCACCGCCTCCACCGCATGCAGTTAATACAAGCAAGCTGCTCAGTACTGCAGATGACAAAAGCTTGTTCATTTTTTTTGTAAACATCTTCATGACCTCACTTTTCTATAGAATAAATTTATAACCAGTCCCTTGATTAGGAACAGATTGGAATGAATAATGTGCATAAATATACATTGGTAATAAAAAGATGAAGCTCTAGCGGACGAACTTCAACTTTGATTTGAGAACCTTGAGCTCCATGATGACATTGGTACGTGTAATGCCTTTGACTTTATTCAACTTTTTCATTAGAAATTCGGAGAATTCATCGGTATCCTTCGTGAATACTTGAAGCATAAGCTGATATTCACCACTAATCAGGAGCATCAGCCTGACCTCGGGCATTTCGTGAATTGCTTCCGTGACTTCCTCCATCATTTGATTCTCTACAGCGATAAAGATCAGCGTTTCAGAACGAATACCGGCTTTTACCGGATTGACGATTCCTACCAGGCTGAGAACACCTTCATCCTGCATCTGCTGAACCCGGAGCCGAACGGTCTTCTCTGTTACGTTTAACTCTTTGGCAATTTGGGTAAAGGGTATACGGGCATTCTCTTGCAAGAATCCAACAATACCTCGGTCCAGATCATCGAGACCGGAATACATTGCCCGCTGATGTTCTTCTTCAGTCACTTTTAGTGCTCCTTCTTCGACTCATTTCCTCGTCTCATTTCCTAATTACATAATAATTAGTTATTTCCGAGTCTATTTACGATACTTTTTGTGTGAATTGGTACGAATTTAGTTTTTCTGATATTAAAGCAGGATGACATTAAAATCAAGCGTTTTTCCAACAAAAATCGACAGATCTCACATAGATGAAATTTATTATATAAATAAATTTAATTTATCTCTTTTATTTTCTATCGAATTCACCCATTTATCTCTTTCAATCTCGATTTATTTATTTATTATGTTAAAGCGGTATCGCATTGCACCTTTTACATAACGATGTGATGTAGATGTTAATTTCTTCTTTAATTTGGAAAGCGGCAAACAAAAAAACAGGCGTCATGATTACCATGACGCCTGCTTTGATGATGAAGCGAACCCATTAACCTTCTAATTTGAGCTCTATCTGAATGACCTCGGAACGGCTGGCGATCCGAATAGGAGGTCCCCAGGAGCCGAAGCCGGAGGATACGATCACATGCATCTTATCCTTCAGCATATAACCCCAGTCCAGCTCAAACAATCGCTTGGTAATCCAGTGATTCGGGGCAAATTGTCCTCGGTGGGTGTGACCGCACAGCAGTAAATCAGCTCCCGCTTCAGCCGCCTTCTCAAAAGCATACGGCTGATGATCCAGCAGGATAATGGGCTGTTCATGATCCAGCGGCTCCAGCAGCTCGGCTACAGGGAGACGTCTCTTCGGATCTGTCTTCTCCGCAGTAAGATCCTTTCTTCCGGCAATCTGGAGGACTCCTCCCGCCGTCGTCACCGTCTCGTCCTGCAGAACCCGAATGCCGAGCAGCCCCATTTCCTCTACATACTGATCAATGTGACCCCCATAATATTCATGGTTTCCAAGAACAGCATACACACCATGCTTCGCCGTAAGCTTCTTCATCCCTTCCGACATCTTATTCCTGAGAAAGGGTTCGATCGAATCGTCCAGCACATCTCCGGCAAGCAGAATAAGGTCAGGCTTCATTTCATTCATAATGGATACAAGTCTGCCGAGGTGACGGTTACCGACGATGTTTCCCAAGTGGATATCCGAAGCGACAGCAATGCGATATGTTCCAGGCTGACCTTCCGGTTTCTTTTTGTGAATCGAAATTTCATGCTGCCGTACAATAGGACTCCAAGCGTTATAGGAGCCTGCTACAAGGAACAGAACAAGCAGCCCTATAGCCAGCCAGCCGATAACCGGAATATATAATGCCTCTTCTACGCCTGCCGTATGACTGATCCATCCAGCAATGTCTGCGATCGGAAGCACGATAATGAAGAACTCCAGCAGCGCGAAGTAAAAGGAACCGAGGACCTTCATAAAGCGCCCTGCATGCCCGAGCCATTTAATCCGACCGATCCCATAGCCAAGTGCAATAATTGTCATGATGATCCCCAGCCATAACGGTGAAACGGTCTCGAAATACTGTGTAAGGAACAGATAGATGTTCCAGCCGATATACGTATTGATGCCTGCAAAAACGACCACAAAGAGCAAAATATTAATTACCATTCGTCCCGTAATCCTCATCCTGATCCAAAAGCTCCTTTATCCCATAATACGATCATATCAATCTATCTCGATTGTATTATATCTATGGATTTAAAGCCATTCCTCCAAATAATCCGATCAGCACGATGATCCATGGGGGCAGCTTCCACCAGACCAGCATGACGAACAGGACGAGCGCAAGTGCGAAATCATAAGGACCGCGTACAGCAGAAGTGAATACCGGATCATAAAAGGCTGCGAGCAATAGTCCGACAACTGCGGCATTCACGCCTTTCAGCGCGCCTTGTATTCCACTTCTTCCTCTAAGCTGCTGCCAGAAAGGAATCGCCCCTATGATCAGCAGGGCACCTGGGAGAAATATCGCTACGGTGAAAATTACAGCTCCGAGCGCTCCCTCCATTATTGTTCCCAGATAAGAAGCAAACGTAAAGAGCGGACCCGGTACCGCCTGTGTCAGGCCATAACCAGCCAGGAAGGCATCTGCATCAATCAATCCTTGCGGGACGAGTTCCCTCTCCAGCATGGGCAGAACGACATGCCCCCCGCCGAAGACGAGAGCTCCCGCCCGGTAGAAGCTGTCAAAATAAGCAATCCAGGCAGAACCGGAAATTTCACTCAGCAGTGGCAAGCAGAAAAGAAGCAGAAAGAACAGAACAAGACAGAAGATGCCCAATCCCTTCTGTATCGGCGCCTTCTCCGCTGATGGGGCGCTCTCCTGCTTCCCTCGATACAGATAGACGCCTGCGAGGCCTGCTGCAATGATGAGCGAGACCTGTGTAATCGCAGATGGCCATATTACGACCAGGACACATGCAAGAGCCGCAATGGTCATTCGGCTCCGGTCTGGTGCAAGGTTCTTTCCCATACTCCAGACGGCATGTGCCACAATAGCGACAGCAACGATCTTAAGTCCATGCATCCAGCCGATTTCAACGATGCCTGACTGCTGTAATAATGAAGCCGCAATAAACAAGGCTAGTACAGAAGGCAGCGTAAACCCAAGCCAGGCAATGATCCCTCCAAGCACGCCTGCCCTCATCATACCTACACCCATTCCGACCTGGCTGCTCGCCGGGCCCGGCAGGAAGTGACTTAACGCAACCAGATCTGCATAGGTACGTTCATCAATCCATTTTCGCCGCATTACATATTCATTGTGAAAGTAACCGAGGTGGGCAACCGGTCCTCCAAATGAGGTGAGTCCGAGCTTCAGTGCAGTTGTAAATACCTCCCATAGCCGTGTTCCCATGTTAGATATATGAATCTCCTCCTTAATGATCTAATCTATGCCTACAAAGATGTACAGCTTCGGCAATCTCTAATTCATCTAGGTTCTAAGCAAACCGTAGAAATTATAGCAGTGAAGTGTTAGGGCAATGTTAAATTAAAATTATTGCTGTTGTTGACAACACCTTAGACTTGTAACTATAATGATTACAAGTTGTAATCACCATAGTTACAGGTGGTGAGACTTTGAATAACAATTGAGTAAGCATAGGAGGAGAATGGCACATGAATATTGGAGTTATTGGAGCAAGTGGCAAAGCAGGCCGGCTCATCGCAAGAGAAGCGGCAAGCCGTGGTCACAGCGTCACCGCTATTGTCCGTGATGCGAGTAAAGTCTCTGAATTTCCTGTCATTGAGAAGGACGTGTTTCAAATTACAGAAGAAGATATCCAAGGCCTAGACGTCATCGTTAACGCTTTTGGCGCAGCTCTAGGGCAAGAGCATCTGTATGTGGAGGCAGGGCAGGCTCTTATCCGGCTGCTAAGCAATACAGACATTCGTCTTATTGTGGTTGGCGGCGCAGGAAGCCTATATGTAGATGATCAGAACACCACACGACTGGTCGATACACCCGAATTCCCGGCAGCGATTAAGCCCACCGCATTCAACGCAGCGAAGAACCTTGAAGATCTGAAGGCATCTGAAGATTTGGATTGGACCTATATGAGCCCTGCTGCATTCTTTGATCCCGAAGGTTCACGCACTGGTTCCTATCAGTTAGGACAAGACCATCTGATCCTGAACCAGCAAGGTAACAGCTATATCAGTTATGCAGATTATGCGGTGGCACTCGTTGATGAGATTGAAGCAGCAAACCATAAGCATCAGCGTTTTACAGTCGTATCTGAACGAAATTAATAGTTTCTATATATTGAGAATGGAGAAGTCTAAGATAGACATCTCCATTCTTTTCGTTTACTTACCTGATCGATTCTTTGTTTTGATTAGTTAAGATATTGATTCTGCGGCTTGCGGTTATAATATACTGATGTATACTGCGTATATAAGACGTACAAAGGAGTTATCCGTTTATGATTACCAGCCGATTCTCTGTAGGCATTCATATATTGACACTGCTGTACTACAATAAGGAAGGCGTAAATACATCAGAATTTATTGCCGCAAGTGTGGGAACGAACCCGGTCGTAATCCGCAGAATTATGGGGATGCTGAATAGAGCCGGACTTGTGGAAGCTAGACCCGGGGTGGCGGGCGCAAAGCTTAAAAGAGACATTTCCGACATTACGCTGCTTGATATCTATCATGCCGTTCACGCCGTTAACGAGAATGCGCTGTTCTCACTTCATGACTCACCCAATCCTGCCTGCGAAGTAGGGCGCAGTATTCAAGGAAGTATTGAGCCCATCTTTACTGCTGCACAAAAGGCCATGGAGGATCAGCTTGCACAGGTCAAGCTCAGTGATATCGTAAATGATGTAGTACAACAAGCAGCTCAAAAATAAACATTGATAGGACAACCCGAATGGTAATCGGATTGTCCTTTTTTTTGTTATGCATTAGGCAGCAAGGGTGTATGCTGCTCAAGCGCTGTATTCACTTTTACTTCTGAGAAAATAACATGCGTCATCGTATTGGCATACGTCGAAATCGCGTCAATAAACTCTTCAATCTCATCCAGCTGGCTGACGGTAAGCAGTACCATATAGCATGACTTGCCTGCGATCCGGTAACAGGATAACACCGTGGGATAACTCTCAATAAATGGCTTAAAGCGCTTATGGTCTCCATGCTGCAGCGTCACTTCAATCAGGCAGTCCATCGTAAAGCCGAGCTTCTTGCGATTGACCTGTATGGTATATCCCTCAATGAGCCCTTGCTCCTCCAGTCGCTTGACCCTTTCCGTCACCGAGGGTGCTGACAAATTAACCAGCCTTCCCAGCTCTCTCATAGAGAGACGCGCATCCTTCTGAAGTTCGGTCAGAATAGACATGTCGATATGATCTATTTTCATTTGTAAGTCAAACCCTTCATATTTCATTCCATTTATAAAGCATTACACTGTTTATACCTTAATACTTTTATGCAAACAATGCAATTATCCCGATAAAATAGATACTATGAAAGGGCGTGATCCAACTGATAAACAACGTAAAAAACAGCTGCAGCGAGCAAACTCCCTCAAGAAATATTCATGGCAAGCCAGCTGAAATCTCTGAAACAGAAGTCTATACAACACCTCAAGATCAAACAAAGCGGGGAAAAACCTGGAAACACTACCTTCATGAGATCCTGAAAGGAATAGCTGTATTCAAGTAACAACGGGTAATTTATATTAAAAAGCACCGGATCTCATCATCCGAGCTCGACCAACGTGATCAACTCCCCATTTTTTGAGCCCATTATAACACGGGGCGCTGATGCTGATTGAAAATTGGTTACAAGACTAGGAACCCACCATGGTTCCCCCGTTTACATGCAGAACCTGGCCTGTAACATAGCTGGAATCGTCGGAAGCCAAATAGACGTAAGTCGGTGCCAGCTCAAAGGGCTGACCGGCACGCTTCATCGGCGTATTTGCTCCCAGCGTCTTGATGTACTCTGCCGGGTAGCTCGCAGGCTGAAGCGGCGTCCATATCGGACCCGGGGCAACCGCATTTACGCGAATTCCACAGCCGACCAACTGCTCGGACAAGGACCGCGTGAAGGATACCATCGCTCCCTTGGTGGAGGAATAATCAATGAGAAGCGGATTCCCCGCATATGCGGTAACCGAGGTTGTCGAGATGATCGAGCTCCCAGGCTTCAAGTACTTCAGCGCTTCCTGTGTCAGAAAAAAGCTCGGGTAAATGTTCGTCCGGAACGTATCGTCCAGCTGCTGTGCTGTAATCGATGTGATAAACTCCTGCGGAAACTGCACTGCTTGATTAATAACGAGAATATCCAGTCTACCGAAGCAATTCGCCGTTTCATTCACAACAGCCCGGCAGTGCCCTTCATCTCGAAGATCGCCAGGAAGCAGAAGACAGCTCCCTCCGTACGCCTCAACCATTCGCAACGTATCTTCTGCATCCCGATGTTCATCCAGATACGGAATCGAGACGCTTGCGCCTTCCTTGGCAAAGGCAATCGCCACCGCTCTGCCGATTCCACTATCCCCTCCGGTAATGATCGCAATCTTCCCTTTGAGCTTGCCACTCCCTACATACCCTGGATTGTCCGCAATCGGCAGCGGGTTCATAATGTATTCGAACCCGGGCTGGCGGTCCTGGTGCTGAGGTGGGAACGTAATGGGAACTTTTTCGCACTTCACTTCCTTACCATAGTATGGATACATGGGAATCATATATAAGCCTCCTATTTAGCCGTTTTCTCTCGGAGCATTATATGTACACATCCGCCTATTGGAAACTTGCTTTTTAATAAGAAAAAGTTGTATTACCCTATACAAGCGTGTAGTATAATAACATTGTTTTACAGAAAAACCTTTATTACTAGAATCAATTTCCTAATACCTCTTCGTTTCTTTAATGAAATTGATTCACCAATATTAAAATGGGGGTGAATGATTGAGCTTTGAGCTTTCACTGTTTTAAAGCGCTTACACTAATAGAATGCGAGGGATTGCATATGGAAAGTAACTTGCAGCAACGTGAGCCTGCCAAGTCAAAACGTTCTCCCGAGGAATATTCTAACATTGCTAAGTCTACTTATTTTCAACAGCTGCTTCGAGACAAGAAACGCTTTATTCTTCCTTTCACGATCTTCTTCTTCTGCTTCTATTTTGCTCTGCCAATTCTCACCTCCTACACGACGATTCTGAATACACCGTTTATAGGAAGCATCACCTGGGCTTGGGTACTGGCCTTTCTTCAATTTATCATGACATGGGCTTTCTGCATGATCTACTACAAAAAAGCTTCCAAATTCGATCAGCTGTCAAGTCAAATCATTGATGAGGAAAAGAGAGGTAACCTATGAATACAGCTGCTTTTATCATGTTTCTCGTTATCGTCGCCGCCACACTGCTCATTACGTACTGGGCTTCGAAAAAAACGACATCCGCAAGTGATTTCTACACGGCTGGCGGGGGCCTGACCGGCTGGCAGAACGGACTCGCTATCGCCGGAGACTATATGTCTGCTGCCTCCTTCCTAGGCATCGCCGGCATGATTGCTCTATCCGGTTTCGATGGATTCTTCTACAGTATCGGCTTTCTCGTCGCTTATCTGGTTGTCCTCTTTCTGGTGGCTGAGCCGCTGCGGAACCTGGGCAAGTACACCTTTGCCGACATGATTGCCGTTCGTTTCCACATGAAGAAGATCCGGGGCTTCGCCGCCTTTAATACGATTGCCATATCCATCTTCTATATGATTGCGCAGCTGGTCGGAGCGGGCGCCCTGATCAAGCTGCTGCTCGGGATTGAATTTACGACCTCTGTCATTATCGTCGGCATTCTGATGACGGTTTACGTTATTTTTGGCGGGATGCATGCAACGAGCTGGGTACAGATTGTTAAGGCCTTTCTGCTGATGGGCGGAACCTTCGTAATATCCATCCTGGTACTCTACAAATTCGATTTCAGCATTACCGGCATGTTCTCACATATGACTACTGCCACGCCGCATAACGAGAGCTTCCTGAATCCAGGAATCAAATACAAAGACGGTCTGGATACACTCTCCTTGACCATGGGTCTGGTGCTTGGAACGGCCGGATTGCCGCACATTCTGGTCCGTTTCTTCACTGTAAAAGATGCCAAAACTGCCCGCAGCTCAGTCGTATATGCAACCTGGGTTATCGGTATCTTCTATGTCATGACGATCTTCCTTGGCTTCGGTGCTGCCGCATTCGTAGGCAACAGCGCCATCATTGCCCAAGATCAGGCAGGCAACATGGCAGCACCGCTGCTGGCACAGGCCCTCGGGGGGGACATGATGTTTGCTTTCATCTCCGCTGTCGCGTTCGCCACCATCCTTGCGGTCGTTGCGGGGCTCGTGCTCACCGCGGCTACGGCGTTCTCGCATGATTTTTACAATCAGATATTACGCAAGGGTCAGGCGACGGAGAAGGAGCAGATGAACATGGCTCGTTATGCTTCTATCGGAATCTCCATTCTATCCATCCTGCTTGCACTCGTCGCGCGGAATTTGAACGTTGCCTTCCTCGTCTCCCTTGCCTTCGCCGTCGCTGCCAGCGCCAATCTGCCGGTCATTTTATACACGATCTATTGGAAAAGATTCAACACCAACGGCGCCATATGGGCCATGGTGGTCGGACTCGTCACATCGGTGGGCCTTGTGCTCGTCAGTCCGAATGTGATTCATCCAGATGCAGGCAAAGCGATCTTCACGGGTGAACCCCTCTATCCTTTCTCTACCCCAGGGCTGATCTCAATCCCGCTTGGATTCCTAGCCGGCTATGTTGGAACGCTGCTCTCCCGCAAGAAAACAATAGAGGAAGACAACCAAACGAGCTATGACGAAATTCTGGTCAGGTCCAATACCGGACTGGATAATACGGTTTAGCTGAAACAATCTCATAGTACTACTTTAGATGTCCTCCGGTTGCAGCCGGAGGCATCTTTAATTTGTTCACTTCAACTAACTGCGACCTACGCTGTTTTTCAATTCGGAGCGAAACTTCGCGTTGAATCCTGCGTTTTATGTGTGGCAATGTGTTAGCCCACTTGTCCGTAAACAGATCATTTCAGACATCCAAGAAGGAGACTTAAGCAGATGAAACACAAATGGAAGCAAGCCGTTCTAATTGGTTGTGCCGTGCTTGGCATAGCGACAACCCAAACCTTTTCGGGACAAGCCATTGCAGCGGAGGCGAATGCAAGTCCAGATCTCAACACCCTCTTGAAGGACAGCGTGGCCTTGTCAATTGGAAGTCCGAACAGTCTGTCATTTGGGGAAGCAAAATTCATTGATAAAGAAAATTCCGAAATTACCCCTTATATCAAAAATCAGCGCACATTAACTCCGCTTCGCTTCATCAGCGCGAGCACAAGGAACAGAATTGCAATGATTCCTGCTACCACTGATACCGGAACACCTACAAATTCACACACAAAATATCCAATGAGCAGCAGACCCAGCACATACCACGAAATATGGAACAACTTCGGGTCCTTGATCGCTTCAGACGGTGCCTTCAGCTAATATTGCTGAAGCCACAAATGACAACCCCCATACACACAAACTACAAAATATATTATGTATTAATCAACAACTTGACTCACCAAAAAGACGAACGAATTTGATTCATCCTCATTTCACTTCTCGAATCATGTTCGATATGCCGAACATCATTATATAAGTATTGGCTCATGTTCACAATCATTTCTGAAATGCCATAGTCAGACGAAGAAAAGCACCCCTCATCGGAGTGCTCTTTGGAGTGCTCTTCCCTAGTCTTAGGAAAGAATTCAATTACTGCACGCTCGTATACCTCGCATACGCTTCCGTCCGGATCTGAACCAATCGTTCCAGTCCCATATCATTCAGCTGCTTAAGGTAACCCTCCCACTCTGCATCAATCGTGCCTTCTGTGATCCATTTGGCACGGTTGGTACGGACATAACCATCAATATCCGTCGTCAGCGTCGGCAGCTCCTGAAACTCCTCGCTGCTGTACATGACATTCGGGAATGGTGTCGTCACATAGTCAGCTCCCAACTTATCAATAACCAGCTTCAGACCGTCGCCGACCGTTTCATCCAGAATGATGTTCTGTTCAAAGCTCGGACTGACATATTTCGGGCCAAAATCTCGCAGGGATTGCTCCCAATACCACGCATCTGCGCTCGTTCCTTCCGGAGGGCTCATCAGTGCATACGTACCATCGTCCTTCTTCTCAATGACAGTACCGATCGCTCCCCAGAAGTTCTGAATACTGGCTTCATTCGTATAGAACTGATCTGCCCAGCGGGCGACGACCTCAGGATATTTGCTGGAGGTTGTGATCAGCAGCTCGTTGCGTCTGAAGCTGAGCCCCACAGGGTCTCCTGCCTGATAACGCTTCCCATCCGGACCGGCCAGGGTCGGGATGGCCTCATATTCATCCTTCCATTTGCCGAACACCGCATCCGGTATCCACTGGTTCGTGAACCCGATAAGAGCAGCATCCGGATTCTGATGCTTCGCTGTAGACATCGTGTTATCCTGCGTGAACAATTCAGGATCGATCAAGCCTTCTGCATACAGCTGATGCGCCCATTTAATCGCTTCTTTATATTGTTCGGTTATCGGATAGAACACCGGTTTGCCATCCTGAATCATCATGCTGCTGGCATTAATATCGGTAATGCCAAATGGACTCAGCAGATCGCTGCTGATATCGCCCGAGCCGCTGATCGGAATTTCATCCTGCTTGCCATTTCCGTTCGGGTCCTGCTCCTTGAAGGCTTTGAGCACCTGATACAGCTCATCCGTCGTTTCAGGGACTTCAAGTCCCAAACGGTCCAGCCATACCTTGTTAATAATCGGCTGATTCATGGACTTCGGTCTCGAAGGCAGCCTTGCCGGCAGCGAGTAGATTTGCCCGTCCGGGAAGGTACTGATCTTCTTCAGCTCGGGAGTCTCTTCCATCGCGGCCTTCAAATTCGGCATATACTGATCGATATACTCATCCAGCGGGCGGAAATAAGCCAAGTTGTTCACAATATCCGAATCCGAGAATACCGCATCGCCTAAAATCACGTCGGGGAGCGTGCCGCTCGCCAGCATGATCGACTTCTGCTCTCCCCAATCATTGGAGGACATGACCTGCCAGTTGATCTTGACATTGGTCTGCTGCTCCAAGTCCTTAATCCATTGATTCTGCGTAAATGTATCCCCCATATTCCCCCACCGCACAGTCAGCACATCCAGCGTAATCGGTTCGTTAACGATAGGCAGTCCTTCTTTATTAAAAATTGCTTCATCCACTGCCTGCTTCTCTTCTCCCGTTTCACTGCTGCTGCAGCCGATCAGTCCAAGGAGCAGTGTTGACGCCAGGACAACGGAGGTCAGCATTTTCATACGGTATTCTCTATTCCTATACTTCATTCGCATATTCATCGATCCCCTCATATAAGATCCAGACCAGATATCAGCGCATTACATAAGTCATGACAGCTATTCTATTGCTTCACGGCGCCAATCATCACCCCCTGATTGAAATACTTCTGTACGAATGGGTAAATGCACATGATCGGCACCGTCGCCACAATAATGACCGCATAGCGCATCAGATTGGCAAGTCGCAGCGCGACAGCCGCTGCTTCTCCGGTTCCCATACTGGACTGCATCTGGTTGGTAATCAGGATATTTCGCAAGATAAGCTGCAGCGGATACAAATTCGGATCTTTCAAATAAATGAGTGCATTAAAATAGGAATTCCAGTGGCCCACCGCCGTCCATAACGCAATAACCGAAATAACCGCCTTAGAGAGCGGAATCACAATCTGCAGGTAGTACCGCAAATTGCCGCAGCCATCCAGCTGTGCCGCTTCCCACAGATCTTCAGGGATACTGTGCTGAAAAAAAGTCCGGGCAACAATAATGTTATACACCGCAACCGAGAACGGGAGCACCATTACGAGAAAGGTATCATACATATGGAAGTCCCTGATCGTAAGGAAGGTGGGAATGAGCCCGCCATTAAAAAACATCGTGAAGATAAAAAAGAGCGAGATGGCTCTGCGGCCAAACAGATCCTTACGCGACAATGCATAGGCTGCGGATATGTTTACCACAAGGCTGATAACTGTACCAATGACGGTATATAGTATCGTGTTCCGGTAACCAATCCATATATTCTCATGCTTCAGCAGCTCCTGATAGCCTGCCAGTGTGAACCCTTTGGGGAACAGCCACACCTGGCCGTTCGCCACGGCTGCCGGATCACTGAATGATGCAATGATAATAAAATATATTGGATACATAAGCAGAATGAGCAGCATGACGGCAAACACATACAAGGCAATCTCCAGCACTCGATCCGAGGAACGATTGTTAACAGGCCGGGCAGCTTGCCGGGGCGATTCCACATTGTCCACTCTTCATCCCTCCTCTCCCTGTAAACTTCCTACCACAGGCTGTTTTTGCTGTATTTTTTGGAAATCTCATTTACCATGATGAGCAAGATGAAATTAATGATCGTATTCGCGAGGTTAATAGCGGACGAGAAGCTGTACTGGCTGCTGAGCATCCCTATCTTATATACATAAGTGGAGATCACTTCACTTGAGGAGATATTCAGATTGTTCTGCATCAGGTAGACCTTCTCGAATCCGACACCCAGCAGGCTCCCCACTCTCAGGATGAGCAGTGTGACAGCCGTCGGCATGAGCATCGGAAGGTCGATATACCATATTTTTTGCCAGCGGCTTGCTCCGTCCATCGTGGCCGCTTCGTACAGACTCGGGCTCACGGCGGACAATGCCGCAATGAAGATAATGCTGTCCCAGCCGGTATGCTGCCATACATCCGACCATACATATACGCTGCTGAACAACCCTGGTGATCCCATCAGGTTAGGAGCGTCCGCGCCGAACAAACGATAAATGTGACCGATGAGCCCTGTGCTTGGTGACAAAAGGATCAGCAGTAATCCCACCATAACGACGGTCGAAATAAAATGCGGCATATAAGTTACGGTCTGAAAAAACCGCTTGAACCGGTTCTCCCTCATCTGATTGATCATCAATGCCAGCATGATGGGAATCGGAAACGTAGCCAGACTGTACAAGCTAAGGATCAGCGTGTTCTTGATGGTCGTATCAAATTGATAAGAATTAAAAAATTTCTCGAAGTACTTCAGTCCTGCCCAAGGACTGCCGCCGATGCCAAGAGCCGGACTGTAGTCTTTGAAGGCAATGACGATGCCATACATTGGAATGTAAGCAAATAGCAGCAGCAAGACTACAGCAGGCAGCAGTAACAAGTATAGACCCCAGTTCCGTTTAATCTGCAGCAGCGCAGGTGCTCTTTTTCGATGACTCGGTTTAACACTTAAATCCGCTGTTCTCACATCCGCTCCCCTTTCACGCCAGCCCACTCATCAAAGCGCTTTCATAAGCAGACCGGTGATTCCCTCTTCCATGTCTTGAGTATACTCTGCGTGAAGGGTAGGTACTGGACTTGTAACCGAGAGGATTCGGACTTTTCTTGTATCTTGCTGCCATATACTGTCCAGGTGAAGCTTGTGCACTATAGGGTATTACAGACTTTTTCATGCGACGATCCAGACTTTGTTCATATTTGCTCTGACAGCCATGTTCTTTTGACGGGAGAGGAATTATAATATCAATACCATATAATAAAACGCTTACATACTTAAGCGTCAGGAAAGGAAGCTTGACGATGGATAGGGTTATCAAGCATGCGCACCGCAGGTCACATCCCATCCGGCATTATGTCAAAATCACGCTTCTGATCACGATCTCCGCGCTTCTGCTTGATCTCGCCATCAGCATGGCCTCCATCTCGATCGTCAAACAGCAGTCCACACGTTACCTCCAGGATACCGCGGATCTCTATCTCACCAGAATTAATCATGACTTTGATTATATCAATCATTATATGGGCTGGACGCTGGCCAACGACGACAACATCGAAGCCTTGCTGCCGAAGCGACAGAACGGTAACTACGACGATTTCCTCGAAGCGAGTGATAATCTGCGCAAGCGATATACAGAGCTGCAAAAAAATTACGGACCCGCGTACAATTTCTTCTATTATTCCAAGGAAGAGAAGCTGCTCCGCAATTATGCGCCCATGAGCATCACTTATCCCGAATACCAGGAGCTCGGGCAGCAAATGGTCAGCTATACAAGCGATCCCAATGTCTATGACAAGTTCTATTCCAACTGGACACCCATCCTCATCCAGGATAAATACTACATTATCAATATCGTGCCTTATCATGAGCAGTACCTGATGTGCCTTATTTCTGCGGATGATCTTATCGCACCTCTAAGACAGATTAATTTAGGAAAGAACGGGTTCTCTACCCTGGTTGATCAGGACGGCAGGATCTTATCCAGTCCGGCAGCAGATATGGAACCGAGCCAGGGAGCCGGGTTCACCTTCCCTTTCATCTCGGGTCCACGGACGACCGTAAGCAAGGCGTTCACGGATTCTACCATTAATGTGAAGATGATCATTGAGTTCGGCGCCTTTGAGAAGATCATGGTGGCCCAGCTCTTGATCCTGCTCCTGTTCGTGATCGTTGCGTCCTCCCTGATCGTTGTCGTCCTGTATTTGAAGGGCAGGGTGCTGAAGCCGATCCAGCAATTTTCCAGGAATCTCTCGAAGATGGCAGAGTCCAGTGAGCCGCTGGAGTTCACCAGCAGCCCTATCATTGAGCTGTCAGAGGCGGGCTTGCAGTACAGGAAGCTCATCGAGCAAATTAAACAGATCAAGATTGATATGTATGAACAGGAGCTCTCCAAGCAGCAGATTCAGCTGGATTATATGAAGATGCAGATCAGACCGCACTTTTTTCTAAACTGTCTCACCAACATCTACAGTATGGCCCAGATGCAAATGCATAAGGAGATTGAATACATGACCCTCTCCACCTCCTCGTACTTCCGGTATATTTTTCAGAATAACGATCATTTTGTACGACTTGGAGACGAGATTGAACATGTCACAACTTATCTTGAAATACAGAAGCACCGGTATCGGAATGCCTTCAGCTATGACATTAGCGGGAGCGACAACGTCCGGGAGCTGATGCTTCCTCCTCTTGTGCTTCAGACCTTCATTGAGAATGCCGTTAAATATGCTGTTTCCAGAGATAACAAGCTGCAGATTCAGCTTCGATTGGAGCAGGAGATTTATATTAACCGACGTGTGCTCAAGATTGTCATTGAAGATTCAGGCCCCGGATTTCCGTCAGAGATTCTGGAGCAGCTTCAAGCCGGTCTGCCGCTTGAGATGCTCCAAGGTCATAGAATCGGGATTATGAACACGCTGAAGCGGCTGGAGTCGCTGTATGAGGGAGAAGCAAGGGTTCATTTTTCTAATCAGAGGAATGGCGGTGCCTGTATCCAATTATTTCTGCCACAGCCTTTGCAAAGCCTAACTTGAAGAAGAAGGAAGGTGCACACATGAATGTATTGCTTGTGGATGATGATTATTTTGTCGTTGCTGCACTGGAGCAGAAGATTGACTGGAGTGCTCTATCCATTGATCAGGTCTACACCGCCTACAATATAGCCCAGGCTCGAGAGATCTTCGTGCAGCATGATATTGAAATTATGATATGCGATATAGAGATGCCGCAGGGCAGCGGACTCGAGCTTCTCGCCTGGATTCGGGAGGAGAACTATGCAGTCCAGACGATCTTCCTAACGAACTATGCCGACTTTAATTACGCGCAAAAAGCGATTGAGCTGCAGAGCTTCGACTATTTTCTGAAGCCGATCGCCTTCGATAAGCTGACCCTGATCCTGTCCAAAGCGATATACAAGGTGAGGGAACAGCGAAGGAATGAAGCAGCGATCAAGGAAGGGCTGCTCTGGCAGAAAAATCAGCGCAAGATGGTTGAGCATTTCTGGCGACAGCTCAGTACCGAGAAGAAAAATGCCCCGAGCACGGCATCGCTTGCTGAAGCGATCATAGAGCAGAATCTTCCTTACCAGTTGTCTGATCTGTTCCTTCCTTTGCTAATATCCATCTACGCCTATGACCAGAGCCTCGGTAAGGAAGACAAAGACCTATTCAATTATGCTCTTCACAACGTACTCACGGAGCTATTTCATCACCCCTCCTTCGCAGTAGAATCCATGATTGAGGTCAAAGACAATCACTATTTCGTCATCCTAAGATGGACTTCAGCAGAAGAAGCTGCTCTCATTGAATCGGCCAGTGCCTCCTTTATCCAAAAAGCAAACCGCTTCTTGAAATCCGATGCCTCGTGCTGTATCGGAATCACTTCCTCCCTGTCACAGCTATATCAGGGAATACAAAATTTACTGCGGATGAACGAGGAGATTATCAAGCACCGTAATCAAACGCTATATCTGGAACAGTATCCTCAGACAGAAGCAATCAAGGCTGTCGTCTATGCAGCACCGGACCTGTCGCATCTCGAAGAGTGGCTGAGTAAAGATGATCCGGCTTCGTTCTTGAACGAGGCAAAGCGTTGTCTGTATGACCTCATTGCACACGGACAAGATCAAATCTTAAATGCTTCCGTACTCCGTCTGTTCCGATTGGACATGATCCAGATCGTCTATTCCTATCTGAAAAGCAAGGAAATTCAGGCCCATAAGCTGTACACGGGAAAGCTCCATGATCAGTTATACGCAGCATCCCTCTATTCAATAGAGGATATGGAGAAGTATATCGAGTACCTTGTCAAGACGGCCGCGGAATACCGCCGTTATGCGGCGCAGCAGGACTCTGTCGTCGAGGAGATCAAGCAGCATATTCATAAGCACTGCGGTGATGAGCTGACAAGGAACAGTTTGGGGGAAATGGTGTATCTAAACCCCGATTATTTGGCACGCATCTTCAAGAAGGAGACCGGCATATCGCTTGGCGCTTACATTATTCAGGCCCGGATTAGAAGCGCACGCCAGCTGCTTGAGAGCACATCGTTATCCGTCTATTCCATCGCCGGAAAAGTCGGCTATGCCAATTACCCCTATTTCTCCAAGCTGTTCAAGCAGGATGTGGGCTGCACTCCAACCGAATATCGCAAGCTGAGGCAGGAAGCTGCCACCAGCATGTAAATTGCTTCATCCGCGAAATCGCTAAGGCCCGCAGATCCATAGTGGATCGCGGGCCTGCTGTTCACATACCAGATATCAATTGACGATGATAATCGTTATCAACTATAATAGGCGAAGATAAACCCGATCGGCAATTGTACAACTGACTATGCGGAAAGAAGGAACGTAAATGATGAGCGAAGAGCTTGAATTATATGATGTAACGATCATCGGCGGCGGGCCTGCCGGTATGTATACCGCTTTTTACAGCGGAATGAGAGATTTGAAGACCAAGCTGATTGAAGCCAGAGAAGAACTGGGCGGCCGAATTCTTATCTATCCCGAGAAGATGATCTGGGATGTGGGCGGACTAACCCCTACTCTCGGTAAGGATCTGATCAAGCAGCTTACCCAGCAGGCCATGACCTTCGATCCTACGATTGTACTTGGACAGCATATTACTGGGCTGGAGCGTCAGACGGATGGAACGATGATACTGACATCAGCAACAGGTGAGCGTCACTGGACCAAGACCGTTGTTATGGCCATCGGCTACGGTATTCTCGAGATGGCGAAGCTCGAAATTGAAGGTGCAGACCGCTATGAAGTAAGCAATCTGCATTATACGGTACAGGAGCTGGAAGTATTCCGCGGCAAACGTGTACTCATCTCCGGCGGCGGTGACTCTGCCGTGGATTGGGCGAATGCACTGGAGCCGATTGCAGAGAGCCTGATCGTCGTTCATCGGCGGGATCAATTCGGCGGTCATGAACGCAACGTCGTCAAGATGAAGGAATCCTCTTGTAAGGTACGTACGCCTTATGCCATTGATTCACTGCACAGCGCGAACGGAACGGATATTAACGAAGTGAGCATCCGCCATGTGGAGACGGGTGAACAGGAACGTATCGAAGTCGATGCCGTGATCGTTAACCATGGGATGCGGTACAATTTCGGCCCGATTAGGGAATGGGGCATTGAAATGGGAGATTGGACATGCAAGGTAGGAAGCAGCATGAACACAAGCATTCCGGGTGTATTTGCTGCAGGTGATTTTGTTGATTTTGAAGGCAAGGTGCGTCTCATCGCAGGTACATTCACCGATGCCGTGAGTGCACTGAATGGTGCGAAGCTGTACATAGAGCCTGAAGCCGATAAATACGCCTACGTCTCCTCCCATAACGCGAAGTTCAAAGAGAAAAACAAGCAACTGGGTGTCGTAGAACAACATGAACACTAAGATAAGACCGGTCCTTCTGTGAAGAAGGCACCGGCTTTTTTTATTCGCAGAACTTGAGGACAAGATATTGATATTTCGTGCTAAAATGCTGCAAAAGCCTAAACCTGTACAGCCTTTAGTATATAAGAATACGTGATCTCAAAAATGAAATGAGGAATGGTCTTATGACGCAATCAACTACAGCCTTCTCAACGCTACACCCGGAGACAGTGGTTGCTATTATAAATAAAATGATTAAGTTTAGATACTTTTTTTCAAGCTCATAGTGAACCTCCTTTCGAATATGTAATTAATGCATGCTGTTACAAGGGTAATTCTCTACGAATTCATCTTTCCGTGTTTTTTTGAGAAATACATGTTTTGATCTTCCAATTTAACAAGCACTTTACCGAAACGCCCGCCCTGATAAACCGTTACTGGATCGGAGGGATAATTTTTATCAAGGTAGTCTTCAATAATGCGATGCGTTTCTATATCTACAGGATATTGATAGATTTTCAACCAATTTAAAACCTCTTGTATAGCCGTTTCCCGGGATACTTCAGCTGTTTTCATTTCTTTAGTTACGAGTGAGTGAAAGGCATACCCCTTCAGATAAAGCAGTTGCATCAAGTAAATCATTTCTGAATTATGAGGCTTTGTATATGGATGTTTCAGATTCGATAATATTTCGTTAGTGAGGCTGTGTTCCCTTGGTCCTGCGGATAAGCTGATATAACAAAATTTGCTGGCGCAGCTCAAAATTCTCTCCACACTTTCCCAATCTGTTACAGCAGGGCACATGGACACAAACACAAAATCAAAGGCCTTCTCCCAGCCCTCCTTCTCAATATCAATATTTTCAAATACGTCCTTCACAATGTCTATTTTGCCCTTGGCCCACTTTTGACTGTTTTCCTCCAGCAGTTTCACAAAGGGCAGAGAGGGCTCAACAGCTGTCACTTGTGCACCTCTTTCTGCAAAGGGAATAGAAAAGCCTCCGGATGCGGCTCCAATATCTAAAACAGAAGCTCCTTCAAGCGTTACCCCTTGTTCTTCCAACCAGCCTATAATCCGTTCTGTGCGCTGCCTTCCCTCTTCGTTAAAGCATTGATCATTGTACTTTTGAGCAGTAGCATCAAAGCTGCGTTCTGGAACAATTCCAGCTGCTTTCATCATATTTACGCCTGTCATTGAATCCTCTCTCCAAGCTTTTTCCCAATTCAATTCATCAAAAATGCTGTTCAACATAATAAAGCTCCTCCATTTCCCGTAATTATTATTAGCGGCGGCAGTTTTTTAAAGCGTTAAAATATGGTTGAAAAGTTATGCAAATATCGTAGTCCAATCACCAGAGAGAGCACTAGAACAGGAAGAGTTAACGCAAATATCCAGTTCCACCCCAATTTCTCCAGTAATAGACCTGAAATCGTCGGTCCAATAGCTGGAGCAACAACCAAAACCATTCCTATTAAGCCGTATGCTCCCCCTCTCTTCTCTGGGCTAATAATTATAAGTACGGTACTGTACATCAACGGCAGCATAATCATGGAGTTTAAGGACTTCTTTTGTCTGTAATTATAGTAAAAAAATTATTGAATCTCTTTGGCAAGATCAGCCAAGGTCATATTTCTAAAATAATTCTCCATCTTATTTTCTCCTTGCAATATTATCCTTTGAATGGGGCATTGGGGACCATGGTCAAAGCTGCAATCAAACAATGAAGCAGTACCTTCAATTGCCTGAATGACATCCAGGAACGAAATATCTGCCCAATTACTTTAATTCCTCTCACCTTCATGGACTATATCTATCTATAATATCTGTATTAATCCTTTTGTCAACTTGCATAGCATTGCAAGAAAATATACCTCAAGTTCATATGTAGTAACATCCAGTGAACCCGTAACTATATAAGTTATCGTAAACGAAACTTTTCTCTCTCAACCGTTAACACTGCCTCCGTATGGAGTTGAGTTATTGGATATATCAGCAACATAGCTTCTGTGAGAGTGAGGTACAAATTGTACATTTACCGCGAGCAAAGAAGCCTGATCAAATAAATGATCAGGCTTCTTTCTATATTTTATAGCTGTACCATGAATGGCTTCCCTTACAATCGTTCTTTTACCCATACGGACATTTCGCCCATATCCCGGTTCGCCCAGGCATAATACGGGATAAATTTAACCTGCGCCTGCTTAAGGGGTACCTCCACATCAAATTGATACAGCGCTTGATCCCAATCGTCCATATTCATCCGCAGTGCTTCTCCCGAGATCGCTTTGATTCCCCCAGCAATCGCCGGTTCATCTAATACATTCAGTTCGGTATCCTGCGGGAGGATCAGCTGCTGAAGCTGCGCCCCATTATCTGCTTCCTCAATGCAGTACACGAGCGGACCGCGCTGCAAGGCAACCTTGCCTGCGTTTCCTTTGACGAGAGGATGACTTCTGACGCGTTTAATCGGCATCTCCATCACAAGCTCAATCTGGTCACCTGATTCCCATACGCGTTCAATGACGGCATAACCACTCGCGATCTTATTCGTCACATCGTAAGCCTCGCCATTAACAGTCACCTGCACGTTTGCTGCCCACTGCGGCATACGGAGTGCGATTCCAAATTCTGCAGACCTCTCTACTTCCACCTCGAAGCGGGCCTTACCTTCCCAAGGCATGCTGGAATCCTGCTTCAGCACCATCTTCGTACCGGCAACTTCGATCGCAGCTTCACCACCGATATATAGATGGGTATATACTGTCTTGTCCTGCACCGAATAGATATATTCACCAAGGGAAGCCAGCAGTCTTGCAATATTCGGCGGACAGCAGGCACAGCCAAACCACTCCTGACGAACAGGCTTGATATGGTTGTAATTGTGGTTTGCACCGTTGCACACCTTAGGGTTTACCTCCAGCGGGTTGACATAGAAGAAGTGCTTGCCGTCTCTGGACATCCCCGCAATGACGGTGTTGTACAGGGCACGCTCCATCACTTCTGCGTAAGCACTGTCAGGCTCAAGCTGCAGCATGCGCTGCGCGCTGAATACAAGACCAATCGAAGCACAAGTCTCGGAATACACCGTATCATTCGGCAGATCATAGTCCACCGAGAAAGCCTCACCCTGAGCCATGGAACCGATACCGCCCGTAACGTACATTTGCTTGGAGACGATATTATCCCACAGCCTCCGGCAAGCCTCAAATAGTGCTGCATCCCCTGTTTCACGCGCTACATCCGCCATACCGGCGAGCATATATACGACACGCACGGCATGGCCGACAGCCACATCCTGCTCCCTCACCGGTTTATGAGCCTGATAATAGGCTTCATTGAGCTGCAATTTGTTATTACTCCATATGGTGGTCCAGCCCCTGCGCTCTGCTTCTGCCTCAAAGAAGCTTGGCTTCTGCCCTCTCTCATCAATGAAATATTGGCTTAATTCCAAATACTTCTTCTCGCCTGTCACTTCATACAGCTTAACCAGTGCAAGCTCAATCTCCTGATGACCATCATAACCTTGAATCTGATCCGGACCATACCCGAACACACGCTGGATGTCATCCGCCATTCGGCAGCAAATATCGAGCAGCTTGCGCTTGCCTGTTGCCTGATAGTAAGCAACACCTGCTTCGATCATGTGACCCGCTGTGTACAGCTCATGGCATTCCGTCAGATTCGTCCACTTCTTATCCGGTTCTTTAATCGTAAAGTATGTGTTCAGATAACCGCTGGACTGCTGAGCATCCCCGATGATATCAATCATGCCGTCTGCAATCTGCTCCAGATCCGCATCCCGCTCGTTTATCAGCAGATAAGCCACAGCCTCCAGCCATTTCGCCACATCTGTATCCTGAAACACATAGCCGTAGAATTCCCCTTCCTGTAGACCTGCGGCAATCTTAAAATTGCTCACCGCTCCACTTCGCTCTGCACCTTCCACCTGGTCATTAATCGCTTCCCATTGATAGGGCACCACCACGTCCCTGACTAAATCTATGTAATAGCTCCAGAAGTCGTCCTTAATGCTTACTTGCTTCATGGATACCGGCTTTATTTTGTTCATACCTGCAGTTTGTCCCATATGTATTTTGCTCCTTTTCATCAGAAGTTGATTCCATTTACTGTTCGACTTCATTTTATGCGTTACAATGGAACAAGAATATAGCTGATACCAACCTGATTTTAATAAAATATCACACAAACATATAGATAAGGAGTTCATGTACATGCAAGGGAATGGACATATTTATTTTGCTGCCCCTCCCCTGCCCTATTATTTGGAAAGTGGTGTGACGGTATATGAAGCTGGAGATCAGCATCCGAACCGTAACAACCTCGGGATCTTTGATCTGATCCTCGTAGAGTCGGGGTGTCTCTATATCGGGGAAGAAGGAGCTTCCTGGGCACTTACATCAGGGCAGACCCTGCTGCTCCTGCCGGACAGGCATCATTATCCTGTACAGCCGTCAACCGGGAATACCCGATTCTACTGGGTACACTTCCAGGCTGTAGGAGAATGGATGCAATCGGAACAGGAAGGGTTTCTCATGAATCAGAACGCACACTATGAGCGTTATCAGACCAATCCCTATATGCTGCATCTGCACAAATCCTGGACCCTGCCCTATCCCGAGCAAGCGTATCGGCTCATGAAGAAGCTGAATGCAGCAGCAACAGAGCGTCAGTCCCGTGCATTTTGGACTCAGCAGCAGACCTTCGAGGAGCTTCTCCGCATCATGGATATACGGCAGAACGATGCCTTTGCAGGCCCGGTTATCGCCCTTGCAGAGCAAGTGGAATCCTACATTAAGAATCATTACCGTTCCGAAATCACGAGCACTACGCTGACGGATGCCTTCAATTTTCACTACAACTACATCACGCGCTGCATGAAGCAGGTATATGGAGTAACTCCTGGAGAGTATTTGATGAAATACCGCCTGGAGCAAGCGAAGCTGCTTCTGCTGCAAACCGAATGGCCGATCGCCGAAATTGCCGTCCAGGTCGGATTCGAGAATATCCCCTATTTCTCGGCCTGCTTCAGCCGACATATCGGTGTGTCCCCTACCAAGTTTCGCAAGCAATATACGAAATAAGCTGCTATCGTCCATCAGACGTGCCATGTCGCACGTCTTTTCCTTATTCCAGACTTGGTCAGAGATAAATAAATTTATCATGTGACCACGGATGATCGTCACCAGTCTAAATAATATCAAGACAAAAAAATGAAAGGAGCACACATGGTGGAGATAGAAGCATTAGCCGCAAAAGCAGCAGAAGGCGATTCCGATGCATTTGTAAAGCTTGTACAGCAGCTGGAAGGATCACTGTATTATATGGCGAGATCCATGCTGGGCAAGGATGAAGATGTCGCAGATGCTATGCAGGAGACGATATTAAAAGCCTTTAAATCGATTCACACTTTACGGGAGCCGAAATTTTTCAAGACATGGATCTATCGAATTCTCATCAATGAATGTAACAATATCGGATCCAAGCGTTCCCGTACGATCACTTACGCCGAAATCCCAACAACAGCCTCTTCGATGGGCGGCTACGAGATGGTAGATCTAAGAGAATCCGTTGAACGGCTGGAGGAGTCCCAGCGCATCGTAGTCATTCTTCATTATTTTGAAGACCTTCCGCTCCGTCAGGTAGCTAAGGTACTCAGCATTTCAGAAAGCGCCGTTAAGATGCGGCTGTCAAGAGCACGTGAGGCTCTGCAGCGCAGTTTACCCAATATACATGAAGGGAAGATAAGCTATGGCAGCATTGGATATTGAGAAGGAATTAAATAAGGTCGATGTGAGCAGTACAGAGATGTCACCCCTAGTCCGGGCAAGACTTGATGAGACCTATGCCTCTCTGTCTTCCCAGAAGCAGGATACAACCCGGAGAAGATCCTCCACATTACGCCGGGCAGGCTTAACCGCAGCAGCGGCAGGCATTTTGGGAATCGGCATATTTGCTTCCGGCTTCGTATCTCCGGTTATGGCAGCTTCAATTAAGAGCATTCCAATCATCGGAAGCATCTTCAGCATTATTGAGACAGACAGCGGCCTGCGTGCCGGCGGCGAGCTGGGATTCGCCACTAGTGTAAACAATGAGATCTCCTACAAGGATGTGAAGCTCGAAGTAACAGAGACACTGTATGATGGCACACGAGCAGCATTTATTGTGAATGTGACTGCACCGAATTTGGTTAACGGAACCTATGATACTGGCAGTAAGAAGATGAAGCTCAGCAGTGCTATTGAGAACGTAGCTCTAACCATTAAAGGGCAGACAGAGGGTGAACAGGCAGCTGTCTTGCAGGGCGGAATCTTCTATGGAGGTGCGGGTGAAGCCCATCCTAATACACTTGTGTTCGAGCAGGTGCTGGACTCCTCGGATACGAACACCTTGCCAGACCGCTTCACCTCGAAGGTCAGCATCAAGCTGGACGGAATAGATCAGGAGTTCACCGTCGATGTCCCATTTGAGAAGAACAATACAGAAGCAATCACACTAAATTCGAATACGTCCGTGACGAAGGAGGATCTTACCTTTAGCGTCGCAAGTGTCTCCGTGTCACCTATTACGACCCGACTGACGACTTCTATCGCACTGAATCGTACCAGCTCATTGACTCAGCAGGAGGAAGAGCGCTTACGTAAGGTTGGAGTTGCGGTCTATGATGATCAAGGCAGAAGACTGACGGCATTGTCTGGGGATGGGGTTTACGAGGGTAACCGTCTTATTTTTGACCGACGCTATGCTTCTATGTCGGGTGAGAGTAAATACCTTGTTATAAAGCCATTTATAATTAAGGATGATTTTGCAGAGGAAGTGCAGGAAGATCAGTTTATTGCAGAATTGGAAACCAAGATTGACCTGTCAGGGAACTAAGGATGTAATTTAAAAAGAGATAAAAAAAACAGACTGCGGTATGCAGTCTGTTCTCTTTAAGTTCTGTATTTTCTCAAGTCCAAGCCCATAGAAATCCATCTCGATCCCAGGCAATTCTCCCTTTATGAAGCTTACGAAATGCCTTCTTCACTTCCTTCTCTAAGGAGGCATTTCCATTCTCATTCACATATACAAACTCTTCTCCAAAATGCTCACGTACATATGCAATCGCCTCTGACTGATAGAGATTCCCTTTGAACCGAATCGTCTCTACCATCCATTCCGCAACCTGCTGTGGTGTATATTCCATATATTTTTGTACTCTCCTTGAGCTATAGCTTATTTTATCCCATACGGTCTCATACCCATACATGATCTTTAACTTCACTACTTTAATTATCCAATGCCATGCATATTTCATAGGATGAACTTTCTTTTGCGTATAGATTCATGATAAATTAAAAGATGTGCCATTTGATACCTATTTAAAAGTGGATGATATAGGATGCTCCTATTTTAATCTATCATCACTTATAAATAAAGATTTTGCACAAATCCAATAAGGAGCTTAGATCTCCTAAGATGAAATTGCATGATGCAAAGTCCTTAAATACATATAAAAAAGATTTAGCATTGAGCATATATCCGGCTGGATCGCTGCCCATGCAAAATCAATGGTAAAGGAGAGTTATATGAAAAAAAACGGGTTGCTGGAACACATTCGCAAGATCATTATGATTATTATCGGGGCAGTCATCACCGCTTACGGGCTGGAAGCCGTACTCATTCCAAACGATGTCATCGACGGAGGTGTGACAGGACTCAGTATTATGGGGTCCTCTCTATTCGGGCTTCCATTAGGGGTATTTCTCTTTGTCTTGAATATTCCTTTTGTATATCTAGGCTATAAGCAGGTCGGCAGGACTTTCGCCATTATGAGCGTTGTTGGTATTGTCGCTCTGTCCGTATCCACTGTTGTTCTGCATCATGTGGATACCATCCTGGGACCAGAGGACCCGCTCCTCATTGTCTTGTCCGGCGGCATGCTGCTTGGGATCGGGATCGGGATCGTGCTTCGTAACGGCGGTGCGCTGGATGGCTCTGAAGTACTGGCCGTGCTCGTCTCCCGCAAGATTCCTTTCTCTGTCGGAGATATTATTCTATTCCTTAACGCCTTCGTCTTTATCGCTGCCAGCTTCGTTTACAGTCTGGAAAGTGCGCTGTACTCTGCTCTGACCTATTACATTGCGAAGAATGTGATCGATATCATACAGGTCGGTCTGGAAAAATCCAAATCGGTACGTATCGTCAGTCAAAAATCGGTGGAGATTGGGGATACGATTCAATCCCGTCTGGGGCGTAACGTAACCTATACGCCTGGCCGGGGCGGCTTCTCCAATGAACAATCCGAGATCCTCAACTGTGTCATTAACCGAATGGAAGAGAACAAGCTGCTAACCATCGTGAAAGACATTGATGATAGTGCCTTTGTTGTCATCTCCGATGTATCAGAGGTCCGCGGCGGTAACTTCAAGAAACGAGACATTCACTAGTTCAATTTGAGCAGATGAATTACAAGCTTGCATTACAAAATAAAAAAGCCTGTCCATTCAGCCCTTCAGCTAATGGACAGGCTTTGCTTTTTGTTGTTATTTCGTGACCGGTTTACGGAACTTCACGATCGATGTGATGATAAGCACCACCAGGACAGCTAAACAGATACTGATGCTGAAGCGGTTCTGATCATCCACGAGGAAGCCGCACGCAATCACCGACAGACAGATGATGGTGAATGTCGTAATGTAAGGATATCCCCACACTTTGAAGGACGGCTGTATAGGATACTGCTTCCGCAGCTTAAGCTGGGATGCGGCAATACAGATCCACACCAGCAGTACAGCGAAGCCTGGAACAGCCATGAGAATCCGGAACAGCTGATCCTGTGCAATCAGACCCAGCATCGAGCCCCCGATCAAAATGAAGGCACAGAGCAGCAGCGTATTATAAGGGCTGCCCTTGCGGCTTGTTTTGGTCAGCGCCTTGGGCGCTTCTCCTGCTGCTGCCATTGAATAGAGCATCCGGGATGCCCCGTATATTCCAGAATTCGCTGCAGAGAGCACCGCCGTAATCAGTACGAAGTTCATAATGTGAGCCGCACCCGTAAGTCCTGTGGAGCTAAGTACCTGTACGAAGGGACTGTTCTCCGGACCAAGTTCATTCCAAGGAATGAGGCCACAGATAATGAGAATCGGCAGTGTGAAGAACAGGATGATCCGCAAAATAAAGTTACGTACCACCTTCGGCAGAACCCGCTCTGCATTCTCTGTCTCTGTAAGCGTCAGACCGATCATTTCTGATCCTCCATAGGAGAACATCACGACGAGCAGTGCAGAGAATATAGAGGTCCAGCCGTTCGGCAAAAACCCGCCATGGTTCATGTAATTGCTAAGGAATGGGGCTTCGCCGCTAGGAATGATGCCAAAGATCAGCGACACACCAAGGACAATAAAGATGATGATCATCGTTACCTTGATCCCCGCAAACCAAAATTCAAACTCTCCAAAAGTACCGACACTTAGTAAATTAATCAATATTACGATGGCTGCGCATCCCAAGCTGAGCATCCATAGCGGCACATCCGCAAACCAATATTGTAAAAAGCTCCCTGCCGCAATAATCTCGATCACGCATACAGCCAGCCACATGAAGCAGTACATCCAGCCCATGATAAACGAGATTCGCTCACCAAAAGCTTCCCTTACAAAATCCCTCATGTTGCGATTCGGATATACTGTAGCCATTTCGGCCATGGCCGTCATCACGACGAGAAGCAGCAAGCCAGCGATGATATAGGTGAAGATTACCCCCGGTCCTGCAAGACCAATTGTTTCCGAGCTTCCTTTGAAGATGCCGGTACCAATGACACCACCCATCGCCATCAGGCTGATATGTCTAGGCTTCAACTTCTTCTGTAATGATCCTTCTGTGTTTCCCATTCGTATCCTCCCTGATGCATTCCATGCTAGTCATCTTGTTCGTTTATATCTGTCTTCTTACAAATGTATTTTTCAGTATATCCTATTCTTCAACAGGAAGCACTTAAAAATCCGCTGCTTACCATAATATACATCCAGGTGCCTAGCCGCCTGCAACCTCAAAAAAGCAAGAGACGACTTGAGCGCCCCTTGCTTGAGAGTACCAATATCATTTTGCTAATCGCCCTAAATGATGGTATCCAGAATGAACCATACAATCATCAGCAGCTGAATCAGGATTTTGGCAATGCTGCCCCCGAGGAATCCAATGATTGTCGCAAAGCCGACCTTTACCGATTTCGATGCATCCTTGTGAATGATAAACTCGGTTACCAGTACGGCAAGGAACGGCACGAGCAGAATCCCGAATGGCGGAAAGATGAACGAGCCTACGATGGTCGCAATCGCTGCGATTGTCTCTGAGGTCTTTGATCCTCCATATTTCTTAACAAAATAGCTGTTCGCTATAATATCGGCGGCAATAATAACAACCGTAAGGATCGCCATACTGATCCAGAACCACCAGGACAGCTCCTCTGAATTAATGAGGAATTGATAGATGGCGAAGCCTCCCCATATGGCAAGAACGGACGGAATGATGGGATACACAATTCCGACAAAGCTGAGCAAGAATAACACAATTATTAAGGTCCACCACAAAAAATCCATCTATGTACCTCCCTTAGAACCTATGTTCATTTTAGTTTATGCCATTTATGTCTATTTTAAAAATAGTCTTAAGACGGTTTCTCAACCTGGACCTCCGTCTAGGATGAATAATAACTTAGTTCTAAAGCTAACCCTTCTCCTCCATATCAACGATAGAGTACAAGGTGACGGGGTAGCTCACAAACACCTTCTGCAGCCTTCTGTATACCTCACTCCAATCCGTCCCATTACGGTCCGCACCTATTCTGTAAGGCAATGCAATAGAGAGATCGCGGGCTTCTGCATATGTACGAAGCTCAATCAACGCCTGTTCAAGAGCCTTGATGCTTGTCAGCTGTTTTCGAAAGAAGCTCTTCTTATAATGCTTCTGTCCAAACAGGTTTGCGATATACTTATCCTTCGTCTTCACAATCTGCATCTGCCCAAGCGGAGAAATCTCACTGTTCGTCAGTGAAATATAGGCAGCGTAAGCCTCAGGGTATTCTTCTCTGATCTGTTTGGATATTCCGCTGCGCATGACCCCCATACAGTTTACCTGGTGACCAATAATGTCTTCTGCAGCCTTAAGGAGCTCGCCTTTCTCGAATGTAATCATCCTTCTACTCTCCTATTTAGAATAATAAACGTGGTTTGATTCAAATGAAACCAGGTGAATCCATTTCACAACTCATTAAAAAGGTGAATTCTAAACTATATAGTCTTGATTAAAGCAGCTAAAGTGTATTATGAAATTGATTCAAGTGCTATATATATATCGGGAAAAGCTCCCTATCATCTTAATGTATCTGCTAATATAAATTAGGAACGCGAACAACTGAAAGGAGTCTCTGGGTCATGTCTCATTTATTGAACTTACAGCGTTTGACCAAATATATCGGCACAACAACCAAAACAATGCTGTTCTCGGACGTCGAAGCACAGGCGGATCAAGGCGAACGCATCGCTGTCATCGGTGCTTCGGGACAAGGCAAGAGCACACTGCTCCGAATACTGTCTTTGCTGGATCGTCCGGATGAAGGTGAAATGGAGTGGAAGGGTGTATCGTATCGCAGATGCGATCCGCGACTGTGGAGAATGAAGATCACTTATGTCGCACAGCATCCCGTGATGCTGCCCGGCAGTGTTGAAGATAACTTGAGAATGGTCCATTCCCTTCATAATTTCCCATATGACAAAGCACTTGCACAGCGACTGCTGGAGAGCAGCGGCCTGTCTACACTGGATACCCAAAAACGGGCATCTGATCTGTCAGGCGGCGAGAAACAGCGGGTCGCACTCATTCGTTCTATGATGCTGCGACCGGAAGCCTTGCTGCTCGATGAAGTCACTGCATCCTTGGATCCGACAAATGCGGGTCTTGTGGAACAGCTGCTAAGGGAATGGAATGATCAAGAAGGTACAACGCTGATCTGGGTGACACATGATTTGGAGCAAGCCCGCTCATTCAGCTCTACGACCTGGTATATGGACAGCCATACCCTGCTCGAACGCCAGCCGACCGAGCTGTTTTTCTCTCGGCCTGATACTGAAGCAGCCCGCCGTTTCATTACCAAATCTATGGATTCAGATAAGGAGAAGCCATGTCTTTCCTCGCTCTAAGCTTCACCATTATATTTGTCATGGTAACAATGCTGATCTCCGTCTGGCAAAAGCTCGATTTGGAGAAGGAAATCGCCATTGGAACCATTCGATCAGCCATACAGCTGCTTGCTGTCGGCTACATCCTGCAGTTCATCTTTCATTCCGAGCATCCTGCTCTGATTCTGCTCATCGTTACTATTATGATCACCGTCGCTTCAATGAATGCAGGTAAGCGTGGGCAAGGCATTCGGGGTGTCCGCCGGAAGATCGCCTTGTCCATTCTGACAACGGAGCTGCTCATGATGGGACTGCTGCTCGGACTGAACATCATTGAGCCGACGCCAAGGTACATTATTCCAATCAGCGGGATGACGATTGGCAATGCCATGGTGGTATCCGGCTTGTTCCTTAACCATATGAAACGGGAAATGGAGACGTCCAAAGGCGAGATCGAAACCCTGCTTGCCCTTGGCGCTGCGCCCAAGCGAGCAATCCAGGATGCCCTTAAGCGTTCTGTTAAATCCAGCATGATTCCAACCATCGATGGTATGAAGACGGTGGGAATCGTCCAGCTCCCAGGCATGATGACAGGAATGATCATCGCGGGTGCAGATCCGATCGAGGCTGTGCGCTATCAGATTCTGATCGTGTTTGCCTTCACAAGCTCGGCGGCAATGACCAGCATCTTGCTCAGTCAGCTGACTTATCGTGAATGGTTTACGAAGGATATGCGTCTTCGTGATCTGTTCTCACAAAAATAAGGCTTTTCGCCGTTAAACCTGGCGAAAAGCCTTATTTTTTCTGGAATCAACTAACTTTTACGTTGTTTTTCGGGCTAACGTTGCCCGCTTTATCTTTCGCATAGACGGTTAACACATCGCCCTTTTTCGCCTTCTTGATCGATACCGAAAAATCCCCTTTTCTATCCACAGAAGCTTTGCCAAGATATATTTTGCCATTGTACACATAGACGGTAGAATCTGACTCCGCTTTTCCACTCATCATTTTTGATGTTACTCTCTTAACCTCCGGCATTTGCGGTGGTGTATTATCAGTAACCTTGGTTCTCTCAGACGAACTATGATTACCAGCTTGGTCAACTGCGTAAACGGTTAACACGGTCCCCGCCTGCTGCTTCTCGTTTAATTCCACGGAATAGCTGCCATCAGGAGCTGTGATTGCTTGACCTAATAACGTTCTACCCGCTTTTACATAAACTGTAGAGCCTGCCTCTGCTGTACCACTCACATGAGTTGAATTGTCTCCAACTGTGTTAACCCTAGGTTTCGCAGGAGGCTTTTTATCCGCTTTAACAGTGATCGTAATTGGTTGTGTATAAATGTCATATGATTTATCTGTTGATACTTGCTGTGTGTAGCGCAGCATGGCATGAACTGTTCCTTCCGCTTGGGCGGTTACAACATTTCCATTAACTTCAACTTTATCTTCTCCATCAATGAATACGATGTCAGGAGTGATATCCTTTATTTGACGATCATAGGTTTCAATCATTGCCTTGACTTCGATGCTCTCTCCTGCAGTTAGTTTATACTCGGCTTGTTCCGGCGTAACATGGGATGCCCAGTCAGAGGCCCAATGAGCATAGTCCGTTGTTAAGCCATAGATACCCAGTAGAAAGTGGTCTATAAATAGAGCCTCGTCTCGATATGTCCAAGGCCATACGGTTACGCCTCGATGCTTTGCTGCTTCCAAAAAGTTTACACCTAATCCACCATAGCTTGTATTAAAGGTAGAATTCAGATTTTGTATAGTGTTTAAAGTAGAACGTAAAGATGGATACACGTCTGTTTCATTCGCAAATCCGCTCGTTAAATAGCCGATGGACATCCCCGGCATCTGCTCAGCCAGCAATTGTAATTGCGATGCATGAAATGAAATAACGGATACTTGATTCTCCACACCCATTTCTTCAATAAGGGCAATCAATTTATCGATAATTGCTGGATTACTAGTTTTGATTTCAACAATATGCTCGACATCTTTGCCTTTAAATTCTTCAAAAAATTGTCTTAGCGTTGGAATCCTTGCGTCAGGATATGCTTCCGGAAACTGATCATTCGCAAGAAATTGCTTTAATTCTGCAAGAGTATAACTTTCCACACTTCCAGTTCCATTCGTTGTCCGATCAATGGTTTCATCATGCATGATGACGATCTGACCATCCTTGGTCAGATAAATATCATTTTCAATATGATCTGCCCCTTTTTCATAAGAAAGAAGGGCACCTTCTAATGTATTTTCCGGTGCAAGTCCCGGTATTCCACGGTGTGCAAAAATATAAGGTGTACGAACAAGGGTTATATTCTCATCATAGAATGATAGAGCATCAATAGCTTCTTTATACTGATCCGTAACAATCCCGTTCGTACCCGATGTAATCATGCGATGAATATCTACATTTGTTGAAACTTTCTTACGATCTTCTTCTATCCATACAGTCATTAACTTTTTCTGTAAGTAGGAAATATTTTGGATACTTGCTGCACTTTCCGGCAATATTACAATTTTCGCCAAATGGCTGTTCGTTGTCCTGCGAATGTCCATTAATTGTTCTTCGCTGAGTTTACCCGAGACGGAATATTCAATAATACCACGAATAATAGGATACGCTTCTCTTGTCTTTTTCACCAGCTCCGGATGTTCGGAGAGTACAAAGGCATCCTCCAGGTCGATACTCCTTAGGTAAGCTGTTAGAGGAGCAATCACCGCTTCTTCTTCAATCGCGAAGGCCGGAATTACTTTCTGATCCAACGTTTCTATAACCGATTGCAGCTCATCAATTACGTTTCCTGCTTCATCCGTTACTTGCAGGCTGCTGTTGACATGGAGAATTGCTGTGGCCGGACGTGCGCCTTCCACTATAGATTGCAGGTCCTCGCTTGAGTCTACTTCTGTAACTATTGTTGGTGCAAGGGAGATGCTCGTTTCCGGTACTTCTACATGAGTGAAGTTATCACCAGGTTTGACTACCTCTGGTAACTCCTCTGTGTGAAGCGTTACTTTGATATTATCAACCTTCGTTAAACTACCTGCAGATTGAAATCCAATTCTTCCTTCTGAATAATTGGTTGCAAGATCTGTATCGATGAGTAAATTATCATTTATCATTTCCTGAACTCTATTACCATGAGCAATCACTGTATAGTGGTACATTTTATCCGCACTGATTGCCTCACTGTATGAATTTTTGGCAGCTACATTCCATGCATTACCTGGTGTTCTTTCTGCGAATTCGATCCCGTTCGCTGCTGTTGCATTTTGACGGACAGCCATTTGATAGTAAGGATAGCTATTGTTCTGAACTCTGTACATAATTGAATTCCAACGGCTGCTATCATTTGCAGCTAAATGGGTAACATCTGCTTCTATTTTATAATTACCGAACAATCCCAAGTATTCCGGAAGAAGTACGCCCTTGCCACCACTATTATTACCTCTTCCATCAATCTCAAAGGCTCCGGACTTAACACCAATCTCTTCATCCGTTGTACTGCTAAGCTGTGACCAGTCTTCAGGAAGACTGCCATCTGAAAGATCATTAAAGTCCTCTTCATAGAGGACATATTCTTCCTCTTCTTCTCCTTTAACTACCAGAAGTATATTGGCAGAAGCACCATCTAATGCAGCAGTTAATGGATAAACTCCTTTTTGTATAGCAGTAATCGTATCCTCTGTCATCTCAATTGCCTCATTATTAGAAGTCCAGGTTAGCTTATCACCTGTAATTTGCCCTTCGGTCAAGTCATTGTAGGCTGCATTCAATACAATATCGTTCAAGGAAATAGCCTCTCCGCTTGTCCCTAATACATAACCAACTTCATGTGCTAAAGACTGTACGCCTGCTTCCCCACTTTCTTGATCTGCTTCTTCATTTTGATAAACTGCTTCATTAACCGTATCTGCACTCGCGGTAGCGTTAATGATATTATCTGAGAATAAATTAAATAATAGAAAGATACTGATGGATAAAAGAAGGTACATCCGCTTGATCATTTAAATTCTCTCCTCTAATCAGATTGTCCAAATGGTCCATTCGATTATTTGACTGCCAGTCTAGACGAAATTTCGGGTTCTCCCCCCTTTTATATGTAACATGTAAGTATGTAACGAACTTCACTTCACAGTTATGCTATCAACCTCATGTAAATATGGATGTATAATTTTGTAAACTTTAAAAAATAGGCTGATAGTACCGTTTTAATTAACACCTTGGATATTTAGTGCTTTGGATTTATCTTTCACAATTAAAAAAATAAGCATCCAGCTTTAGTCAGCTCACTGATCGTAAATCGAAATAAGCCTGTGGGTACTCACAGGGTGGAAACGGTCAAGGTAAGTATTTGACCGTCTTCTTAAATATATCTAATTTAATTTATCTAATAAGTAACTCTTTCGCTCTCCATGCAGAAGCCCAGGCATCTCCATTATGTCAGGAGTTGCCTGGGCTGTTTAAACTAGCCGTATTCCTTTGGCTATCGCCCTACTTAAAGATCGTCCTACCTTCTGCCGCCACCAAAGCCGCCGTTCGTATTTCCGGTGGTTACGCCTGATTCATTCAGCCATGTTGTGGCTGTCTCACCAAGCTCAAACGATACGACCTCTGTTCCGCCTTCGTAATTGCCTGTCTTATACCATCCGCCGGATACATCCTCACTCGAGGTGCCTCCGGAATAGAGCGTGTAGGATTTTCCTTTTGCCAGATCCGGTGAGCTGATCACAACAAATTGATAATCCTTGGATGGTTCAAAAGTAACGATCGTGTTGCCTTCACTATCTTCCAGATGCACCAAAGTTCCTGCAGCCTGTGTCTCTGGGTAAGTCATCGCGATCGAGAGCTGGGTGGAATCATCGGATAAAGCTTGTGCCATTCCTGATGTGCCGGCTCCGATCAAATAACCCCCGCTCATGTCAAATGTGCTGCCATAATCCAGTGTGCCATTTCCGCTATTCGTTGGACCATTAACGATCACCGTGCCATCCGTCATTGTAATGGAACCATTGGCGTCAATACCGTCACCACCAGCATCGACTGTGAGAAGTCCGCCAGTGATGGTCAGCTTCGCATTCTGATTACCTTCCATTCCTCCACCGAAGCCGCCGCCGCCAAAGCCGCCTTGCGGAGGGGGACCGCTTGGCATTTCTCCATAGGCAGGAGCTGCCGGCCGTTCGCCCGCTGCGGGCGCTTCTCCACTTGCCGTACCTTGGGCTTCACCCGTTTCAGGAGCTTGTGCAGAAGATGCTTCCGGTGTTCCTGATGCCGAAGCACCCGCTTCCCCTGCTGTTGTTCCTGTCGCTTCTGGTGTTTCTGTTGTTTCGGCAGCTGTGTCTGTTGTCCCGCTCGTCGTATCCGTACCCGATGCATTCACACCGTCATCGGATGAGATGACATGCGTCTTACCGCCGGAGATCGTAATATCGGCTCCTTCGAGTCCTTCATAGCTTGCGGTAATGTCCATTGTTCCGCCAGAGATGGATAGCAGGAGATCGGCATGAACCGCATCATCACCAGAGGCAATGCCGATCTCTCCACCTGTAATCGAAATATTTTGGTTGCTGTGAACCGCATCATCGGCTGAGTCGATCGTAAACGTACCGCCAGTAATGACCATATCTCCGCCTGCTTTAATCCCTTTTGCACTCGTTGATTCATCCTCAGCAGCTGCTGTGTCCTCTGCATTGTCAGCATCCGAAGTGGAAGCGGCTGTATCTGTTGTTGTACTTGCCGACGTGCTGGTTACTGCTGCTGTGACAACAGTACTGGTCATATTCGCACTTGTTGTATTCGCTGTGCCTGCTGCCTCATCGTTGCTCGCTTCATCTGATGGATTAGCTGTACCCGAAGGCGCTGTAGGTGCAGACTCTCCGTTCCACTCCCCTCGCATCATGCCGCCGTTACCATTCATTCTTCCCTGTCCCATCGGATTGTTCTCGGTCTTCACCTCAGCGTTCGCGCTGCCTCCGCCGGTTACAAGGTTATACGTACCTCCATCAATCAGCAGCGATTTCTCCGATTGAATCCCATCATTCTCGGCTTCTATGTCAAATGTACCGCCAGTGATCGCAATGATCCCTTTATCCTCATCTTCATCATTGGTCGATTTCATGCCGTCTCCACCGGCCTTGATTGTAACGGTACCGTTCTCAGCAGCCAGCCGGTCACGACCTACGATACCGTCATCTTCTGCATCGATATTGATGGTGCCTCCTACTATTTTCAAGTCGTCCTTACTCGTGATCCCATCTTTATAATTTGCTGTGATGGATAAGCTGCCTGTACCGTTAATGCTCAGATCATTTTTGGCAAATACGGCTGCACTTGGCTCATCACTTGCTTCGTCCTCATATACGTAAGTTTTGCCGTCGGTCACTTTATTTTGGGTACCATCTGCCAGTGTAATGACGGTCTTCCCCGCACCTTTGCTATAAATAGCTGCACTGTCGCTGTCTGTAATATCGACACCGTTCAGAACCAGATGCACCAGCTCCTCTTCTGCGGTATCCACGAGGATTTGTCCATCGCTGAGCGTTCCGCTGAGGACATAGGTACCTGGGCTCGTAATGATCACGGATCCGTCGGCAGCTTCTGCACCCGTTCCGTTAATCTGAGCGTTTGCTCCATCCAGCTCAATCGTAACTGCGCTCTCCGCGCTCCATTCGGTGTTGCGGTCCTCCTCGTCGAATGTAATCATATCCTCCATTTTTAAGCTCGCCAGCTCGGCTGTGGCCTCATTCGCCGTACCAGCTTCGGCTGTTCCTGTATCGTCTACGGCAGATGTATCGCTGCATGCCGTCATCAGCGCTGCACATAAGAATACGACGCTAAGTCTGTTCGCTATGCTTGCCTTTTTCATTTTTATCATTCCTTTCAAGGCGCTCGCAATTTGACTGCCTCTCTCCGGTTGGCTTCGCCAAAAGTCGTTCGTCGTCCAAATTCCTCGCTAAGTATGTTTGGCTCAAATTTTTCTTCGTTTAAAATTTTCACTGAGTACATAAGATCCTTCAAAATTGAGTGAATAAGCTCTTAAACTGCGGTTCGAAAACCATAGTTCAAACGATGAAGTTCATACAATTAAGTCATATAATCAAGCTCATACAATCACGAATTAGTACTCTGCCACGCTCGGGGTCATCGTAAGCGACAGGTCCAGGTTGCCATTACGACAACGGATTTCGTCCAGGAATTCTTTTTGATTGGTAAGCTGGTTCATCGTCACGCCGTACACGAGTTCATACAAGCTGCCCAGCTCGGTTGTTCTGATTTTTTTCAGCTCATATTGTACGTTATATTTCTTGAACACCTCGTCGAAGGCATCATCGTAGCTCAAATTCTCAGGAATGGTGATCTTCAGCGTTCTTTGCAATGTTTTTCTCGCACCGAAGTTGAACTTACTCAAGACAAACATCAGGATACATAGTATCAGGGTGAATAAAACCGCATATCCGAATGCGCCCACGCCACAGGCGAGACCTGCTGCCATCGTAAACAGAACAAAAGCAATATCCTTCGGGTCACCAGGCGCACTTCTAAACCGGATGATGGAAAAAGCTCCTGCCAAGCTAAACGCTCGTGCAATGTTGCTGCCAATCAGCAGAATAATAATGGCTACAATGGCCGGCAAGATGACCATGGTCAAGGAAAAGCTCTGGGTATACCCGTTTGTGTTGGTCTTCATATAGGTAAGACTGATCATACCGCCTAATAAAATGGCGATGAGAATACTGAGCACTGTGCTCATGAATGTAAGTTCTGTAGTTGTGTCTGTGGCTGCATTTAATAGGGAATCAAGCATAAAGCATACTCTCCTGTTTCTGTTTTTCGTTTTTTATCATTTTTTTGTATTCATTGCCGTATTTGGAGAAACTCGTCCGATACAGCTGATGCTCTGAGAGCAGGACCGACAGCCACATGGGCACAGTTTTTTCGGCCTTCACTTCCATAAGCCACTGCCCTTCGTCCAGCAGCTGCTCGCCGTAATCTCCCTTTTCCAATTTCAAGTCATAACGTCTTGTGCGAATGTTGGTATCAAACGTAATTCGGAGATCCCGGCTGTCTTTGCAAAAGAGTGCTTTTCTGTCATACGACAAGTACAGCTTGGGTGCCAGATCGTACATCCGCAGGAAATAGCTGATTTCGTTCACAACTTGAGCATTCATGTAATCCTTCAGCTCCGGCGCCTGTCCTGTACGGACAAATTCATAAGCCTCGTCCAGCTTCAGCGCTGTTCTCCGCTTGTTGACCAGGCCGAACACCTTCTTCTTGATCTCGAGATATACCTTCGCATCCTTGTTCGGGACGCCGTAGGCTCGGAGCCTCAGCTTTTCCTTATACTTGGGCTTCGCCAGGCTCGCTCTGATCAATGAATCATGCGCTGTGTCGAAATACAGATTGCTTATGGAATAAAATTCATGCTGCTTGTTATATTCATCGGGTTCCATATATTCCATGAGATCGAGATACAGCCTCCGGTACGAATTGCTGTCGAGCAAATATTTGCTCTCATAGCGGTTGAATACCTCTATAGCCATGTGCTTCAGATCCTTTCTGTTTGGTAGGTCTCATGTGGTGATGTATGTATCGTAAGCTCCAAACCTTTAATGAATCTTAAATGCTTTTACATTTCGAGAATATTATTTACATTGCGTTTACAATTCTGATCTTTAATTAAGAAGCTTCCTATAATAGGCATTAATTATTGATCTGAAAGTTATCCATTCGTATGATGGTAGAATAAACAGCTTAAGGTTGATTAAAGGTAATCCTGCTATACTAGGCCTATTAGAATCTGCAAACCAACAGATACCAAACAGAGGATGAACAGCGATGAGAATATTAATTGTGGAGGATGAGCTTCATCTCGCGGAGGCCCTCTCCCAAATCTTAAAAAAACAGAACTATTCCGTAGATATGGTCCATGACGGCAGAAGCGGACTTGATTATGCACTCAGCGGGATCTATGATCTGTTGCTGCTCGATATTATGATGCCGGAAATGGACGGGATCAGCGTCCTGAAAGAAATCCGCAGAGAAGGACTTTCCACCCCCGTCATCCTGCTGACGGCCAAAGGCGAAATCGACGACAAGATTACCGGGCTGGATTATGGTGCCGACGACTACGTTGCCAAGCCCTTTTCCTCCGGAGAACTGCTGGCCCGAATCAGAGCCGTGCTGCGGCGCAAAAGCGAGGTCATGCCAGAGGAGGGTCTTAAATTCGGGGACATGGAGCTCAACACTTCGACTCTGAAGCTTTCCGTTAACGGGAAGGAAATGAAGCTGAATTTAAAGGAGAATGAGCTCCTCGAGCTGCTGATGGTGAGGAAGCAGTCGATTACCTCCAAGGAGCAGATTATTGAGAAGCTTTGGGGCTTTGACTCTGATGTCGAGCACAACAATGTGGAGGTTTATATCTCTTTTTTGCGTAAGAAGCTGAACTTCCTGAATTCTGCCGTCCGCATCAGCACCGTTCGAGGCGTTGGGTATGTGCTAGAGGTGAATACTTGATGTTTAAGAAGCTTAGAAACCGGTTCCTGATCTTAAACCTTGTCATCATTTCGATCATTATGCTGGTTGCCTTCACCACCATATATACGATTACTTATCGGGATGTACAGCGGAATATTCATATGGAGCTGAATAAAGTAACGGAATCCTATACCCGGGACTTCAATCTGCCGCACGGAGATCGTCCGGGTGCAGATCTGAATTTGGGAGGACCGGACGATGATGGGTTAGGATTCGAAGGAGCACCGCCCAAACGTTCGATCTCCTTCATGCTGGAGACAGATAGTAACCTTACGCTTACAGGTCGTGAGACCACGCTTGAACTGGAGGAGGAGTTCTATCCGCTTGCACTGGAGGCAGCGGTTGCTGAGAACAGCGCGACTGGACAATTTACACTGGACGGGAGCCACTGGACTTATGAGATCCTTCAGACAAGCTCGGGCTACATGCTCGTATTTCTTGACATCAGCTCACAGCAGGTCATCCTGACGAATTTGATCTATACCTTCGCGATTGTTGCGCTCGTGATGCTGATCGTGATCTTTTTTACGAGCCGTTTCTTTGCCAACCGGTCCATTACACCGATTCAGGAAGCCTTTGACAAGCAGAAGCAGTTCATCGCCGATGCCTCTCATGAATTAAAGACACCTCTGACCATTATCAATACGAATACGGATGTACTTCTGGCCAACAGTGAGGATCAGATTCGCAATCAGGAAAAGTGGCTGTATTACATCAAGTCCGAAACCGAGCGGATGACAAGACTGACCAATGATCTCCTGTACCTAACTGAAATGGATGATTCCCGTGCGAACATCCTGTATGCGAGATTTGATATGAGCGAGGCGGTCGAAAATATACTATTAACGATGGAAGCGGTCATGTTCGAGAAGCAGGTTCATCTCATCTATGAGATCGAACCGGGTCTCCAGGTGACCGGCGCGAGTGAACAGATCAAGCAAGTGGTCATGATTCTGCTCGATAATGCCATAAAATACACGAATGAAGGTGGTACGGTTACTCTCTCTCTGAAAAAACAACAGCATGAGGTCATTTTGTCCGTCACAAATACCGGTGAAGGTATTGCTCCAGAGCATTTGTCGCGAATATTCGACCGTTTCTACCGGACGGATTCCGGGAGAGCCCGCAAGCAGGGCGGGTACGGACTAGGACTTGCTATTGCCAAGTCGATTGTGGAGCAGCATAAAGGCAAGATCTATGCCAAGAGCACCGTAGGGGAATCCACCACATTTTATGTGCATCTCTCATAGCATTACTGCTTGGCTTAGCAAATTAACATTTAACTTGCTTAACGTTTCATCACGTAAGTAACCGATATCTTTCCTTGAGAAAATAATCCTTATATAATGGAATGAGATTATTGTAGCGAACTTGAAATGTGGAGAATAAGGAGGCCATACCTATGGATCAGCGAATTCAGGAGAGCCTCAACTCATGGCTCTTTGACATATACAAGAATTTCCAGGGTCCCAGTGATGCGACGATACCGAACACGCCCCTAAACAGAACGTAGTTCAACACAAGCCTGCGGGGAGCTGCGACCATTGCAAGTTCTTCAGAAGATCGAGCAGTACAGGTTCGAGAATAATGTTTTCTCCTCCCCTCTATGAAGGAGCAACTAAAATAACGCAGATATCTTCTGATGCCATCCCTTATGAGGGAGATTGCATATAGAAAATATCTGCGTTATTGTGATGCCGTATGATCGTCTTCTTCAATTAATTGTTTCCTAGAGAAGCTCGCCCCGTCGTAAGGCAGAACGATTGTAGCTGCTTATCTCAGAGTTTTTAGTGCTCCGCTCCAAGCCACCGTTTGGTCCAGCATGGCATTCACGTTCGCCAAATGCAGCTCTTGCGGCTTGAACACCGATCCGTTCTCGAAATCAGTGAACAGGGACAATGTTGGGTGTATGCGGACGTCTGCAATCAATAGTTCACCACAGATGCCGCGCAGATGCTCTGCTGCACGCGCTCCGCCAGTTGAACCATAACTTACAATACCAGCAGCCTTGTTATTCCACGCTTCACGCGCGGAATCAATTGCGTTCTTCAGCGCTCCAGAAAGGCCGTGATTGTACTCCTGCACGATGAACACAAACCCGTCCAGACTGTTCAGCTTATCGTTCCATGCTGCAATACCCGGCTCAGAGCCATCTGTTGTACCTATGAACGGCAGGTTATAATCTGCAATATCGACGATCTCATAGTTCGCGTCACCGCGTTTCTCTGCAATGCCTTTCACCCATTCTCCAACCTGTGGACTTACGCGGCCTTCACGTGTACTTCCCAAAATAATTCCGATGTTCAATTTTGTCATTGTCTCTTCCTCCTTGGTTTCTTCCATTTTTTTGTTAATGAACTTATCCCAAAATCCCATCTCCCACACCACCCTTCGCTTGCTATGATCTATTCTGTAGTTGTTTCGTTTGTTCTGCTGTACTAAGTAACACTAGGTTACTTTATGTAAGTTATTGTATTAATTATATTATGTATTGTCAAGTAAGAAAATAAATAAGATAAAAAGGATGTGTTCTCACACATTGTTAATGAGCAGTTTCATTAAGCATTTTGGATCTGACCATTCTATCCATTGTATGTAGTCGATGTTAGGAAACATTCCTGCTGCCCTTTTATATTGCTCAAAAAAAGCCTGAAAGATTCATTGCTGACCCTCCAGGCTGCTAACTATATTTTTTTATAAATTGTAGCTCGTGACTAGCTTCCCAATTCATGCTCATCAAGATGAGCGGAGAATTCCTTCTCCAGTCTGCTGTCTATTTTATGCTTTACTGCATCCTTGGTAGAAACCATGACTACGGCAATTTCAACATAGAGCAGCTTCTTGGCTTCTTTGAGAAATTGCTGGTCCCTTAAACTGATCGTCTTTTTACCGTTCTGGATGGCAAGCAACCTTTTGGCGTGAATGACTTTAATCAGATACCGATGACAGCTACTATTTTCAAAATTTAAATTCAATATGATCAACGCTTCTATTGTGAATTAAGTTACAATCTCTAAGCAATATTTCGGCAAAAAAAGCTCAAATAATAATACCCCTCGCCTTGAATGACGAGGGGCCTTGCTGCTGCTTATATATTTATATGCTCAGCAGATTACTAGCCTTGCCTTTATCTTGAGGACAAAGGTTTATAAATAACCCCAAGCTGATCCAGCTCATCCCCTGCTCTGCCATAGAATCCGGCAATGTACCATCCTTCTGGAGCATTTAGCACCATCTGTTCTGAGGTCGCCTGCCCACCAGATACTGTATTCCCAAGATTCGTTGTAAGCTGCACATTGAAAATTCGCTTTCCATCATTATACGTGCCTTGACCAATGACAGCCTGGGTCAAATATTCGTTCTCCGCCAGTTGGAGTGTATTCTGCGTTGCAGTTCCGCCATGAGCAAGCACGGTCCCATCCTCGTACACGGTAGATAGTCCATCCACTCTGCTGCCGCTGTCGATCGTAACAGCGCTCATTCGGGAATCCGGGATCTGATCCAGGTCATTAAATCCACTTCCTCCCGGTCCTCCAATGCTTGAGCTGATCTGCACATCTGGAGAAGTGGAATAGGCGAACTCAGCAGTAATCGGATAGTGGTCAGACAGCTGCTCTCCCGTATTCGTCAGGAAGTAACTGTCCTCGATCCGGAAGGACTCTGCATTTAATTGAAGCGCGCTGCTTCCACGGTACAATATTTTGTCCACGATCTCGAAATTAGGTCCGTTCACATCGGACTCATCCATCAATGCTTCTCCGTCTGCCGGAATCTGGCCTCCCCGTACAAGATCTACCCACGGATCGTTCAACCCGTTACGCGTCATCAGCATTTCGATATTATCATCAGCACGGGTGTACCGCGTATTGGTATCACCGAAGACGATGACGGCATTGCCTTCCGAGTGCTGCTCTATGTAACTCGACAGCTGCTCTATATTACTGCGCCGTGCAGCAAGAGACTGTTCGTCCGAGCCAGCATCGGCGTGCAGATTATACACGTCAACCTTGACGCCAGGCTCAATCTCATAAATCATGAATGTAAATCCTTTTGGCGTCAGCTCGTCACTTCCACTGTCAAACAGTCCATACCGATCATTCCAAGTGATGCGCTGCAGATCCCGATAGGGATATCTCGACAGGCTGTTAAGCCCACTTCCAAAGCCCGCAACCCCGCTGCTTGGTGTAAGGTACGGATGCGTAACCTCCGAGATCAGCTCTGCGTGATAGTTGAAATCCTCCTGAACGTTGATGATGTCATATGCATTCAGTTTCGGTGAGATCTGCACCGTATATTCCTCTGGATTGGAGCTTGAGAAGATATCGGGCAGGCCGCCTACGTTATAGCTGAGCACATCGAAGGAGCCTGTCTTGATCTGAGCCTCCGCCGCAGCGGCGGGCTGTGAAGCCAATGGAACCGAAGTGAACAATACAAGTGCCGGCAGCAGGCTGCGCAGCCATTTGGATTTAGAATTCATTATTTACCCTCCTAATAGATACCTTTTTGAATTGGGGATTCAACCTTCCACAAGCTGATGGGCTAAACAAAATCCGAAAAGCGCAGCGTTTGTTTCAACGTTCGTTTGGGCCGATCCTTTCTTTAATGGCAGAATCAGCAGTGTCCTGAAGTCATTTTTCCTCATACCCTCCTTCTCCTGTTCGTATATGAATCGATCTAAATCTAGCATCGGGGTCTAACACGCAGCAATATGACAATTACCACCTTCTATAAAAATGGGATATTTCCAAGCGGAATTGGATACTTTTGTGTTTTTGAAGCTGTAATTTTACATTGTGTTAATAAAAATCGTGAATGATTAGGTCGAAGCTTGTCCATTGCATAGGTTATGCTCAAGAGTGGGAGGAGAGTCGATGTTGAAAAAGTGGAATTCTGTATTAGCAAACCTGGCCATTTCTCATATATCCATCGTTCTCGTCATCGTTCTGTTGCTGTGCTCTGCCTTCTATGTATTTTTCACGAACAATTACAAGGAGCAGCTTCATAACAAGAACAGGATTATGATGGAAAACACAGCCCAAACGATTGAATCTACCGTGCTTAAGAGAGTGGAACAGATCTATCTCGACATCTCTCTGGATAAGAGCGCAGATCTTCGTTTATTTGCCGATCCTTCTTACACCGGCCAGCTCAGCAAGGTCATAGACCTGCAGGAGCTGATCAAGTCCAAAGTAACGAATAATTCGGATCTTGTGCATGCGGTTCATCTCTACTATCCGGAAGAACGGATCATGCTATCTTCAAACCACGGGCTGAATTATAACGCCGATCAGGGAAACGGCTCTGTCTATTTTGCAGACTGGATCAACGCCATGCGAGTGAGCAAGGACAGCAGCCTATGGACTACGACCCGGCTGGTCCCACAGGATATCTACTCCAGTCTACCGGATAGCAATGCTAATGCCCTATTTACATATGTACACAGCTATCCCGTTCAGTCCTCTGGACAAGCGAGCGATCTACTGATTGCTATCGACGTCAAGGAGAGCGCCGTCAGCTCTATCATTCAGAGCATGATGCCGTCTCAGTACAAGGACACCTACACTCTGGATTCGTCCGGAATTACGGTAAGTGATGCAAGCAAGGGAAGCATCGGTGTCTACCGGGATTATGATTCCGGCGTACGCAGGGCGCTCATGTCCGACGCCTCATCGGGAAGGTTTATGGAGACAATTCATCATACCGACTATGTCGTTTCTTATCATACGCTTGAGACAACCGGCTGGAAGATCTACAGCGAAGTGCCTGCCAGCACCTTTTATGAGCAGTCAGACTTTATTCAGAAGCTGATTGTCGGCATCTGCCTGTTTGCCATTCTGCTCGGCACCATTTTATCCGGCATATTGGCAATGGCCAGCTACAACCCGATCAAACGCATCGTGAACAAGATCAAGGATTCTACAGATCATGCACCTGATCAGGTTCAGAATGAATACGGGCTTATTGATACGGCTTTTAGTAAGCTGAGCAACAAGGTGAGCAGCTTGGAAGAGACACTAATGGCGAACAGCTCCGTCATTAAGCATAATGTGGTGCTGAACATGCTTCGTAACGCATACACCCCTGATGAATTGACAGAAGAACTGTCCTTCCTCGGCATTCCGCGGCCATATACGTATTACTGCTGCCTGCTGCTGAGTCTAGGGGAAGCTGACACTGAGTCTGATCAGGCCAAGGAATCGTTTGCCCATCATATGATGAACGAGTTGAATGCCGGCTCCTTGCATGAGCATTATATAATTGCCGAGGAGCTCCCGGACAATAAGATGGCGGTAATCGTGTGCGCTAATCAAGCGGCTGATTCCTTGCTGGAGGAAATCGCAGCTCTGCTGCTGTCTTCGGGCAGAAGTCAGTTCCATTTGAGTATTCAATTATCCTGGGGCTGCTGGGTGCAGGAGATGAAGGATATACACCTTAGCTATAGCGAGGCAGTGACGCTGATGAAATATGGATATTTCCTGCCGGAGCGGACGATTCTGAAGGACCGTCTTATTCTCACACGTGAGCATAGTCTTGAAGAGATTCCACAGTCCATGCTGAGCAGGTTTAGAGATAAGCTGCAGACCCGGCAGTCTGAAGAAATGATCGGCGCCGTGGATACATTGATCAGAACTTTGCAGGAAGGAACATATCCTGCTCACTATTGCCATTTCATTCTGGCAAATATCGTATTTATGTACTCTGATTATCTGAAGAGCATCCGCTATAAGCCTCCTGTCGATGAGCAAGTGGATCTATATCAGCAGTACCTTCAGCTAAGCGATATTCATAAGTTTCGAGCATGGCTCACCGAGTCCATCGCCACATTTACTGCCCAGATGGAAAAAAGAAGCAGCGAAAGAGCCGTATCCAGCATTGAGCTGGCCAGGCAGTATATCGACCTTCATCTATCGAAGGATCTGTCCCTTGATGCCGTGGCGGCGAAAGTGTTTATCAGTCCTAAGTATTTGAGCAGGCTCTTTAAAGAGGAGCTCGGGGTCACATATACCGAATATGTCACCACCCAGCGTCTCGAAAAGGCGAAAACGCTGATTGAAAGCAGCCATATGACGATCGAGCAGGTTGCAAGTACGGTCGGCTATGGAACCTCCGCCTATTTTATCAAGAAATTCAAGGAAACTTACGGCTGTACGCCGCGCAATTACATGCGCAGCATGGCGGAGCAGGCATAATGCTCTACGCAGCCAGTTCAGGATCAAACTTCGCTTAAGGTAGGTTTTTCACATGATGATGAAGACAATTCCGTCTCTTGCCCTCCTTATTGCCCTGCTTAGCATAATCAGCGGCTGTGACATCAAGCCGGATGCAGGATCCGGCCCAGCAGATCAGCAAGCCTCCACCTCCACAAGTACACCGCGTTACCAGATTTCATGGACCATGCATCTGAATCTGCCGGTGCCGGAGGATGCCGAGATGGTTCAGCAGGTGGAGGATCGGTTCAACGTGGATTTGAACATCTGGAATATAGAGAACAACCGCTATGAAGCACTGCTCGATAAAAGGATAGCGGAAGACGAAATTCCGGATCTGTTCAGGGTTAGACAGCCGCAGGACCTGCTAAGGTATCAACAGCAAGGACTGCTCGCGGAAATTCCCGAGGAGATGCTGAATGAATATGCACCAAACATTATGAAGGCTCTCGAGGACTATGCCCCGGACTATCAGGATGATGGTATGATTGATGGCAAATATTACGGTATTCCCGGTATCAATCCCACCAATATTTATCGCATGCCTGTCGTCTACCGTCAGGACTGGCTTGACAAGCTTGGGCTGTCGGTACCGGATACGCTGGAAGAATTCGAACAGGTCATCTACGCGTTTACGAACGGAGATCCGGATGGCAATGGCCTGAAGGATACCTACGGCTTGTCCAGACAAGGAATGAATGTGGTCTTCGGTGCCTTCGGTCAGATCGTCTTCGCGGATCAGCTCTACTTCGGCAAGAAGGATGGACAGCTCGTCGTCGGTGCACTGGAGCCGGAGATGAAAGAAGCGTTGCAGTATCTTCGCAAATGGTACCAGGACGGTGTCATTGATCCTGAGTTTATTACAGGTGAGAATAAAGGGGGCTATAAGCATCTCTCTCATGCCTTTATTGATGGGAGAATCGGCATGACCTCCATGGGCAATTATTATCACTGGATTCAAGACGGCGATTATATGACACTGAATGCATATGGTGAGGAAACGCCTGTAGGGGCCGCATTTAACGCGAAGGAATTAATCGTCAAAAATCCGCAGGCTCGAATTGTCTTCGGCCGTCCCTTCAGCGGACCGGATGGGAAGCGTGGCTCCCAGGCCTACGATATGCTGATGAGCTTCACAGCTATTGGTGCAGATGCTGCAAAAGAGCCCGGCAAAATGGAGGAGATTTTGAAGATTCTGGACTACGTCAGCGCAAATCCTGATGTGGATGAGTACACTTCCATGATCCATGGTGTTCAGGGGAAGCATTGGAATTGGGCGGGAACCACACAGGAGGATGTCATTGTGCTTCCTCCTTATGACAAGATGTTCAGCTATCAAAATAGTATCGGCGCTAACATCGGAATGACCGTGCCCCTCATGCCTTCAGCACGAAGAGAGCAATGGGCCTCTACGCTGGGCTTGGATCAGGATGGCATATACAATGCATTGGAAGTTGCAACACCTTCTCTGACTGCTAAAGGACCCGATCTGATTCAATTAAAAAACAAGGCCTATATTTCAATTATTACGGGAGAGAAGCCACTCCATTACTTTGACGACTTCGTTAAAGAATTTATGGCAGCCGGCGGAACAGAGGTGATTCTGGAAGCCAATGACTGGTATTCCAAGCATGCGGTGAAGCTGGATGCAGAGAGTTGATTGATGATCGTGATCAAAATCATTGTGTGAACTGTGCATAGAAAGGGAAGCAATCCCTGCAGGAGGATTGCTTTCGGCATTATTATAGTGTATTCCTAAAACGCATTGGAATTGAAGATATTCCTGTTGATGCTGGATACGGGCAAAATACGGGTAAGGAATATTAGATTCCTAAAGGAGGCCGCTATGCTTTTTGACAACTGGTATTCCCTATTCCGTATCTTCATCGTCGGCATGCTCAGCTATTTCGCGCTCATTCTGATGCTCCGCACATCCAGCAACCGAACACTTTCCCAGATGAATGCTTTCGATTTCACTGTATCGGTTGCCGTTGGTTCAGTTCTTGCTACTGTAATTTTGGATGCGAACATCTCTTTGGCAGAAGGATTAGCCGCTTTCCTTCTCCTTCTTGGACTACAGTTTGTCGTGAGCTGGCTGTCTATGAAATTTCCCTCCGTGAATAAACTCATCAAGTCGGAGCCTCATTTATTGTTCTACCACGGGCAATTTTTGAGTAAAGCCTTGAAGAAGACCCGTATCCAGAAAGATGATATATATCAGGCTGCGAGAAGCGAAGGACTAGACAGCATGGACTCCGTTGCTGTTGTTGTTTTGGAACCAAACGGCAGTCTATCCATTGTGAAAGCCACTGAGAGAGAATCAGCAGAAACGTTACAGCCTGTCCACGAGCCGTAACACTCCGCCTGCCCTTCTCCTTAGTCCCGATAAGCAATACAAAACGAGGATCTCCAACCAAGATATTTCGCAGCAGCTTAAAAAGGCGCCTCTCACGGGATTCCTCGTAATAGGCGCCTCGTTTTTATTGGGCTTGTGACTTCAATTGATCCAGCATTTTGTCGTTAAATCCGAACATCCAGGTCAACAAAAAGGTAATCGCCATTGCTGTTAGATTACACACAATGTACCATGGAAGCTGGCTGTTCAAATACAGGAGTGTGCCTGGAATAACAGTGATGGCCATGCCCGTTGCCTCCAGCTGGAAAAGGGATGCCATGAAGCCGCCGATTCCCCCTCCGATGAGACCCATGATGAAGGGCTTCACATAACGCAGGTTTACTCCAAAAATAGCTGGCTCCGATATGCCGAGAAAGGCGGAAAAGGAGGAAGGCAAAGACAAAGCCTTCAGCTTGTTGTTCTTGGTCTTCAGACCAACGGCCAGACAAGCCGCGCCTTGAGCGGCCATAGCGCTTGTCACAATGGCGTTGAACGGGTTGCTTCCCGTCTGCTCCAGCAGCTGAATCTCAAGAAAGTTAAAGATATGATGTACACCAGTTACCACAATAATCTGGTTGAAGAAACCGATCATTAGGCCGGCAATGCCTAACGGAAGGCCGAGCAAGAATGTGGTAGCATTAAGAACGACCTCTTCAAGTGAATGGAAGATCGGTCCAATTGCAAACAGGCCGAGAATAATCATGACTAGCAGCGTTAAGAATGGGGTAACAATCAAGTCTATCGCTTCTGGAATCCTCTTTCTTAAATATCGCTCAAACTTTGCCCCGAGAAGGCCGATGAAGAAGGCTGGCAGAACGGAGCCCTGGTATCCCACCACCGGAATAAATCCGAATATTTCTAATGCCTCCGCTGAGCCGTTCGCTACGCTGTACGCATTCGGCAGCGCCGGGTTGACGAGCATCAGACCGAGAACGATACCCAGCACCGGACTTCCACCAAACACTTTGAACGAGGACCAGGCCACAAGTGCAGGCAAGAACGCAAAGGCCGTATCGGTCAGCACCTGTGTGAGCATGAGGAAATTTGCCGAGATATCATCCGGGGTCATGCCGAACCAGGCGAGGATTGTCTCTTGTGTCAGCAGACCGCGAAGACCCATGAACAGACCGGTTGCGACCAATACTGGAATAATCGGAACGAATACATCTCCAAAGGTGCGGATGGCCCGCTGAAACATATTTCCGGATTTTTTCGATTCTGATTTCAGCTCTTCCTTGCTTGTACTCTCCAGTCCCAGACTTTCCACTGCTTCAAAAATCTGATTTACGGTGCCCGTGCCGAAAATGATCTGATACTGACCGGAATTGAAGAACGCACCTTTAACCTTGTTAATGTTCTCTACTTTGTTCTGGTCGATCTTCTGTTGGTCATGAACCATAATGCGAAGCCGTGTCGCACAGTGAGCAAAGGAAGCAATGTTCTCCCTGCCACCGATGGCTTCTACTACCTGCTTAGCGATTTCGCGGTTATCTGCTGCCATACTCAATCCTTCCCTTCTCTATCGTTTACGGCATGGGCCAAATCCCATTTAGCGACCTTCAAGCCGGAACTACCATTATTTGCAAAAAAATAGATTCCTCTGCTGCCAGACTGAGGAAAAATACGGCTTGTAAACACTTCTTCACCATCATTTATAAACAGCTCGACTGAGGAGGTGTCTACGAACAGATGAAATTTGACGTTCTCTCCATCTAATCTGCAGGAACGCACGGTTCCATAATCGCTGTCAATCCTTTCACCAGATGCTGAGCGATCCATCGTTATCTTGCCAAGCGCCGCATCATATCTGATCACAGTGCGCTCAGTGTGACCTGCGCGGATTTCTAAACCGACCGCTTCAGCATCAATAGCTTCAAACTCACATATCATTTCGTAAGCAGTTCCTTCTATCCCGTTGTAGGATTTGGTCTCACTGATTAAAGTGTCCTGTACTCCGGCTTGTTCCCCCCGAAGTTTCCTCAACTCTTCTACAGGCTTCTGAATGAGCTTGCCGTTTCGAAGCTCTAGTGTTCTTGGCAAAGTCAGGCAGTGCGCCCATCCATGCGTATCGGTGGGATATCCGATTTCCGGCTGCCCCATCCAGGCAACCAGAATTCGACGTCCCTGCTCATCTTCCATCGTCTGGGGAGCATAATAATCAAACCCTCGGTCCAGCTCCTGAAAGACGCCATGCTCAAACTCAAGGGTCTCCCAGTTCAGGGGCATGCCTGAAATATAACCGGACTGGTAAATGTTTCGAAAATGGTCTCCCTCTGCCTCCAGTCCCTGCGGGCAAAAGATGAAGACCCCCTGACCATTCAGCTCAAAATAATCGGGGCATTCCCACATGTAACCAAAATCCTTCAGTTCTGTCTTCAGCTCTCCTGCAAACAGCCAATTTATTAGATCCGTAGATTTATATAAAACAGCAGTTCCCGCGAGATCCTTCCTCTGGGCACCAATAATGCATCGATAGCCATCCTCGACTTTCCACACCTTCGGATCCCGAAAATGCTCTGTGTATCCTTCGGGCACATGGTCGATCAGGGGCTTATCGAGCTTTGTAATATATCCGTCTGCGTCCATGACAGCCATACACTGATAAGGACGTCTGTTCCAGTCCTCATCCCGGGTGTTTCCCGTATACATCAAATGAAGCTTTCCGTCCTTCACTATTCCGCTCCCCGAGTAAGCTCCCAGCGAATCATAGGGTTCATTTGGCTCAATAGCAATTCCAGCGTTGCGCCAATATGCCAAATCCTTTGAGGCTGTGTGGTACCAATATTTGAGACCATGATAGGTTCCCAGCGGAAACCACTGATAAAAGAGGTGATATTCCCCTGCATAATAGGTAAATCCGTTGGGATCGTTTAATAGTCCGGTCAGGGGCTGTATATGATATGTCTGCCTCCAGTCGCTCTCCTTAACCCGTTTTCGCAATTCTGCTATTTCTTCTGGGGGGGCCTGTTCCAGACGGCGGTATTTCAGCTCTCTGTCCATATCTCTCTCCTTCCTTTCAATCTATCTGTTTCCTGTCAACCTGAAGATCTGTGCTGCAGCTAAAAAATGTTGGAACCGGTTCCAATTGAGAGTGAAAATAATGAACTCAGTTCCAAAGTCATGTCAAACTTTCTTTGGAACCGGTTCCTATATCTTCAGTATAAGGGATGCTACTCTACGTTGTCAACGCTTTCACGCTCCATAAATTCATAATGCAGGACGGTGAGGCTGTCGACTGATTCCTCATGAACAAGCCTTATAATTTGGCGCGCTGCCAAGCATCCTCCATCCCAATACCCATATTTTACGGTCGTAAGGCCGGGATGAATCATCTCAGTTACTTCATAGCCGCCAAAGCCTGTTACAGAAAGGTCTTTGGGGATTTGAATCCCTCTCATATGGGCTGCCTTCATAACGCCTAGGGCAATATTGTCCGTTGCACACACGATTGCTGACGGGCGGTCCAAGCCATCCAATATGCCAGAAGCGGCCTCCACAGCTGCCGACATCCTGAATCCACTCTCGAAAAAATCGACCTCGGCCTTCTCCTGTTCCTTCACTGCTTTTTGGAAACCGAGCTTCCGCTGAAGCCCTACAGCTTCGTCCTTTTCAGTTACACCTAAGTACGCTATCTTACGATGGCCCTTGGTTAAAATATACTGTCCGATGTCATAGCCTGCGGCGAAATCGTTGTATATAATGCTGTATACCTTCTGGTGCTGCTGTCCAAGAAATATAACTGGAATTCCGATTTCTTCAACCGCCGTCAAATGGGCTTGCGTAATTTCGGTTGCAAATAGAATAATGCCAGATATTTTTTGTCGTGCCAGATCATATAATGCTTCGATTTCCCGGGAGAGATTCTGGTTGGTGTTAACAATCAGGAGCTGGTACCCGTTCTGTCTCAGCTCTTCATCCATACCGGTCACGGTTTGCGAAGCCGAAAAGGAGTCGAGGCGCGGCACAATGGCACCAATCATGCTTGTCTTCTTCGCTTTCAGGCTTTGGGCAAAAGAGTTTGGAATATAGCCGGTGTCCTTGATGACCTGCTCTATTTTTCGGCGGGTCACATCACTGACTGACCCTCCGTTTAGATACCGGGACACCGTGCTTTTAGCCACTCCAACAATTTTGGCAATATCTGCAATGGTGTTCTTCATGTGATTCCCCCCTTCACTTTATCTTCTTCTAAATATAACACGTGTAGAAGAACGAACAAAAACGGGAACTTGACGGGTAATCCTGCTTAGTTCATTCAACAATCATCGTGTCCCGATTGGTCGGCTGATGCGAAAAATTCCGAAAGAAAACGATAGAACAACTGCTCCGTTGGCAGCAACTTGCGCTGTGTTGGAATGATAACACCTACAGTCCGAGTCACCTCAGGATCGACGAGAGAAATTTTTACCGTGGAATGCGGGATATTGTCAACCAAGGTGACCTCGGGCATTAGCGCAACACCAAGTCCTGCGGACACCAATCCTTTTAAGGCGTCAATATCATTCCCTTCGAAGGCAATATGGGGAGTAAACCCGATCTCACTGCACGCTTGCAGCACAATCTCCCGGAATATCGTCCCTTCTGACAGCGTAACAGGAAAGCACAGACAATAGAAACAGCTGTTGGTGGTAAAAAGAGTAACCTCATTTATAGACAGTTTAAAGTATGAATAACACACAAATGAGTTGCTTGAATAAATGAATTAGGGTTGAAGATACTAAATTGGATATAAATAAATATTTGAAGGAGGTATCTTCATGAAGATAAGAGCTGCAGTTACACAAGGTCAAGGTCAAGAGTTTGTTATAGAAGATATAGATCTTGCTGAACCAAAGTCTAATGAAGTATTAGTGAAAATCATTGCAACCGGTGTTTGTCATACAGACGCCGTTGCTCGTGATGCTGCAATCGCGCCGCTTCCAGCTGTTTTAGGTCATGAAGGAGCTGGTATTGTTGAAAAAATTGGAGATAACGTTAAAAATGTCAAGCCCGGTGATCATGTAGTATTATCATTCGCGCACTGTGGTCATTGTCAAAACTGTTTAACCGGACATCCGTCAGTTTGTGAAACATTTAATGAACTTAATTTTGGTGGCGTTAACGATGACTATACTCATCGCTTATCTAAAGATGGTACTGAATTATCAACATTCTTTGGTCAATCATCATTCGGAACATTTGCCGTCTCGCACGAACGAAATGTAGTAAAAGTGGATGAGGATGTTGATTTAGTCTTATTAGGTCCATTAGGCTGCGGTATCCAAACTGGTGCTGGTACAGTCCTAAACAAACTTCAACCTAAATTTGGCGCGTCTATTGCAATTTATGGCGCTGGCGCAGTCGGATTAAGTGCTATCATGGCCGCAAAAATTGCTGGATGTAAAAACATAATAGCTGTAGATGTGTACGATAATCGACTTGAACTGGCAAAAGAACTCGGTGCAACTCATTTATTGAATGGTAAAAAAGTTGATATAGTAAAAGAAATTAAAGAGATAACAAAAGGAGGAACAGAATATGCTGTTGATACAACAGGTGTTCCGCCTGTAATCCGTCAATCTTTGAAAGCATTACGTTCACTGGGTATTGCAGCGATTGTAGGTGTTACACCTGAAATGAATATTGATATTCATAATGATCTAATGGCTGAAGGTAAAACGATGATAGGTGTAATAGAAGGTGATTCAGTTCCTCAAATCTTTATCCCACAACTTATCGAATACTACAAAAAAGGATTATTTCCTTTCGACAAATTAGTTAAATTCTATGATTTTAATCAAATTAATGAAGCATTTGCCGCTTCAAAATCTGGCGAAGTTCTTAAACCGATTTTAAAAATTCAGTAACTCGGAGCGGCTCCTATGCCTCCCAGAGTGCCGAGTATCCATAGCCGCCATTAATACTCTGGAAACAACGAATGACGCTCAAGCTTGAGCGTCATTCGTTGTTTCCAGGATGGATGTAATTGTTATTATGCCATCTCTCATATTCATTTGATAACCAACCAATACAACTCTCTTTTGCCATATCAATACTTATGACAAGATGAGAGGTACTGATTCGTTCAATTCGTTAATTTTGCTTTTGCGATTGTTTAAACTTCATGATAAGAGCTCCTCTCCTTAATGGTGTTGCATTTTGAACCTTTGGACAAATCCATCATACCGGGGCGCTCCTTTTTGGCAAAGACGATTTCTTAGCCTTAACAGGAATGTTTAACTTAACGACATCCACGATATGGCGCCTACTTCAATAAAAAAGGGAACAGGCTACCCGCGGCAGTCTGCTCCCTGGTTATCTTTCTTCCCTGTTACTACTTTGACATAAAAGAAGTAATAGAACATTACTTCACTGCGACGGCTTCGATCTCAACGAGCAAACATTCAAATTGTTAGTATCTATAAGTTATTTTATTTATGGAAAAATCAACAGGAGAATCAAATGTAATAGTTACAGCAACATCTTCTAACTTCCTCTCACTTAAATCCCTGACAGTCTTAATCTTGTTATTTAAGTAATCCATTAAATTCTTTGAATTTATGGCTTCATATTGTGAGATAGCATCAAATGAAAATTCTCTGTCTGAATAATTATTAGCTGCATTCAACATACCTTTACTTACGGTGACAATCTAGGATCTATGCCTTCTGCTTATGACACCACTAAATCTTATATGCCTTCATTGCTTTTCTAAGCTCCTTGATGCTTGGGCGTTTGCCGTACATCAGCACCCCGGTACGATAGATCTTGGCCGACAACCAGCCGAAGACCAGAATGGAGGCAACCAGCAGGATGAGCGATACCCAGATTTCCCATACCGCAATTTCTCCCATTCCAATACGCAGAATCATAACCGTAGGTGAAGTGAATGGAACGAAGCTTGAGATCTGAACCAGCAGGCTGTTCGGCGTTCCAAGGCTGAAGATTCCGATATAAAATGCGACTAGAGATAGCATCGTCATTGGCGTTAGCGCTTGACCCAGCTCCTCTGTACGGCTGACGATGGAACCGATCGCCGCGAACAGAACCGCGTACAGGAAGAAGCCAAGAATATAGAACAAGAATCCGTAGATCAGTACATCCAGATTCATGGCAGACAAGTCAATATCAATACTGCGAAGCAGCTCGATATTGTGTGGCAGCATCAGATTTCCGAAGATCACAAGCCCGAAGATTCCGATCTGAGTCAAGCTTAACAGGAAGATCCCGATGATTTTACCGAACATTTGGGTCAGCGGGGCTACACTCGTAATCAGAATTTCCATAATGCGCGAGCTCTTCTCTGCCGTAATTTCAGATGCAATCATGTTCCCGGTCATAATAATAGAGAAGAAGAACAGAATCATTAGAACATAGACGAATACATAATCGACAGCTGCACTCTCTGCATCCGCACCTGCTCCAGCACCAGCTGCAGTATCGTCTTCCACATTTACTTCCTGAATATCAACGACAGCCGGTACGCTAATCGCCTCAATCTGCTCAGGACTCAGCGCATCCTGCACGATCGATTTCGTCTTAGCATTTTGCAATCCGGTTTGAATGGTTGTCATTACTGCCGGGGACGGATTCGCATCTTCTGAATAATAGGTAGCCATTGGTGACGTACCGTCTCCTGCAGCATGCAGCTCAACATATCCCTCAATCACTTCATCCGCGAGGTCCGTCTTCAGTTCCGGCGCATCCGCCTGCTCATAGGATAGGAAGCGAAGAGCCGGAACCTGCTGACTGGCCACAAACTCCTCAAGTGCCTGAGCCGACTCCTGCTGTTCACCAACGACAAGTCCAATAGCCGGGATATCGGCTGGAGCATTCCCTCCACTACTGTCCCCATCATTACCTGAAAACATATCGATCACATAAGGGATATTCATCCCGATGGTCATCAGGATAGCTAGAACCAATGTCGTTATTTTAAAAGCCTTCGTCTTGGCCTTCTGCTTGTATGTAAAACCGATAATCGTCCCGAGTTTATTCATGTCCGGTTCCTACCTCCTTGATAAAGATTTGGTTTAGCGTAGGTTCTTTAATCTCAAAGTGCTCTACCGTCGATTCCTGAAGCGCCTTTTGCAGGATCAGCTGAGCCGCATCCGGGGATGCAATCGTGATCAGATATCCCTTCTCCATTTCTTCAACACGAGTTACGCCTGCCACGTTCTCAAGTCCAGTCACTCTATCCGTTGTTACAAGACGCACATGCTCGCGCGGATACCGTGATTTGACCTCCTGTATATTCCCCTGCACGACGGTGTTGGAACGATGAAGAATCGTAATATTCTTGCACAGCTCCTCTACATGCTCCATCCGGTGAGTTGAGAACAGAATCGAGGTCCCCTCGTCCCGAAGCTCCTTGACCGTCGCCTTGAGAAGCTCTACGTTAACCGGATCAAGTCCGCTGAACGCTTCATCCAGAATCAGAATTTGCGGACGGTGAACGACTGCTGCGATAAAGCCCATCTTCTGCTGATTCCCTTTGGACAACTCTTCTATCCGTTTATCGTAGTACTCAGGGACTTCAAACCGCTCCAGCCAGTACCGCAGGCTCTGATCTGCATCCTTCGCATTCATACCGCGCAGTCTGCCCAGATAGTTAATCTGTTCACTAACCTTGACCTTCGGATACATCCCTCTCTCTTCCGGGAGATAACCCATGATGTGCTGCAATTCAGGATTGTATTTCTTACCGTTGTACAGAATATCTCCGTCATCCGGATAGATCAGCCCCAGCACCATGCGCATGGTTGTTGTCTTGCCAGCACCGTTGGCGCCGAGCAACCCGTAAATCTCTCCCTCTGCTACGTTCAGCGTTACCCTGTTTACAGCTGTTTTGTCACCGTACTGCTTCACTACCTGGCTTAGTTCAAGTCGATTCATTATATTTCCTCCCCCTTTTTCGTTTCCCAGCCTGCTGGTCCGTATCCTTCGATCCAGTAAGCCAATATTTCATCCAGCTCGAGAATTCGGGTCTTCACCGGTGATATCCCCGTTTCCGCTAGAATCTCCAGTACATCGCTTGTATGCGTTGTAACAATTCTCCTCAGGCGACTGGTTTCCTCTGACCAATCCACAATGCCTGGCAGATGCCCTGGCTTTATATCACCCTCGTACCAGATTTCTCTCCAGCTATCCAGCAGCAGATCCTTCTCCACCATGCCGAGTGTCTGCCCTTTATGCATGAGAATAATATAGTCAGCGAGACGCCGAATTTCGTCCAGAATATGTGTCGCTATAATAACCGTCGTATTCCCTCGATCCATATAACGCTGAAGCTCTGCAATCATTAGCTTCCAGGAAAAAGGGTCCAGTCCTGAAGAAGGTTCATCCAGAATAAGCAGTCTAGGCTGTACTGCAAGCGCCGCTGCTAATTCATACTTCCTGCGCTCTCCCTTTGACATCTTCTTCAGCTTGGATTTACGAGGAACCTCGAATTTACTGAGCAGCTCTTCAAACAGGGCTTGATTCCAATCGGGGTACCAATAAGCTCGAAATTCAGCCGCTTCCATGGCCGTCATATGATCTTCATCCAGAATGGACTGCTCGGTTACTGAACTCATCTTCTCCCGTAATTCTGTCGGAAGCTCACCTTCTACTTCACTTCCATACCAGAGAATTCGTCCCGTATCGGGAAGGACCACCTTTTGCAGCATGTTAAGCAGGGTGCTCTTGCCCGAACCGTTATGTCCTACTAAGGCATAGATATAACCCTCTTCCAGCTCCAGGTTAATGGGGCCGATCGTCTTCTCTTTGCGGGACTTATACACCTCTTGCATCGATATTACCGGAGCTTCGGTCATGGCTGCTTCTCCTCCTTGTTATCGTAGAGCTCACTGAGGACCTCATTGAACCATGCGGTCATCTCTTCCTTCGTACTGCCAACAGAGATGCCCACCTTCGCCGCTTGGACAAGCGCATCCTTGACTGCTGTCAGCTTGAACTCATCCCGCTCCTTCATCCCGACTTCAGCTACGAAGGTACCGGTGCCTTGCTTCGTGCGGAGAAGTCCTTCATTCTCCAAATCCTGATACACTCTTCGCACCGTAATCACGCTGCAGCTAAGACTGCCCGCAAATTCACGAATAGACGGCAATAGTGTTCCCTCCTTAACCTGACCGGAAATAATCAGTGAACGTAACTGACTCTCAATCTGATGGTACAAGGGCTCCGCGCTGTTTTCATTAATTTGAATTGGTATATTCACAGGTGGCGCACCCCCTCAGCCTGTATAGATTCATTCATCATTGTTCTCATTTGTTCGTTCTCCGTCCTGCTTCCTTAACTCAAATCCCGTATTAACATTCGTCTGCGAGTCAACTTGAAGCTAATCGTGAGACTGGCTGCAGCGATGAGCAGTATTCCCCACATCATCGGCGATAATAAACCATAAGCAGCACTTTGCTGAAGTGTAATTTTAATCAAATTGTAGTCGAACATCGCAGCAACCAATGATACAAGCAGAGTGAAGAGCATTAGAGCCATCGTTTGAACAAAATATCGCTTGCCACTAACATTAAATTCCCAGTAGATGTAGATCGAGTTAATAAACAGCCCATACCCAATCCACATCATTGCAAAAGCCAGGACCCCGGATAGTCCAAATTCCTCTCCTCGAAGTGCCGCCACATAGATCAGGCTGAAGAATGCCGTCCCATTAATAACAAACGTAATCAGCATTTGAATGATTCGATTCAAGAGAATGGCGTCCGCCGGTACAGGTATCCGTCTCATATAAGCCAGCATCTGTGTATAGGAATCCTCCTGTAAATAACGAAAGGACCTTCTTGAGAAGAAAAAGCCTAAGAATGGGACGAAAATAAGGAAAAAGTTATCTCCCATTAACGTATAGCCTTTATCCTTCATAGCCTCATGCATGGAGGCGACGCACATGATTGCCGCATAAGCTGTGAACAAGAGAGTCCAGATCCAATGAGACCAATCACGTCCTAATTCCTTCCTCGTCATCCACCAAGCTTGCTTCCATACTCTCGTACTCATGCTGTATATCCCCCTCACCATTACAGGTGTGATTACTGTATATATCTTTATACACACTATACAAACTAAACTCATGCCAAGTCAACCTCTTTTATAGAAAAAAAGAAAAAGAATGTGCACGCCTCTCCCGTCACATTCTTTACATTTGTTTACGGCCAATATTACTCATCACTCACAAGCACAGCAAATTCCCTCAGCAGCACATCAACAAATGCTCTCTGCACTGGTGACTGCCACCTGCTTCCATGATAATAGGCCTGACTGTATATATTCGTTGGCATTTGGATCTCCCGGTAGATAAGCTGTCCTTTATCTTCTGCATCCTTCACGACCATATGCGGCAGTATAGCTATTCCCAGATGAGCCATAACGGATTGTTTAATGACCTCGATGCTCGAGCTCTCCAATGTGCGTTCAGGAGCGGCTCCATTTTCCATCAGAACCCCGTGAACCAGCTTACGGTAGCTGCACTCCGGCTCTGTATATATAAAAGGATATTGCTGCAGCAATTGATTGTAATTCTGGTCATTATGACCCTCAGGCAGGATCCAGCCAAATTCCTCCTGACGAAGCAATACGGTCCTCACCCCATCATATTCCAGCTGCTCTCCAATTCGAAAAACAATATCTGTCTCGCCTTCTCTCAGCCTTTGCAGCTCATTAACGCCAGATGAAGCTTCGATGGTGATGTTCACTTTCGGATAACGTTCTTTGAACTTCTTTAGGATCCCGGGCAGTAGATATACAGCAACCGACTCATTAGCTGTAATGCTCAGGCTTCCGGCTACTTCATGCTTCTCTCTGGATATCTCCTTCGCCTTCTCATATATGACAAGCAGCTCTATCGCATACTGGTAAAATCGTTCCCCCGGCTCAGTAAGAATCGTCTTCTTGCCAAGTCGGTCAAACAGACGCAGATCCAAATCATGCTCCAGGGACTGAATATGCATCGTAACGGTGGATTGCGCATAACTAAGCGCTTCTGCCGCTTTGGAGAAGCCACCATGCTTGACCACGGCACAAAATGTTTTGACATGCTTGATATCCATAGTGGTGCTCCTTATCTATCGAGCTTTACGATGATTATTCATCCTTTACGAACAACCTTATCGGATCTTCTGATGATCATTATACCATCCGCTGTATTACAATGAATGAAATCAAGAGATGAGGAGGACCACTTATCCATGAAAAAAACCGAGTATCATGTAGCCATCGTCGGCGCAACCGGAGCTGTCGGAACCAAAATTAAAGAACTGCTTGAACAAGACATACATTTTGCAATCAGCCAATTGAAGCTGCTCTCCTCTCGGAGATCTGCAGGCAAACTTGTTTCATTTCGTGGGGAAGAACTTCAATGCGAGGAGCTGACAGAGTCCAGTTTTGAAGATGTCGATATTGCCTTCTTTAGTGCAGGTGGTGAGGTGTCGCGAGTATTTGTGCCTATTGCGGTTAGAAGCGGAGCGATCGTTATCGATAATACAAGTGAATTCCGTATGCATAAGGAAGTTCCGTTAGTTGTTCCCGAGGTCAATCCGCATGTACTGAAGACCCACCGAGGCATCGTATCCGTGCCGAACTGCTCAGCCTTGCAGATGGTAACTGCTCTTGCACCCATTGCTCGTAATTACGGTCTCGAACGCATTATCGTTTCCACCTATCAGGCCGTTTCCGGTTCAGGCGTCGGGGCAATAACGGAGCTGCTGTCACAAGCCCAAGCCTCTCTCCATGGAGAGCCTGTTGAAGCCAACCTCCTGCCTGCTAAGAAGGATCAGAAGCATTATCCAATTGCATTTAATGTTCTGCCCCAAGTCGATGTATTTACGGACAATGACTACAGCTTCGAAGAGCAGAAGATGATGGATGAGACGAAAAAAATCATGGAGCTGCCCTTCTTAAAAATGGCTGCAACCTGCGTCCGCGTTCCTGTCGTCACCGGCCACTCGGAGTCTGTATACATTGAACTTGCAGCTCCTGCGTCTGTGAGCGAACTGCGTGAGCTCTTGTCCCAATCACCGGGTGTTGTCGTACAGGATAACCCTGCAGAGCAGCTGTATCCCACACCATTACAAGCGGCTGGAAGCCCCGATGTATTCGTCGGCCGAATCCGCAAGGACCCCGATATATCTAATGGATTTCATCTGTGGATTGTTTCTGATAACCTGCTGAAGGGGGCTGCGTGGAATTCACTTCAAATCGCCCACAGTTTGATGGATCAGGATTTTGTATAATTGCATGCACTTCGCATTTTATGCGATAAGTATTTTCTCCATAAAACAATGTTGATTTTGGCATGATCCATACTTCTAACTTCTTAATATCCGACTATAGAAAAAGCATACCAACAGCGTCTTTACGTTATTGGTATGCTGTTCTATCACAAGTATAAGTTTAACCTGATAAATACTATAAGATATGAATATTTAATCTAGTTAATTTCTTCATTAAGCACCTATAATGACTTCCCACACAGGCTTCGTATGACCGCCCGGATACATCACATAGAGCAGCGTATAGACGACAACTCCGGTAATGGCTGTAAAAAACCAGACCACCGAGGTCACTCTCCCCAGCTTACGATGCTTCGCATATTTCTCCTTGAAGCCCCAGACAAGGGTTGTGATCCCGAATACAGCAGCCACTGTGGCTAAAATAATATGAAAAATCAAAAATACATGATAGAACAGCTTCAAATCATCTGGCCCACCCCAAGAGGTGTTACCAACAATAAAGGTACGGGATGAATAGATGATAAAAAACAGGATCGCTGCCCATGCCCCGGCAATCATCATGTTCTTATGTGCGTGCCTTCTTCCCTTTACGATGAGATACCAGCCAATCCCTACCAGCACCGCGCTGATGACTATAAAGGCGGTGCTTAGTGTTGGCAGTATGAAATCTAAGTCCATGTCTCTTCCCCCTCGAGTCTTCACCTGCTTGTCGTCGTTACTTAAATGCTCAGTGATCAATCTGCCCTATATACCTTTATACTTCAGTCCTGCCAGATACTTGTAAAGGAATATTCTCGTCATCCTCCTGACTTTCCTTCCGATACCATTGAAAGAACACATACGCCAGCATGACGCCGAATATCAGCTCTTGAATCATCTTCATTACAATGCCGCCGACCTGCTGATCCTGCTGTGCTGTCGATAGAAAATTAAAGAACGAAGGTCCTCCGAGACCCTGCAGACGAAGCTGCGTTTCTGGTGATACGCAGTATCCCATCGCGGCCACCCAAGCATTTGGATTGCTGTAGGTCTCATAGATGGATTCGGAGGCGAAGATGATCAGTCCACAAGCAGGTGTAAGCAGCACCATGTTGAGGAAGATATAGCCGATCTTGTGTAATCCCGACCCCCTGTCCCGCTCCGGTATCGGATGCACGAGCGATCCCCACATTAGCATGGCTGTGACGAACAAAACGACATAATACAGCCGGTGCACAGCGAAATTCAGCATGACATAATCATGGATCACCGGAATGTGGTAGAAGGAGAATAATCCATTAAACAGCAGTGCCGCCACAATCGGATTCGCGAGAAAAGAAAACCACCGGACAGGACGATAATCCAGCAATTTACGCCAGACCCATGCCGGAATTCCTCTCATAATTAGAGGTGGTGCTGCAATATAGGATAACGCCATGCTTAGCATATGGAAAGTAAACATCGTATGACCAAACAAGCTTATTGGGCCGCCCTGCGCCATATACAAGATGAACATCCCGCATAGAAACATCACTTGTTGCTGTGTCGTTGCCTTCTCGCTTAGCTTTGCCTTCTCGGCCATCGGGCCGATAACAACAAAGTATAGTGCTGTCATCATAATCATAATAGCCAAGAACAGCGGGCTCCACAGATCATTAAAGCTGAAATATTGTAGACCGAGCATGCTTCTCCTCCCCTTGCCTTACTCCGCGTAGAAGAATGGTAATGATTGGCTTTACGAAAATTCGAAAAGGCGGCGAAAGATTCGCCGCCTTCTTGCCTTACTTACCACCACATCCACAATAAGGCGGTAATAATGGCCGTAAAGGCCACGAAGAATCCGAATGCCATAAAGATGAGCGGGATCAGATGCCCTTTATCCTTCATATGCATCCAATATGCCATCTGAATAATGACCTGAAGCACAGCCATGACCAGCAAAATAATAATTGTAAATGTGTTATTCACGCCGCCAGCGGCCACTGCAGCAAATGCAATTAAAGTAAGCGCGATAGAGAAGATAAAGGCAACAATATGCTTCTCCGGCCCCTCCGGACGATGGCGATGCTTAACACCCTCCGAGCCCGAGCTTGATTGACCATTACCCGCCATGGATTAAACCACCTTCCCAAGCAGATACACGACCGTAAAGATGAAGACCCAGACCACATCGATAAAGTGCCAGTAGATGGCTGACACGTAAATCTTCGGTGCAGTTACGACCGTTAATCCTTTTTTGTACAGCTGTCCAATGAGAAGTCCGATCCAGCCTAGACCAAAGGCAACGTGCGCCCCGTGAAAGCCGACCAGCGTGTAGAATGCCGAACTGAACGCGCTCGTTGTCATGCCAAATTCCTTATGAACCACATATTCATAGAACTCATAAATTTCGATACCAAGAAAGACAAGTCCGAGCAGAATGGTAACGCCGAGCCAGCTAATGAGCGCCTTAACGTTATGCTTATGCATCGCCTGAATCGCAAATACGCTCGTCAAACTGCTCACCAGCAGAGTGAAGGTTGCCGCTGCAACCAAAGGAAGATGAAACAGATCATTTGCCGTCGGTCCATCCAATGTCTGGTTGCGAAGCGCCAGGAAGGTCGCGAATAACGTACCGAACAGAACCGCTTCCCCACCCATGAACAGCCAAAAGCCGAGTATCTTGTTGCGGCCCTCGAGCGTTGCTTTTTCCGGTTCATGAGGCAGCTGACCATTTACAGTTTCTGCGTGTGGGTTTGTCATGCTTTTGCCCCCTTATCTTCCAGTTCCTCAGGCTCAATATGCCATCCATGGTCATCATAGAGTGAGCGGACAATCATACAACCAAAGGTGATCCCCAGACCAATAATGACGACAATATAGTTATTGAACATAAAATTCATAATTCCATTACCGAAATCATCATTCGTAAACATCAGACCGAGACCCGCGATGAAGATACCGACGGACATAAGGAACGGTAATATTGTCGCTGAAGGCATATGAATCGGTCCCACCGGTTCTGCCGGAGTCATCTCTGAATGACCTGCCATCTTCTCTTTCCAGTAGGCATCAATCCCGCGTACGAGCGGAGTCTGTTTAAAGTTGTATTCCGGCGGAGGAGAAGGAATGCTCCATTCCAGTGTTCGTCCATCCTCCCAAGGATCATTCCCAGCATCGGCTGGCTTGAGCGAAGTCTTAACAATATTGACCAGGAACAATATCACGCCTACACCCATCATGAGTGCACCAACGGTACTGATCAGGTTCAGCATGTCAAAGCCTTGATTCGGTGCATAGGTTGCAACCCGGCGCTGCATCCCCATCAGACCGAGGAAGTGCTGAACGAAGAACGTGAGATGGAAGCCGATAATGAAGATCCAGAATGTGATCTTGCCGAGTCCCTCAGCAAGTACCCGTCCGAACATCTTCGGCCACCAGTAGTGCAGACCGGAGAACAGGCCGAGTACAAGTCCACCCACAATGACATAGTGAAAATGCGCTACAACGAAATATGTATCATGGAATTGAAAATCTGCAGGTGCAGAGGCCAGCATGACGCCGGTTACCCCACCCATAACGAAGGTAGGTACAAAGCCAATAGCGTACATATTCGCTGCTGTGAACCGGATCTGTCCGCCCCACATCGTAAACAGCCAGTTAAATATTTTGATTCCTGTAGGCACCGCAATCAGCATTGTCGAGATCGAGAACAGGGCATTCGCTACTGTCCCCATCCCTGTGGTGAACATATGATGCGCCCATACCATGAAGCCAAGGAACGCAATTAGAATTGTCGCAAATACCATGGAGCTGTAGCCGAACAATCTCTTTCTGGAGAAGGTCGGAATGACTTCGGAAATGATACCGAATGCCGGCAGAATCAGGATATATACTTCAGGGTGACCGAAGATCCAGAAAATATGCTGCCATAATACCGGGTTACCTCCGCCTGCAACATCGAAGAAGTTAGCTCCGAGAATACGGTCAAAGGTTAATAGAACAAGACCCACCGTAATGGCTGGGAAGGCAAACAGGATAATTGCAGATGTTATAAATGTCGTCCAGGCAAACATCGGCATTCTCATAAATGACATCCCCGGTGCACGCATCGTAATAATGGTGGCAAGGAAGTTGATTCCCCCGATCAGCGTACCAAGACCAGCAATCTGGAGGCCGATGGTGTAGAAATCAACACCGTGCGTGCCGCTGTACTCCGTGCTTGCGAGCGGAACATAGGAGGTCCAGCCTGCGTCCGGAGCACCGCCCATGACCCAGCTCAGATTAAGAAGCAATCCCCCGAACAGAAACGTCCAGAAGCCGAGCGAGTTCAGGAATGGAAACGCAACGTCCCTTGCCCCAATCTGCAGCGGAAGCACTGCATTCATCAGTGCGAATATGATCGGCATAACGCCGAGGAAGATCATTGTCGTCCCATGCATCGTAATCATTTCATTAAATGTCTGGGTAGACAGCATTCCATTATAGGGAATGATCAGTTGAAGACGAATCAGAATGGCTTCAATCCCGCCGATTCCGAAGAACAAGCCGCCTGCTGTCAAGTAAAGAATCGCGATTTTTTTATGGTCAACGGTAGTCAGCCAATCCATAATACCTGTATACCGTTTAACCGTATGAGCGTGAGCCAAGTTCAAGTACCTCCTTCTCAATCCGCACTGTTCGTTTCATAATCCAGCTTATAATCAGCCAAATACTCGGCTATAGCATCGACCTCTTCGGTGGTGAGACCGAGCTCTGCCGGAGACGGCATCTCATTGCCCGGTTTGATTGCCTGCGGATCATGAAGCCATTCTTTGAGGTTCTCCTCTACAGGTGCTCCCTCCTGACCTTCACGTTCATTCAGAAGCATGCTGGCAATGGATTCCCTGCCGCCGATCCCTGTAAGATTCGGACCCAGAGGACCACCTTGATCGCCCACTGCATGACAGCTAAGGCAGGCAGACTTAAATTTCTCGGCAAGCTGCTCATCTTCAGGCAGAACAGCCGGCGCCTGCATCGCGGTCACCCAATTATCAAATTCTTCTTGGCTGACAGCCTTAACCTTGAACTCCATATATGCATGGGAGGGTCCGCACAGCTCAGCGCACTTCCCGCGGTAAACGCCTTCATTCGGTGCAGAAAAATGGAATTTGTTCAGGGTTCCGTCAAAGTTCGTGTCAATCTTGCCTGCCAGGGACGGTACCCAGAAGGAGTGAATTACATCATTACTTTCAAGTACAAATGAAATCGTCTTATCGGTTGGAATAATGAGGTCTTGTGCGGTCGTCACACCGAGATCAGGGTAGCTGAATTCCCACCAGTACTGGTGAGCGGTCACTTTAACCTGAAGGGCGTTTTCGTCTTTGGTGTAGTCCTTGCCTAATGCGGAGAGCTGCTGAACGGTCGGAACAGCCAGTATAATGACAAGCACGAGAGGAATAACGGTCCATATAATTTCCAGCTTGTGATTACCTTCCACCTGTTCAGGAATTTCATTCTGTCCTGGCTTCCGCCGGAACTTGATCAATACAAAGGCCGCAATCGCAAACACCACAAGGAGCACGACGACCATGATCGTTATGGCAAGCTTCATTAAATCTAGCTGCCCCTGTGCTACGGGACCCTGCGGTCTCAATACAGACAAATCCTCACGGCCGCAAGCGGACAATAACAATGAGAATGCTGCCAGCAATAGGAGGATTCTTTTTCCGTGCCGCCACCTTTTCATCACCTATCTACCCCACTTTTCCCAATTTCGCTGATTACCATCCGGTTCCAAAAAGCGAGTATTCTACCTGCTCTAGCACCTTTGTTGTAATCCTGTAAATTAATACAATCACTTATTAAATATAAGTCGCCCCCCTGTTTTTGTCAATCTTTAGACATATGTTCACAAATTGTTCAAAAAGTCTAAGAACCCGCGTCATTATTATGTTTGTTAACGATTACACGACTAAATTGTTGGGAGTTATCTCATTGTTTTCTTCCAAATTACGGATAATACGGGAGGTTTCGAGCAAGTTTGGCAATCTGCTTTTTTATGTATTTTAGTGCAAATAAATTACTGACAACTCTAGCAATCCATTTATAGAATGCATCTCTCTTTTTTGCCACCTCAGCACATGAAATCCCATCTCATTTCTAATTCCATCCATCATTTACCACAAAAGAAAACCCGTTCCTCTACAGAAGCGGGTTTCTAAGAAGCAGAAGCTATCTTGCCATGACAGGATAAGCGATGTGTCGCTCAGTCGGTCAACAGAAGCGGACCATCCTTCGTAATTGCCACGGTATGCTCATACTGGGCCCCGATACTGCCATCTGCAGATCGAATTGTCCAGCCGTCGTCCTCCCAGTGCACGGCACCCGTCGGTCCCATGGTCAGAACAGGCTCTACCGTGATCACCATCCCCTCTTCAAGCCGGATGCCTTGACCTGGCTTGCCATAAGGAAAAATATCAGGCTGCTCATGGATGATGCGTCCAATCCCATGCCCGACGAGCGGCTTAACAATCCCATAGCGCCAAGGCTTCACGCATTTTTCGATGGCATAACCGATGTCGCCTACGGTCTTACCCGGCATTGCTGCAGCAATCCCTCGGTGCATTGCTTTTTCCGTCCGTTTCAGAAATCTCGCTGTCTTGGAATCCGTCTTCCCTACCGCATAAGTCCAGGCGGAGTCTGCAAGCCAGCCATCCTTGTTGACCACCATATCAATTGTCACTACATCTCCATTCACTAGTGCCTTATTGGAAGGGAAGCCGTGACATACAACTTCATTCACTGAAGCGCATATCGCATAGGGATAGCCTTTATATCCCTTCTGTTCCGGCGTTGCACCCTGTTCGGCAAGGAAACCCTCTACAAAGTTATCGATTGCTTTGGTCGTTATTCCTGGCGTAAGCATGGATTCGATCTTTCGATGGCAAGCTTTAAGTATCCTCCCTGCCTCCCGCATGTACCCGATTTCCTCTTTCGACTTCAGGATCACAGACATCTACAGGTCAGCCCCTTCCCGCTGTGGCGCTAACACCATGTATATGCATAATAGAGCACAAAAAAAACCGCCTCTCCTGCATTCCATTCACAGGCGGGCGGTTCTATTCAAATAAGAACAGTATATTCAGATGCTTGATTACAGTAGTGACTTAAAGAAGAATCAGGAGACTGAGGAATCCAGTCTTGTCAGTTCACGCTCGACAACGAGTGTAAGCTCCTCTTCATACCCTCCTGTTATCCGGTATTTTTTCACATACTCCTTCACGAATTTTTTAGGATCCTTCGGCCTGAAAATCCGAGTCATTTCTCGTAAACTTTCTTTGACCTCATTATGACCTTTTGTTGCCATGATAACTCCCTCCCAAAACGTTCAAAAGTAAATGCTCCGTTTAGAGAATCCGTAGAAAAAAAGATCTAAGTGATACCATGAAGAAGTGTGTGCAGCTATAATTAGCTTCAGGCCGGGAAACCCTGACTTAAACAGGTACCTGTCATTTTGAATACCCGAAATGATTCTTTTTGAACCACACTTCTATTGTATCATATTCAAAGCATGCGTACAGCTTTCCAGAAATATCAATTTTGTAAAATCAGAATCAAATTCAAAACACTTTCGATGATGAATATGATTCATCCATATAATTTATCGGCAGAGGTTTAGCCCGGCTTTAGTCCTTTTTGCGAGTACCAATCGTTTACATTACCTTTATTATGCCGTAAACACGGATAGTTATACGCTGAAACGGATAACCTAACTTACTGAAGTTAGAGCTTAAGCAATTTATACAATGGTTGCTGTACTCCCTAAGATCCATTGATTTCTTTCACTAAAATAAGTTCAAGGAGGCTCAAGATATGAGCAGTAAGGATAAGGACATGCTCCCGATAACGCGGGAAAAAGTCGAGGTAGACGGTGTATATACCAATGAACGGGGGCTGACAGAGCATCTGTACAGAGGACAGCATTTTCCGCCGGACCCGGTACACGGAGCCACAGAATGGGAGCTGACGGAGTTTGCTTTTGAGAACCATCATGAAGGCAGAACGGATGAGCGCCTGGTTCCTAAAGAGGATGACGAGAATAAAAAAGGCAAAATCACAAGCCCAAGACGCCAATTTCAAGGCGGGAGCTGACGGTACTCTGCTTAATTGCTGCTTAATTGCTGCTAAACTACTCCTAACTACTGCTTAACCGATTGCAGTTAACGCACAGATCCCGTTCCAGCAAAATATTCACAGCATACCTATCACTGTTCCTTCACGAGGAAGAGTGATTTTTTTATTTAGATAGGTTGTTCAAATCCGGACATCTTCCTCATATGATGCTTAAGAGAGCTGGACAAAAGGAGGAAGAACTTGATGTCCCCATTTAAATCATCGACCGGTCTAGATGAGAATATTGCAGGTGCGCTGTGCTACTTCTTCGGTTTTATCGGAGCCATATTGCTGCTTGCGCTTGAGAAGCGAAGCCGCTTCGTTATGTTTCATGCCCTTCAATCCTTGTTTGCCTTCGGAGCTATTGTCGTTGGTCACGTGCTCAGTGGCTTAATCCCTTTGCTTGGTCCCCTGCTCGCTTCGCTGCTATCTCTTCTCGGTGTGGCAATATGGGTTATTATGCTCGCGGCAACACTGCAGGGTAAATGGCTCAAGCTGCCTGTGGTAGGCGACCTTGCGGAGAAGCAAATGCGTAAGCTCTGAGACTCCACACACACTTAAAAGCCGCACCTGCTTGCTACACCTACGGTGTTTGATTTGATTACTCTTCTAGGGTGTTGTGCTGCAGGTACCGGGTCACCTACACAACTTCTCAGCATACAATAAGCCGCTGATTCCCCTAGACAGGAAAACCAGCGGCTTATTTATTTTTTATATGAGAATATTAGACCAATTCATTCGCCCTGCTCGGCTCAGCCTTCTTCTGCGGTTTAGGACCTAATCCATTAAAGATCAGATTCAGCAAGATTGCTGTAAAGCTGCCGACTACGATTCCGTTATTTAGCAGAATACCGATCTCGGAAGGAAGCTGTGAGAACAGGTTCGGCACAACTGTAACTCCGAGACCCATCCCTACGGACACCGCGATGATCAGCAGGTTCTCGTAACGATTAAAGTCTACCTGATCAGCAAGCATCCGGATACCTGAGGATACAACCATTCCAAATAAGGCTACGGTAGCGCCGCCAAGCACGGATGGAGGAATCATTTGAGCCGTTGCTGCAATCTTCGGTACAAATCCAATCAGAATGAGCAGCAGACCAGCAACTGCAATGACATCCCGTGTCTTCACACGACTCATTTGCAGCAGACCTACGTTCTGAGAGTATGTTGTATAGGGGAAGGAGTTAAAGATCCCCCCAAGCACAATAGCAAGCCCTTCTGCTCTGTATCCTCTTGACAGGTCCTTGGAGTCGATCTCTTTGTCGAGAATTTTACCCAGAGCCATAAATACCCCTGTCGATTCTGCGATACTAACGATCGCAACAAGGATCATCGTCAGGATAGCAGACAAGTTAAAGGTAGGCTGTCCGAAATGGAACGGCTCCGGTGCACGGAACCAGCTTGCTTCAAGCATAGGAGACAAGTCGACTTTACCAAAGAACAGTCCCGCAATAAACGTCCCGACAACAAGACCAAGCAGGATCGAAATCGATTGGATAAATCCCTTGGTCAAACGGTTTAATATAATAATGAATAACAGTACACCGAAGCCCAACATGAGGTTCACAGGATCACCGAAATCCGCTGCTCCGTTACCTCCGCCAAGATCATTTAACGCTACGGGAATGAGCGTCAGTCCAATGATGGTAACGACCGAGCCTGTAACGACAGGCGGGAAGAAACGAATCAGCTTGCCGAACAGACCGCCAAAGATCATGACGAATAGACCAGAAGCAATAATGGCCCCATAAATGGCGCTAATACCATATTGATTACCGATCAGTATCATCGGAGAAACCGCCTGGAAGGCACAGCCAAGCATAACCGGAAGACCGATACCGAAGTATTTCCCGCCCCATACTTGGAGCAGTGTAGCCAGGCCGCAGGCCAGCAGGTCAATCGCAATCAGATACGTGATTTGATCCGGCGGCAGATTCAGACCGCTCGGTCCTCCGACGATCAGCGGAACGATGACCGCTCCCGCATACATGGCGAGGACGTGCTGAATGCCGAGTGAAAATGTTTTTAAAGGGTGACGATTGCGGTTAAATATGCGTTCACGTGACATTAGATTCCATCCTCTTCATCTGCAAATGTAACTTGTCCATTCTCAAGTGATGCAATTCGCACCAGTGATTCAACACGGTAGCCTTGTTCTTGAAGCAGACGGCCGCCAGGCTGGAATGCTTTTTCAATGACGATACCAATGCCGACGACCTCGGCACCTGCCTGCTCTACAATCCGCGCAAGACCAAAAGCCGCTTCCCCATTGGCAAGAAAATCATCAATAATCAGTACGCGGTCCCCCGGCTTCATAAACTTCTTAGCCACGGTAATTTCGTTGGACTCCTGCTTGGTGAAGGAATACACCTTCTCAACAAAAATATCATCACGCAGTGTCAAAGACTTCTGTTTACGGGCAAAGATCAGCGGAGCTTCCAGCTCAAGTGCTGTCATAATCCCTGGCGCAATCCCGGAGGATTCAATAGTGAGCACACGGTTAATGTCCTCTCCCTCAAACCTTCTTACAAACTCGCGGCCCACTGCCTTCATTAGAACCGGGTCCATCTGATGGTTCAGGAATGAATCCACCTTGAGTACCTGATCTGACAACACAATTCCTTCATTCAACACTTTTTCCTTAAGCAGCTTCAAGTGGTATCTCTCCTCCTGTATCGATATTCCTTAATTACGTCTGACCTGGGCAAAATGCAAATAACCCATTCCAAATCAACCGCCGAAGAACACGGATGGATTAGAACGGGTACTGGTTAGAATAAAGAGGCAGTAAAAATTATCGAGCTCACATGCAGCAGTATAGCAGAGGCCTTCACATTAACGTGCACACTTTATATTCCCCCCGTAGTCCAATCATTTCCGGTGATCGGGTAGAGACATGCCGGCCCATTCCAGCACATATACGAGTTAATAATATATATTACGACTTGAGCGAAGTAAGCGAATCACCTGTTAGTGCTCTCCTCCGCCCATGTTAGGACAATGTTAGAAGTATAACGAATTGATGCTGCAAAATAAAGTGTTATTTTCAAGAAACTTTTCCAAAGATCTTTTCAAGAGGCTGAGCCAATGTTTAAATGGAGGGGATGGTTCTAGTGCTGACCGTTTATATGAGCTAATGTTGGGAGAGTTAATATGAAGAAAATCATGAATGAATTCAAGGAATTTGCCGTTCGCGGAAACGTCATTGATCTGGCGGTCGGTGTCATTATCGGAGGGGCATTTGGCAAAATCGTAACCTCGTTCGTCAATGATATCCTCATGCCGCCAATTGGACTTCTGATGGGCAACCGGAGCTTCGAGCAATTGTTTGTTCCGCTGGAGAGAGGCGTTCTGACTTCAGAAGGCAGCAAGTACGCGACACTCGCCATGGCTGAGGAAGCCGGCATTCCAGTACTGAGATACGGACAATTCATCAACGTCGTACTGGACTTTCTGATCGTGGCATTCTGTATCTTCCTGTTCATCAAGGGGATCAATCGGCTGAAACGAAAAAAAGAGGAGCCCGCACAGCCGGAGCTGACGACCAAGGCATGTCCTTACTGTCTCTCGGACATCCCGCTTGCCGCTACGCGCTGCGCTCATTGCACCTCCGTGCTGGAAGTGGAGAGATCTTCCTAGAGAAGATTCTCCAGAATTCTGCGCAGGTTCGCATCTTCCTTATAGATTTCCTTACCTGTATCGAGCTCTGTCACACGAAGTCTAATGTAATCTGCGCCAGGATTCACCGGTTTGAAGGTCAGGTCGTCGGGATTCTCGGTGGCAACCTCATAACCCAATCGTTTAAACATCGGGATAAGCTGCTCCGGTCCGGGAGGGGTATTATTATCCATGAGCAGAAGTCCTCTTAACGGTTTAGGCTCATCTTTTTGGTAGATCACTTGAAATTTCACAATGCATTCCATAGTTTATAAAACTCCTTTCTCTATCTCAACATCCATCATTGATGTAATGTGCGAGGATTGAATTTAACCTTACAGCTTCATTACAGCTATTTTCCCCTGAAAAAGATGTAATGATGCTGACATAAGATCATCACAATATATGATAAGTATTAAGCAGCCCCGTCTGCTGTCAGGAGGTCATACCCAATGAGTGAAGAAATGTTTGATATCTACGATCCATCAGGGACACACATCGGTACAGCACCTCGTTCTGAGGTTCACCAGGAAGGCTACTGGCACAAATCCTTTCATTGCTGGCTGGTGCGCGACACCCCGGAGGGGAGAACGCTTCTGTTCCAGAAGCGGACAAGCAGCAAGGATACCTTCCCATCGTGTTTTGACATCACTGCTGCGGGCCACCTTACTGCGGGAGAAACGGTTCGAGAGGCGGCAAGAGAGCTTGAAGAAGAGCTTGGCCTTCGTACCGAATTCGAGCAGCTCACCCCTCTGTTTGAAGTGACAGAAGAAATGAGAGGCAAAGTTTCCGGTGTGCCCTTCATCGATCGGGAGATCAGCCATGTGTACGGTTATCTTAGTTCATGGGAGCTAACTCAGTACAAGCTGCAAGCAAGTGAAGTTGCGGGATTGTATGAAGCAGACCTAGAACAGATGCTCAATATGTTCCTCGGCGGCCTAAGTGAAGTGACAGCTACAGGCATCCTTTTTCACGCAGAAGAAGGCCGTTACATCAAGGTTACAGAGCATGTTCTTCCAGCCCAGTTTGTTGCAAGGCCTTATTCCTACTACGTTTCTGCCTTCAAAAAGTTACAGCAGCTATAACGCAGCCATATAAAAAAAGGATCTCTGCCGCGACAATGCACCAAGGCAAACCATCGCGGGCAGAGAACCTTTAATCTACATACAGTACAATGTTACCTCTCTACAACATATTTGTTCATCATATGCTCAAAGCGCCGGCCATAACGTCTCACCAGCTCCTCGCCCATATCTTCCTCTAATTCGTACAGTATTAACTCCTGAGCAAAGAATTCAAGCAGCAGCTTGACCATCAGCGGATGCTCTGTTACGAGAGCCTGCGTCATGCATTCTTCCCCTCGAATTCCCAGCATGCACCATTGCCGATCTATGACAAAAGAAAACTTCCGTCCGCATAGCTCGGCTGATGGCTCGAAGGGATCCCATGGGAGCATAGAATACTGCTCTCCTGAATCACCATCGTAAGACCAGAGCAGTCTAACTCCCCGCTCCTCTGCAGCTCTCAGCTCCTCGTGAAACAGAGCAGCCTCCTCTGCACACATGTCAATGACGATCTCCTTCTGCGCCTGAGCAACCTGGAATAGTAATGTGTCCAGCACCCGGCGTTCTCCCTCCATGTTATAGAAGCCGGGAGAACCCGGATTGTGCCTCGGCATGGACCTCTCAACGAAATGAAGGGACTGTCTCACATTGTCCGAAATCTTGCTTGTCAGCTCCTCCGGTGTAAGCATGCTATATCTGGCCGGCTCCCCCTTGCTGCAATGAAGATAACCCTCCGCATTCAGACGCTGGAGCATGGCATAGATATTCGAACGTGAAGCGCCAAGACGCTTAGCTACCTCATATCCTGATGAAGCCCCTTGTCTGGACAGATCAACCATAATTTTGGATTCCATCTCTGTAAAGCCCAGATTCTTAAGATGCGCAAGCAACTGCTCCATCGTCACTATCCTCCCATGCTGTTAAGGAACCCATGCGTACCTTTATCTTTAATTAGATCTGCTCTGCACCACAATGCGGACACCATTTCGATCCTTTTGGCAGCTCGGAGGCGCAAATTTGACATTTCACGCTTTCACGCGGAACCTCAGCTTTGACAGGCTCATCCATGTGCTCATTATTCTCTTTCCAATAACGGATTCGCTCGTCCAGCTCCTGCTGTCTCTCCCGCTCCCGCTGCAGTTCCTCCTGACGTCTGCGTTCCCACTCCGCGTCAAACTCTTCCTTCTCTTCGGGGAGGAAATCCTTCAGATCGTAATCATCCTCATCCAGCGGCAGCTCATCGTTATCCAGCATCAGATCAGGGAAGAGCTCCTCCTTCTCCTCTTCAACCACAACTTCTTCCGCAGCTGCTGCTTCCGGTTTAGCTGGAGGGGTATAAGTCTCCGCGTTCGCAGCTGTTAACGAACGACCGCATTTCGGACAGAAATTCGCATCCAGATCGGATACATGTCCACACACACAGACCCGTTCATTCTTAAGTAATGCGATCTTCTCGCGAAGCTCATTGATCTCTTCCTGCAGCTCATCACAAGCTTCTGACAGCTCCATCATTTTTTGTTCGGCGATCGACATGTCCTGTGCACGGTAACCTTCATAGAAGATACGGCCCATTTCTGTATAGTTCACGGACATTTCGTGTTTGATATTCGCAATTTGTGAGTTTAGTTTGTTGATTTCCACAGCATGCTGTGCCTTCTCCGTTGCACGGCCTGCCCCGTCTTTAATTCGCTGTAAAAAATTCATCTTAGGTTCTTCCTCCTCTTTCCCATGACAAGCTGAAAGTATACTCACTTGCAGCTAAGCCTTCACTCATTACTTAGCCAAGACCCAAAAAGATAAAACTGAATCAATTTCATAACTCGTTAAAAAGGTATTATGAAATTGATTCGTCTACCGATAAATTATACCGAATGCATCGCAGAAGTCTGTTCGTTTAGGTATAATAGAGAGCGGTTTGTTTATACTTATTTGCTTCCATTTTTGTGATGGTTCAGGCGTGATTATAATAATGCTCTGATGCTCCTTAGTACTGCTGCAGTAGCTAAGGTGACTCTATCATACCAAATTTACAGCCCTCTTGTGAAAAGGGCAATGATTTACTTTGAAATTAGATGAGGTGTACGGTTTTTATGTATAGTGTGAACCCTATTTTTCATCTGCGTCCGCTTGGTGTTACCGGAAATTCGAGACTTCCGCGAGCCAAACCGGCTCCCGATCAAACAAGTATTGAGCTTGTTTCTGACAAGGAGAAGGATGCTGACTTCTTCAGGTCACTTGAGCAGGCAGGCATCCTTCTGAATGCTCCTCAGATCAAGGCGGTACGTCACGGCAAGGGGCCACTCCTGACACTTGCGGGCGCAGGCTGCGGCAAGACAACCGTGCTTACTTCCCGGACAGGCTATCTCATTCAGGTCGCTAACGTCCCGGCAGGGAGCATCCTGCTCGTCACTTTTACAAGCAAGGCAGCCGGCGAGATGAAATCGAGAATTGCAGCCATTCCCGGCATTCGTCCGGCAGCCGCACGCGCTGTCCAGGCACGGACGTTCCATTCCTTTGCGCTGATGCTGCTTCGTCACTACGGCATGACGGAGGATATTTTTGGCGATACCAAAGCCCAGCATACAATCATCAAAATGATTCAACGCAAGCACGGACTTAGTGATGCCTTTCAGCCCGAGAGCCTGCTCTCCTCCCTATCCGCCTGGAAGATGGAGGGCAAGACTGCAGACGAGCTTCCAGATGCCAGCCGTGAAGAACGGGAAGCTAAGCAAATATTACTCGGCTATGAGGCATGGAAAAAGGAACGCCGCAAAATGGATTTTGATGACATTCTGCTTCACGCAAACCGACTGCTGTCAGACCCTGACATCCTTCGTCCGCTCCAGCAGCGCTTTCAATATATTATGGTCGATGAATTTCAGGATACGAACGGACTGCAGTACGAAATTGTACGCAAGCTGGCCGCAGCGCACCGGAATTTGATGGTTGTAGGAGATGATGACCAGACAATCTACACCTTCAACGGGGCTAAACAGGAGGTCATATTGGAGTTCGATAAGCTGTACCCTGGCGCATCGGTCATTACGCTCGATATTAATTATCGCTCTGACTCCCACATCCTGGGGCTGGGTACCGAAATCATCAAGCACAATAAGAAACGCAGATATAAACGGCTCGTCTCTGCCGGCAAGCAAGGCTCTCAGCCCCTATACGCGACTCCTTCCGGAGCAGAAGAGGAAGCCTCCTGGATCGTAGGACATCTGCAGGAACAGATTGAGAACGGACAGCATTCTTATAAGGATATTGCCATACTGCATCGCACCGCGAGCAGCAGTCGTGCGATTTTTGAACAGCTTGTACTGAAGGATGTGCCCTTTATACAGCACGGTGCAGGGCCGGTCTTCTACGATCAGAGCTTGGTCAAGCCGCTTATGGATCATCTCAGACTGTCTCTCAATCCCAGGAATTTTGAGGCCATTCCAAGTACACTTGGTCCTCTCTACATTTCCAGGGATACAGGACTGCTCTATCTGGATCAACAGGAGAAACAGCAGCCCAAGAAGTATCCACTGATCCATTTTACCCGTTGGGAACAGCTTAAGCCGTTTCAGCAGGAGGCCGTGAAGGAACGAATTAAGCTGATCAAAATGCTAAAGTCCATGACGCCGCTTGCTGCCATTCAGGAGATGAGAAGACAATTCTACGATACCTACATGGAAAGTGGAGATCCGAGCATCTACACCCATTATCGCGAGACGATTCTCGAAACACTCGATGAGCTTGAAGCGGCAGTCAAGCGTTTTGAGACGGTCGAGAGCTTTGTTGCTTTTGCAGATGAGCTTACAAGGCGGCATAAGGAAATGGAAAGCCTGCAGGCAGCAAGCGACAGCGATGCCGTTCAACTCATGACCATCCATCGTGCCAAAGGGCTTGAATTTCCTATCGTCTACTTAATCGGAGCAAGCGAAGGAATCCTGCCACACAGCTCTGCTCTCACGAGGGAAGCGCCTGAGGATCGAAGGGCAGCCCTGAATTCAGCCTCTTCCACCACTGAGGTCGAAGAGGCTCTGCTTGAAGAGGAACGCAGACTCGCCTATGTCGCGGTTACAAGAGCCAAGAAGCAGCTCTATATCACATCACCGGCAAGTCAGCACGGCAAGCCGGCTCCCGTGTCGAGATTTCTGCTGGAGGCGTTCGGCATCAATGATTCGCAAGATCAGCGAGGCAAGGTGAGCGAGCGCAAATCTTATACAAGAGACCATCCTCGTTCAAAGGAGAAGGAGCATAGCCGTTCAGAACGGGCAACGCATCAGCGCATGGAAACGGTGCCCGTATGGTCCTGTACTTCCAGCTCCTGTCCTGCCTGGATTAGACAGCATCCTGCTCAAGGAACAAACAAGACGTCTAACAAACCACCGTCCTGTCCGCTGTGCAAGTCGGCGATGGAGAAGTCGATGCGTGAGGTCCCTGCCATACCCAAGCATTACAGATGATTGATTCATTCATGGTGATAACCGTGTAAGAACTCTTAAGTGCTGCGTCACGCGAATTTATCGAAACAGCTAAATTTGGGTATGCCGTAGACAGCTTAAGAGGAGGTGCTCTAATGGGAAAACAACCCTATTATGTATCCATCACTCAAAAGTTGATTCATCAAGATTCCTCAGAATCGAGTGATTATGAAGTACACTTAGATGAAGAACAGCTAAGTATTCTTCAGGATATGCTCACAACCATGGATCAAGAGGACAGATACACTTTGCAGCGGACCCCTGTGCCTTACAAATCAGCCGATCACGATGATGCAAACGATGAGTTTACAGTTCAATTAAAAGAGCTGTACCAGTTTATTTACGACGCGGGAACGGATGACACCCGTTCCGAGATCCGCAGGCTTCGAATTTTGGGCAAGCTGGACCATACCGACTATGACAATAAAGGCTATGAGAATTCACCCTTGAACAAGTGAAATCGTAGAAAAAGAAGCGCCGTAACGGAAGCTTCATCTTCGAAAAGACCAAATTCGCATCAATGAATTTGGTTTTTTCGTATTTAAGCAAAAATAACCTGACATGAACCCTGCAGCAGTTCTATTCACCGTTTTTTCGTAATATTTAAAAGTAACCGCTTCAAGCTGACACCAAATTTTGTAGATCGGTTTTTGTAGTGATCACAGCAGCGTTTCTCGTCAAATATGTTTACATCATATTGACAAGGATGTGAGATGATCATGATTTCTTTTCTGCGAACGTGTGGGTTTTTGAGCCTCGTATGGGTACTCGCCTTGATTCATGTCCCTCCCTTATCTGTTACAGCAGCAGCCCGAATTACGATTGACTCGCATCATGATGGACAGACGATTTCCCCAGACCTGACCCTGCTCTACGGAACGTATACCGATGTCTATGAAGTGGAGCTGATTGTGAACGGCGAGATGGTCACTGATGTTCAGATGGATGATCCTGACGGCAACGATAGCGGAGATTGGTCTTATTCCCTCAACACTTCACAGTGGGATGGTCCAATTGAGGTTGTCCTGAAGTCGAAGGATACCGGAACCCGATATGGGATTTGGTCCTCATTTATGACGCTCGTCGTTGATAACCCTGCAGCACATATCCCTGAGGTTCTTATTACAGATCCGGTCGAGCGTACGATGCTAAAAGCCAAAGAGGAGGTCAAGATTACGGTTAACAGCAAGAACAACATTACAGAGGTTGAGCTTCGTATTGATGGCAAAGAGTGGATTCCGGTTGAATCCAGCCGTGACGGGTACTCCTATACGTGGAGTACTCGAAAGGAAGCGAAGAAGGTTCACAGTCTTGAAGCAAGAGCGACCGATGCGAACGGGAATACAGGATACAGTCCAACGATTTATGCAGACACGAGGAAGATTTCAAGTGCCGGGGAATTAAACGACTCGGTGAATGATATGGAGAATGATATGGAGATTGAAGCAGAGGACGATGTGTCATTACAGAGGGCCCTTGATTCGGTTGATTCGGTTGATTCGGTAGTAGACAGTGTATATGAATCGGACTCGGTGGCAGACAGTGTTTATGAACCAGACTCATCCATGGATGATTTAGGGGAATTGCTGACCGAGCCCGCTCCACTTCCTGATCAGGATCGGGCGATATGGATATGGGAGACCGCTTCCTATCATCTTGTACGGAATCCGAATTCCTGGCCTGTCTTGTCCTCGCTTGCATCAGATACAACGACTTTCAATCAGCGGCCCATTACTACATTGTACTTAGGCGTTGGCCAATATGATGGAGCCTCTATGCTGGAGGATTACCGCAGTGAAGTCCGGCAGTTTATTACTTGGGCACATGGAGCAGGGTTTCGAGTGGAAGCTCTTATTGCCGGCGGAACCAAACCGCCTTATTTTGGAGCCTATACAAGATACCGTACACAAGCGGTGCAGGAATTTGAAAAAGTGCTGAATTACAATATTGCTTCTGAAGCCGAAGCGCAGTTTGACGGAATTAACCTCGATACAGAGCCTTATATTCTTCCGGATTTTAAGACAGCTAAACCGTCTGTCCAGGTTCAGTATCTCGATATGCTCGCCGCACTTATGGAACGCAAGGCAGCTTCTGGCCTCACCTTCCCCGTCGGAGCAGCAATCCCGAGATGGTACGATACCTCTGCGGATGCCAGCAATATTCCTTGGAACGGAGCAACCAAGTGGATGTCAGAGCATATTCAGGATACAGCAGATTATATCTCTATTATGAACTACCGTGATCAGGCGGAAGGAAGCGCAGGCATCATTAATCATGCTCTCGGGGAAGCTGCTTATGCGAATACGATTGGCAAACCCAAATCCGTCATTATCGGAGTAGAAACGAAAGATATTGCCGATGGTGGTGACCCGGAAACGATTAGCTTTAATGAAGAAGGAAGGACATACATGGAACAGGAGCTTGCCAAGGTCTACACTGCCTTTACGAATGATCCCGCCTTCGGCGGTGTTGCGCTCCATCATTATTCCTCACTGACTGATTTCCCTAGCCAATGGGGGCCGGGAGGATATAGATGGTCACCGCCAGCCGATAGCGAACCACCTACTGCTCCTGCCGGGCAGGTGCAGGCTGTAACTTTTGATCACCAGCGGATCGACCTCTCTTACGGGATGGCACATGATAATACCGCCATCAACGACTATCGGATATATCGAAGCACAGATGCCATATTTAATATCGGTCCAGATACGTATGCAGGCACAGCCAAGGGGTTGTCGTTCGAAGACAAAGGGCTGCTGCCGGATACGACCTATTACTATCAAGTGACAGCTGTGGATATTCAAGGCAACGAAGGTCCGCCGAGCAGCATCGGTTCTGCAACGACCGGCTCTTCCGCATTAAAGCCAATGATCATCAGTGATATGCACATCGAATTTGCTGGCGGCAAAGCAGCCGTCTCCTTCAGCGTCATCGACCGCGATACCGGGGAACCAGTGCCTGCCAAGGTCAGTGGCAGATTTACACTCATGGCAGGCAAGTATGTTACCGCCGCTACGGACGAGAACGGACTTTTTCAAGCAGTATCTGAGAGCATTACCGCGGCGGACGGCGAGATCAGCTTCCTGCCCCGCCGCATTATGGCATCCGGCTATTACTGGGCAAGCGGGTATGATGAACTGCCTTATCTGAGTGTCACATGGGGACCGTAAATCGGGCCAAATAAGAAGAAGGCGGAGCCAGCTATGTGAACAGCCACTTTAGCGCTTCGGGAAAATGTTTGGCAAAAAACAAGGCATCATGTGTTCCGCCTTCTTCTACCGTGAACTTCAGCTTATCCTCAGGAAAGCCCTTGTCGATCAGTGCTCTGTAGGCTTCGTGCGTATTCTCTACCATATTTCGCTGGATACTTTCCTTATATACGCCTTCCAGGCTGCCTACAGACATATACAGCCTCTGATCGCAAGAAGCCACTTCCGTATCTTGAATAAAAGCCAGCATCCCCTCATACCACATGGAGGCAGATATGGCGCCGATTCTTCCGAATAGATCCGGACGCTGGTATGCCGCATAGATCGAGATCATCCCACCCAGAGAAGCTCCTACCATTGCTGTATTCTCCGGACTGGAAAGGGTACGGTAGCTATGGTCTATATGAGGCTTCAGCATGTCTGCAATGTACGCAATATAATCCTTCCCCATGCCGCCAAAATCCGCCGACTTCCCATTTAACGACGGAGCAGGCCATGGTGTATACTCATCATTCCGATGAAGAGGTACGATGCCCACAAATATAATCTCGGGAAGCTCCTTGACCCGAAGCATGTGCTCAAGCAGATTCAAGCAATTTCTTACCATTGTTAATCCATCTGGTATATAAACAACGGGGAAACGTGCTTATTACACCAATATTGTGGAGGTGTTGCAATTGAATGCGTATGATTCAGATCGAGATAAAAATATTGAAACCCAATTTGTAAAAGTATTGCCCAGTATATGGAACAAGGCAAAAAAAGAAACAGATAAAGCTTTAGAAATAGAGAGGAAAATGTTTGGACAAGCACGAAAGGTAAGTAAATAGAATGATACTAAGAACTTTGAGTTTTGAAAAAGGTGTAGATGACGAGGATCTATGCCTTTTTGATTTTATAAAGTTTAGAACAAGGTAGCCAGTTTTTTTAATTCCTATTGGCCACGCTTGGATTTATAAAAAATCTTAGTAACATCCCTGAGATATACTTCAGGGATGTTGTTTTTGTATAGTTAAAAAATAAAAATAATTTGCAACCTTTTACAAGTTTAAGGTGTTCTTATTGAAGAAGGAGAGGAGTGTGATTGACTAAGATCAAACGATTTTGACTTGATTAGTAAACTATTTTCTCTTTATGTTACGCACCACAACAACTATAGCTATGATCGGCAAACAGAGAAGGAAAGCAATGATTAAACCAGAAATATCAAAGTTCATAATTTCACCACCAGTAGTACAAATTTGGTTTATGCTTGATACTAGAGGAGGAAGAAAGAGTTGAAAAAAATTAAATGGTTGTTATCAATGTTTATGGTAGTAGCTCTAATTCTAACGCTGACACCTGTGGGATCAACAATAAATGCAGAAGAAAATGGACCATCCATTCAGTTTTTGGGAGAGAACAAAGAAGATATTGGCCAAGAAGTGAAATTGAACTTTGTTAAAGAGTATACAGAATATGAAAATCCGAACGAAATAGAAGATCGTTATTATTTTATCGAATATAAAGAGAATGGATCTAGTGTAACTACTGAAATAAGTGAACAACAAGCCTTTCAAAATGCTGCTGCTAGTGAAACTTCTTCTGCTGTAACTCCTTCATCTTTGAATGGTATCACTGTTTCCACTAGAGTTGACGCGGGAGCAAAAGATGCAAGAAAAGCTAATTTCAAAGCTACCATCATGTCGATTACCGGTTCAAAACCAAATAAATTAGATTTTAAACTTAATCTCGGAAGATCAATGACCCGATCAACAACCACTAACATAGTATCATCTGTTACTTATACTTTGTCCGGAGTACTAGGAATTAAAGTTGGAGCTACAGTCACTCATTCCTTTGATGCAACCGTTACCGGTTTCTACACTGTGGTGTCAGATATAACGGCCAAAAATATACTCGGTGTTGTACTTGGGACAGATACTACTAATACTTCAACTATCTTGCTAAATACAAAAGGGAATTTATACCCTATATACACTGATGTTGCTTCTGCTAAAGTAATGAAAGAACCAGCAAGGGCTGATTGGGCTAGAACAACTCCTATCTCATGGACTACTAGTGATCGCAACAAATACATTGATTGGTATAATAAGGAATATCCCAATAATTATGATTGGACCTTGAATCATGTCCATCATATGAGACCTAGAAACTTAGGCGGTACCAATGACTATTCAAATTTAATACCAATTTTAAATACTCATCATACTTCGGTAGTTAGCCCATGGTTTGTGGCTTATTAAATCTATTAAATATGTAAAGGGTGTTGACTTAATGAGTACAAACAATACTCTCAACCAAGGGCTTAAAGGTTTGATTACTCGAACAAAAAATAACAATTATAGTCAAAGTATCTATAATATTGATGGTATTGAAGAAACGTACACTTTTAAGTTCAATAGCCCTGTAAGTACTGACATACTCGCTTCAAAGCTTTTAGTTAACTTAGAATTTAAGCTACCGCTTGATTACGAGGATTTTCTAAGTACTACTGATGGTTGTCGTCTTTTTGAACAACCTCAATATGGATCTGAAGATGGTATATATGGCTTAAATGAAGTGTTAACACAGAAAGAAATTATTGACTCAACCTATGAGAAACCTGAACTACTAAATGTTGCTTATATTCTACAGGATTATATCTTCATTAATCTTAAAGAAGTGTCTGAGGGCAAACCAACCTACATGTATGTTAATGATTGTTATTCGCCTATAGAATATATGAGAAGTTTAAATTGCGACTTTCAAACATGGTTAGATCGCTTTATCGTTTGCCAAGGAAATAAATATTGGGATTGGTTATAAGAAATGAACTTAGAGCAGCCATCATTGGCTGCTCTTTTGTTGTTAAGAAGGAACTTACAGCCCCTTAAATTGCCCCTGAAACGGACGATCTTCCGTCGTCATCGCTCAATCCCGAGGGTGTCTCAATGGTCCGGATCCACGTGCATGCAGCTATTGAACAAATCATGAGTATATGGATAATATGATTTGCAGCTAGACTGCATCCAGGGAAGCGGGCCAAAGTGAGCTGCTGTGAGCTGCTGAATGAGGATACCCCTAATAAAAAGAGCCTATGTATATAGGCTCCATGTCAGAAATCTAAGAAGTAATTTGTATTTCTTGTAGCCGATTTATTTCATTAAGCTCAAAGTAGATTAATCCTAAAAGAATAGCAATTATCAATAATAAAACAATAATAATCTTATTATATCTGTCCATTTTTGTACCTGTAAGTTCACTCCTTAAAATTTTTTTTGAGTTAAACTGCCTTGCTTCATCTCGGGGAACGCTATAAAAATAGAGTTATGTACACTTGGATCCCCTTTATACTAAGAACACCATCACTATGAACACAGTTTGAAATTTTATAAAAAAATTTTGTCACTACAGAACAACTCAGTTGTTCCAAGTTAGTTCAGATTCACAAGTTAGAATTCATCTGTCCGGTATATAATATGTAAGAAAAAAATTTTAACGATATTTAATTGATTCCTCTGGACAGATTGCGGAGCTATTTCGGACTTCTTCTTTAAATAAAGTATACGAAATTCATTTTTGGCGAAAATGTAAAAAGGCAAGCCATCATGAAATGAGGAGTGAAGACGACATGAAAGTTGTAAGGACAGGGATCATCAAAGGTAGCGAATTTATAGGGGCAATTGGGGAACTGGATAATGGAAAGTGGATGGCATCTCTCGCGGCAGTAGCTACAGCTGCAGGTGGTTTCAACCATCACTACACCAAAGTGTGTGACGATGAGGACAAAGCGGTTAAAGCCATAAACGATACCTGGTCGGAACTGGAAAAAGTTTAATTATTCGAGTGACACAAGTATACGTTATTCCGGATCCGGGAAAAATAGATTCATAGAGTATAAGGAGATGGTATCCCTTGCAAAGAGTCTGCCCGGGCTGTGGTCACGAGCTTGTAGAAATCGAACCCAACTTATTTGCTTGTATCTCAGAATGTGATTACTTGGATGAAAACGAAAATGAACTTATTTTTGAACCTGAAGAAGCCTGGCATGATTAATGCCAGGTTTTTTAATTCCGATTGGCCAGACTCGGATTTAATAGGGAAATAATAGACAATAAAACGTTAGAAAGTCTCATTTATTATAACCTTGCCTGTTTGATCTTTAGCTTCAATTAGAGTGCTTTGCATAGGATTCTCCGAAATATAATACCAAAAAGTTAAATCAGTAGCATTAACTATATTACAATCATGACCATTAATTTGAATTGTTTTTATTTCAGAGTTGTTAATACTACCGTACACAACATTTAAATTTAGTTGTTTAGATTCAGATATTTCATATGTAAGCCCTTTTTTTGAATCTAATTCTATTGCACCTATTATATGTGTTGACATGCCTTTATTATTTTCTATTACACTTAATCCAAGTCCAGATGAAGTATTATATACTGTGTTGGTATAGAAAGCATAAATAATATTGTTTTTTATCTCATAGTGAATTAACTTTTGTAAAGTACTGTCCTGAATTTTTATCTTTCTCTCTATTTTAGTTTCAATGGTTTCATTTTGCTGAATGATTATCTGGAGAGTAAAACCGACTGCGAATGCAATGAATATCAGTGGGATTATTTTTTTTAGTTTCAAGAAATCACCTTCTTTTTATTGAATTTAAAAACTAATCACACCACCGATTCAAATAATCTTATTGTAAATCATTTTAAGATAACAAAGCCCTCTTTGAAAGAGAGGCTTTGTTTATCATTAAAATAAAATTTTAGTGTGTATAGATCCATTGGTCAGCGTCTGTCCACTGACTACCGGCATTTGTCCATCCAACTGAAGCAGAGTAAGGACCGATCCCGATGCTATTAATAGATGTTTTGTCCCAGGTATGAGCATACGTACCATAATGCTGTGTTTTTGCACCAGAACCTGGTTCAGTTACAAACTCAAAATAGACAGAGAACTCACCATAATGGGAGTTATAATTTTCTACACTTCCTGCAAATAATCGGTCTTGCCAGCGAAACGCACGTCCATAGTTACTATAATTTTCATAGAATTGAACATCTTGAATCTCACCTTCCCAGTAATCATAAACGTATGCATTAGTTGAATGTGTAAGAATTTGTCTGTTTAAACCTAGAGTGAAACCTTCGTAACCGCCTACATTTCCAGGTCCACTTGCTTGATTTGTGAATTTATAGTTTAATCTTTTCCTTTACACCTTATCGATTCGTTCAACATTTTGGTGAATATAATGTTTTAAAGTAGGAAATAATTGTTAGAAAGGGAGGCGATATTATGTTTAAAAAAATATATTTAATAGCCTTTTCAGTGACTATTATTTCAGGAGTGGCATTAATATCGAATTCAAAAGCAGACACCTATCCAGAAATGGAAACCGTAAATAAGACAGTTGAAAATCCTGTTAACACTAATTTTTCAATAAATAACGTAAAATCCATAAAATCCGAAGAATCAGTAAAAAGCGTAGAATCCGTAGAAAACTCGCAAAAAGGTATTTTAGTCAACTATATACACCTCATGGCATGTTCTTGCGAGCAGATGAACAGAGTATCTTTAAAGAATCTGAGATAGCAAGAAAGTTAGATCAAATCGGACCTAATACGAATCAACTAATTTTTGAAGCCGAGTTTCTTTTAAAAGTAGATGAATCAACATTTCTTGAATCGTACCCCAATTCGTTACTCTTAAATGAAACAGATGAAAACCCGACTGATACTGATGTTCCATCAAGTTAAGTTTATCAAAATAGTAATTTCATAAAGAAGGAGCCATTGTTTTCGACAATGGCTCCTTCTTGGCCTTCTTGTTTTACTTAATTATTGATTGATCCATATCCACTAGCAGTTGTAGTTCCAATATTGTTTATTTGCAAAGCATAAGTACCTTCGCCTTGACGATAGGATGGAGGCAGATATATGTCCACGTCCCTCCCTCCGATTTTTTCTTGCTTGAAGGTTTCTCTCATCTGTCTCTATTCTCCTCGCTATCTTAAAACAGGGTATTATGAAATTAATGAAATGGATTCATATATCCTCTAATTGTATTTTTAAGCGGCAGCAACATCCATGGACTATGCACGGAAGATAAAGAGGGTTGTGGATGGGGCAAAGTGACCAATTTAGAGCGAATTGCAACTTCCATTCCGATGACTTCGTCTAAGAACTTGTCGACAGCTGGATCGAATATGCTGCTTCACCATGATCACTACCGAAGCTATCGCATGTTCTCACGGCTGAGTAAACACTTACATCAAGACGAAGGAGAGATTAAGATCTTATGAACAAGAAAATGAAAACCGGCGCAGCTGCACTAGCACTGACCGCAGCCCTGAGCAGCGGATATGTATACGCTAACGCCGACGCCCCCGTATCTGTCTCAAGCTCAGCAGCAAGCAAGGTAAGCATTACAGTCAACGGACAAGCTATTGACGCAGGGTATGTTCTGGCTGATGCCGAGCATCCAATGATTCCTGTTCGTGCCCTTGCAGAGGCGCTTGGCATGGAGCTCACATGGGTGAAGGATAGCAAAACAGCGGAATTAACAAAAGGCAATGTATGGACTGCCATAGCAACAGGTAAAGATCAGTATAATGTGAACCGCATGTACGTCGAGCTTGGACAAGTACCGGTCATCGCCCAGGGCAAACAATACGTTCCTTTAAACTTCGCAAGTGAAGTACTGCATGCCAATGTCAAGACGGAAGGAGCCTCAGTAACGATTACAACAGAAGAAGTGCAGGAATTTACAACATCGGTTGGTGTAGTTACTTATGCTGACGATTCCAGAATTCATATTAACGGAGTCGGACCAGAAAGCTTAATCCTGAATGCAAATGAGGACACAGAATACCTGCTTGCGGGTGGAACCAGCCTAAGCATCACAGATCTACAAGTCGGAGATCAGGTGGAAGCACAGCATTCCATCGCAATGGCACTCAGCATGCCTCCTCAATCTGCCGTCTACAAAATTACAGTTACAGAGCAGGCTGAAGATAACCTCCACAGCGTTGAAGGTACAATCGGTGATATTCGTATAAATGATGACGGTGACCACAGTCTCCTCATCCAAAGCGGAATGCTTGCAGCGAACCCACAGTCTGAAATTGTACTGCAGATTAATGAGGATACTCAGGTCGTGAATACAAAAGGCGAGAAGGTTGATCCTGCATCCATTACGGACGAGGATTATGTAATCGGCTTCCACAATGGCGTTCTAACCCGCAGCCTGCCTCCAATCGGCAATGCAATCAAGATTGTTGTTGATTCGGTAGACGTCAGCCAGTCAGCTGAAGAGCCTGCTGAAGAAACTGCAGAAGCCGACGCTTCAGCGGATACGACAGAGACAATCAAGCCATTCCCAGCTGAATAATTTACAACAGACACATGACGAAAAAATAAGCTGGAGATCTTTATGGATCTCCAGCTTATGTTATTTACAGCTTAATATTCGCTTCGTCAAAGTACTCCTCTAGCGTAAGTCCGCTGGCAGCGATATCCGGTGCCAGTTCTTTACCCACATAACGGATGTGCCAAGGCTCGTATATATAGCCTGTCGTTTCTTCTCGTCCTTCCAGATAACGAATAATGAATCCAAATTCAGGTGCGTGCTCTGCAAGCCATTTACCTTCCTTGGTGTCGCCAAGGATTTCTTCCAATACATTTCCTACGCTTGGGCTGGATACATCAATAGACAGTCCGGTCTGATGCTCACTCTTCCCCGGCTGTGCGCTTACACGGAGCGCATATTCTTCGCCGTTGCGCTCTACACTGCTGTTGAATACGGCAACCTGACGATCATAAGAGCGATATCCTGATACCGCACGAAGCTCGATATTATCCTCTTCTGCTGCGGCAAACAGCTCCTCCAGCGCATCTGCAGCTTCTTGGCGCAGATGCCGCTTCTCATGAGGCTCATCGAATGAGAATGGAACGTCTGGCTCAACGAGATCTGTCGGCTCGTATCCATCGGGCAGACTCCGTTCTTTGTTAACGATGACCGTAATCGCATCCGGGTTAGTAACAACATTCTTGTCTCCAACGACTTCAACCGTGCTCTGCAGGGAGCTCGCAGCGCGAAGCGCCATAATGCTGTCTTCCTCTGCACTTCCTGTACCGTCATCCTGCCCTGCACCTTCCGAAGGCTCCTCGGCGTTATCGTCATTGTTATCTTCATTGCCGTTATTCTCTTCACCGTTCTCGTTCGCATCGTTATCCGCAGGTGCATCCTCATCTGAGTTGTCCGCAGGCGCATCTGGCGTTTCCTCCTGTGAAGGATTCTCCGGTGTTTCCGGCGTTGTCTGCTTCTGATCTTCCTGCGGATCTTCCCCGTTCCCGCAGCCTGCAAGCGCGAAGGCGGACAGCAGCATAACCGTCAACAGAACAATGGTCCAGCGTGGTTTCTTGGTTGTTGAAGTTGTCATCTTGTTATTTCCCCTATCCCAAAGTTATTGCTATTAAAATCTCCTCCCATTCATTATAGACCTATCGACATTGAGCTTCAAATCCTCATCCTGGTACATATCCAAGTTACTTCTTGACGGCCTTAAGATCTAATCCCTCTGCCCACTTGGACGCTCTCTCCGAAACTTGCTTGCGGATATCCTCTAAAGCTGCCTCCACAGGAACAGCCGGCACAAGCTGAGCAATGCCTGAAGATGGAGGAGTCAGCTCTTCAGGTGGAGTTAACTTCACTTTGATCCCTTCGAATTCATAACCAGGCATGTGAAGTGAACCATTCGCAGCTGCCTCGCCGATATAATCTAGAATAGCAGATGTATTGCCGCCTGCACGCTGAGTCTTGCGTTCCAGCAGCGACGCTGCCTGAGAAGCGCTGGTGGATACCGACTCAAGAGACCAGCCACGAAACACCTCAGTAAGCAGCTCTTCGCGTGTTAGGCCAAGCATATCAAGCAGCTTCAGCGTATTTGCAGCAGCCCATTCTACCGCCGATTGCTTCGCTGCTTCGATATGAGGGCATACGATGTGATTACAGGAGCAGCTTACATCTGCATTTTTCACCCAGGAAATCAGCCCCGAATTGATCATATCAGCCTTACCTCCTGCAAGAAGGCAGTACAAGGTATAGGCGTTTTCTTCCAGCTCTTCAAGGATTTCTGACTTTAGCTCTTCATTAGTTAACGTATATATTCCTCTGACCTCTACCTGTTGTTCTCGTGCTTGTTGATCATCTTCCGCTCTGCTCTGAATCATTGCCTTCCAGCCGTGAGGCTCCGGTTCAAAATGGTTTACTTGATAGGTCACTGCAGCCTCACCTCCTGTTTAATCCGTGTTCTATACCCACATCTCACCTTGAAGACTGACGAGGCCCTTCAGCTCATCATCGGACATTTCTGTAATCCAGGTCTCGCCTGAACCGACCACCTGCTCCGATAGTTGCTTCTTGCTCTCGATCAGCTCGTCAATCCGTTCCTCGAGCGTCCCTTGGCATATCAGCTTATGCACCTGGACATTTCGTTTCTGTCCAATGCGGAATACGCGATCCGTCGCCTGATTCTCCACCGCAGGATTCCACCAGCGATCATAATGGATGACATGGCTCGCATGAGTCAGGTTCAATCCTACCCCGCCTGCCCGCAAGGAGAGAACGAAAAGGGAAGGGCCATTCCCATTCTGAAATTGCTCCACCATTTCGTCTCGTTCCGCCTTCGAAACGCCCCCGTGAAGGAAGAAGGGCTTCTCATCATACCGCTGAGATAATTGCTGAACCAGAACCTCTCCCATCGACACATACTGGGTAAAAATAAGGGCTGCCTCGCCGTTATCACGAATCGCATCTGTCAGCTCCATCAGGCGTTCAAGCTTGCCTGACGCCTCTACGCGCCCCGCATCCTTACGGCTGTGATCAACCAGTACAGGATGGTCGCATATTTGCTTCAGCTTGGTCAAGGAGGATAATACAACGCCTTTGCGTGTAAACCCAGTTTGTCCTTCAATGCCCGTCAACAGCTGATCTACTACACCTTTGTATATAGCCGCCTGCTCCACTGTAAGTGAACAGTAGGATTTAAGCTCCAGCTTCTCTGGCAAATCCTTGCGAATATCCGGATCACTCTTCAGCCTTCTCAGCATAAATGGAGATACCAAACGATGAAGCTCTCGCAAAGACCCGGTCTCTTCCTGAGCGCCTATCGTATATCGCTGTCTAAACGACGCAGCCGTACCCAGATAGCCGGGATTTAGAAATTGAAAAATGGACCACAGCTCACTGAGCCTGTTCTCTACAGGCGTTCCTGTCATGGCAATCCGGTGCGGTGCAGACAGCTTCATGACGCTTTGCGCCTGCTTCGTTCGATAATTCTTAATATATTGCGCTTCATCCAGCACGACAGAGGACCACTCGATCGAGGCCAGATCGGCCCCATCTCTGCCTGCCAGATGATACGTCGTCAGAATAATATCATGCTCCCCAGCCTGCTTCCGAAATGCTTCTCCATGCAGTCTCTGTGTACCATGATGAATGTATAGATTAAAGTCGGGTGCAAAACGCTTAATTTCCCGCTGCCAATTTCCAAGCAGTGAGGTCGGACAGATGATCAGGGCCGGATGCTCCATATCGAATTCATCCTCCTCCAGTATATCGCCTTGACGACTGTCCAGCTCTCGCTCTGCTTCCCTCGCTTCTCGTGCCGCGAGCTTGGAATCCAGCAGACAGGTAATAACCTGTATGGTCTTCCCGAGGCCCATATCATCGGCAAGGCATACACCGAAGCCAAGATCACGCATGGCAGCAAGCCACTGATAGCCCCGCTGTTGATAAGGCCGCAGATTGCCATGAAGTGAAGCCGGCGTATCTCTGATTTGGGTTCGACTCAGCACCTGGCCATCCAGAAGAAAGGACAGCATGCCAAACGATTCAGCGCCAAAAATGGACATCCCTTTCCAGCTCGTTTCCTCATCTTCATCAACGGCCAGATGAATCCATTCGGACAGCGCCATGGAGCCTTCCTCATTTTTTTTCATAAAGCGCAGCACCTGGCGAATTTCTTTCGGATCAATCTCGATCCATTCTCCCCGGAACTCCACGAGCGGAATCGCAGATGCCGCAAGCTGTGCAAGCTCTTCCTTCGTTACCGGCATCCCGTTCAGGACAGCCTCTGCCTCAAACTTGACCAGCTGCTCCATCCCAAGGGTCGGCGCCTTCTGTGTACCCGGTGCCTCGCCATTCTGCAGCATTCTCAGCCGAAGCCCTGTCTTCCGCTTCCCTTCCCGACTCCAGCGGGAAGGCATTAGCACGGTAATTCCCAGCTGCTGCAGCTTGGGGACAGAAGAAGACATAAATTCATAAAATTGCTGCGTATCCATCTCGATCTCATGTGGAGACGCCCCCATAGCCGGCCGCAAACTAGGCGCAGCTTCACATGCTTTGCCTAAGGCGAGGAGCATCTGCTCCTGGACCCGGCTGTATTTTACCGTCCCCCGATCCACATCTGGTGAAGGATAGGCCCATATGGCCTCAATTGGCACCCGAAAATCAGCTTCGTTCTCACTCTCTGCCCAGAAGCTCACTTTCCATGCAGAAGAGCGCTCCAATTCAGACGGCTCCAGCCGTAAGCTCAGCTTTAGTATTCCATCCTCAGGACCGGAGGATTCTCCTATGATCACTGGGGGAGCGCTGTCTGAAGCCTTAGCCACGCTGTCTGTCAATTCCTCGATCTCTTGCACAGTAGCCTGCACACTCAGCTCACGCGAGCCTGTGAGCAGACTGTTCCACCACAATTCAGTGAGCGGAGAATACCCTCTTCTGTAATTAGCCCGATAACGAGACAGACTGCTCTCCACAGAGGCAATCTCGGCAGATACCGCTGCATGAATCGTTTGTCTGAGGAAAGAGTATAAGACAGCTGCTCCTGCTTCCTTCACTGTACCGACTTCGGATTCTGCGTACGCACCGGATGCGGTCAGACAGATCGCAGGGATGGTTTCAGCCAGCTTCAGGAATCGTTCTGTATCGATAGGGTCTGTTATTTTGGGAAGCCACACAGCTGTTACAGCAGACTGATTGCCTCTGCGCCTTCCACCGGCCGAGCTCACAGGCGCTGTGCCTGGGGTAATTTGCCCTCGAATCAGCAGCTCCATTGCAAATCTAGCCGCTTTAGCCCAGTACTCCATCTCACTGCCAGGAGCGAAGCCTGCCTGCTCTGCCTCTTCCTTGTTCCAGCGAATCAGCAGCTCAAACGCATCTCTCGGAGCAAGCGCCAAGCCTTCCAGCGTCCGGCCAAATGCGGGCCGCTTCTTCCTCGAACCTGCACTTGCTTCCTGCTGAACCGATTTCTTCTGCCATCTCAGCTCAGCAAGACGCAGAGCGGCATGTTGAAATGGACGGTAGGTTCCGTCCTTCATCTTCATTTTTCTTATTAAATGACTCCAAGCATCGACTTTTGGTTCCGATGTTTCCCCTGAAAAACAAAAAAACACATCTCCGAGCCATATTCCATAAAGTGGTTGATTCATCGTAAGTCACCCGTTAGCCCCTTTAGATTGTTACTCTCCATCATATACGAAAATCGCTCTTTTTAAAATTGTTAAGTCGAATTCAAGGGCGATCCCTTGGTTTGCTTGACTCATACCAGAAAAAAAGAGACAGCCCTTCAATTACGGAGCCGTCTCAAAGCTATCTCTTACTATCTCTCTATATCTTAATAACCACACCTTTGCTTCATTTACTCTTTGAGGCTGTCCCAGCTCTTCTGCATATCCTCCAGCAGCTTTGCTGGGTCCGGATTTGCAATGTAGGCCTGCATCACAGCACCATACTCCTGCGGTACACCTTCTGGAAAACGGTTGAAGTTCCAGCTCAGTACCTTATCCTGATCACTGTAATCTATAATATCAGCAGCCAAATCTCCAAGTACCTCACCATCCGCAGTCACACTCTTAAAGGCAGGAATAAATTTGAATTCCTCTGTCATATACCGCTTACCCGCATCCGAGGTTACGAGCCATTCCAAAAAGTCCTTCGCCTCTTCCTTCACCTCAGAGTTCTTGTTAATAACATAGTTGTTCGGCACGCCGACAAACAGTTTATCATACACCTCGGCATCATCTCCGATTGGCATTGGAAGAATACCGAGATTCAGATCCGGGTTGATGCCGTCAATCTGCACTTGTGTCCAGTTCCCCTGCTGCATCATTGCAGCCTCACCAGTAGCAAACAGGGTGACCTGGGTATTATAGTCCGTCGTCAGCGGGTTCTTATTCCCATAGGCAAGGGTCAGATCCAGCAGCTTAACCCAATCTTCAAAAATAGGGTTGCCCGGAATCGTCTCTGTCCCTTCATTCAGACCATCAATAAAAGCAACCGGGTCCGGCTGATGTGCAAATGGAACGTTGGCATTGTGATTCCCGAGCACCCACCATTCCTGATAGCCATTCGAGAATGGCACGATGCCGGCATCCTGCAGCTGCTGTGCCACCGCTTCAAGCTCGGTCAGCGTCTTCGGAAGCTCGGTAATGCCTGCCTGCTCGAACAAATCCTTGTTATAAATAAATCCATAGCCTTCAAGCCCGAGCGGCTGACCATACAGCTTCCCATCCTTTGTCATCGGCTCTTTGGCCACTTCGATGATATCATCTACCCAGGGCTCATTTGACAGATCCTCAAGAGAATCAATCCATGTGTCCAGCTCACGATATCCGGCAACGTTGAAAATATCCGGATGCTCTGTACCTGCAAACTTGGTCTTCAGCGCCGCACTATAGTCACTACCTCCGCCGACTGTCTCAATTTCAATATTGATATCCGGATGCTCCTCCTCATATTCAGCAATAAGCCGATCGAAGGCCTCCGCAATTTCCACCTTGTATTGAAAAATCTTAATCGTCGTCTTTCCATCCTCAGCACCGCTGCCTGACCCTCCGCCGCAGCCGGATAGAACGACAGCACATACAAATACCAACGTAAACAAGAACAGTCCCTTTTTCTTCAAGACGAATTCCTCCTCATATGAATTAACGTGATTGATTCACGAAATCGAAGCCTAACCTTTGACCGAGCCTGCCGTAATCCCCTGAATAATGTGCTTCTGCATCAGGAGGAAGAACAGGATGATCGGTGTGATCCCCAGGACCAGTGCAGGCAGCGCGAGATCCCATTGCTTGGTGTATTGACCGAAGAAGGCGTAGGTTGCAATCGGGATCGTATGCAGCTCAGCGTCCTGCAGCACAATGGAGGGCAGCAAGTAGTCATTCCAAATCCACAGTGTATTCAAGATGATAATCGTGACATACATCGGCCGCATGAGCGGATAGACAATTCGGAAAAATACGCCGTAAGCGTTGCTGCCATCCACTCTTGCTGCCTCCTCGATCTCGACAGGCACCGATTTGACAAATCCGTGGAATAGGAATACCGACATCGGAACCCCGAAGCCGAGGTAGCAAATGATAAGCCCCCAATGGCTGTTCATAATCCCGACCATGCTTGTCACTTTGACGAGTGGGATCATGATCGATTGAAACGGAATGACCATCGCTGCAACGAACAGTGTAAACAACACGCGATTGAATCGGGTATTGTGCCTAACCATCCGATATGCAGTCATCGAGCTGATCAGCACAAGCAGCAAATTACTGATAACGGTTACAATTAGAGAATTCGTGAGCACCTTGGGAAAGTTGGTTATCTCCCATGCTCTTTGATAATTACCCCACTCGAACGCTTGCGGCCAGGAGGCTGCGTTGGTCAGCAGATCGCCGAAGGTTTTGACAGAATTCACAAACAAGAAATAGAAAGGAACAAGAAACACGAGAGCCAGTAGAATCATTATAATTTCGGTGATTAAGGTACTTATCCGATAGCTTTTTGCAGATTCCATCTTATGCTTCAACCTCCTTGCTCTTCGTCAACCGAACCTGGATGAACGTGATCATGGCCACGATAATGAAGAAGATCAAAGCTTTTGCCGTACCGAGTCCGTACCTGCCGTTCACGAACGCCTCGTTGTAAATGTTCAGTGCCACCGATTCGGTTGAACGGAATGGCCCTCCCTTCGTGAGAGACAGGTTCAGGTCAAACATTTTGAAGGACCAGGAGATGGCGAGGAACAAACATACAGTAACCCCTGGCATAATGAGCGGCACGATAATACTCTTCAGAATCTGTCCCTTGCTCGCGCCATCGATTTGAGCCGCCTCAATTACTTCATGCGGTATGTTATTCAGCGAAGATATGTAGATTACCATCAGATATCCGGCCGTCTGCCATACAAAGACGATGACAATCGCCCAGAAGGCCGTCGCCTCATCCCCAAGCCAAGGGAGATTAAAGAAGGCGAGTCCCGTCGCTTCCCCAACGGATGCGAATCCGCGGACAAAAATGAACTGCCAGATAAATCCGAGAAGCAGTCCGCCGATAACATTCGGCATGAAGAAGATCGTACGCAGGACATTTTTGGTCTTGAGCGGCCTTGTCAGGAAATAAGCAAGGAAAAAGCCGAGCACGTTCGTCAGCAGTACACCAGCAAGTGTGAACCAAGCTGTAAACGTAAAGGATTTTAGAAAGGCGGGATCATCCGTAAATATCTTTTGAAAATTGGATAAGCCTGCCCATGTGGGCTCGCTTGCTGCACCATTCCAATTCGTGAAGGAATAGTACATTCCCAGCAGGAACGGAGCCACAATAATGAGGAGGAAAAACACGAGTGAAGGACCTACAAAGACAAGCTGCTGCAGCCACTGTGAAGACCTTTTGCTAATCACGCTGGCCAGCCCCCTTTCAGTGCTTTATTGTATCTCTAACTATCTTTAACCCATATGAATGGAAATGAATGAACATTACGGAAAATTAAAACTTTCGATGCAGGTCATTACATGTCTGCTCATTTGCATACACTTATTTTGAATGTGAAATTATTGGGTAAGAATATTAATTAACCCCACAGTCAAGTATCATACTTGCGAGGAGGGATTTCATGCTGCTCACTACTAACCGGAATCCTTATAAATGGCTTAACGTGATCGGAGTTGTACTCGGATGGGTTTGGCCTTGGTGATGAGACGCGGGCGATCCTTCTCTTGATCATCAGAGCCATTGTGGCGCTGGCGGTCTGCTTCTCTTATCGTGACGCCGTACTTCTGCTTGTCTTCGTATGGGCTAACAGCAGGCACAAATAAGAGAAGGACCGTCTGCCATGTCAAATCAGGGCAAGTGGTCCTTCTCTTATTTTGCTTCCATATTCACGTATAAACGCTTGTTATTTCTTCAGCGTAATCGTCTCGATTTCGACCAATGCATCCTTCGGCAGACGAGCTACCTCAACCGCACTGCGTGCAGGATAAGGCTGGTTGAAGAACGAGCTGTACACCTCATTTACACGGGCGAAATCATTCATGTCCTTCAGGAATACCGTCGTCTTCACCACTTGGTCCAAGCTTGCGCCTGCAGCTTCAAGAATGGCCTTCACATTCTCAAGGGACAGACGCGCCTGTTCCTCAACCGTATCACCAAATTCACCTGTCTGTGCATTAATTCCAAGCTGTCCGGACGTAAATATAAAACCGCCCGCTTCAACCGCTTGGCTGTATGGCCCAATGGCTCCAGGTGCATTTTCTGTGGAAATCGGGTTCTTACTCATATGTATCTCCTCCTCTATATGTTTGTTTATCCAAGCATTTCTATAGTCATTGTAGTCAAAGCACGCAGGCTTGTCTATTTTTGTTGTTCTGCCAGCTTCCAGATGTCCTTGTTCGAGTGGCGGTACACCCCGCTCTGATCTCGCAGTGCAGCTCTAATCATTGCTTTTGCAACATGAGCGCACGGGACAGCTCGGTACTCCCGTCCTCTTCCTTTGCGAAGCAGTGGATCGGCAAGCGTCAGTACCCATTCACCTATCTTCTCCCCTGTACGCTTCTCTTCTCTGTCGCCAAGCAGCAAGGAGGGTCTAAGAAAATGAATGCCGCGATAGCCCAGTCTCGCGATGTCGTCCTCAAACTCTCCCTTGGTTCGGGTGTAGAAGACACGTGAGGTGCTGTCGGCTCCCATGGATGTGACGGCAATCATCTGCCGCGCCCCATGAGACAGCGCAAGCCTGGCGGCAGTAACGGGATATTCCAGATCAACCTTGCGAAACGCCGCCTGTGAGCCCGCCTTCTTGATGGTGGTGCCCATACAGCAGAACAATTCGTCCACTCCGATGAAGGCCTCTTCATGCTGTTCAAGCTCATCCCAATTGACCATCACCTGAGACAGTTTAGGGTGGGATATCGGAAGCTCCTGTCTCACGAGCGCGGTAACCTGTTCATATTCATCATGCCCAAGCAGCTGTGATACGAGCTGCTTGCCAACCAATCCAGTTGCCCCAATGACTAATCCTTTTCGTCGTCCCACGAGCTATTACCTCCTGACAAACTTACTTTTCCCTATCATAACATGCAAAGAGAGCACAAATCCTCTATCGGATCTGCGCTCTCTTATTTTGAAAAAAACGATTAAAGCTTCATTATAAAATGACAGAATAAATATATGATTAACGGTACGTTCTGCTCCAGTTATCATATTCCTTCTCGGCTTCGTCGCGGGAATGACCATATCGCTCCTGAAGCTTGCCGACCAGCTTATCCTTCTCACCAGCGATGACATCCAGATCATCATCTGTCAGCTTACCCCATTGCTTCTTGGCCTCGCCCTTCACTTGATTCCATTTTCCTTTAAATACGTTGTTATCCATTCTTCTCATCTCCTTGTCTGTATGGTGATTCCCAAGCTCCTAGAGACTAGAAAGTATGTCACCAGCGTGTTATATTCTTAACCCGATTTCGGGTCGTTGAATCGATAGGGTATGAGATGAAGTTCTTAACAGCAGGATGGTCTGCAACGATACTGATCTACAAATATGCCTGCAATAATTGGGTCCCACTGCGTTCCTCTGCCCTGCTCCAGGATAGAAATAGCCTCCTCATCCTTCATTCCTTTACGGTAAGGTCTATCTGAGGTCATGGCATCAAAGGCATCTGCCACTGCGATAATCCGGCCAAATAGAGGAATCCTCTCTCCCGCCAGCTGATCCGGATAACCCTTGCCATCATAACGCTCATGATGGGAACGTACTCCGGACAGAAAAGGCTTAATGGACTGCGCCGGCTGTACATGCTGAAGTATATGTTCGCCAAGCACCGGATGACGCTGAATCGTCAGATATTCCTCTTCACTCAGCTTACCTTCCTTAAGCAGCACCATATCGGGAATGCCTACTTTGCCGATGTCATGGATAAGCGCGGTTTTGTAGAGAATATCAAGCTCATCCTCCGCAAGCCCCAGCTTGCGGCCAATCATAACCGAGTATTCTGCTACACGCATGGAATGACCTGCTGTATAAGGATCTCTGGCGTCCAGCGCTGCCGATAATGTACTAAAGTAGCTGTCCTGCAGCTGCTTCACCAGCTCATCTCTTTGCTTCAGCTCAAGACTTAAGTTCGTTAGGCTCGCATTCAGCTGTTCTGCAGGCTGAGCCGTATCTCGTATAAGAAGGCGAGCTGCAAACATAGACAAGCCGATGCCAAGCAGCAGATACCATGCTCCAATTCCGGTGCAGTCTATCATAACCGTTTCAGAGAAATAAAATAGACGAAATTCAGTTATAAGGAACACAAGCAATAAAGGAAACATGGCGATAAAGATCATACTCATTCCGATTTTGGTACCAAGAGACGCCGGCAGCTTTCCGATGTGAGACAGCTTGGTTCCGCTTGCTGCCGCTTTATTTCTAACTGCTGATATGTAAGGTCCAATCACTCTCGTTGTTGTGATAAATTCAATGATTGCATGAAGGTAAGAAACAAAAAAAAGGCTTATTACAATATATAAAGTATGTATAAATGACAGATGGAGAAGATCTGATCGCTTCAGAATCGTGGTTAGCAGCACGACCGGCAAAGACAAACAAATATAATGCGGAAACAGCATCCGACAGAAGGCGTAAGTCGGCAGATTGTGGAGGAAATCATACGCTTGTTGAAGATCAGTGCCCGATTCAGCTTGAAGCTGTATATCTCTGTACGGTCTAACCTGTTTGAAGATAAGGTATATTCCGATCAGCAGCGTAAAAAGTAATGTTGCAGTCAAGATCACTGCCAAAAGACAGGACTCTGCTGCACGCATATGAAGCGTTGAAGACAGTATAGACAGAAGCGCCAGTACAGAAGTTGCAGCCCAGCCTACGATGTAGTTTATAGCTAATCTTTTGCGCAGCGCTCGATACCGTTGCAAGATGAATACAACCTCGCTTTCCGTAGAAGCTTGTTCTCAATATATATTATAGCCGAGGAGTCCCAATTTCGAGAATAAGCTTTTTCCTGTTTTCCCTGTATTAGCTCTGTGTTTGTAAATTGCTGTAATATATGATATAGTAGATTATATTATGAATATTTAACCCCATTACATTCCTCTTGTAGGTCATGCATATATTCGCGGCTGACATAAGAATAATGCATCTGACCCTGACCATGATAACTCTTATTTAACCCCATGGAGTAATCGCGTTATAACCCAAACACGAGAATTTATGTTTTCATTCAAACTGGCGCGGTCATCGGAGCCGTAAGGACAAAAGAGAGGTAGGGCTTTTGTTGTATGAAATTTAAGTAGAGGAATAAGGTGCAGCTGTAGTTTCTACGCTAACTACGAATAGCAGCATTATATTAGGTTAAATATATATTGCTCAACCAAGCCGCTTTTGATTATTGAAACGAGGGCGACCTTGGGAGCACAAACATTAAGCCCCCGAGCATTTGTCGCACGGGGGCTGTCCAACGTTCATGGAATGTATAACTCGCACTGATCGAAGTCACATTGTTATGAGCTGCGCTCTCTGCTATTTAGAGATGACGATGTACGACAATTCGAGAAGTTAGATCCCTTTGTTGTAATCTCTGCTAAAACTTCAGGCCTGCCCATACAAGCAGGCAGACCCAAAGTTTATATCATGGTCAAATCATTACCAGCAGAAAGCTTTAACGATAATAACCAAGAGAATAAACAATACCAAGATTGCACCGATGGATTTGCCACTTTCGTAACCGCCGAAGCCGCCTACTTGGCCGCCATATCCGTATCCTACTTCGCTCATTGTAACTCCTCCTTTACTGTGTACTACATTCATACCATATGTTGCTCGGCTGCATTGCGACCGGGCTAATTGTCTTTTATTTATTGTCCACTGTCATTGAACCAGAATGCGATGGTGGCCTGTAACCAGGACGGGGCCAGTGAGGCGGGTGCTGCGGATGCGGTGGATGCTGAGGTCCTGCTTGGGGATTTGGTCCATTCGGGTGATGTGGATGAGGTAGGCCGGATTTCGTATCAACACCTTGCGCGGGAGGCGAGCCAGTCTTGTCATTGGGACCCGGCGGCAAAGCTTGCACTGTTTGATTCATATCAGCAGGAGCGGTATGACCCAGATTCATTTGCTTCAATCTCTGCCCAAGCTCCCCCAATGCGGACTTATAATTCTTCGGCAGATTGAGCTGGTCGGATTGATCAAGAAACTGCACGATAAGACTATGCATTTTGTGCTTCTTCTCAGGCTTCACATCTTTGAAGATGTCGATAACTCCATCCTTCATCTCCAATAACGTATTGCATAGGGCCAAGAATTGCTCTGAAGACATATTTTCCAGCAGCTTTGGCGACAAAAGAGAAAATGCATTAGAAGCAGCTTCGCTCTTTGCTGACTTCTTTGTCCTTTTTCGAATCGGAGCCTTAGACACTTTCTTTCTTGTACCGTTTCGTTGTTTATTCATGGGCTTCTCTCCTTTCGGGCACATATCACTTGGGAAAGCACCCTTTTTTAGAACGCCTCCCTATGAGTATTCATAAACTAGAAGAAAGAACGGAGGCATCTTGAGTAAAGAGGGTGAGATGGATGAAAAAAAGCAGCACATCAAGCAAGAATAGAATCAATAATGGCAACAATAATGGCAACAATATGGAAGCTGAAACAACTAAAATCGAGCACTTAGCCCTTATCGCCGCTATCCTTGCATTCATTGCCGCAGGCATTGGACTGTATATAGCAATGAAAGATCTGTACCTGCCGTACGTGACAGAGGTTATCACATGATGTAGAGTATTCACAGTACCTAGAGTAGCTTATGCGAACCCTCAGCAATTGATATGGGCAGTCATTTCACTATAAAGCGAATAATAGCGGGAAAGTTTCGAGGTTTTTATAGTTCGTTCTATATGGCTCGAGCTTATCCCGCATTTTCGCCCTTAGGAAGAGTGAGGATGTTTTTTGTCTTAAATTTAAGTATAATCAAATTACTTAACTGTTTTTTTGTTCCATTATTATCATTTGCGACCATCTAGTCGATACATAGAGTATGTAATATTTTTGGAATGGAGGGATTCTCATGCTTGACACACTGAAATACGCAGAAGATAAAGGATACAGCGTATGCTTGGTTATGCAGAACGGCACATCCTACTTTGGTGAAATCGAAATCTGCCCTGATTCAGAGAACCTGGTCATTATCTGTGACCAAGGACGAATATCAGCTAATATACATGATATTAAACACTCCTCTACCATCGTTGCTGCTCACTTCTAAGTTTCGATTCACATCTTTGTACAAAATTTTACAACAAGATATTTACATACAGCTTCCAAATTCATACGACCAAAGAGGCGAACGCTATCACAGCGTTCGCCTCTTTATGTGCAGGCTAGCAGCCATAATAGGTTGGCATGATACGGGACCCGGTGCAGGGGGAGTCGGTCCAAGATACTGAGCGCCGATAATATCCACATTGCTCACCTGCATAAATTGTACAGAGCCGTTCGGAAGAACCAGGTTCAAGCTTACAATGCCGCTGGTATCTGGAGGAACAGGAGGTGCGTAGCCGAGGAGCTGCCAGGTCACCTGACCATATCCTGTGATACCGACCGATAATAATGCCCTACTCGGCCTCTGTTGATTTCATCCTGAAAGAAATTCGAAGGTAAAAGATATACGGTCATGAACGATACATCCTTTCGTGTAAGTAAATGATCTATACACGATATATGCCCATGGTCCGGGCGAAGTGAATCCGCACCTGCCCAAAATAGAGCCCAATTTTACGATAGTGGCGCCAAGCCGCCCCTATCATATAACACCGGGCCCTTGGACCACGCAACAGCAAGATGCATCAATAGCTCGGTCTTTAGTGCTTCTCTGATCCTCGCATGCTTCGCCTCTTCATACAGGTTGACCCACTCACCAGGATCAGCTGTAAGGTCATACAGCTCTCCCTTTGTGTGCTGCACTCTCGTGGCAGCATCCCGAGCTGAGCCCTCTATATACAAGATCAGCTTCCATTCCTTCGTCCGCTACATGTAGGCCGGTGCGGAATGCGGTGCACTGACTCCTTTTCCATGAAACTCGCAGAACGTTCCTTGTCGCCTCAAGTCATCCAGCAGATCGAATCCGGGAAGCATGGGGTTACGTGGCAATCCAGCAGCTTCGCTGAGCGTAGGAACGAGATCGACAAGCTCTGCCGGGCGGTCGTCGATGGTCCCCCGCTTTTCTTCTGCAATCCACGAACCCGATAAGATCAACGGTACCCGGACGCTCGCATCATACAAATTATATTTCGAGAACCTGAATTGCCGTTCACCGAGCATTTCTCCATGATCCGAAACAAAGACAATCAGCGCATCTTCCAGCCTTCCCAGCCGTTCAAGCTTCTCAAGAGCCAACCCAAAGTAATGATCCAGCCAGGAACAATTGGCAAAATACCGGAGGGTTGTGCGTCTGCGCTCCTCTTCACTCATCGCAAGGAATGCCTTCTTCTTATCCACATAGGACTCCCTGCTTCGGTTGTTAAGTTCATCTGACGCGGCTAGGTGAGTATCCGCTTCGTCGAGCCATGGAGGCTGGGGAATATCCGGGATATCCTCAATTGAGTACAAATCCTCGAATGCCTTGGGGACGTTAAAGCCCGCATGCGGCTTAAGGAAGGATAAATAGAAGAAAAGCGGACGATCCGGATCTACACCCTCATCCAGGAACTTGAGACTTTGTTCAGCAACCCATCCGTCGCGATGCTGCTCCATCGGTACCTGGCTGGTCATACCAATATATCCGTGAATATTCTCCTCACCACTGCCAAAGTGAATCGTTTCTCTGCTGTATGCTTCCAGATACTCTGGGTGGGTATCTCCCATCATGATCGCATTTTCCTCATAATGACCGCTGTCCCGTGCAAGTCCTACGGCCCTCACTTCAAACCCGCGGGCAGAAGGAATCTCCGTCCGCTCGCTGTGATTCCAGTGCGTTTTCCCGAATCCGGCTGTCTGATATCCTGCCTTACGCATCAATTCGGGGAGCGGATCAGAGGGCAGCCTGTCCTCATCGTAAATGCCGCCGTAATTGGTTCTCACCCCCGTCTGGGATGAATAATATCCAAACATCATGGAGGTCCGGCTCGGTACGCACATCGGAGACTGACAAACCGCCTGACTGTAAGTAATGCCTTCGTCAGCCAAACGATCTAGATTAGGCGTGTGTATATGCTCGTTGAATTTCCCTATGCAATCCCAGCGCTGCTGATCCGTCATAAAAAAGATAATATTGGGTTTATTCTGCGGCATTTCCCCTTCATCCTCTCTTCATCTTTTCGAGAACTTCAAGGCAAAAAACGGAACATTTAGACAGCCCAGTCATTATATATACCACATACGGACTTGAGTCAGGCAGAACGTTCAAATTCAAAGATGAGATATCAAATCTACAGCTTCTCCCTGACCGATGCCAGCTTCTGAGCACTAGAAGAAGGCTTGTCTCGGCGATCGTCAATCTTGACCGAGGTAGAGACGCGCTGGGCTCCTGCACCGAATGGGGTCTCGTGCAGCGCTCGAATGGCTGCAAATATATCGTCCAGTTCCCCCTCGATAATGGTGCTCATGGATGTAAGCTCAAATTGAATTCCAGGCTGTTTAGCAAGCGTACGCTGCAGCTCTGCCACATAAGGACTTAGACTTGTGCTTCCTGTTCCAATCGGAATAATCGTGACCTCAGCTATGGCCATTTATATCCCCTCCTAGTAAGTTTTAATTCCTATTTTTAATAAATTGTGCCTCTATAGGCTCCGCACATGATTCAGCATTCTGACTTTTATTGACGATATACTCATTGTAGCATGACCATGTTCACAGAAAAAAAATATTTAAGAGATTCTACTACTTCTTCCAGCCCTTTTCCTTTGCGGTATGTTGGGATATTTGCTATAATCGCAAATGCGTTTCAACATGAAGGTGGTGTTTACAAACACAACATATTGGGGTAATCTTGTAATACATCAACCAAATGTAGTGTTGATACAGAATCGACCATTGTACGAATCTCTATAACTGTCAAGCTTTTTTTAGTAGAAATTAATCTAGCCCGGCAATAGGCAATTCTAGAGATTTAAGAGCTCCAAGTCACGGGATAATGAACTGAGCAGGTACATATGGGCTATCCATTAATCCTATATTTTCACACCTTACTCGCGTTTCCCCCGGCGTACAGTATAACCATAGCAGCAAGCGGGGACGCAAATGGCATTTATCTGGCCGCGAGAAAGCCGGAAAATGCTTTTTCTATGTACGATTACTTCAAGTACGATTCTCTAGCCCGAAAATCCACTTTTTTGAAGCGAAATTCACAGCAGGATGATCTTACTTTTTTTAATGCTTCACTCCATTTATCTATCACTATCACAAAGAAAGCGAGGGCTCTTCATGCCACAAGTGGTTAATAAACCTAACAATCGTCAGCTTGCTTTTGACGAGATCCGTATTTCTGTATATGCAGACCGTATTCTTGCTGATCTGCCTATGCTTGATAAAGAAAAACTCGTTCGTGGTGTAACCTCTAAACTGCGCCGTGACGAAGTATCCAGTGAAGAAATCAGCAATGCATTCTCCATGTCTGCCCTTGAGCTGGTTACCAAAGAGGAGCCAAACTGGAAATTTGCGGCAGCTCGTTCACTGCTCACTTCTCTATATAAAAAAGCGGCTAACAACCGCCGTTACAAAGCATATCCGGAAGAGCCATACGGTGCATTCTATCCACTGATCACGACACTTGTTAAAAAAGGGATCTACCGCGAAGAGCTGCTCGATTGCTATACAAAAGAGCAAATTGAAGAACTCGGCGCCGCCATTGAAGCGAAGAATGACCTTCTGTTCGATTACATCGGACTCTTGACGCTCGCTGAGCGTTATCTTGCGAATGACTTCGACGGTAGAGTCATGGAGCTTCCACAGGAGCGCTACATGATTATCGCGATGTACCTGATGCACAAAGAACCTGAAGACAGACGTCTTGAGCTCGTCAAGGAAGCCTACTGGGCGATGAGTAATCTCTACATGACAGCAGCTACCCCAACGATGTCCAATGCAGGCAAGAAGGTAGCAGGCCAGCTGTCCAGCTGCTTTATTGATACAGTTGACGACTCTCTTGAAGGTATCTTTGATTCCAATACAGATGTAGCACGCCTCAGCAAAATGGGCGGCGGGATCGGTGTATACCTTGGAAAAGTGCGTTCCAGAGGCTCCGATATCCGTGGACACAAGAACACAAGCTCCGGTGTTATCCCTTGGATTCGCCAGCTGAACAATACGGCAGTCAGCGTAGACCAGCTTGGTACGCGCAAAGGCGCCATTGCGGTATACCTTGACGTCTTCCATAAAGACATCTTGGCATTCCTTGATCTTAAGCTGAACAACGGTGACGAGCGCATGCGTGCCCATGACATCTTCCATGGCATCTGCCTGCCTGACTTGTTCCTTGAGCGTGTAGAGGGACGCGGAGAGTGGAATCTGTTCGATCCGCATGAAGTGAAGAAAGTGATGGGCTGGAAGGACGAGAATGGCCGTGCGCTGGGTCTTGAAGACTTCTATGATGAAGAATTCGGCAAAGGCACTTTCCGTGAAAAATATGAGGAAGCGACCAATCATCCTGACCTGTCCCGCATCACTGTACAAGCGATCGATATCATGAAGCGTGTCATGAAATCCCAGCTGGAGACAGGCACACCGTACATGTTCTACCGTGATACGGTAAACCGTGCGAACCCGAACCGCCACAAGGGAATGATCTACTCTTCCAACTTGTGTACAGAAATTATGCAGAACCAGTCTGCTACAACGATTGAGCAGGAAGAGCTTGTGACCAAGGACGGCGAAACTCGCATCATCATTACTAAGAAGCCGGGCGATTTCGTAGTCTGCAACCTGAACTCTATCCATCTTGCCCGCGCCGTACCACATGGCGTTCTAGATCGTCTTGTTCCGATTCAAATGCGCATGCTCGATAACGTAATCGACATTAATAATATTGAAGTACTTCAAGCACAATATACAAACAGCCAGTACCGTGCTGTCGGTCTTGGAACCTTCGGTCTCCATCACCTGCTTGCGCTTGAGGGCATTCGCTGGGAATCCGAAGAAGCGGTAACCTACAACGACAACTTGTATGAGAAGATCAGCTATATTGCTATCAAATCCAGCATGGAGCTGGCAAAAGAAAAAGGAAGATTCCCTAAATTTGCTGGATCAGACTGGGAGAACGGCAACTACTTCGCATCCCGCGGCTACATGGACGGAAGCCGTGAAGGCAAATTTGTCAGCACAGAGCAGTGGAAAGAGCTTGCAGCAGAAGTAAGTGAACATGGCGTACGCAACGGATGGATGATGGCGATCGCGCCAAACGCATCGACTTCCATCATTGCCGGTTCCACCGCAAGTATTGATCCGCTCTATGAGCTGCTGTCTTACGAAGAGAAGACCACTTACAAGATTGCGAATCCGGCACCGGACCTGTCCGAGAAGACAATCTGGTACTACAAGACAGCATTTAATATCGATCAGCATGCGTCCATTGATATGGCTGCTGCGCGCCAGCGTCATATTGACCAGGCACAGAGCTTTAACCTGTACGTGCGTCCTGATATCCGTGCAAAAGATTTCCTTGATCTTCACCTGCATGCTTGGAAGGCGGGCATCAAGTCCACTTACTACGTACGCAGCCGTGCGCTTACGATTGAGAACGAATGTGAATCATGTGAATCTTAAGGAGGCAATACCCGAATGAATGAGCAAAAGATTTTTAATACTGCGGCACCGAATAAATCCACCCGTATCATTAATGGTGAGAACTCCGGGATTCTGAACTGGAACGACATTCGCATGCCTCATATGTATAAATTGTACAAAGTACTGCTGCTGAATTACTGGATCGCCGACGAAATTCCAATGTCCAAGGATGCACAGCAGTTCCCGCATCTGGATGCAGAAGAGCAGCGCACGTTTAAGATCAACATTGGCCTGCTGGCCGTGCTTGATTCCATGCAGACGATGTTTGTCGGTGACGTCAGAGAATATTTGACCGACTCCTCGCTTGAGGCGATCTCCGCTATCATTGCCCAGCAAGAAGTCGTGCACAATCAATCCTATTCTTATGTGCTCTCTTCTCTCGTTTCCTGGGATGAGCAGAAGGAGATCTTTGAATACTGGAAGCATGATCCAGTCCTGCTGGAGCGGAATCGGTTCATTGCGGATATTTATCAGAACTTCCGTGACGAAGCTACGCCGCAAACGTTCTTTGAAGCACTTGTTGCCGATATGATTCTTGAAGGTATCTTCTTCTACAGTACATTTGCCTTCTTCTACAATCTGGCACGGGATCAGAAGATGATGGGTACGGCACAGATGATATCTTACATTCAGCGGGATGAGAACCAGCATTGCTACTTCTTCGCTGAAGTTTACAAGCAGCTGCTGGCTGACTATCCAGAGCTGAACACGAAAGAGAACATGGACTATGTCTATCGTACGATCAACCGTGCAGTAGAGCTGGAAACCAATTGGGCACACTACACACTGGAAAAAGTACGCGGCATCAATCTCCCAGAGCTTGAAGACTACATCAAGTTCACAGCGAACAAGCGTCTTCGCCTGATGGGCATGGACAAAGCATACGAAGGCGTTGATGTGAACAGTATGCCTTGGATCAAGCCGTTCTCCGATGATGCGCTGAATGCAACGAAGACCGACTTCTTCGAAGCCAAATCCCGTAACTACGGCAAAGTCGGAGATGATAACGGATTTGACGATCTGTAATATCGACGAATAAACTGTAATAAAAAAGCGATCTCCCTGTCTCGACGGGAAGATCGCTTTTTTGCTATAAATCTGAATGTTCTATTTCACACACATTTTGGTAACAGACTGCTAGGCGTGCACCTCTACACTGGCTTGATGCTTATCGAGGAAATCGGCCATCGCGGTATATACAAGAATTTCGTTCGCCTTCCGGGAGAAGCCATGGCCCTCATCTTCCAAAACAATATATTCCACTTCTGTCCCCTGCTCCTTCAATGCCGCAACGATCTGATCCGATTCTGCCTGAACTACACGTGGATCATTAGCCCCCTGGATGACGAGCATCGGCTTCACCATTTGTTTCAGATAAGTGATCGGCGAATCCTTGATCAGCCGTTCACGGTCTTTTACCGGATCTCCCAGCCACTGCTCCATGATCGGCTTCCAGGAATCCGGAACCGATTCAATGAAGGTGAACAGATTGGACGGTCCGAAGATGTCCACTGCTGCGCGGAACAGCTCCGGATGACGCCCGGCAAGCAGCAGTGTCATATAGCCGCCATAGCTGCCTCCCACGATAAATAGACGATCCGGTGAGCTAATGCCCTGTTCAAACAGCCATTCGATACCTGCTACACAGTCCAGTCGCGGCCCTTCGCCCCAGTCTCCTTCGACCAGCTTGACGAAGGTAGCCCCGTACCCTGTGCTTCCGCGGAAGTTTGGCGCGAAGATGTTGTATCCCCGGGCAAGCAGGAACTGGAACATCGGTCTAAAAAACTTGCCTTCCGAAGCCTGTGGTCCCCCGTGCGGCCAGAAGACCGTATAGCCGTTAGCGGCCTCCGGCTTTGCCTTGAACAGCAAGGCTTCAATCTCCATCCCGTCGAAGGAATTATATCTAATGACATCCGGATAACACAAATCCTCTTCTGTCAGACCAACAACGACGTTATGCGTAAGCTGCTCCCATGCTCCATTCACATAGCGGTAGATGTTGAAGGGCTTCACTGCCCCGCGGCCAAGAATATATAGATTACCCGATTCGGCCACCGATATCTGCTCTACGAAATCGACGGGCAGAGGGACTTCGGTATACCCTTCGTCTCCATAACGGACGGCATACATTCGATTCTCAATTCCCACACTCGTACCGATATATATGGTCTGTGACTCTTTATGCCACTGGGTAGCGGTAACTTCTTCCTGATCAAAGGCTTGAATTGTTCTCATTTCACCTGTTGAGATGTTATATTCAGCAACGTAAGCAAATTCCTTCCCTTGATTGGTGACAAACAGCATAGTATCGTTATCGATAAAAGTAACGCTTCGAATGACTTGAACCTCATCTTCTGGGAATACGTACTTCACCTCAGCCTCCCCATCCGATTGAATGAACAGGGACTGATGGGTGTTAGAGAACATCTTGAGATAGGCTCTGCGTCTCTCATCCGGGCTTATGGCCGCATGATAAGTCGGTCTATCCACTCCTTCATGAAGCAGCTCGTCCTTCCCTGATTCAAGGTCAAGACATCTGGAATTCAAGTAAACCGGATTATCCTTGGAGGTGTCATAATATATTCTTTTACCATCCTCCGACAGCTTAACGAAGTAGAACTTCTCGTCCGCTTCGCCGGGCACAATCTTAACAGGCTTGCCGCCGCTAGGCTTCAGCAGATATAAATGCAGATTCTCATCGCCGTCTTTGTCAAAATCAGCCAATATATATTCGCCATGCGGGTCTGTCTTGATAAAGCTTCCTGACTGATTCTCGTATGTAAGCGGATAAGGAAATCCGCCAGGCAGGTCCATAGCCCAGAGGTTCGGCTGACTGTTCAAGTTGCTGTTAAACAGTAGTCTGGATTCATCCTTGGTGATCGTAAAGTATCGAATCACACTCGTTTGGAAAAATTGAGCCGCGTCGGGGACAGGAAAGTTAATCATTGCGATAAAGCCTCCTTTATATTCGTTTGCTCACTTCCTCTACATCATAATTTACGCACCCTTCTCAATCAAGACAAGGAATGGGCTAACTCTAACGTATTGTACGATATTTAAGGCTCATCGGGCCTTTGCCTTGATAACAGACCGATCCTATGTAATCATTCGAGAGATACAGCGGACGAGTCGTATAGGACTCCCCTGATTCCGATTGTGAATGCCGAATCCAGGTATGGTCGTCCGCGAGCGTGTTCAGTTTAAGCCACTGGCCTCCGATTCCGGACCCCGTCGCTTTGGCGAGCGCCTCCTTCCGCGTCAGAATCTGTAGTAGTATTCTTGTTCGATCGCGTTCATTACCCGCTGCAAGACAGTACTTCTGTTCCGATGGAGTCAGAAACCGGGAAGCGATTCGTTCTGTTCTCAGCATGTCCCGAATGCGTTCCACATCTACACCGACCGGGCAGCTGCCTGAAATAGCAACGCATGTCAAGTTATCAGTATGTGCCAGGTTGAATTCAATGCCTTGGCGGACGAACGGCTTCCCACTCGCATGATAATCCAGCTGTACAGACTGAGGAGAACATCCGAGGTGCTGGCTGAGCACGTATTTCAAGAAAGCTCTTGAAGCGGCAAACTGGGCCCTGTCTCTCACAGTTCTGTATCCAAGCATTCTTCTTACTTCACTGTCGTTCAAGGCATTCCGCAGTTCAGGCCCCAGTATATACTGCCCCTGGGCGGAAGCGTAATGAATCCACACCTCTAACGTGCAGCTCATACATTCACCCCCATCACTATAAGCAGCTAGGTAATGACCGACATCCGCAGCTTCTCAGGGACTGCATATTCAAACAAGACGTGCATAATATCCTCATCTGAAGGCAAGAGGAACATTTCTCCCATCTTCATATAATTCAGATCCATCAGTGCTGACTCCGATACATACATGCAGGCCTGCTTGAGCGAATCAAGCTCCGCATAATGGCGGCCAATGCATTTCATTCGGCTCATCTGCAGCACCTTCTCGCTGATGCCTTGATTCGGCAGCTCCTTGAGGCAAGAGACAACCTGGTTATACAGCTGCTTGGGATCAATCGAGAACCCGCTCATAATGGAAAATGAAAATGAGGATCGATAATAATGCTCCCATCCTGCATTTTTATTGATCAAGCCGTTGTGAACCGCCACTTGAAAAAACGGAGATGCTTCGCCAAAGAGAGCCTCTAGTCCAACCATTAGCATGACGTGCTCTCTTGCCGACATACCACAAGGGTCCGCTGCAAAGCCGAATTGAACGACCGGAATCGGCTGAAACCTCTGTGTTTCGCGGTACATGTCTGTGGAGGGATTCCTGGATAATGTGACTTGTTCACAAGAAGCAGGAGAAATGGCAGCCGGTGCAGGTATTGCACTCTCCAGATAATCAATGACAGCGTCTGCTTCAACTGGGCCTGCTACCGTCAGCGCCATCCGGTTCTGTGTATAATGCTGCCCATATACCTCATGCAGCACGGATGCATTAATCCCTTCAATACTGTCCGGTGTACCCGCGACATCCATTGCCAATGGATGGTTCTCCCCATATAGCATGGAGAGGAGCTGCTGCATACATAACCATACGGTCTCATCTGTATAACCGGATAATTCCTGCCTGATGATCGACCTCTCTAATTGAATTCGTTCTTCGGGAAAATAAGGCGTGAGGATAAGATTTATAAACAAAGCCAAGTTGCTGTAATACTGATCCGTAGAGGCCATCTGATAGGTTGTTACATCATACCTCGTGAGAGCCGAAGTCGATGCACCTTGAGAACGCAGGCGCTGATTGACTGAGGGTCCCGGCTGGCAAAACATCATGTGCTCCAAGAAGTGTGCCGTTCCATAAGGAGCATCAATAGAAGCGGATTTGATCTGTAAATCAGAGACTTCCGTTCCATCATGAATAGCCCCGTAGGATACGCTGAGCGAAGTGAAAGTGTGGGTATGCTGAGGTCTAGGGAGAATGCGAATAAGCATGCCTCCTTGCAGACAGTGCTCTATTATTACATCCTGATCGAGTGTCAGTTTCATGCTTCTATGCCCCCTTCCCGCTTCTGTCCAGGGTTTCATTCGGAAAAAGAACCCATGTTACGGCTTTTTCAAGATTTAATGCAATTTGTACAATATCATCTGCCGTTACAGCTGTGATATGTGCAAGGAAGTCTGTCGTATCCATCGTTGTTCCCGTGAGGCATTGATCCAGATGGATATCAATCTCTTGTTCGGGCAGATCAATGCCAACTTTCATGAAATGAAGCACTCCCTCAATGGCCTGCGTGATTTCGGCCGCATCCAGCTTCCCTGCGGCGATCTGCTCCAGCTCTCTGTCAATAATGGAGAGAATATCACTCATATTTCCGACCGTAGTGCCCGTATTTATATGCATAAGTCTTCGGAAACGATCCAGCTCGCTCATGACTTGATATACAAGCTGGTTCCGTCTTCGCAGTTCCCGATTGAGCCGGGACATGGGACCGGCGGCAAACAGCTTATGAAATACGAAGAGGGCTGCATAGGCTGGCGAACCATAAGGCACATGGGTCATATAAGTAATATTTAATTTACATTGGTTGAAATTCCCATGCTCGATCATGAGGGAATGCTCTTTCCCGCTTGAAAGAGGGGCGTAAGGTGTGCTGCTTGCAGAAGGTATACGATTCTCGGAGGATATGCTGCTCCCGGAAGCTATATTGTTCCCAGAAGGCATAAGAATCGCATCCCCTTGCTCTTGTACGGCGGGCGATGGAGGTGTAAACCAGGAGAGTACATCATCCCTATAATGAGAGGGCAGTACATTGCCAACAATGTGAATGTGCATGGGTAAACGAATGGCTTTTTCATAAGCTTCATATATATGGTGCTCTTCTATGGTCCACGGTGCCTCTTCACCATCTTTACAGTTATCGGCTGAGTGTGATTCATACCCGATATAGGAGAGACAGCGGCTCTTTAATAAGGAGCTCGGATCATGTGCCTCTTGATTTACAGCATACCTAAGTCCATCTACTTCCTCCCTCAGTCGCTCTGAATCAAAACAATTCAGCCCAGAAGGTCTAATGATCATTTCGGATAGAAGCTTAAGCGCCTCCCTTGAAGGCGAGCTCCCTACCTCTGAATCACTGGGCTGCAGGACCTTAATGGTATAAGAAAGGATCTGATTCGATCCCTTCTGCTCAATGTTATAAGTACAGCTTGCACCGTACAGCTGACATAACCGTTCTCTTTTCGCTGATTCGCTCAGGCCTGCGCCTCCTGCTGTCCAGAGTAATCTTCCGAGCAAGGAATACATTTGTTCATTAATTTCTCCGTTATTTACAATAGATACTGTTAGATAGGCGTTATAGTATTTGGTCGTAGGCAATAAATGAAGAGATACGTTACCGCGCTTTGTTGATATGAAACGATGGGACATGATGTCACCTCCCTAATATGAAAATCCAAGAACCTTAGCCCAGGTTATATATTTGAGCTTGCTGCAGATTCACCCCAAGCTGACCGAATCCTTCAACAGGACGGCTGATCCAATCAAGCCGGGGAAGTTCGATATGAGAAGAATGATGTGTCGTCTCATCCTCGCTCTTCCAGGATAGAACCTGCTCATGATGACGATCCCAGAATCGCCACTGCTCCGGCTGCTGCAGCAGCTGAGATCGAAAAGGCTCATAGATCTGCTCTGCAATCTGCTGTACATCCTCACTCGGCTGAAACGGAGGAAGAAATACGATACGGCTCCTATAATCGGTTGTCATGGTCATAAAATACAGACACACCGGCTTCTTGGCTTTGGACAATATACGGAATATCCCGCTTCTTGTTCGTATATTTGATGTCAGAAACGGCAGCTGCAGCTGATAATTGTCTGTGTTATAACCCGTCTGCCCGTCCACGAACAGGCTGAAGCAGCCGCCCTTTTTCAAATGAGAATACAGCTTGATGCCGATCAGCTCATCCTGGGAGTTCAGCATCTCGGCTCTGGAATATTTACGAATAGACTCCCACTTATCGAGCTGCTTCTCCTGAATAACGGTATCCCTCTCCGCAACCAAATAAAAAGGAAGTCCTTCGCGGTAATGACCCTTCCGGATTTCTTGTCCGATCGTCACCATATTGTGTCTGACAAACCCATAGTGAAAAGTGAGGAAAGCGCCTCCTTCCTGAAGGGTGTGCTGCAGGTGCTCTCGTCCATGAACCTCATCCCATTCCAAAAAGGAGTACGGTGATCTCTTATGCTCCTCCACCGTTCGCAAGAAGGACAAATAATCAATCCATGTCTCCTCAGCCGTTCTTGGCCCGCCAAGCGGGCTCATTTCCTTCGCAATATTCATAAGAGCATAGAAGTAGCCCAGCTTGATGCCGGCGTCCCTCTGCTGCTCAAGCTCGACCTGCACTGCATTTCGGTGAAGCTCAAACGATTCTTTAAGATTCATGACAGATCTCCCCTATATGTAGACTGCAATCCTGAGACATTCGGTTCTGATGCAGTCCCTCGAGCATGTGGACCATCAGCCGCAAGGCAAGCTCCATCTGTCCTGGCACCCTATCAGAAGCGGCAACACCTTGACCTTCAACCAAATCGCCGCCAATAAAATACAGGTCGGAACGAAGCACCGTTTCCACCGCTTGCAGCACGACGTGCCAGGAAGGGCCTCCGCTCAGCGGAAAGTCAACATAGGGAAAGGTGCCGGGGTCCAAACAATCCATGTCAAAGGAAAGATAGGCCACTGCCTCCGGATAATTCATCCGCAGTTCAGATAATATTCGCTGGATCGTCTGCGGCTCCATACGTTCTCCTGAAATTTGAATGAGCTTATCATGGGTGTACATTTGATCCACGGATCGGATGCCTCTAAGTCCCAGCTGTACGACCGCTGCAATTTCATCCCGTGCCAGCAGATGGCGTACAAAATTTGCATGATGGATTCGATCATGATGAAGCGCATCGATGCCGCAATCATGGTGCGCATCAAACTCTATCAAAATAATCGGCTTGTTCATCTGCTCCACAAATGCAGATAAGAGCGAGTGTGTGATGGAATGATCTCCACCTATACTGTATAGCCCTGCCTGCTCTGTAACCGAGAGCTTTACTGCCTCTGAGACTCCTGGCGAGCTCACACCCGATTCATCACTGATAAAGTGCTCTTTCACGCATGAGCCTAAATCCTGCAGAATCACCCCCTGCATAAGACGCCGGTCCGTTCCAATGTCATATAGTCCAGAAGTGTATGGTGATACAAAGGCAGGGTACACGGTTCTTTTCCAGGATTCGGCCCTAAGGCTGTCCTCGAATAAACCGACGGATGAATCATGAATGCTGGTCCCTCCTGCATAAGGGATACCCAGCAAATAAAAGTTTGGCTTCGGCTGACCAAGCAGCGGCCTGAATTTAAAATAGGGAATGGGCGGATGACGAACACCCGGAAGAATCGGCGTATCTCTATCCTTATTCCAGGAATCAGGCTGCACTTCGTAAAACTGTGTAAAGCCTTCATCCGCAGCAACCCATGATTCTCCCAAACGCTGCATCAGGTAGTATGGATTCATGACGCACCTCCTTAAGCTTGTGGTGAGAATACTTTCTCTTGAGCTCTGTGATCTGGATCCGATGCTGCTTGGACATAGCGTTTCTTATACATTCGAAACGTGGGAATTATGACACTGGCTCCCGCCAGATTAGCGAAGAATATACACCAATAGAAGGCTTCTGGCTGATCTAAGAGAGAAGTCATGCCAAAACCGGCCGTTACGATAAGGATAAAATAAACTGAGTTCAGCAGAAGCGCTCTATACCCCTGACCTGTCTGTTCCATCGTCAGAAGTGCCGTCATTAACGGACCCAACAGTATGTAAGATGGTGCCACTATGCTCAAATACTGTGCCGCTTCCTGCCGGGCTGCTTCCTCTACAATAAGAAAGGAAACGATTGAATCCTTGAACAGCCATACTCCGGCTGCGATCAGCACATAGGCAGCATATGAGTGCTGCATTCCTGTCTTGAAGCCTTCGTATGCTCTCTCGCCTTTCTTCTCAGCCATATTCTGATTAATGATAATTCCGATGGCTGAACCGATCACGATGCCTGGCAGGATGGCCATGGTCTGAATTCGATAGCCTACCCCGAAACCGGCAATGACACTCTCACCATAGGGGCTGATAATCCCGTTGTAGAAGAGCGTGCTTAAGAAGATAAGACAATAAGATACAAAGACAGGCACACCTACATGCCGTAAAAGAATTAACTGTGACATCCTCCATACACGTGGAGGAAGCTTGAGATGACCCGTGCGGATCAGATAAATAACCGCAGCAGCAAGGGATAACAGACCGCTGATCATATTGGCGTAGACAATTCCACTTAGGCTAAGGCCAATAACACGGACCAGAAGGTATACAAGCAGTACATTCACTGCCGCTGTCCCCACCGCTATGATGGAAGCCTGCTGCGCCATCCCAAGTCCACGCAGGGCAGCACTCGCGATGGCCCCAAGAACCGTTGGGATGGCAGCAATCATCATCCCCCTTACGTAACCTGAGAAGAGAGGATGGACTGAGTCTGCAATGCCATAATAGTAGCGGAATAGCGGTACGCACAGAATGACGATCAGACCGACAGCTATCGTCAGCAGAAGGCCGCCTGCAGCATAATGAGCCAGCAGGCTTGAAATTTCTGTCTGGTTCTTCCCGCGATTACGAGAAATCGTAACCTGAGTAGATAGTTGGAGAGCTTCGACGAGTGCAATCAAGAGGAACGAGATCGGAATATATAAAGACAGTACATACAGCACATCCTGCCCTGTATGTCCCATAAAGAACACATTTGCCATCTGAGTAATCATATTAACGAGAGAGGCTAGAAGCATAGGTACTGCTGTCTTGAGCAACAGTCCGCTGATCTTTCCTGTCGTATAATCCAGACTCTTCATGACATATCTCTCCTTCGCTAAACGTCAGCAAATTTAGTGCAGGCATCGAATGCACCGTCACAGAGCAGACGGACATCTGATGATGATCATCTCCTGCCGCGAGCAGTACTCTGGTTCCGGGTTCAGGCTGGTTCAAGCTGAGCCATTCGGCAAGCTGTATCCAGACATCCCCGCTATGTGCGTCTTCTGCCCTGCGGTGAACAGCCGGCGCTGAATCAGAATCAAACACATGATGGAGTGCAGACTGGATAAAGATCTGATCCGGACTGTACTTCCGAATGAGTGATGCTAAGATCGTCTCCGCGTTTGAGTGAGACCACTCATGCTTACCCTCGTAATGAAGCTCAAGCGCTCCTCCTGCCGGTCTAACCTCCATAGCCACGGCCATATCCGTTCGAGGATATGGTCCTTCTTCCTTCCTAGGAAGGAAGAGCCCTTGTTCTGAGAAATCAACGTCTTCTTCCTTCCGAGGAAGGAAGAGCCCTTGTTCTGAGAAATCAACGTCTTCTTCCTTCCGAGGAAGGAAGAGCCCTTGTTCTGAGAAGCCAACGTCTTCTTCCTTCCGAGGAAGGAAGAGCCCTTGTTCTGAGAAGCCAACGTCTTCTTCCTTCCAAGGGAGAATCCGCTGTTCGGAGAAGACAACGAGTGCCTGACGCTGCATGGTCCAATGCATGAGAGGGATGAATTCTACTGCGGCTAGCGGACCTAGGTGAGATAAACCGAGATACGTTCCGAAGTGAAGGGGAACCTCATGAAGCAACCGCGCCAGAGGAGGATTAAGAGCATACCTGTCAGGGTAAGACTGCGCGAGTACGATAGCATCCCAGCAGCTGTCCTGCTGAAAGGGCTCCAGTACTTTACAAGCCATATCCCCGCTGGTCACGCGCTTGCCGTTTCGAATATATGCACGAATTTCAGAATCCATGGGGGTGCCTAGATACGCTTTCTCCGCGTACAGGTAGGGGGAGAGGGCATGATAGTCTTCCGGTGATGCTTCCAATACATAATCTTGATCAGGCAGAGTAAGCCAGTGGATACTGTCGACGAACAACGGGGGGATCCTTAAGCTGTTATGCATAGTTCATTTTCCCCGTAATATAAGCCTGGAACACATTGACCTTCTGTATGTTGGTCGTTCCCTCCATGAACTCAAATGCTCTTGCATCCCTATACCATTTATTCAATAGCGGATGCTCATACAGCGATCCGGGACCCAAATAATCTGCCGCCAGCTGAGTCGCTTCCTCTGCAAGCTGGGTCGCTCGGATCTTACCCAGTGAAGCAAGATACCCCTTATGCCCGTCTGCATCGATTTCCATTGCTGCATAGCGGATAAGCGAACGTGTCGCTGCCAGCCGAAGCCACAGCCGCTCCAGCTCCTGATGCTCCTTCTCCTTATATTGCTTGCGCTCTGCGAGCAGATAATCGTAGGCTGCCTGGGCAACACCAAGACCAAGCGCGGCTACACCGGGGCGCATCTGATGGAAGGTTTGCAGTGCTCCCCAGAAGCCCCTTCTGGATTTACTCAAATGTCTGCCGAGTACCTGCTCTTCTTCAATCTTGCAGCCGCTGAAGGTAAGATGACTAAGCTGTACTTCCCGTACGCCCATCGTATCGAGCGGAACAGCACCAAACCCCTCCATCGAGGTATCCATCAACAGGACCTGGATGCCTAGCGGTGTATGGCTGGTCTGCGCAAATACAAGCCCCATATCTGCACGGCAGCCATTACCGATAAAATATTTCTCGCCACTCAGAATCATGCCTCCATCCGGATCAGGATAAACTCTCGTCTCAATTCCGGTCGCATCAGAACCTTTCTTGGGTTCAGACAGAGCAAAGAATGTCCAGGAGGGAGCCTTAAGAAATCGGGAGTAGAACCGTTCCTTCTGCTCAGAATCCGCAAGCTCATTGATGATAATGCCGGACATGGATGCGCCCGGACAGCCCAAGAATGTGCCTGCATCGCCATATGCCAGCTGCTCAATGGCTGTTACCCGTTCGATACAGCTAAGTCCATAATATTTCTCCGAACCGATCGTCACGATCGGTTCTCCTCCATATTCAGGAGGAATCATCATCCGATTGGCAAGCTGCAGAGAAGGACGGCTGGTGTATAGGGACAAGCGTTCAGGCTGCTCGTCTACCAACAGTCCCACCTCCCTCAAATCACTGCCGATCTCTTTCATTTCCTGCTCGAAGACCCGTAATTTATCGGTGGTAATCATGCTCATACTCCCTCCTTTAGGGCATGTAATAGATGTTCTTAACAGCCTGAGATATGTAGAAGCTATACATTATTGGTCCTTTCACGTAGCCATGTCCTCCACCCAGCTTTTGAAGGAGACCAAAAGCACGGTCCAGCTCTTGATGAAGCATAGCTCGCAGTGATGCCCGGTCCACGGGGCTGCAGCTATACTCAATCCTGTCATTACTCGTGCTCTTGATCATCTCCAAAATCGTCAATATATCTGTGAAATTACCTTTAACCAGCTGATTCTGCAGCGTCGGCCCGTTTCCGGATATACGCAAGGAGAGGTGTTGTCTTACAAGCTCAAGCCCTGCGGCACACAGATCTGCCCGATACAGCAGCATTCTCTCAAGCAGCTCGCTGTAGAGCGGATCCTCCTGTTTGCCTTCCTGGAGGCTCTTCGGCTGTGGAAGCCGCAGCAATTGAAGGCCCTCAAGATGCAGAATCGGATCTTGAATCAGATTGAGATTCTCCAGCTCTGCAATAGAAAACAGCTCATTACCGTCGTACAGGAAGCAGTCCAGCTCTTGAAGCAGCCGCTGAGTTATCATAATATAGCCGTTACTATTGATCGGAACGATCATTTTGTCCTTAATCTGAAATAAAGACTTCTCCAGAAGACGCTCCGCTCCCAGATCAGCAGAGGCACTCGCAATTCCGTTGTCAGCAGTTGCGACACTTTGATTCTCCTCGTCTCTGTTCATTCTACTGGCTCCCTTCAATGTCTCATTAACACAAATCCAAAAAAGCTGCCAAGACCAATGCTGGTCATCAGATAATGGCTCCCTTTCCGCATCCAGCCCTTCGCCATGGCTTCCGATAAGTTGATGAACGCGTCATTTGAGAAGGTATGACCAATGCTCGGAATCATATCTAGGTATATCTGCTCCTGGGCGAACCCGGTCCGATGCAGGAATTCCTTCCACGTCGTCCAGTTCACATTATGCGGCAAGATATAATCCAGATCCGACAGCTCCATGCCTGAGGAGCTTAGCACCTTCTCGATGCCACTGATAATATGACTTACATAGGTTTGGTTAAACATGCCCATCTCTTTCTCAGTAGCATAATATCCCGTATGGAACCTCGTATCGTTAAATAGATAGACCGACTGAATAACATGACTCTCTCCGCCATTTTCCAGAAGCAGTGCTACGGCCGAATCCCCCAGCATTGTAGACTTGCGGATATAGCGCCAGGAATTGGGTAAAAAGTTGAACTGGTCCGCACAGAGCAGCAGAATTTGACGAAGCTCTGGATCACGCTCTATCATCTGCTTCGCCAGATTCAGCGCTGCAATAGACGAAGCACAGTTCAGCTGAGAAATGCCATAGCACGGAATGAGCTCCATGGAGAAAGGACTGAGCACCTTGTGCAGCAAGCCATAATCCCCTGGAACCTGCACATGGGCAGAGTGGGCATACAGCACAACGTCGACTTCATCCAGAGACTGCTTCTCCTTCAAGCTCTGAATGCACTGGATCAGAGCTTCATCCAGCATCTGGTCGTTGTCCCATACCGGTGTCCCTTTGAGCTTATGGTATTTGCTTAGAAGCTGCAGTTCTCCCTTACTGTAGCCAAGTCCTTCGAGGAGGGCAGCGGGAGACTCGATCCGTTCCGGAATGCTTACACTGATATCCTTAATGCCAAGACCCATCGATCCCCTCTCCCTTCAAGCGTCCTTCTTACATTTCCAGCAGCAATTGATACAGGTACTCCTCCGCTTCCTCGTAATGGAGCACGCATACATGGGTATAGGAATGACCCTCACTTAGAAGAGAAGACAAGGCCATGAAGGGAGCTGCACTCCATCGACATGTGTCATAGCTCCTGATTTCATGAGATGGATCAAGCAGGCCGCAAAGTGAAGGGTGGGCCAGGATGAGCAGCCTTTGCGGCTTCACCCTCTTCTCGTCTAACAATTCATCCATCTGATCATTCAGCTCTTGCGCGTTCAGCGATGGCATATAATTCATACGGATGTTTACAATATTTCCCGAGCTTCCATGCACCCTGTCCATGAGCAGAAGAGCTCCGGTGTCCACACATACGGCTTCCTGCAGCTCTTTTGTCTTATACGGCAGTGAGGTCTGATCCATTACAAGCAGCATTGCCCGGCTGAAGCCCGGGTCCTTCAAATACTGATTGATGATATGAAGGCCCATAAAGGGAGCAGCAAAGCCCATATCATTAATGGCAAAACTCAAAAAGCCTGCCCCATAACGGTCCATTACATAATTGACGATTGAAATATCCGGCCTAATATTCGGAAAGCTGTACGCCAGAATGAATAGATCTGTCCTCGATATTTCATACTTCCATCGCTCATCATCCAGTATTTCTGCAGCCATATTGTGGTAGGAGTTGTTATTCCCCTTCTCAAGCCATTCATAGTCTGGAATCATGTCGAAGCCGGATAATAAATCATGATGATACCGCTCTAACTGCGGATGCTCAAAAGGAGGGCTCTTCTGCGTGAATTCCTTTACGAATAACTGCTGGATTCCGAGTGCCATCCGCTTACACCGCTACAAGCTGTCTTTCGATATATTCAGCCAAAGACCCGACAGTACTGAACACATCAGGCTCCAGTTCATCAGGATCAATCTCCAAGCCTTCAATCCGATCCTCCAATGTCATCAGCAGCTCAAGCACCGAGGTAGAATCCAGATGCAGCTCTTCGAACAGGGACGTCTCCAGCCCAATTGGACGCTCCTCTTTTGTGTTCAGCACTTCTTCTAGTGCACCCTTGATTTCTTCCAATAGCATATTTGTTGTCATATCTATTTCCTCCTTTAGAATTTCATTTTTTATAGAGCCGGAATCATCGGCTTGACTTCAATTAGATGCTGCTTGCCAAGAAGATCCTGCGGTGTATCCCTGTCTCGGATCAAATGAGCTTCTCCCATAGCAACGAGCACTTCAGCGGGATATCCATGACTTAAAAAGTGCGTTGGTGAAGCTGTCGGCCCATAGGCTCCAGAGTTAAATATGCCAATCAAGTCTCCCGGAAACACTTTGGGGAGAGCTACTTTCTTGCCCACAACATCGTTTGGAGTACACAAAGGCCCTGTGATGTTATACTCTCCTTCCGCTTGCTCACCGTAGCGGCTTAACAGAGCGATTGGAAAGTTCCGTTTGACATAGGAACCGACGCCTACGGCTGCCATATGACAATTGGTTCCCCCGTCTGTCACAACAAAGGTCTCATCATACGATTCTTTTACGTACAGCGCCTTGCTCACTAATAATCCTGAACGGCCCACCAGATATCTCCCCAGCTCCATGATTAGCCGTGTCTCAGGATGCTCTTCTTTAAATGCCGCAAACAAGGGATTCAGCTGCTCTGCAAGACCATGCACGTCAAGGGAGGACTCTCCTTCGAAATAAGGTACACCCAGCCCTCCTCCAACATCGACCATATCAAGCCGTATGCCAAGAGTGTCTTCGATCCTTATTGCGAGATCCAGAATGTGTCCGGTGTTCTGAACAATCGGATCAATGTCCAGCATGCGTGTGCCCATATAGACATGGATGCCCCTGATTGTAATGTGAGCATACTGATTCATCCATGCTGTGCTGCTCAGTACAGCCGCCTCATCTATCCCGAATTGGCGCGGCTTGCCGCCCATGGTAAGACGAGAGCCCTTCACCGAAAAAGCAGGATTAATCCGCAGTGCAACCTTCGCCTTAATATGGAGCTCTCCAGCCAGCCGATCAATCGTCTCCAGCTCCTGAAAGGACTCGCAAACGATGGCGTAAATGTTGTAATGAAGACAAGCCTTGATTTCTTCTTCGCTTTTTCCCGGGCCTAGAAAAATAATGTTGTCTGGATCTGTCCCGGCTCTTATACTTGTTATCAGTTCAGAGAGGGAGCAGACTTCGGCGTGAGCCCCTAGGTTTCTAAGATAGTTATAGATTGAGATGTTCGGGTTGGCCTTCAGGGAATAAAAAATATCCACCTCCTGATGGAGCACCCGGCGGAGTTCCGAGTAAACCTCCTCAAGGATGTCTCCGTCATAGATATACAGCGGAGTTCCATACTCGCGTGTCAGACTTGATACTGCATAGTTCTGAATGGCATATTCCTGGCTCATTTCACTCCTGCCTCCCATTCCCTCAGCTTATTATCAATAGATACATCCAGCTCGAGCAGTGCTTCTCGTGAATCTGCCACAAGCAGACCATACAGCCGCCCTGTAAATAGAACGCCCGGCTCCTTATAAGCCGCGTTTACTGTAGCAAAGTTATTAATAATAAGACCCTGTCCGTTCTGCGGACTATAGATGAGTTCTGAGAGCAGTTCTTTGAGCTCCGAGTATGGGAAATAGCGTTTCAGTGTAAGGGTATATTTCTTCGCAAGTCCACACTGCTCTTGTCCAATGAGCCGGTCCTGTAGATTGGTCTGGTACGTAGACATGTTAAATCTGGCATTGATCTCAAGATTGGGATACAGCTGTCCTTCTTGATCAAGAATGGCATCGATGCCGACCATCCCATAATATCCGTCTGTAAACATGGCCTTGCCGATCGACTCTGCTGCGTCCTTGAGCATTTCGATCTGAGCGTCAGTAAGTCTCGAAGGCATCATATGTCCCTGATGCACACCTTGCTCGACCAAGGATTCTTTGACACAGAGAAACTCAACCTGTCCATTTCGATCAATAAGAAACTGATAATTCAAGTCACAGATTTTATTAATCCACTGCTCAAGCACATAGTTGATACTGCGGGTCTCTCTTTTTCGAGACTGCTGCTCCAGCATTTTAAGCACTTTATCAAACCGCTGTCTGTCATTGATTACCGTGATCCCCTTGCCCGACACGCCCAGCGCGTCCTTCAGGACCAGAGTGCCGCCTGCTTCAAGCAAATATGACATCTCTTCAAATCCTTGCTTCAGCTCCTCAATCGTACTGCATTCCCTGCCATTGATCTGACGTATTCCAAGCTCTCTATTCAGCCTGCGGGAATAAACTTTATCATTCACTTTTTGGAAAATCCCCGCACTTGGAACAGCAAGAGGAATACCCACAAGCTTCGATAGCTCCTCCTCCTTGGTCGAGACGCCAAAAGGAACGAGATATACGCTATTTTGCCGGGCGATTTCTCGAAGTCGGTTTAACGTGGACTCGCAGTCCAATACATTTTCTGTTATATTAAGTTTAGGTGCGTTATTACTCATTGTTAGAAGCAGTGAATTTCCGAATCCAAGCGACTTGGCATCTGTCATCATCTCTGGGTCAGGACTTTCTTTTAACAATACATAGTCACCCTTCCCTGCAAGAAAGACACCCAATTCCTCCATTCGATTCACAAGCTCTACAGAGGAACCGACAGTGAGAGATGGCAGCTTTAGTGTATGCTCCTGCTTCCATTGCTCTTCCACTTCAAAATTGTTGATATAAATGAAAGTGGACTCAGAGCTGCCGGTCAACGCTTGCTTCAGCTTAACCGAGAAGTCGTTCGTTAACGCTTGAGACATTGTACTCATCTGCATTTCCACCTTTACTTTCATATTTCATAACTGCTGCACTGAATGTTGCACCAAGCCCAACGGAAACCAGTAAATAATATTCTTTCGGCTTCAGCCTGTTTTCGGATATTGCCTTTTGCAGATTAATGAAGGGATCTGAGCAGAAGCAGTGCCCTAATTCAGCAATATTGTGTATGTAAATCTGTTCAAGAGGATATTCGAGTGACGCAGCAACCTTTTTCCAGGAAGAAATGTTGACATTGTGCGGAATAATCCAGGAAATGTCCTGAAGAGTCATTCCAGCCTCCTTCAAGGTATCTTGTATGACTGTGCATAACGTTGGGACATAAATTTCTTGGAACTCCTTCAGTGTCTCTTCTTCACCCGTAAGCACGTTGCAGAACTTTCCGATGGTATGATGCTTGCTATGCACCATTTGGCTTCCTTCACCATGTGTACCGAGCAATACGGCAGTTGATGCTTCACCCATAACCGTTGTATTGGGTATGAGCTGCACGATTGGGCTGAACGTCTTCTCCCCCGTGAGCAGCAGTACATACTCATCATCTGACATTGCCCGCAACAGACGTTTTGCGATATCTAAAGCTACAATTCCCGTTGCACAGTTTTGCTGGGTTAACGAGAACACGATGCTATGCTCAAAATGATATTTATTTTTTAATTTATGGATAATTTTAACATTATACGGCGATACATCCTGAATTGTATGACAGTAGATGATGTACTTGATTTTCGAGCTATCGATATTAGGGTCATTACTTACTTGCTCGAGCAGATTGCCAAGCAGATTGAACAGATTTCCTTGCTCTTCCTGTCGAATCTTTTTTAATCCGTGTATCTTTTCAAGCACTTTGATCTGTGCTGATTTTAATCCTAGATGTGTATTAAGCTGCTGGACTTCTAATGTTTTGCCCGGAATGTAGGTCCAAATGTTCTTTAAGTGAAGCATAACAGGTCATCACCTCGGCAGCATAAGGCTGGATGTATTGCGGAGGATCAGGAGAGCTTCTGGTTCACACCCGCTCTCCTCCTCTGCAATAAAGAACTGGCGGATAGAAGAACTAAAGTTTCTCGTCAATTATGTAATCCCTTCTAGCATCCTTTGTTCATCTATCCATTTCAAAATATAAGAATGATTAGTCCGTGTAAGGAGCTTACGCGCGAGCAGCTACTGCACGAGCTGCTACTGCACGAGCTGCTACTGCGCGAGCTTCAACTGCGCGAGCTGCTACTGCACGAGCTTCAACTGCGCGAGCTTCAACTGCGCGAGCTGCTACTGCGCGAGCTGCTACTGCACGAGCTTCAACTGCGCGAGCTGCTACTGCGCGAGCTTCAACTGCGCGAGCTTCGACCTCCTGCTCCTTAGCTTTTAATTGCTCCAGTGTAATCGGTGTCGCTTTGATTTCCATTTTCAATCCCTCCTTTCGTGTGATAAGCCCATTCTACAACCTTAATTTTCCTTTTTAAACGGTAAATGGGGGTAAACGTCGTTAATCCGATGTAAATGAATTGACAGTTACTTTTTGTTGAAAGGAGCTTATTCGACTGCCATGCTGGGACAAAAAATTAGAGAAACCAGAGAACAGAAGGGATTGTCACAAAAACAACTTGCAGGTGAGGAAATGACAAGGGCTTACATCAGTCTGATTGAAAAAGGAAGGGCTGTTCCTTCTTCACGTATGCTGCGAGTTATTGCCAAGCGGCTGGGCAAGCCTATTGAATATTTCTTAGGTACCGAGACAGAGAAAGAGATTCACGAGGATGTATCCGAAGCCTTACTTGACAAGGCATACATGAGATTCAAGGCAGAAGACGACGATTCCTGTATCCGAATCGCTACACATCTTCTGACACTTGCCATACCTGAGCCCGTACAGGCAGAAGCCTACTTGCTCATAATTAGAAGCTGCAACCGGATGAAGCAGTATTCCAGGGCAGCCGAATATGGGGAGTCCTCCGAATTTTTGTTTATCCGTTCAGGAGATCGCAAGCTCATTACACAGTTCTATTTAGAAATGGGCAAAGCGGCTATTTATATGGAATCCTACATCCATGCGAGGAAGCAGTATCAGCAAGCCTACACTTATAGCAGCAAGCTTAAGCATTTACAGGATGAGTATATTACCGCCCTCACCTTTCTCGCGACCTCCCATATGTTCCTCGGTGAAATTCAGGAAGCCATCGATACCTACCTAAAAGCGGAGGATGAAGCAAGAATGGCGGGCAACCCTGAGTCTTATGGCGAAATTGCCATGGGACTGGGCAAAGCCTATTACAAGGCAGATCCTCACTCGCAGGAAAGTCTCTACTGGACTCAGAAGTCTGTAGACTGCTTAAAACAAGGGAACAGCGAATCTTATATCTTTGCTCTCCATAATCTTGCCGTCATCATGCTGCATACAGACAAAAAGAAAGAAGCTCTCCCCCTTCTGCATGAGTGTGCATCCATCTACGACGAACGCAACATGCCGGACAAAAAAGCTTCTATATTTGAAGAAATGAGTAAGCTCTATTTAGAGGAAGGCAATCTCGACGAAGCAGAGAAGGCCTGCAAAACAGCCATCCGATTGCTGGATCTAACGGACGACGGCGTACAGCGAGCTCGCCTATACAGGCTGATGGGCGCTGTCTACCATGAGCAGGCTAACCCAGAACAGGCCTATTTTTTCCTGAGAATGAGCTATGATCTGCTCAAAAGACTGAATGCAGGCAGTGAGGCCGAATCCAGCTACAAGCTCCTGACACTCAGCGAGCGTAAAGACGGTATGGATTATAATGATTACCGGATGTATCTTAAGTGAAGAATCACTTCAATTCGTTATTTAGGCATTGGAGAGTTCAGATCCTGCGGCTCTACAGTCCCGGGAGGATTCGTCTGATCCTTTGAACTACCCTCTATATCAGCGAACACAGCGCCCGTATTTGCAGTTAATCCAATAATAAGGGTTAATACCACAGAATAAAGAGGTGATCTCATCTTTTTCATTTTTCATCGCTCCCTGTTCTTTTTTCTTAAGTTTATTACGCAGTGTGGATGTGATGAAGTTGTAATTGATGATTTACCCCCTCTTACCTGATGCAAAATGAAAATAAAGAGACTAAAAAGAGACTTCTGTTCATTCAGAAGTCTCTTTCAACGTGAAGGCCTGCTTCAAAAAAACTTGATATGCGGCTTATCTTCCCTATAGTAATTCATTCGGTCCTGCAGCGTCCCCGTATGGAACTCAAACATATGCCCGTCAGGGTCAAGAAAATAAATGGACTGTTGATCCCTTGCATCCCGTTCTCTGCCTGGCAATACTTTGGCATTCACCTCTGCAAGCCGTTGCCGCAGCTCATTCAAATCCTGTTCATTTACGGTAAAAGCGATATGAGTGTAGGTCGGTGTCGTATAATTGCGTGGGACATTCTCCTGGTTCAATGCAATCCATATTCCATTCAGGTCAAAATAGGCAAGCGTGCGTCCTTCAAGAAGAATTTTGGCCCCAAATACAGTTTCATAGAACCTGATCGACTGACTCAGATTGGATACTGAAAAACAAAGATGATTAATACCTTGGATATTCAAGCTATGGCTCACCTCCGTTAAAAAGGATATGCTTCTATAATACCATATTTAACCATGCCTTATCTCTTAACCCTAAGGACAAAAACGTTCAATATCACGCTTCTGGTACTGCTCCCTTTCGCACATGCGCATAGAAATTCTTTACAAAAAAAATCCAGCGAATGTCATTCAGCCGGACTTCTCTGTTAATATCAGCTTATTTAAGGCTCTTCTGGTTCTCTCGAATATGGATTTCCTCGGTAAATTCCTGGATTCCGGCTTGCAGACGCTCAGCCAGCTCTGGAGCAATATCCAGGCCCCCTTGATCATTACGTGCAACCTGTGCATCCACCGTATAAACGCCAGCCAAAATATGACGTGCCCCGAGTACGGACAGTACGGGTTTGAGTGCGTAATCCATGGTCAGAAGGTGGGCCAGGCTCCCTCCAATAAAGAGCGGAAGGATCGTTTTGCCGGCAAGACCTCGTTCCGGAATAAGATCCAGGAAAGTCTTGAGTACGCCTGTGTATGACGCCTTATATACCGGGCTCGCAATAATAACCGCATCAGCTTCGGCCACAATACCGTTAGCCTTCACGATCGGCTCGCTTTCAAATTTCGTATGAATCAGGTCTCCTGGCGGGAGCTCAGCAACATTAATACGCTCTACTTCAAATCCTGCTCCCCTAAGACTGCTTTCTGCAAATTCAATGACAGCGTTGATTCGGGAAGTCAGGGAAGGGCTTCCGTTAATGAAAGCGATTTTGGCCACGTTCTTCACCTCTGACAAGTATTTGTATTCCATATCTATTGTTAATTCCTACTTATTTTCTTGGTATATTGTAACATAATTCCCCTTTCCGCTGTCAACCTGCTTTACATGAAGCATCCTGTATCTTACATATCCTTTGCCACGATCAATATATCAATATGCCGGGCATCACGCACCAAACGATGAATGACCGCTCTTCTACCGCATGATGCAAATCGGTAGCGATACTTGGACTGGCCTGTAATGATCTGAGTCGCAGCATCCTGGTCTGCCAATTGAATCAGCAGCTCCGGCACCTGGTTTCGGTGATCTGTCTGAACGATGCGAAAGGTCCCTCCAAGCCGCTCTGTCATTAATTTCAACTGATCCAGCCTATGCTTATACTCCTTGCGCATCATGGCCTCCCGATCCGTAACCTGTACATGATTGACATACCAGGTCGCTTTGAGCCGGTGTGCAATTCGAAATCCTCGCCTGATGAGACGATCCGCATCTTCTTGTACATCCACACAGACATGAATAACCTCCTCCCGGCGCCATGGTCCACGTAGGGAGTTGTTTCGCTCCCAGGCTTCCAGCCGTTCATCCACATCGTCCGCCAGTTCACGAAGTGCAAGCTCTCTTAGCGCAATCAGATTGGCCTCTTTGAAAAAATGCTGCAAAGCCTGATCGACCTTCTCCTGAGCGTAGATCTTTCCATCACGCATCCGCTTCTTTAGCGTCCTTGGCGCGACATCCACAATCTGTACCTCATCGGCGAGGTGAAGGATGGAATCCGGGACGGTCTCTCGTACTCTAACTCCAGTGATGTGCTCTACCGTATCATTCAAGCTCTCGAGATGCTGAACATTCATAGTCGAGATTACAGAAATCCCAGCCTCAAGAATTTCAAGGATATCCTCGTACCTTTTTCTCAGCCGGCTGCCCGGGACATTGGTATGAGCAAGCTCATCCACCAGCACCACATCCGGTGCTTCCCGCAGAATGGCCTCTGTGTCCATCTCTGTCAGCTCCGTCCCCCGATAGGCTATTCTCTTCCGATTGATAAGCGGAAGCTGTCCTATCTGGTCCTCTGTCTCCTGGCGTCCATGTGTTTCGAGCAGGCCAATCCGGACATCGAGACCACTGTGCAGGAGCTCATTGCCTTCCCGCAGCATGGTGTATGTCTTGCCCACGCCAGGTGCAGCTCCAATATATACTTTGAAGTGTCCTCTGATGATGCTGCTGTCCCGTTCTTTCATCTCTACTACGGACGAGCTCCCGGCTGAATTTAGGGATTTCGTAGGCAGAATCCGTTCCCCGTCATGATCAGCCCGGTCGGCGACCAGAAACAAATCCACATGACGGATCCTGCGAAGCACGTCCTTAACGACTGAGCCCTGCAGCAGTTCCTGGATGAAGCTCTGCTTGGAATGACCCATGACGATGCGTGTCACTCCATTTCTCAAGGCGTAGTCAACCAGCTGATCCGAGAGTCTTCGTCTTGACCGAATCGGCAGTTCTTCAATTTTGGCCCCGACTTTATCAGCAAGCTGTATCATCGCTTTGCGAAATGCTGCCTCCTCCTTGGTCCGTTTCCGGTTAGAGTTAACAAACGTAATAATACGCAAATCACCATTCAGCCTTCTTGCAATTTGCTGCCCTCTGCGGATATAGATGGAGCCGTTAAAATGGTACTGTACCGAGACGAGAATCCGTTCCCCCGTACCGGAAGGTCCTGTATATCCCTGTTCTTCCCGCAGCTTGATTAGGGATTCGCCCACACCTTCGGCTACCAGCCGCAAGGCAAGCTCGCGCAGAACCGAGAGATTCCCCTCTTTTACGACGGATGAGTGCTGATCGACCTGGAGCTTGTGCTGCTCCACCCGGCTGAGCAGCTTCTCGGGCGTCACATCTACAAGCCTTACCTCATCCGCCATCTGCAGCACATGACCAGGCAGAACCTCCGCCGCTTTAATTCCTGTCAGCTGACTGGCTGTGTGCTGAACTCCCTCCAGTTCATAGACATTGACAGTCGTGACCACACTGATGCCGTGCGCAAGGAGCTGCTCAACTTCCTCCAGCCGTGTTCTTGCGGCAGCACCTGGACGGTTGCGATGGGCCAGTTCATCGACCAGTACCCATTCCGGACGGCGGCACAGAATCGCCTCGACATCCAGATCTTCCGTCTCTGTCCCCCCTATGCTCCAGATGATTCCAGGAACTCGATCCAGCCCGTTCATGAGCTGGGACGTCTCTGCCCGGTCGGAAGCTGTAATGGAGCCGATCACTACACGCACTCCCTGTTCACTTAGCGATCTGCCCTCCAGCAGCATATGATACGTCTTCCCTGTGCCGCTGGCCGCACCGATCAGTATGTGCAATCTGCCACAGCCCTGCTTCTGAATGGCTGCCAATATTTCTTCCGGTTTTTTTCTGCGATAGGTATCTATTCAGCTCCCCTCCCGCTTCCTTTACTGGTATGAAGGCTTCGACTGAAGCTCAAGATTAAGCTCAAGGACACTAACGACCGGCTCCCCCAGGAAACCGAATTGTCTGCCCGTCGTATGCTGTTCGACCATTTGAGCAAGCTCTTCTTCAGAGATGCCTGTTTCAGCACTGATTCGTGGAATCTGTACCCTTGCTGCCTCAGGGCTGATATGCGGATCAAGTCCTGAGCCTGAATTGGTGACAAGATCTGCAGGCAGCTGGCTTATAGGTACTTCCGGGTTCTCCGTCTGCCACTTTTGAATGAAGGCTTCCGTACGAGCAAGCATATCGGGATTCGAAGGGGCATAGTTGCCCGATCCCGAGCCTGCAGCATTATACTCGATGCTGGATATTCTTCCATGGAAAAACGCTGGTGCTGTAAAATTCTGCCCAATCAGCTCTGAACCAATTGGCTCTTGCTGCTCATCGTAGATCAGACTGCCATCTGCCTGATGGGGCATGATCAGCTGTGCAATACCGGTGACCAGCAGATTATAGCCCAGTCCCAGGAGCAGCATCAGTGCGAGGCTTACCCTAAGTGATATCGTCCATACTTGCATATCTGTATCTTCCTCCTATACCCAAATGTGTACAATCAAGTCAATGATTTTGATGCCAATAAACGGGGCAATGACGCCGCCGACGCCATAGATAAGCAGGTTCTGGCGAAGCAGGCCTGCCGTGCTCATCGGTTTATACCGGATACCCCGCATCGCCAGCGGAATCAGCAGCGGAATAATAATTGCATTAAATATAAGCGCAGACAGGATAGCAGATGCCGGAGATCCCAGCTTCATGACATTCAGTATTTCAAGCTGAGGAATAGCCAGCATGAACATCGCCGGGATAATGGCAAAATACTTGGCGATATCATTCGCGATACTGAACGTTGTCAGCGCTCCGCGTGTCATCAGCAGCTGCTTCCCGATCGCGACCACCTCAATAATCTTGGAGGGATCGGAATCGAGATCGACCATATTGGCTGCTTCCTTGGCAGCAACAGTACCGCTGTTCATCGCAATCCCTACATCCGCTTGGGCCAGAGCCGGTGCGTCATTCGTACCGTCCCCCGTCATCGCTACAAGTTTGCCTTCCGACTGCTCTCGTCGAATCACAGCAATCTTATCCTCTGGCGTACTTTCCGCGATGTAATCATCAACGCCCGCCTCTCTTGCAATGGTCGCTGCAGTCAGCGGATTGTCACCTGTACACATGATCGTCTTGATTCCCATCTCGCGCAGCTGATCAAAACGCTGCTTCATTCCGGGCTTGACGGTATCCTTCAAGTAGATCAGTCCGTAGATTTTGCTGTCTACCGCAACCGCGAGCGGCGTTCCCCCGGCAGTTGCAAAGGCATCACTGTTCGCATCAAGGTTATGCGGAATGCTCCCACCTTGCTGCTTCACCCATTTTTTGATGGAGTCCACTGCGCCCTTGCGTACCTGTCTTCCATCGGGAAGATCCATTCCGCTCATTCTTGTCTCCGCCTTAAAAGGCACAAACTCCCCTTCCGCCCCACTTTCATCCATATCGATCGACATCTTCCTCATTAGCTCCAGCACAGATCGTCCTTCCGGGGTCTCGTCTTTCACCGAGCTGACGGCCGACCAGTAAACGAGCGCTTGCTGCGTCTCATCCCCAACCGGCACAAATTCACTTGCCATTCGGTTACCGTAAGTTATTGTACCTGTCTTATCCAATATAATGGTGCTCACATCCCCCGAAGCTTCAACAGCCTTACCAGACATCGCCAGCACATTAAACTGAGTAACCCGGTCCATTCCTGCAATCCCGATAGCAGACAGCAAGCCGCCGATGGTTGTCGGGATTAGACACACCAGTAAGGCGATAAGAATTGGAATTTCAAGCTGAATTTCCAGATAGTCCGCATAGAACGGAAGCGCGACAACAACGAGCAGGAAGATGATCGTGAGACTCATGAGTACCGTGTTTAATGCAATCTCATTCGGTGTCTTCTGCCGTTTGGCTCCTTCCACCAGAGAAATCATTCGGTCGAGGAACGACTCTCCCGGATCACTCGTAATCCGGACCTTAATCCGGTCGCTGACAACCCTTGTTCCGCCCGTCACCGAGCTGAAATCTCCGCCAGCCTCCTTAATGACTGGTGCCGACTCTCCCGTAATCGCCGATTCATCGACAGAAGCAAGCCCTTCAATCACTTCACCATCACCCGGTATCAGCTCACCTTCTCTCACAAATACGACATCGCCTTTGCGGAGTTCTGAAGAGGATACGACCTTAATATGATCACCAGCTACCTTGTTAGCTGTAATGTCCTGCTTGGTCTGCTTCAGACTGTCGGCCTGCGCCTTCCCCCGCCCCTCTGCAAGCGCCTCTGCAAAATTGGCGAACCAGACGGTTATAAGCAGGATAACCGTGACCGTCAGATTAAATCCCCGTGAGCCCTCTGTACCGAGCAGATTCGGAAACAGGGTCAGCAGTAACGTGATAACCATGCCCACTTCGACGACGAACATAATTGGATTTTGCAGCATCACTTTTGGATTCAATTTATAGACGGCTTCAAGCATCGCTTGCTGCACGAGCTTCTTGTTCAGCATTGATTTTTTTTGTCCCATTGACGAATGTTCCTCCATTCAAATAAGAACTTCAACTGATTTAGTTTGTCTATATAGATTCGAATTCACCTTTTTAATGAGTTATGAAATTGAAACTTACTATAATAGTTCGAAGACTACCAGTTCAGCGTCAAATGCTCTGCAATCGGTCCAAGCACCATCGCCGGGAAATAAGTCAGTGCCCCTACAATCAGTACCGTACCGACAAAGACCGCGGCAAATAGATAGGTGTCCGTCCGAAACGTTCCCGAGGTCACAGGTGTGCTCTTCTTCCCAGCCAGTGATCCTGCAACAGCAAGCAGCAGCACTATTGAGAGATATCTGCCCAAGTACATGACAATTCCGGTAGAAATGTTCCAGAACGGTGTTGCATCTCCCAATCCTTCGAATCCGGAACCATTATTGGCAGCCGATGAAGTGTACTCATACAGCACCTGCGACAGACCATGATACCCGGGATTCGATATCGTGTCCGCATTGGTGAGCAGTGCCAGTGCTGTAGGAGCCAGAATGAGCAGGGGCTGAATCAGCAGGCTGATCGCAATCAGCTTGATTTCTTTGCCTTCCAGCTTCTTGCCGAGAAATTCCGGGGTGCGTCCCACCATAAGACCGGACAAAAAGACGGCAATAAGTGCGTACATCAGCACATTCAGGAATCCGGCACCCATACCGCCGAATACCGTATTCAGCATCATATTGGCCAGTGTGACAAATCCACCAAGCGGTGTCAGTGTATCATGCATGGTATTGACTGCCCCTGTCTCGGAAGCTGTCGTCACGACCAAATACAGAGAAGACAAGGCCACACCGAAGCGGGCTTCCTTCCCCTCCATGCTGCCTCCTTCCTGCTGAATACCCATGGCCTCGATATTTGGATTGCCGTTTGCTTCCGCTCCGAGGGATACCCCCATCAGCACGAGAAACATGATTGCCATCGAGACAAACAGGACACGTCCCTGCTTCTTGTTCCCCACCATCTTGCCATAAGCGAATGGCAGGGACACCGGGAACAGAAGCATCAGTACGAGCTGCAGAAAGTTCGTAAATCCGTTAGGATTCTCGAACGGATGAGCCGAGTTTACTCCGAAGAAACCACCGCCGTTGTTTCCTACCTGCTTAATGGACAAGAAGGAACCTACCGGGCCTCTTGCGATTTCCTGCACACCGCCCTCGAGCGTCGTTACCGCTGCTGTTGCTTTTAACGTCTGCGGAACGCCTGCCGCTACAAATAGTATGGCAGCTACGAAGGCAACCGGAAGCAATACTCTTGTTATGCTTCGAACGACATCCACAAAGAAGTTTCCGAGCGGCTTGCCGATAAGTCCTCTAATAAAAGCGATCGCCACCGCGAAGGCAGAAGCCGGTGCGGTAAACATCATAAAAACAACAGCGATCATCTGTGATAAATAGCTGAGACCGGATTCCCCGCTGTAATGCTGCAAATTCGTATTGGTCATGAAGCTGATTGCGGTATTAAAAGCGAGTGTCGGCTCCATACTTGCAGCACCGCTTGGATTCAGCGGCAGATGAGCCTGTATCCGGAAGATCAGATAGACGAGAACGATCATGACTGTATTGCTGAGTACAAAGGAAGCCGCGTACTGCTTCCAGGTCTGATTCGTCTCCTTGATGCCGCTGACAGCATAGATGGGTCTCTCTATCCATTTGAACCAAGGATCAATTCGGGTGGGTTCATAACGAAATGCACTTGCAATATACAGACCTGCCGGACGAGCAAGCAGGAGCACGACCGCAAGGGTCACACCGATGGAAATAACGGTTAACATATCTACTTATCATCCTCCTATGAATATCATGAATCTGTTGTTACAAGAATTAGTTCCTAATTACGACTTTAAAATTTCTCTGGGTTAAGCAGCGCGTAGACCAAATATATGAATACAGCAGCGGCAATAACAAGCAGCACCCACATCACTTTTCTTCACTCCCTTCCGAAGTGATTTTGTCCGAGCCCTTGATAACTCCAATTGATATAAGCGTCAACAGGCTGATTAATATGATCATGATGAAATCCAGCATTTGCTAAGCACCTCCCTATCCGGTTTAGAGTAAGAAGAAAAGTCGCTGCCGCGGCTGTAGATAACATGTGTCGCACCAAGCCCTCTATAGATGAGCCGCGGCTTGCTTCGCTCTGTAATGACATAGATCGGATTACAGGTCCATGACCGGCAGGTCTGGATATACTTGCAGCAGAGCAGCAGACTTTCCTCGAACAGATAGACATTGCCCACATGAAATTCAGGCAGCTCGGGTGATTGTTCGGCAAAGTCCACTTGAATGATCAGCTCCATGTATAGCCCTTGTATTTCTTTACGCTCATGCTCAGAGCTGACTCTATGATGGCAAACGACAAACCCTTCGATTTCAATGTCTCTATAAAGGACCTGCCCGGCTTGTTCCCGGCTGCAACGATTATGACGTCATCGTCATCAACGGACATCTGTGCATTCCCCTTCCGTTTCTCCCTTCCATCCAGCATAAAAAAAAGAAGCTAGGCAAGAGAAATCTCTTCCGCCCAGCTTCTTATTTGGGCAGACGGAAATAGACCGCTGCCACATAAGAACTCGGATATAAGAAAGTCTCTCTAGATACGCTGACGAGGTTAGCTGTCGGATTCGGGCGTGAGAGTCGCCCTACCTGTCTAAGCACATATCCTGTGCTCTTTAGGATTCACCCCTCGTAGCCTGCTTATGCAGGCCTCACTGGTTCCCCCGCTCCCTTGAGTTCATCAAAGGATTAAGCGATATGAAATTGTATGGCGCAAAGCTTTTATGCAATGAATCATAATCCTGACGGGTTCTGCTGTAAAGAAAGTCCGTTCCTCATATAAGGCGGATTTCAAATCATTGACTTCACGGAGATGTTTATTATCTTCAAATTCCTCTTTGTTTCTCTCTATTAATTCAATTCTCTTTAATTATGAGTAAGAAGCTGACAATGATAGATAAAGGTCCAATAAGCGAAGATCATCTCTTAATTAACCGCTTACTTTCATCAATTCAGCCTTATTTGCTGAAAATCCGGTTTTTTTAGAAAATGAGTCATTTTACTCGTCTGTGACATTTGCTATATGATGATCAACATAATAACGAGGTTGAATAATGGAGGATGAAGGCTCGTGGCACTCGCCTATATGGGTAACAATTCAGAACCTGCTTACCAGACAGAAGCGATCAGCTCTATGGAAATCATACGTTATGATTCTCGCCGGCTTCCTTATCTGACAGAGGAGAATCGTCATTACTGCGGATTGTTTAAAATCACTTGTGGGACGGCACACGGTTTTGCCGAATTTGACCTTCCACAGGAGAGCGCTCCGGAAGATCTGATCACCTGGATCTCTGTGTTTACTGTCCTTAAGGAGCTGACAGTAGAGCAGGCAAAGACCTGCATTGCAGATCATGAACAGGATTGGGGAATGGAACGCACCCGAATAGCCGAGGAAGCACTCGCAGATCTGCAGTTGATGCAGGAGGCGGACGAAGAGCTGCATAGCATCATCAGCTCCAGGTCGCTCGTTCGTTCCTTTTTGATGGAGTATGGACTAACGTATTATTCCTTCTAGATTCCGTCTATCTAAATTCTGCGAATGGATGAGATTCAGCTTCAGTTGTAAACTGTAAAAGGACACGCTTCTGCGTGTCCTGTGTCCTTAAACTTGACTGGATATCTGGCCGCCTTCTTACCAGAGGCTTCCTGTTGATACTCTATATTACAATGCGTCAACAATGTCTCCGGCGGTAATTCCTCCAGGATTATGCCGCTTGTAAGCAGCACGTTCTCCAGCGAGTCCGTGCAGATACACACCATATGCTGCTGCCTGCTCTGCACTCCATCCTTGTGCCAATAGACCCGCAATCATACCGGTCAGCACGTCCCCTGCCCCGCCGGTTCCCATACCAGGATGTCCGGTCAGATTAATAAAGATGCTGCCTGAAGGTGCAGCGATGACCGTACGCGAGCCCTTGAGCACAAGGGTAACGCCTGTTTTCTCTGCATATTCTGCCGCATGAGCGATTCGATCTCGCTGGACCTCTTTAGTGGATATATCGATCAAACGGGCCATTTCTCCTGGATGAGGCGTCATAATGAGCGGTGCAGTTCGGGACATCCCCAGGAAGAAATCTTCGCCTCCTGCTGCAGCCATATTAAGCGCATCGGCATCAATTACAATGGGCAAATCGCATGCTTCAACAATCCGGCGAAGCCACTGTGTATCTCCTTCAAAGCGGCCAAGCCCCGGTCCAATGGCCAGCACATCCTTGCCCTCCGCGAGCTGTATAACTCGCTTCGCTGATTCCTTCGTCCACGATCCGTCATTCCCTCTCACCGCCTCTGCGAGCATCAGCTCAGGCACCTTGCCGATGACATGCGGCATCAGCTCATAAGGCAGCGCCCATGTGGTCAGACCGCAGCCTGATCTGAGCGAAGCACGCGCACTCAGAAGCCCTGCCCCGCTCATTGCAAGCGTCCCGGCGGTAAGCAGCACATGTCCATAGGTCCCCTTATGCCCTTCGCCTGATCTTCGGAGCGCCAGATCCATGCCAAGCGTCCCCTCCAATACCTCTTCTGTAAGGACTCGAACAGAAATGCCCCGATCCGCTGCGAGCTTAGGCGGAATCCCAATGGATCTCACAACGATGCGGCCTGCTGCCTCTGCCCCGGGATATTGGGTCAGCCCTCGTTTCAACAAGGCGAAGCACACGGTCACCTTCGCCCGGATATGAGGCTCGAAGAGTTCTCCTGTATCCGTATTTAACCCGCTTGGAATATCAGCAGAGACAATAGGGAGTCCGCTCTCATTGGCCTCACGGATCAAGGCTGCATAAGCTTTGCGCGGCGCCCCATTGCTTCCCGTACCCAGCAGCGCATCCACGATGCCGGTAACGCCTTGAAATGACAGCTGCTCATTCTCTTTATATACAATCGCTGGGATCCCATAAGCTGCTGCCGCGTCCCTTTGAAGTGCAGCATCCTGTTCAAGCACTGAAGGCGGAACAGCATAAACAATCGTTACTTGCATGCCAGCCTCCTGCAAATGCCGGGCGCACACGAGTCCATCGCCGCCGTTATTTCCTTTTCCAATGAGTATGTACCAGTGCTCCTGGCTTCGGTCATTGATACGTAACATCTCCTCGGCACGAAGCGTACCTCTCACACCACGCCAGTCTTCAAATATCCGGCGATTGTCATCCTCATCTTCCTGTAATGGGTTTCGCGGCGTTCTTCGCGGCGTTCTCAGTTCTATCCGGCAATTCTGCTCTTCATGACATAGCTTCACCACTTCTTCAGCGAGCACCTTGCCTGCATTCTCCATCAGACTCGCCGAAGGAACCCCGATCTTCTCGATTACGATGTTATCGAGCTCACGCATCTGCTTCGCGGTTACAACATACATCTTCCAGCCCCTCCTATCAAAAAGAGCGAGGGATATATACCTCGCTCGCTAAAATAAACCATAAACCCTCTTCTAATAAGCCACAGTAAATCGGGATCCGCTGAAATACGGATCATCCGCTTCATCCACCATAGCCGCTGCATAATCTTCGACAGATATACGGCTTTGCCCGGCTTCATCCAGAATAAGACGATCTGTGCCAATTCGAAAATTGCCTGTACGGCGACCGGGTTCAATGGTTGCTGCCGGACTCAAATAAGTCCAGTCCAGATCGGACTCCTCGTAAATATGAAATGCATCCCGATGTGCGAGCGCCAGGGGTCTAACTTCTTCCGGAAATTCCGGAGTCTCCATCAGCGGCACTCCGCTATCTGTCAGAAGACTGCCTGCTCCGCCAACGACAAGGAAGCGCTGGACTCCACTGTTTCGAATGCCCTCAACGAGCGACCGGGCTGCCTCGACCAGTTCCTCTTCCTTACCGAATTCAGGACCGTACGCACTAATTACCACATCATGTCCCTTCACTGCTTCAGCAACAGATTCAGGTCTCAGAATGTCACCCTCTACAATGGTGAGCCCCTCGCGCTTCTCATTAAATTTAAACCGATTCCGCACAATCGCAGTTACCGTCATTTTTCTTCCCAATGCTTCTTCCAAGATCGCTTGTCCAATGGTTCCTGTTGCACCAAATAAAGCTATATTCATATCATTCAGTCCCCGTTTCTGTACTATACTAGCGTGTGCCCACTCTATATTAATCAGGTACGCTCCCTCTTAAAACGTCAATTGTTTACATCTCATGCTTCATCGCTTAGTTATGCATCTCTCATTCAAAAAAGATACTCCAGGCATGTTAGAGACGCCCCCCTACTCACCATACACTATTCCATATTCACAAGAAAAGCCATCCTGCCCAGCTGGAGCGAGATGGCTATCTACGATTTATATTATCCTTAAGTGCTATTACGTAGCGCATTGGGAATCGTATCTCCCGGATTCAGCAGTGGAACTTCGCCGGATATCGTTTCCGGATACTTAATACCCGAGCCCGTATTGAGTACAATCACCTTCTCATTATCTTGAATCCATCCGTTCGCCCGAAGTATGCGTGCTGCAGCAAAAGCAGCTGCGCCTTCCGGACAAATGAATGATCCTTCCAGCCGGGCTGCCAGTCGCTGTTCGGCCAGGATTTCCGCTTCCGTTACAGCAATGGCAGCTCCGTCAGTCTCATATATGGCGTCCAGTACAAGGAAATCTCCGATCGCTTTGGGCACATTAATGCCGAAGGCAATCGTCTCCGAGTCAGACCAGAATTCCGATTCGGTCGCATTCTGCTCCCATGCTTTAACGATTGGAGCGCAGCCTGCCGCCTGTACAGCGACCAGCTTCGGCAGACGACCGGTTATAAAGCCCAGCTCCTGAAGCTCCAGCAGACCTTTATAGATCCCGATCAAGCCCACACCGCCGCCTGTCGGATACAGAATAACGTCGGGTAACTGCCAACCTAGCTGTTCGGCAATCTCCAGTCCCATCGTCTTCTTGCCCTCAATTCGATAAGGCTCCTTGAGAGTAGATGCATCGTAAATCCCCTCTGATCTCACCTTATCCGTAACAATCTTGCCCGCATCACTGATTAAGCCATTCACAAGGTACAAATCAGCACCTGCCGCAATACATTCATTGCGTGTAATCAGCGGAGCGTCAACAGGCATTACTATGGTTGCCTGAATACCCGCGCGAGCAGCATATAAGGACCAGGCCGCGCCTGCATTTCCGTTAGTCGGCATCGCAAATTTGGAAACGCCAAGTTCTTTGGCCTTGGAAACACCAACGGCCGCACCGCGTGACTTAAAAGATCCGCTCGGCGTCAAGCCTTCATCCTTCATATACAGCTGAGGGATCGCCATATCGATCCCCAGACCTGGCATACGAAGCAGCGGTGTCATCCCTTCACCCAATGTGATTACATGCTCCGGTTCCCTTACAGGGAGCAGCTCATGGTATCTCCACAGGTTCATTTCCCTGCCTTTTAAAGATTCAGGGTTCCATTCTTTCTTAAGACTATCCAGATCGTATCGGGCATTTAACGGAGATCCGCAAGTGCACAACTGTTGAACGCCTGTTGTATGATAAATCAGTCCGCACTTTGGACATTCCAAATGACTCAAATAGCTGTACTGTCCCATATAAGCATACATCTCCTCACTTTATTAACGACCTAAGTGATGTGAATGGTACTATAACAGTAAATAAGTGTTCACCCTTCTGTTTCAGAGGAGGACCCAGCGATATCTTAATGCAGCCTGTTTATTGCTCTACTCCAATTGAAGCTTTCCATCTGAAATTGTTCCGATGACCGAAAAAATGGCCACCTATTGCTTCTGAACCATCTCAGAATACCAGGGGCCACTTGCAATCCTTCGCGGTTAAAATATATATCTATAATCTTTTCATAGTGGAACTTATTTGTCAATTCGACCAACAATTTATCTCCAATAATTTCTATTTTTGTTTCCAATGCATGCCTTGGGATTCCGGTGCCGAATGCCTAAAGCCAAACTGCTCATATAATCGGTCAGCCGGGATATCGGCCAGCAGTGACACCAGGCCCTTCTCAGGGACATGCTCATCCAGATACTTGCGGATCTCTTGCATAATGGTCTTGCCATATCCATTGCCCTGATACTCGGGATTGACAGCAATATCCGTTATAAAAAACTGTAATCCTCCGTCGCCAACAACTCTGCCCATGCCGATAAGCTCGCCCTCTTCTATTAAACTCACTGCGAACAGCGTATTCGGCAGCCCCTTTTGAGCTCCGTCAAGACTCATCAAGGACAGACCCGCAGCTTTTCGAAGGTCTAAATAGTCTTGTGGCGAAGGAATTTGATATGTAATTTCCATGTTTATAGTCCACCCCGTATGATGAAATTAATTCAAGTATACTTCCTTTCTAGATTTGCCCAATTGGGACTTAATTATTTCAGATGGCTGCTTAACTCGATCTCTTTCCATGGAACTAGTTTACGATATTTATAGCAATAAAGAAAACACATGTTCCATTCCTTCACACTTCTCCGCTTTAATTTTCTCTTCGCCCCCTTTTCGACTTGAAAACCCCCGGTTCCTATGCAATAGTGAGAGAAGGTATCGCCGCTTTAGTGTAAAGGAGGGAGAAGCCTGAATTATATTGTACAAATTGACGGCATCTCGCTGTCCCCACAGGTGATTGCTATTGCCGCCTTCATGATCGTGCTGCTGCTGTGGCTCTACATATATCATGCATCCAGCTTGCGACAGGGCAAGTACCGACGAATGGATGATCTTCAGGATACGCTCTATACCTACTCCAAGCTTGCGGGACATTTAACCCTTGGTCTGAAGAATGACGGTCTTCCCGGGGAGCCTCTGCACGGGGCACTTATCCTCGCGCTTCAAGAGAGCAAGTCCGCGCCCTGCCTCACGCCGCATCTGAGAGAACAGATACAGGCCTGCCTTGCAGAAGGAGACGAAGCTGGACTCCGATTACTCTCACGTTCTCTTGAAAGGGAAATGACCCGGCTGGCTGCCGAACGAGACCGATTGTTCTCTTCCGTGCACTCCCCAAGATGGGGACAAGCATTGTGGCAGATTATCCAGCCTCTGTTCGCTCCCCTTGCAGCGGTAGGTATCGCTGTACTGTTGTATCAATTCATGACAGGAGCAAGAGATATCACCGAGGGCAGCTCGGTGTGGGAATGGGTATTGCTGAGCGCAAGACTTGTATCCGGAATGATATCGATCGCATACGTATACATCCTCATCTTGATGAAGCCGCATACAGCCGCAAGCGTGATCACCAACCTTCTGTCCTCGGCCATTATTTTGGCAGCATTGTTCCATCTGATCGGGCTTGCTGCTGCACCTTACGTTCTTGCAGGACAGCTGATCTTGTTCCTGCTCGGATTCAAATGGAGTAAACCACCTTCCCGCAAAGAACGGCCTTATGCTGGGCAATTCGCAGCCGTGGATAATCAAGATTCACAGCTCTATCGTTAGTACAACATAAATAAGCAGTTCCTCACGCTTCTATAGAAGACAAAGGGGCTGCTTATTTTCATTTCAACGTACAAGCTATGAATGTTTATGAAGACCCCGATTTGCGCAATGCGCGCGAACCACTTGATAGGGAATCAGCGACTCCTGCCGCTGCACTGCGAGATTTGCCCGATTTAGAGGTATTTGAAGATGTGTTCTCATAACGTTTGCGCTCGGTCCGTTCCATCTGTACAATCTGTCCTTCATGGACAATGATGGACAGTGAACCAAATTCCATTTCATTCAACAAACTGGCGATACGATCCATCCACACTTCATCGACTTTAAGCGGTTTAGTCATTATTAACGCCTCCTATTAAATCGGGCCTATTAGCGTACCCTGCTTATTTATTCAAACCTATAGCTCGAATTTGCAGGAACACACCCTGACTTCAGAAAGCTCTAATGCGTACCCTTTCTTGTGAACCAGCTCTTTAATAGAAGCGTAATCAGGGCAAGCACGAGCAGTAAGGATGCAACAGCAAATGAAGCAGCAAACTGATACTCGTTATACAAAATCTCTACATGGAGCGGCAGTGTATTCGTCAGTCCGCGAATATGACCTGATACGACGGACACCGCTCCGAATTCCCCCATCGCTCTGGCATTACACAAGATGACACCGTACAGCAGCCCCCATTTAATGTTAGGAAGCGTCACTTGGAAGAATACTCTCCAGCCCTTGGCCCCAAGCATCACAGCCGCTTCTTCCTCCTGTGTTCCTTGATCCTCCATCAGCGGGATAAGCTCACGTGCTACAAAAGGGAACGTGATAAACAAGGTCGCGAGTACAATACCTGGAACGGCAAAAATAATGCTCACATTCCATGATTCTAATAAAGGTCCCAGCCAGCCGTGGGATCCGAATACGAGGACAAGCATCAGACCGGCCACAACAGGTGAAATGGAGAAGGGCAGATCGATTAAGGTAATGAGCAGACCCTTCCCGCGAAATTGGAATTTCGTAATAACCCAAGCGGCCGCGATCCCGAAAACTGTATTCAGCGGTACCGTAATCACAGCGACCAGCAGCGTAAGTCTAAGCGCGGACAATGCATCTGGTTCCGAGAGTGCAGCAAAAAACACTCCCACCCCCTGCTTCAGCGCTTCTGCAATAACAATAACAAGCGGCAGAATAAGCAGCCAGCCCATAACGAGTATGGCCGCTCCTATGAGCACCCACTTCACCCAGGGCGCTTCTGTCGTCGCCCGTGACTGTCTCGCATTCGTCCGCGTACTTGCTCCTAAAGGTATTGTTCCTGCCATAATGCATTCCTCCTATGTGCGGGATGTCTTCCGGCTCCAGCGCTGTAATGTATTAATAAGAAATAACAGGACAAAGGAGACGATGAGCAGCAGCAGTGCGACGGCTGTTGCCCCTGCATAATCAAACCGCTCAAGCTGGGTCATGATGAGGAGCGGAGCAATCTCCGTCTTCATCGGCATATTGCCTGAAATGAACACAACCGAGCCGTATTCACCGATTCCTCTCGCGAATGCAAGAGCAAATCCGGTAAGCAAAGGAGGAATAAGCTCTGGCAGAACAACCTTCCGAAAAGTAAGCCAGCGTCCAGCTCCCAGCGTAGCTGCCGCTTCTTCTACATCCTTCTCCAGTTCAGCCAGTACCGGCTGGACTGTGCGTACCACAAACGGAATGCCGATGAACATCAGGGCAAGCGTAATCCCAAGCTGCGAGAATGCAATCTGAATCCCCAGCGGTTCAAAAATGGAACCAATCCACCCATTTGGAGCATAGAGCGCTGTGAGCGCAACTCCCGCAACTGCCGTGGGAAGTGCAAAGGGCAGATCAATGATGGCATCAAATATTTTCTTGCCGGGGAACTCGTATCGGACCAGCACCCAGGCTAACAGCAGCCCCAGAAACAGGTTGGCAAATGCAGCAAAGCCTGCGGTCATAAAGCTGACTCTGAAGGAAGCGAGAATTCGTGGATCTGTAGCCATATCCGCAAACTTTGCCCAAGTAAGCCCTGTTGAATTAAACAGCAGCGCTGCAAGTGGAATTAAGACAACCAAACTTAAATACAGCACCGTAAATCCCATATTTATTCCAAAACCCGGAAGTACTCTGATCCGAGCTGCTCCTGCCCTGCTCATGCTTACTCATCCCTTCATGCCTCCAGTCGTCCCGGTCGGCATCTCTAGTCTTGTATGGCTGCAATGCCGTGTCCATATGAATGGCAATGTGAATCCAATGCTTAATTGCTTGGAACATAGATCTGAGAGAATATTCCCTCTTCACTAAAATGCTTCTCTTGTGTTTCTTTCCATGTACCAAATACATCGTTCAATGTGAATAGCTCCAGCTCTGGGAAACTCTCAGTATATTGTTCAGCTACAGAAGGAAGTGTCGGACGGTAAAAGTTCTCAGCAGCGATCTTCTGTCCTTCTTCACTGTACAAGTATTCAAGATAAGCCTCCGCTGCTTCACGTGTTCCATTCCTATCGACGTTTTTATCTACCACGGCTACAGGTGGCTCAGCCAGAATACTGATCGATGGGTAGACAATATCGAATTTATCTGCACCTTGTTCCTTGATCGACAGCAAAGCCTCGTTCTCCCATGCGAGCAGAACATCGCCTATTCCCCGCTCCACGAAGGTCGTCGTCGATCCCCGGGCTCCTGTATCAAGTACTGGTGTGTGCTTAAACAGCTCGGTGATAAATTCCTTAGCCTTAGCTTCATCATTGTTATTCTGCTTCAGTGCGTATCCCCATGCAGCCAGATAATTCCAGCGTGCTCCTCCCGACGTCTGTGGATTGGGGGTTATGACCTCGACACCCTCCTTAATGAGATCATCCCAATCCTGAATATCCTTCGGATTCCCTTTTCTAACGAGAAACACAATGGTTGATGTGTAAGGAGAACTGTTGAGCTCGTATTCATCCTGCCAGCCTGCATCAATGAGTCCCGCTTCTTCAATGGCATCAATATCATAGCCTAGAGCAAGGGTAACCACATCGGCTTTCAATCCGTCGATAACCGACCGGCTCTGCTTCCCTGAACCCCCGTGTGACTCATTGATTGTGACCTTCTGTCCCTTCTCCTTCTCCCAGTAAGCAGCAAACGCCGCATTGTATTGTTCATATAGCTCACGAGTAGGATCATAGGATACGTTCAGCAGCTTCAGAGAACCGCTGTCGGCATTTCCGCTTCCGCAAGCTGTCAGTGACGCAGCAAGTGAAGCAGCAAGCAATACCCCAATACCTATTTTCAGACGGTTACGAACACCTTTTTTCATAGAAGACATCCTTTCTTATAGAAGCTGCCCATCCCTTAAATAGTAAAAACGGAGGAGACAGGTCAGCGATAGAAGGGTCAAACCGGTTATCGTCCGTGTCTGCTGTTCTATGCTGCCGCTGCTCATCCGCTGCCCTACGGTAGGTTCATAATAAATCATTTATTCCTACCTGTTTAGTATGTTATGTTACATTTTAATAACGCAGACCAGCGCTGTCAAACATTTTTTAACAATTATAACTAAGAAAAGATACCTGCTCTCTTTTTTCCAAATCCCGTTGTAATCCCCTCTATTTTATTGGAAAAGCAAAAAAGAACCGCATAAAATATGCGGTCCCTCGATACCTGATATTTAGTTCTTCATTAAGGTCCTCCGACCACTCGGATATTCGGCGAAGGCGGCGTGCTCATCCCCGTGCCCAAGTAGAAGCTGGTATGCGGCGGCTGATTGTAGGCCACATTTTGCCATGCGATGCCAAGGCGATAGATTGGGTCGTGCATCAAGGTGTAGATCCGCTGATCTGTAACTGCGGTCGTTGTATAGATCCGAAGGGCTGTACTGTCATCTGTCCGCCAGACGGCTTCCTCTCGCCAGTCTCCCAGCAGATCAGCCTGAAGGCTTGGAGTCGCCTTCGTTCCATTGTTGCTCGCTGCTCCTGTGGCGGTCAGCAGATTCGTTGTTGTGGATGTCTCATGGTTCCATTTGTCGATCCGATTATTATCCAGCAGCTCTCTGCTCAGATCTCCGTCCCACCAGATTCCAAAATTCGTAGACGGTACCTTGTTAACAATAACCTGCCCCTTCGCCGTGTACAGTACTCCGTTGGCCCAGACCTCCGCGCCTTTGTAACGAGGATCAATATCTGAGGCCATTCCCCTGCCTATATCCTTGGTCGTGGGAACTCCCCAGATTAAGGCACCTGTATCCGCATCTCTGAATTCGATACCCGCATTCGAAGGGACCTCATGAACCTGAAATACCTCAAGCCCAGCCCGATCCGGATCCAGGTCGCTCAAGTGCATGGCATCGCCATGGCCAAGTCCTGTCGTATACAAGCCCTTGCCATTATCGTCAACCGCCATTGCGCCATATATTATTTCATCCCGTCCATCGTTATCCACGTCGCCAACACTTAAATTATGATTCCCTTGACCGGCATACCCCGAATTCCCGGACGTATTCGAATCAAAGGTCCATCGCTTGGTGAGCTGACCATTTCTGAAATCATAGGCTACAAGAACAGACCGGGTATAATATCCTCTTGCCATAACCAGACTCGGTCTCTCCCCATCGAGATAGGCGATGCCTGCAAGGAAGCGATCGACCCGATTGCCGTAATTATCTCCCCAATTGCTTACGGTTCCACGCGGCGGTTCGTAATTGACTGTCGTGAGCGCTCTGCCCGTCTGGCCGTTAAATACGGTCAGATACTCGGGCCCTGATAGGATATATCCGCTGCTGTTCCGATAATCCTTGCTTCCATCACCGATGACCGTGCCCGCAGCGTCTTTGGTACCGTCGGCCGTTTTCATTGCAACTTCAGCCTTGCCATCGCCATCCAGATCATAGACCATGAACTGAGTATAATGCGCCCCTGCACGAATATTTTTGCCGAGACTAATCCGCCAGAGTCTTGTTCCGTCGAGCCTGTACGCATCAATGAATACTTCACCCGTATAGCCGCTCTGCGAATTGTCTTTGGAGTTCGACGGGTCCCATTTTACGATCAGCTCATAGTTGCCGTCGCCATCCAGATCGCCTGCGCTCGCGTCATTGGCACTATACGTATACGCTACACCGTCAGGGGTTGTCCCGCCAGCAGGCTTCATTAGAGGCACATTCAGATAGTTGGTTCCCCATACGCTTGCAGCCGGAGATGCGGTCTGCTCCGTACCATTCACGACGGCTCTTACCGTATATTTCGAACTCGCTGTACCGGCATTGTCCTGCAGATTCGTACTATTCGTAATTGGCGATGAATTCACCTTCGTCCCATCACGATACACATTGAATCCGATGCTAGAGCCTTCGGTTCCGAGCAGCCGCCAGCTTACGAATACACCTGTGCCTGTTTTTACAGCAACAACGCCGCGATCCAGGTACTCCATTTGTCTGGGATTCGCCGCTTCAGCCTTATCTGGCGAAACGCCAAAGCAACAACCTATCATCGCTGCGCTGAGCATAGCCAGCCCCGTGGTCCGCCAGCTTCGTTTGTTGGTTAACATGACATAGCCTCCTCTAATTAGATAACTATTCGCTTCGAATGCATTTGATTGTAAGCGCTTTATATTGTGAGTAGAATTATATTTTATACAATGATTTCCATAAATAGGTCCTTCAGCATAAATCATATTTAAAAATCCGACTTCTTTTCTGGCAGACAAATTTATTTGGCCATTGAAGGACACAAGTTTAGCTATTAGGGGATGAATGCTTATACGAGATTGCCTTGCCCGGAATACAACTAAAAGAAGAGCCAACAAAGACCTGTGACCTGTGCAGGGCTGTTAGAAAAGAGGGGATTTTTCTTGAGAATCGATCTAGGCTGTGGACAGCAGAAATTTCCCGGATGCATCGGTATCGACATCATTCCTTATGATGGGGTCGATCTGGTCCATAATTTAAATGATCCTCTTCCGTTTAGTGACAACAGCGCTGAATTTCTTATTGCCTCACACAGCCTCCAGTATGTTCATGATTTGGACTCCGTCATGCGTGAGATTTACCGGGTATGCAAGCACAAAGCAATGATTTGTATCGTTGCTCCTTATGCTCATGTAACCGCCAATATGGTGAATCCGCTGTATAAACAGCAATTCAACGAGCATTCCCCCCGCTACTGGACACAAGACAACCACAAGCTGATTGGTGATGAGGAGCATTTCTTCTCCTGGCCGCACACATGGTCCCTCGCTGAACCCCTCCCGGGAGCTGTTCCGATTGACTTGAGACTGATCCGTATGGAATTTTTTTATTTCCCCGAATACGGAGCGTATGATGATCTGGAGCTCGTGCTGCTTCGACAGAGCCAATTAAATGTAGCTTATCAAATTATGTATCATTTTCTTGTCATCAAAGAACCCGAATTATCACAGGATCTTGAAATGTGGAGATCCTGCGAGTTGGAAGAGCCGCTGTACGTTAAGGAACAGAGGGCCTCATTCCGAAATCTACGCTATGGAGATCGATGGGTAGAGACAGAGCACCTCTCTGCTATATTAGACGCGGCAGATTCACATCATTCACTTGAAGGAAGCACTGCTGCTTCCGCCCATGACCCTCATCCGGACGGTGCTGAGCCTTCTCCTGATCCCATTCATTCAGATACCAAACGTCCCCGTGCAGCCAGAAGGAGTATCAGGGCAAATAAATCTCACGTTTCCACACATAGTAAATCAAATGAGTGGACTACAAAAAACAAACCAAGGACGCACAAGAAGAAGCCCGGGAAAAAGTAATTGATTCCCCGGGCTTTCTCATCTGTGCTTTTTTTATTGTTTCATCTTATTCCTCTCCACCCGGAACGACCCTGATATTGACGATGACCGTATAGGTCTCGCCCGAAGCAAGAGTAACGATGAACGTAATCTGATCAGGTCCAATATAATCGAGGTCCGGTATATAAGTGAAGGTGCCATTGGCATTTAGTGTGACCCGTCCGTTATTCGGCGCATCCACGAGCTGTGCTGTAGACAATCGTCCAAAAGAGTTCAGATCCCCGGATACGGAAGTATTCTCCTCTGTTCTTAGATCAATGAGCACCGTGTTGGATAACGCAACTACATTCACGGTAACTACATATAGATAGACAGCTCCTCTGGAATCGGTATATCGGATTGTAAACGTATCGCTGCCGATAAAGCCTGGATTTGGCGTATACGTATAGGTGCCGTCAGAACGAAGTCTCAGATTTCCATTCTCGGGCTGAGTATACACCTGATATACAGCTCCAGGTCCACCATCTGCTGCCCCGCTTACAGGTCTGCCCCTAGGTGTCGTCAGCTGAACTCGAATGGTCGTCTCTCCTCCCGTATTTGCCGGAGGATATACAACGACTGTAACTGTTGAAACGGCTGTACGCCCCTGGCTGTCTGTTACTGTAACCGAAAAAGTATCCGTGCCATTAAAGCCTGGATTTGGTGTATAAATAAAGCTTCCATCCGGATTCAGCTCCAGTGATCCGTTAGCTTGCGATTGCAGGATCATGTAAGTTAATGCAAGCCCTGCTGGACTGCTGGCCAGGATCTGCCCGGTGACCGGCTGACCCTGATTTGTTCCAATACCGATATCTGTCGTGATTGGTCCCGCTGTGAAAGGAGAGCTTCCCTGAAACACCGTTACCGTAGCGAAGGCCACTGCAAACAGTCCTGCGCTGTTGGTCACGATCACAGTAAAGGTATCGGTTCCGACAAAGCCCGGATTTGGCGTGTACGTAAACGTGCCGTCCGGATTGACGACCACCATGCCGTTTGTTGGTGGTATCCCCAGCGAGAACGTCAGCGCGAGTCCATTCGGGTCGTTCGCGATGACCCTACCGCTGACAGGCTGACCCTCTGTTGTTCTCACATTCACTGGAGATGCAACCGGCGAATTGCCGCCTACAATGATCGTAACAGGTGCAACTGCCGATATTCCTGCACTGTTGGTAACGATCACACTAAACGTATCTGTACCGGTAAAGCCAGGATTCGGTGTATACGTAAAAGTACCGTCCGGGCCCACAACAGCCGTCCCGTTCGTCGGCGGATTCCCGAGTGTAAAGGTCAGCGGCAATCCAGCTGGATCCTCTGCCGGTACAAACCCGGTTACTGGCTGCCCCGCTGCGGTTCCCACATTCACCGGGGTGGCGATTGGCACATCTTCACCTACAACGATGGTCACCCGAGAAATCGCGTTCTCCCCGTACAAGTCAGACACAATGATCGGGAAGGTATCAACACCCGTAAAGCCCGGGTTTGGCGTATACGTAAAGGTCCCATCCGCATTGACCACGACCGTACCATTGCTCGGTAGAGGTACGTATTGGGTGTAGATCAAAGTGCTTGCTTGCGGATCGGATGCAAGCACTACTCCGCTTACCGGCGTGTTAATCGGTGTGGTCAAGAAAATATCTGGTGCCACCGGTGGAGCAGAGAACACCGTAATGGTCACCCTACCGGTTGTTGAAGCCCCAAATGGATCTGTTACAACCACTGTGAAGGTATCTGTTCCAATAAATGCGACATCCGGCGTATACGTAAACGTTCCATCCGGGTTAACTATAACCGTACCGCTCAAAGGTGCAGTGCCGAGCGCATAAGTAAGTGGATTGCCCTCCGGATCTACGGCTGGAATTTGAGATGTTACAGGTGTGCCTACAAGTGTGCTTGTTGCAAAGTCAGATACAATTGGCGGCAGGTTCGGTATCGTAATACTGACGGTAGATACGGCAGACCCTCCTGTTCCATCCAGCACCCATACGGTAAAGGAATCTGTACCGACAAAGCCGGTATTCGGCGTATACGTGAAGCTGCCATCTGCGTTTAGTACAACGGTGCCGTTCGTAGGGAAAGATCCTATCACATAAGTCAGCGGATCGCCATCCGGATCAGAAGCAATAATCTGTCCATCTACACTTGTGTTTGGTCCCGTTTCAATAGATTGATCCTGTGTAATGGGCGGGCGACTCGTAACGGTAATCGTCACCAGGGCAATTGCCGTACCTCCCAGCCCGTCACTGACCAGAACGGTGAAGGAATCTGCGCCGACAAAGCCGGTGTTCGGTGTGTACGTAAATGAACCATCCGCATTCAAGATTACCGTTCCACTTGAAGGCGTCGAATTCAAAGTGAAAGTCAGTGGATTACCGTCCGGATCACTGGCTGTCACTGCTCCTGACACAGGTGTATTTTGGATCGTTGCCAAGCTCGCACCATCGGCTGTCGGAGGCAAGTTCAATACAGTCACTGTCACGGTACCCACCCCCGATCCGCCTGCTGAATTCACAGCCTGAACCGTGAAGCTGTCCGTGCCAATAAATCCAGTATTCGGCGTATAGGTGAATGTTCCGTCCGGATTGACAATAACTGTACCGTTCAGAGGCGGCGACAGAATCGTCACCGTCACAGGTAATCCATTGGGATCTGTAACTGTAACCTGCGAAGATACAGGTATATTGCCTCCCGTACTTATGCTCAAATCCTGGACAACCGGTGGATTAATCGCAACATCGATCGTGATTACCCCGAAGGTGATTCCACCCCGTCCGTCATTGACCATCACTGTGAAGAAATCTGTCCCGAAGAAGGCTGGATTCGGTGTATAGGTAAATGTACCATCCGGGTTAAGCAATACCGTTCCACTCACTGGAGGTGTATCTACTACATAACTAAGAGGGTCTCCATCCGGATCGCTTGCCGTTACAACACCCGAGACGGGTGCCGGCTGCACGGTACCGTATGTCGTGTTCGATACAACGGGCGGACGATTCACGACTTGGATCGTGACCGTCGATACTGCATTTCCGCCCTTCCCATCGCTCACCAGTACGGTGAAGCTGTCTATTCCGCTATAACCTGTGTTTGGCGTATAGATAAACGTTCCATCCGGATTAACATCTGCAATTCCATTTGCTGCAAGTGACAGGATGCTGAATGTCAGTGCATCCCCGTCTGGATCTGTAGCTGTCACTTGACCGGATACCGGCGTGTTAATATTGGTGGACAGACTTAGATCCGAAGTCACCGGTGGATTATTTGTGACGGTAACATCAACCGAGGCAATAGCCGTTCCTCCCAATCCATCACTGACAAGAACGGTGAAGCTGTCTGGCCCTACATAACCGGTATTCGGGAAATAAGTAAATGTACCGTCGGTATTAACAACAACCGTTCCATTCACCGGTGAACTGAGCTGTGAGAAGGTCAGCAGATTGCCTTCTGGGTCCACCGCAGTGACCGCACCATTGACTGGCGTATTCTGCGGCGTAGTCACACTCGTCCCTGTTGCTACAGGCGGAGCATTGGTAACTGAAATACTCACGGTAGAAATGGCAGTGCCGCCCTTGCCATCATCCAATAGAACTGTGAAGCTGTCCGGTCCCACATAGCCCGAATTTGGCGTATAGGTGAATGTACCGTCCAGATTGACTACAGCCGTGCCAAAAACCGGCGCGGCATTTAGACTGAAGGTAAGCGGGTCACCATCAGGATCTGTTGCGGTCACAGCGCCAGCAACTGGCGTGCTGTTCGGCGTACTTAGACTTACATCCTGGGTTACAGGCGGACGATCCAATATGTTTACAGTAACGACAGAAGTCGCTGTTCCGCCCCGTCCGTCATCGACAAGCACGGAGAAGGTATCCAATCCGACTACGCCTGCATTAGGTGTATACGTAAACGTACCGTCAGCAGGGTTTAGCAATACGGAACCAAGTGAAGGCGGTACAGACAAGGTATAGTTCAAAGGATTGCCGTCAGGGTCGCTCGCTGGAATTTGGCCGGCAACCGGCGTATTTTGGAACGTATCCAGCGTCAGGTTGCCTGCAATCGGCGGGATATTGCTGACGTTGACGGTAACCAGTGAATCAGAGAATACGCCGCTTGTGTTGGTAACCCGGACCGTGAAGTTATCTGTACCGATAAAGCCTACATTTGGTGAATAGGTAAACGTTCCATCCGCAGGATTCAGCAGCACCGTACCATTCGCTGGCGGAACCAGCACGGCATAGGTCAGCGTCTGGCCTTGTGGATCGGTCGCAATGACCTGACCCCCAACCGGGACATCTGTGGTCGTATTCAAGGTAACATCTGAGGTTACCGGCCCATCGACAGGCACACCGATCGTAACATTAGAGGTCGCAGTACCTCCCTTGCCATCACTGACGAGCACTGAAAATGTATCTGTACCCACGAAATTCAGATTTGGGGTATACGTGAAGCTGCCGTCCGGATTCAGTACCACCGTGCCGTTTGCTGGTGGTATTGATAAGGTATAGGTCAGTGTATCTCCGTCCGGATCTGTCGCCGGGATTTGACCTGCCACCGGTGTATTGACATTTGTCGTCAGTGTCAGATCCTGTGCTACCGGAGGCTGATCAATGACGGTGATGATGGCTGTTCCTATAGCTGTACCGCCTTTGCCATCGCTGATTAGGGCTGTGAACGAATCTGTACCGACAAATCCGACTGCCGGTGTGTATGTGAATGTCCCATCCGGATTCACCACTGCTGTTCCATTCGCTGGTAGTGATTGAAGAGTAAAGGTCAGCGGATCACCGTCCGGATCGGTTGCAAGCAGCTGTCCCGGCAGCGGTGTATTTTGCAGCGTGCTGAAATTCTGGGTCTGCCCGATCGGCGGCTGATCTATCACTGTGATGAATACCGTGGATATTGCCGTGCCGCCAAGCCCATCTGATACAAGCACCGTAAAGCTATCAGGGCCGACATATCCCGTATTCGGTGTATAGGTAAATGTTCCATCCGGATTCACCACCACGCTCCCGTTAGCTGGTATAGACAACAAAGAAAAGGTCAGCGGATCTCCATTCGGATCCGTTGCAACGACTTGACCTCCGGCAGGGAGGTTCTGAAGCGTTGATAGCAATACATCGCTGGTTACCGGGGGCAGGTTTTGCACGCTAACCGTTACCGTACCAATCGCCGTGCCGCCGAAGCCATCTGATACGAGAACGGTAAAGGAATCCACTCCAGCAAAGCCAGGGTTCGGTGTATACGTGAATGTTCCATCAGGGTTGAGAGCTACCGTTCCATTCAGCGGTGGCGAATTCAGGCTGAACGTCAGCGGATTCCCATCTGGATCGGTCGCGATCACCTGCCCTCCAGCTGGTGTATTGCCCAAGGTAGACAGTGATAAATTCTGAACAATTGGCGGCTGATTAATAACGGTAACGGTGACAACGGATACCGCTGTCCCCCCATTCGGATCACTTACCAGCACATTAAAGTTATCCACTCCAATAAAGCCAGGATTCGGTGTATATGTGAATGTGCCATCCGGGTTGACCACCGCTGTACCATTGGATGGGGCAGTCTGCAGTGTGAAGGTCAGCGGATCTCCATTCGGATCGGTCGCAACGACTTGACCTCCGGCAGGCACGCCGAGTGTAGTTGCCACACTCAGATTACTTGTCACCGGCGGCAGATTGATTACCTGTATGGTCACGGTAGAGATGGCAGTGCCGCCGCTCGGATCAGTGACCAGAACCGTGAAGGTATCTGTCCCGATAAATCCAGGATTCGGATTATACTGGAACGTTCCGTCCGCGTTCACCACTACGGTTCCATTTACTGGAGATGCGTTTAATGTAAACGTCAGTGAATCTCCATCCGGATCGGTCGCAATGACCTGACCCGTAATGAACAAATTCTCTGGAGTTATCAGATTTAAATTCTGTGCCACGGGCGGCTGATTAAGAACATGAACCGTTACAATTCCGATGGCTGTGCCTCCATTCGGATCGCTTACAAGATAGGTGAACGAATCGTTGCCCGCAAAGCCAGGATTCGGATTATACTGAAAGGTTCCGTCTGGATTGAGTACAACCGTACCGTTTGCCGGTGATGAATTAAGACTGAACGTGAGCACATCTCCATTCGGATCTGTCGCTGTAACTTGACCTGTTGCAGGAGCATTCTTCGTGGTGGACACATCCAGGTTGTTGGCAATTGGCGGCTGATTAAGCACTGTTATCGCGATTGTCGAAACCGCTGTCCCTCCGAAGCCATCGCTGACCAGGACGGTAAAGGAGTCGTTCCCTACGAATCCTGTGTTAGGCGTATACTGATATGTTCCATCTGGATTGACGATTGCTGTCCCGCTTGTCGGTACCGCATTTAGAGAGAAGGTCAGCGCGTCTCCGTCCGGATCGGTACCTGTAACCTGACCGCCGACTGGAATATTTTCATTGGTGACAAGGGAATAGCTCTGTGTCGTCGGCGGCCGATTGCCGATCGCGATGCTGTTACCGTTCGATTGCGACATCCCTTGGAAAGTCGGTCCACCCGGAAGACTTTGATAATTGTAGTTCAGGTTTGCTACATTCGTTTGAGCAGATCCAGGTGGCCTGGATACGATCTGAACAGAATATATAATCGTCAGCGTCTGCTCTGGAGCCACAGTGCCCAGATTGACACCGACAGTGGGGTCTGCGCCAGGTTGTACAACACCATTCACGGAGAAGGAGCCAGGGACGAACACGCCGGAAGCAGGAAATGTATCCTGCAGCAGCACTAAATTAGCAGAGGCTGTACCTGTATTGGCAGCGGTGAGTGTATACTGAACCACATCTCCGACCAGTGCACTGCTCACATTCGAGCTCTTATTGAACACAAAAAAAGGTGCATTCACATCGACTTGAAGCCCTAACGCATTTACAAGATAAGCGTCTCCTTGGGATGTAGCCTGAATGACAGCAGAAGTCTGTGAATTGACGAGCCTGGAAGAGACATCTACATTGGTAATATCCCAGCCTTGTCTTGCACCAATGACCGCATTACCTGGTGTACTATTCAGACTGCCGAACGTCCCTCTTGTATCCAAGAGTCCCAGATTATTGTTAATCTGTGAACCGAAAAAGTTGCTGACCGGATTGTTCGGACCTGAAATCGCTACAAGCGTCGCTGCTGTGGGTCCAAACCTCAGCTGATCTCCTAGTAGCTGAGGATCACCCTCTCCTGCGCTGACCATCAGTCTTCCGCTCACGACTCCGGTAACCGGTGTAGCGAATCCGGTAATCGTGGCTGTTGCCGTACCGAGGGCCTGATTCACGACCTCTGCACCAACAAATACGCTCATATTCCTTGACGGGAGGAATGGATTCTCATACACGACGGCAAGTGTCCATCCGGCGAAGTTATCATTGTTGTTAGATGCTGTTACCGTTCCGGGCACGGCTCCTGTTATATAGGTACCTGCTCCCCCTTGCCGTACAAGAGCCGTTACATTGGCCGAATTGACATAATCATTCGCTGTAGGCGCAGTATTCCGTGCTGTTGCCGGATCAGGAGCAACCGAGAAGGTTCCTGCCGGCGTAGTGAATAACACAGGATTGCCGATCTGCCCAATGACGTTATTCCCCCCCGTATTATAGCTGGCTGCCCAGATCAATTCGGCATACTGCACCGTCGATCCACTCGGCAAATCCAAAATAGCGGTTGAAGCATTTTGTGTATAATCCAATGTTGTCCCAAGCGGGAAGTTGCCGACCCGAACCGATGTATTCAAAGTGCTGAAAGCACCGATTGAACCTGTATTTCCCTGATTATTCTGATTGGTTACCTTGTTGAGCCCAAGTGTATTTCCTGTAAAAGTCATACCGCCATTCATTGTTGTATTAAATCTTAATATAAAAGGCATTCTGCTCGTTTCACCTCCCAAAAGCATAAAATCCCATACAATATATTGTTCACGGCCTTGTACTATGCAGATTAATTTCGGGAATAGCAAAAAGACATGATCCGGGCTATGGATCATGTCTCGCAAGATCTATATAATTCATGGCATTTAATATTTATATAATGGAATGAATCAAGTTTCATAATCCCCTTAATGAGTTATGAAATTAATTCCGCGGAATAAATACTATCCCTTCTTACATGGTTCAATGCATACAGGAGCAGGGATTTCAAGCTCATACCCAGTCGGCGTGAGATGTCCGGTCTCACTGTTCATTTTGAAGGAAACAAGGTTGTCACTGTCCTGGTTTGCCGCGATCAGGAGTCCACCATCCAGCAGATTGAAGTTTCTAGGCGTCTTACCCTCCGTAGGTACGCACTCCACGGCTGTCAGCTCACCGCTCTCCTCATTAATTTGGAACAGCGCGATCGAATCATCGCCACGGTTGGATACATATAGGAAACGGCCGCAGGAGGATATGCGAATATCCGCACCTGTATTTTCCGACTGTTCTTTTTCACCCCGTGTTGAGATATGATGCGTAATCTGGAATTCTCCGCGATTCTTGTTGAAGGTTAATGCCGTAACCGTATTGTTCAGTTCATTAACAACATAAGCAAATTTCTCATTAGGGTGGATCACCAAGTGCCTCGGTCCCGAACCGGCAGGCAGCTTCAGTTCATAATGGGTCGACAGCTTGCCTTCCTGCATGCGGTACACAATAATCTGATCTAGTCCAAGGTCGCATACAATGGCATACTCCCCTGCAGGATCCGGCACGATGGAATGCGCATGCGGACCTTCCTGCCGATCTTCTCGGAAGCCCTTGCCCACATGCCCAATCTTCGCAGACATTTCTGCAGGAATGGAGGATTCATCCAGCTTATATACATTGACACTTCCACTTGAATAGTTAGCCACAAGCACATAACTTCCGCTGTGATCCACCGAAACATAACAAGGGTCGGCGCCTTCCGTCGGTTTGCGATCCAGAAGGTGCAGCTCGCTCGTCGTCGGATCTATCTTATAAGTAAACAGTTCGCCTTCCCCTGTCTCGCTGACAGCATACAATACTTCACCATTCGGATGCAGTGCCAAGAAGGAGGGGCGCTCTATTCCTGTCGCTTGGTTCACGATTCGCATTTCTCCGCTTTCTTTGTTCACGGCCACCAAATAGATACTAGGCTCTGCGGCTGCGGAATAAGTTCCCGTATAAAAACAAACTTCGTCTGATTTCTTCGCTTGTGGGTTCATCATCGATCGCTCCTTATATTCAAATAATCACTGGATAGACTACTGGAATTGATAATAATCTATTAACCACAAATGACGTCCATCCCTTCAAAAACAAGGCTGTTTACAAAAATTTCACGAAAGGACTATTGCTCTGAAATGCATTTCATAACTTAAGATGCTTATGTAAAAACTATTGTCAGCTGTGATTATGGATTTAACTTGCAAGGAGGACATAAAAATGATACATGAAAAATTGCCGCCATTCCCCGCGGGCTTTCTCTGGGGCTCTGCTTCTGCTGCCTATCAGATTGAAGGAGCTTGGAATGAAGACGGCAAGGGACCTTCTGTCTGGGATTTGTATACCAAAGTTCCAGGCACCACATATAAGGATACCAACGGCGATATCGCGGTCGATCACTATCACAGATACAAGGAAGACGTACAGCTCATGGCTGAAATGGGTCTTAAATCGTACCGATTCTCGGTCAGCTGGCCAAGAATTTATCCCCATGGTTCAGGTGAGGTGAACGAGGAGGGACTCACATTTTATGACAACCTGATTAATGAGCTGGTTGCCCACAATATTGAGCCTGTGCTGACCCTGTATCATTGGGACGTGCCTCAGGCACTTCAAGAGCGATACGGTGCTTGGGAATCACGTGAAATCATCGAAGACTTCAATCAGTACTGCATCACCTTGTACAAAAGATTCGGAGACCGGGTGAAATACTGGGTGTCACTTAACGAACAGAATCATAATACCAATCACGCCTACATGCTTGGCATGCATCCACCGGGAGTCAAGAACCGCAAGCGGTTCTACGAAGCCAACCACATCATGTTCCTTGCGAACGCGCAGGCAATCGCCTCCTTCCGCAAATATGTTCCCGACGGGAAGATTGGACCAAGCTTTGCCTATACCCCATCCTATCCGGCTTCCAGCTCACCGCAAGACATGCTGGCATATGAGAATGCCGAGGAGTTCACAAGCTATTGGTGGCTGGACGTATATTGCCGGGGTGAATATCCCAGCATTCCGTATCGCCATCTGAAGCAGCAGGGGCTCGCTCCCGTATTTGAGGAAGGAGATCAGGAATTGCTTAAGCAAGGCATGCCGGACTTCGTAGGCGTAAACTATTATCAGACCATCACGTACGAGCACAATCCGCTGCAAGGCGGTGTTTCTTCGGGTAAAATGAACAACACAGGCAAAAAAGGCAGCAATGAATCGACCGGGGTCCCAGGACTGTATAAGACAGCGAACAATCCTCACATTGAGAAATCGAACTGGGATTGGAACATCGACCCGATCGGACTTCGTATCGGCATGCGCCGGATCACAAGCCGCTATGATCTCCCTATCTTTATTACAGAGAACGGACTTGGCGAGTTTGACAAGCTCGAATCAGATGACCGGATTCATGATGAATACCGGATCGCCTACCTTAAATCCCATCTTCATCAGTGCAAGCAGGCGATCGCTGACGGTGTGGAGCTGATTGGCTATTGCAGCTGGTCCTTTACTGACCTGCTGAGCTGGCTGAACGGCTATCAGAAGCGATATGGCTTCGTCTACGTCAATCAGGATGAGGAAGGCGGCAAGGATCTACGCCGTATCAAGAAAGACAGCTTTTTCTGGTACCAGGATGTCATTCAGACCAACGGAGAAAACATCTAGATTTTCCCTCCTCTGGATCTTCTGAGTTTACTCAATTCACTGGATTCTCTAAGTGTCCTAAATGTAACTGCGCTTCTACTAAGCCCCTTCCGAGGGGCTTTTTTTGTACATGCATTTCGCGATAAACCGTATACAAGGGTATAATGTCGTTAGATCAGGAGGTGCTACATCATTGGCCAACATTAAAACAATTGCCAAGCTGGCCGGCGTATCTGTAACTACGGTGTCCCGAGTGCTGAACAATCATCCATACGTCAATGAAGCCACTCGTCAGAAAGTACAGCGTATTATGGAGAAGGAAGGATATCAGCCGAATTCGAGTGCGGTGCATTTGATCAAGGGGCAGACAAACAGTGTTGGTGTCATCGTCCCGAGCAGCCATCCCTATTTTCAAACGATATTGTCGGGCATTATGGATGAAGCGGCTAAATCCGGTTACGGTGCACTGCTCTATCAATCTCGTTATGAGACGCATGAAGAACATAAGGCACTACAGCTGTTGTCCACCAAACAGATTGACGGTCTCATCTTCTGCTCCCGTGCACTTGAGCTTGAAGCCATTGCCGCTTACGCCAAGTATGGTCCAGTCGTTACTTGTGAGTATACAGAGCATGAGCGCATCGCAGCTGTTTATACCGATCACTATGAAGCCTTTCAGACGGGAATACAGTATCTGATTCAGCACGGTCATACGGCTATCGGTTATTGTGTAGGGCGACCTGACAGTGCAAGCAGCCAGGCTCGATATCTTGCTTATAAGACCCTGCTTCACGAGCATGGGGAGGTCTTACGACCGGAATGGATATTTACCAATTGTACAGAGATTAAAGACGGCATCCGCGTCATTGATACCCTCATGACGATGGAGGAACGTCCGACCGCCCTGCTCGTTACAGGCGATGAGGCCGCGGCCGGGGTCATCCTGAGAGCTCAGGCCATCGGACTACGTATTCCAGAGGATATTGCGATTATCGGCTTCGACAATCTTCCGATCTCCGAGGCACTCGGTCTTACGACGATTGACCAGCATTTGCAGGAGATTGGAAGAGAAGCCTTTCGCACGTTTTACCATAGCAGGAATACGGATGTGAAGGACAACGGGCGCAGCCCCAAGACTGCAATTCCCTTTGAATTGATTGAAAGATCCAGCGTCTAATTCTGTGGTTTCTTCATGAGGGTAATTGAGATACGGCCTTCTCGCGGATCATAGTTCGACAGATCCTTGATATCGTTTAGATTATCTTGATCATGAACAGAAAAGTAGAATGTAAGGGGCTGCACGTAATTTAGATCGGGAATGAGCATGTTAAGATTATCGGCTTCCGCTATTTTAGCTACTGCTGTATAAACATTTCCTCCTGCATCTGTATAAAGATCAGAAATTTTGTATTGGACCCCTTCCCAAACAGGAAATTGAATCGTATGATAACGATGGTTTGACTGCTCTGCATAGGTGATCCCGAAGGATTCAGGCTTCATCCCTGCAGGATACTGGACGAGCGCAGGATTATTTATATCAATTACAAGAGGAGTATCCAGGTTGAACAGCTCCTCAGCTAACGTTAGCTGGATCTCTTCATAATCATCTTCATAATAGATAGATGGAAAGATCAGGTCCGTACCTGAAATTTCAGCGACTCTGCTGCCAGAACTCGAATTCTCTCTTACCCGGTCCAATTGAATATCCTTCAGGCTCTCTATCCCTTTTTCATTGTTTATATCAGGCTTAATCTTCACTCGCGTATAATCCGAGCTGATCTCTAACCCGGTAATATAGTATATCTGGCCTTCAATTGTAAAGCTCTCATCCAGTGTAATCTCTTTGGCCGGCTGCTCAACCTCATGAGGGTAATCTGTTTCCAGCGTTACTGTATGAGGCTCATCCCCCTGCACCTCAATATTAAATTGGAGCAATGCGCCTTCAGTAGTAACCGTCGAATTGGTTCTATTAAATATGACAATCCCCTTCTCGTGGTCCTCCGTCGATTCCAGAACGACTTGATCCTGTAAATACCCTAACAGCAGCAAAGTTGATCGATCCAAAATAGATCCGTCCACGATTGAGTTCGTAATCTTCGCGTCATCCTTCTCCAACGTATACCACAGGATAGTTTCATTGCCATTATCTATAGCCCCATCAATAATAAGCCGCGAACCACCGTTCAGTTCCATCGCATATCCGAGCGTCTTGTAATCCCCATCTTCCACTCGCGATCTGAGATACTCATTGCTGGTTGGATCACGATGAATCAAGCTTTCATCCGGGACGACTCTTGTGCCGGAGAAGTTTAGAGACGCATGAATCTCCTTCTCGCGGAAAGGGTTTAGAACAATGATAACCAGGACAACTACACCAAGCGATACACCCAGCGCCCAGCTCCATACCTTCTTGTTACTGCATTTAGGGAGGATGCCCTCTCGAGCATTGAGCAGTCCCTTCTGCACTGCTGCATCCGCGTCGTTACTCAATTCCACCGACTTCAAGTATTCTTTTTCCTTGGAGAAGTGCCTGCGAATATAAGACGAGACCGCCGCCGCTTCGCCTTCCCCCATCTCTTTCGCCATAGCATCCAACATCTCATCAAGCCGATTTGAAGCCGTCTTCTCCGTTCTTGATATGTATTCGGCAATCTCAGCTATAGGTTGTTCTGCAATATAAGTCAGCAGAAATATGACACTCTGTTCAAAGCTCATCCGGCTGATGAGTGTCTCCACCAGGTCTGTTTGGTTGCTGCGCATCATCTGAACATACTCACCAGATGCAGCAGCCGGGTAAGCTACCTTTTTTAAACTTGCCGCAGTCCCATCAGGTTTACTCACTGCAAATGCTGCTTCTACTGCAACACTCGCTCCATTCGCCAACCTCAACCGTTTAGCGTAGAGCACCATATTACGAAACAAGGCAGTCACGAGATCCTCTCGCCGCTTCCCTGCTTTGACCTGATGCCAGGTGATGGACACCGTGGTTGTTACGAGTACACCTGCGGTATTCTTATTCCGGGATAGGGCATAGGCCGTGACAAACAGATGAGCAGCATGACGTTTCGTCAAATGCTCATAAGCATCGAAATTTCCACTTAACGCCGTTGTCTCTAAATCCCGATCGTTCATCTCATCAAAACCGTGCACCGAATCACCTCTTTTTCAAATCAGATTGTGGAGGTCTTCTGCCCCTATTTTTTTACCAGGGCCAAGTTGATGACGTCGCCGTTATCTAATATCTCATCCCCACCTCCAGATAATTGCTCAATAGTGTCGATTTGGAAGGTTAAAGGCTGTGCGTAGTCAAAATCAGCCACCTTATATGCAAGTCTCCCATCAATTTGATCAATGCCTTGAGTAAAGTAGGGTACGCCCTCCGCATCCGAATATTGATTGTTGATGGTATATCCCGACTCCTCTGATGAAGGGAAGAAGATGTAGAAAAAAGAGTCACTAGCAACATCCGTAAGCTCAATATGTCCGTTAAACACTTCCGGTGCTTCTAAGATCTCGCCTGTGTCTGTGTTCAACTCCATTCCACTTATACTATGAATGCTTAGCCTGATCTCAGAATAATCATCATAATACATCGAATCTAAATACCATTCGGATGCACTCCCGAGTCCTTCAATCCAGTCCTTTCCTTCAATCGTTGAACTCATAAAGCTCTCTTCTGTCACAAACAGAATAGGTGGGTTTAATTGATCCATAGTTATGATAATTGGTGGATCTGCCTCCAACTGAACAATTGTCGCATCGGTCGTCAGGCTCCCCTCATTCGCATGTTGTCCCGATCGAATTCAGAACCAAACACCTGATACACATCACTCCACAGCATGACTCGATCTGCGATTGGAGCTTCAGTTCCTTCTGTATTCTCAAGCCTGTACCACAATATTAGTCCTTCATTCGTCTGCATCGCACCGTCTACATACAGGCGAAGGCCGTTCTGTTCAGGCAGCACCTTCCCCATCTTGACGTAATCTCCTTCCTTCAGCCTTTGCCGGGATATGGGATCTTGCCTAAGTGTCCTTTCCCAATAGATCAAAATCTCCTTGGCAAAGCAATCGACAATTCGGAATCATTAGGATCAATATAGGGTCTCATAGCTTCAACTCTTTTCAATTATTTTGTAGTAAGAGAGGAATATTTAACGTCTCCTTATCCACTCTTTCATAACTCACAGGTATAGTAATCGGCTGCTTATAATCCAGGTTTGGGATTGCATAAGTGCGCCATTCTCCCTCGTAACTTGTCCCGCTGGACATATGTACATTGTTCTCCGCATCATAGAACTCAAATGAGAGCTGCCCGTTCGGCACTTCCTCTAGAGAGCTCAGCACCTCTTCATTGATATATCCCGCATCCTTAAAGTACAGCTTGATCTCTGAACCATCCCTTAATCTCTCCATTTTAAAATCACCGTTGAAATGATCTGGATAACCAACTAACCTTCCCTTATCTAGATCCACTTTAAACTCTTCGGTTATCGTCACAAGTCCACCTTCCTTCACCAGCGACAATCCACTGTAATCAAGGTAGTGCACCGGAGGATATATCAGAGTGGTATGCCCTTCTTCGTCAATCTCATAATTCATAGACTGCCCGTTCAAGCCCAAATAGCTCTGGTCGTCAGAACCAAGCCTCAGCCTCAAATTGTGTAAAAGTGCCGCATCCTCCTCGTGTCTGGTTTCCGGTACAATCCTAACCTTGGTATAGTTCTCTGCCAGCTCGACCTCCTTAATCACAAATGAACGATTGTTTAGCTCAAATTCCTGGTTGACTGCAATAAGCTCAGGCTCCTGTGCTGGCACGGACGGAACCGTAAGACTTAAAGAGGTCACCGACTCAGGCTGCTCCGAAGCCGCTGCGTTAAAGATTACAATCCATTCTTCCGGGACTCTCTGATTGACGATATCATGCAGGCTATCAAATACCATCATCCCCTGTATAGTTGAAGGATCTTCTGTCTGCAAGATTTCATTTTCTGACCAATTTCTCATCGTATCACGCGATATAGGGCTGCTGTATCCGTACATATAGCCGCTTAACTTATCCGGCATCACTTGCCCGTTCTTCGTACTTAAGGTATACCAGATCATGGTTGATTCGCCTTGCGTCATCATCCCATCAATAATCAGCTTTAGTCCGTTCTGTTCAACCACATAGCCGAGATATTGAGCGTTCCCTTCCTGCAGCCTTCTCTCGGCGACGCGATTCGAACTTATGGTGCCAAGCCAGTAGCTGTCATCCGGCACGACTCGGGTTCCCGCCCGGTTAAGCGGGTCATGAGTCCCCTTCTCTTCCCAAGGATTCAGGCCAATCACCAGCAATATCATTGTGAAACTGAATATAGCAGCACCTATACCCCATCTTCTTCGAAGCCGCTTGGCGTATTTGCCTGCTCGAGCATCTGTTAGCCCTTGTTGAACAGCGTCTTCTAAAGAGTACTCATCTGAATAAACGGTCCTTCGATCCTTCTCGAACAACGCGTCAAGCACAGCTCGTGAACCATCCATTGCCTGCTTGGCTTGCTGTAAACTGGCGGTGGCCAGCCTCTCCCCTATTCCCGTATACTCTCCAATCTCGGCAGGCGTTTTGTCTAGTATGTATGTGGCTAATAGCATCGCAAGCTCTTCAAACGGCAGACTATTCAGTTTCTGTGACAGCAATCGGTCGGTATCCCTTATCATTTGGAATGGGGTCTCGTATTCCGCCGGAACAGGGGGAAGTGTTGCATCCCATGCTGCGGCTCCATATCGTCGCTTCTTCGCAACAGCATACATCGTCTTAAATATATAATTCACAAGCTGAGCTTGGTCCCAAAGCTGATTGCGCAGCTGCCAGCTCTTCGCGATCGATTCTGCGAGTAAACGCTTCGCACCCTCGCCTCCACCGCTGTATACATATGACCAAGCATAGAGCTCTTTGCCATATCGCCGAACCAGCTCCTCATACGCTTCAAAATCACCTTGGCAGGCAGCAATCGACAATTCAGAATCATCCAAATGTACGTATAAGTCCATGCCTGTTCTCATAGTCCACCCCCTCTCGGTAAATATTTCAATAATTAAAGACATACTCATTGTATATTAAAAACCATAATAAGGTAATATAATCCTTTTATTAACTATTACTGGAAACCAAAAAAAGATCCAGCCATCATGCCAGATCTTTAAATCAATGATATTACTTATGTTAAGCCTTTTATGTTAAATCCCTATTCTTCCACTTATCCTCCAGACGGTGCTTCACTTCTGCAAGGGTAATACTGTCCAGGTATTGTTCCACCACATGCTCTCCATCATGATAAATGGTACCCATCACATCCTTGATATTAGAGGATACCAAGCAGCTGGAGCTCTCATCCCCCGAACGCCAATGAGGTCCAAAGGATCCTAACGCAAACAAGCGGTACAAATCACCAAGTCTCACTTCATTTGGCTTGCTGTTCAGCATATAACCACCGTGAGCCCCTTCCTTTGTCATTACATACTGATGCTTGCGCAGCACACTAAGCACTTTCCGTACTCTGGCAGGATGCGTCGATACACTCTCTGCAATGTCCTCGCTATTTGCGATGCGTCCTTCACGGATACCCAAAAACAATAGGCAATGCACTGCAATCGTGAACTCACTGTTCATTACCTTGACCTCCTGTATTAGCGCTCAAAGCTTCCTGTCTCCAGTAACCTTATAAATTAGTTATGCCCTGAAATCGTCTATTAATCTCTGACTCTCATCATTCGTATATATCTACATGTATGATAAACTCACTTCCTAGCAACTGTTATTCTATTGATAACAGTTTTGTTTGTCAAGTTTCCCTCGAATCCATAACTTTCCTTCAGCAGAATTGGCTGAGTGTTCTTTATTATATCCATCTAGGATTTTGCATAATTCCGTTTGTTAAGTTAAGAGAGATCTTCGCTTAATTGTACAAAAAAAGCCTACACCCTCTTCTGTATAGACTCTTCTTCGTCACTCTCATATATATAAACCTGTCTGCTCTCAATATATGACAAAATGGTTTTCATCATAGGAATATAGATATTCCAGTAAAAAGCATTTGGACTGGAATCAGGTATGAAGCTGCCGACAAACTTGTCCCAGCCTTTATATTGAACCATTAAGGGCGAGACCGTTCGTTCTGCAAAATCACCGGCAAAATAATATGATTGATGCGACTTCTGCTCATACTGAATAATGGCTGGGAACTGTGCAGGAACTCCCGCCCTTCTCAGCTTAGCTGAGCCAGAGCTCGTTAATTCAAGCTTATAATTCGCTACAGTCTCCGCACCAGACTTGGGAGCAACAACCTCAAACCATTGATTATAGCGGGCTGATCTTTCGACATTGTATTTATCACTGTTCTCTTTGGAAAATGAGATGGACATACCGGACTCCCTTAGGTCTTGTCTGTCGAGCACAATTACTTCACCTTCATGATGTATAAGTACAATCCCTATCCCGCTATAAGACCATTCCTTGCCAGTCTGTTCTGTATACTTCTCCATAATATGTAGGGGAACTTCTGTTGATAAATTCTCATAGTATTTCCCGGCCCAGCCCTTCCATTCCACACCCAGCATCTTCTGAAGCTGCCTGCTAACCGATTGTGCCGTCGGAGCTGCCAATATACTATGTTCGGCAATAATTGTTGTTCCTGTCATAGCAGCAGCCTGAATCTTCTGGACATCTGTCAAATTCATTCCGCCATACACCAATTCCTCGATTTGCTCCTCCCTTTCTTCCTTCGAATGTACAGAATTATAGATACCGTAAGAATCTGCAAGATAGATCAGATCGGCTCCACGAAGCGTAGCAGGCAAGCGCCTCATCCGTTCATCTCCGGTCTTGTGCGGATGGTATCCATAGTAAGATTTATCATATTGATATCCCGCTCCACTCTGATCCACAATCTTCTGCTGATTGAGCAGCCAGATCAGCCCTTTATGCTCACGGTATGAAATGTCAGGAACAGTTTTATCTACAATCACAACATCAATAACCCGGCTCGGCGCCGCTCTCCATTGAATCCAAGGGAAAGTGAGAAGCAGCAATGCACCAACCAGTATCGCAAGTCCTGCCTTGAACTTCCATTCCCTTGGCCTCACTTCTCTCTTCCCCCTTCACTTCAATATTTATATAACTTAGATGACTATTTCATAAAAATATAGAAGTACATTCCTAGTATATGACCTGTTTCCGCAAATTGGAAGAAAAGTTCTTGATCATTCGATAATTTTCTACAAATTCCTACAACAATGCATACTCGAGCTTAACTCATTCTATATAACACTTCATATTTCACGGGATATACTTACAGTATTTCTAGGGAACTATGATATACTAAAGAAAAATGATTTTCTATTAGAGAGAGGTCCTTTACGTGGCAATGAACTCCTCATTTCTCCAGATCGCCGCAACGATCGGCATGATCTTTATTGCTGTGAGCGCTATCATCATTCGTATGAAGGCAGCCAATCGGCCAATTAATAAGAAAAGAATCATCATCCCTCCGCTCGGCATGAGCACGGGGTTTCTTATGTTTGTTGTGCCGGACACGCATATTCCGTGGCTGTGGGCACTCCTTGCGTTTCTGGTCGGCTGGTTTATCTTCTCATATCCGCTGATCAAGAGCACCAAGTTTGAAGTTAGAGACGGAAAGGTCTTTGTTACCAGCTCCAAGAGCTTCATGTTCATACTGGTCGGTCTTCTGATCGTCAGACTTGTGCTGCATGAAGTCGTTCATCAGTATATTTCCGTAGTGCAGACAGGTGCCGTCTTCTTCATTCTCGCCTTCGGCATGCTCCTCCACTGGAGACTATATATGCTGAAGCACTACAACGAAACTTATGGTTCAGCATTTGAACCTTCTGCTAAGCAATAACGATTTCTGTAAGACACCGTGATCTATGAAGCTCGCTCAGAAGCTACAATAATAAACACCATTTCATATAAAAGGCTCAGTACACGGGATGAATTCCTCCCACATGTACTGAGCTTTTTTGGGATATATGCTCCCTTCAAGTAATAAAGAGCAGCATCCCTTCATATGGAGGATAGAAGGAATGCTGCTCTCTATATTGCGGCCGTGGCCTTGAATGATCCTGGATCAGCAAGCGTCCTATGCTGCAGGATCATTCCTATTATTGCTCGGTTAGAATGACCGGGCCATCTGCCGTAATGGCGATGGTATGTTCATACTGTGCAGACAATTCGCCGTCCTGTGTACGGGCTGTCCACCCGTCGCTGTCCAGCTTGCTGCGGAAGGTACCGACATTCAGCATCGGCTCAATCGTAATGACCATGCCTTCCTTCAGACGCGGTCCGCGTCCGGCTGGTCCGTAATGAGGCACTTGCGGCTCTTCATGCATATCCTGACCGATACCATGCCCAATGAATTCCCGAACGACCGAGAATCCTTCGCCTTCAGCATACACCTGGATTGCGTTGGAAATATCCCCGATCCGGTTGCCAATAACGGCTTTTTCGATACCCTTATACAGGGATTCTTTGGTCACATCCAGCAGCTTCTGAGCCTGCTCGGATACATTACCAACCGCATAAGACCAAGCGGAATCCGCCAGCCAGCCGTCCAGATTAACGACCATATCCACCGTTACGATATCCCCGTCCTTCAGCGCGTATTTTCCAGGGAACCCGTGGCAGATCACGTCATTTACCGAAGCACAGGTGGCATATGGATAACCGTTGTAGCCTTTTTGCTCTGGAGTCGCTCCATGCTTCTTCATGAAGCTCTCTGCAAAAGCATCAATCTCTTGCGTCTGAATGCCAGGGCGAATGAGCCCGGCAATCTCTCTATGGCAAGCGGCGAGAATCTCGCCAGCCTTCTTCATATACTGTATTTCATCTTTGCTCTTCAAAATAATCATTTGTGGCTCTCCTTGTCGCTTTTATCAATCACTCCTTTCTATTGTAACTCTAATACTGTAAAAATAAAAACAAATTCCTATGCTTTAGGCGGTCCTGTATCTTGATTCGTCACTTTTTGATGAAGAGTGGAGCGGATGAATTTTCGCATCATCACGCCTCCCTCCTACTCTTTGGGAGCAATCCGAACAGCATCCTCAGTGAGTGCCCCCTCTGCTTGGATTTTGGCTTCTGATTTCGCCCCTGATAGCTTCGCAAATTCGTGATCAGCTGACGGTCACGATCCTCATCAAGCTTCTCCTTAATCCATAAGCGCTGTTCTTCTACCTGCTCCTGCAGCTGTTCATTTTGCTTCATCAGCTTCGTTTGCTCACGTTCGAGCTCAGCCATGCGTTCCTGTAGTATTTTCCATTCCATATTGAGCTGCTTGACTTGCTCCTGCTCCACTCCTGCCTTCTGAAGAACCTTCTCCTGCTCAATTAGTGGTGAATGTGCACTTGCCTGTTGTATATCAGAGTCATCCTTGGCCGCTGCAGCCATATCATGATTCAGCTCCATAACGAGCACGGCTGCATCATTCAGCGGCAGATTCTGCTCTCTCATCAAATTCATCATTTCCTTGATCCGCTCAATTTCAAGCGTTCCAAATAGTCTCGATTTATTCGCAGCCCGTTCAAAACGATGCCCTTGCTCCTCCAGCGCAGCCGCGTATTTGCGGAGTGTGCTTGCGCCGATCCCCAATTCCTTAGCCGTTTCCGTGGTAGCTCCTGCTTCATTCATATTCAAATGCATATTCATTATCATTCCCTCCCGAATTTTTTAGGGTCTAATAAATCATTAACGTATGCCGACATTAATCAAACTTCATACCATGCACTTGCCTGTTAGGAAACAGCGCTATTTCTTCCGCTTGATCAGGGCGGAACAGCGAAATAGTTGTCTGTGAGATAAGCAATTCGCCTCTCTCCCCTTCAAATCCTTTGGCATATTTCTTCTAAGAATGTGGGATCGTAAGAAGTTTTGTCAGGGTGGAATTACGACGCCCCTCCCCGTCCGTTCGACACTTTATGCCGGATTTCACGTGGGATAATGAACAAGAGTTTCATTGCACGTCATCTATTTGTAATAATTGTTCACTTAATTTACCGTATGATCTGAATCCCCATTGCTATTCAAGAGAAAATTATGTTATCTTATGTAACGTTGAATAGGCATATGCATACAATACAAATATAGATGCTAGGCAGATAACTACATGGAGACAGGAGGAAAGCAGGTTATGCGAAATAGAACAGGAAAAGTGGCGATTGTCGGGGCGGGTCTTGTCGGATCTAGCGCAGCTTATTCCATGATCAATCAGGCGATTGCAGGAGAAATCATGCTTATTGGCCGCACTTATGAGAAGGCGCTTGGGCAGGCACTCGACTTGTCCCACAGCATGGATTTTACGTATCAGCGCACCAAGGTCCATGCCGGAACTTATGCCGACTGCAAGGATATGGATGTCATCGTCCTGACGGCAGGAGCCAGTGTGAAGCCAGGCCAGACCCGGCTTGATATTCTGGGAGAAGCAGAAATTATTACTAAAGATATCGTTCAGCCAATCATGGAGAGCGGCTTTAATGGTGTATTTGTCGTTGCGGCAAATCCTGTGGATATTATTACGTACTTGGTATGGAAGCTGTCAGGACTGCCGCGGAATCAGGTCATCGGCACAGGCACATCCATTGACTCCTCAAGACTCAAGACGATTCTGTCCGAAGTGTTCTCCATCGATCCGCGCAGTGTCCACGGCTATGCGCTGGGCGAGCATGGAGAGTCCCAATTTGTCGCCTGGTCCCATGTCACGATTGGAGGAAAGCCGATCCTACATATTCTTGATCAGCATAAAGAGAGATTCAAAACACTGGATCTTGAGGATATTGCACGAAAGACCCGGGACGCAGGCTGGGAGATCTTCACCCGCAAAGGCTCTACGCAGTTTGGCATTGGCAGCGCCATCGCTTTTATCACCCGTTCCATTCTAACGGATGATCATAAGATTATAGCGGTGTCCGCCATTCTTGACGGTGAGTACGGCGAGACCGACATGTGCATCGGCGTTCCGGCCATTATCGGGAGCGACGGGATTAAGGAGCTGCTTGAATTAAACCTTAGCCAGGAAGAAATGGTCAAGTTCAAGCACTCTTGCCAAATTCTCAGAAATAATATCAACAATCTAAAGATTGACGATATTGCATTGCATTAAGACCTCGTTCTGAAGATGTGTACATGTACATCTATATATATTAAATACAGGGCTGCCCTTAATCGCTGATTAGCGAAAGGCAGCCCTGCTTGTTTTATTCTTGATATCTTATTATAAGGTCATCTGAACATAGTTCATTTTATAAGTCACCGTTCTAAATCTTTTCTACAAATTCCAGCAACGCTTCGCTTATCTCTAAATAATTCGTCCAATGAAGATAATGATGCCCTTTTAAAGGAATTATCGCACTTGAAGCATGGTCTGTCAGTTGAGTTTTGAGAAAAGCCGATTGGGATTTCCCTTCCTCACTCCTTTATGAGGAGGAGCACAACATAGCACAGTCAAATTTCCTTCTGTCTAAAGTACACGGCGCCGAGGAGTATAAACAGAAGCGCACTACCCAGAACGACAGGCAATATGGTCGACATTGGCACCATAAATGCCCCAAAACTGAATTCCTCCCTCGGCATCATGAGCAGGAAGGGCTGTGCCCACGGATAATACGGAGCAACGTCGCTAGAGTTTACGATCAGCAGGTTTGGTATCGTCAGCATAAAATTAATGCCGAGCGGAGCACCGAAGCTGCTCCACATCAAGGATACGAGCAGCTGGAGTGCTGCAAGGGGCAATGTTGCGAGCCATCCCGCTCCGATACTCTGGAGGAGCATCCCCCAAGGAATATCGCTATGCATTCCATGATAAGCACCTGCTGCAAGCAAACTAAGCAATAGAAGCAGCTGGATTACCAGGATTAACACCATAATAACCGTCAGCTTGGCTGCATAGAATGTGAAACGGCTCACCGGGAGTACCAATACCTGCTTCCAGCCACCCGCTGCATGCTCAAACCTGCAGATAAAGGAAGCGAATATTCCTGTGAAGATGGGTAGAAACAGCATCGCGTGAAAAGTAGCCTGGGAAGCCATCAGATCCCAATAACCGGCTGGCTCCGCAATAAAGCCTAGCAGCAGAGCAATAGCTGGACTGACGAGCACCAGCAGCCACACCCACGATTTCATGATTTTAAGTCTTTCCGCAGATAATAGACGAAAGTAGGCACCCATGGTCAAGCCACCTCCTTTTTACCGAATAACGACATTCCGGCTAGAAGCAGTACGGCGCCAAGACCAACACCAAACAAAGCCAGCTTCTCTCCATCCGGCAGCATGATGCTGAACATCGGCCAGGATAGGGGAACAAATTCTGGAAGCTGGGCACTGAACAAGCCCATGATAGCAAGTGTAATGCCAATGGTCACAGACAATGCCTGATTCTCATGAGTCATGGTCAGCATAAACAGAATCGCGATCATCGGCAAAGATGCGGCCAGAGGAAGGAAGCATAGCTTCAGCAGATCCAGCCAGGGTATATGCATATTGAATCCAAGGGTGAGCCCAAGCAGAACAATGCCAATATACAGCAATATACAAGAGCTCAGAAGCAGCATCAATATCACCGAGAATTTGGATAAATACACCTTCCATCTGGATACCGGAAGGGCAAGCAGCTGCTTCCAGGAGCCCTGCTGATACTCTACCCCTGCCATCATCGAACTCAGTATGGTAGCGCCAAGAAGAACGGCAAGCGGCACAAACGGTTCAAAGTTGAAGAGCAGACCATCCCACATCCCCTCTTCACCATACAGCCCCTGCAAATAGTCTAGGCGAAGGCCAAAATTGAGGGCATTCATCGCTACCAGACCAATAGGAGCAAGAAATACGAGAAACCATAAACCTTTTTTTCGTATTTTGAGAAGATCACTATTTAACAGTCGCATCATCATTTAACGACCCCTCCAACCACTTCGAGGAAAAAGTCCTCCAGAGATTGTCTATGTTCCTCAACCCGGTATACGCTGTGATCCTGCTCGACCAATCGGCGGACCAGTGCGGCAATCATATGATCGTCCATATGGTTAAAAGTCAGCCTTGTCCCATCCACCTGACCCCATTGTCCAAGCTCTCTGGCGATTTGAAGAGCATCTTCTGCATCAGATACGGTGAGGCGGATCGTGCTTCCAGCCTCCTGGTGCAGCCGCTCAATCGTATTCTGAAATACAAGCTGACCTTCGCGGATAATACCGACGGTGCTTGCCATCTGTTCTACTTCACTGAGCAGGTGGCTGGAGACGAGCACGGTTATGCCGTATTCCTGCGGCATTCGTTTGATAAGCTCACGAATCTCCTGAATTCCAGAAGGATCAAGACCGTTTGTCGGTTCATCCAGAATGAGCAGCTCAGGATTGCCAAGAAGCGCATTTGCAATACCAAGCCTTTGCTTCATTCCGAGGGAGTACCCCTTTACAGGACGCTTGGCATCCTTCGTCAGATCTACAATACTCAGTACCTCGTCGATTCTCGATTTAGGGACATCCAGCAGTAGACGGCTTGTCTCCAAATTTTGAACTGCATTCAAATGGCCGTAATAGGATGGATACTCGACCAAGGAACCAACCTTTCGGAGTATTTCCATGCGGTGGTTCCGGATATCCTTGCCGAAGATGCGAATATATCCTTTTGTCGGTTTAATAAGTCCGAGCAGCATCCGGATCATCGTTGTTTTTCCAGCGCCGTTCGGTCCTAGGAAACCGTAAATTTCGCCTCTCTTTATTTGCAAGCTGAGCTCTTTTACCGCTGCCTTGCCGCGGTAAGTCTTCCAGACATCAGCTGTTTCAATCATCCATTCATTCATTTGTTTTATCACCTCGGGAACTATCATAACGCTCCAGGTTTAAGGTGAAGTAGGCACGAAGTTTAAGTTTTGTTTAAATTGCTCTTATTCCGGGTATCGGCGGAACGCGGCCCAATAATCATGCTCGCCCCCCGTTCAGAGCTTTCAACTTTGCGCGTAAGCTCCATTCCTTCAAGCAGCAGATCCACAATTCGAAGTCCGATGCCTGCACCGGCCGACGTGGAATCTCCGCTTATGCCGGGCCCATGATCTTCAATCACAATGCACGCCTCGCCAAGATACTGTTCTGTTGCCACTCTTACATATCTGCCTGATTTGGCATGGCGCACAATATTCTGAAACAGGTTGTCCAGTACCCGATGGAAGCCTTGAATATCCACGTTCCATATCAATGGCTGTTCGCTGAGCTCAATGTCGATGATGAAGTCTTCCGATTCCCATATCGGATACCAAGCCGCTGTGCTTTCTCTTACAATCCGGACTACATCTGCCTTCTGCAGCTTCATAGTATACTTTCCGCTCGACAGTAAATTATAGGACAGCAGGTTGTCGATCAATCCCCCAAGGTCGTCAATTTTTCCCTCTATTCGGTGGAGCGATTCCCGTCCATTAGCTGTGAGCGGCTCTTTATGAAGCGCATGGAGATGCCCACGTACGACAGTCAGCGGCGTTCTCAAATCATGCGACAGGTCAGCAATCAGATTTTTACGCAGCTGTTCCTCCTCCTGCTGTCTCCCCCGGCTGTCTCTCAGCTGATGCACCATTCCATTAAAAGATTTCTCCAGCTGTCCAATTTCGTCTGGCTGTCTAACTTCCACCGGCAGCGGAATACCATCAGCTCCAGGCGTGGACACCGCAATCTCAAGCCTTGTAAGTCTCTTGCTGATGCGCCGAAAGAATGACCAGGAAATGAGCATGAACAGCCCGAGAATGATGATCATAGCAAGTGTGTTATAGAACGCCCAGCCTCCCGTGTCAGAAGAGCGGCTCAGAACCTCCCTTGGCAGTGCCAGTGAGATAAACCCTTCACCCAGATCCTCCTGCCCACCGCCAATAAAGGCAACGACAGTAAAGACTTGCAAATTGTTTTGTGCATTCTTCATGTATTCTACAGCATCGGAAGGTTTCCAGCTGGACTGAATCTGCAATGTGTCGGGCTTCTTGAAGCTTGTCACACCTGAATTATCCACCCAGAGAATGGTTGATTCCTTATAATACTCGCCGAGCTCTGCCAGCCTTGATCTGACGCTGTCTTCAGGCAAGCCGCTGAGCTTCTCCGCTTCTTCATGCCAGTCTGATTCGATCTGAATGGAGTTGCCGTAAGGCAGATGATCGTCATTAGCCGAATTTATAATTGGATATAGAATGCCGAAGAGAAGCCCCGTCGACATAAAGGCAATCGGCAGGAACACCATCGCGATAATGACGATTAGCAGATAACGCGACATCAGCGAATTTTTGAAACGTATTCTTCCTTCGTCTGTTCGAAGCTTCCTTCTGTAACTCATGCCTTCACCCGGTAGCCTACGCCCCTGATCGTCTCAATAATTTTTGGTTCAGCCGGATCCTTCTCCAATTTCTCTCGCAGATGACGAATATGGACCATAAGCGTCTTGTCTCCTTCCATATAAGGCTCACCCCATACGGATTCATAAATCTGCTCTTTCGTCTTGATCTGACCCAAATGTCTCAGCAAATAATTAAAAATATGAAACTGCTTGCCGGTAAGCACGATTTCTTCGTTCGTTGCCGTATCAACAATTCGTTGTTCGTCCATATAGACATTCAAATGATGGAGCACGATGTGCTCTGAACGGGGCAGCGCCTGTCCATTTCGCCGAAGCAGTACCTCTACCCTTGCCGCAAGCTCATCCGGATGAAAGGGCTTGGTCAAATAATCATCGGCAAATTCGAGTCCCTGCAGCTTGTCATCAATGGACGTTCGCGCAGAGAGCATTAAGATCGGCAATTCGGGAAGTTCTTTTTTAAGCCGCTGGCCGACGGTGAACCCATCAAGTCCAGGCAGCATAACATCGAGAATCGCAAGATGCGCTCCATGTGCCATGGAGGCAGCATTCTCTCCGCTTTTTAACCAGAGCACATCATAGCCGCGGTCCTCAAGATCCGACCTCACCAGATTTCCGATTTCGATATCATCCTCAACATAGAGCAGCGTTGTCATTCCAGTAACACCTCATTTATAATATATGTACGCGCTTCATTGCAGAAACCAGGATCTGCATGGTATATTAACAAAAACGAAGCTAATCTGCTGTAAAGTTCTACAGTTCAGTATAACTTCCAGCATTTTAACTCACAATTAAAAGGCCATGTTATCTGTGATGAATCAAGGACAGGTACAACCTCGGAGGATATTATCTCTCTTTGGTTGTGCCTTTTGTTTTTATGATCACGACAGGTCGAGCAGGCTAAACACCTTTGCTCCATGGTTCTTATTAATTCATCTTCTATAGAGGCAAATATACAAAGGAGGAGAAGTACGATGCAATTAGAAGCTATTTACCATCACCCTAAACAGCAATGGTCCTGTGCTTATGACAAGGATACCATTATCATTCGTATTCGCACCAAGAGAGATGACATTCATAAGGTCTCCATCTTAACCGGAGATAAATACGACTGGGAGCGAACTAAAAAATACATACCCCTTAGCAAAATGACCTCCGATTCCATGTTCGACTATTTCAGCTGTGAAGTACAGCCGCCTTACCGGCGACTTCGCTATGCCTTCCTGCTGGAAGATGGGGAAGAAAGCATATGGATGGATGAGAACAACTTCCTTGAAGAAGAACCGGACAGCCCGGACCGTATGTTTGAATTCCCTTATATTAATGGAGTCGATGTGTTTACGCCGCCGGCTTGGGTTAAGGATGCTATATTTTATCAAATCTTCCCAGAGCGTTTTGCCAACGGTGACAAGAGCAATGATCCGGAGAGCGTGCTGCCTTGGGGCGGTAAGCCTGAGCGGGATAACTTTTTTGGAGGCGATCTTCAAGGGGTCATTGATCACCTGGATTATTTGAGCGAGCTCGGAATAACAGCCATCTATTTTACTCCGATCTTTGAAGCGACCACCAACCACAAGTATGACACAGAGGATTACATGCGGATTGACCCACATTTTGGAGATGCCGACACCTTGAAGAGGCTGGTGAAGCAGTGCCATAAGCGCGGCATCAAAGTGCTGCTTGATGCCGTCTTTAACCACTCTGGCCGTACATTCAAACCCTTCCTCGATCTGCAGAAGAATGGCGAAGAGTCCAAATACAAGGATTGGTTCTATATTCGCAGCTTCCCGATTGAAGTTGTCGATGGCATTCCAAGCTATGAGACGTTCTCCTTTGAACCGCTGATGCCGAAGCTGAACACCGAGAATCCTGAGGTTAAGGAGTATCTTCTAAACGTGGCAGAGTACTGGATTAAGGAGATCGGAGTAGACGGCTGGCGTCTTGATGTGGCGAATGAGGTAGATCATGAATTCTGGAGAGAATTCCGTCACACCGTCAAGAAGGTGAACCCTGATGCCTACATCCTTGGAGAAGTGTGGAATGATGCTTCACCTTGGCTGCAAGGCGATCAATTCGATGCGGCGATGAACTATCCGTTCACGAATGCTGTCGTCGACTTTTTCATCAAGGAGGAGATCGACGCCTATCAATTTGCCAATTCGATCGGGCGGCAGCTGTCCCGTTACTCGCTTCAAGCGACAGAGGTGGCCTTCAACCTGCTGGACAGTCATGATACGCCTCGCCTGCTCACCTTGAGTAAGGGAGACAAACGCAAAATGAAGCTGGCTGCTCTCTTCCAGTTCACTTATATTGGCACTCCTTGCATATATTACGGGGATGAGATTGGAATGGATGGCGATCAAGATCCGGACTGCCGCAAATGCATGGAATGGGATGAGTCCAAACAGGACCGTGAGCTGTTCACTTATTATCAGCATCTGATTGAACTGCGCAAATCTCATCCTGCTCTTCGTACAGGCAGCATTCACTTCCTTGAAGCCGAGCAGGACGGCAAGAAGCTGGCATACGCACGGACAGACGAGAATGAAACCATCGTTATATTGACCAGCACTTCCGAGGATCCAGAATCCTTCGCTGTTCAGGTGGATGGAGCCTCTTACCTTGATCTCCTGTCCGGCAATGAATGGCCGGTTACGGACGGTAAGCTGAACTTGGAGCTTCCTCCATTCGGTTATGCGGTTCTGAAATCTGTATAATTTTTATTCAAAAAATTAAATAACCGTCAAATAGCCGGATGTTTCTTTCCTTGTTGAGTAATTTCACTTCGAGAGAAGCATCTGGCTTTTTTATGCATTTAAATTCAGGGTTGATTTATATATCAATATATCGTAATATAACAATATAGTGACTCAGAAAATATAAATATTCGTATACACATTGTCATTATCTTGAAGACCTTACGAGGAGGCGGTTATCAGTGGACAATAATATCAAAATATATAACGAAATGGCCGAGTGCCTGAAGGCGCTTGCCCATCCGGTTCGGCTATGTATTGTAAGGGGACTGCTTCAGAAGGGCAGCTGCAACGTCAGCTACATGCAGGAGTGTCTGGAGCTGCCTCAATCGACAGTCTCCCAGCATCTGCAGAAGCTGCGGAGCCTTGGCATCGTCGAGGCCGAACGTCATGGACTCGAGGTTACTTATTCCGTAAAAGATCCCAGAGTTAAAGGGATTATTGAAGTATTTTTTCAGGAGGAAGAGAAATGAATAAAAAGGTAATTATCGTTGGTGGCGTTGCTGGCGGCGCTTCGGCTGCTGCGCGGCTGCGGCGGCTGGACGAAGCAGCACATATCATCATGTTCGAACGGGACGAGTATATTTCATTTGCGAATTGCGGCCTCCCCTACTATATCGGAAATACGATTCAAGACCGCTCCAAGCTGATTGTACAAACACCGGAAGCGATGACCAAACGGTTTAATCTGGATATACGCACTCGAAGTGAAGTCATCTCGATAAACCCGACCGCCAAAAAGGTAACGGTTAGAAGCTTAGAACGTGGAACCTATGAGGAGAGCTACGATGCACTAGTACTCTCACCAGGTGCCAGACCGATTCGTCCGGAGCTTCCAGGCATAGAGCATCCGCATATCTATTCCGTACGCAACATTCCGGATACCGATCGGATTAAGCAGCAGGTCATCTCCCCGGACACCCGCTCTGCAGTAGTTATAGGCGGAGGATATATCGGTGTGGAGATGGCTGAGAACCTGAAGCTGGCTGGTCTTGAAGTGACACTCGTGCAGTCTGGGCCGCAGATCATGAATTCCTTTGACCCGGAAATGGCGGGTATGCTGGCAAAGGAAATGGAAGAGCAGGGTGTGCAGCTGATTGTTAATGATAAGGTGCAGTCATTTAAGGAGCACGGCACTCAAGTTGAGGCTCTACTGGACAGCGGCGAGACGCTCCATAGCGATATCGTCATTCTCGCCGTAGGCGTTGCACCGGATACAGGGTTCCTGACAGGAAGCGGCGTCAAGCTGGGTGAGCGGGGTCACATTCAGGTGAACGAAGCACTTGAGACCAACGTGGAAAGCGTCTATGCCGTAGGAGATGCTGTCGAGATTCATTCGAGTAACGGGAAGACGGCCATTCCTCTTGCCGGACCGGCGAATAAGCAAGGAAGAATTGCGGCTGACCGCATCGCAGGCTTAAGCACGACATATAGAGCTTCTCAAGGAACCTCTATCATTAAAGTGTTTGATATGACAGGAGCTCAAACCGGGTTAAGCGAGAAAACATTGAAATCGCTCGGGCTACAATATCACGCTGTTTATATCCATCCCAATGCTCATGCTGCATATTACCCTGGGGCATCTCCCCTTACCATGAAGCTGCTATTTGATCCGCAGGGCAAGATTCTGGGTGCTTCAGCGATCGGCCGTACTGGTGTAGATAAACGGATTGATGATATCGCGGCTGTGTTACATTTTGGAGGCACGGTCACCGATTTAACCGAGCTAGATCTCGCTTATGCTCCGCCTTTCTCATCGGCCAAAGATCCTGTCAATATGCTCGGATACGTCGCAGAGAATGTAGTAACCGGGAATACAGCGGTATATGTGAGTGAAGATTTACAGAACCGAAATCCGGAGACTACAGTTCTCGTGGATGTCAGATCGGAGCTTGAGCATCAGAACGGTCACATCCCTGATTCCGTTAATATTCCGGTCGATGAGCTGAGAGATCGTTTATCCGAGCTGGACCGCAATAAAGAAATTTGGGTGTATTGCCAAGTGGGACTTCGGGGATACACATCAGCCCGCATCCTGCAGCAGCATGGATATAAGGTACGTAACCTGACAGGAGGATACAAGACGTATATGATGAGCAAATTTGAGCCCAAAAAGCCGGAGTCATCAGGGGCAAAGGAAGTAAAAGAACAAGAGCCATTCACCGCAACTGGACAGCAGACTGAGTCTTCGACTACTGGATTAGAACCCGAACCGGGTTCGTTATCCGCTGTGACATCATCCCCTGCCTCTGTTCCGTCTGTTGATAAGACAAGTCCATTGCCAGAAGGAAGCCGCATCCATGCTGATATTAAGCTCGATGCCTGCGGCTTGTCCTGTCCTGGACCGCTCATTGAAGCGAAGCAAGCGATGGACCGATTGGAAGCAGGACAAATCCTGCATATTACCGCTACCGATCCCGGATTTTACGAGGATGTGAAGTCTTTTGCCCGCATGTCAGGTCATACGGTGCTCGCTGTAGACAAGCACTCGAACGGCGAAATTAGCGCTCGTTTGCAGAAGGATGGTGCGAATTCAAACACTTCGCCTTCACAACAAGCCGAGACTCAGGCAGCCGCAAGACCAGAAGGGACAACGATGGTCGTATTCAGCGGCGATCTGGATAAAGCGATCGCTTCCTTCATTATTGCAAACGGTGCTGCGGCGAGCGGCAAGAAGGTTACTCTGTTCTTCACCTTCTGGGGGCTAAATATTCTTCGGAAGACCGAGCCGGTTGATGTGAAGAAGAATTTCATGGGCCGTATGTTCGGAATGATGATGCCAAGAGGAAGCCGTAAGCTCCCACTCTCCCGTATGAACATGCTGGGTGCAGGCTCCAAGATGATTCGCGGTGTGATGAAGAATAACAATATCTCCTCACTTGAGGAGCTGATGGACACCGCAGTCTCTCAGGGCGTTGAGCTTGTCGCTTGCCAGATGTCGATGGATGTAATGGGCATCCAGCAAGAAGAGCTGATTAATGGAGTGAAGATCGGCGGTGTCGGATACTATCTCGGACAAGCCGATCAATCAGGCATCAATTTGTTTATATAAATCATACAACAACCGGAGCAGAATTCATGGGAAGAGAACCAGAAATCTGCTCCTTTCTTTATCTACTTCATCTCTTTTTTCCGCTCTATGGAGCCAGCTTTTTATTGCATGCATGCCATGACCTTAAATTACGCATAACTAATATGAATCCAGGCTACTATATTGGTTCATCTGTATCGGGATTTTTGCATAATAATCAATGGATTGTTCTTTTTATGGTTTATGCAAAATCCATATATCTATAATTTATGATATAATGAAAATGCTATTCTTTTTTGTACCCATCTCGAGAGATTAACGATATATTTTTATCTACAAGGAGGCTTACTACAAATCAATGACTACTGAATCTACATCCCATAAGAAATTACAGGAGATTCCCTTCTCCATTCTAGATCTGGCCACGGTAACAGAAGGCTCTAACATCAGCAGTGCGCTGAAGAACTCCCTTGAGCTGGCTCAGCATGCAGACGAGCTTGGTTATAACCGTTTCTGGCTGGCAGAGCATCATAACATGCCGGGGATTGCAAGCTCTGCAACTTCCGTAGTTATCGGCCATATTGCAGGCGGGACGAAGCGTATTCGCGTCGGCTCTGGCGGTATTATGCTGCCGAATCATGCTCCTCTTGTCATTGCAGAACAGTTTGGCACGCTCGAATCTCTGTATCCCGGAAGAATTGACCTCGGTCTCGGACGCGCTCCGGGCTCTGACCAGCTGACATCTCGTGCCCTTCGCCGCGGACCAGGAAGCGACGGTCAGGACTTTCCGCAGCGCCTTGAAGAATTGCAGCACTTTTTCAAACCAACTTCCACCTCATCAATGCAGGTGCATGCATATCCAGGGCGTGGACTGGATATACCAATCTGGCTGCTTGGGTCAAGCGGATTCAGCGCTGAGCTTGCGGCTCGCAAAGGTCTGCCGTTTTCTTTTGCCAGCCATTTCGCTCCAGACTATCTGCTGCCTGCACTGGATTACTACTATAACAACTTCCAGCCTTCTGAAGTGTTAGAGGAGCCTTATGCCATGGTCGCTCTGAATGCTTTTGTAGCAGAGACAGATGCAGAAGCGCACAAGCTTGCGACTTCACATCATAGACAATTTTTGAATATGATCCGTGGGCGCTTCGGTCTCATGCAGCCTCCGGTTGACGAGCTGGACTGGAATATGCAGGAGAAAGCGATTGTGAAAGGGCAGCTCCGCTATTCCGTTATGGGAGACAAGAAAAGTGTTCGTGATCAACTGAATCAAATGCTGGAGCAAACCGGCGCTAATGAGTTCATTGTAACCAGCCCGATCTATGACCATCAGGCAAGATTACACTCGATTAAACTACTTAGTGAAATATTTAATCAAGCGTAATAACGCCCGCCCAATAAAGAAGCCAAGACGAAACAGGGATTCACACGAGTTCCCTATGCATTCGTCTTGGCTTCTTTAATCATCGTTCATTGTTACACAAGAGATATTCCACTGTGCAGTTCAACATATGCCTCTGGCACACCGCACATTATGCCAGTTCCCCGCATTGCTCTCAATCTGCTGCTTTCTTAGGCGCGGTCTTCCCCTTCTTCGCGTCTGCCAGCTGTTTCGTCAGCTTCTTGCCTGTTGGCGTCTGGGCGAGTCCTCCCTGGGCCGTCTCCCGATGACGGCTTGGCATCGCGCTTCCCACTTCGAGCATGACATCGATCACTTCGTCAGAAGGAATCGCACTCCGCACTCCTGCGAGGGCCATATCTGCTGCTGCAAGCGCTGTGACCGCTCCGAGTCCGTTCCGTACAATGCACGGAATCTCCACCAGCCCTGCGACTGGATCACATATGAGTCCAAGCGTATTTTTAAGAGCTAAACCGACCGCATGCACGACCTGCTCCGGTGTTCCGCCGCGAAGCTCAACCATTGCCCCCGCTGCCATCCCGATCGCTGAACCGACTTCTGCCTGGCATCCACCTTCTGCTCCAGATATGAAGGAATTATTAGCAATGACATAACCAATCGCTCCTGCAGAGAACAAACCATTAACCATATGCTCGTCATCCCATCCAAACCGCTCCTGTGCACTTACGAATACACCCGGAATTATACCTGCTGATCCCGCGGTAGGTGTTGCTACAATTCTTCCCATGGAAGCATTCACTTCGGACACGCCAAGTGCATAGGCCATAGCAAGTGTAGATGCATCACCCGAACAGCTCTGATTGTTCTGCAAATAATGGCGCACCCGCTGACCGTCTCCTCCTGTCAGACCACTGCGCGATGTTGTATCCTCGTTCATTCCTTTATGCACAGCCTGCTTCATAACCTGATAATAATCCGCCATCTGCTGCACAACCTCAATTTCTAGCGTTCCGGTCTCCTTCACTTGCTCTTCAATCATCAGCTCAGCCAGCCGTACAGATCGCATTCAGATCCTTTAAATGCTTAAACCGCATCCGTATCGTCCCCTTTCTTCAAATCAATGACCTTGATATCAAAAATATGAGGCAGGGACTTCAGTCTCATGAGTACATCCGATGCCGGTACCGTGTCTGTCTCCATCGCTGTGAGCGCTTCACCATCCCGGCCTTTGCGGTCGACTTGCATGAACCCAATATTGACGCCGGATTCACTGATCGCTGTTGTTACCGAAGCTATAACTCCGGCTTTATCCGAATGCCTGAGCACAACCGCAGGAAAATCACCTGTCAGCTGCACTCGAAAATCATCCAATAAAGAGACGGTAACGTTCCCTCCACCAATGGAAGCTCCCACCATCGTGCAAGTTCGTTCTCCTGCTGACAGCTCAAATTTCACGGTGTTCGGATGTGCCGCCGGAAGACCGCTCGTTACGAATTCATAATCCACTCCCAGCTTCTCAGCCCACTCCTCTGCATCCGGAATTCGCTCATCATCGGTAGCCATATTCATAAGTCCGCTGATTAGCGCCAGATCTGTTCCATGTCCTCTATAAGTGTCGGCAAAAGAGCCGTATAATATCATCTTCGCCTTCTCCGGTCTCGTCCCAAGCCACTGCCGGGCGATACGCCCAAGTCTAACGGCCCCTGCCGTATGGGAGCTGGACGGTCCCGTCATTGCCGGCCCGATAATTGAGAATACATCCTTGAACCTTGTCATCTTAACTCCCCATTTCTCATCGTTCTAACTTATTCTGTGCAGAAATATCAGTTCTTCCACGCAAAAAAAGGACAGAGTAAGGGCGTACATCCCCTCTCTCTGTCCTGGTACCTGAAAGTTTCGTCAGAAGTGGCCGGCGCATAGCAATCGCCCTCACTCTCACTTACCCCTTTGGCGGCGCATCGGCTCTCTCCAGAGTTGCGTCGAATCAAGGTTCTTCTACCTGAGAGATTCTGCTGTATAAGCCGGGTGCTTATCAGCTTGCTCCTTCGGTGTCACATGGTTTCCCACGTGATCTCTCCCATTGATCTTCATCCGCTGTCCTATTCTTTTTTTGTACTGAATCAATTTCCAACTCACTATAAATAGATTAATCGATAAGCTGACTACATGTCAACAAAAGTAACGATCCAACCTTATATAGAGCAGCATAATGTTACTTTTTCTCACACCATAAAGATTTTTTCAGATTTATTCACTACTTGAATCAATTTATATTTATTTCTAATGAGTTGAATCAATTTCATAATACCTTTAGTTGCTTAAATCAAGAGTATATATAGATCAAAATGATATAAAATTGATTCACTTCTCTTAAGATATATTATGCGCATTCTTTGTTATTCGCTTATACATCTAACCCTGTTATACCTGTCATTATAGAGCAATTACATTGGGCTGATCTATAGACTTAGCTTCATCAAAACAGCCACTTCTCGAACGGAGAAGACTAATCAACCAGAGCACCAACGACAGGAGGACAAGCACGATCGATACTGTAAAATACGCCGAGCACAGCGATACTTTTTCTGTATGAATCTACTGAATCCCACTCTGTAATAGCCTGTAGAACTGACACTATGCAAAAAAAGCACAGCTTCGACTTCTTAAGCCGTAAGCTGTGCTCATCTGATCATTATGAATTCTCGATAATCTCCGATCAGCCGAAACGTCCCATAATATATTCTTGAGTCGATTGGTTCTCCGGATTAGAGAAGATTTTCTCCGTTACATCACGTTCCATGAGATTACCCAAGTAGAAGTACGCTGTAAAATCTGAAATCCGGGCTGCCTGCTGCATATTATGAGTAACGATAACGATACGCAGATCTTTTTTGAGCTCGGTAATCAGCTCTTCAATCTTACCTGTGGATACCGGGTCTAGTGCCGAAGCCGGCTCATCCAGCAGCAATATCTGCGGCTCTACCGACAGGGCGCGAGCGATGCATAGACGCTGCTGCTGTCCACCCGACAGGGCCAGGGCAGAATCGTTAAGACGATCTTTGACCTCGTCCCACAGAGCGGCACGACGCAAGCTTTTTTCCACGATTTCGTCCAGATCCTTCTTCCTCTTGACACCGCGGTATTTCGGACCAAACGCAACATTGTTATAGATCGATTTATGGAACGGGTTTGGCTTCTGCCACACCATTCCGATGTTCTGCCGAAGCTTGATAACATCTGTGCCTGGCGCATTCAGGTCTTTGCCGTCCATCCATATATGACCTGTAACGCGAGCCCCAGAAATCTCATCATTCATTCGGTTCAAGGATCTCAGGAACGTGGATTTACCGCATCCAGAAGGACCAATCAAGGCAGTTACGGTATTCTTGGGGAACTCCATGCTGATTCCCTTCACCGCTTCTTTCTCGCCGTAAAAAACACTCAGATCCTCTGTGCTAAAAGGTTGTTGTGGCATTATTCAAAGTACCTCCCTATATACAAAAAGCCGATTCTACTAGTTCATACGCTTAGCCGCTGTCAACTTGCGATATACAACACGTCCAAGCCAGCGCGCAAGCAGGTTAAAGATAAGAACGAGGATAACGAGAACGGCCGAAGCTCCTGCCGCAATCTCAAGCGCATCAGGCGCAAGCTGCTCACTGTTGACTTTCCAGATATGCACGGCTAGTGTTTCTGCCGGACGCATCGGATTCAGCGGTGATCTTTCGCTGAACGGATTCCAGTCCGTAAAGTCAAGCGGCGGACTACTCATGCCGGCTGTATACATCAGCGCTGCGGCTTCACCGAAGATCCGTCCGGCAGCAAGAATCGTACCCGTGATCATGCTAGGCAGCGCAACCGGAAGCAAAATGGAAGTAATGATCTTCCACTTGGACAAGCCGAGTGCAAGACCGGCCTCCTTCTGCGCCGTCGGAACGGAACGGAAGGCCTGCTCTGTCGTACGTACCATCAGCGGCAGATTAAATACGGCGAGCGCAAGTGCACCGGACAAGAGTGAGAAGCCAAATCCAAAGGTGTTAACAAGTAATAGCAAACCGAACAAACCGATAACGATGGAAGGGAAAGAGGATAGTACTTCAACAACCAATCGTATAAAGTTAGTAATCTTGCCTGGTTTCGCATATTCCGCCATATAAATACCGGCTCCCCAACCGAGCGGAATGGTAATGATTAGAGTCAAGATAAGCAGGAACACGGAGTTAAAGAGCTGCGGCCCAATTCCGCCTCCGCCCCGAAGATTTTGCGGCCGGCTGGTAAGGAAGTCCCAGCTGATATGGCTAACGCCGCGAAGTATAATATAACCGATCAATCCCACCAAGATCGCGATAATAAATACAGCGAAAGCGATGATGATGCCAGTGGCTAATTTATCGGCTGTTTTTGGTTTCATCATACCTGGTTTCTCCTTTCAAGCAAACGCACCAGTAAGACGAACAAGAAGGTCATGATCAGCAGCACAAGTGCCATACTCCACAACGCATTGTTGTGAACTGAACCCATTGCAGTGTTACCCATGCTAAGCGTAATTACACTCGTTAGTGTAGATGCTGACTCCAGTAATGAAGTTGGTACAAATGGAGCGTTACCGATAACCATCTGTACCGCCAGAGCTTCACCAAATGCACGCGCCATACCGAGCACGACACCCGTCAGAAGCGCAGGAAGCATCGTCGGAATGACAACACGGGCAATCGTTTGCCAGCGAGTAGCTCCGAGAGCATAGGAGGATTCACGGAGTCCTCCAGGAAGAGACGTAATCGCATCTGCCATAATACTTGTAATTGTCGGAAGAATCATGACGGATAAGACTAGGCATCCTGCAAGAATACCAACCCCTGTACCTCCAAAGATCGAACGCAGTAATGGAACGATGACACTCAAACCAACAAAACCATAGACAACCGATGGAATACCGGACAGGAGCTCAATGGCTGGCTGCAGAATTCGCTTGCCTTTACCGGGTACTATTTCGGTCATGAACAGCGCCGCACAGAGCGCTAATGGACTTGCAATCAGTGCTGCCAGAATTGTAACAGCGAAGGAGCCGACAATGAATGGCAGAGCCCCGTAAGAAGCCGGATCAGATGTCGGGTTCCATGTTGCCGATGTAAAAAATTCTTTGACGCTTACACCGTTAACAAAGAAGGTAGCAAGCCCTTTGGAGGCTACAAAAAAAACAATTGATACAATGACGACGATAAGGAAAACTACACAGATGGAAGTATATATTTTACCGATCCAATCCTCGTAGAAATGCTTCTCCCGCTTGGGACGAGACTGTTCACCGGATTCTAGCACCGGCTCCCTCTTCGTTAGACTCATCTAAACCATCCTTTTGAATCATTTTAGTATAATTTGTATATCTTGCCGTTAACCGAACGAAAGAGGTCGGGCAAATTTGCCCGCCTCTTCTCATTAGGTCATGTATGAAATCATTATTGAGGAATCCTAGATTTCATACCGCTTAATTCGTATTCAGCATTATTTTTCAGTGATGTTACCTTCTACGTCACGCTCAACTTGCATACCGCTAACTGGAATGTAACCAAGCTCTACAACATAAGTGTTCTGAACTTCGTCAGAAACCATGTAATCAAGGAATGCTTTTGTTACTTCATTTGGCTCACCGTTCGTGTACATATGCTGATAAGCCCACACTGGATATTCACCAGACTCGATGTTTTCTACAGTTGCTTCAATACCTTCATACTTAACTGCAGTCAGTGTATCATCCAGATAGGACAATGCTAGGTAGCCGATTGCACCAGGAGTTTCAGTTACAAGCTTCTTAACGTTACCAGAAGATTCTTCTTGAATCGATCCTTCAAGGTCAGGAGCCGCTGCGCCAAGCGCGTATTTCTCAAATGTAGCACGAGTACCAGAGCTTGCAGGACGGTTAATAATCACGATATCTTGATCCGCTCCACCAACTTCGCTCCAGTTCGTCACTTTACCATTGAAGATGTCGGACAGCTGTTGCTTAGTCAGATCTGTCACGCCTACTTCTTTGTTTACTACAGCTGCCATACCAACTACTGCTACTTGATGGTCAACGAGTTGTGCTGCTTGATCAGCCTCAAGCTTCTCTTCAGCAAATACGTCGGAGTTACCGATGTCTGCTTGCTTATCAGCCACTTGTGTAAGTCCAGTACCGCTACCGCCGCCTTGAACTTGAACTGTAATGTTCTCATTACCTTCAATCGTCATGAAATCTTGTGCAGCTTGGTCAACAAGCGGCTGAAGCGCTGTAGATCCTACTGCAAGCACGGAACCGCTAAGCTGTGTTGTTTCTGTGTTGCCATTAGAGCTCCCTGCTGGGTCTGTATTTCCAGATCCGCTCGTATCTGTACCTGATCCGCAGGCAGCGAGTACGACGGTCATCGCTAGTGTAGTCATCATTAAAGGTAATTTCTTAACTCTTTTGAACATGTTAGGTTGTCCTCCCCCAATTTGTGTGTGGTCTTATTTGTGTTCACCACTTACATTACTCATTTTAGTGGTGGTGCATCATCTTAAAATTTATCCTTTGTTAAATGTGTATTAAATATGTATACACAAAATCTATTAAAGCATATAATAAATCTATGATAGATATAAAGAAGTGCGCCTTTTTTCCTGTAATCCTCCTTATAATGAACTAAATTATGATCTTATATTCCAAATGTTGCGTCTATTTTTGCAAGATTACTATATATAGATGTTAAAAATTCGTTTACAAAAGTGATAACTTCAAGCAAGGAGGAACCTCGTAATGAATTTAATTAAATTTCAGATTCTCGTGTTAATAGATAAATGGAACAAAGTTACGGATGTCGCCAAGGAGCTTGAGATGAAGCAGCCGACGGTTTCTTTTCATATGAAGAGCCTTGAGAAGGATATGGGGACCACTCTATATATTGCAGCAAGGGGCAGAATCATGCTCACAGAGGCGGGCAAAGCCATCCTGCCCTATGCCAAGCAAATGATAAATCTGGATCAGACCGCACGGCGAACGGCACAGCTGTTCAGTGAACTGAATCAGGGAAGTCTTCAGATCAAATCTGATCCCATGGTCTCAAACTATTACCTTCCCGGTCTTATCGCCGAATTCGCGGATCTATATCCTGGTATTCGTATTTCAAACCGCTTGTTTAATGAGGTAATAGATCCAGGCAGCGAGGAGAACTTTATTACGGCCAGGTTGGACAAGCTGGGCAAACCATTAGAAGAAGCGTCTTCTGACAAAGTTTTGATCCATACAGATGAGCTGATTCTCCTCGTCCCCGAGAACCATCCCTTTACACACGAGTCAACTTTGCATCCTGGAGACCTAAGCAAATATATGTTTGTTAATTATGAGAGCTGCGGATGGATATCCGATCGAATGGAGCGCTTTACGCAGATCACGGGTGCCCATCTATGGGAGAGAGTATTTGCTGCGACACCCGAAGCAGCTGTAAACATGGTTGCTGCAGGCAAAGCGATTACTTTTTTTCCGGCAAGTGCTGTACTTTCGAAAAATAGAGGAGTTGTGAAGCTCTCGATCCCTGGTCTCTCTAAGGAAGATGTCACTATGCACATCACATTATCTAAAATGAATGAGCTCACACCGGCAGGCCAACAATTTTGGTCTTTCCTAAGTAAGAACCACAGGAACCCAAAGGCTCTTTAATCCATATATAAGAACATGGGCGTCATTACAATGAGAAAGGCCCTCTGCTTAGCACCTGGTCAGAGAGATTGACTCAGCGCTCAAGAAAGGGTCTTTCATCATAATATATGTGAATTATTTTAAAATGGCTGAAGTATAAGGTGGCAGCGTCAATGTCTGATCTGCCCACTTCGCCTCCGCATTTGTAGCATGTACAAGCTCGGTATACTTCACTTCTGAGTCGTTCAGGACAACCTGTCTCTCCTCTTTAGAGAGGTTATGAATGATCAGCACTTGCTCTTCCTCTGCTGCCCTGACATACCCTAACAGCTGATCGTCATCCAGATCGAAATCGGCAATCGTCCCATCTGTGAGGGCTGGGCTTCCATTCCTCCAATCGATCAGTTTACGATAGTGAGACAGAAGGGATAAGCTGTCCGGCAGCTGGTCTTCGACACTTACAGCAGCCTCGCCCAGATTATGCTTCGGTGTCTGCCAGGTCGTCTGTCCCTCACCAGCCTTCGCTTGATACCATAGCATCGGCTCACGAATCTGCTCATCCGGCTTAGCGCCCTCCATCCCGATCTCCTCACCATAATAGATGAACGGATTACCGGGAAGGGTCAATAGGATGGATGCCGCCATTTTTGCATGATCTTCCGATCCGCCTAGCTGACTCATAACGCGATTCTGATCGTGATTGGCCAGAAAGACTGCATCAACAAATGCTCCTCCGGATTGTTCATTAAACAGCTCATAATTCCGGGCTAGCTGTACAGTAAACCCACCGTTCGTCTCGCTGGTCACCGTACGAATGATTTGATCTGCCAACCCAAAGTTAAATCCCGAGTCAAATGCACTGTCCAAGTAAGGCGCTACGGAGACAGGGGAGTTCTCCCATACCTCTCCCACAATATAAGCATCTTCCTTGACCTGATTCATGGCCGTTCTGAATTCCTGCCACCAAGAGACATTCTTCTCCGTTGTTTCTGTGCTGCGGTCACTCTGCACATCCTCGTAAATATGCTTCGCTGCATCAAGCCGGAATCCGTCAAAACCAAACTCCAGCCAGTGCTGACCGATCTTGAGCATCTCAGATCGAACTTCTTCATTGTCAAAGTTAAGATCCGGCATTCCACTCCAGAAAGTCCCCAAATAATGCATGCCTTCCTGTTCGTGCCAAGCCGGCCCACTGCCTGCGGCACTCATCCCTGAAGTATTCTCACCCGTGTCCTCTGCCCAGCTGTACCAGTCACGGTATTCACTGTCCGGAGATATACTCGATTCTTTAAACCATGGATGCTCTGTACTCGTATGATTGACAACCAGATCCATGATGACCTTGATGCCCCTTTTATGTGCTTCTTCCAGCAGACGCTTCAAGTCATCCTTCGTTCCATAATCGGGATGGACATCGTAATAATCCGTCACATCATATCCGTGATAGCTGGGAGAGGGATTGATTGGCATCAGCCATATCCCTCCCACGCCAAGATCCTGTCCGCCAGGCTGACCATCATTTAAGTAGTCCAGCTTCTGCGTAATCCCGTTCAAATCTCCGATCCCATCTCCATCTGAATCATAGAAGGAACGAACAAAGATCTCATAATAAACGGTTGACGGCTGTTCAAGGGTGGCGAGTTCAGCGTTACCTTGGCCTCCTGCTTCAGCTTCCTCGGCAGCAGCACTCCCATCAGAATTCTTCTGCCCAGCTTCGGCATCTTCTGTAACGGGCTCTTCTCCATGCGGCTGCTGTCCTATTCCGGCTCCTTCACTACTGCACGCACCCAGCATGCCAGCTATCAGGAGAACAATGACGGGATATGCAAAGCGTTTGCTTAGCCCTTGCAGATAGCGCGGCGACATAGGCCTCACCCTTTCGTTGCTCCTGCAGTCAAGCCATCCACCAGGAAGCGCTGCAGGAACATGTATAGGAGGGTAATCGGCAGAGCTACGAGAACAGAACCTGCCGCGAACAGTGTAAACTCGGTACTCGTGTAGCTGTTTACCAGCTCATACAAGCCGACAGCCAATGTCCAGTTTTCACGTGAGCGCAGGATCAGTCTGGCAAAAATAAAATCAACCCATGCTCCGCTGAATGTCATCAGGGAAATATACGTAATAATCGGTTTGGATAACGGCAATATAATAGAAACAAAAATTCTCATGTGACTCGCTCCATCGAGCAATGCCGATTCCTCAAGTGCACGCGGAATGGTATCGAAGAAGCCCTTCGCTACAAACATACCGAGTGCTGCACCCGAGGTATATACGAGGATAAGAGCCCATGCTGAATCGAGCAAATTCATTTGCAGCAGCATCACGTATACAGCAATCATACTCATGAAGCCTGGGAACATCCCAAGAATCAAGATGACTGACATTGCCGTCTGACGTCCTTTGAACCGGAAGCGAGACATCGCATATGCAGTAAGCACTTGGATAATCGTTCCGAGCACCATGCTCGTGACAGCAATCTTCAGTGTGTTCCAGTACCACTGGAGAAAAGGAATATCCTTGTCTGCCTGCGGCATAAACAGATCTATATAGTGCTGCAATGTAAACTGTTCAGGTATGATCGTTTCACTGTATAAGGAATCCCCGACTTTAAAGGAAGACATAATAATCCATAGGGCGGGATATATACATACGATGGCGATCAGAATCAGCAAAATATAACTAAAGGTGAGCTTAATCCGTTTTTTTCTCTTCATTGAATCATATCCTCCTCTTTAAACGAACGGCTTCTGCGATAGTTATAGATCGAGAACGAGGCGATGATTATGAATATTAGAATACCGATCGCAGATGCAAAGTTGTACCTTTGATTATCCAGCGTCAGCTTGTAAAGCCACGTTACGAGAAGGTCTGTACTACCCGCAAATGCATAGTCACCGTTCGCCGGAGCACCTCCGGTCAACAGGAAGATTACGTTAAAGTTATTGATGTTGCCCGCAAACTGCATGATCAGAATTGGCGCAGTCTGGAATAGTACAAACGGCATTGTAATGTTGCGGAATTTCTGGAATGCGGAAGCACCATCCACCTCTGCCGCTTCATACAAATCCTTCGGAATAGCTGTAAGCACACCAAGCACAAGAATCATCGATACCGGAATACCAATCCACATATTGACGAGTATGACGGTGACTTTGGCCATGAATGGGTCATTGAGCCACGGCAGCCCGCCGAGTCCCAGCATGCCTAAATACTGATTGATCGGTCCAAATTGAGAATTGAACAGGTTCTTCATAATCAACAGCGAGATGAACTGCGGTATCGCATAAGGAATAATAAAAATGGTGCGCCACATGGTCTTGAAGCGTATTCCATGCTGCTGAATAAGCAGCGCAACCAGGATACCTCCGAAATAAGTCGTTACCGTAGCAACAATTGCCCAGATAATGGTCCAGATCAATACGCCAAAGAAGGTATTGCTCCAAGCTGTCAGCGTAAAGAGATTCTTAAAGGTATCGAAGCCGACCCAATCCACCAGGTTCTTCGGCGGAATATGGTCGGGAGCGGAATAATTCGTGAAGGCCATCAGAACCATGAACAAGATCGGTAATATAGTAAAAAAGAGCACACCGATGGTCGGGAGCGACAGCAGCAGGTACGGGAACCCTTTGTCCAGCAGCTGCTTTACCGTTTGGCGGAAGGATGGTGCCTGATTCCCTTGATCGCGGAGCTGTCCGATACGATGAGCATCCTTGATGTTTCCAATGTAAAAAGCAATAAGAAGCACGAAGTATATCAGTGCCACGAGCCCATAGATCATCATGAATATGGAATGATCACCCGGCACATTTTGATATAGACGTCCTACCTTCTCCATTCTTGAAGGTGAATCTCCCAGTGTTACGAGCCCCCATAGATTGGCTCCCAGCTGTGAAATAATCAAATATATACTAATGACTTCGACTAGAAAAAAGATTGCGCCTTTTACCCATTGTCTGTGATACCACTGCCCAAGCCCCATGAATACAGCTGATAAAATAGCGCCTGTGCGGGCATGGCTGCCCGAAGCCGACTGCGGCTTCCCGGTTGACATCATTACCGGTGATTGTCCTCTACTCATGTATGGTCCCAGCCCTTCCTTCCGATAGATGGTATGGAGCCACCGCGTGAAACTTATTTTACTAAAGTCTCTCGCGATGGCCTCTTGTCTTTTTCTACATATTGATCTACGTAATCTACCTATTAAGAACCTGTTTGAATGTTGCTCTTCATTTGCTCTACCATGCTGTCCATAGCTGCTTTAGGATCTTTATCGTTGTTCCACAGCTCGGACAGAGCAGCTTCCATTGGGGACCAGAACTGTGCCATAGCCGGGATGGAAGGCATCGGAATTGAATTCTCGAATTGTGCAAGGAAGGCAGAAGCGATCTCATCGCTCTTCACCGCTTCACTTGCGGCAGCTTCTGTATTTGCAGGAAGTGCACCTGTCATTTCAAAGTTCTTCGTTTGGTTCTCTGCATTCGTAATAAAGTCAGCGAACAGTTTAGCAGCATTCGGATACTTCGTATTTGCATTTACAAAATAGCTCTTCACGCCAGAGAACGGCTTCATCGGCTCACCATTAGGCAGGCTTGGATACACGCCAACTCCGAGATTAGCTACGCCTTCCTTCAGAGAACCCACATCCCAAGGACCAGATACGTTCATAGCCAGCTTGCCTTCAGTGAACAAGGATTTGCGGATATCCCCGTTAATGTTGGAAGAATTGAGCGGCAGAATTTCTTTCAGGCTCTGCATAAAAGTTGCTGCCTCGATACCTTGTTCATTGTTCAAGCCGATATCTGTAGGATCTGTGCCGTCACTTCCAAATACATAAGCGCCATAACCGCCAAAGAACGGGAATGCGTTATAACCATTACCTACATCCCACATAATCGCAAATTTATTGCTCTTCGTATCATTAAAGGTGCTTGCGAATTCCTTCACACCGTCCCAGTCAGCAGGAACAGCTTCAATCAGATCTTTGTTATAGAATACGGCCGTTGTTTCAACCGATTTTGGATAACCGTACAGAATTCCGTCATATGTCAGAGCATTAACAGCAACTTCGCTGTTTCTCGCTTTGGTTTCTTCTTCAAACCAGTCATTCGGCATAATAACTCCTGCAGTAACCCCTTGACCGATCTGGTCATGCACGCCTGCGAATACGTCAGCGCCTACACCGGCAGGTCCATCCGTTACCATCTGGCTCATTGCCTTGTCAGCTCCAAGCTCAGTGAAGGTTACTTTGACTCCATGTTTCTCTTCAAATGCTTTGCCCACTTCTTCAATAAATGCTTTCTGATCGCCGCCATCCCATACGGTAAGCTCAGCACCTTCTTCAGGAAGCAGCTCCTCTACTTCAGCAGGAGGTGTCTCTGCCCCAGGTGCAGGTTCAGTTTCAGCCGGTGCATTGTTACCCGTACCACATGCAGCCAAAAAGACCGTCATGGCAAGCGAGAGTGTCATAAAACTAAATTTTTTACCTTTTTTCATGTGTAAATCATCCCTTCCCCTTTTTGTTCTGCATGCGCTTAACCCGATCAAGCTCCTGTTCAGAAATATTTGGATTTCATACAAATGTTTGCGCTTATGATATTTTTGAAACTATTGTGCAAACGTTTGTCCAAATAGTTAGATGTATTTCCTCTTTAGATAGGCACTTGAATCAAAATACAGAGGATATTGATAAAAATCAGGCTAAGTAAGCGCTTTATCAGCAAGCTAATCATAACCGAGAATTCAAATTTGTTAAAACGTTTGCATAGAGCATTTTCAGCCATAATTGACCATTTATATAAAATTAACACTTAATATCTCCGTTTTCCGTTTCTATGCTACTATTTACTCATGTTTTTGAGTTCGCCACTTGTAAATCCTAGGTATTATATACCAAAATTTTTATGTAGTTATGATCGAGGGTAAGAATATAATGTGATTTATAGCCTTTTTCAGGGCATTTAACCAAATGAACTCATTTTTGATGGAGTTCTCATCAGCGGACAAAAAATCTCATTTACAAATATGCAATTCATGGATTAACATAATCGGTAAAACGCAAACGGTTCCACGGAGGAGGTGAAACAAATGGCGGTAACGATAAAAGACGTGGCAAAAATGGCAGGGGTCTCACCATCCACGGTATCCCGTGTTTTGTCCGGGCATCCAAGAATCAGCCAGAAGACAGCCAGTAAGGTTCGTACGATTATGACGGAGCTGGGCTATCATCCGAACATGATGGCGAAAAGCCTAGTATCCAAGACAACCAAAAGTATTGGTGTCATTTTGCCCAAACCGGCTGAAGAGCTGTTCCTTAACACCTTCTTTATGGAGCTTATTCGTGGAATTGTGTCCCAGGCCAACAAATCAGGCTACGATATTGTAATCAGCTCGGGAGCTAATGAGCAGGAGGAAGTGGAAGCTGTCGGAAGACTGGTCCATGGTGGACGAATTGACGGCGCCGTTCTGCTGCACTCCAGGCAAAATGATCCCGTTGTAGAATATTTGCATAATCTAGACTTCCCATTTGTACTTGTGGGACGGAATGAACTGTATCAGGATGTATTATCTGTGGATACTGACAATGTACAGGCCGCCTATGATGCAACCCGGCATCTGATATCTTTCGGCCATGAACGCATAGGCTTTGTCAGCGGTCCCAAGAACCTGATTGTCTCCAAAGACCGTATGAAGGGTTACAAAAAAGCCATGCATGAAGCCGGTCTCTCTACCAAATCTGAGTGGATTGTCGAAGATGATTTTCTGCAGGAGAGCGGGTATCGTGCCATGTCATTTTACATGACGCTTCCCGAACGCCCAACAGCACTTGTCGTCATTGATGACGTGGTGAGCTTCGGTGTTCTTCGCGGGTTAAATGAATTAGGCTATAAGGTCCCCGAGGACCTATGTATTGTCAGTTTTAACAATAATGCAGTCTCAGAACTGTACAGTCCTCCACTAAGCAGTGTAGACATCGGAATATATCATCTTGGATATGTAGCGTCACAGGCACTCATCCAAGCCATTCAGGGAGATGATAAGTCGCTATTCTGCAAGCGCCACATCATTCCGCATCGTTTAATGGTTAGGCAATCTTCAATGCATACCGTGATGAGAACCACATAAGCTTTACGAAACACATGAACCTCTACACGTGGAATCGACATCAGTTCAAACGTTTGCATTAGTGTTGACAACTTGTGATCTATATTGAAATCAACTTATGAGCTAGCATGCTCATTTGCACTATTTTACTGTAGTAGCGCAAAAAATAGTGTACCCGCAGTCCTCCCGGGCAGCGGGTAGTTCGTGCTTCATTGTAACCAACATAATGACTACACTTCCTCTTCTACTCCTTCTCTTCTGACCCTTCCTTCTCGTTATTCTCCTCTTTATACAGTGTGCTGTTCCTGATGAGTTCAATTAATTCCAGCTTCATGCTCTGCAGCGCATCTTCCTTCGGCATCGGAATATACCGGCTCAGAATCCGCATATCTTCTTCGAACATTTCGATGATGCGGGTCATACTGTCCTCGTCTCCTTGCTTAACGCCTGCTACCAGCCTTAGGAACTCATTCTCTGGGATATGCTCTGGATCGATTTTCTTTTCCATTTGTTCACCGCCTGCTGGCTTATATTCATTCGTTTAGATATTTCTGCTTCACTATGCCCTTCTATATAGAAGAGCCGAACCACTCGCTTTCCTGTCTCTGAGGGAATCAGCCCCAGCAAATATTCAACGTACAGTTTAGAATCTACCTCCTGCTCTAGAGAGCTTGCAGACAAATGCACATGCTCATGCATGATCGGAATCTCCCTGCGGCGTTCCGAACGGGCCCGATACCCGAGACGCCATGCGATACGTTTAAGCTCCTGTTGATAATACTGAACTGTCTGATCCATACCCATTCCACCTTTCATATTTATTAAAATAAGAACGTGTGTTCCTATTTTTATGCACATTATAATCTATCCCCCTCTTTCTTCCAAGTCCCAAAAAAAGAGTTCTAATCTCCTACCGCCAGAACATACAGCTGCTTGGTTGTTCTTTCTTGATTTTTCGCATAATCCTCGGTGTAGAAAAAATGTTTTAAAATTTTTTTTTGGATAATAGGTTGTAAAAAGAACGGTTAAAACTCCTTTATAAGTGAATCAATTTCATAACTCATTAAAAAGGTGATTTCGAAACTATATATAGACAAATTAAATCGTTTTGATCTATATATACCCTTGATTTAAGCAGCTAAAGGTAATATGAAATTGATTCAAGTGAACAACAAAAAATAACGATTCAAGGAGGATGAACTTGAATGAGCTGCAAACAAACAAATCTGCCTGTAGAAACTTTAACTGTACCGGGGAACATCAATATCGATATGGCCTCTGCTTCAAGAGGAGACGAACGCCGCTTGATGGTGAGCGACAACCCGGAGACTCTGACTGCTGAGAGCTTCCCGGTCGAGTACGGAACACTCTGGCATGACGTCGTCAAAACATCGAAGCGTTCCGTGAAGCATCGTATTTTTGGCTGGCATTACAATCGCACGGGTGCTCCGGTTAAGCTAGGTGTTACGATTGAGAATAAAGACAAGGACCGTATTGAAGTACGTCATATCGAAAGAGATTTGATCCTCGGCCCGTCTACGGTCAGTTGGATTATTGATGTCGGTCAATGCATCGCCAAATCCTGTCTTGGCGGAACACTTGACCGGATCAAGCCTGTTGATCATTACAAATTCGGGACTGGTGTGGCGCTTATCGAGGAATTTATTGTAGAGGAGGATGTACTCGCAGGATTTATCTATGAGTTTACAGTGGAGCATGCAGATGGAAAGGGAAGTCAGGATTATGAAATTCGTACTGTCGCATCGAAGCTGCTGGACAAGGATCTGCGTGAAATTACGACAGAGCCTGTACCGCCTCGCCCAGCACCTCAAGCACATCCTCGCGGCAGCTGGACCTTCTCCGAAACAGATGCCATTACCCCTGTATACCGAGTTGGACAAAGTGCAAACTTCCGCACATGTGCAGGAACCAAGCTCACTGGGGAGCCGCCAGTTGACCTGCTATTTACGGCCGAGAACAGTACGCTGCCGAACTCACTGACAAACCGCGGACAATTCGGTGCAGTCTATCAGGTGACGATTCCGATTCTGAATGAGACCGACAGTGAAGCAGCCGTGCGCATACGCGTCAATCCTAGAGGCGGAGCCTTTGCCGGAGCTGCCCTGATTGATGGCAAGACCTACGGAATTCCGCTTCTGCGCAACAACACCCAGCTCAGCCCGATCGCGGATATTACGGTTCCACCGGGTGAGAGCTCCTATAGCTTCAAATACATGACTGCAGGCAGTGCAAGCACACCGCTCGGCATCTACGTAACCACCATCGTCTAGTTCATTGTCTGATCATCTCTATCGACACATCTGAACAGCGATCAACAGAGCAGCGTTCAACTCCTGCTTCTCCTCGTTAAAAAATCTTCCCCGCAAACGGCAAAAGATCCGTACCCGCTGGCCACCTCTTGGCTCCTTGCGGGTACGGATCTTTTGTTCGTTCTTACATCTTAGGATGCAGGGATGATGATTTTTTGTCCTATTTGCAGCTTGTGTACATTGCTTATTTTGTTTGCCTTGGCAATCGCATTCCAATCAACCCCGTACTTCAGGCCAATTCGGTACAGGTTGTCCCCTCTCTTGATGACATACACCTGATCCTTGCCAGCCTCCGGTTTGACAGGCTTAGGGTCCGGCTTCGTTGCTGGAGTTGTCGGCTTTGGTTCCGTCGGCGTCTCTTCTGCTTCCGGTTCTTCGACTTCTGGAGCTGCCGTATCCGCGCCGCCGGACAAGTCTAAGGAATACTTGCCAAAACCATCCTCATTCTCACCCAGATAGGTCATCGCGCCGCTAAGCTCCGCATCGGCAGTAACAATACTGCTGGCTGCAGGGGAGGTATTGAAGATAATCTCCGGAGTACCGGAAATCTTGGCAAATGACCAGTTTCCATCCGCAGCTGGGTTGATTGTCTTATTTTGCGCGATATAATCAATAATGGCCTGACGGCTCTCATCTGGAGCAGCCATAATGATGCGCTTGCCGTCCGGATTCGCCAATTTATTGGAGCCTGCACGATAGTTATTGGTAGCTACAATAAATTTTTGCTCAGGCTCAATCGCCTTACCATCATACTTCAAGTTCTTGATGCGGTTGGAAGATGCACTTACGACGTTCCCTTTACCGTCATATTTCGCTGGCTCCGTCACATCAATCTCATAGGTTACACCATCAATAACATCATAATTGTACGTCGGGAAGTCAACATTCACGAGCTCCTGCTCTCCACTCTTGGATGGATCAATGGTATTGAATTGTCCTGCGGACCATTCCAGCCATTCCTTCACTTCTGCTCCTGTCAGTTCAACCGCATGAACTGTATTAGGATATACATATAGATCTGCTACGTTTTTAATGGCGATTGTACCTGCCGGGATATCTGTATAATAGTCCGGACCCATGCGTCCGCCCGCCTTGAATGGAGCACCCGCGGACAGAACTGGAATTCCTTCATACTCTGTGCCCTTCAACTTGTTCTCTACATACCATTTCTGTGCATTGGTCACGATCTGAATGGATGGATCATCCTGTACAAGCGCAAAATAACTCGTAATTGGCGCTGTAGTTTCTCCTACAGGACCACGCACGTATTCCACGGTTGCTTCATGTTCCGCTTGTACCGCTGCCGCTATTTCTTCATCCAATGCTGCAATCGATTTGGCATTTGCTGAATCGTAGATCGGGCGGGATACTGCTGTGGAGTCGACAACCTCCCATTCTCCATCCACCTGCGCAAGCTCCAGATCAATGACTCCGAGATTATCTCCCCATGCTCCCGGCTCAACAGCCGCAACACCATTAATGGTTCCTTTCGCGAGGTCAACACCCTTCATTCCTTCAAAAGCAGATCCAGGGAAAATCTTATGGGCATGTCCGAACAGGATTGCGTCAATACCTTCAACCTGGCTAAGTGGCAGAACCGCGTTCTCCGCCATTTCTGCTGGTGGATTCTCATCATAACCCGAGTGCGCCAGTGCTACGATCAAATCCGCCCCTGCAGCTTCGATTTCGGGCACGAACTTCTCAGCTGTTTTGACGATATCCTTCGTTATTACTTTACCTGTCAAGTATGCGCTGTCCCATTGCATAATTTGAGGAGTAACGAGACCGATAACGCCGACCTTAAGCGTATGCTCCTTACCCGACTCGTCCGTTACCTTCTTCTCGATAATCTCATACGGTTTATAATGGTTCACATCATTGCTCTCATCATCATCGCCGTCATCCTTGTAGATGTTTGCATTCACATAAGGGAATTCTGCCCCTTTTAATACCTGGTCAAAGAACTCCAGTCCATAGTTGAACTCATGATTCCCGGGCGTTGCCGCATCATAATCAAGCAGATTCATTGCTTTATATACCGGATGCACTTCGTCACCCTTAAGCGGCTTAACCTTGGCTACATAATCCCCAAGCGGATTGCCCTGAATGAGATCGCCATTGTCGAACAGCATGCTGTTCTTCGCCTCACTGCGTGCTTGTTTGATCAGCGTTGCTGTTCGTGCCAGACCATAGGTCTCAATCGCTTTATCCGTATAGTAGTCGTAGTCTACCAAATTGGCATGAATATCTGTCGTTTCGAGAATGCGTAGTTTAACCTTGGCTGCTTCCTCTGCGGACACGGGCTGTCCTGGAATTGCAAAGAGCTGAAACAACAGTGCTGCCGTTGTCATTCCTGCCAAAATTGTATTCCTCTTCTTCAAATGTACCCCTCCTGTATTAGGTCCTTCATTCCCTTGCCACAGTTCCTTGTATGTAGAATCTACGCTGTCATCTAGCCTGACACCAAGACCTCCCTTGGAGAAATATATTTCTAAATGCTATTTTATATCAATATTTAGAAGTGTTAAAGAGAGAAGTTTTTGATTAATGCACAACGTTATAACATATTTTTATGAAAAAACACAAAAATGACTTTACCTTACAACCATTAAGTTAAGTTATTTGACATCTAGATGTCGATTATTCGAATTATGTGTCTGTGCAATCATCTGGCCTTCATCGTCAATCAAACACAAAAAAGAGCAAGAGAAGCTTCGGTAAGCCTCTCTTGCTCTTCCATCATTAAGCTTAGACGTCTACTGCTTGATCTGATCATCCTTATGATCTACAAATTACGCTTCCCATACCTGCAGTTCCTGACCCTTGCCTGTATACTCAATTCGTTTAGGCGTGATATCTAGGATGACATAATTGGGATCATCGGGCCCTGTAAACCATTTCTCCAGACGGTCATTCCACAGCTGCTTGCGGAGTTCACCATTACGGCTCACTTCTGCTGTTCCCTCGATCTCCAGAAGGTCCTTCGTTCCGCCTGATTCGTATCCGAGCAGCAGGCTGACATTCGGATTATCCTCAAGCTCCTCCACTTTGTGGGTGCAGCGGTTGGTCGCCATATAGATGTTGAGACCGTCATTATAGACAGCCATATATCTTACCTTAGGCTTACCGCCTTCCACCGTTGCCAGCGAGCAATACGGATTGTCCTCAATCGCTTGTATAATATGTTGTTCAAGATCTGTTTTATTCATAGCACTTCAGGTCTCCTTTCAAAAATACACTCTATTATTAGTGTACCCTGCTCCTGAAAGTTGAACCCGTGGATATTTAACATAAACCGCCCCATACCTGCCGGGCTTGTCATTCACTAGGAATCTGAGTGCTGGCCTGATAGAACGAACAGGTTCTTTAATTCTCATTCTGCCGGACAGGAACCAGCCTCTCTCTATTTCCCATGTAAGGGCGGAGCGCCTTCGGTATATAAACGATTCCATCCTCCTGCTGATGATTCTCAAGGAGAGGAATCAGGATTCTTGGTGAGGCCACGGCCGTGTTGTTCAATGTATGACAATACCTCAATTGACCATCGGTACCCCTATAGCGGATATTGGAGCGGCGCGCCTGAAAATCATGCAGGTTCGACGACGAATGCGTCTCCCCATAGCTGCCCCGGCTAGGCATCCAAGTCTCAATATCATACTGTTTATATGTTTTTTGAGACATATCACCTGTGCATACTGCAACCACCTGGTATGGAAGCTCTAGCGCCTGTAGCAGCTCTTCAGCGTAGCCCGTAATTTCCTGGAGCATCTCTTCTGACACCTCCGGATCAGCCTCTGTCAGGACGACCATCTCTACTTTGGCAAACTGATGCACCCGGTAGAGCCCGCGCACGTCACGTCCCGCAGAGCCGACTTCGCTCCGGAAGCTTGTCGATACGGCCGCCAGACGAACCGGTGCTGCCACATCAATCACTTCCCCAGCATAATACGAGATGAGCGGAACCTCTGAAGTACCGATCAGAAACTTATCATCTCCTGCAAGCTCATAAGTCTGGTCACGACCGCTCGGGAAAAATCCGGTGTTCTCCAGCGCCTCTTCCCTGACCATAATCGGCACCTCCATCGGTACGAAGCCGTGCTTCATCACAATATCCAGTGCAAGCTGCTGAACGGCGCGGTGCAGCAGAACTCCGTCGCCCTTCAGATAGTAGCTGCGCGAGCCGCCAACTTTGACTCCGCGTGGAGCGTCAATGAGATCATGAAGCTCTCCGAGTTCCATATGGTCCTTGACTGGGAATGGAGGCGAACTGACCTCTCCAACCTTCCTTACAATGACATTATCCTTATCGCTCTGCCCTCGGGGTGTGTCAGGGGATACAACATTCGGGACAAGCAGCCGCAGCTTGTTATAACGTTCCGTCACCTCGGCGAGCCTTGCTTCTGCTTCCTCTAGTTGTCCGTTTACCTGCCGCACAGCTTCACGGGCAGCCGCTGCCTCCTCCTGTTTGGCCTCTCTTATCAGCTGTCCTATTCTCTCCGACTCGACATTTCGCTGTTGCCGGAGCTTCTCCACTTCGGTAATCAGCTCCCTACGCGCATCATCACACATTAGCAGCTCATTTATGGATATGTCTATTCTCTTCCAATTAGCTGCTTCCTGAACCTGCTCTGCATGCTCCCTAATCCATTTCATATCCAGCATTCACGTCACCCCTAAGTTAAATTCGTTATACTAAAAAAGCATAGAGCGCCCTCATCCGTTGGGACGAGGAGCGCTCTATGCTCGCGGTGCCACCCAATTTATTGAAGCAGCCTTCATGCGGTCAGCATTAAGTCTCACTTCAATCTCTTTGGTTCCGCAATAACGGGCGGTTCCGATTAACTTAGGGGTCAGTATAAACTTTCCCTTGACGAGAATACCTCCGAGTTGGATGCTCTTCATTGGCATTTTTCACGTTTTCAATTAAAGGTATTATAGTTTAGACATTTCCACATTACAATGATTTTATTCCTGAATATGCTGTACTTTCCTGCCAAGGAGGGCTATAATTAGCTTCTGAAATGTCCTAAACTTCATATTTAACCTCAAGGGGTGCTGGGTTAGCCGGCTGAGATAGTATCCGTGAAAGCGTGTTAGATACGTACCCTTTAAACCTGATCTGGGTAATGCCAGCGTAGGAATGGAGAGAACTTCGAGTGTGCTGTTCTATATTTAGACAGCCCTTAGCCCTTACGTCTGCATGCGTCCCTTATCTGGGACGCTTTTTTTATTATGATCGCAAGAATGCACTCCCACTCTAACGATCTCCCGTTTCAGGATGGCTTTCAAGGAAGCCTCTCTTGAACTTATAGAAGTTGAAATGGAAATTTCGTCAATAATAGGGGTAATTTAAAAGGAGAGAGAAACATGTACAAAAAGTTAGGAATCCTGCTTCTCATTACACTCATGACGATCGTCACTGCTTGCGGCAGCAGCGGCACAGCGAATGAAGATTCTGGCGCAGGCTCGGAGGAACCGGCAGCGAGTGAAAGCCTCCGCGACATCAAGGTCGTACTGGACTGGACGCCAAATACGAATCATACGGGCTTATACGCAGCAGTCAGCCAAGGCTTCTACGAGGAGGAGGGCCTGAATGTAGAGATTATTCAGCCCGGCCAAGCCGGTGCAGATACAATGGTCGCTTCTGGTGAGGTTCCTTTTGGCGTAAGCTACCAAGAAGGGGTTACCCAAGCTCGGACACAAGGTGTCCCGATCGTATCCATTGCTGCCGTCATTCAGCATAATACCTCCGGCTTTGCAGCGCCTGCTGACCGGAACATCGAGTCTCCGAAGGACTTTGAAGGCAAAACCTATGGAGGATGGGGCAACCCCATCGACTCGGCAGTTCTGGATACAATTATGGGTATGGAAGGCGCGGATGTAAGCAAAGTGAATAATGTGAACATCGGCGATGCCGACTTCTTTACCGCAACGAAGCGAGACATTGATTTTGCATGGATATTCTACGCCTGGACGGGTATTGAAGCCGAGCTCCGCGGTGAGCCGATTGATATGTTCTACGTTAAGGACTATTCCGAGAAGCTTGATTACTACACTCCTGTACTTATCACGAATGAGGCAACCATTGATGAGGATCCTGAGCTTGTCAAAGCCTTCATGCGCGCAACGACCAAAGGCTATGAATATACGATTGATCATCCGGAAGAAGCCGCAGGGATATTGAGCGAGGCCGTACCTGACCTCGATAAAGAGCTTGTGCTTGAGAGCCAGAAGTGGCTCAGCCCGAAATATCAGGATGATGCTGCGCACTGGGGCGAACAAAAAGCAGAGGTATGGCAAAACTACTCCGACTGGATGGTAGAGCACGAGCTGCTAGACCAGCCACTGGATGTCGAGAAGGCTTTTACGAATGAATTTCTGCCACATCAATAATTATTAAAGGAAAGCGTTGGTGAACCAAATGGCTCAAACATTACTAAGCATTCAAGTTATTCCAAAAACACCGAATGGAGAAGATTCGATTCCTTATGTGGACCGTGCCATTGAAGTGATACAGCAATCCGGCGTGAAATATCAGGTTCATCCACTCGAAACGACCCTGGAGGGCGAGCTTCCCGAACTGCTCGAAATTGTGCAAAGAGTTCATGAGGTACTCATTGAGGCTGGCAGCCCGAGCATTATTTCACAAATCAAGATTGCCCATTATCCAAGCGGAATCAGCATGGAAGGATTAACGGAGAAGTATCCATCATGAAACGTGTTGTAAGAAGTGTGCTGCCGCCTGTCGCGGCGGTCATCCTCTTTTTGGCGGTATGGCAAATAGCCGTGCCGCTTTTTCACATTGAGAAGTGGATTCTGCCAAGTCCTGTTGATATTACCCGCGAAGCAGCTGCACAGGCGGCAAGTCTTACGGAGCATACTTGGGCGACCGTACAGCTCACCCTGCTCGGCTTCGGCATTGGCGCTGCGATCGGACTTCTAACGGCCATGCTGCTGCATCTGGTTCCATTTATGAAAACAGCCCTATATCCATTGCTCATCCTGAGCCAGAATATTCCGACGATTGCGCTCGCGCCGCTTCTGATGATCTGGTTCGGATTCGGCCTGCTGCCCAAGATCATCGTTATTACGCTCGTCTGCTTCTTTCCGATCGCGGTATCTGCCATGGACGGACTGATGCAAACGGATCGCGCAATGCTGAGCTACATGAGAATGGCCGGAGCCAGCAAAGGGCAAATCTTCCGCAAGCTGGAGGTGCCTCACGCGCTCCCGTCCATTTTCTCTGGTCTAAAAATCGCAGCAACCTACAGCGTCATGGGCGCAGTCATCGCCGAATGGATCGGCACAGATAAAGGCATCGGCTATTATATGATGCTGCAAAAATCGGCCTATCGGACAGACCGGGTATTCGTCGCCATGGCCATCATCGTCCTCTTGAGCCTGCTCCTCTTCGCCGTCATCGCTATGCTGGAGAGAGCGCTCGTCCGCTATAAGACAGATGATCATAGAAAATCCAATTCATGAGACGGCAGCAGCCATCGAATCGAATCCAGTAACGAGAGGAGGATAATCTTATGGATCCTTTACTAGAAGTGTCTGACATCCGTTTATCATTTCGTCAGAAAAAGCAGCAGCTTCATGTCCTTGATCACATATCACTCACGGTCGGCCAAGGTGAATTCGTCTCCATCATCGGACCCTCAGGCAGCGGAAAGAGCTCTTTATTTCAAATCATTGGCGGACTTCTTCAGCCTCATGCAGGAACAATCCGCCTGGACGGAGAAGTGGTAACAGGAACCCGTGGCAATATCAGCTATATGCCACAGCAGCCAGCCCTGCTCCCATGGCGGACAATAGCCGATAACATCAAGCTCGGCAGCGAGGTTGCGCCTGCTCGATTCCGCAGCAGGCAAGGAGCGGATTACGAGCTAACCACTCAGCAATGGATGGCTAAGGCTGGTCTGAGCGGCTTTGAAGATATGTATCCACACAAGCTGTCAGGCGGAATGCAGCAGCGGGCTGCCTTTTTGCGCGCACTCTTGAGTCCACAGGAGCTTATGCTGCTCGACGAGCCGTTCAGTGCGCTGGATGCACTGACGAGAAGCGAGATGCAGGAGTGGCTGCTCGGTATTTGGGAGCAATCGAAGCGATCGGTGCTATTCATTACGCATAACATTGAAGAGGCACTCCTGCTGTCGGATCGGATCTATGTATTTTCAAATCGACCGGCGACCGTACTCCATGAGGTGAAGGTCCCATTTGCTCGTCCAAGACAGGAAGTGTTGACCGAGGACCCTCATTTTCTTCGCTTGAAGCGTGAAATATCCGAATGGATGCGGGAGGAAAGACGCAAGCAGCCGGTTAGTTCCAGCCCTTACCCGAACATGAAGTAAACCAAGCTAGGAGGTGATAAGCGTAATGCAGCAGTCTGAAGAGGATTTAGCGCCTGTCATTGACTCGCATATTCACCTGGACCAGTATGAAGACGAGAAGCAGCCCTTGCGTCTGTCGTTTGCACAGCATCAAGTGGAGGCTGTAATCGCTGTATCTACCCATCTTGCCTCCTGCCAGAGAACGGAGAAATTGGCGGCTGCCTCTCCTTCGCTGATATATCCTGCTTATGGATATCATCCGGAGCAAGCTATCCCCTCTGAGCCGGAGCTGACAGAGCTGTTTGAGTGGATGGAGGAGCATCTGGACAGCATGATTGCCGTAGGCGAAGTTGGCCTGCCCTATTACACAAGATTGGAAACAGCTGTCGAAGGCAAAGCTCTGGAGATGAAGCCCTACATCGATATGCTGGACAAATTCATCGCATTTGCCAAGAAACACGATAAGCCCATCATTCTGCATGCAGTTTATGAGGATGCAGACATTGCGGTCGAGCTCTTGGAGCAGCATCGCTATGAGAAAGCGCATTTCCACTGGTTCAAGGGTGCAGAACATACGGTCCTGCGCATGGCGAAAAACGGATACTATATTTCTTTTACGCCCGACATCGTATATGAAAAAGAAATACAGGATCTTGCCAGTATCTATCCTCACGATCAGATTATGGCGGAGACCGATGGCCCGTGGCCTTTTGAGGGCCCTTTTGCCGCGCATAAGACGCATCCCCGAATGGTGAAGGACGTGATCCGAGCCTGGTGTGATGTTACAGGAATCAAGCCGGAAGCAGCATTTGAGCTATTTTATAACAATACCAAATGCTTCTATGATATTTGACTTCAAGGTATAGATAAGCCTTGCATCTTACATATCAGCTTCGCAAGTGATGCCCCTGATGATTCAGGGGCTTTTTCAGCTTTAATGCCGCAATGATCTCATATGTTTCTTTATCCATTTCGTTCTCGTAATTCCCCTTTTCATGCAGCCATTATTTGAACTATTGTCGTATACGCAGGAAAGAATTAAAATTTGAGAGCATCTAGGATAATGGCACAGAGGCAGCCGAAGGAAGGAACCCTGTATAGAATGCGCTCCAGTCACCGTATTCTGACCCTATTCCATTTGTTGTCTTCAATAATGTAAGCACTTTCAACGGATGAAAGGAAACGTGGATAATATGTTTGGTTCCCGTTACTTTAATACACTTCGCAACCAAATATTTATTGGCTCTTTGCTCGTTATGCTGCTCGTTCTCGGCTCCATCGCACTCATTGTATATAACCAAATATCTGTACTGCTGCGCAGTAACGCAGAGAGCCATATTCAGCAGACCGCCGTCCAGGCATCCGGCAAGCTGGATGTCCTTCTGAATCAGATTGAGAACTGGACATCCCAGGTCGCTACCGATGCGACAGTTCAGCATGATCTGGCACTAGAGGCAGCAGGACAGCACATCAGCTTCTCACAGCGGCAACAGCTGCAGGAGGAAGTACGCAAGCTTGAAGCTTATGCCACATCGATTCGTTCTATCGAAATATACACAGCCGATTATCGCAGAATGCTTCCTCTGGATGATGCGGAGCTTGATGATCGTGTGCCTGCAGGCTGGATTACGAGGACGGATGAGGCTGAAGGACAGCTGGTGTGGTTTGGCATAGATCCCAGGGATCCGGCAAGCGTCGTTGCGATTCGTAATATTCGAATTATCAATCAGTCCTACCAGGCGGCAGGATATGTCGTTGTTCGCATTGATAAGAACTTTTTCCAGCTTACAGACAACGACTCCGGGAACCGTTCATCGCTCGAATTCTTGAATTTGTTTGATGATGAGGGGAAGCCGATCTCCCTTGCAGCGATGCCTGGTGTAAGTCCTGATATCCATCTACGGGAGCTTCAGTCCTCTGTAGAGCTGGATGGCGAGCCGTACATCACAGTTGAACGGCAATCCGAGAAGACAGGCTGGAATTTGGTCATATTGTCTCCAGCCGATTACCAGGCAGAGGGGATCAGCCTATTACTCACCGTTATGATTATTTCCGTTATCGGCGGGGCCCTGCTATTCGTCATCCTCTCCTTCTTCCTGTCGACGATGATTACGCAGCCTATTCTGAATATGATCAAGGTGATGAGGACCTCTAAATTCGGCACGCTCAAACCAAGCAAGGTCACTTCCGCTACGCTTGAAATACAAGAGCTCAGCAACACATACAATCAAATGGTGGATCGAATGAATGAGCTGGTTGAGGTCGTATATCAGAAGGAGATTCTACAGAGCCGCACGGAGCTTAAAGCGCTGCAATCCCAAATTAATCCACACTTCTTGTTTAACACGCTGGAGGCACTGTACTGGGCTCTCGATGAAAAAGGAGAAGAAGAGCTTGGTGAGGTCGTCATTGCGATGTCCGGTCTGTTCCGATATGTCATTAGCCGGGGCGATGATGACGAGTGGGTAACTATTGATGATGAGCTCAGCCATGTAGAACGCTATCTAACGATTATGGACATCCGCATGGGAGACAGACTCTCCTGGAAGATCGCTTGTGATGCGTCTATGAGGTCGGTGCCGATCCCCAAGCTGCTGATCCAGCCGCTCGTGGAGAATGCCGTTCTTCATGGGCTAGAACAGCAAGTCGGTGCCGGAAGCATTGAAGTGCTCGTTACTTCCTCCAGCCATTCGGGTTATATCGATGTCATCATCAAGGACAGCGGACCCGGCATGAGTGAGGCGAAGATTCGCTCCCTCTACACGGCTATGGAGGAGGGCCATTCCCCTTCCTCTAAGGGAACGGGCATCGGTATTGCCAATATCTACAGGAGACTAAAGCTCAGCTACAACCGGGAAGGAAGCGGACTTCACATTGCCAGCGATTTAGGCAAAGGTACCCTTGTTACGATGACGATACCCAATGAACCAGGAGGTACTTTTTATCATGAAAAAGATACTTATCGTGGATGACGAGCCCAGAACGAGAGAAGGGATTCGCAAAACACTGGAATCCTGGTCATCCGGACAGCATGTGATTGAGACCTCAGCCAGTGCGGTGGAAGCCCTTGAGTGGCTTAAGATAAATAATGCGCATCTTGTCATTACTGATATTCGCATGCCCGAGATCAGCGGACTTGATCTGATTGAGCAGATTCATAACGCCCCCTTCTCTCCGATTGTCATTGTCATCTCAGGCCATGCTGAATTTGACTATGCACAGCGAGCGCTGAAATATGGTGTGGTGGACTATTTGCTCAAACCCATCGACAAGAAGAAGCTGGTCTCTGCTGTGGGGCTTGCTCTTCAGCGTTATGAGGATCAGAACCAGATTGAGAAGATGAAGAAGCTCGTCGATCCGATACTGATGGCTACCTCGCAGGAAGAACGCAAGTATAGCCTCCCTGTCCAGGAAGCGATCGATTATCTGGAGCAGCATTTGCATGAGCCTGTCTCCCTGCGCGATCTATCTGAGGTGCTACACATGAACACAAGCTACCTAAGCGCCTTATTCAAGGAGCAGACCGGTCTTACATTTAGTGATTATCTGACACGCAAGAGGCTTCAACGGGCCAAGGAGCTGCTGCTGAATACCAGGCTCTCTATCAATGAAATATCGGAGATGGTCGGATACCAGACCCCCAAATATTTTGTAAAAGTGTTTCGAACCGCCGAGAATGTGAGCCCCGGGAGATATAGACAGCACATGCTGGAGGGTTCAGAGGAAAAGATCCAATAAAAGTGGTATTTAACCTAAAACCTGTTACGTTATGCGCTTACAAAAGCTTTGCTACAATTCAATATAGAGACAAATAAAGCGGTTTCAAAAAACCGACTTAGATCATAAAGCAAAGGGGATGTAAACGTGTTTAAAACAAAAAAGAAGTGGACGTTAATGACCATGACTCTCTGCTGTGCCATTGCGCTTGCAGGCTGTGGGAACAGCGGATCAGGCAGTGACGAAGGAGCAGATGGCGGCGATAAAACAACGATCAATTTCATGCATCTGTGGCCTGAAGGCGTGTCAGCCGGACAGAACAAGATCGTTAATCAAATCATAGAAGATTACCAAACAGAGAACCCTGATATCACCATCAAGACAGAGGTTCTGGATAACGAACAATACAAGAATAAGCTTAAGGTCCTCTCTGCTTCCAATGAATTGCCCGATGTCGGCATTACTTGGGCAGCAGGCTTCATGACTCCTTATGTCGAAGGCGGATTGTTCACCCCTATTGATGACCTGCTGGGCGGCGAGCTGAGCGGCAAGTTCGTCGAAGGAACAACCGAAGCCTTCAACATTGACGGCAAGACGTACGGACTTCCACTGGAATTTAATATTACACCTGTCTTCTATAATAAAGCGATCTTTGAACAGTATGGACTCGAGACTCCGCAGACCTATGAAGAACTAAAAGCTATAATCTCGACCCTTACAGAAAACGGTGTAGCTCCGATCGCACTGGGCAATAAGGACCGATGGACGGGGTCACTGATTTATATGTTCCTCGCTGAACGCTTTGGCGGACAAGAGGCACTCGCTAGCGCCATTAATGGAGAAGGCTCCTTCACGGATGAAGGCCTGACGAAAGCGGCGGCAGAAGTACAATCCCTTGTAGACAGCAATGCATTTATCAAAGGCTTTAACGGCTTGTCCAATGAAGAAGCCAAATCGGAGTTCCTGAACGGCAATGCAGCCATGTACATCATGAGCACATGGGAGCTTCCTAACTTTACGACCAATGAAGAAATACCACAGGAATTCCGCGACAGCGTTGGATTCTTCAAATTCCCTGAAGCCGAAGGCGGTAAGGGAAATGTCGACAGCTGGGTTGGAGGTCCTGGGGTTGGACTCTTCGTATCGGAGAACTCCGGGGTTAAGGATGAAGCGAAGAAGTTCGTTGAATACTTTGTATCCCAGTGGGGAGAGCAATCGGTAACCGGCGCAGGCGTTATTCCTGCAACCAAGGTAGATACAGCATCACTTGAGCTTCCTCAGCTGTACATCGACCTGTTCAATGAAATGAACAAAGCAACCAGCATCACCTTGTATGCCGATGTGCAGATGCAGGCATCAGCTGCGGAGACTCATCTAAATCAAATCCAGGCATTGTTCGGCAAAGCGGTGACTCCTGAAGCCTTCGCGGAAGAGCATGACAAAGCCATTTCCGGAAACTAACAAAACACAGCTCAGAATAATCACATAACAGGTGAACTGGCCCGGTCCTGTACCGGGTCAGCTCGTTATATAACGGAAAGGAGTTTGATTCTTATGGACAAAGTGATGTCTAACAAGAAAATCATTGCACTATACGTGCTTCCAGCCCTGCTGCTGATCTTGACTCTTGTATATATTCCGATCATCTTGACCGGCTATTACGGCCTGCATGAATGGAACGGCATCGGTGCCATGAAATTTATTGGATTCGATAATTATGCGAATCTCCTTCAGGATAAAACTTTTTGGGACAGCGCCTGGCACTCCCTGCTGCTTGCGATATTCTCCGGCCTGAGCCTCCTTATCTATTTGGCAGTAGCAATGGTCGTGGCAGGACGCATCAAAGGAGCCAATCTGTTCCGCAAAATTTATCTTGTTCCGATGCTCCTGTCCTCTGTTGCAATCGCGCAGCTATGGCTTCGGATGTACCATCCAACAAACGGGGTCATTAACAGCTTCTTGACCTCTATAGGCATTGATAACCCTCCTGCATGGCTGGCAGAGCCTTCACTTGTACTGATTGCGCTCTTCATCCCGATTCTGTGGCAGTATGCTGGTTTCTATATTTTGATCTACTACTCTGCACTGAAGAATATTCCCACGTCACTTGAAGAAGCAGCCAAGATTGACGGTGCTACAGGAATCCAGATTGCGCTGAGAATTAAGCTTCCACTCATTATGGAAGTCATCAAGGTTACCATCGTGCTCTCTCTTGTCGGTTCACTTAAATATTTCGATTTGATCTATGTTATGACAGGCGGCGGACCCAATGGTTCAAGTGAAGTTATGGCCTCCTATATGTACAGTGAGGCGTTCAAATCCTATGACTTCGGCTACGGCAGCGCCATCGGCTTCTTCCTGCTTATTATTTGTCTTGTCGTAACCTGGATCATTCGCAAACTGACAGCGACGAAAGATACGATTCAATACTCATAAGGAGGTAACCTTCATGATGCACACTTCTGCTCAGATTGGCGGAGCCGCGAAGTCCGGGTCCAGTATGCTGAGAAAAATCGGCTATGCGCTGCTGTACATTATTCTCATCGGCGTGGCCGCATTTCAGCTGTTTCCGCTGCTATGGCTGCTGCTCTTCTCGCTTAAAAATAACCAGGAGGTATTCAACCTGCCTCCCCTATCCCTTCCGGCGAATCCGAAGTGGGAAAACTACGCAAAGGTATGGAATTCAGGCAATATCGACGTTTATTTCTTCAACAGTGTATGGATAACGGTTGCGGCAACAGTCATCACGGTCGTGCTTGGAAGCCTGGTGACCTTCGCCATTACACGGATGAAATGGAAAGGCAGCTCTCTCGTGCTCGGCCTATTCATGGTTGCCATGATGATTCCCGTTCACTCTACGCTGATTCCGTTGTTCAGCATGTTCAACAAGGTCGGTTTAACCGATCATCCGCTGTCACTGGTTCTCTCCTACGTCGCATTCAATATGCCAATTACCATCATGATTCTGTTAGGCTTCTACTATGCACTTCCCAAGGAAGTAGAAGAAGCGGCCATCATTGACGGCTGCAGCGTGAACCGCATGTTCTTCCGCATCGTGCTGCCAATGACAAGCTCGGTCATTGCAACGACAGGCATTATTAACATGATCTATAACTGGAATGAGTTCATATTCGTAAATACGTTCATTAGTTCAGATCATTACAAAACGCTTACTGTGGGAGTCCAGAACTTTATTGGACAATACACGACAGATTGGGGAGCCATCGGCGCAACACTGATGATCAGCATTCTGCCCATCCTCGTTGCCTACATGTTCCTTAGCGACCGAATCGTTGAGGGGATGGCGGCAGGAGCAGTTAAGGGGTAACAGCTTGTATAAGCCATTATCATTCTACGCTCTCCGTAGTTAACCCGTCGCCTAATGTGCTCTTGTATTGAAAAAAGCTCCGAACCCTTCAGCACGGGAGTCCATCCCGTGCGAGGTGTTCGGAGCTTTTCTATGGCTCGAATCTTGAATTAAGCTTCGTTGCTCTTGTAGATAAAGTAATCAAAATCCGCCGGCAGGCTATGTCCGGATGTATCCTGACTGCGCATACCGACAAATGCTCCCGTGAAGAAGCCGCCCCCTTGGATATAATCATCGGACAGCTTATGAGATTGGAATTGCACCGGAATTGTCGTCCAGTCCTGTCCATCCCAAGAGTAGGAATACTCGTAAATGTCGTACTTCACATCAACACGCAGGTATACGTATTCTGCCTCATCTGGAATGACAATTTCATTACCCAGCAAAGGCTGGGAGAATGAGAAGTTGTCGCAAGCGACCAGCTCCAGTATTCTTCCCTTCTCTTCATGCCAAGTGATCTGGCAGGAAGTCCAGTTCTGTGTGTTGTAGTAATTGCTAAGGCCTGCAGACTGCTGGAATGTCGTCGGGTTAAATGCCACCTTGGTTTCTGCGGTGAACCGGAAGTGCTGCCAGCGTCTAGCGATAAATGCCTGTGTAAACTTGGACGTGAACGACTCTTTGCCATACAGTCTCAAGTGACCCGGGCAATCTGTGAGTGACATAACCTCGCTTCCAAGCGGAATGCGCAGGCTCTGGAAATTCAGGTTCAGCACCTCGCTGACAAAATCGTCCTTCTCCGGGAAGTCCGGACCCCAAACGACTTCTTCCATCTTCGGCCCTTCAATTTGAAGCGACGGATGGTTACCGCCGACCACATAAGGCCATCCATCTCTCCATTCCAAACGCTGTATCGCTGTTTCGCGGCCGAGCGGACAGTATCCTCTTGGATCGAGCAGCGGCTGTCCTTCTCTAGAGAGTGGTCTGCCGGTTAGATGAATCAGGAACCATTCATCCGTATGGGTATGCACAATGGAGGAATGTCCTGCCTTCTGCAAAGGATTCCGCGGATGAGCAAAGGAAGATATAAGCGGATTCTCCGGGTGTACTTCATATGGACCACGCAGGTCTTTCGAGCGGGCAAGCGTTGAACAGTGATCATACTTCGTTCCGCCTTCTGCCGTGAGCAGGAAGTAAGTGCCGTCAATTTTGTATAAATGCGGAGCTTCCGTCAGCTTAATGTCGGTTCCCTTGAAAATGATCTCTGATGTGCCGATAAGCTTCTGCTGTTCAGGATCATATTCCTGAAGCGCAATGCCGTAGAACGGATGATTTCCGACGCGCTGGTCCCACACCATGTTTACCAGATACTTCCTTCCATCCTCATCATGGAACAAGGACGGGTCAAATCCGGAGCTGTTCAAGTGGATCGGCTCAGACCACTCCCCGTCAATCGTATCGCAGGTTACCAAATAGTTGTGGGAATCCTTCCATTGCCCCTCTGTTACTTTGACATCCGTATAAATGAGCCAGAACTTGTCATCATGATAGGACAAAGCTGGCGCCCATATCCCGCCCGAGTCGGGATTACCCATCATATTCAGCTGACTCAAGCGATTAAGGGGTCTTGATACAAGTCTCCAATTCTTAAGATCTCTTGAATGATAGATTCCCACACCTGGGAACCACTCGAACGTCGAAACTGCAATATAATAGTCGTCCCCGGCACGGCAAATGCTTGGGTCCGGGTTAAATCCTGTTAAGATCGGGTTCTGAATCGTAGCCATCAATATGCTCCTTCTCATTACGGTTCATGCTATTGTTCCTTTGACCATCATTTACCCAACTTATTCAGCATGATATACCCCGTATATTTTTAGTAGTATACTATAATCATAGCAAGGTTTATTGCGTTTACCCATATCCAGAAGAAGTCACAATTTATCCAAATCAAGCAAATAAAAAGCAGATCAATAAGAAGGGTTAAGAAGGTGAATCCATCGTGAACAATAGAAACGAACGTAAAAATGAACAGCCCATTCATCGGTTGAAATTTCCTGGGACAGAGCTTAATCAAGACGAGCACAAGCGCACGGAATTTATGCTGCCTGATATGAACTCTACATTTCGTGTATTTGCCGCCCATTATCGTACCGTAGACTCCGATTGGAGTTACCCTGCTCATACGCATCCCTTTTTCGAGGTCAATCTCGTCCTGTCCGGATCTCAGCGGATGAGGGCAAATGGACAGCCTTACCTTCAGCAGCCTGGCGACTTGATGCTGCTAATTCCCGGTGAAGAGCACGAGAGCTGCGCAGCTTCTCCTCAAGGGATGACCTATTACTGCATTCATTTTGATGTGGATGAGCCCGCATTTAGAGAGCTGCTATGTGCCAGAAGCAGGCCATTCTTTGAGGCGGGAAGTGAACTCAGCAAGCAGATCCGGCCTGCACTGGACAAACTGATTCTGCTGACCCTTGATGAAGCTGGTGTACGTGTACAATCACGGATGATGATCCTCTCGGCCTTGTTCGAGCTGTTTGGAGCGCTCAGTCATGTGCTGTCCCAGGAAGAACACAGTACGCCTTCGCAGATTAACCCAACTGCATCTTATGTGGCCTCCAGGCTGGAACAGATGGTGGGAGATATTGAAAATGAGGATGGGGAGACACTCGCTCATGAGACCGTAGAGTCCATTGCTCAGGAGGTCGGCTATAGCACATCTTCGGTAAATCGAATGTTCTCCCGTGCTTTTGGCTTATCACCGAGACAGTATATGTCCATGTTAATTCTAAAAAAAGCCAAGCTGCTGCTGATGGACCCCGATCTATCCATCGAGGAGATTTCCATGAAGCTGGGTTATAAGAACATTGCTCATTTCAGCAGGCAATACAAGCGCTGGACGGATGAATCACCCAGCCAGTTCCGGGGGAGATTTCATAAATAGCACAGTAAGCGGTTATTGAGCTATTGGTGCACTCATATTTACTAAGGAAATATCTCTAGCCACTAAAGAAATTCCCATTATAAAAGACACCGTCCAGTTTTTATTTGGACGGTGTCTTTGCTTCTTTTATGAATTGCTCGTTATAAGAATAGTTCATTATTATGAATCGCTCGATCGTTCACTTAACGCTTCATGAAGCCCTTGCTTTCAAGAAACGGCTTCAGCTGCAATCGCGCCGGCTGAGTCAGACGCTTCGCCATCATTTCAGACCAAGTTGCGGTCTGTTTACCGGATGAACGTTCTTGCATATAAGACGATAGAGTCTTGTCGTATTCCTTGACCTGTGCCGTCGTCTCTTCACGGTCGTATCCGTTCCTGTGAAGCACCGCAGGCAGTGGCAGACGCGGCCGAAGCAGCGGCTCCTGATCCGGAACACCAAGACACATGCCGAATACCGGGTAGACCAGCTCAGGAAGACCCAGCCGTTCTGCGACCTCGCCAATTTGATTGCGAATGCCCCCAATATATACGATACCCAGTCCGAGCGACTCTGCTGCAATCGCAGCATTTTGTGCAGCAAGCGCGACGTCAATGGTCGCCACTGTATAATTCTCTGTCGTATCCTCATAGGTCTCTTCGCCAGCTGCCTGCGAAGAGGCCGCTTCGCGAAGACGGTACAGATCTGCACACCAGACGAGGAAGACCGGGCACTCCTGAATATATGCCTGGTTGCCGGCAAGGGAAGCAAGCTCATCTTTCAATCCTGGATCTGTGACTGCGATAACGCTGTAGGCTTGCACATTACTGGATGAAGAAGCCATCTGAGCCGCAGCGATGATCGTATTTAGCTGCTCATCGGTGACAGGTTCGTTTTTGTATTTACGGATCGAACGATGGTTCATCAAGAGATTGATTGTATCATTCACGCTTCTTTCACTCCGTTCTCTAAAATAACAATTACTTTACGGATTAAGTCTACTCTTTCACTGAGCTTCTATCAATCACTCCTTGATCCTTGTCTATTCATTTGTAATCTTCTTTTTCCATATATCTCCCTATATTCTTACCCACTTGCAATAATAAAATGAAATAAACAGGAGCGAGTATTGCCCTTGAGATCTCCCCATACCCAGTGAGTGTTTTGCATTCAGAGCGACTTTTGGCTATGGATGCTCTGATTACACTTCAGGGACATGCCTCGCATCCCAAAACAACCCGGAGCGTGGAAGGCAATACAGGAGCGCCCAGGAGCACAAGGAACTTTTTGCACTGTTCCTAAGTCTAATGGTAAGAGAGGTGACGCACTTGGAGTCAGATCATCAGATTTTATATAAACTCATGGACGAGTATGGCAACGACGTTTGGAATTACGCCTATTTTTTAACGAGGAACCGGGATCACGCAGATGATATCTCCCAAGAGGTCTTTATTAAGGTCTATCAGGGGCTGCATACATTTCGCGGAGACGCCTCTACGAAGACATGGCTATTTACGATTACGAGAAATACCGCTTTTTCCTATCGAAGATCCCGCTTCTTCAAACAAGGCCTGCTTGGAGGGCGGGTCTCTTCACTGGATTATTCGGCGGAAGGCAGCAGCGCCGCAAAGCTCAGTACAAGCACCATGCCTTCTGCGGAGACTGAGGTTATGGAACAGCAATATGCCGATGCGATATGGGACATCATCATGGAGCTTCCTGACAAATTCAGGGAGGTTCTTGTGCTGTCACTAAAGTACGATATGAAAATAAAAGAGATGGCAGAGCTGCTGAGCATCTCGGAAGGCACCGTTAAATCCAGGCTGTCCCGCGCCAAGCAAAAGGCACAAAAAGAATTAAGGAGGCTCGAAGAATGACCGATCAACATGAACACTGGCAGGAGCGATTGAAAAAGGGGCCTTTTAAGGAGGAACCTTTTACAGAAGAGCACAAGCAGCGAGTCATCCAAACGATACAGAATCTGACTCCTCATTCTCAGCATAAACCCCGCCCTTGGCAGTGGAGACGTATGCTGCTCACTCTTGGTATCAGCGGAGCGGTGCTCGCTTCCGTATGGTGGATTATACCTAATGGTGCCGTTACCGAGAATATAGCGAGCTTATCCGATCAAGCAGTTGAGACCAGTCAAACTGAATCCATGGATACTGAGTTCGATACATCCCCAAATCAAAAAAACAACTATAATGCCAGCTCAGAAGCCTCTTCTCCCACCTCATCTTCAGAGCAATCCACCCATAAGGAGGAAGCGGCGGCCGAGACAGAAGACCGCTCCGGCAGTGCATCAGAGGATGTGGAAGAGCAGCTCATCACACAGCAAGGCTCAGCAACAACTGGCACAACTGGCTCTGCCGAGAGCATTGCTGTCTCCTATTCCAGCTTCGAGGACCTCTTAGCTGATTCCGTGCTGGCGGCCGAGATTGAAGTCCTAGATGCCCAATCAGACCCTTATGAGGTCGAAGTCAAGGATGTTCTTTACTCAACAACCGGGGTTACACCTGGCGAGGAGATTAAACTGAATTATACTGGTGTTAAACAAGGACAAGAGAACGCTCATGCCGAAGACAGCTACAATCCACCGCTAACGAGCGGTGACCATGCCATACTGTTTTTAAAAAAAGGCGGGAATTCAGATCCATATTATATTGCTGGAGTCTATCAAGGAAATTACATGGTCCAGCAGGGTAAAGTATCCTCTGTCGGATCGCAACCAAGCACAGAGGAGTTAGAGCTTGTGCAGAAAGACAGCGGCACCTCACGGTTCGTCATAGATATGGAATTAACAGAGTTCAAAGATATGCTCAGAACCATTGCCAAGAAGTGAACACTGATCAAATGGTATGAATCCGCTATTCGCTTATCTATTGGTTTCTTCTCAGCGTCAGCAACTATAGAGAGAAATAAATTCCAAAGTGACAATTAAGCGAACAAAAAAAATATACCTGGCCATCTCCACAACGAGATGCCAGGTATCTTCTATCTTTACTTACAGCTTAATTCGCTGGAGCCTTAAGGCATTGAGCACAACAGAGATCGAGCTGAGCGCCATCGCCGCTCCTGCCAGCCACGGAGCAAGAAATCCGGCTGCCGCAATGGGAATGCCAATGACATTGTACCCAAGCGCCCAGAATAGATTCTGCTTAATATTGCCCATCGTTTTGCGGCTCATTAGAATGGCATCAGGAATGCTGTTCAGGTCGCCACGCATAAGGGTAACATCTGCTGCCTCCATGGCAACATCCGTACCTGTACCCATTGCCATGCCGGTATCTGCTGTCGCCAGGGCCGGCGCGTCGTTGATCCCATCGCCTGCCATCGCTACTTTTTGGCCAGAGGCTTGAAGCTTCTTGATTTCTTCCGCCTTTCCTTCTGGCAATACCTCTGCAAGCACATGGTCAATACCCGCCTCAGCAGCAACCGCCTCTGCGGTACGCCGGTTATCCCCGGTCATCATGATGACTTCAATCCCCATCGCCTTCAGCCGCTGAACAGCAGCCCGAGATGTGTCCTTAATCGTATCCGCTACCGCAATGATTCCCGCATAGACGCCATCCACTGCGATGAGCATAGCCGTTTTGCCAGAGGCTTCAAGCTCCTCCATACCTTTCTCAGCAGAGTAACTATCCACCTTGTGTGCATCAAGCAATCTCCGAGTGCCGATCAGCAGCTCATGCCCTTGTACTACAGCCTTGACCCCATAGCCCGGCACATTCTCAAACCGTTCAGCCTCCGGAACAGCGATGCCTCGCTCTCCGATCCCTGTAACGATCGCACCTGCCAATGGGTGCTCCGATGCCGCTTCTGCAGCTCCTACAAGGGATAACAGCTCCTCTTCAGATCGGCCTTCAGCCATTATTACATCCGTCAGCTTAGGCTTCCCTTCTGTAACCGTCCCGGTCTTGTCCAGCACAACTGTCTCTATCTCCTGAGCATGCTCCAAGTGCTCTCCGCCTTTAAACAGAATGCCGTATTCCGCTGCCCGACCCGAGCCTGCCATAATGGAGGTTGGAGTCGCTAAGCCGAGGGCACAAGGACAAGCTATAACGAGTACAGCAATCGCTTTTTCCATAGCCGCCGCGAATTGACCCTGCTCCACGAAGAAGAACCACACGACAAACGTCACAATCGCAATTCCTACAACGATAGGAACAAAGATCCCAGAGATGACATCAGCGATTCGCTGTATTGGTGCCTTGGACCCCTGCGCTTCTTCAACCACCTTGATAATCTGTGCAAGCGCTGTATCCGAGCCTACCCGGGTTGCTCTAACTGTCAGCACTCCATTTATATTGATCGTCGCCCCCGCAACGGAATCGCCGACTTGCTTATCTACGGGCAGACTCTCGCCGCTCAGCATAGATTCATCTACAGAGGAGCTCCCTTTCTCAACTATTCCATCCACAGGAAACTTCTCACCGGGCTTTACAATAAGCAGATCGGATACGACAACATCTGTAGCCGGAATGATCATCTCCTGCCCGTCACGAATAACAGATGCCGACTGCGGTGCCAGCTCCATCAGACTGCGGATGGCCTGGGAGGATCGGCCTTTGGCCACACTTTCAAACCATTTGCCCACCAGCACCAGCGTGATCAGAATTGCACTTGTCTCATAATACAACTCGGCCCCATGGTGTCCTCCTTCAATGGTCCAGTTGATCGTCAGATACAAGCTATAGAAGTAGGCCGCCGACGTACCGAGGGCAACGAGTACATCCATGTTCGCACTCTTGCTGCGAAGAGCTGCATAAGCACCCTTATAGAACTGAAAACCGATAATGAACTGAACCGGTGTCGCAAGGATGAGCTGAAACCAAGGATTCATGAACAGCTCCGGCACATACATCCATGAAGTGAACGAGAAGTGGCCCACCATAGCCCACAATAACGGAATTGATAATATAGCAGATATGATCCATTTCCACTTCTTGCGAGCCATCTCCTTCTGTCTGATTTCTGTGATATCCTCCTTCGATCTCTGCAGCAGAGCGCCATAGCCCAGCTGTTCTACCTTACGGACCATATCCTGGGGAGTGGTCTCACTCGCATCGTATTCAACGTGGGCTGTTTCCAATGCGAGATTAACACTGGCACTAGCCACTCCAGGTATTCGGCTTAGTCCTTTTTCAATCCGTGTAGCACATGCCGCGCAGGTCATCCCTGTAATATCCAGATCCACCCGTTCCGTTACGGTTCCATACCCAAGTGCTTCGACCTTACTCCTAAGGTCACTGACCTCTAGGACGGCCGGGTCATAGCTCACAGTTGCTTGCTCTAATGCGAGATTAACATTCGCGCTGCGTACACCCTCCATGCGTGAAAGTCCTTTCTCGATGCGGGCAGAGCAAGCAGCACAGGTCATTCCTGTGATGTTTAACTTTGCATGCTTCTCGCTGCTTACGGAAGGCGAATTCATTTATATCATCCCCTAATACCCCTTGGGGGTATACTATTGTTCTGAAAAAAAGCAGACCTGAACAGGCTGCTCTTCGCTCATTGTTAACTTAATATGATCCATCCGCAGCTATATTAAACCACGTCATAACCCTGATCTTCGATCGCATGCTTTACTTGATCTACCGTTACCTTCTGCTCATCATATTCTACATTAACCGTACCGGAGGCCAAATCCACTTTGCCTCTAGCTCCGACGCTTTCCAGCGCTCCTTCAACAGACTTCACACAGTGGTTACAGGACATCCCTTGTACATTCAATGTTACGCTGCTCATATTCATTTCCTCCTATTAGATGGTTTTTTATATTATACGTCTGGACTTCCAACACCACGGATTCAATAACACTACTTCATTAGCTTCTTAACCGTCACCAGCAGCTCGTCAATCACTTCATGCTCGCCCGCCTGGATTCGATCAATAACACAGCTCTTCATATGCCCCTCTAAGAGAAGCTTCCCGACACCGTTAAGCGCAGACTGAATAGCGGCAATTTGCGTGAGCACATCATCACAATAGGTATCTCTCTCAATCATGCCCTTTATACCGCGAATTTGACCTTCAATCCGGTTCAGACGGGTCGTCAGAATATTCTTCATCTCATCGGAGTGATGGCTGTGCCTTACTCCATCTTGATGATGGTCTGAATGAGAATCATGGCAATGTACTCTGTTCTCACCTTCAACAGCTGTCTTCTTATCATCCACTCACATGACCTCCTTCCACTCTATCCTAATATATTATACCCCCCATGGGTATGTCAATACGCTTAAGTATACTTACCTGCTCGAGATCATTCTTAGGTCGATATACCTGTTGATCAGTATTTGAACGAAATTTATAGTTAATTAGCAAGAGAGTTCACTCCATAACTCGTCGTAAAGATATATTTGATAATAATTCAGAATCAGACAAGAAAATTGATATCAGACAAATTAATTAAAAAATATCAAAAAAAATTTTAAATTCATGAAGGATTTACCAATTTGAAGTCGAATAATAGTATTACGATAAAAATTTGAAACTAACGGAGATTGATACATGGTCTATGATGGTATAATTCTAGGACTTATCGTAGGGCTTTTCAGAGGCGGCTTTAAGCATGGTCTCATGCAGTTTGGACAGATCAAGCTACGAGGCGGATTGATTTTCCCGATATTACTGCTTATCCAGTTTATCATCTTCCGCTTTCAAGGCGACGCAGCTTGGCTTGCACCGGTTTCAGGATATTTCTTTATGTTCCTCTACATTGTAGGAATGTTCTTCCTATGGGTTAATAGGCAGAACAAGGGATTTCTGATCATTCTCATTGGCGTATTCCTGAACTTTATCGTTATGGCTGTCAACGGCGGCCGTATGCCTGTCTCATTAGAAGCTGCCCAAGTTCTCGGGCCTTACTATACAGAGCTTCTGACCAGCGGTGACGCTGTGTATAAGCATTACATGCTAGATGCCTCCACTCACTTATCTTTTCTGGGAGACATTATCCCACTCTCAAGTCCTTACCCTCGAACCCAAGTCATTAGTATCGGGGACGTTGTCATGAACCTGGGTATATTCCTGTACATCCAGAGTATTATGGTGCCCCCGAAGAAGGATTCTGAAGATCAAGATCTCGCACCAAGTTTACATACATCAAATTAAAACGAAAAGGAGGATACATACCATGAAAAAATCTAACATCGCCCGCATCATCATGAACGGGGTAATTGTTGCTTCTGTCGTTGTGGCATTGACTTCTGGATTTGCACTTGGCTAGGAGCTATTCTCGTCTCACATTTTCTCAAAACAGGCCTCATAGCCTGTTTTTTTCTTTATTTTTAATAGTTTAATGTCATGATAAAATATGAACATATACGATGAAATTAATAGGAGAATCTAGATTTCATGACAACACTTTTAATCAAAATAAAAAAAGTAGATATTAGCCAATGGTATATTCTTATGCTATGGATAGGCGGTATCCTCACTTTCTGCTACGTCAATAAGGGAGAGTTTTTTAATTATACCAGCGAACAATGGGTCAATCTCTACATCATGGTCGGGGCAACTCTTATTCTAAACAGCCTAACCTTTCGACTTCCACCTGAAGGAAATGTAATGTCCTTTGACTCATCCGTTTACCTCGCTTGTATTTTTATATATGGCAACTCGTTTACCTTATCTGTCTCTCTTTTGTGCTTAATTTGCTATCTGATATATAAGAGAAACGTTCCTCGTTGGAAGCATGTAACGAATTTTGCACTCTATTCGATCATGATCTCTGTATCCTACGAAGTATTTATCTTGCTTGATGGCAGATTGGGTTCGGTTTATGATCAGAACCTGCCATCTTATATGATCTCTCTTGCCGTTTACTTTGCAATCAACACGATAGGACTTTTTCTCTACTATTATCTGTTGTACAGGAAGGATCTTTATACAGCTCTAAAAGGTTTCGTCAAAGAAACCATGCTTGTTTACTTGTGTATGCTTATTCTTTCTCTTGTTCTAGTTGTTCTCATCGTGCATAACGGAGTTTTTGGTCTCATTCTCTTCTTAGGCTTAGCTATTTTATTATCTTATGCATTTCGTCAGCTATTTTTGGTGTATCATCAGATTCTGAATCGTTCGAATTTGGATCAGCGTACCGGATTATACAATCACAGTTATTTTGAGAGTTCCCTGGAGACGAGCATCGACGATGCACGCAAGAACGAATCGCCGCTCACTTTAGCGATGATTGATATCGATGACTTTAAGAAATACAATGACAGCTTCGGACATCTCAAAGGGGATACACTTATCAGCTTTCTAGGTGCTCTGCTTAAGGAGGAAACGAAAGACACTCCAATTATAGCTTCGAGATATGGCGGAGAAGAATTCACCCTGCTGATGCCTGGATATCCCATAGGAGAAGCACGTTCATTCGTCGATCGAATTCGAAAAAAACTAAACGATACTCCTTTTGATGGTGTAGAAGTTTTTCCTCATAAATGCTTATCCTTCTCTGCCGGTATTGCCGAATATGAAATTGAACTGTATGACAAATCCCAGCTAGTCGATTATGCGGATAAAGCGCTCTACTATGCGAAGAAACAAGGCAAGAATACCGTGCATACTTACGGGTGTAATGTCGAGATGGAAGCTGACATTGATCTGGATCAGGAAATTCATTATATCGAGCAGCAGCTTAATCTGTTTATATACAAGGACATTGATACATTCAAGCATTCGAAGCGGGTATATAAGTATGCGCTTGATATGAGCACCAGTCTTGGTCTGGAGAAGGATGAGAGGCGTAATTTTATACTCGGCGCATTGATTCATGACATCGGGAAGCTCGAAATCCCCTGGGGCGTACTCAACAAAAAAGGCAAGCTGACTTCAGAGGAATGGGAAACCGTCAAACAGCATGTCGCCTGGGGCAAAAAAATTGCCATGACGGATCATCGGTTCAAGGACCTGATCCCCTATATCGAGCTTCATCATGAACGGTATGATGGCAAAGGTTATCCTCACGGACTTAAAGGCAAGGAGATTCCTAAGCTATGCCGAATGCTTACAGTTATCGATTCCTTCGATGCCATGACTTCGGAAAGACCGTATCAGAAGACAAAGACCTTCGAGGAAGCCATTGTCGAGCTTCGCGCCTGTGCAGGCACGCAGTTTGATCCTGAGCTGGTGGAGTTGTTCATCTCTTATATCCAAGTGCAGATGCCGAGATCGGAATATATGGAAACAGGACATACCACCGTCTTATCCAATTAACATCAGCACTTCCCTATTCATATCAAAAAACCTATGTGTTCCTACGGATACCCGTAGAAATCGCATAGGTTTTTTTACATGCTCTTGCTTGGATTATGATTTCTTTACATCCAGTTCATGAGAGGTTTGATGAAGCTCTTTAATCATTTGTTGTAAAAACATACTCTGCTGTCTTGTAATGCCCCGCTGATTCTCTCTAATCAGCATCCGTTCGATATTCTTCTTGAGTATTTCACTTCGACGCTCCAATACGGCTTGACTCATGCTTTTACTACACTCCTTCAATCCATTTCTCTGTCTCTACACAAGTATATCGAAGTAACCTTACCTTAAGGAAGGCTGATTCTCTGTGATAATATCTAGTGAGAAGTGCTAAGTCCGCATTTTTCGTACACCTTCTTCTGCAGCCATACAATTCCTCTTGAATGCTTGGGCTTCTTAATACAAAGAGTTCGTTCGTCTCTGAATTAAAGGTTATAATAAAATGAATTATACATCTTCACAACCTGCCTAGAAGGAGACTTGAGCTGGCGATGAGCTATAAACAAATGAAATGGATGATCCTATTCATCCCTACCATCACCGTTGGTCTATGGGAATATGTACGTCACCAATTCCTTATGCCCTATCTCTCCATGGAGGCAGGAAACTGGCTGACACCCGTTATTATATATTTCATTAGCGTCACTTTATTGAATAAATTGTTTACGATGATGGAGAAATCGCAGGCTGAGCTGGAACGTGAGAAGGCAGCGAAATCTGCACTGGAGGCCAGGGAGCACCTGGCACGGGAATTGCATGATGGCATAGCCCAGTCGTTGTTCCTGCTGTCCGTCCAGCTTGATAAAGCCGAGCGTAAACTGACCGGCACCCCTAACGAAGGAGAACTGCAGGAAGTTAGACAAACCGTACACGAAGTGCATCATTACGCCAGACAAGCCATCGCTCAGCTGAAAGTTCCTCACAGTGAAGAGAACAGCCCGGACTCTCCGCAGCAGCTGCTCAGACAGATTGAGGATATGGTTGCAGACGGCAGATATGATTCACGTATTCAATGGAATCTCTCGGATGAAGCGCTCACGACAAAAGAACATGTTGAGCTCATTGCCTGTATTCGGGAAGCAATTCTAAATATCCGCAAGCATGCCAATGCCAGCACGATCTCTGTAACAGGAACAGGAAATAAGGTGCATTGGAAGGTGTCCATTACAGATGACGGAACTGGCTTTACTGGCGACCCGGAGCAGCGGAAAGACCGGTACGGGCTTCGTATAACAAGAGGACGCGCGGAGGAGATGGGCTGGAGGTTTCATTTCAGCAACATGGAGAACAGCGGAACTTGCATGCTGATTATCAAAGGAGAGGACCCCTCATGAATATGACACGAGTACTTATAGTCGACGATTCAGCCCATGCCAGAGCTGCCATGGAATCGATATTATCGGAGGAACCGATGTTTGAGATTGTAGCTACCGCGTCAAGCGGTGAAGAAGCACTGGTGCTGACCGAGGAATGGATGCCGGATCTCATCCTCATGGATATCCGCATGCCAGGAATGGATGGACTGGAGACGACACGAGCGATCAAGCAGCGCTATCCCTATGTCATCATTGTGATGGTTACCGTCTCCGATGATGTGACGCATCTGTTTGAAGCACTTAAACAAGGTGCGCAAGGATACCTCTTCAAGAACTTATCCCCCTCCACCTGGCTGGAATACCTGAAGGCCGTTGTCAGTGACGAAGCCCCTGTTAACCCGGAGCTTGCCTATCGCATATTGCAGGAGTTTCCAAAGACCAAGAAGGCAGACGATGGCAGCACACCGCTGACTACCAGAGAACGAGAAATTCTGAATTGGGTTGCCTCCGGCAAGACCAATCGGGAGATCGCCGATCGACTGGGAATATCGGATCAGACGGTGAAGAATCATCTCAAAAATATTTTGCAGAAGCTCCAGCTGGAGAATCGTGTACAGCTCACGAGGTATGCCCTGGAGCAAGGCTGGATTGAACGTGATTTTGATAACTGAACCCCTAGGTCTCTTCGTGCATCGCTCTGCTAGAATCAGAGCCCCAAACAGGGGGTCCATTCTTCTTAACGCGAACATAGTACAAATAAACATTAAAAAGAGCTGCTTCCTAAAGTACAGGGATCAGCTCTTTCGTTATATTCTGAGAAGTCGATCAAGCCAGTGCAAGCTGCAATGCGGTCAGAGCAATCCCGATAATAAAACCAGTCACTGCACCGTTAATCCGAATCCACTGCAGATCCTCACCCAGCTTATCCTCCATCATCGCAATGAGCGTTTTGTTATCCATTTTTTCGATATTTTCACGTACTAACTGGCCGATCTTGGAGTGATTTCGTTCTAGCAAGGTCGTTACGCTGTCCACGATCTTCTGGTTGATGCGTTCCAGAAGTTCAGCATCCTCTTTTACCTCTGCAACGAGAGATGAAATGATCGGAATGAGCTGTTTCTCTACGCAACTTCCATCCTCCATATAACTCAGCATCTTGTCACGGAACTCCACCAGCTTGTTTAGCACAGCTGATTCTGCATCCCAGTTCTTAAGCACTGAATCCTTCCACTCTTCAAGACCGCTTGTTACTTTCTTGCTGTGCGCTAAACGCTCGACCTGCCCACGAATGGCATTTAATGCACTGTGTCTGCGAGGGTGACCCTCATATTTCAAGTCCTGTACCTGATCATACAGGAAACGCTGAAGAATACCTCCAAGCCTTTCCTCATTCAGATATCCCATGAGTGCATTCAGGGCGAACTGCATCAGACCGTTAACCTGCAGGGAGTTCATCGCTCTCATACCAATCTCGCCGAGTGTATATTGGGTATCCGGTTTAACGAGCCACGCTTCTGCCTGATCAAGCCCATAATCCAGAGCCATTCGGTCGTATCCCTTACTCGTAATGTACTGCTCTGCCTTGGACAGCAGCGGCTCAATCTCTACACGTTCCGCCTGACGCTTGATCTCTTCTGCAACAAGCGGTGCAATCTTCTCCAAGGGAAGTGACGAAACGATGCGTTTGGCAAGCTTATCAATCGCCTCATGTGTAGTTGCTGTGTGAAGCTCCTTCTCAGCCATCTCCAGGATCATATGTGACACTGGCATTTCGGCAATCTTGGCAGCAATACTGTCTTTGTTCAGCAGGTTATTCTCCACTGCAGATACGAGAGCCTCCGTAATTTTCTTACGGTTCTTCGGGAGCAGTGCTGTATGCGGGATTTTGAGTCCTAGTGGATGGCGAAAGAGTGCCGTTACCGCAAACCAGTCGGCAAGTCCGCCAACAAGTCCGGCTTCGAAGGAACCGACAAGCATCTTACCGACCGTACTATCTTGAAAGGGCAGCGACGCCGCGAACCCCGCACCCATAATAACAAGCGACCATGCTGCGGCTTTTTTCGTCTGTTTAACCATTTGGGTTGACTCCTTCAATTGCTTAATCTATGTACAATACATGTTTATTTCATGCGGAATAGGCTATGTTTAATATTCATCTTATCACCACAATTGTATTATTCCAAACTCTGGATCTGGATAAGCAAAAAAAACGGGCCGACCTATTGTCGACCCGTATAAAGAGCTGAACCTTACATGAACCTGTTGCGCCGCATGCAGCTGCACATGGCTCCGCTCAGCTTAAATCTCCATCTTACTACTCTCCACGCTGGATCAGCCGGAAGTCATCATAGTGGAACCCTGGGGCTACTACACAGGATACAAGCACCGGCTCATCTCCGAGCGGCCTTGCCATCTGCCATTGTCCGCCTGGCGCCAGTGCCTGCGGATGCTGACCCGCTACAACGTCTGGGCCCAGAATGAAGGATTCCGTCTGACTCGGATCTCCTTCGCCGCTGCCGCCAATAATAAGCTCGAGCGGACTGCCGGAGTGCCACATCCACAGCTCATCTGAGTGAACGACATGCCAATCTGAGAATTCACCTGGGTGCAGCAAGAAATAAATCGAGGTGGCCGCTGGGCGGGCCCCGGAATACACGCCTGGCAGCACGGATTGAGGAATTTGGTAAGTCGCCTTCCAGATCTCCTTGTACCAGCCACCTTCCGGATGAGGCTCCATAGAGAGCGCAGCAACAAGCGGTGATAGATTACGTTCTGTCATATAAGTTAACCCTGCCTTTTATACAATAATTTCTTACAGCTTTCTTAATCCTATAGAGTGTATCATACTAGAAAACCTAAGTGCTCTCAAACAAACAGCATCCACAATCCGCTTCATTTCCATTCAATGATTCGGCTGCTCAGCTGGGACAACAAGCTCTCCTCATGGCTAATGACCAGTATACCCATTTCGCGCTCCACAGCTATGGCCTTAACGACATTCCAGATCTGAGCCTGAGTCACGGCATCCAGCATCGTGGTCATCTCATCAGCGATGAGAAATCGCGTGCCGGCTCCGAGTGCACGGGCCACACAAAAACGCTGCAGCTCGCCTCCTGACAGCTCGCCCGGTCTTCGTGCAAGCCATGCTTCATCAATTCCAAGCGAATGCAGCAGCTTCGCATCATGCTGACCGGCTTCCTGCAGCACTTTATGCATTCGCCATCTCGGATTAATCGCGGATTCTGGATGCTGGAAGACCAGCTGAACCGGAGCATACCCGTTATGTATTAACAGCGGCGAGTCATCCAGAAGCACCTCTCCTTCAACAGGCTGCACATAGCCTGCCAGCAGCCTGGCCAGTGTTGATTTGCCTGCACCACTCGGACCGCGAAGTCCGACAATTTCTCCAGATGAAATGGACATATGGACGTCTCTTATACACCAATCCTGACGACGATCGTATCGGTAACCGAGGTTCTCCGCTTCAAGTTGCATGAATGCATCTCACCTCTCCGCCTCGCAGCTCCCGGAGCAGCGGAAGCACTTCTGTACATTCCCATGTTGCCATCGGACATCGGTGGGCATACATGCACCCTCTTGAACGATGGTTGCTGTCCAGTGTCAGCTGAGGTCCTGGAGGCATCTTGAAGCCATTATGCGGTAACGCGTTCCAGAGCGCCTTCGAATAAGGATGCCTCAGCTGCTCCCCTCTGCCTGTAAAATCACCCGGGCGTGCGCTCTCCACATTGGTTCCTGCGTAAAAAACAACGAGTTCGTCTGCAATTTGAAGCGCGGATTCAATGTCATGGGTTATCCATAGGATGCCTGCTCCTTGATTCGCAATGGAGCGAAAATGTTTAAGCGTCTCGGACAGTGCCTCGACATGAATGCCTGGCGTCGGCTCATCGGCAATGATCAGGTCCGGTTCTCCTGCAGTTGCAATGGATAACAGCACTCGCCTGGCCATACCACCGGACAGCTCAAACGGATATCGCTCCGTTACCTCGATTGCCAAGCCGTATTTGCTGAGTATGTCATCAAGCCTCTCGCGCTCAAGGTTCTTTCGTTCATGTCTCCGAGCGATGTTAGGCCCTGTCATCTTCATGGATTCATAGCGATCTTTACTTCGTTCAAAGCTGTAGCTTACTTGTGCGCCCACCTTCATAAGAGGGTCAAGATATTGTACGGATTGCGGTACAAGCGCAAGACGGCTGCCTCGAAGCTCCTCTTTAGCCGCGTTATTCATCAGTGTACCGTTAAAATGAAGCGTACCACGAGTGATCGCATTGGATGGAAGTATGCCCAGAATCGCATGGGCCAGCAGACTTTTGCCCGATCCGCTCGCACCGACCACTGCCGTAATTCTGCCTGCCTCAACTGTCATACTGAGTCCATGGATTACCTCCGTCTCCTCCACCTTGAATAATCCCTTGCTGCGCGCAAATGAGACCGACAAGTTATCTATTTCGAGCAAAGCCATATGAACCTTTACCCCCTCTCTTTATCGTTCAAGTCTAATCGGATCGCTATAGCTTCTGATTCCGTGACCCAGAGTATCAAATGCAAGCACCGTAAGCATCAGTGCCAGTCCGGGGAAGAAGGCCAGCCACCACATGCCCGCAGATAAATATTTCATTGATTCTGACAGGATAATGCCGATGGCAGGCTGCTGAGGTGATAATCCAAGACCAAGAAACGTAATGGCCGCCTCATGCAATATAGCATGGGGAAACACGAGCAGCAGACCCACTAGCAGCTGCGGAACCAAATGTGGAAGCATATGATGCAGAGCAATATAACCTCGAGACTTACCCAGTCTCCGAGATACCTGTATATAATCAGCCGACTTTAGCTGAAGCATATCAGCACGGATCACTCGTGCCAGCTGGGGCCAGTGTGTGCATGCGATTGCAACAATCACCCCTTTGGCGCCGCCGCCAAAGGCAAAGGCGATCAGAATTAACGATACCAGATGCGGAACACTCATAAACAAATCAATGAACCAGGACAACGCCTGATCCATTCTTCTGCCCGCGGCTGCAAGCAGGCCAACCAGCAATGCGATAAGACTGGAGCAGACTGCCGCTGTAAGCCCAACTTGTATGCTGTAAGCAAGTCCTTTTAAAGTGCGGTTAAACATGTCGCGCCCAAGCCAGTCCGTACCGAAGAAATGTCCGGCACCCGGCACCAAATTCCGTTCCGATAACGACGTATGGGCCGCCTGCTCTGGCAGGAGCGAACCCAAGAGCAGGATTGCAGCCAAGAACCCGGCACTTATTAAGATCCGAATCAGATTTTTGCCTCGGGTATTCAAGGAGCGTCTGACTCCGGGAGTTGAAGAAGAACGTTCTAGCTGCTGCATTACGCCGCCTCCTTATGATCAAACCGGGGATCAATCCATCGGTATAGCAGATCGGCAATGAAATTGCCGGTGAATACAAACAGCGTGCTGCACAGAACGAGACCCAGGAGCAGAGGCACATCGCCGCGAAGTCCTGCTTCAACCGTCGCTTGTCCCAATCCTGGATAGGAGAAAACCTGCTCCGCCAGTACGGCCCCGCCAAACAGTTCACTAAAGGAAGCAAATTGAAGCGTTACTGCAGGCAGCAGAATATTGCGGAAGCCGTGACGCCGGAACAGCGTGAATCCCTGTTCTCCTCTTGCACGCGCATAGAGCACGTAATCTGAATCCAGCACATCTATCAGCTTCTGACGCGTGTGAAGTGCGATATTCGCTACTCCCGCTACACTCAGTGTTAGTGCTGGTAGAATCATATGTCGCAGCCGTTCTATGACGGTAACCTCACTGCTGAGCACCCCTGCGGGTACACCAAGCCCAATGGGAAACCAGCCCAGCCAAACACCAAATACCATCAGCGCAAGAAGGGCTATCCAGAATGCAGGCGTGGAAGCCAGCACGTAACAATATCCTTTCACTACACGATCCAGCCAGCTTCCCTTGTTCATTGCAGCGAGCGAGCCGAGAGTAAATCCGAGCACACCCGAGATTGCCCAAGCTGTTCCCATCAGTGCAAGAGAAGCCATAAACCGGTCCTGGATCAAATCCAGAACCGGCTCACGATATATCATGGAAGTTCCCAAATCCCCTTGCAAAAGGGATGACAACCACTTGCCATACCTGACCAGCGGCTCATCGTTTAATCCCCAGCGCTCTCTGATCTGCTCCAGCTGCTCATGGCTTACCTTGATAGCATCAGCACCTACATAAGCCATCACCGGATCTATCGGTGAGTACTCAATCAGCATAAAGGCGATGAAACTGACTGCGGCCAGCAGTGAAGCCAGCCGCAGCACTTTTTTCAATAGATATAACATCCAGCTGTTAAACGATACTCGCTGTCCTCTGCCCTGCATTACTGAGATCCTTCCCAGGACCACTCTTCAATATTAGAGGTAATCGGCCATCCGTGACCGTGCGGGTGAATTTGCTGCTCCCCGATATTAAGCCCCTCACGCACCAGATAGATATGATCGACGTTAACTAGCCATGCCCAAGGGGCATCTCCTTGAAAGCCAAAGCCTGTTGTTCCATCCCATAACGCCTTCTGCCAGAACCCCCACGCTTCCTCTTCATCGGTTGCCCTCATCGCCTTGTCCATCCATGCGTCAACCTCAAGGTTGCTGTATTGTCCGGCGTTGTAATATCCCACCCCATTTTTGGTACTGGAGTATAAATTGTAGGTTTCAAGCGGATCATGACTTCCCCACCCGAATAGCACCGGATTCGCATACATCAGCTTCTGTACTTCTTCACGGCTCTTACCTTCGACCTCAATATGAATACCGGCCTCCTTCACCATATCGGCTACAGTCAGAGCAATAGACTGCCTGGTCATATCTCCGGCAAAATAATACAGGTGGAAGCTGGCTTCAAGCCCACCTTTCTCTACAATTCCATCATTGTCTGTGTCAAGCCATCCCGCGTCTGCAAGGATCCGCTTTGCTTCTGTCGGATCGCCATCCTCAAACCGCGCTTCCTCACTGCCCCATGGCAGATCATCAGCCACAGAGTATGCCGGACGCCCATATCCCTCCAGCACACCTTCCACCAGCGCGTCTCGGTCAATCGCCACGTTTACAGCCTTCCGGATTGCAGCATCAGCGGTTACATCATTACCGGTCATAACCCCTTCCGAGGTTGTCCCTCCTGCCGAATTGTAAGGAAATACGATTCCTCGATTGTCTACGGTCTTCACTGCTTCAATCTTCATGCCCGAAATCTCTTGTCTGGTAAAAGCTGCCGGAATCGCAGCTACATCCACCGTGCCAGCTTGTGCCGCAGCATAGGCTGCGTCCTCCTCCAGGAACAGGAAGGTCAAGCGGTTGAAATACGGCTGTTCACCATAGTACTCAGGATTTCGCTCCACGATGACCTGTTGGCCCTTGTCCCACTGCACCAGCTTATACGGACCAGAACCGATTGGATGCTCGGCGTAGCTCTTATCATATGCATGCTCAGGAACAATCCCGAGTGTAGTCAGAAGAGATATAAATGTCGACTGTGCTTCCTTTAATGTGAATACCACCGTGGTATCATCAGCAGCCTCTACTTTCTCCATGTTGGTTAGATCAATGATGGATGCGCTCCTTGCGGCAGTCTCGAAGGTAAAGGTTACATCTTCTGCAGTCAGTGCCTCACCGTCCGAGAACCGGACATCCTCTCTCAAAGTAATCGTCCAGGTCTTGCCATCTTTGCTTACTGTATAGCCGGTAGCCAGATCATTAACCACATTGAGCTCAGCATCCCGTTTAAGTAACGTGCTCTGAAAAAGAGGAGAACCATATTGCCCCCAGCCTGTTGTTGGGTCATACCCGGCCTCAGTCTCTGTGCCTATAGCTAGAATCAGCTCGTCCTTCACTTCAGGAACTGTATCTTTGCCTTGTGTGACTGTTGTCTCTTTCCCATTGGTACAGCCTGCAAGAATGATGATTGATAAAAATGTTGCCATAATTAACATGGATTGCATTAACCGATGCTTCATTGGACAGTTCTCCCCCATTTTTCCCTCTTTTTAGGGTATCGTGCTACAAATTTCACTAATTGTAGCACGATATTTAATGAAGCATCAACCATATTTTGGATTAAACAGTGGTTTCACGTGAAGAAAGTTGACATAAGAACCTTTCAAATGAAACAGTCAACTTGAAAAACAAAAAAGAGGATCTGCATTTACCCCTAGGCAAATTGAAGATCCTCTGTTGATATATAAACTGTAGTTATACCTTATACCTTAAGAAGCACAGTTCTCACATTCAAAATAACGATTAGATGCGTCCATCGTCTTAAGCAATTTACCAACGATGACATCCTCAAGCTCTGTAAATTCAAGATCAGCGATCCGCTCACGAACAGCCTCTTTCGCCTTCTCCTCAGTCTCTTCTACCCAGCTGAATTCACCGCGGAAGCCAGTGGATTGTAATTCATATTCGAATAGATAACGGTTCATCTTATATTCCTCCATTTCAATATCGCAGCACAGAAATACCAATATAATACAACAGATAGTGGTAAACTCTATTGTATACCCCTATATATAGTCTGTAAAGAGGGATGACAGCTTAAATATGCGAATGGGTCTTAGCATCATCATTAAACGTTACAGACAGTTCAGCATAGTGTACGCCCTTCTGAACCTGAATCTGTTGATGCAATGAACGAAGACTGCTGACGGATCCGCGGACGGCAATGACTTCAAGACACTGATGATGGTTTAGATGAACGTGCATATTCGAAATAATGTCTTGATGATAATGATGCTGTAATTCCATAAGCTTACTCGGCAGCTCACTGGCATGATGGTCAAAGACCATGACAATGACACCGGCTACCTGCTCGTCCGAATGCAGTCTCGAAGGTTCGAGCATCGTTCTTCTGGCCAGATCACGAATCGCTTCTGAACGATTCTTATAGCCCTGATCCAGTATATATTTATCAAACTGCTCAATCAGCGGCGTTGGAAATGCTACGCCAAAACGAGTCAGCTCATCCTTATCACTCATCATTAACCCTCCTGTTCTTCACTTAAGCATAATATGAACAGAAGTTTAACACAGGACCTGGCATGAAATATAGAAATGAATCATCTTCGCCACATCATCTTCTGCGTATCAGAGAGCCGCTTCGTACACCTGGGCCAGCAGATATTTGGCATCCTTCCTGCTCATGGGAGACCCCGTATACAATTCCGGTGCTCTCTGATCCCGTTACGACGAGCAGCCGTCCATCGGCTCCGAGACCTTCGATCTCAGACAGCTCTACACCGCGGCATTGATGCAGGCTGACAAGAGAGCCTTGATCGACCTTTGCTGCAATATTCGTCAGCTTCAGATGCTTGGCCTGAGCGCATACAAAGCCATTAACCGCTTGTACGCTGTAATTCTCCACACTTATATCTTCCATAGGCATTTCAGCGAGGCCGCTCATGTACAACGCAGTTTGGGCTCCGCTGCATACCACCTCACGAATGGATATATCACGAAAAACCGGTGTCCCCTCGTCCACGGCATAGATTTTCTCATCTCCGCGGCCCGAGCCTTCCTTCCCCTCATAGAACAGCGAGAATAAAATCGCTTCCTTTGCTATATCGAGCATCTGGATTCGCTCAATGACAATATCCTCAACAATACCGCCACGGCCTCTCGTACTCTTAAAGCGCAGACCGATATCGGTTCCCATAAACATGCAATCAGAGACTCGGATATGCCGAACGCCTCCGGACATTTCACTGCCGATGACAAAGCCGCCGTGTCCATGATACACCGTAGAATGGCGGATCGTTACATATTCCGTAGGGAGCCCAAGCTCACGACCTTCTGCGTCTTTGCCTGATTTAAGACAGATGGCATCATCTCCGACATCGAAGGAGCAATACTCGACGAGCGCATGCCTTACTGAATCCAGGTCCAGCCCGTCCCCATTCTGCGCATACCACGGGTTCCTTACGTTTACCTTACGAATCGTGACATGCTCACAGGCCCATGGATGCAGGTTCCATGCCGGAGAATTCTGAAATGTGACTCCTTCCAAGAGCACACGCTTACAGCGGCGCAGACTGAGTAAATTAGGACGCAGAAATTCATGTGCAGGCTCATAGGCTGCCTTATCCCGAACGCCTGACATATGCAAGGCTTCCGAGACAGAAGCTCCTGTCATCGCTCGTTCAGACGGCCACCATATAGAATCCCCGCCTTCACGCTCGTTAACGACTCCACCGGAGGCTACGAGCGCTTCCCAGGCTGAAGCAGTAAGCTTGTTCTGCTTGACGGGTCTCCATGCATCACCGCTGCCATCAAATATACCTTCACCGGTTATAGCAACATCCGTGAGATTCTCTCCGTCGAGCGGAGACCTTGAACGAATCGTCTCACGTCCTTCATAGCTTGAAAGGATGAGCGGATAATCCGTATATTCCCGGCTAAACCGAACAAGCGCCCCCTGCTCTAAATGCAGTTCCGTTCTGCTCTGAAGCAGAATCGGCCCTGTCAGCCATACACCGGCAGGGATTACAACTCTGCCCCCGCCCGCTTGAGCACAGGCCTCCAGCGCTGAGTTAATACAATCTGTATTATCATATAGCCCATTGCCAAGGGCACCAAAATCAACAATTCGAAATTCACGCTGCGGGATATTTGGAGGTTCGACATTATACAGAGAAGCTTCCGTCCCATCGATCTCATGCACATTCAGTTCCTTCACAGGCATCAAAACTCCTTTGTACTTATATGGTGAAGTTCAAGATTCCATCTTCCTCCCGTGATATATTCGCAGCTTCTCTATCATATTCCTTGCAAAAAAGATCATATTTTTGAAATATATTGCTATTTATGTTTTAAGTCCCATTTTATATACAAAACCAGAACTTAAATTTCGTTAATCCTAACAAGAAACTTACATTTGTACAACAAAAGAACTAGATAATTTGCTACTTATGTAATGTTTCGTGACAAAAAGATTGCTCTACTCTTTGGTCTTATAGTATCATTATAATCATATTTCCTTGATATTCCTTAAATGGATGTATAGAAATAGAAAAGGGCGGTGATCTTTCATTGATCGAGTTCAAAAATGTTAACAAACATTACGGCAGCTTTCATGTACTCAAAAATATCGACCTTCAGATCAAGGAAGGCGAAGTCGTCGTGATCATTGGTCCTTCCGGTTCAGGCAAGAGCACCTTGCTGCGCTGCATCAATCGTCTGGAGACGATATCCGGCGGAGAGCTGCATGTCAGCGGCGTTCCTCTGCATCAGCGCAAGATCGACATCAACAAATTCCGCAAAGACATCAGCATGGTATTCCAGCATTTTAATCTATACCCCCACAAGAAGGTTATTGAGAATATTACACTGGCTCCCATCAAAGTAAAGAAGGAGTCCAAGGCCGCGGCATCTGAGACAGCGATGAAATATTTATCCCGTGTCGGCATTGCAGAGAAGGCGGACAGTTATCCGAGCCAGCTGTCCGGAGGACAGCAGCAGCGTGTAGCCATCGCGAGAGGACTCGCCATGGATCCCAAGATCATGCTGTTTGACGAACCCACCTCGGCACTAGACCCCGAGATGATCGGCGAAGTCCTCGATGTCATGCGAACATTGGCAAAGTCGGGGATGACGATGGTGATTGTCACTCATGAGATGGGCTTCGCCCGCGAAGTAGCGGATCGGGTTATCTTTATGGACGAGGGACAAATCGTGGAGGATGCATCCGCAGAACAATTCTTCTCTAACCCAGGAGAAGAGCGCGCACGCCAATTTCTCAGTCGTTTAATCCATCATTAATTCAAATATGATAAAAAAAAGGGGTGTTCTTATTTATGAAAACGAAAAAGAGATTTAAAGGTCCAAAGCTCTCGCTCTTATTCATGCTTATGTTTGTCATCATTCTCGCCGGCTGCGGCAATGATGAAGCATCGCCAGCCACAGGCTCTTCAGGAACTTCAGGCGGTCAGGAAGCATCGGAGAATATGGATACCATCGCAGCGATCAAAGAACGCGGCAAGGTCATTGCAGGTGTTAAATACGACACCCGGCTGTTTGGACTGAAGGATCCAATATCCGGTAATGTCGAAGGCTTTGATATTGATATGGCCAAGGCTCTCGCCAAAAAGATACTCGGAGATGAAACAAAGGTGGAGCTGAAGGAGGTCACTTCCAAGACCCGGACACCGCTTCTTCAGAACGGTGAGATCGACATCATTATCGCGACGATGACGATTACGGAGGATCGTATGAAGGAAGTGGACTTCAGTGATGTTTATTTTAATGCAGGTCAATCTCTGCTTGTAGCCAAGGGCAGTCCGATCACGGGTATCGAAAGCCTGAATGCAGATACGACTGTGCTTGCTGTTAAAGGTTCAACCTCCGTTACTAACATCAAAGAAAAAGCACCGGATGCCAAAGTACTCGAATTCGAGAACTACCAGGAAGCCTTCACTGCGCTGAAAGCAAACAAAGGAGACGCGCTTACAACAGACAACTCCATCCTCCTCGGTATGATGCAGGATGATCCTAATTACGAGATGGTTGGAGACATCTTCACTGACGAGCCTTATGGCATGGCGATTCGCAAAGGCGATCAGCAAATGGTCGATACCGTCAACGAAATGCTTCAAGAGATGAAAGACAGCGGAGAATACGATGAGCTCTATGAAAAATGGCTGGGAACAAGTCCGCCAAGCGCGGAGTAACCAGTATAAGCATACTTTCGTAAGGGCGGCTCGGCCGCCCTTCTTTATTTGCAATGAACCTTTACATTCTCTGCGGTCAGCCTAACTTTAATTATGCTCAATGGTATTCGCAGGGATCTAAGAAGGAGTGAATCCTATGCCAGAAATTGACATTAGTGTGCTATGGCGATACTGGGATGATTTCTCGGCAGGCTTTCTGAATACGCTGAAGATCAGTCTCATGGCTTTGATCGGCAGCTTTTTGATCGGTGCCGTTATCGCTGTCTTTCGCATTGCACCCATTAAACCGCTGAACTGGTTTGGTGCGGCCTATGTGGAATTCATACGGAATATTCCACTGCTTGTTACGATCTTCTTTTTCTATTACGGGCTCTCATCTGTAGGACTCAACCTGGATGGCTTCGTATCCGGGACACTCGGTCTGACCATCTATACCTCTGCCTTTGTGGCCGAATCCATCCGGGCAGGAATTCAATCCGTACCTAAGGGGCAACTTGAGGCAGCCCGCTCTTCGGGACTCAGCTACATCCAGACAATGGTGCATGTCGTTATGCCCCAGGCTGTTCGCATCGTGCTTCCGGCCATGGGGAACCAGTCCATCAATCTGGTGAAGAATTCTTCCATACTAGCTGTCGTTGCCGGACTAGATCTGATGTATTTTGCAGACAGCGTCAATTCGGCTACCTTCCAGACGCTTTCCGTCTATACCGTTGTTGCTATTCTATATCTCGTTATCACACTTCCATTAAACTTCCTTGTGCATTACTTGGAGAAACGCTTGAACCAGCGCGAGATCCGGAATACAACTAAAAAATCACGTTCACCAAAACTGTCAAGAGGAGTGGACAGGCCGCTTAACTAGCTTTTTTCCGACATGAAAGGAGGAGGACGAAATGGATTTTGCAGGTGCTTATACCTGGCCCTATATACGGTTTCTTCTGGAAGGCTTCATGCTGACATTGCAGGTCGCTGGTGTTGCCATCCTGCTCAGCTTTATTGTTGGCATCATCCTAGGCACTCTTCGATATACAAAGTTCCCTGTTATTTCGCAGATTGTTGCCGTGGTCGTGGATACGATCCGCAACCTCCCGCTCTTTCTCATCATTCTGGTGTCGTATTTGATACTTCCTCAGTTCGGCATCAATATGTCTGTATTCTGGGCTGCCGTATTTGGACTGACGGTATTTGAAGGCTGTATGATTGCCGAAATATTGCGCGGCGGGCTCAATTCCATTGATAAAGGACAGATTGAAGCAGCGCGATCATCGGGTCTCAGCTATTTTCAGACACTTCGTCTAATTACACTCCCGCAGGCCCTGCGCCGAATGGTGCCTCCCCTGCTCAGCCAAACCATATCTTTGCTGAAGGATACCTCACTTGCTGTCGCCATCTCCTTACCGGAGCTGATGAACCATGTGCGCATTGTCGGAGGTCAAAATCCTGATTTCTACCTTCCGATGATTGTTTTCGCAGCAATGCTCTACTTTATCGTCAATTATTCACTGTCACTCTTTGCCCGACGTCTGGAGACAAGGGTCGACGCTTAATCATTTTAAGAATGGGAAGAGGCCGGATAAGCTCCGGCCTCTTTTTCTCATTTTCGTGCAGAACATGAATACCCTATTCATAAGGACTACCAGCTTCATTTGTATGCATCGTCTTGAAGATGTCGATACTTGAATCAAAAGGAGGCTGTCTTGAAATGAACACCTTGCTTATTGCTCTGTTTCTTATTCTTCCCTTCATTCTGAGCGCCATCTCACTGCTCTTCAAACCGATACAGAGGGCGCTGCACTTCATTGCCTTGTTCTGCTTCTATGCTGCAGGGATTTGTCTGCTGATCTCTGTATATCACACGAATATGAGCGGCATGACCTTCACGACCCAGATTCATCACATCTTGCTCGATCCACTGTTCGTCATTCCTGCCGCCTATCTCGGAATCTACATTCCATTCCTCATCATTACGTACTTTCTCCTGTCCAAAAAGAAATGACGAATATAACGGCTCACAAAAAAATAATCCAACAAAATACAGATTAACAATTGCAATTTGATTAAAAAACATGCATAATAAACTCATTGATAATGATTATCATTGTTGTAGGTTGTCTTCATGACAAACTTCAAATTTCTATATAAAGGGGACTCTAAGACAGAATGAAAGCATCGGTAACCAAAACCTCACTACAGCTTGATGATTATCTGGACCTGCTTAATCTGGCGGTGTCCATTGGCGACGAGAAATGGCAGAAGGAAATTATTCGCAAATTGTCTTATACTTATCCTGCAAAAGCCGCTGCCCATATGAAGTAACACATACTTAACTTATAATAGAATCGAGAGCTTGCCCACGATTCTCATTCAATTCGAAGACATCCGTTCCAAAGCCGCGGGTGTCTTTTTAATATGGAAGGACATGAACTCCTTCGTTCATCTGAGCGTCTTTGTCACGTTCTCACGTGTTGCCCCAATCATTTCGGCCAGATCGGCATGGTTCAGCTTTTTCATAATTAATATTCCTTCCGGAGTCGCTTTACCGTAACTATTGCCCGCTCTCACCAGCATTGATGCCAGTGCTCCTGCCTTGCCGTTCATTAGCAAATCGCGAAGCTTGAGCTGGGTGCCCGAAGTGCGGGCGGAGCCTTATCTATTGAGACGAGTATAGGCGAGGGCACGAGAATTACGGTGTCTTTTCCAAATAAATAAAACGATTGAAGGACATGCTTCTTGCAGCATGTCCTTCTTCTGTATCATTCTGTCTTCTTCCTCCGTCAGCTTGTTACCTGAGTTATCCGATAAGAAGCCATATACCACCCACTACTTGGTTGCTGCTATTTGAGGAGCAGTTACCTTGCTCTTGACACCCGCATCGCCTTTGACGAACAAGAAGAGCACCCCACCGATGAGCAGCAGAACGCCGGATAGATAAAATCCAACCTCAATATTACCCGTGACGTCTGACAAGTACCCCGTGATATACGGAGCAAAGATAGAGGAGAGCATTCCTGCAAAGTTAAAAAAGCTGTACGCCTTGGAATACATATGAGATTTCGTATTATCTGCGACAAAAGAGATCAGAATCGGGTCCAACGCCAGCTTGCCTACGAAACCATAAATGATCAGTCCAACAATCATAAGTGAATAATTCTCAACGTAAGGAATGACGAATTGGCATATTGCACCGAAGAATACGAGGATGAGGATAAGGGGCTTCTTGTTCTTCGCCCGATCGGACAAATAACCGAACAAGATCGCTCCCGGAATAGAGGCCCATGGAACCAGGGAGGCAATAATGCCCGTCTCCGAGCCTTCAAGACCGCGTGATTCCTGCAGGTAGAACGGCAGCCAGGTCATCATTCCGAAGAAGCCGTATAACGAGCAGAAGATGAGGATATACGTTAAAATGTGATTTCTGGTGAACAAATCGCGGATGTTCCCCTTCTCTACCGGTGCGGAATCTTCTGATGGAGCCACTTCCTTGTTGCGGTCATCTTTGACGAACACAGCAATTGCGATAGCCACAAAGATTGTCAGCACGCCGAATAGATAGAAAGTGAACTGCCAGCTCATGCCGAGCTCGAAGGTAAAATAACTGGAGGCGATAAAGCCAAGGGAGATCCCGAGCGCCATGCCGCTATTGATCAGCGCCGAGGACACCCCCCGATATTTTTGGGGAATGGCATTGGCTGAAATACCGTACTGAGGGCCGTAATAGGTACCTTCCCCAAGTCCGGTAATCGCCCGTATAACGAGGAATACAATAAAGCCGGGAGCAAATCCGCTGAGAATGGTGCCGATCCCAAACAAGATGTAGCCTGCAACAAGCACCTTCACTCTTCCGAAGCGGTCTGCTAAATAGCCCGATGGGATCTGCATTGCAGCATAGGTAATAAAAAACACGGTCGACATTAGCCCAAGCTCCGTGTTGTTTAGTCCCCAATCCTCCCCAATGACACCCATAACCGGAGATAAAATATTGCGATCTGCATACATAAAAGTCCAGCCTAATGCAAACAAAATGATAAGTACCACCGGATTGCTTGTCTTCCAAGATTTCATCACAATCACTCCCTATAGTTTATGTGAGGTTTCATGCCATAAATTTTGATATTTAAAGCTATTTACGTAAAAATACCTCCATTCATTAAAATAGTATAAATAAAAATGATAAAATGAGTATTTTGTGTTATTTAAACTAACATGTTGAAAGAATAGCATGCTCATTTCATTGTAGTCAACAACGTTTTGAAAGTATTAAGAATGTTAAATTAACGTTTCGCATAAAAATAATTGACTTATCTTTCGAAAAGTTTTTAAATAAGCAATGTGGGTTACATAAAGTTCGTTGTGAAATGAAATATGACGGTTCAACTTACATCATGTAAGAAAGGTGGTTTTTTTAATGAGTGAAGATTTTTACGTGAAAAAGAACTCAACAGAGATTCCGCATATGCACAGTCTCGATGAGATAGATCGCAAAATATTACTTGCATTGCATCAGAACAGCCGGATTTCCTACACGGATCTGGGGCAGCAGATTGGACTATCGCGTGTCGCGGTCCAAGCTCGAATTAATGCACTCGCCGAGAAGGAGATTATTGAACGCTTTACGGTTGTCATTAATCCGGTCAAGGTGGGGTTGTCCGTGTCTGCCTTCTTTAATGTGGACATTGAGCCAATGTATCTGGATGAAGTCGCTGAACGGCTTGATCAGGAGCCCGCTGTAACGAGCTTGTACCACATGACGGGTCCGAGCACACTGCATATGCATGGTATTTTTGCGGATATGGAAGAGATGGAGCAATTTCTGCTTGAGAAATTATACAAAATGCCCGGGATCGTCAAAGTCGAGTCCCAGCTGCTGCTCAAACGCTACAAGAGCCGCATGGGCATGCGTTTATAGGAGGGAACACCTACGATGGACTTACAGCCTTATAAGGAACTTGCAATTGGGATGGCCAGAACAGGAGTGCTTGGCTATGGAGGCGGCCCGTCCGTTATTCCGCTCATCCGCTATGAAGCAGTGACCAGGTACAAATGGATGGAAGATGAGGAGTTTGGTGAGACACTCGCGCTCGCCAATGCGCTTCCTGGGCCAATCGCCACCAAGATGGCAGCCTATCTTGGATACAAGAAGAAGGGTGTGCTTGGTGCGATCATTTCTGTACTTGCTCATATTTTGCCTTCAAGCATCGCGATCGTCGCTCTACTCGGTGTCATGTATACTCTCAAAGACTCTAAATACATAGCTGGCATGATTGCCGCCGTACGTCCTGTTATCGTCGTGATGCTCGGAATTATGGCTTATGAATTTGCGATGAAGGCCTGGAAGGGGCTCGGAAAAGGGTTTGCGATATTATTCGGCGTGCTCGCTTTTGTCCTGCTGCAGCTGCTTCAGGTTCACCCGGGTATTGTCGTCATCCTCTTCCTCGGGTACGGCATGTTCCATTTGAATCTTGTGCAGAAATACAAGCGGAATAAACAGAACGATAAAGGAGTGTCTTAAGCGATGGAACGTTTGCAAACATGGTGGGAACTATTCTGGGGCTTCTTTGTCGCGAATGTGCTCGGTTACGGCGGAGGACCTGCCTCCATTCCGCTCATGCAGGAGGAAATCGTCAATCACTACAACTGGATGACGAATGAACAATTCGGCGATGTTCTTGCGATCGGAAATGCCCTTCCCGGTCCAATCGCTACGAAAATAGCGGCATTTGTAGGTTACCAAGTGGCCAGCTGGCCGGGATTCATTATTGCGACTTTCGCAACCATCGTCCCTTCAGCTGCAGCCCTGATCCTTCTGCTCAGTCTCCTGAATAAATACCGCACCTCTAATGTCGTAAAAGGTATGACACTGCTCGTGCAGCCCGTCATCGCTGTGCTGATGATCCTGCTGACTTGGGAGATGGGTGTCGTCTCTGTCGAGGTAATTAACTTGTGGCAGACACTCGCTATCGCTGCTATCGCGCTATGGGTACTGACCAAGACCAAGATTCACCCGGCGCTTGTCATTCTGGCGTCCTTTGCATATGGCGCACTCGTAATATCGCATACGATATAACATAGCGAATTAGGTTGTTGAATCAACTAACAAACCGCGGTTACCCTAAAGTTTCTGTGAGCTCAGATGGAGAATTCCCTTAAACTATGTTCCTTCTGACAGAGTACAAAATGGAATCGCGGTTTTCTTATTTCGATTTATATTCGAATATAGTTCAGCAGATCGTTTTGAGGGGGTGCTGATTGCATCCAAACTACTCTAGTCACAATAATCATTCGCTCTCCTTTGCCCAGTTCATTCAGATCTTCACTCTCCTCTCTCAGGATCAACACTTCCTCGGTTTCAATATCCTTAACCGTAATTCGCCCCTCCTTGCTTAATTTCAAGTCCAGAACTTCTACCCATCTGCTCTCAAATCCCTCTCTTTGATAGCCCGGATAGTCTTCAAGCGTGCTTTCTAGTGCTTCATCTTTGATATTTTCAAGATCAATCACCTCGCGCTTATTCTCGTTCATCCCTACAGAATCGTTTGCAGCATGCAACGGCGAGACAATCACAGCTATACAAATAACGGCGGCTATACTGAGCAAGATTTTGTTCAATTGAGTTCTTCCCTTTCGTGTTTGAGATACCAGCTTGAACAATTAGACCAAACCAGACAAGAAAATGATCCTCAGCTGGATAAAAATCGATGTAAATTAGAGAAATAAACCGACGCTATACACTTCCTCTACGAAGCTTACAATTAAAAAAAGAGGCGCTCCGGTCTCCTGCTCCCTATGGGGCAGATCTCCGGCAGACGCCTCTTTTTTTACAATTAATTTATTTCATTGCAGGGTAGGGTTCTATGAATTACTCTGTAACGATAACGCTGACCTTCGTCTTCTCTCCTGCAAAATCCACCGTAATCGTTGCCTTGCCTTTACCCGTTGCCTTAATCACGCCATCCTTCACCGTAGCAACGGTGATGCGGGAGGATTTCCAGAGGGCAGGCTTGGACACATTGGCTTCCGTACCATCTGCGTAAGTAGCTGTTGCGATCACGCTGGCGGATTTGCCTTTTTTCAGCTCCAATACAACCTCATCGGTCTGCAGATACTTGAGTGTATCAACATCAAGCGGAATACTGACGAGTTTACTTCCGTATTTGCCTGTAATTTTGGTCTTGCCATATCCTACGGCTGTTACTTCTCCCTTGCTGACCGAAGCTACTTTGTAGCTGCTTGCCTTCCATTCAGCGATGTCGGTGACATCACGGGAGGAACCATCGCTAAGGAACACCGTGAGGGTAATCTCCGCTTTGTCTCCCGATTTCATTGACAGGGAGTCCACCGAAGCTTCAATCCGATCAATATCATCCACTTCTACTGATACCGTGATCTTCTGCTCGCCGTATTCAGCCGTAATGGTGGACTTGCCTTTGCTATACGCAGTAACGAGCCCTTGCTTCACATCGGCAATACGAGAGCTGCTTGATTTCCATGTTGCATCGCTGCTTACATCCTGTTCGTTCCCATACTGATCGGATGCCGTCAGCTTGATTTGATAAGTCTCTTTGGACAATAGAGCAACAACAGGTACATCGGCGGACAAGCCACTCGCAAGACCCACCTCTACAGACATCGTGTACGACTTGCCGTCATACTTTGCCGTAATGTTTGCCTTACCTGTTGAAACACCCGTAATCATCCCCTCAGACGAAACCTCGGCTACCTTCTCATTGCTCGAGCTCCACTCTGCTTCCTCATTAATGACAACCTCGCGGTTATCTCCATCGAGCGCATAAGTAGCGATCAAGTTCGCCTGCAGTGTACCTGCTTCAGGTAATACACCCTTCTTATTCTGCAGCTCTACCTTGGTCGGGATATCGACACTGATGGCAACTTCAACGGTTTTGCCGCCATAAGATGCCTTGATGGTTGCTTTTCCTGATTTATAAGCATGTACATTGCCTTTGGACACATATACGAAATCCGCATCACTGGAAGTCCAGTCTGCTTTGCCTGTAACCTCTTCTGTCGTACCATCCAGGTAAGTCGCATTCAGCTTAAACGCATGCGTGCCTCCTACCATCATCCCAAGCTCTTCTTCCTCCAGATCCAGATGTCTCGCAACTTCAACGTCAACCGGGATTTCGATGCTGCGATCCCCATACTTGGCTGTAATCGTTGCAGAGCCAGAAGCATTGGCATACACTTTGCCACCAATGACATCGGCTACTTTTTCATTACTGGATGTCCAAGTCGCACTATTGGTAACGACCGTTTCCTTCTCATCCGGGTATACCGCCGTCAAGCTCAGATTGTCTGTATCACCAATCTTCATAAACAGGCTAGGCTTGTTCACGGTCAGCTTGCGTGTCTTGTCGACATCCACTTCCAGTGTTGTTGTCTTGGTTCCATACTCGGCCGTAATGGTAGCCGTTCCAGCCTTGTAAGCAACCACTTTGCCCTGGTAAGCATCCGCTACCTTCTCGTTGCTGGAGGACCATACGGCCTCTGTGGTCACATCTTTAGTTGATCCGTCCGGATAGGTAGCAATCAGCTCCACGGTCTGCTCCTCTGTTAGAAGCAGGGATAGCTTGGCGTAATCTTTAATTTCAATGCGTCTTACAACTTCTACATTTACATCCAGTGACACGCTTTGCTTGCCCAGCTTGGCTGTAATCGTGGCTGTACCTGCAGACAAGCCTCTGATGGTTCCGTTAATAACCGTAGCTACTTTGCCATCCGAGGACGTCCACTCCGCCTTACTCGATACTGCTTCGGAAGTATTATCGCTATAGATTGCCGTAAGCTCAATCTTCTCATTGTCTCCGATGCGAAGATCCAAGCTCTGTTTATCCTTCGTCAATGCCTTTACTTTCTTCGTTACTTTGACCTCAACCGCCTGGGATTCTCCTTCATAGGCAGCAACAATGGTTGCCGTTCCTTCTCCCTTAGCTGTGATCGTTCCGTTATATACCGAAGCTACTGTACTGTCCTCACTCGTCCAATCCGTATTCACAGTCACATTGCTCGATTTACCGTCGCTGTATACAGCTGTCGCTGTGAGCGTAATGGAATCTTCCATTTCCAGACTCACTGTATTCGTCGATAGCACAAGTTTGCTTAATTCAGCATCTGCAGCAGAGACGCTCTTCATGGAAGTCAGCCCTGTCGTCGTCAGAATCAGGAGCAGTGCCATAAATACCGTAAACACTTTTGCATAGCTATGCTTTATCATGATTTCCCCCCATATTATGAATAAAAGTTTTATCTTCTCTTATTTCGGTCAGAGGAGAATAATTAATTAGTCTATTAGCCTACTTTTTATATATGGAAGCCCCTCCATTCTTCCAAATAAAGTGAGAGTTGTGTAGCGTGAAGCTCATGCTGATGAGGCATCGGATTGCAAAGCATACCCGGGGCAGGATATCGCATACGTTACAGGAGAGGAGGGAACACATATGTCATTTGACTATATCGGATATTGGGAAAACACGTATAGGAACGGGGGCACCTCTGGAGCTGGATCATATGGGCTGCTGGCTGAATTCAAGGCAGAAGTCATTAATCGATTCATCGCATTGCATAAGCTGGAGCGCGTCATCGAATTTGGCTGCGGAGATGGCAATCAGCTAAGCTACATGGACTATAAAAAATATCTCGGACTGGACGTATCCGCTTCCTCCATTCAGATGTGCGCGAAACGCTTTGCTTCTGATCCTTCCAAGAGCTTCATGTTATATAATCCAGGATTATTCCTCAATCAAGGGTTTATAGAAGCCGACCTTGCTGTATGTCTTGATGTGCTGTATCACATTACCAGCGAAGAGGACTACATCAGCACCCTTCGAGATCTGCTCAGCGTATCTGCTGATTGGGTCATCATCTATACTCGCATAACGAACGCCTATTCTGCCTCAGGGGTAGAAACGATTCAGGATCGGAACATATTTGATTATTTGGCGGCATTCCCAGAATACAAGGTAGAAGAGATCATTCCACAGCGATATCCGGACTTGTCCTCTGCCGATTTTTTGCTGCTGCGAAAAGCTTGAGCACTTCTGTTTTTGAAAATATTATAATTTTGTCTCTTTTTACTAACATTTGATGTGTATAATAGCTAATGATGCCATTATTAATTAAGGATTCTCATCAATCCGCATTAAATGAATATGTAAAAGGAGTTTATCATGCTACAAAAGTTAGTGTTCTGGACCGTAGGCGCCGCTGTTATCATCAGCATTGTGGTACTGTCCATTTATTTCAACAGCGGGATTGTCACACAAAATACAATTCAATAGTAAATATCATCATTGAGGCCGCTGAAAAAGGCTGCGAGAATAAAGGATTCTCTGCAGCCTTTTTTGATTTCATTTCGAGGATTTATGCAATTCTTCATTTTTCTATTGTAGATCATGCTCGCCTGCTCTCATTTCAAACTTTAGCCTGCAATACGTTTCAAGCTCTGCAGATTGAACATTCCTGTGCGTAAGACAAGTGGTATAAAAAGTAAACGGATTTCCGTCATGATCAACATGATCCGTAGAGTACATGGATGCCTCCAACTGCTCCGGATCATAGTGCAGTTGAAGCACAGCCTGTTCCCCATACCAACACACCGTTCCTGTCTCTACAATTACTGGCTTGAAGTGGCTGATAAGCCTTTCCTCAAAATGCTTTTCTTCACAGCTCCAGACGAACCGATCTGTCAGCTCCATCGTGGCCTTGTCCTCGGCAGGAGGACAAATCCACTGAGCACAACGGGTATAGCGCGCAATCCCTGCGTCGGGGTATGCCTCCGTCAAATCCAGCTCCACCTCAAAACTGAGTTCATTCTGACTCTGCCTGATGGTTCTGGCGCGATATCCACTGCCACTTCCCTGCATAAATCCGTTTATGACAGGAACATTATGTCCGCCAGACGATATGTTAATAATGCGCTCTCTTCCTGCTTGAAAGTATGCCTGAGTATACATCCCTGCTCCCAGGTCACAGATGATGTTATCTCCGCCTGCATGCAGTATAAATTGACCCAGATCATTATGATTATGCGGCTCGCCATTATGCCCGCCCTTGATGGCAAACCCGCAGATTGTAGATTTCTGCTTATGTCCATGCTCATGTTCATGCTTATGCTTATGCTCGTTCTGATCCGCTCCAGATCGCTGAGCCCGGCAGATCCACCATCCGAGTTCGTCAAATGCGCTGACATGCAAATCAGGAGTATTCTCCTTCACCTTCATGGATGATTCTGCATTCAGAACTGTATCACTCGCTGTCCACAGCCCATTTCGCAGCACATGCGCCCATCGTCTCACCGGATCACTTAACAACCCTGGTACACAATCATAAGGAACGACTTGAGATCCGGTTCGCTCCAATAGTCGATGAAGGAGACCTGTAGGGAGCACCTCCTTCTCACCACTATCAGAGAAATTGACATACACACCGTCAGACAGATGAACTCTCGAAGGAAAAGCGGCTATGGTGCGAGGATGGGCAGCCGCCAGCAAATCCAGCCTGCCATTCGTCCGCTCTCTCAGCATTTCTGCAAAATAGGTGTAGTACCCGAAGCCGTACACCCAATATCCAAGTCCCTCAGCACATCCGCCATCCGCTCCATAGCCGCTAAGAAAAGATTCAAGCGAAGCACATACCTGCTCAATCGCGGCTGCAAGCTCGTCTGTATTATCCATTAGTAAGAGTGCGGCCATCCCGCTCCCTCCCGCACACACAGCCGACCAGTTATGATCGGTCTGTCTCCAGAAGAAGGGCATCTTCTTTGTAAATACCGGATCAAGCACCCGTTGCCGCACTTCTCTTCTGATACGCTCCGCTACGGTGCGATCTAACACATCTTCATACATATACAACAGCTCGGCAAGCATCTCTGCCGTCTCGGCAGCAAACAGATCCACCTCTGACGCAGGATCGCCCTCTGCCGGAAGGTGGGCCGTCAAGCACCAGGTATACTCCCCGCATACATCCCAGAGAGCATCCTCCAGAGCAGCTAAATATATCCGCTCTTCTGCCTCATCCTTCGCCACAGCGATTTGAAGTCCAAGGGCCGCAACCCTCGCTCTGCGTTCAAAATATACGTCCTCATAGCCTTTTCGCGCTCCGGTCTCTGCAAACTGCCTGAACACAGAATAGGTAAGCGGAGGAAGCAACTCCTGCACCGCGAACTGTGCCGTTTGCGCAATCTGCTGCCAGTACAGACTGAATTCAGGCCTCTCTCTCGTCTCCTTCAGCTGAGCCTTCCAATTTGATGTGCCTAGCAGGGAAGCAGACTGTTGATTACCGTGGATCAAAGCTTCTTGTATCTGGCTGCTGTCAACGTTCAAGTATGGAGTCCTACTTCCCGTCAGTTCATTCATATCGACCCTTACCACCTTTGCATAGATAGTATGTATTCGTTTACATTTTATAATTGATATCGTCCATGAATTAAGACCTACAAAAGGGTTATAAAATGAGTTATACTGTGGTAAGAATAAGTAAGGAGCCGTGCTGGAACACGACTCCACTGTACAATAACTGCATAAAGAGCAGTCGGCCACACAGCTAGGTCGAGAATAGACCGTTACCCTGCCGAGGGCGGTCTATTTTTTCATGTAGGAAAGAAGCGCCAAAATGAACATACCGAACATGAACATTAGGGAGAGTGCATCTTTAACCTCCACGGGCATCACCTCCCTTCTGGGAGACTAGCCGACCGCCCTTCTAGCCGTATACCGTACTTGCAAATTATAGCATAAAAAGACATATAAAAACCCAAATTTATACATAAAGCAGATCATCTACCGTAACCTAATCAAAGGACAGCTCATCCACCACTTGGATCAGCTGTTCTTTAATTTTATGGAACTTTTTTTCAAATGACAGAGTCCAATTGCTAGTAAGCGAATTCGCAATTCAATGAAATGGGGGTCCTCAATTTGAGAGAAAAAGTATTACTGCTCTTTGTTCTGCTGATGCTTACCCTATCCGGCTGTACTACGAATGCAGAGCTTGAACCACCTCAGCCTGAGATTCAGACACCGAAGGAATCACCTGCCGATCAGGAAGTCATAAACCTGCACGGACAAGTTACAGGGCTGTATTACCTTGATGAATTTCTGAATAAAGAACGCATTTCTCAAAAAATCGTATCCTACACAATTGAAGGAGATCCGATTTATCACACCTTAACACACATGGAAGACGATACAATAGAGGTGCTCTATGATCCAACTCAAGATGCCTACGGTTCAAATGAAATCAGCACATTCAGCTGTAATGCCCTGCTTAAATCAGACACAGACAATGCCTTGGTGTATTCCCTCTCACAGTGCGATAACGGAAATTTAAGTGAACCCCTAATCCTGCTTGATTACCAGCTGGGTCACCTAGAGTCGCTGGACTTTCGGCTGGAATATGGCGTGGATCAAGGAAATGCAATAGATACAGAAACAAAGCAGATTACAGCCATTTTAGAGAATGGAGAGTCTTTTACAGCAAACGATGTTCATCTGAATGTAAAGACCCGCACGCAAATCTATAAGGAGATGGTCAAGCATGGGGCCTTTACCACGAGCAGCGAGGGAAACACAACTTGCAGCAAGACACCCTATGAGAGCTACAGCCTCATCGTAAAATTCAGGAATGAAACTTATCGTCACGAATGGAATGAATGTGATAAGGCGCATCAGGAGCTGACACAATTAACTGATATTATGACAGATTTGATCAATGCATACTATAAATCCAATGTAACGCTAGGAAAGGCATCCCCACATACTCCATCGGAGCTGCAAAGAACAGAACAGCTGCTTCTAGGCACGGACGAGAAAGAGTATCTGAGAGGAGAAACCGTTACCTATCACATGGCTAACCAATCTGATCAATTTAACCTGACTTACGGGGAAGATGTCTTTATTGAGCAGAATACAAATTCAGGCTGGAGAGAAGCACACGTCAATGTTTCCTTCCATGAGCCGGCTTATGGCCTGAACCCGGGTGAGACCGCAGAGATGGAGGCATATCAGGCTCGCAAGCTTCCTCCTGGAGAATATCGGCTTATCAAAAAGGTTACCCACTATAACCCAAAGAATCGCGAAGCTAGGAAGGACCTGGTACTCATCAGTAATTCTTTTCATATAATGCCGCTCTAGGAAACAGTAGTTTCATAATTTATTACAAAAAAGATCCTGATCGATTTGGAATCTTTTTAAGTTGCGCAAAAAAAATCAAAAACGCTCCTGTTTGTTTTGCTATCCTTGTAGACAAAGGAGGGCCTGACCTTGAGTACCCATCGCGCGATTCAACAAAGTATCGATTATATGGAAGCCCATCTGGAGGATCAGCTGTCACTCGAGAGCATCGCTGCTCACGTCAGCTTCTCGCCTTATCACTTTCATCGCATGTTCCGAAGACAGGTCGGTATGAACGTGGCCCATTATTTACGGAGACGAAGGCTGTGTTATGCCGCCCAACTGCTGCTATACTCGGATGCTTCCATTATCGACATCTCACTGCACTGCCATTTTGAGAGCCAGGAGTCTTTTACAAGGGCATTTAAGAAGCTCTACGGCATGCCGCCTGGCCGTTATCGTAAATTATTCATTCTTCACACCTATAACCATGAACAAGGAGAGGGTCAAATGAATGAGCAGATTGCTTCACCAATCAAAGGCTGGTTTATCAGTGGGAGCCATCCCCAGGATTATGAAATGGGCATTGACCGGAATACCGTACACCAAGGAAGCACATCTGGATATTTAAAGGCACGGACTCCCATGGATGATGGGGCCTTTGCCACGATGATGCAGCAATTTAGAGCAGACAAATACAAAGGAAAAAGAATGCGTTTCTCCGGATTTGTCAAAACCGAAAATGTAAAAGAATACTGCGGGCTGTGGATGCGTGTGGACAGCCACTCAGAGGACGTGCTCCAGTTTGACAATATGAATGACCGCCGTATTACAGGCGATACACACTGGAACCATTATGCGATCGTGCTCGACGTGCCTGAAGAGAGCGGCACAATTTCGTTCGGAGTTTTGCTTATGGGTGAAGGGAAGGTGTGGGTAGACGGTTTTCAATTTGAGGAGGTCGATCTCAGCGTGCCGACCACGAGTCTGAGGCTCGATTACGAAATGAACGACGAACCAACCAATCTTTCTTTTGAGGAATAACAGGAATGATACGATATATTTGGACCGCTATAACCAAACTCATGCTTGAATCGAGCAATCTTATAACCAGCCTGCTAAAAAAGGAGCCCTCCTGAAATGGAAGGCTCCTTCTTGTGTTGTATATTTCTTATCTTACTTTTTCGAAATCGTAAATTCAAAGGACATATCCTGCGCCGGATCAATTAGGTACTCATCCAGCACGGGTGCGCCCCAGCTGTCATCACCGCCGACACCCATCTGGCGGCCTGCAATCGTGACAACTGTATGATGCACATTTGGCAGCTCGTAATGATGCGTCGCATGCTCCAGCTCGAATGCAGTAAATGGCGAGATGCTCGCTTCAACCGGCTGTGTACTTGGAGCCACAATCTCGATCCCTTGTCCAAGCTCGTTCGTAATCGCAACACGTCTTACGCCCGTGCGGTTGCCAGATTCCTGCGGCACGAGATATGCCGCTATATTGTCCTCTGCTCTGATCTGGAAGCGGCCAAGTCTCGCTCCATAAGCACGGTCAATGTAATTCTCCTCTGGCCCCTGTGCATAATAGTCCAGATTCGCATAATCGGCCGGAACCTTGAAGGACAGTGCAAAGATCGGGAATTTAGGCAGGCCTTGCGCCCCTTTATAATCCGACTTCACATGAATGCTGCCATCTGCAAATACGGTGTAGGCAACCTTGACGCTGACCTCATCCGATACACTGAGTCTGTACGTATACGCTACAGTCGCTTGATTCGCTCCCTCACTCAGCTCCCACTTCACGCATCTGCGGGACAGGCTTGCCGCATACCAGACAGAAGATTCAAAGTGGAGCCCTGCTCCCTTGTCATTATCCGTCATCGCTCTCCAGAAGAGCGGCGCTGGCGGCGCGGAGATCATCTCGCGTCCTCCATAATTTACAGAGATCAGCGTACCTGCTTGCTTCGAGAACATGATCGAGAAGCTTCTGCCATGCACACCGATATTCACGTCCCCTTCAACTACACGGAACTCACTGCATGCTGCAGGAGATGTAGCTGCTTCGGCCGCTTCCACCTGGAAGATATGCTGTCCAAAGGCCACTTCAAATCCTGCTTCTGCCCACAGCTCCTCTTCTCTCAGCACAAGTGATACATCTACCGTGTATTCTCCGGCTTCTCTATGCTCCGGCAGATCAAGACTCACATACTGCTCTTCGCCAGGAGCAACCGAGACACTCTCCTCGCTGCGGAACAGCTCTAGGCCTTCCCGCTTCAAGCTGCATACGAGATCGAACAGATCTGTATTCACAAACAGATTCTCATTCTTCACCGTCACGCCCTTCGCATCCGGCAGCAGCTTCACGTTCTGATACACGAACTTCACTTCCTGCATCTTCGGTGACCATCTGCGATCGGCATAGACAATCCCGTTACCCGAGAAGTTATAGTCGGTAGAGCGATCATCAAAGTCACCACCGTATGCCATGAACTCCTTGCCGTAGCGGTCCTTCTTCACAATCACCTGATCCATGTAATCCCAGATAAATCCGCCTTGGTACATCGGATACTTCTCTTCCAGCTCGGTGTATTTCACAATTCCGCCGACCGAGTTGCCCATGGCATGCATATATTCGCAGCTGATATACGGCTTCTGCGGATCTGCATTCAGGTACTCCTCGATATCCGCGACTTTGGCGTACATCCGGCTCTCCATATCACTCGCCGCATCATAGTCCCGATTATGGAATACACCCTCGTAATGCACGAGACGGGAAGGATCCCGGTCACGGAAATAATTCGATACGTTAACGATGACTTCGCCTGCATAAGATTCGTTACCGCATGACCAGATCAGGATTGACGGATGATTCTTATCCCGCTCTACCATCGATATGGCCCGGTCCATAACGATATCCTGCCATTCCGGAAGGTTGCCCGGAACGTTCCAGGACGGTTCTACTGCACCCATCTTCTGCCACGAGCCATGCGTCTCCAGGTTCATCTCATCAATGACATACACACCATATTCATCGCACAGCTCATACCACAGCGATTGGTTCGGATAATGCGAGGTACGGACTGCGTTCATATTCCCCTGCTTCAGTGTCTTAATATCCCACAGCATGTCTTCCTTCGTGATACTGCGCCCTCTGCGCGGATTAAATTCATGACGATTTACGCCTTTGAATACAATGCGCTTACCGTTCAGATGCATCACTTTATCCTTCATCTCGAACTTGCGGAACCCGACACGCTGAGGTACGACTTCAACCAGCTCGCCGGACGCATCATAGATCGAGACGTACATGGTATACAGATTCGGTGCTTCCGCACTCCATAGATCAACTATGCCTGCATTCAGTGTTAAGGATACAGATTGACCAGGAGAACTCACATCACCCAGAGCAGTAACCTGACCCGCTTCATTCTTCAGCTCTACAGCCACCTTCGATGCCGGAGCTCCGCTCAGCTGCACATCGACAGTTAGCTTCCCTTGTTCATAACGTTCATCAAGATCGGTATGGACAAACAGGTCGCGAGCATGAATGGAAGGAGTGGAATATAAATAAACATCACGGAAAATACCCGAGAAACGCCAGAAGTCCTGATCCTCCAGCCAGCTGCCTGTACTGCGCTGATACACCTCGACAGCGAGCTTGTTCTCCCCGTCTGTAAGATACGGAGTCAGTTCAAATTCGCTCGGAGTGAAGCTGTCTTCGCTGTAACCGACAAATTCACCGTTCAGCCACACATAGAAAGCGGATTCAACCCCTTGAAAAGAGATAAATACAGGACGCTGATTCCACTCCGCAGGCACTTCAAAATATTTAACATAGCTTCCCACCGGATTATGATCCTCCGAGATCATTGGTGGACGAAGATGCTCATGACCATCCCACGGATACATCGTATTTACATACTGCGGCTTCCCATATCCCTGCAGCTGGATGTGTCCAGGCACTTCAATAGAATCCCATCCTCTTACAGATACTTCGGTCTTATAAAAATCAGCCTGTCGCTGTGCTGGATTGACAGCATAACTAAACTTCCAGCTGCCGTTCAAGCTTCGGCGGAGCGGCATTTCCGAGCGCTGCTTCGCTTCCTCCATCGTTTCATAATAATAGTGATCGGAGTGAGCCGCCACCCGATTCACTGAAAATACGTTTACGTCAGACAGCCAGGCAAGGCTCGGTTTCTGTTGATGCGTCATTCGTATGATTCCTCCTGTCATAAAATGAAGAGGACTGCTGATATTCCAAGATTGTGCTCTTCGAGTATGCAGACAGTCCTTCTTCCTCACTACTTAATTATTTAACGGACCCCGTCATTCCTGCAACGAAATGCTTTTGCATCAAGAAGAATACGATGGCCGTCGGCAATGTTGTAATTACAATCGCGGACATGATTAGTCCATAGTCCGGAGCGTACCCCGATCCGAGATTCGAGATCAGAAGCGGCACCGTCATATTTTCCGGAGATTGAAGCACGATCAGCGGCCACAGGTAGTTGTTCCAGCTGTTCAAGAACGTAATGATGGCTGCAGCAGCATAAGTGGATTTCATCGTCGGCATATATACACGGAAGAACAATCCAAGCTCTGTTAGACCGTCCATACGCCCTGCTTCGAGCAGATCCTTCGGAAACATCTTCGTGCTCTGACGGAAGAAGAAGATCAGGAATGCCGTTGTAAAGGTTGGCAGAATAACGGCCGCCGCTGTGTCAATGCCGAAGAATGGTGCGATGTTGGATACCTTCGCAAACATTTGATACAAGGGCACCATAATTGCAGCAAACGGGATCATCATGGATGCAAGCAGGATGTTAAATACGACATCCTTGGCCTTGCTGCGGTATACCTCAAACCCATAACCGGCTGCCGATGCAACGAGCAAGGACAGAATGGTTGTGGTGATGGAGATTTTGGCCGAATTCCAGAGCGCCTGCCACATATCTACACTGTTAAATAAGTTCGTAACGTTCTCTATAAGATGGGACCCCGGCAGCAATGTTCCCTTGGTAACGTCCACCGACTGGTTCGTTGCGCTTACAATCATCCATATAAACGGAAAGATGGAAACGATGGTGGCGATAATAAGGAACAAATACGTAAAAAAGCGTTTCGGCTTGATCATTTTTTATCGCCTCCAATCTTGTTCTGAATAATGGTAAGCAGTACAACCATAACGACGATGGAATAGGATACTGTTGCTGCGTAGCCGAAGTCCGGCGTATATTCAAAGGATAAGTTATAGATATACTGCGAGATCGACATGGTCGAATTACCAGGTCCGCCCTTCGTGATATTGACGACCTCATCAAACAATTGGAGTGTACCAATCGTGGAGGTAATTCCTGTGAACAGGATCATCGGTTTGAGCAGTGGAATCGTAATTTTGAAGAACTGTGTAAAAGCATTTGCCCCGTCAATTCTCGCAGCCTCGTATACCGATTTGTCAATATTTTGCAGAGAAGATAAATAAAATATCATGTTGTAGCCTGTAAAGCGCCATGTAATGGCGATAATGATCGTTACTTTTGCCCAGAACGGGTCTGTAATCCATTGAATCGGCTCAGAGATCAGATGAAAGTTCATCAGCATCTTGTTGACGATACCGTCTGCACCGAACATATATTTAAATACGACCGAATAAGCAACGAGGGAAGTTACCGTCGGCAAGAAGATTGCAGTTCTAAAAAATCCTTTGAACTTCAAATTCTCATCGTTCAGCAAGACTGCGATAAAGATCGCCAGTACGAGCATGACCGGAACCTGAATGATCAAGTAAATAAATGTATTTTTTACAGCTGTAATGAAGTTAGCATCGCTGAACAACCGGATGTAGTTGTCGAATCCGACAAAATCCAGATTCATCCCCCGGCCGGATTTAAACGACAGGATCAACGCCTGAATCATCGGATAGAAATAGAAAATACTGATTGCCAGAACCGGTATCAATATAAAGAACCAGCCCGCTAAATTCGTGCGATTGTAACTGGCTAAACTTTTGCGGCCTGAGGTCAACTTCGCAGGTTTCACGCCACTCCACTTCCTTCCATAACTAAGCTTCTATTTATCTAATCTATTCTGTTCTTTAGAAAACCCTTGCCCCTTCTCCTCAAAAGAGCAATCCTCTTAAGAAGCAGCGTAAAGAGCAAGGGTTTGTTGTTATTCTAAGATTAGCGAATTTGCGTTTCCGCTTGAGACTGAGCATCACCCAGAACGGTATCCAGATCCTGTCCACCAAGGTAGCTCTGCATCGCTACTACGAGAATGTCTTCAATTGCATAGGTGTTCAGACCGTAGTTCACGTTCGGAATTTGTTCTGTCCAAGCAGCAAAATCGGATACGACTTTTTGATTCTGGAAGAATTCATCCTCTGCCTTGTACGCTTCACCTTCTGCAGCTGCTTTGAGTGTACCGATAACACCTACATCTGTATTCAAGGTTTGATACAGATCCACATCAGAACCAAAGGTCTGCTTCAGGAATTCAGCGGCCGCCTCTTTGCCATCCACATTCATAACATACCAGGAGCTTCCTCCAAGATTGGATGCATGCACAGAACCTTCAACACCAGGAAGCGTAGGAAGTGAAGCTACTGCCCATTGGCCAGACTGAGATGCCTCGGCTTTGATGGATGGTGTAATCCAGTTTCCTGTAGGAACGGTTGCAATTTCACCACTGTTGAATGCACCGACGAATTGGCTCCAGTCCGAGTTGACTTTGACGATACCAGAATCCATCATTTCTTTGTAGATCTCGAACGCCGACTTCATCGCTTCGTTATCAGCGATCGTTGGTGTTGAACCATCTTCAGCTGTATACCAGCTGCCAGCGGATTGGATCATCATACGGATGATACCCAGATCGTTAGGGTCTTGAGTCAACATCGCTTTGCCTGTCTTCTCTTTTACGTCTTTACCGATCTCAATGTACTGCTTCCAATCGATATCCTGCAGATCCTCAAGCGTATAGCCTGCCTGCTCCAGATAATCCGTTCTGACATACATGCCGGTGACACCAGAGTCAAACGGTACACCATATTGCTTGCCGTCTACACTCGTTGGACCAATCTTATAATCTGCGAAGTCCTCAGCATTGATCACATCGGTTAATTCATAGAAAGCATCCGGGTAGGATTGCAGGAAGCTTTGTGCTCTGTAATCCTCAATCAATACGATATTAGGAAGACCTCTTGTAGATCCAGAGTTAAGTCCCGTGTTCAGCTTCTGTACAATGTCATTTTGTGCGTTCTCCACGATGTTGACCGTCACGTCTGGATTAACCTCAGCATACGCTTCTTTTGCTTTGTTCATTGCCGCAATATTAAATGCCGGGTCCCAGGCCCATACGGTAATTTCGTTCGTATCTGCGCTGTCCCCTGATCCGGATTCTCCTCCACCGCCGCCACAAGCGGTCAACAGTACGCTACTCGCCAGCATTACAGACAATAATTTTTTCAAAATCATAACCCCCTCAAGGCTTGTAAATGAGATGTTCTATGTCCGGGACATGCGCCTCGGCTTGATGCAAAATCTGAAAAAATAAAAGATGGAAGCGTTTACTCTTGCTATGCTCCCATCTTATCACTCTTGTATGCGTTTTCTTTAGAACTATCTTTGCAAGCTTTTGTTCTTTTATTGGGTGTTGGCAAGAGTACAAGAGTCATTGTCAGGTAATATCTTTAGCTTTTTGCAATATTTTTATGAATACATGTACTCATAACCTGTAGTTTAGGATTATTTCCATGATTTTGGCAGACACGGTATAATTCTGAACCTTATGGATTGTCCTTGTTGGATTGAATTAGCGGCAGACTGATTTTCACCTTGGTTCCTTCCCCGGGCTTGCTTGTAATTTGGACACCATAGTCTTCCCCGTACATGATTTTAATCCGCTCATCCACATTTTTAATACCAATCCCAGAGAACAGCTTGCGATTCCGCTTTGTCTGCGGAAGCTTGGTCTCCTCACCAGCTTTGTTATGACGATCTAATTCCATATCCATTCCGTCTCCGTTATCAACGACCTCACAGATCAGCTGTTCATGCTGACAGGAAATCATAATGATGATGCTTCCTTCCCCTTTGTGATTAAAAGCATGGAAAAATGCATTTTCGATAAATGGCTGAATAATGAGTTTAGGAACCTCATAATCCATGACACCGGGCTCTATGAAATAGTTCACACGAATTTTGTCTCCATAGCGAACATGGTTAATATACACGTAGTTTTTCAGTGTCTCTATTTCCTGCCTCACGGGAATGGTCGATTCCACATCGCTTACCGTATTTTGCAGCAGGGTAATTAAGGAGTTAATCGTCTCTGCTGCCCGTTCACGGTCTCCTTGCTGAACCAGAAATTTAATTGACGCAAGTGTGTTGTATAGGAAGTGAGGATTGATCTGCATCTGCAGTGCTGCAAGCTCTGCATTACGCTGCTGCTTCTCGGTCTTAACAAGTCTGTCTACGTAGTCATTCAGCTCGTCCAGCATAAAATTGAACGCATTTCCGAGCTCCTGAGCCTCCCGGCTGCTTGTCGAGATATCGACATAATTGCTGAATCCTTTCGTTGGGATACCTGACATCTGATGAATCAGCCCTCGCAGAGATCTTGTCATTTTTCTAGTCATAAAGTACACAATAATAAGAGTTATTCCCACAATACCAAGGGTGGTCAGTGTCAGCGCTCTTACGTTAACCAACTGTCCGATAGCAGCATCCTTATCGATCAGGTTGACCAGATAGAAGTCGAACTCAGGTAAGTACTCGGAGAACAAGATGCGGTCATCACCCAGCAGATCGGCATTCTTCCCCAACTCTCCACTTCGCTGGTCAGCGACTACTTTGTTCAGCAGGGTTTTATCTGTCATTCCAATCAGCTCCTGCTGATTGCTGGAGATTACCATTCCTTCATCATTCATCAGGAGCACATCATTTCCGTCACTCGTGAAATTGGCATAGAAAGGTTTGAACATGCTGTCTCTGATCATGACATATATGGTTCCGTAAATTTCATCCGAGCCATGATGATACAGCGCTTTGGAAGCAATCAGCACAGGCTCTTTCCATGTACCTGACTGACTGTCATCATGGTAGAGCTGATACACGATCTTGTGAGGATTACGAATGGTTCTCTCTGTGATCGGATGATCCGCAAGCTCAGCTGCTGTTCCGGACCAGTACCACGGATCTGTCGTGTAGCTGCGTCCATTGGCGCCTAGTATCATAATACTGACTTCATAAGCACTCAGATTAGAGCTGATGGTCTTCATTCGCTGGGTCATATTGTATGTCTGCATCGCCAGAGATACGGAATCCGTATCTCCGCTCGTCAAATAGTTGCGTATGGTTCCGCTCTGACTGACCAAGTTCGTAGTAGTAGCCACCGCTCCGTTATAGGATTCAAGATTCGATTTCATCTGATTCAGCAGCTTCGTATTCGTGATGCTGAAGGTTTGCAGGAAGACCTGCTCCGACATCCGGATCGTTATTGCCAGTGTGAGTACAGATACCGTAATAAGACTGATTAATGTAACGAGGAACAGTTTGACAAACAAGCTTTGATTATTGAACATTCTCATATGTCTCATTCCTCTTTTGCAAATTGCTCTCTGCGATAGGTGCTTGGTGATAAACCCGTAAGCTTCTTGAACACTTTGGTGAAATAGCTCTGATCCGAATACCCGACACTTGCGCTAATCTCAGAGATTGACTCCTCTGTTGAAGTAAGCAGCTCCATCGCTTTTTGAACACGGATCTTGTTCAGATACTCGCTGAACCCCTCGTTATTATGAGCCGAGAAATAGCTCGACAAGTAGGATGGGTTGAAATGAAATTGTTTGGCTACCTCGGTTAGAGTAACTGGCTCCCTGAAATGCTCCTGAATATAGCTCAGCAGCATCGCCATATTCGGATTTACCGCAGTGTTGGTTTCGCCGATTACCTGCTCGGCTTCATGAATGAAATCAACAATCCGTTGGATCGCATCCCGGGCATATCTCGCCTCATCAATTCTGCGGAAGAACTCATATTTGCTCTGCTCCAGCCGCTCTGTATCATATTTCATTTTTCCAAGTGTGCTCGTCACATTAAAAATAAAATTGCCTAGATAGGCCTTGAACTCGAAAGTATCTGTTCGGTAATCCATGGATTTGAGATGAATGTGCTCCAGAAATCCGGCAAAGCCTCTCTGAAACTGCTTCCGCTTCAGCTGCTCTGTCAGCTCCCCCATATCGAGGTCTGCTGTCACCTGAGGCAAGTCCGGCAGATCCCCGCCAAAGATAAAATGCATATCCGGCAGATAGAAGGAATACCGCGCAAGCGACAAGAACTGATTCCGATACACCTCTCCTAACTGGTAAAAATCCGTAAAACGATCAGTCAAAACAAAGTGCACCCCTGATTTTTTTTCCGGCGGCAGCTGCCCTATCCTTTCTCTTACTTCCATAATGAGGCTGTTCCAAACCCCAGAGTCCATATTCATTAAATAAAGAGCCTGGTCCTTCATATTCAGATGAATGCTTACCGTATCTGTAACCTGTGAGATCATCGTTTCTACGATCTGAATCAAGCTAGATCTTACTTCCTGCATTGCGATGTGCTTCATATCCATGCCGAAGAGGACATAGCTGTCCCCCCGCAGGACGGTATCCAGCACTCCTGACGGTAACTCGGCTTCATAGCCTGCAATCAGCTTCTCCGCTGCCTGTTCAATGTACCTCTCCTCTGCCGGTTCTTCTACTGCAGTTTCCTGTAACTCCACGATTTGGGCTGCCGTTTTATTCAGAATGCTGAGCAAATAATCGGCTTCCAGCTTTGGTTTCAATATATAATCAGCTACACCGCTTTGGAAGGTGGACCTGACGTACTCGAATTCACTAAAGCTGCTGAGAACGATAACTTCGATTCTTGGATGCCGTTCCTTCACAATTTTCACGAATTTCTCGCCATCCATGATGGGCATCACGATATCGGTCAGAATGATATGAGGTTTCACCTCTTCCACAAGATCAAGTGCCTCAAGTCCGTTCGCAGCTTCGCCTACAATTCGAAATCCGGCCTGTTCCCAGTTCATTAGATGCTTAATGCCCTGCCTTACCAGCATCTCATCATCAACGATCATCACTTTGCATATGGATTTCAATATTTCATACCTCCTCTTGAATACAAAAAAAAGCCCAACTAATCCGCCAGGCGCCCAAAGTCGGGACATGGGTATCTTAGATCTGCAGAAAATAGTTAATGAAACGCTTCCGTTCATTTGTTTTATATATTGTATAGATGATGGCTTATACAAACAACCTTAATCAGGAACGAACTGGTTTCTATGTATGCAAATAAAATAAGCTAAGATGATATTTCTTGCAAATACCTTCTTAGCTCATCGCACTTATTCCTATCTTTCATCGTCAGAATTTCCACACCTAATGCGGTGCTCCCGTCATTCCTCCACCCTGGTAATCTGTCTCGTCTTCCTTAATCCGGACCCCTTTCCTTTTGGCTTCTTCAAGCAAGTCGGCAGCATCGTCCTGAGGCTTGTACCCGATCTGCGATTCCAAATATCCGATATCGTAGTAATTGTCGGTATTGGCCGAAGTCCCGTACAAGCATAGAAACTTATGATCATCCGAGGCCTCGATGCATTTCTCAGCTAGCTGCACCATATCCCGCTCTGAAATCCAAATATGGGCGGCTCTTGCCGAATGCGGACGGTCATCACCTGGGAAATTGCCGATTCGGATATTGATGGAGGATATCCCATGCCGATCTGCATACAATCTCCCGAGCAGCTCTATATAGCACTTGCTTAATCCGTAGAAGCTGTCTGGGCGGTAAGGATCTGTCACCTCTACTTTTTCCTCCACTTTATAGAAGCCAGTCGCATGGTTTGAGCTTGCGAAAATAATGCGTCTCACTCCTTGCTTGCGTGCTGCTTCATATAAATGATAGGCCCCTGTTACATTGATCGGCAGCACTTTGCCCAGGAAGTCTTCTTCATCCTTCGCCCATGCAATATGAAGCACGGTGTCCACGCCTTCCGTAAGAGCAAGCAGCTGTTCCGCATTTGTGACATCCAGCGGTTTAATGCCCTGTGCATCATTCGCATTCAGATCTGCCGCAATAATGTCATACGCCTCTGTCGCCTGTAAGCCTTGGGCTAGACAGCTTCCGATCCTTCCCGCGGCACCTGTGATGAGTATTTTCCGTCTATCAGCCATTCCTTCCTTCCACCCTTCGTAAGATTATTTCCCGGGATATAAAGATGAGTTCCACTATACCCCAGTATTAACCAAAAAAACAAAAAACACATGCACAATAATCTCGATTGTACATGTGTTCTTTTTGATATTTATGCAAATTCCTCATTATAAAGTGTTGTAGCCGTTCGGTGCATAAGGCTTGAGCTTCTCAAGCCAGCTCGCCTCCAGCTTCTTCAGCGCATCCTTTGCATCAAAGAAGGGATTGCCCTCCGGCACCTTCAGCTTCTCCCGCACTTCAATTTCGAATGCACTCTCACCAAGCTCTGCCCACTCCTGTTGCAGCCCGTTATTTCGATGACTTCCCATGTTCAGCATAAATTGCTGTCCGTTTATAGATTTCAAATTCGGTGTGCTGGCAACGTAGAGCCTGCCGTTCTCCTTATTGCGAATTTGGTAAACCCCTGCCTCGGTCTTCATTTCTTTCGCCTGCAGCTGTAATTCCTCTCTCCGGTTCATCTTCTTATCCTCCATTCCTATAGAATTGGTCAACACATACCGGCTTCCGTCTTCTTCCCTGCTCAGTATTCCGTAATCCACCATATATCTGCGCACCGTCACATAGTCCTCATACACTTGTTCCAGCATCCGGTTCACCTCAGGCTCCGTGTACTCGACGCCGGGTATAAAGCGCTTAGCAAGCTCGTTCATCACAATGATGCGATGCTTCTCCTGCATGGAAAAGGTCTTAAGCGGCCCCTCCACGCCATGGGGGAAGTATTTCTTAAGCACCCTGTCTTGTTCAGAGGAGCTAATGCTGTACCTGTCATCATTGTTACCTGCACGTTTGCTGATCGGAGCCTCCAGCTCGGCAGGGCGATTCGTATCAATCTCACTCAGCAGCTCCATCACCGCAAGCAGCACCTTGGCCTGGCGCTCCTTCTCCTTCAATACAAAACGATGATTGCGTATGGTCGATGTTGATCCTACACCAAGCTCCTTCTGAATATCGGCATCCTTCTTGCCTTCATAGAATTTCGCTAACACCTTGCGCTGTATATCCGAGAGTCCGCTCACACTCTTATCCAGTGAAATCAAATATTCAAACACAGACCCATGCTCCTGCTCGATATGGATCTGAATATACCTGAATGCTTCATAGAGAATGCCATCAACCGGATAGATAACTCCCTTCTCAATCCGTTCGCCGCAGCAAACACAGACGAACTCGAGATCGCGCTCCATATATCCACGCTTAATCTCCTCCAGCCCTGCATCATACATATAGGCTTTATTCACATCCATATTATTCGCACTCTCCATTATATTTTATATAGACATAATATTATTATGTTTGTTTATTGTCAAACATATATAATTTTTATCTATAAATTTTCAATTTTATGTATGTCAGATTCGATCTTCAGCTCTCAGAATGATGCGAACATCAAAAAAAGCAGGACAATGAGGGTAAACTCCCATCACAATCCTGCTTATCACACATTCAACAAGGCAATCTGAACGATTCATTTGATGATCCGATTCCACAGGGCGATCTTTCGCATCATTCCGGTTCAGCCGAGCGCCAGTTTGCCCATCACAACCCGGCGACCGGCGCCAGTAGCAGAGGGGATGTTGTTTGGTATGCCGTGGATACATTCGTTACCGAGCAGTGCAAAGATCAGCGCTTCTTTGGCATCATCATCAATCCCAAACGAGCTTGCTTTGGCAACTGTCCGGCCCGGAAGCAGCTCACTCAGCATAGCTAGGAGCACCTCGTTATGCGCACCCCCGCCAGATACAATGATTTGATCAATCTTGTTTTTAGGAAAAACCCAGCGTTCATAACTGTCCGCAATCGACTTCGCCGTGAACCAAGTAGCGGTAGCTACAATATCCGCTGAGGACAATCCACGCTCCCTTGCACCGGCTAGAACAGCCGCTGCATATGCCGCTCCAAATAGTTCACGGCCGGTGGATTTAGGGGGCATCTGTGAGAAATAGGGGTGTTGCATCATTTTAGCCACCAAGCCTTTATCCGGCGTTCCCTCAGCTGCCCACTTCCCGTTCTCATCATAGGCAAGCTTTCCTCCAGACAATTCGAGCACCACTTGATCGATAATCATGTTACCCGGTCCCGTATCATAAGCCGTTACCTGATCAGCCGTGCAGGCAGCAGGGAGAACCGTGCAATTCCCGATTCCCCCAATATTTTGCAATACTCTCCCCTGCAGTGCATCACCGAACAATATCAGATCGCCATAAGGAACAAGTGGAGCGCCCTGCCCTCCTGCCGCCATATCTGCTGGTCTGAAATCACCCACGACCGGTCTTCCGGTCCGAGTTGCGATGACCGACAAATCCCCAAGCTGTAAGGTCGAGCGGGCAAGTGACTGTGCTGCGTCTGACTTCGGAATATGCCACACCGTCTGTCCGTGCGAGCTGATAAAGTCCACTTCATCCATAGCGATGCCCGCTTGTTGGCATACGGCTTCTGCGGCAGCGGCAAATCGGTCTGCAAGCAGAAAATTCATGGAGCAAACATCCGCTACACTAGACTGTTCGATATTACACAGTGCTTTGATCTGCTCTCTGAAACCCTCCTCATATGGAAGCTGTACATAGGCAATCAGTCTGGACGTCGTAGTCAGCCCACTCCCTTTTATTCGAACCAGTGCTGCATCCACACCATCGAGCGACGTACCTGACATAAGCCCGATGGCTAGACTCTCTGTTTTGAAGCCTGTTATGCTGATCATCGCGAGGAGGTGCCTGCTGTCATCTCATCACCAAGGGTTACAGGCAGCTTGCCCTTGAATGGAATCGAGCCAAGCAAGGCTCTTGCAGCGCTCCTCATGGCGATAGGCCTGCTCTCATAAGCCGCGATATATACCTTAATATCCGGAAACGCCTTAAGATCATAAGGATTGCGCGTAGCGACCACCGCGAGCGGCTTGCCCGTAGCCTGCAGCTGTTTCACCAGCTGTGCCTGCTCGGCATAGAAATGAGCGTTATAAGTAGCGATCACAATTTGCTCAATGTCCGGGCTGCTTGCTGCAGTGATAACAGATTCACTCTGCTCCGCGACCTCTGCTGCCGCTATACTCAGATCTTCCACCTGAAGCCCCTGCTCCACCAGCGCAGCGCCAAGACTAAGCTGATCCTTGATTTTCTCATCCGCAATGGTCATCGCAGAGGAAGCCACGGTCACAGCGAGCACCTTCCTCCCGGACAGCGGGAGCATGCCTGCTTCATCACGAACGAGTGTCATGCTGTGTTCACTAATGCGGCGAGCGATGTCTCCATGCTCTGCAAGTCCGACACCCGCTGGCAAGCCGCTCGCGTCACTCACAGGTGCAGCCAGCACCTCTTCCGGGAAGCTGCCATCCTCCATCATGATGCCGCGCCGGATCTTCAGCGACAGCAAACGGCGGACTGACTCGTTAATTCGCTCTTCACTGAGACGGCCTGCAGCCACTGCCTGCTCAATAGCTTGATATGCCCCGGCAAGCAGCTCATGGGTATGACTGATCAGCACCAGATCGGCTCCTGCTTCAAGTGCCATTACAGAAGCCTCCACGGTGCCATATGTATCGACGATGGCATGCATCTCCATGCAGTCGGTCATGATTACTCCCTCATAGCCAAGCTGTTCTCTCAGCAGTCCTGTCAGTACAGATGAAGATAAGGTTGCCGGTTTCTTCTCAGCTTCAAGTGCCGGAAAGTAGATGTGAGCGGACATTATAAAGTCCACACCCTCTTCAATCGCCTTCACAAAAGGTGTCAGCTCCAGTTGCTTCATTCGCTCCAAATCATGGGGAACAATCGGCAAATCCAGATGCGAGTCAGCCGCTGTATCGCCATGTCCAGGGAAATGCTTCGCACACGCAGATACACCTGCATCCTGATATCCCCGAACCGCCTGGGCACCATACTCGGCTACCATTTGTGCCGACTCTCCAAAGGAACGGACTCCAATCACCGGATTAAGCGGATTGTTGTTCACATCCAGTACGGGTGCAAAATTCAAATTAATACCGAGTGCACTTAATTCCTTGCCGCTGGCCAGTGCCGCTTCATAAGCATCCTCGCTGGAGCCTGCAGCAGCAATCGCCATATTGCCAGGGAATAAGGTAATTCCATCCGCTATACGTGCAACCATACCGCCTTCCTGATCAATGGATATCAGCAGCGGCAGCTGTCCCGCTTCACTCGCAGTGGTTTGCAGCTGATGTGTAAGCTGCGCCATCTGTCCTGGGTTCTCTACGTTCCGGGCAAAATAAATAATCCCCCCGACAGGATTCGCCTTGATAAATTCTGCGAGCGGCTCTGTCAATTCAGGACCCGGAAGTCCGCACAGCAGCAATTGACCGATTTTTTCACGCAGACTTAAACGAGCAAGCAGTGCTTCTACATTAGAATTTGAATTCATGTTCTCAGCTCCCATAGATCAGATAAGATGCTCTTCTCTCATGCCATTTCTCTTCGTCCTGATGCCAATTCGCCAGGATCCTCCGAAGTCCTTCTTCGTCTTGAATCCACTCTCTAATTTCCCTTCCTCCCGTGAGCAGATCAATAAAATAACGACTGCCGCCTGAAGGAGGCGGGGTCCATTCAAAGTGCTGAGGATACGAGCATGCAATTTCGTGCAACAGCATCAGTCCTGTCTCTACTGCTTTAAATTGATCTCTATTCGTAATGAACAGCCGAACACCACCGCACAGCAGTCCCTGATGCTTGGAATACACCGGTGAAGCATATACAGGATGAATATGGACACCGGGAAGCTGATGAGCTTCCATCCGCCGTGCAATCCGCTCGCCGTCCATCCAGGGTGCTCCTATCCACTCAAATGGTCTGGTCGTGCCCCGGCCTTCAGACACATTCGTGCCTTCAAAGAAACAAGTCCCTGCATATATCTCAGCCGTTTCTGGCGAGGGGAGATTAGGTGACGGCATCATCCAAGGCTGTCCCGTTTCGGCATAGGTCATCGCTCGCCTCCAGCCTTCAAGCTTGACGACATCTAGCTCGCATCCGATACCCTCTTCCTTGTTCCGCATCAAGGCGATCTCTCCAATGGTCATCCCATAGCGTATTGGTGTATGCCAGGCACCCACAAAGGATTCATATCCTTGCTGCAATATACCCCCTTCGACCTTCATTCCCCCAATCGGGTTGATTCGATCAAGAATAAGCAGCGATTTCCCACTGGCAGCACAAGCGTCCATTATATAGAAGAGGGTGGACAAATACGTATAGAAGCGCGCCCCTGCATCCTGCATATCAAAAATAACCGTATCCACCTGTGCCAGCATTTCCGGCGTTGGTTTCTTATGCTTGCCGTACAGGCTGAACACCGGAATTCCGAGTACCGGATGAATCTCATCCTCGAACAGAACCCCTGCCTGACGCTCACCGTACAGCCCGTGTTCTCCGGCAAATAAGGCGGTCAGCCGGCTGTTCTCAAGCTGTGCACACACCTCAACCGTCGTTCTGAAATCAGCGGTCATGCCTGTAGGGTTCGTAACCAGTCCTATTCTTTTGCCTTCAAGAAATGGATGTGATACTTTGGATAATCGGTCAGCTCCGGTAAGCACGTTTATCTTCATGTCATACCCTCCCTTGGCTATACAGAAGGCGCAGGATATCACTACCTGCGCCTTTTTATTACCTTTGCAGCAAATTGTATATAATTTGTGCAGTTTCCGCTCTAGTCAATGTGTCATGCGGATCGAAGGTTCCATCTGTTCTTCCGCTGATAAGCCCTTCACGCATGGCAGCTTGAATTGCTTCCTGCGCCCAACTGCTTGCTGTGCTCAAATCGGTGAACAAATGAGAGTTGTTCGGCGTATCTTCAATTATTTCCATATGCTCGAACAGTCTCATCAGCACGACTACCGCTTCTTCCCTCGTCATCTGGTCCTCAGGACGGAACAGCCCCCCACTGCCCTGCATAATGCCTAACTGCTCAGCTGCAGCAACTGCATCTGCATAGTAGGCTTGATCTGCCACATCCTCAAATGATGCTCCATCTTCTGATTGCTCAATCCCCAAACTGCGCATGGCCATTACGGCAAAATCCGCTCTGCTTACAGATGCGTTTGGTGTGAAATTACTCTCTGAAGTCCCTTTCACGATATGCTTGGCTGCCATTTTTTCCGTTATTTCCTTAGCCCAATGGTTCTGCATATCATGAAACATGGAGTGATACTCCATCACTACAATCAGACCTGTTTCATCCGTCTCGAAAGAAACCATTCCATCCTTCCACTTACCATAGATATATTCAGCTCCGGAGGCATGAACCTTATATACCCCTGCATATTCAGTGTCAATATCCGAGGTGCCGATCTGCCAATTGACTTGAACTGGAGCGGCAAGAGCAGTAAGTCTGCGGTCACCTGAATACCAACTGATATCTGCAACAAGATTCGAAGGCAGCAGAGCAGGTGTTGTTTTTGCTGCTTCTATCCACCCACGTCTCTCGTCATCAAGTACAAACTGGACGTTCCAAGTGAGCCATTCCCCTTCCATTGCCTCACCTTGCATCGCTGCATATGGAACTACAATAGATAGGGAGCCTGTGTCTATACGCAGATTTTTCTGCTCTTCATGCAACAGCCGCAGGCCTTCAGTCTCCATTTGTAACTGCAGTTGTTCAGACTCTCCTTGATTTCCTTCCTGTCGAATCGTAATATATTCTCCCGTCTGAGTAATAGCTTCAGAGATATCCTCCTGAGCTATCACGGCTTTTCCATCCGCTGTAACTCGAACCGAAATTATTCCGTTACTAATGACCGGATCACGCCTCAGCTCTTCGGAACTTCCGCCGCCAGCATGGTTACCCGTGTTTCCTGTACCCGGATTATCCGTTTCTGGATTTTCGCCGAACTCACCTGTTGAGAAATGCCAGATATTCGACTTGGTAGATCCACTGTGGTTATCTTCGGCAACGGCATACCATTGATACAACGAATTGTCCGCAATCCCTGACCAATTCACACTGGCCTCACTTCCACTCTCAATACCTTCTACCTTGCCAATCAGCTCATTCGTATACACCTTAATACCTGCATAGTCTGTAGATACTCTCTTCAGCTTGCCTTGCAAGTCCAGATCAAGTGAAAACTCATCTTTTGCAGGATATTCGGTTGGATCATAATAGTTGTAATCATTCAAGAGAGGCGAGTATGTCTTGATGTGCAGCTTGTTGTTCTGCATATCAAATTGCATGAGTCGGATATAGCCAAGCCCGCCCGCTTCTGCACCTTGGTAATCTGCAAGCATCTGATAAACACTACGATCGGGTGTACCATCACCGTCATCATCGATCTCATCTACCTTCAGCTCCGCATCATGATAATGTCCCGACAAGGCGGCAATTACATTCTCATTCGGAAGGATGACTTCTTCGTAGACTTTGTCAGCAATTGGTGCACGGTTACCGGATACGAGTAGGTATTCATGGAATGCCAGAATTGCCTTCCGCTCAGGATATTTGGCGAGCACCTCATTCATCCAATCAATCTCCGGCTGACCGAAGCCCCAGCCCATGTATACAACAATAAAATCATTGCCGTTTGAAGAGATTAAATCATAATGCCCCATGTTATTCTTATAAGACTCTCCATAATGCGGCTTATCCTCAAACCGCCAGGCTCCGAAGTATTTCCAGTATTCATCATAGGTACCGAACTGATTAGATACATCATGATTTCCCGCCAGCACTCCATAAGGAACAGCTGCTTCCTCGAGCATCTTCATGTTCTTATCCGCTTCAATCCATTGATATTCCTTGTCAGACTCATCAACAATGTCACCGGTATGAATAACGTATTTTATCTTTTGCTCTTCCTTCTGATCAGCAATCCAATTTACAATGCTTTGATAGGTCTTTGGGTAACTCTCTGAGTAATACTGTGTATCCGACATCCATACAAATGAAAAATCATATGGATCCTCGTTTACAGGTAGCTCGTCCTGGATCATCATCTGAATTTTGCCATTACTGCGATACTCACCAGCTGTTACTATGGCCTCAAGCTTAAAGTCCTCATTTCCTGCAATCTGCTGATCCAGCAGCTTCCATTCTCTCTTAGCAGAGTGGTATGCATACAGACTAACTTTACGTCCTTCTATCGATTTACCGGCCCATTCCAGCTGAACCAGATCTGTATCTTTGACAGAAGAGTCCAATGCAGCCTCAAATCGATGATATGGAAATTGCTCCACGGAGTCATCCGTCAAATATTGTCCGTCAACGCTTGCGATCTGGGCATAGTCGTCCTCGGTCATCGCTGCTTCTCCAGCAGGCACTTCTTCTTTAGGTGGCTCAACGTCTGCTGCATTACGGTATCCTTTGAAGGATTCCAATTGCTTAGCATCATGCAGATAACCTTCGTAGAAAGACACATCCATCGTATCAGATGAAGGATCCGTTACCTTTACTGTCAGTTTTGTGTTCTGCGGTACATGTTCTGCACCATCCTCAGGAGATACAAGCTCCGGCATCAGCGGGTTTTCATCTGGAACGGTGAAGTTAATTTCCTTCTCACTTACATTACCTGCTTGATCCTCTGCCTGAATCTTTAGTGTGTGCTCTCCAGCAGGCAGCTTGGATGATGATGTCTCATATGGCAGCGTAATGTCTTCGCCGTCAAGCTCCGCATGAGTTTCCTTTACTCCTGCAAGCTCATCCGCAATGACTGCATCGATCGTCAATTCTCCGCGGTATTCTTTACCATCCTCCACAGTAGGGATGATGCTTGGTGGTGTATTATCAACAATAATGTCGGCACTAACTGCTTCTTCCCCAGCCTCAGCTGTGACATTGTGCTCCCCGTCTTTTACCACGGTTGTATCCCATGAGTACGCCTTCGACTTAAGCTCATCCGTTGTAATATTAAATGTAAAATCTACATATTCATGACGCCCAGAGCTGTCACCCATATTAATCTCTTCTTGAGGGTCATTGTAGTTCGAGTCATATAGTGTTGTCCCATCAGCAAGAACTAACCGGACGTTTCGGATAACAAAATCATCCTTATTCTCTTCCTTACGATCATCAAATGGAGAAGATTTGGACCCTGCCCGAATGGACAGTACATTGTCTCCTTCATTGAACCGCCCAGCGTCAATCGGCACTGTCAGGGTCTCATACTGATTGATTGGATCCTGAAAGGTATGAAGGATTTCCTCTCCACTAGTAACTCCATTCTTGAAGTAGTAATTGACACCCGTCACTTCAAATGCAAAGTAAGCATCATGCTCAAGAGCATTGAATGTTTCCGTAGCAGGAATTGCCGCATCATCGATGAACAGTGAAATATCCTGCTTACTATCTATACCATTTGTTCCTTTAATGACCGTTTTACCCCTAACGACCTGCTCGTCTTGTACATTCAAGCGAAGTTCATCTGAAATTGTGTTTCCAACAATCATGACAACTTCGGGATCCGTCTCAATCACATTCGTTCCATCGGACAGTTCCAAATAGTACTCCAGCTGGCTGCTGCCAATAAGTTCTGGTGAATAGACGGTATAATGGTATTTCGAGTCGTCATAGGATAAGTACAGATATCTTTTTGTAAATTCGGAATTTTTGTCTGTCTTATAAAATAAAGCAACTGATTTCACTAAAGAATTATCAGTGATGCCAAATGTCATATCCATATTACTTAGCTGATTCGCCTCATCAGGTACTTCGGCAGAACTCAGTACAGGTTCTTCGTCATCCGTCTCCGTATGTACCGGCACTGAAGGAATCTGAATAGATTCTACAGTACCCGGGGTTGCATCCAGCACACCAGCACTGTATCTCACCATTTCTGTGCTGCCACCAGTTGGATAACGATAGAAAATGCCTTTATCTGCCTTGGTCTCCTCATCGTTAGCATAAGCTGCAGAGGAAATATCAACATGAGTGTTGGTACCAATCACAGCGGCCCGTTTGCCTCCGTTAGCCATACCACCTGAGTATACCCTGTACAGATTCTCATTCTCTACAAGACTGCTGCCATAGTTAGCGTTAAAATCTTCGGCCGTAAGCTCACCATTCGCTGAATTTATCACCCAAAAGACTAATGCTTCCCGAGAAGGAATCAAAATTTCCTCATTAGTCGTCGGCCATATGACGTCTGCCGAGGGACCCGAATCCGTATAGCGGTAGTACAGTTTATAGTCCTTTAAATTAATATCTTGAGCTGTATTGTTATACACCTCAATAAATTCATATCCATCGGCTCCGCCGACATTCGTTGAATCCGGGACAAGCTCAGTCACAAGCAATGAAGGAACCGAATTGTAATCTACGTCAGTCTGTTCAACATTTACCGTATATTCTTCGGTTCTTGATACAGCCCCTTGTGATCCTGCTTCAATATAATAAATAAGCTGCGACTCTGTCAGTGAATCATTCGGAATAGATGCCATATAACTGATCCCATCAGCTGAGCTCATCGTTTGTACATGGAATGCCGACTCGGATATATTTCGATAATAAACCGAACCGGTAACCGTTGCCTGCTGCTCTGCTTCTGTTTCAGCTCCCTCATATGTACGATTTGGATCCTCATTTTGCTGCTCAGCTTCATTCGCTTCATCAGCTTCATAAGTATCCTCTGTTACAGTCGGCTCTTCGGTAAATTCTGGTGAAAACCCTAAATCCTCTTCCGGAATAGCTGTTTGAAATTCCGCCTGAATTATAAGATCCTCATCATCCGAAGTAAGAGTAACCGGTGTATGTACAATGGCCGGACCCTGCGTTTCCACTTGCGGTACCAATTGTTCTGGAGCTACAGCACCTGGTGTCGCTAAACCTTGACGCTCATATATGGGCTGTGTTTGATTAATGGTTGAAGGATAATAGTGCACACTCGTCCCATCACTAACATCCGTGGATAAATAATTCGCTGTAGCGAGTTGCTGACCTGAATTGTCCTGAATAATGACTCCCCGATTACCTCCATTGGCAAACCCGTCAAAGCCAGAAATTTCAATAACCCGATGTTCATCGAGATTAACTCCAAATTTGTTATTGAAATCCTCCAATGTTTTCCTGCTTTTGTTGTACCATAATACGACGGCCTGTCCAGGTTGTGCAACAGCACCTTCTGGAAGTGTAAAGGTTTTATCCGATTCAGGATTATCCGTATAATGGTAGATGAGACGGTAATCACTTAGCTGAATAGCTGACTCGGAAGCATTATACAGCTCAAAAAACTCATAATCATCAGATCCTGTATTGTTTGGCTGAATCTCTGTTACGAATAAATCTGACCTGACTCTATTCAAGTCCACGCCCTCAGCCCGTATGATTCCCGCCGGAGCCCAAAGTCCTGCTAGCATGGAACCTAGACATAATACTGATAACCTTCGCTTCCATTTTCTTAACACCATAAATTCACTCCTGTATTCTGTGATGGATTTAGCCTGACTAACAGATTCTTTCTTCCTTTATCAGGCTAAATCCATTCTGTAAGCAGAACACAAGAATTTTGTAAAAGAAATTTGTTTTTTGTAAAATATTACATCCATTTAACAGAGCCGGCCGTGATCCCCTGTTCACTCAACTCGGCAGCGGCCTGCTCTTCTTCAATTAAATTAGCCGTCACCTTGTACATATAAATTCCCATCATCCCGTTGAACAGTACGAGGAAGCCGACTGCTGTCAGAGCGAGCAGCACAGTGAGACATACCGTCTGGAAGAAGGCGCCGACGGTGTAACCCGGATGCCGCAGGAGCAGCTTGACACTTTCTCCCATCGCCTTGAAGATCCCCATCTCCTTCTGTAGAACAAGCTGGAACGTGTGGAATTGAGAGATGAACGCCATGATGACAAAATAAGTCTGAAAAACAGCAATAACGGTATAGAACATGCCGTCTTGGCCCCCGTAATACCACCAAGTGGACCAGAGAATGAACACGAGCAGCGATATGAACAGCCCCATGACAACCGCGGGAAAATACCCTTTTCGCACTCCGGCAGCCAAATCCTTGAGCCCGTTCCTTCTGCTCTTACGCTCCATTTTATGATGGAATACATTCAGTACACCAAAGAACAGCGGCATATAAATGAAAGGAATGACAAACAAGGCAGCCGTTATGGGCAGCAGCAGTACAGTGGGAATCAGAATCAATGAACTGAGTACACTGTATAGGGCAACGGGGATGATCTCCCGATAAATCTCCGCTCCAGTCTTGACCAACACCTCACTCAGCTTACGCATCGTCATTCCTCCCTTTACGAAGTTAAAATAATTCTTTGTTCTGTCTCCGGATCAAAATAATGGGCCTTATGCAAGTTAAACAAGAAGGTTTTGGACATTCCCGTATAAGCTGTTGTTTCGGGATTGACCTTCGCCGTAATCAACCGGCTCCCGATGTGAAAATAGATCAGGTTCTCCGATCCGAGATGCTCAACGACATCTATCTTCGCTTCGATCTTGTGATATTCATTCAGACTCGGAGCGATGTCCTCTCCGTAAATATGCTCTGGACGAATACCGAGCACAACCTTCTTGCCGTGATAACCCGCAAGTCCGGCGGCTACCTCATCTGTTAGAGTCAGCTCCGCTCCTTCAATACGAATCCTGTTGCCCTCAACGACAGCATCAATGAAGTTCATCGCAGGCGAACCGATAAAGCCGGCGACAAACATATTCTGCGGATTGGCATACAGCTCGGTCGGGGAATCAATCTGCTGGATAATGCCGTTGTTCATCACCACGATCCGTTCTCCAAGGGTCATCGCTTCCACCTGATCATGGGTCACATAAACAATGGTTGCTCCAAGCCGCTTGTGAAGCTCGCTCAGCTCTACCCGCATTTGGATGCGAAGCTTGGCATCAAGGTTTGAGAGCGGCTCATCGAACAGAAACACCTGCGGGTCCCGGACGATGGCCCGGCCGACGGCCACACGCTGGCGCTGACCGCCGGACAGCTCTTTCGGCTTCCGCTCCAGCATATGCGTGAGTCCCAAAATACCGGCCGCATTTTCCACCTGCTGATTAATATACTCTTTATCCTTCTTCAGATTGCGAAGACCAAAGGACAAGTTCTCCCGAATCGTCATGTGAGGATATAGCGCATAATCCTGAAACACCATAGCAATGTCCCGGTCCTTCGGATGCAGGTCGTTGACGACCCTTTCGCCGATTAGAATATCGCCGCTCGTCTGCTTTTCTAGTCCTGCAATCATTCGAAGCGATGTTGTCTTTCCACAGCCGGAGGGACCAACGAACACGACAAATTCTTGATCCTCAATAACGAAGTCGGAGCCCGCTACCGCGGTAAAGGTCCCTTTTTTGTCATCACTAAACTGCTTGCGCACTTGTCGAAACTCCACGCGTGCCATAGGTATTCCTCCTTTCTCGTATCAGCCTTTAACGGCTCCAATAGTAATGCCTTGCAGGAAGTAGCGCTGCAGGGAGAAGAACAGGATAATCATGGGCATTGCGCCCACGGTCGCTCCCGCCATCATGGCGGCAAAATCGGACGCATCGCCGAACACGAAGGAAGCAAGCCCAACCTGAATGGTCCGCATATCGCTTGAATTCGTAATAAGGAAAGGCCAGAAGAACTCATTCCATGAGGCAACGAAGCTGAAGATCGCCAGGACAGCAAGTCCCGGCTTCGCCATCGGCAGAATGACCTTCCAGAAGATCCCGAACTCGCTGCAGGCATCAATCCGTGCCGCATGAATGAGCGAAGTAGGAAGGGAGGACATATACTGCTTCATGAGAAATATATTCCCCACGCTGACAGCCGTCGGCAAGATAATCGCCGTGTAGGTGTCCCCGATATTGAACACATTCACCATCAAAATATAGAGGGGAATAAGCGTAACCTGCGCAGGAATCATCATCGTGCTGAGCAGCACCCAAAAGATGGCCTTGTCCCCCGGGAATTTGAGCTTGGCGAAGGCATAGCCTGCGAGCGAAGCGAAAAACACGTTCGTAATCGTGGTAATGGCTGCGATAATAAACGAATTCCATAACCAGCGCCAGGCATCCGTTTTGCCAAAGAACCGCTCATAAGGCGACATCGAGATCACTTCAGGAATCATCTGCGGCCGGAAAGTAGCTGACACCTTCGTATCCTGAACAGAGCCGACCAGCATCCAGTACAGCGGAATGATCGTTATAATCGCCCAGAGCAAAATAATAACGGCTGCCAGAATGAGCAGAACCGATTTTTTTTGTAGTTTCATCGTCATACATCACACCCCCTCTATAGCCGCCTTTAATATTCAACATCGCTGGAGAAGTATTTAAACTGGATTACGGAGATGACCACGATGATGAGAGCCAGTACAAACGACTGCGCCGAAGCCAAACCAAACTCATAGAATACGAAGGCGGTTTGATAGATCAAATAAGCTATCGTAGTTGTCGCGAAGTTCGGACCCCCTTGGGTCATCAAATAAACCGAAATGAATACCTGGAACGACCCGATTACGCCTGTAACGAGCAGGTAGAGCGTTGTTGGTTTAAGCAGGGGCCAAGTAATCTTCGTAAACTTGGTCCATGCACTGGCATGATCAATATCCGCGGCCTCATAGAGCGACTTCGGAATGCCGCCCAGAGCGGCCATGTAGAGGATAATCCCCGCGCCATGGGAGCCGAGCCAGCTCATCAGGATGAGCGAGAAGAGCGCTGTGCTGGATTGTCCCAGCCATATCACAGGATCAAGCCCAAACCAGCTAAGGAACCTGTTGAGAAGTCCGACTTCGGTCGGATCGAATATAGCCAGCCATACCACGGAGATCGTAACGCCAGATGCGACTGCCGGCAGGTATAGCGTTGCTTTGAAGAAGGTCTGCCACTTACTCTTCATTTGAAAGATCAGCACAGACAAGACGAAGGTAATAATAATGTTGACAGGCACTGTTCCCAGTGTGAAAAAAGCGGTGTTTCGCATCGACTTCCAGAATGTAGCGTCCTGGAATAACCGACTATAGTTATCCAACCCTACCCAGGTGGAATTCATAATGCCGTACTCCTGGAAGCTCATAAAAAAAGCATGACCCACCGGATAAAGCGTAAATACGAGAAACAGCAGAACCGGAGCTAATATGAAGAGATAGGCCCAGCCATATTCCTTAATCGCTCGCATTGGGCTTTGCCGGGAAGGTGTCCTTTTTGGCGCAAGTGATGTCTGCATCAATCCTCACCCCCTCGAGTTTTTATTATCGAAATTGAATCCATCCATAGGCATTCCTTCTAATCAGAAAGGGTCCCAAGGACTCCGTCCTCAGGACAGCCTCCTCTGCTAATCACGCTATTTATTTGAGCATTTGCTCTGCCTTTGCCTTGAAGTCCTCCGCGATTTGCTCAGGTGTCTTCTCCCCGGAGAACAGGGCTTGAATGTTAGGCTTCACGACTTGTTCCTTGAACTGCTTCTGCTGTGCTGATTTGTCAATGTCGAGTGAGAGGGTTACCGGAATCTCGATATGCTCTGCCATGATATTCGCAGCTTCTATGGTGTCCGGTGTGCCGAGGCCCTTGCCTTCGAAATATTCGGCTTGTGATTGCCGAACGAAAGGAAGTACGAGCTCGTTGGCCGAGTTCCCTGCTTTGGCGCCGCTCAGCGCCTCCATCACAAGGAACGTGTTCTTGGCATGCTGCTCGCCCTTGTCATTCTTTTGCTTGAAGGCAACGTAACCTTCACCGCCCATGGTAGACTTGGGCTCAGCCCCGTCATTATGCGGTACGGGAAGCAATACAAATTCGATTTTTTCGCCTTGGACGGTGCCGGCATCAATATCTTTGTTACGATTTTGAATCATGACATCATAATAGGGAAGTGCTTTGGAGATGATGGCCGCTTGCCCGGCATAGAACATATCCGTCCGTTTTGCGGGAGCAATGGCTGCGGTTTCTTTTGGCATATAGCCTTGATCAATGAGGTTGTGTATGAAGGTAAGTGTGTCTAATATACGATTGTCATTCCACTGAAATTCGCCACTGGCGTTAAGTACATCCGGCATTCCATTGTTGCGGGTCAGCAATTCGATAAAATCCAGCGAGGTTCCGTCTGTGACGAGCGCATATTGCGTGGTGCCGTCAGGAGCCGTGCCTGTAAGCTTGGCAGCCGCCTCGTTGAATTCACTCCAGGTCCAGCCTTCCTGCTGGATCTGCTTCCAGTCAATTCCCGCTTCCTCCAGAATGCGCTTATTGCCGCCCCATGCCCACTGGAATTGATATATCGGCAAGCCATACTGTTTGCCTTGAATTTGCCCAAGCTCTAGTGTGCCGGGCACATAGTCATTCTTGATCTCCTCGGTCAGATAGGAGTCCAATTCAAGTGCAAGCCCCGTCTTCACATAAGCGCCATCAACACTGTGAAAATACAGATCTGGCGGATTGCCCGCATTCAGAGCAACGTCAAATTTCTTAGGACCCTCTGCCCATGTAAGCATTTCGTACTCGACCGTAATATGGGGATGCTCCTGATTAAAATCAGCGATAAGTTCCTTTAACTCATCTTCGTACGTGCCATGAACAGGGTAAGTCCACACGGTTACCGTGTCTTTGGCATCCGCATCTACGGTCTCCGCTTCACTGTCAGAAGCGCCGCCGCAGGCTGTCACGATGAGCATCATCATAGCGATCATAAGCGCAAGCGGTTTTTTCATATACATCTTCCCCCCTTTTCTTAATCTAGGTTTTACTTGAACATCTCTTCTCCCTTAGCCTTGAACTCGGCCGCAATCTCTTCGGCTGTCTTCTCGCCTGTAAATAGTGCCTGAATGTTCGGCTTCATCACCTGTTCCTTGAACTGCTTCTGCTTCGCTGCAAGCGCTGAATCAAGGGAGAGAACGACTGGCTGCTCCATATGCTCTGCCATGATGCTGGCTGCCTCCAGCGTTTCTGGAGTACCCAGACCCTTGCCTTCAAAATATTCAGCCTGTGATTTTCTAACAAACGGCAGCACGAGCTCATTGGCTGAATTTCCGGCTTTGGCACCACTTAGTGCTTCCATGACAAGGAAGGTGTTCTTGGCATGCTGCTCGCCCTTATCATTCTTCTGTCTAAAGGCTACATAGCCCTCGCCGCCCATTGTTGATTTCTGCGGAGCATCCTTATGATGGGGAACCGGCAGCAATACGAATTCAACCTTGGCTCCTTGAACCGTACCTGCATCAATATCCGCGTTCCGCTGCTTGATGAGCACATCGTAATAAGGGATGGCCTTGGAGATAATGGCCGCCTGCTCGGCATAGAACATTTCTACACGTTTCGCAGGAGCAATGGCTGCCGTTTCTTTTGGCATATAGCCCTCTGTGCGAAGGGTCTCCAGGAACTTCAGCGTTTCTAGAATCCGATCATCATTCCACTGGAACTCCCCTTCCGCATTCAGTACATCCGGCATATTGTTGTTGCGAGATAGCAGCTCCATAATTTCCATGGTCTGTCCTTCGGTTACAAAGGCATATTGCGGAGATCCGTCAGGAGCAGTTCCCATTAGATCTGGCGCAATTTCAAGGAACTCATCCCAAGTCCAGCCCTCCTGCTGAATCTTCTGCCAATCAACTCCAGCTTCCTCAAAAATACGTTTGTTGCCTCCCCAACCCCATTGGTACTGGTAGATCGGAAGCCCGTATTGTTTTCCTTGAATCTGCCCGAGTTCCAGCGTTCCCGGGTAATAATCCTCCTTGATCTCGGGTGTCAGATAATCATCCAGCTGAATAGCAAGACCAGAATCGACATAGCTTCCATCTACACTGTGAAAATACAGATCCGGCGGATTACCCGCATTCAAGGCGACATCAAATTTCTTCGGGCCCTCAGCCCAGGTGAGCATCTCGGTCTTGACGGTGATATTCGGGTGTTCCTTATTAAAATCGGCGAGGAGTTCCTTCAGGTCCTCTTCATACTTGTTATGAACAGGATACGTCCAGACCGTCACCGTATCCTTGGCATCCGCGCTTTGTTCGCTGCCTCCTCCCCCGCTGCAGGCAGTCGCCGCAAACATAAGAATAGAGGTCAGCATAATCCATGTTTTACGCATTAGCACCTATCTCCCCTCATTCGTTCCACTTAAAGGAACACCGTAGATTAGACTAGACTACCTTCTTAGGGCCCGCCTGCTCTCCTCCAGATATTTCACCGACTGCTCGTAATTCTTGCTGGCTACACAGAGATACAAAATATCAATCAGATTGAGCTGAGTCATTCGGGAACCCATCGCACCGCTTCGAATTTCACTCTCTGTGGATGATGTGTATAGAGGTACGGTCGCAAGCTTGCTTAGCTTGGAATGTCCGTATTTGGTCATGCTGATCACTCCTGCCCCCCGCTCCCGGACCAGTTCAGCTACACGAAGCACTTCTTCCGTTTCACCCGAATAGGAAATGCAGACGGCCACATCTTCTTCTGTCATCGTGACCGCTGAGGTCAGCTGCTGATGCGGATCAGCAAAGGAGAAGCTCATCTTGTTAATTCTTAAAAACTTCTGTTGTGCATCCATCGCTATTAGGTTTGAAGCTCCAACGCCAAAGAAATAGATACGCCTTGCCTGATCCATTAAAGAAACGGCTCGCTCAACCATCGCCTCGTCCATAATCTTCAGCGTATCTCGGATGGACTGAATATTGTTGTTCGATACGCTTCGAATCATCGCAGATACACTGTCATTCGGTCTGATCTCCTGATAGCCTGCCTGCTCATCCGACTCCTGCAAGTCACCTGCCACTTTAATCTTAAGATCCTGATAGCCTTTGAAGCCGATCGTTTTGCATAGACGGATAATCGCTGCCTGACTTGCACCACTTTTTGCTGCCAGCTCGGCAACGGAGAGCTCGATAATCTCGCCAGGCTGCTGCAGAATGTAGGCCGCAATTTTACGTTCCGAAGGATTCAGCGTTTCATAGAATTCCTTGAGACGAACCAAGCCACCATTCATGTGTGCAGCTCCACCTCCATTCAACAAAATATGTACATATAGGTTAGATAAGCTAACATATTCAGTTCTCTATCCTTCCAAATATGTTTGGATTGATATTATTATATGAGGTATGAAATATAATTTCAATAATTATTTATATACTTAAAATTTTATTTTACATCCTGGAAATTATGACCTATACTAAATAAAAAAATGAGAAGGGGTGAAGCGTTGAATGTCTTTATAGGCGTGGATGGTGGCGGTTCCAAAACAGAAGTAATAGCCGTGCTTGATGACGAGTCTATTCTCGCTCAATTCTATGGCGGGGCAACCAACCCCTATACAATTCCACCTCTTGAAGCAGCCAATGAGCTCGACAGGTTACTTGAAACCACACTCATATTTATTAACGAACGCTCTCTATTGTGTAATGGTATTTGTCTTGGTATGTCAGGTTTTTACTCGGATGAAGAGAAGAACACGCTCATAAATCAGGTTACACGATGTTTGAAACGCAGATCCCTCTCCTTTCCTATTGCGGTTTGTACAGAGGGAGAAATATCTCTCATGGCAGCAACTGGGGTGCACACAGGCGTACTTGTGATCGCCGGAACAGGCTCCATTGTGTATGGATTTACAAGAGAGGGAGGCATTCACCGTGCCGGAGGCTGGGGGCATCTCCTTGGGGATGAGGGCAGCGGTTATCAGATTGGCCTGCAGACTCTTCAAGGGATCATGAGAAGTTATGACAACATCGCCCCACCTACCTTACTGACTTCCCTCGTTCAAGAAGCCTGTCGGTTAAACGAGATAACAGAGCTTCGTACCTTCATCTATCAACAGCCCTTTAGTAAGAAGATCATTGCTTCTTATGCTAAGCTGTGCATTCGTGCCGCCGAGGAAGGAGATCTGCTTGCATGCAGCATACTTAGATCTCAGGCCGCAAGTCTGGCAGACACAACCATTGCTCTTCTACGTTCTCACCCTGATCTTCAGCAGGAAATGGTCGCTATGACTGGCTCTATCTTCCTTCATTCCTCTATATATAGAGCACACTATGAGGAATGCGTAAGTACTATCTTCCCCCACCTTAATATGGTCACAGGTTCAGAACACAGGCCGCCAGCCTATGGAGCAGCCCTGATTGCACGACAGCGGTTCTCCCCCGCTCAAGGAACCCATGGACTCGTATGATGTAATCTCTCTTTTCCTTTACATCTACCGCTTCATCTCTGTCCTGCCGTTACTTACAAAAGAAGATTCACTAATATAGAGAAGCTTGTAATCAAGAGGCCCGGCCATATAGATGAATAGCATAATTCATAGTCTATTCAAGAGTTCGGGCCAGGAGCGAAGGAGGCCGTACCTTTTATGAATCATCTAAGTCATAAACTTAGCCAGTTGATTACTGAACAGCCCAATCCGAGAACAGACCATATTGATCAGCTGGATTCCATTGAAATTATGAAGCTCATTAACGATGAGGATCAGCAAATCGCCAAGGTGATTAGACCGCTCATACCTGATATCGCAAGAATTGCCGATCGAATTGTGGATAGTTTTGAACGAGGCGGACGCTTATTTTATGTCGGTGCTGGTACCAGCGGCAGGATCGGCATCCTTGATGCATCAGAATGCCCTCCAACCTACGGTACGGATCCAACACTCATACAAGGGCTTATCGCCGGAGGCTTCGAGGCAGTTCGAGCAGCTGTGGAAGGTGCAGAGGACAGTGAACAAGGGGGCAGCTCAGATATGCACTCCCATCAGGTCGGCCCGTACGATGTTGTTATCGGCATTGCCGCAAGCGGCAGAACGCCTTATGTGCTGGGTGCCATGAAGGAAGCTCGTGCTCTGGGCGCTCTTGTCGTTGGACTCTGCAACAACCCCAATTCAGCCATGAAGCCGCTGGCAGACTATACGATTGAAGCTGTAACCGGGCCCGAGGTCATCATGGGCTCGACCCGAATGAAGTCCGGCTCCGCACAGAAGCTTATTTTGAATATGCTGACGACGACAGCCATGATTCGCTCCGGTAAAGTATATCGAAATTTGATGATTGATCTTAACCCTTCCAATGAGAAGCTGGTCCATCGCGCCAAACGAATCATTAAGCTGGCAACCGGAGCAGCCGAAGAGCAGATCAATGATGCCTATATAGAATCAGAAGGCCATGTCAAGACAGCCATTGTTATGATTATGACCGGTTCAGACGCGATAGCAGCCAGGAAGCTGCTCGCTTCATCCAAAGGCTATGTCCGCAAGGCCATCGACAGTACTCCAACTTCATAATAAAAAGAGCGCCCTATCATTCCTTAGCACGAAGGAATGATAGGGCGCTCTGTAAATTTCTCTACAATTTGAAACGCTGAATAATCTCCTGAAGCTCATCTGCAATATTAGATAAAGTTGCTGCAGAAGAAGCTACCTCCTGCATGGCTGCCAGCTGCTCCTCCGAAGCAGCAGACCCTTCCTGCGCTCCAGCGGATATCTGATCCGAGATCGCTACAGCGACCTCAAACGACTCTCCGACATGGACCATGGAGGCATCCATCTGCTTCGATGCAGAGGATACTTCCTCCATCTGAGCAGCAACCTCTTGAATGGACTGCAGAATCACTCTGAACCGCTCGCCTGCCTCCTGAACTGTAGCGATCCCCTTGGTAATCTCTTTGGTTGCTGTGCCCATAGATTCTGTCGCAGCACCTGTTCCCTGCTCCATTTCATGGGTCAATTTAGCGATTTGTGCTGCAGAGGAAGCCGACTGTGCTGCCAGCTCCTTCACTTCGTTCGCTACGACAGCAAATCCTCGCCCATGCTCACCTGCTCTTGATGCTTCGATTGAAGCATTCAGGGATAGAATATTGGTCTGTTTAGCGATATTCGTAATCACTTCGACAATTTTTCGTATCTCTACTGATTTATCTCCAAGCCCTTGAATAACCTCATTGAGGTTACCCGCCGATGCGCCGATCTGATCCATTTGATGCTTTGCTTGGTCGATACTGCTCATACCCGCCTGGGACTCTTCAGATACCTGTTTGGCTGCCAGAGTTGCTTCTCCAGCTTGGTTTGTAATAGCTTTGACGCCGCGTGACATCTCATCAACGAGCTGCTTGGCTTCGCCCAGGCTCTGATTGGAATGAATCGTTCCCGTTGCGGTCTCCTGCATAATCGTTGCCAGCTGTTCTGTCGCCCTTGTTGTCTGCTCCGAGCTGGCAGCCAGCTGCTGGGAGGAGGCTGCGAGCTGATGCGAAGTTTCACTCACTTCTCCGAGAACGGATCGAAGAGAACCGGTCATCCTATTAAATCCTTCCGCAAGAATGCCGTATTCGTCTCTGCGCTTCACGGACAGATCGATCGTCAGATCTCCGTTTCCAATATCGCGGGATGCTCTAACCATCGCCTGAATCGGACGGTGCAAACTGCGAATCATCAGAATCATAATCCCCACTCCCACGAGGGCAGAAATGCCAAGCACCACAATCAGCGCGTTTAGAATCGGACGAGAGGCTTCGTCCACTTCGGCATAATCCATTTCAGCGACGAGCTTCCACCCCGTAGTCGCATGCGTGCTAAAGAACGCATATTTATCTGCGTTCCCCATTGCATAACTCAAGTCCCCGTTATCCTGCTCTACTACACGACTTGTTAATGTCTCAAGCGCACTGGTTCCTGCATTAAAACGGGAGTGGACAAGATAATTGCCATCACCATCTACCAGATACACGATACCTGTATCTCCAATATGTACATTATTAACCGTAGAAGTCAGCGCTGCCAGACTGATCTGCATACTTGCTACCCCTTGACCATCTGATAAAGCTCTGGCCAACGTTACAACTACATTACCTGTCGAGCTCGATTTATAAGGCTTCGTCACGATAACCTCTTCACTGCTTTGCGCATCCTGATACCATGGCTGGTCTGTTACAGACTCATTCATTCCATACATTGGGGCTTTCATTTGCTGATCTCCACCAGACGATACGATGACAAGAGATTCAACCTGAGGGTTGGCATCCTTCAAATCATCAAGCAGCCGCTGTGCCTGTGGACTTTGATTGGCAATTTGCGCCGCATTCGTCTGTCTTGCAAGCAAATTAATATTCGATTTCTGACTGTCAATCAAAGAGTCGATTTGCTTACTGACAAGTGCGAGGGATTGCTCCATCGTCTCATGATCCGACTTCCGAATCTCTGAATCTGCCGTGTTGTATGAGACCCAGAAGATGGCTATACTAGGCAGGAACAAGAAGAATAGAAATGCCACAATCAACCTTACTCTGAAAGACAACAAGCTTTTCTTTTCTCTGCTTATCTTACCATTCTGCTGTTCATTTCTTTGCTTATCGTTACCGCTATCTTCCTTACTCTTTTTTCCTTCGTTTTTGTTACCCAGCTTCATTTTTTCAAAGCTTTTTTTCAGTAATTCTTTCAAAGAAACAGCCCCCTTTCTACAGTATGTGTAATTCATGCAGCTTGTTAATGCATCAATGAAGATGACTTCACCAGCATACTGTCTATAAAAAAAGACAGAACATTTTATCTATCGGCAACTGGAGGCTGAGATGTTATACTTTTTCTGAAATTTTCATTTTAGTTTACATTCGATGTAAGATAACAGCTTGCTAAGCAGATACGTCAGTATAAAATAGATCAACGCAGCCGTTAAGTATGGCTCCCAGATCGCATAATATTGACCTCTCATCGCGTTGCTCCAGAACATAATCTCCTGAACGGAAATGATCGCAAGCAGCGAAGAATCCTTGACCAGCACAATAAACTCATTCCCGAACGCCGGGATCATTCGCCGAATAGCCTGAGGCATAATGATATAACGCATTGTCTGGTAGCGGTTCATTCCGGAGGAATAGGCTGCCTCAAACTGCCCCTGATCTACGGATTGAATTCCTGCTCGATAAATCTCTGCCATATACGCAGCAGAATTCAGTGTCATGGACAGGATCCCCGCAGTGATCGCATCTGTACTCCCATAGAACATCGGCACGACACCGAAGTGAATAATCAGAATTTGAACATAAAATGGCGTTCCACGAAAAAAGTTGATATAGAGGCTCGCAGGCCAATTCAAATACCTCGGCTTTGCCATTTTTCCGAATGAGATAAATAATCCCAGAATAGCACCCAGCACAATTGAAACGATCGAGAGCCCTATCGTTAGAAGCATGCCTTTCAGGATCAATGGCAGATACTCCACGATGATATCAAATCTAAAATTATCCATGAGCAGTACTCCCTTATTTAATATGGGCAACAAGAAAAGCATGTGCCCGCACATACCGCTGACACATGCATCCCGGTTTTAACCTGTGCGCTTACTCTGCTGCCTTATCCAATTCTTCCTTCAATCGTGTTAGATCCGGCTCATCTCCGAACCATTTTTTGTACACCTCTGCATATTTTCCATTATCTATAACCGCCTTGATCGCAGGATCAAGCTTTGCCTTGAGCTCCGAGCCCTTAGGATACAGAATGCCGTAATATTCCGAATCAAAGTTCTCCGGATCGAGGATGCTTTCGAATGCTTTATCCGGATTGTTCTTCATATACTCCTGCACGATAGCCACATCCGCCACCGCAGCATCTACACCGCCGCTCTCAAGCTCCATGAAGGCAAGGACGTTACTCTCGAATTTCTTAAGGTCGCTGTTGCCCTGACCCATGATCTCCGTCATCAGTGTATCCGCCGTAGTAGCACCCTGAACCGCAACCTTCATATCTTTCAAATCCATTGCACTGGTGATTACAGTTCCTTCTTTGAACAGAATCATATTCGTCGACTCAAAATAGGGCAAGGAATAATCATACGTCTCTTTACGCTCTTCTGTGATGGATACGCTGGATATTCCTGCGGCAAATTCAGTGCCCTGCTGAACACTGGTCAGCATCGCATCCCAGCCTGTATTGCTGAGTTCATAATTGATGCCTGCTTCGGCCATCACTTCCTTGAGAAAATCAATGTCAAAGCCGGTAATCTCACCTTTATCCATAAATTCCATAGGAGCGTATGCCGCATCAGTCGCAATTTTGACGGTGTCCGATGCCTCCTCTTCTCCTCCAGCCCCTGTCGTAGTGCTCTCTTCATTACCGCAGGCTGATAAAACTATCACAAATAAAGCAATTAACATAACACCAAATCTCTTGATCATATGAATCCTCCCTATTTGAATCTAGTAATATAAACAGATTCTATCAACAGTTACATAGATTAACAATATATTTTATTATATGCGTCAATAAAGATAACATAGAAGTATAGTTTCAATCGTGATGCTGCTCACAAAAAAGCCTCACTGAAGAGTCAGGAGGCTTTTCTTCTCTCTATATTTTCAAGCTATAGCATAGTGAACCTTTGTTGCTCTGAAATGTGTGTTTGTTTGATTGTTTGTTTGTCTTACTCTATTTCTGTACGAAGCACCCTCTTAACTTAAGTCGTTCCAATCCGCACACCCATCTGATTAATCCAGCGGCGGTAAGCTACGGATAACAGATCCGCTTTATGATTCAGCTCTGTCTGCAGATCCAGCGGCAATAGCTCAGGCTTCTGGGTTTCAATAATCCACTTGTCCTGCTCGAATACGGTATCCTGAAAATCAATAAACTGCTGGTCATCCACCTCATGCGCATAGTTGCGAGATACCGGCATATACACGATACACTCCTGTTCTGACACAGGAAGCACGGTCAGCATAATCCAGAGCGTCTGACCCGTTGCCTGATCTCTCTTGGATAAACGGGCAGCAAGCGGTCTAAACACCTCCTTTACATAGACATATGTGGTTCCCTCGCGATGCTCTGATCCGGAATGGGCAACCGGCTGAAAGATCGGCACATCCCCGGTATACACACGGTCAGGTTCCTTGAACACCTCGAAATCAGGAAGCTCCGAATAATCCGGGTGACCGAGCAGGCCGCCATGCACATACATCAAATGTGCAAAGTCCGTAAAATTCTCGATGACGCGCGTCCCTGCAGCCTTCACATGATACGGACCACAAACCAGCGGTCGGTATTCCGGATTCTCAAATTCATCGAAGCTTGGCAAAACAGCCGTTGGTTGACCGATACATACCCACACAATACCGAATTTTTCTTGGCAATGATATTTGGTTGCCTTCGCTCTTGGTGGAATACGGTCATCCTTTCCTTGAGCAGGGATGCATACACATTTGCCTTCCGAATTGTATTGCCATCCATGATAAGGACAGACCAAGTTTTCATTCTTGTCTACCCAGCCTTTGGACAGCATGGCTCCGCGGTGAACACAGAGATCGCGCAGCGCATGCACACCTTTACTCGACCGGTAAACAGCAACCCTCTCCTCGAGCACGATGACAGATATCGGCTTGTCAACAAGCTCATGCGATGCGCATACCGGATGCCATTCGTTCTCGAGCACGGTATCTGACAGGGCTGATGAGCCTAATGGTTTAAGCAGTTTTTGATCAATCATTGTGATCCCCTCCTGAGTTCATATACTTCCTGCCTATTCATCACTACTACTCGTTCTGAACTGAAATCTCTCCGCTCTTCAGCGCGTCAATCGTAGCCTGGACCTTATCCTTGACTTCCTGAGTCATTTTCTCCTCGAATCCATGGTAGGGACTCATGTATACAGCACCGTCTTTCACGCCTAGGGACATCGGCTCCGCCTTCATCGTTCCGTTCATAATGGATTTGATCGCGGCCGTCATAGCGGTTGGATAATCTTGAATTACACTGGTAACCACCGTATCCGGTGCAACAGGGTTTAAATCTTCATTGGAGCCAATCGCGAGTACACCCTCCTGCTTGGCAGCATCAATACCGCCCATCCCCGCCTGATTCGCGTTAGTCATAACAACATCGGCACCTTTTTCAATGAGGGAAATTGCTGTCTCCTTGGCCTTTGCTACATCATCACTGGATCCTGTCATGGTCGTCAGGACGCTAATATCGGGAACAGCCGCCTTTGCCCCTTCTTCGAATCCTTTGACGGAATTCGTAATCGGAGGAATCTCCTGCCCGCCGATCGCCGCTACCGTCCCCGTTTCAGACATCAGAGCTGCTACAGTTCCCATCAGATACCCCTGCTCCCGATTGTTAATGCTAATGGAAGCGACATTCGGGCTTTGGCTCACGGTTGCACTCGTGACCAGAAACCAGGTATCCGGATATTCACCGGCAACAGACATCATCGGTTCTGCGAATTCAAATCCATGACCAATGACGACATCATACCCATCCATCCCATATCCGCGAATAAACTCCCCCATATCAGACTGGGCAACCTTCTCGGAATACTGTACTTCCGCGCCAAGCTCGCTCTCAATCTGCTTCAACCCCTTATACGCCGTCGCATTCCATCCGTTATCATTCACTGGGCCCGGAGTGAGCAGAGCGACCTTAAGCGGCTGATTTGATTCTGTAACAGGCGTGCCGGAACCTGCAGCTGCTTCCTCGCTCTGTCCGCTTTCCGCAGCACCGCCGCATCCTGCAAGCAGTACAGCAATACCTAGAATCAATGTACACAACAAGTGGAATCGTTTAATCCTCATTTAGTGCATCCCCCTTTAAATTGATCAATCCATCATCCCGGCCATTCGCCGGCCGATTCGTTCACGCGTTGCCTCTTCCCTGCTCACCATATCCACAATACGGCCTTTGAATAGGACAGCGATTCTGTCCGAGAGGGACATCACCTCTTCAAGCTCTGTAGAAATGAGCAGAATTCCAACTCCCCGATCCCTCTCCGCCAGAAGCCGCTTATGTACATACTCTGCTGCTCCTACATCCATCCCGCGAGTGGGCTGCATCGCAATAAGCACCTTTGGATTCAGCATGAGCTCTCTGGCCAGAATCACTTTTTGCTGATTGCCTCCCGACAGCTGACCAGCCGTACGCTCGCTCGAAGGCGTTCTGATATCAAACTCCTGTACGGCTTGCTCAGCGGTCTTTCTTATCGCCCCCCTCCGCAGCATGCCGAATTTGCTGAAGATGGGTGACTTGTACTGCTTCGCGATCAAATTCTCACCAATGCTCATAGGCAGCATGAGCCCTTCCTTGTGCCGATCCTCGGGAATGTAGCCTACACCTTGCTCGGTCATATAGCGGGGATGCAGACGTTGTACAGGTCTGCCGTCAAGCTTGACCTCTCCACTCGCCAGTTCCGCCAGGCCCATGAGTGCTTCACTCAGCTCGCGTTGTCCGTTGCCGTCTACACCAGCGATGCCGACAATTTCCCCTTCCTGAACAGTGAGTTTGATGTCAGACAATACAGGGATCTGGCTCCGAACCACTGATAGATCCTGCACCTCGAGCAAGCATCGTTGGCTATTGTTATATGGACTATGCCTCAGTGCTGTGATCTCTCTTCCAACCATGAGCCTTGCCAGCTCCGCAGGGGTGGTTTCCTTCATCGCCATAGAACCCTCCATTTGACCGGCCCGAAGCACAGTTACCCGATCACAGACCGCTTCCACTTCTTGCAGCTTATGGCTTATAAAAACGATAGTTTTCCCCTGCTCCTTCAGCGATCGCAGTACAATGAACAAATCCTTGACCTCCGGTGGAGTAAGTACGGCGGTTGGTTCGTCCATAATGATGAATTCTGCGCCGCGGTATAATGTCTTCACAATTTCAACACGCTGCTGCTGACCGACAGATAATTCACTGACCCGCTTTGTAGGGTCCACATCAAGACCGTAGGCATCTGAGATCCTCTTAATTTCTGCACAAGCTCTGCGAAAATGAAACCAGGGACTTCGGTCTTCCTTAAGTCCAAGCACCACATTCTCTGCCACAGTCAATGCCGGTATCAGCATGAAATGCTGGTGGACCATGCCGATTCCGACTTCCATTGCCTGTCTGGGTGAATCAAAATTGACGCGCTTACCTTTAAACAGAAGCTCTCCTTCATCGGGATGAAGAAGGCCTGACAGCATATTCATCAGCGTACTCTTACCTGCTCCGTTCTCACCCAGAATGGCATGAATTTCGCCATATTTGATGTGGAGATCAAGTCGATCATTGGCGGTAAACGATCCAAACCGCTTGGTAAGTCCTCTGGTTTCCAAAATATAATCAGCCGAACTCCTGACAAGGGACGGATTCTTCATTCCAACCGAAGGCTGTTCTATAGGCTGAGAAGTGTGTGACTGCACTGGTTCATCCCCTCCTTCCGTGTATTGATCACCACGACGCTGCCTATGCGTGACGATTGGCTGCACTTTTATAAGGTTTGCCTGTCGCAGCAGGCTGTCTTGCCTTACCTGAGAACCAGGCCAGCGCAAGCATGGTCAGAATATAAGGAAACATCAGCATGAACTGGTACGGAATCTCGATGCCGAAGGATTGGATGCGAAGCTGAAGCGCATCAGCTCCCCCGAATAACAAGGAAGCCCCCATCGTTCCCGCTGGTGTCCAGCGCCCGAAGATGACAGCCGATAGAGCGATAAAGCCTCTGCCCGCTACCATATTCTCCGTAAATTGATTCAGAATGCCGAGTGACAGCGCACAGCCTGCAAGTCCTGCCAGCATGCCGCCAATGAGACAGCAGGTGTAGCGAACTCGATGCACTCTGACCCCAAGCGTATCTGTGGCAAGCGGATTCTCGCCCACGGCACGAACCGTTAGCCCCCATCGTGTTCGGTATAAAACCACACTTGTTATCGGAACCAGCAAAAATGCGAGGTATGCCAGCAGATTTTGTTCAAATAACGCCGGACCGATCCAAGGTATATTTTGAAGTAACGGAATATGAGGTACGGGAACCGCATCCACTTGTATCGTTTCAGACCCCATGCCCAGAAGACTCCTGCCAAAGACCGTCGTCAAACCCAGACCGAGTAGATTCAGCGCCGTGCCGATGATGACTTGGTCCGCTCCGGTCGTTACAGTCAAGAATGCATAGATGATGCCAACCAAGCCGCAGACCAGAACTCCAGCAGCAAGTCCAGCCCATACATTGCTGCCGTAGTACGCACCGACGACTCCAGCCAGCGCGCCGATCAGCACCATGCCCTCCATGCCAATGTTCAGAATTCCGCTCTTGGACATGAACAGCACACCGATTGCTGCCAGAAGCAGTGGTATTGAGAGCCTGATTGCAGCACCGACATAACTGATCCACAGCTCTTCACCCATTTTTCCCGCCTCCTGCCTTGGAAAGAGACACCTTGCCCGGGTGAGGGTCGGCATACGCCCCTTTGAGCTTGTGTTGTATCCAATTTGTAATTTGACGTTTGTATTTGCCGAACCAATACCGGTTGCATACCACGATGATAATCATCAGTGCCTGAATGACAAGCACGAGCGAAGTGGAAGCGCCGGTTGCTCTCTGCATTGCATTCGCTCCGCTCTTCATCCCTCCGAACAAGAGTGCCGATAGCATATTGCCGAGCGGATGCGTGTTTCCGAGCAGTGCCACCGCAATTCCTTCATAACCATAGCCTGGTGAGAAATTTTGCAATAACCTGTGCTGAACACCGGCAATTTCAATATATCCGCCGAGCCCAGCCAGACCACCGCTGACAAGCATCACCATGACCATATTTCTTCTCACCGGCATCCCCATGACTTTGGCGGCCTGTCCGTTAAGTCCTGTGGAGCGGATCTCATAACCCCAGGTCGTCTTGTGAAGCAGGAAGTACATCATAATCGCGACGACAATAGCGATAATAAAACCATAATGCAACCTGGACCCAAGCAGTGTCGGCAGGACCGAACTGTCCGGAAGAGGAGCCGATTGAGGCATGCTCCCATTCGGATCTTTCAGCGGGCCCGTGACCATATAGCTGATCAAATAAATAGCAATATAATTCAGCATGATTGTATTAATGATCTCGCTTGCTCCCCGGCCTACCTTGAGCAGACCTGCAATGCTTCCCCAGATCGCTCCGCCAAGACAGCCGCACAAGAGAGACAGCGGCAGATGCAATAGAAACGGAGTGCCTGCCGGCATAAGCAGAGCAGCCATTGCCCCTGTAAGTGCCCCGATGTAGATCTGGCCTTCGGCTCCGATATTGAATAGCCCGCTTCGATAAGCAAAGCTGTAGCTGAGACCTGCGAATAAGAGCGGGGTTGCTTTTACAAGGGTTTCTTTAATACTGTTCACACTGCCGGCTGCCCCCTGCCAGATCAGCCCGTATGCTTCCAGCGGCGATACGCTGGCCGCAGCCATCACGAGCCCGCCTGCAACCAGAGCCAGCAGAATGGCAAAGACATAGAAGATAAGCTCCATCCCCCACTCTATACTTCTTGTCACCCACCTTCGATGTGTCATCCCATCCCATCCCCTCCTTCTATAGAAGCGTAATTAGCTGCGAACACTGTAGACAGGATAACGGTTCATCAGCTTTTCCCTTAGCCGATTCACTCTTGCCTGTGCGTGCCTAATGATCTCCTCCTCATCGACAAGCGTACAGCGTCCGGCTTCCACAACAATCTGTCCATTCACAAGCACCGTATGAACATCGTTCCCGTTGGCGTTGTATACCAGTGCCGAGGAATAACGATGAATTGGTGCAATATGTGCTTTTTGCATATCAATAATGACGATATCTGCCTTCTTCCCAGGTTCTAGTGATCCTAAGTCCTTCTCTCTGCCCATTGCCTTGGCTCCGCCGCGGGTACCCATTTCGAGCACCTCCATTGGAGGAAGCATAGTGGAGTCCAGATGATACACTTTATGCAGACATGCTGTGAACTTCAGCACTTCAAGATTATCCTGACAGTTGTTGCTGCCCGGTCCATCCGTACCTAGAGCAACATTGATGCCCGCCTTTCGCATTTCAGGCACCCTTGCAACACCGGAAGCGAGATACATATTCGATACCGGACAATGAATAATGGATGCCTGATGCTGTGCGAGCAGCTCAAGCTCGCCATCATCGAGCCAAATTCCGTGTACCACTTGAGTCCTTGGACCGAGCATGCCGACCGCTTCGACCAGCTCCAGATTACGAAGTCCAAACCGGGATAGCGTATTGTCGATCTGATCTCTCGTTTCGGCGACATGAATATGCGTGATCAGATTTCGATCCCTGCTGAATTTTGCCGCCCGTTCAAGGAAGGGCCTTGAGCATCCGTACAAATTCAATGGTCCCATAGCAATCTCGATGCGTCCTGTCCCTTCGCCCTGCCAGCGGTCGAGCAGCGCCGCCGTGCGCTCGAAGATAACGTCCTCCTCTTCTCTCAGCCTCGGTTCGTAGCTTAGATCCACTCCCCCGCGGGCCAGGTGTCCACGAATCCCCGATTCCACCATAGCCCGGAGTACATTCTCCGTGTTCTCCTCGTAGGTATGAATGTAATGGTGATCCATGATGTAAGTAGCACCTGATTTTAAATTTTCGATACACCCGATCAGTGCTGCCAAATAGAAATCCTCTGCCTCCATGGCAAGCGATCCCGGCCAAATAACCTGCCGCAGCCACTCGGACAAAGGGTGGTCATCTGAAACGCCGCGAAGAAAGGTCTGGAACAGATGCGTGTGGCCGTTAATGAGACCAGGAATGACGGCTTTGCCGCCGGCGTCTATTTTCCGATCTGCCTCAAGCCGATGGCGGACACTCCCTTCCTCCAGAGGCCATGCTCCTGTCTCTACGATGTGGTCATGCTGGATGTATACGTATCCCGGAGAGTACACTTCATTGTCCGCATTCATTGTAAGAATGGTGCCGTTATATATAAGCGTTGTACTAATGTTGATCACACCCTGCCTTATGTTAGTATTTATTACATTTCGCTGAATTGATCTCATCATAAAGGATTGAATATTTCATTGTCATTGGCTATAGTAGACTAAAACATTTTAATTTGTTGGTTAAGTTAACCAACTTCTAGCAATAACCTCACGTATACCTGACGTAAAATACCTAAAAATCATTTTTCCTTCTCCCAATCTTTCTTGCCCTAACGATCTTCACGCAAGGCCTGCTCCTTTCAACCGGGCAGATGTTTGATTGAGATGCTGCATTCAAGATTCGATACCTTCGGAGGTAATCTATGAAAATATCCGATCTGCTCGATATTCCCATGCTCGCCAGCTCCCGGGTGACGGCCGGCCGCGAGGGACTCCACCGTAATGTGTACTCGGTCAACATGATGGACTCGCCCGATATCTTCGATTACTTAAAGCCTAACGAGCTCCTCCTCACCACCGGATATGTCATCAAAGACAAGCCTGAGGTATTGACACAGCTGGTCACAAGGATGGCTGAGCTGGGCTGTGCCGGACTTGGCATCAAGACAAAGCGGTATCTTAATCACATTCCTCAAGAAGCCAAGGAGGCTGCCGACCGCCTTCAATTTCCACTGCTTGAGCTGTCTCTCGATTGCGCCCTCTCCGAAGCGCTGCATCAGCTGCTGGCCCGTATTATGGAATCCAGAACAGAGGAGATGAGATATGCGCTTGAGAGCCACCGTTACTTCTCAGATATTCTTCTGGAAGGACAAAGCCTTCAAACGATCCTGGAGGAGCTCGCAAGGCTCCTCTCCTATCCTGTAATTCTTGTGAACCGCAGCTTGGAGCCTTTTGCTACATCATCCGGATTTGGAACTGCCTACTCCTCGTTCCTGCAAGATATCTCGAATTGGCTGCCGTCTATGCTGAACGAAGCCCGCTCTCCCAGCATCCCGCTGCCATCCGGCAGTGCTGTTCCATTTTCCTATTTGCTGCAATATCCGATCCAAACCGATCAGTCCCAAGGGTACCTGCTGTCCTTTACAAATCAGAATCCTGTCAGTACGCTCTCCTTGCTCACCCTTGAGCAGGCGGCTAACGTTATTAGCTTTGATCTCCTGAAGCGCCAGGCTGTCAAGGAACGCTCCCGCCGCTACAAGAATGACTTCTTCGGAGACCTTGTGGATGGGCTGATCTCAGACAAGCAGGACCTGATTCATCGCGGCCGCAGATATGGTCTCAGCGAGCAGCGTTCCTATTACTGTATTGTGCTGAAGAAGGATGCACCGCTTTGCAACCGCAATAGCTTCAGTTCTTCCTATTCACCCATGCTGCCGAACGACTCGATCGGGGGGCGTACAGCTTCAATGAAGGAGGACCTGTATGAGCTCGTTAAAGGAGAAGCCAAGGCGAGCGGCTTCTCATTTATTCTTTTTTCCAAAAATGACGCCGTCGTCATGCTGCTTCCAGTGAATACCCTTGAGGAAGCTGCCTTAGACGAGCACCAGCTGCCTGATCGTCTTCTTGCCTCACGTCTACAGCAGATGATTCATTCGCTCTGGTCTCAGCATAAAGTATCGCTGTCCATCGGGGTCAGCAATACCGCAGATGAGCTGTCCCAGCTGCCGAGGGCTTACCAGGAGGCACTGGATGCACTGCAGACGGGCATGCACAGCCAGCAGCAGCGTTACGTTCAGTTCTATCATGTCAAAGAGTTATCTGACCTCTTACGAATGCTTCCACAGGAGGATCTGCAGGAGTTTATCAAAGAAACGTTCGCACACTTGCTCTTTCTGGAGGACAAGGAACGCGGGGAGCTATTGAAGACGCTGCGATGTTTTTTGGATAACCACTGCCATATCGCCGATACGGCCAAGCAATTGTACCTTCATCGGAATACGGTTATTTATCGACTGGACAAATGTGAGCAGCTGACGGGCCGCTCTCTGCGCCTGCCTGCGAGCAGCCTGCGTTTCAGGGCAGCATTTTTGATGGAGGAGTTATTAAATTAAGCCGCCCAGTATATGGGTTGTTTACCAGCTATCAATCCTATAAAATGAAACCAGTATGGTATCCTGATTTGATGATTGCTGCTCGTCTAATCCGGTTAGATCCATTACATAAGGTCATAATCAGAATTGGAGGCTTACTTACAACATGATTAGATTCAGCACAAATGTTCATAAGAATTCGATGCTTAATCGAACTTTATCAGCCATACTTGTTACCTCTGCTTTATTGACACAGACCATTGGTGTCTCGCAGGCTCAAGCTGCTTCCGTTGCAACCAAGCCTGCTTCAATTACAGTCGACAGCCAATCCGTGACGTGGGAATATGCCCCTTTTGTTGAGAAGGGAACCACATACGCTCCTCTAAGGCAGGCGGCTTCTGCTCTCGGTGGACAAGTGAAATGGAACCAAGCCAAACAAACGGTGGAAATTTACGATCATGGCGATACCATTACACACCGGGCGGGAACCAACGTCATTCAAATCAATGACGATCGGCTCATGCTCCCTGCTCCATCCAAGAATATGAGCGGCACGCTGATGATTCCGCTTCGTTCCCTCTCGGATGCGATGAAGGCCGGGCTGCAATTAACCAATACACCTACCAAAATGATCATCACACTGAAATCAGATTCGTCGACAATCATTAATCGTGAATCTACAGCAATTGACCAGTATCTTAAGGAGGCTGGCTATTCAGGCATAGCGCTTGTAGCTAGTAATGGAGATATTCAATTGAGAAAAGGCTACGGATTATCGGATATCAATTCCCTTGTTCGCCCGGATCAAAAATCACGCATTGCCTCCATAACCAAAGGCTTTACAGCTGCAGCCATCATGCAGCAGGTTCAGCAGGGGAATATTTCGCTTGAAGATCCGGTTTCGAAATACGTATCCGGAATCGACCGCGGCAATGAAATTACAATTCATATGCTGCTCTCGCATACTTCCGGGCTACCTTCCAATTTTACGCGTGAGGAAGGGATTACAATGGAGGATACACTGGCCGAGATTCGTACAAAGAAGCTGATGGCAGAGCCAGGTGCTGAATACCGTTACAGCAATAATGGCTACATTTTGCTAGCTGCTATTTTGGAAGAGATATCAGGCAAAGAGTATGGGGCTTATCTTCAGGAGCATTTCTTCAAGCCGATTGGCATGAAGGATACGGGCACGGCAACGCCTTCAACCAAAACGATTAAAGGCTATACTAATCAGAGCGGCACATGGGCTGAGGCGAGCTATTATGTTTCCCAGTCTGGAACCGGTACGCTGTATTCTACGGTCGATGACCTGCTGAAATGGGATCAGGCTCTGCGAGGGGATAAAGTTCTGTCAGAGGAAATTCAAGAGACGATGTACTCTCCTTATTCTGACCAAAACTATGGATACGGCTGGATCGTCAGTGAGACAGAAGAAGGCACGATCGTGTTCCATAACGGCAGCGGCACAGGCTATTCCACAGGTATTTCGCGCAATCTGGATAATGGCATAACGGTTATCCTGCTTGGCAACCATGCCGGAATGGAAATGACAGGCATGCTCGATCAAATTCAGGAGATGGCACTCAAGCTATAGTTGTTAATTTCAGATCAGACCAACCCGAATAGAGGTGTCACTAGTGATCAATAAATCGCAGATAGATCATATTGAGATCATCGGAAACATTGGAGAACAACATATGGATAGTGCGGCAAGAGCAGATGAGCAGAATGAGCTGAACTACGCACTGATTGAAGATTTGCTGGCAGCAGGCTACCACGCCTATTCTGTTCCTAAGGAGTATGGGGGACTTGGCTTATCCCTCTCCGATTTCTTGCAGTGTCAGGAACGTATCGCCAAGGTCGATGCAGCAACAGCACTCGCTATTGGATGGCATCATATTACCGTGTTTAACGTGGGCCAGAACCAGCTATGGGATGAAGCGGCTTTCCGTGCTTTATGTACAGCCATCATAACGGAAGGCGCCTTGGTTAACGCAGCTGATTCAGAAAAAGCGACCGGCAGTCCTTCACGTGGAGGGAAGCCGCAGACCTCTGTGCAGAAGAAACCAGACCGCAACGGCTATGTGCTGACAGGCCGGAAGACATTCACTTCGCTGTCAACAGCACTGCATTATTATGTCGTATCTGCCACGGATACGATTACCGGTGAAATAGGCGAATATCTGGTTCATAAAGATATGCCAGGTGTAAGTATTGAACCTACTTGGAACATGACAGGCATGCGCGGAACAGCGAGCCATGATCTTGTGCTGAACCAGGTGTTGCTGCCTGAAGACGCGCTAGTTAGAAGACGTGCTGCAGGTAAGAAATCCATTCGTCCCAACGCCTACTTGCTTAACATTCCAGCCGTATATCTTGGCATCGCCCAGGGAGCAAGGAGAGAAGCGCTTCGTTTCGCCGCGGCATATCAGCCAAACAGTCTTACCCATCCCATCATCGAGCTTCCTCACATTCAGCACAAAATTGGGCAGATCGAAATGGAGCTTACGACGGCCCGGCATTTTTTGTACAGTGTAGCAGCCAGATGGGAGCAGCTTGAGAGACCTCTGACAGACAGCGACTTGACCGGAATTGCTCCCGACCTTGGCGCAGCGAAGACCTTTGCTGTTCAGAACGCTCTCTCTATTGTAGATACAGCCATGCGAATCGTCGGGGTTCACAGCCTGGCCAGCTCCCACCCGCTCTCACGCATGTACCGTGATGTGAGATTCGGACTCCATAATCCGCCGATGGACGATGCCGTTCATCAAATGCTGGCTAAACGCGCCATAAGTGAGGTTCTCTTGAATTAAATTTATGGACCAAAAAAAAGATCCGGGCTGCTCCTCATTAATAAAAGGTCATAGCCGAATCCCCGATTGTTCCAAGCGACACAATATAAAATATTAATGTGCTGCATAGAGAGGAAGCATTCCATTCTGCCCTCTGACGGTACAAAAAAGAAGCTACGACACATACCCGTCCTCCCTATAAGCGGCATGTGATTCGTCGTAGCTTCCTATTTTTTCACTGATCTTCCGTTATCGATCAATCGATCAGTCAGATAAATCTTCTTATCGTCATCAGCTTAAGCTTTACCTGAATCTTGCGTTTACTGCTTTCTTTTTCTATGGTTCAGCTCGCTGCCTCTACTCATCCCATTTTATTATTTAACTTGGCCGTTTCGTATTTGTCCCATCCCACCATATTTTCTAAAATAATCACAAGCACAACACCCATTACAAGTCCATTGGACAACAGCGGCGTAAGCAGCGGAGGGAAGTCTCTAAAAGCAGAAATCGGTATATTCATGATGCTTATTCCAACAAGCACGGGCAGTGCAACCCGATAGATGGTCTTCGGATTAAATACCCGCACCTTGAAACGTTCGAATGGCTGTACCGAACATTTGGAGATATGCGGCAAACAGAACAGCATTTCCAACCGTCAAAGGCAGCTTGGCCAGCCATCCGCTTAACGAAGGGAACACCCCGACGATGATAAACATCAGAGCACCCGCCAACAAGGCCGCACGTCGGAGAACCTTTGTATTCTCCAGAAATCCGATCGAGGAGGCAAATGTGCCAAAAGGAATCAGCCCTAGACACCCCCCGAGCACAGAGAATAGATTGGTGAATATAAATGCTTTTTTTAATTTGTTAAATCGCGCACAAAAAAGCCTTCCGCAATAAGCGAAAGGCTTTTTCAAGTAAGCGGGTGATGGGAATCGAACCCACGCTACCAGCTTGGAAGGCTGGAGTTCTACCATTGAACTACACCCGCAAAATATATGAAATCGGGATGACACGATTTGAACATGCGACCCCCTGGTCCCAAACCAGGTGCTCTACCAAGCTGAGCTACATCCCGTTACACAGATTAAGAATGATAATGGCCTGTTATCATTTCATAAAAGTGGCGCGCCCTGAGAGATTCGAACTCCCGACCTTTTGATTCGTAGTCAAACGCTCTATCCAGCTGAGCTAAGGGCGCGTATTATGGAGCGGAAGACGGGAATCGAACCCGCGACCCTCGCCTTGGCAAGGCGATGCTCTACCGCTGAGCCACTTCCGCAAAACATATGGTGCGGTCGAGAGGACTCGAACCTCCACGGCTGTTACACCACTAGAACCTGAATCTAGCGCGTCTGCCAATTCCGCCACGACCGCATATGTTATTTAAAAAAGTGAGCCATGAAGGACTCGAACCTTCGACACCCTGATTAAAAGTCAGGTGCTCTACCAACTGAGCTAATGGCTCTTATTAAAATGGCTGGGGATATAGGATTCGAACCTATGCATGACGGAGTCAAAGTCCGTTGCCTTACCGCTTGGCTAATCCCCAACAGTGATAAGGAGTAAAAAATGGGGCGATCGATGGGACTTGAACCCACGAATGCCGGAGCCACAATCCGGTGCGTTAACCCCTTCGCCACGACCGCCATATTAAAAGAAACTGGTGGAGGATGATGGATTCGAACCACCGAACCCTTACGGGAGCAGATTTACAGTCTGATGCGTTTGGCCACTTCGCTAATCCTCCATATGAAACTATGGTGCCGGCGAGAGGACTTGAACCCCCAACCTACTGATTACAAGTCAGTTGCTCTACCAGTTGAGCTACACCGGCAAATTGATTACCAAAACTGTATTCCAAATCAGAAGTAAAAGTGGCGGAACTGACGGGATTCGAACCCGCGATCTCCTGCGTGACAGGCAGGCATGTTAGGCCTCTACACCACAGTTCCATGTAATTCAATTGCGGGGGCAGGATTTGAACCTGCGACCTTCGGGTTATGAGCCCGACGAGCTACCGAGCTGCTCCACCCCGCGATATTAAGAATGGAGACTGAGGGGATCGAACCCCCGACCCTCTGCTTGTAAGGCAGATGCTCTCCCAGCTGAGCTAAGTCTCCATATTAAAGTGACCCGTAGGGGATACTCTCACATTCGTTCGAGACTGCGATGCAGTTGCTAACGAAGTAAACGCTTCGACGAACCCTGATGGGTTCTCATCCCCAATCGAAGAAATAAATTAAAGTGACCCGTAGGGGATTCGAACCCCTGTTACCTCCGTGAAAGGGAGGTGTCTTAACCCCTTGACCAACGGGCCTTGCTATAAATACTGCTTGTCCAATAATTTAGTGGCGGAGAAAGAGGGATTCGAACCCTCGAGACGCTTGTGACGCCTACACGATTTCCAATCGTGCTCCTTCGGCCAGCTCGGACACTTCTCCGTGAGAGCTAAGTCCCTGAGAGCAAATGAATGCTCTCAGGATATTGGACTCCCCGAACAGGACTCGAACCTGTGACAACTCGATTAACAGTCGAGTGCTCTACCAACTGAGCTATCAGGGATCAATGGTGGAGCCAAGCGGGATCGAACCGCTGACCTCCTGCTTGCAAGGCAGGCGCTCTCCCAGCTGAGCTATGGCCCCAAAGTAAATACTATTAGGATTAAATGGTGGGCCCTAGTGGACTCGAACCACCGACCTCACCCTTATCAGGGGTGCGCTCTAACCAGCTGAGCTAAGGGCCCTAATATTTAAGAATAACTTCAAGGGCAAAAAAATAACCCTTAGGGTATGCTTGGCGGCGTCCTACTCTCCCAGGACCCTGCGGTCCAAGTACCATCGGCGCTGGAGGGCTTAACGGTCGTGTTCGGGATGGGTACGTGTGGAACCCCTCCGCTATCGCCACCAAACAGGATTTTTCGAAGAAAAATCTGCGTTAGATTTGGTACATCACATGAGTGTGTATAAATCTAAAAGCCTTATTCAAGGATTTACTCCCTGAAAACTAGATACGAAACAATTTTGGATTTATGTTTTGGATAAGCCCTCGACCGATTAGTACTGGTCAGCTCCATGCATTGCTGCACTTCCACCCCCAGCCTATCTACCTCGTCGTCTTCAAGGGGTCTTACTAATTGGGAAATCTCATCTTGAGGGGGGCTTCACGCTTAGATGCTTTCAGCGCTTATCCCGTCCGTACATAGCTACCCAGCGGTGCTCCTGGCGGAACAACTGGTACACCAGCGGTACGTCCATCCCGGT
>NZ_JBHTKX010000002.1:0-561087 GCF_042678545.1 Paenibacillus provencensis | reverse complement strand
CTCACCCGTCCGCCGCTAAGTCTCAGAGAAGCAAGCTCCTCATCGACTCCGCTCGACTTGCATGTATTAGGCACGCCGCCAGCGTTCGTCCTGAGCCAGGATCAAACTCTCCAATAAAGATGTTGTCTAGCAACATCGATTGAAAAGAGCGATAAGCTCATTTAGAAAAACTGACGAGAACATCATGTTCTCTTAATTTCATCATCCATTTGTTCAGTTTTCAAAGAACTTGATTCTTTATCTCAACCGCCAATTTCTCGCGACTGGATATTTATCATATCATTTTATTGTCGATGTTGTCAACATCTTTTTTCGATGTTTTTCAGCATCATTCGACAATATTCTTGCATCGCTCGAAGCGACAAGAAATAATATAACACGTCAAAATTATTTTGACAACCCTTTTTATAAAATTAATTTCTTCAAATGAAACATGAATTAACGAAGCGCAGCTGTCGACAAAACTTAATACGACAAACTGCGCTTCTACATATAACTAGATCGTTCTACTTTAAGCTGCCATTCTACTTAAGCTGCAAGAGCTTAACGAATTCATCCTCGTCTTCAATTGTGTCTATACCGAGCTGCTGAGCTTTAGACAGTTTACTTCCTGCTTTTTCTCCTGCTATGACGAGATCTGTTTTTTTTGATACACTTCCCGTTACCTTTGCACCGAGAGCTTCAAGTCTTTCGGTAGCTTCTTCTCTCGTTAGCTGATGCAAGGTTCCTGTGAGCACCACGGTTTTCCCACTAAAGAATGAGTCGGTCACAACAACCTGAGCTTCTTCAGGCGCTTTGGCCTCGACTCCAAGAGACAGCATCTTCTCGATACTCGCTTGTATAAATGGATCCTGGAAGAAGGATACGATACTCTCTGCTACGATAAGTCCTACATCCGGAAGTTCCACCAACTCCTCTACTGACGCATTCATAATGCGGTGAAGGTCGCGGTAGTGGTCCGCAAGCATCTTAGTGGTTGATTTCCCTGTATTCGGAATGCCCAATGCATACAGGAAGGAGGCTAGGTCTCTGCCTTTGCTTTCTTCAATAGCTGCCAGCAAATTCTTTGCCTTCTTATCACCGAATCGGGACAACCCAATGAGATCTTCATAGGTCAGGGTGTAGAGCTCGGCCGGTTCTTTCAAACCTTTTTCATCATGGAGCTGTATAGCTGTCTTATCACTGAACGTTTCGATATCCATCGCATCACGGGAAGCAAAATGAGAGATCCGGGCTACGATCTGCGGCTTGCAGTTCATTTTATTGTTACAGAATAAATGTGCACCGCGCTCCTCCAGCGGTAATCCGCATGAAGGACACTCCGTAGGGTACACAATCTCTTCTCCATCTGCTTCTTCTGTCACCTTGCCCAGAATTTCAGGTATTACATCGTTCGATCGCCGAATAAAGACACGTGTTCCAAGTGCATACTTCAGGTTCTTGCGCTCGATATCACCAACGTTGTTCAGCGTACAGTTGGATACCGTCACTCCTGCCAGTTCTACCGGTTCAACACGAGCCAGCGGCGTGACTTTTCCTGTTCGGCCCACATTCCAGCTGACCGAGTTCAGCACCGTCGTTGTTTCCTCCGCCTCAAACTTGTAAGCAACGGCCCAACGCGGGAATTTGTCAGTATAGCCCAGCACTTGCCGGGTACGCATGTCTGTTAGCTTGATAACCGCTCCGTCAATAAGATAGTCCAGCTTGTCACGGTTCTCCTGGATTTCGGCCAGACGCTCCATCACATCGTCAAACTCTTGGAAGTAGCTGATATAAGGATTTACCTTGAAGTGATTGTCCCGCAGAAACTGCATCATCTCTTCATGACTCTCAAACTGAATGGCGTCCGAATAGCCCACATTATAGAAAAAAGCACTCAGCCTGCGTTCTGCTGTTACTTTGGGATTCAGGTTGCGAAGGGCTCCTGCTGCGGCATTGCGTGCATTCTTGAGAGGATCGGCTGCCGTCTCGTTGTATTTGTTAAGCACGGAAAGGTTCATGATCCCTTCCCCCTGCACTTCAATCGTACCGTCCGTGTATGGGATCGTGAGCGGTACAGACTTGATCGTTTTTACTTGTGCCAAAATCCCTTCACCTGTAACACCGTTCCCCCGGGTCGAGGCTTGAACAAGCTGTCCATCTGTATAGGTCAGATTTAAAGTGAGACCATCAAACTTCAATTCAATCGCATAGCCTGGATCAGGAAGCGGTGTGTCTGGATTCTTGGTGTTGTAATCCTGAACAAGACGCTGCACTCTGCCGTTCCAGCTGCGAAGCTGCTCTATATTCTGTGCTTTGTCCAGGCTCCAGAGAGGAGATAGGTGACGATGAGGCTTGAAACCTTTGAGCAGCTCGCCTCCCACACGCTGAGTCGGAGAATCGGGCAGTACAATCCCGCTTTGCGACTCAAGCGACACCAGCTCATCGTACAAGACATCATACTCTTTATCACTAATCTTCGGCTTGTCCAATGTGTAATAGTGATAGTTGTACTCATTCAGCTCCTTTACGAGCTGCTCCAATCGATGCATTGGATCCATTTAGGGCTATCCCTCCGTGAATAATAATTTTAGAAAAATATGTAAGGCCCGTGAGAGGCCAATTTAGATATACTGCTCTTAGATGTATTGCTCAAATATGCTGATATCTCTCTCAGCGTATTCCGTTTTAACATTAGTCTCCTCACGGGTACCTTCTCTATATAAGGTGTGCTCACACCAATGATGTTAAATTCAGTAGTGCATTATTATTCCACTTTGGTAATCGGCGCAAAACCTGCGAGCAGACGTTTAACACCAACCGGCGCAGGAAAAGCAATCTGCAGCTCCATATCGTTGCCCGCACCTTTAATGGAGACAATCGTTCCTGTTCCCCATTTGCCATGCTGTACTTTGTCGCCTGCAGAGAAATCCTTCGAGCCACTGCCTGCTGCACTTGCGGCTGCGGCTGCAGCTGCACCTGTTCTCCCTGTTGTAACAGATACTTTAGATGCTGCTGAAGCTGTAGAACCACTGAAGCCGGTGCTGGCCCGAGAGCCCCCAAAGTTACTTCCTCCTCCAGTAAATCCGCGTCCGCCATAGGAGCCTCCAGCGTTGCTGCCTCCCCCGCGGCGATAGCGGTCCTGGGCAATTTTCGTATCCTCCTTGAGATCTTCCGGAATCTCATCCAGGAAGCGGGAAGGTGGATTCGCTGTCGTCCGTCCGAACAACGTCCGCATTTGGGCACAGGACAAGAAGAGCTGCTGTTCCGCACGGGTAATCCCTACATAAGCAAGGCGACGTTCCTCTTCAAGCTCTTCCTCATCCATAAAGGTCCGGCTATGCGGGAACACGCCTTCCTCCATCCCGATAATGAAGACAACAGGAAACTCAAGTCCCTTGGCACTGTGCATTGTCATAAGAACGACCGCATCGTCCTGCTCTTCCTCATCATCATTCATGCTGTCAATGTCAGCAATAAGGGCCAAATCTGTAAGGAACGATACGAGCGACTTATCTTCGTTATTCTTCTCGAACTCCATCGTTACAGACAAGAACTCATCAATATTTTCAAGTCTGGCCTTGGACTCCAGCGTATTCTCATTCTGGAACTCGAGACGATACTGGCTCATCTCCAGTATTTTTTCAGTCAGCTCCGTTACCGACAAATATTCAACCATTCGATGAAGTGCCGCAATCATATCATAGAATTCAACCAGCGCATTGCGTGTACGTCCAGCAAAACCCAGATCGTCAACCACCTCAAGCACTTTGAAAATGGACACGCCTCTCTCCCCCGCTGCGGCAGCGAGCTTACCAACGGTCGTATCACCGATGCCACGTTTAGGCACATTAATAATTCGCGTGAGGCTGATATCGTCATCAGGGTTCGATAGGAGGCGCAAATAAGCAAGGACGTCCTTGATCTCTTTACGGTCATAGAACTTGATCCCGCCGACAATTTGGTAAGGAATATCCGACTTAATCAAAATTTCCTCGATAACCCGCGACTGTGCGTTGGTACGATACAATATCGCATGGTCCTGATAGCTCTTGCCCTTGTTCACATTCTTGCTGATCTCGGAAGTTACAAAGTATCCTTCGTCATGCTCAGAGTCCGCACGATAGACCTTGATCTTGTCCCCGCCGGTCTTATCCGTCCACAGCTTCTTCGGCTTGCGTCCCGAATTCAGTGCGATGACGGCATTAGCCGCATCCAGGATATTCGAAGTCGAACGATAATTCTGCTCCAGCAGGATCGTGCGGGCTTCCGGATAGTCCTCTTCGAAATTTAAAATATTGCTAATATCCGCACCGCGCCAGCGATAGATCGACTGGTCACTGTCACCCACGACGCATATACGATGATGCTTGTCCGCGAGCATCCGGGTCAGCATATACTGCGCACGGTTCGTATCCTGATACTCGTCCACATGGATGTATTGGAATTTCTTCTGATAGAAATCAAGCACTTCCGGCATTTCTTTGAAGAGCTGAATGGTCGTCATAATGAGATCATCGAAGTCAAGCGAGTTGTTTGCTTTCAGGCGTTTTTGGTACATCGTGTATACTTTCGCCACAATACCTTCAAAATAATCGCCGATCTTTGATTCATACTGTGCTGGAGTTACCAACTCATTCTTTGCCGTACTCATGGCGGACTGAATCGCTTTGGGTTCAAATTTCTTCGTATCGATATTCAGATCCTTCATACAGTTACGAATAACGGACAGCTGATCCGCCGAGTCGAGAATACTAAAGTTAGAGGTGAATCCGATCCGCTCAATATCGCGGCGCAAAATCCGAACACACATGGAGTGAAACGTAGATACCCATATATCGCGCCCTTCCGAACCGACGAGCTTCGAGACCCGCTCCTGCATCTCCCGTGCTGCCTTATTCGTAAATGTGATGGCGAGAATGCCCCAAGGTGCTGTTTTTTTAGTGGCAATCAAGTAAGCGATACGATGCGTCAGCACTCTCGTCTTACCACTCCCTGCGCCGGCCATAATGAGAAGTGGTCCTTCTGTTGTAATAACCGCCTCCCGCTGCGGAGGGTTCAGACGTGCAACAGCGTCCTGTATATTAATGGATTGCATACATGCAAGCCCCTTTCGTTATTGAAGTAAAAAAGTGCATCATCCTCTATTCGAGGTTGGTTTGGTCTCACCCGGTTTTACCGCCTGAACCGTAGCAACTGCTGACGGCAAATCATAATAAACGGCATTGCCCACAACAATGGTATCCGCTACCTTTGCTGCCTGAGCTGCTGTATCATAATCGACAATCCCGCCGCCATAAAATAGCTGAGACTGGTACGCCGCATTACGAGCTGACTCTACTGTTTCCATATCACCAAAGGTTCCGCTGTATTCAATGTACACCACAGGCAGATTCATCAGTCTGTCCGCTACCTGTACATAAGCAGCAACCCCTTCAGCCTCAAGCGCTGTATTCGGAGAGGTCAGCCGTGCTACCGTTGAATCAGGATTCAGTACAATATACCCTTCACAAACGATAAGCTCCCAAGGAATCATATACCCGAACTGTTCAATGGCGGCCTGATGCTGTCCGGTGATCCAGCGCGTATCCTGTGCGTTCAGCACCATAGGGACCATGTAAAGATCAAATCCGGGCACAACCGCCTCAAGATCAGAAATTTCTTGTACACATGGAAGCTCGTACCTCCGCACCCTGGACAGCAGGTCCACCGTGTTATCGTACGTGATGCCGGAAGAGCCGCCAATCATAATCGCATCCGAACCGGACATGCACACAGCTTCAAGTGCCTCATCCGTCAGTTCACGGTCAGGATCGAGTTTGAAAATATGCTTCCATGCCTTGATCATTTCCTTCAAAATTCCATTCCTCCACGCGAGCAAATCACTACTAAAACAAGTCTATGATAGTGGGCTAAGGTAAGTCAATGTTCGTATACGAGGCGAACAAGATTTTTCGCTGGAAACGGAGGATGGAATACCAAAAAACCTGCAGCTTTCTTATGAAAGAGCAGGTTTGCATGGGCAGCTAGAGCATTTATTACGCAGTCGAATCAATTTCATAATACCTTTAGCTGCTTATATCAAGGGTATATATAGATTAAAATGATTTTATTTGTCTATATATAGTTTCAAATTTACCTATTTAATGATTTATGAAATTGATTCAGTCATGTATTTAATTTAACTAGATTAAACATTTGTGCCCTAAAACATTCATTGATTAAATCATTCGCATATACCAAAAATTCGGCTTCAAAATACTTTAATACTCACTTACCCGACTGCGAACATATAATCGTTTGGGCTTCTCTGCGTATAGCTTCTGCAATTCTCTCAGCTCCCGCTTTAACTGAGCGTTCTCGTCCTTCAGTAACCGAATCTGCTCCTCTGCCACATGAATCTTGTCCTGCAGCTTCTCCTCCAAAGTCCAGTGCTTACGATTATGTCGCTGTCTCCCCTCATTCATAAGTCCTTTCTCGCCATACTTATCAAAGATCGCCCTCCATCGCTGCAAGCATCTCTTCGGAGTATCGGTACCAATCGCTTCTAAGCAGAATCCGCCGCGTATAAAAATCTCCCTTGGCCGAACCCCATCCTGATCTGCACGAATCGCAGCAATTTTAAAAACAGACGTATAGGTGATATTCCTGCCCTCTATACTGGATACGTTCGGATTATGCTTGAGCTCATACAGCTGGGCCTGCGTAAATTCTTTGGGTCTTCGGGTTGCTTTTGCCATATCGAAAAACCTCGCTTACTCTTATGTAATTTAATGATTCATCCGGGCTAACATCAAAAAGACCCGCTAAGAGGCACAGTCAATCGGCCTTCCAAGCGAGTCTGAATTGTGTGCTTAAGGACAGCCCCTAAGCTAATTATCTGCAAAATACTTCCAAAAGTTTATAGAAGAACAAAAATTCATCGTTTTAATGAAGTATGAAATGGATTCTGTTTATCCAAGCTGCTGAGCGGCTTCGCTGTTACAGTATATGATCCTGCCATGAATAACCGTGAAAAATCCGACCGGAGAAAGCTCCATAAGCTGCAAATAACGGTGCTCATTGTCTTGAAGTATGCGGGTATTTTGGATCGCCTCTACTTCCATCTGCCTGAGCTGATTCTCTGTCTGGCTCCGAACGATGCTTTTTAGCTCAGGCAGAATATTCAGCTCCTTGCTCAGCCAAGGATACGAGGTGGATTCAACCACCTCTCGCCATTTTTCAAATGACTTGCGGGGGGATACTCTGCACTCAGCTTCCAATATAATCAGATCTTCGCTCGAATGAGCGATGCCAATCATGAGGCGAATCCATTCCTGGAATGTGTATCGTCTGTAAGATCCCCCCTTTATGATTGGCCACCGTTGGTATTGCAGATAAGCCATTGATTAAGCAATCGGAAGGTCTCTTTTGCCGTACCAACGATTACCTCGCGATCCGCGCCTGCTTCTACAGCCTTGTTCATGATTTCGCTTAATTCTTTCCATTGCGTGCGTGTATCCTGTCCATATGCATTAAAATACGAAAGTCCCATTCCAGGCTCCAGAGCTAAATGATTTCTCAGCTTACGGGTAATAATCTGTCCTCCCAGCGTGGATCCTTCAATGACATATAAATATCCCAGCAGTTGTTCGGACGAAGCGATCTCGGGAATTTCACCACAAATGGGAACCTGCTGTCTACTTGAAGAGATGAATGCCAGATCCTGCTCCAGCAGCGGCGATTTCGCACGATGCTTCATATCGATGCCGAGTTCCTGGACACCATCAAGCTGTGCAATCTTCTGTTCTATCGGCAGAATAAAACCGTAAAATTTCTCTAAGTACGCCTGATATTCGGCTCTGGTAAGGGTATGGTTCATAATGGCCTCGGCGTAAGCATTTTGTTCGATCTGATCATGATCCTCCGCCGTTTCTTTCCGGAGTTGTTCCATAATGGTTGTCATTTCCACGAACCTCCCTGTGCATATGTAATTAAAATAGATAAAATCATTATCATAACTCATTAAAAAAGTGACTATGAAATGGATTCAGATAAACAATTCCCTCAGTATAAGCAATGTTAGTCGAAAAGACGACAGATTTCCAATAACATAGGATGTTTGCCATTGACCTGCTTAAATCCTCTCCCCTATGCTTATATAATCAGAAATAAACGATTACAGGAGAAAATTACAGATGCGTTTATGGCATGAGGATCTAATTAGTATACTCCCGAGACCCCAGCTGCTTGGACAGCACCGGGAATGCTGCGCGCTGCGGGGCGGCGGATGGGGAAAGAAGCACGCGACTGTTAATTATGTATATGACTATCATCCACTGAAGTTGATGCGTTACCATATCTTAATTATAGAAGAAATGAAAAACCGGGGATACAACGTAGATAGCCTATGGGAACATCCCGCTTACCGCGGAAAGCAGACCGATCCATGGGATTGGGAGGATGAATACGATATAGTGGCCCAAGCGCGTTATGATGAGCATGACGATGCCTACATGAAGGAGTGCCTCGATAATCTTGCAGAGAAGGGCATTATACTGGAAGTGGATCTGGCGGACAGCCTGAGGTAAGGTTAGAACGGAATACGCTAATAGGCTGGGATTTGCAGCAAGTCATAACGACGGTATATAGAAAAAGATGGCGTTCTCTTGGAGCAAGAGTCTGCCATCTTTTTTCTGCATTTAGTACGCGTTCTTGAAGCCGTTAAGAATGGTTCTAAAAATGATCTTGATATCAAAGAGCAGCGACCAATTTTCGATGTAGAAAATGTCTTGTTCGATCCGATCCTCAATGGAGGTATCTCCCCGGAGCCCCTGGCTCTGGGCAAGTCCCGTAATGCCTGGACGGACATGATGCTTAATCATGTATTTCGGAATTTCTTCCTTAAACTGGTTCACAAAGTACGGACGCTCCGGACGGGGACCAACCACACTCATATGTCCGAACAGCACGTTGAAGAACTGCGGTAGCTCATCCAGGCTTGTAGCTCTTATGAAGGAGCCGAATCGGGTGCGTCTCGGGTCATTACGAGTAGTCCAGCCGGTGTCCACTGTTCCCTCCGGAAGCAGCTTCATCGAACGGAACTTGTACATATGGAAGGTTCGGCGATTCAGTCCTACACGCTCTTGTTTAAAAATAACCGGTCCAGGTGAAGTCAGCTTCACTCCCAGCGCTACGAGCAGCATCACCGGCAAGGTAATGATAATGGCCAGTATGGAAAAGATGATATCGAACACCCGCTTGACCAAACGGTTCATCGTCAGATCAAGCGGAATGTCTCTTACGTTGATGAGCGGCATGCCGGCAAAATAATCAAACATCGGACGCGCAGGCAAATAATCGAAGAAGTCCGGGATGATTAAGGTACGTACGCCTGCTTTTTCACATGTATTGATAATCTCCGGATACTTGCTGTGCGCATCCAGTGGAAGAGCGAGTACAACCTCGTCGATGATTTCTTTGGAGAGGATATTTGCTAGATCATCCATTGAACCTAGAATCGGCTTGTAATGTTTCTGCTCGTCTGCATCCCACTTCCGGTAATCGTCCAGAAAGCCAATGATCTCATAACCTAAGTCGGGATACTGGCGTAAATTATTATAGAATGTTCTGCCAAGTGAACCTGCCCCCAGAATCAGCATGAACTGACGGTTGTAGCCTTTTTGGCGTAAGGATTTTAGAATTTGCTTTAAGATATAGCGATAAAACAGCGTGAATGAAATGTTTCCAATCATGTAGATCCCTAGATAGGAACGGGAAATATTGACTTCCTTGAAAAAGAACATCAAGCTTAACAAAATGAATAAACTGATCAAATGAATCTCGATGATTTTCCAAAAATCTTCTGCAAACCGTTTCTTTCGCTTCGGTGTGTATAAGGAAACCAGAAACCCGACAATAATGGCAATTCCTCCATATACAAGGCTCCATAGTGTATAAGTCTCAAGAGGTACGGACACATCGTATGGAAGCAAGCCGCTCTCAAATTTCAGCCACCATGCGAGTAAAAAGGAAAGCTGTATAATGAAGAAATCCACGCCGACATACAGCTGTGTTAACACCTGCTGATTTCTGCGGATCATAAGTTCACCTCGTTGCGAGAAGACTTTCCGGTTAGTGGAGGCTTTGACTCTCCCCTGCTAGCAAACCGGTTTAATCCATTTTTCATGAAAGATAATGCGAGTTTGACTCCAATTCCGCTATATACGGCTGCATTCGTTAATAGATTATATTTCGCTTGGTAATGCTTCTGATGAAATACCCACATGGCTCTATGAAATTCGTAGATGATCTTGGCTGGCTTTCTTCGGGAACTGGCACCTTTGTAGTGAATAATATATGTATATGGATAGTAGTGAATGTCCCAGTCCGCTTGCTTGATTCGGTAGCACCAGTCTATATCTTCGCCGTACATAAAGAAGGTCTCGTCCAGACCTCCAACCTGTTCTATTACTTCCTGCCTTACCAGCATAAAGGCCCCTACAAGGCAATCGACCGGATAAGCTTGATCCGGGTCCAGATGTCCCAGCTGGTATAGATTATATCTCGGGTTATCCGGAAAGAGCTTCGAGATACCGAATGCATAATAAAATGATGCGGAAGGTGTCGGAAACCCTCTCTTGCAGGCCTTGTCCAGCGATCCATCCGGCAAAATAATTTTGCAGCCCGCTGCTCCCACCTGCTTGTTCTCTGGTGCATCCATGAAGGATAGCATCGCTTGCAAAGTGTCCTGCTGTACCACCGTATCCGAATTGAGCAGAAGTGAATATCTTCCTCCAGCTATCGCCAGTCCCTGATTGTTCGCTTTTGCGAAGCCTGTATTCTCTTGATTGGTAATCAAACGTACCCCTGGAAACTGTTCAGCTACGGCTTCCATGGTACCATCGCTAGAATGGTTATCTATTAAAATGATTTCATAGGCATACTCCGTTCTGGATTCATACACAGACGTAATGCAATCCAGCGTTAGCTGCCTCGTATTGTAATTCACGATGATAATGCTAAGATCCATGAGAAATCTCCTGACAAAATGTACTAATCTATCGACAATTATAGCACATGGAGATATATTTTTCCTGAAATGTCCTGGATTTAACTTTTAGGAGAGGTTTTACGAGCCGTCTGAATGTATCTTCTTTTTGCTTTTAATTCCGAACGGCATTTATACAATGACTTCCAAGCACTCAGAACATCTCTTTCCTTCCATAGAAAATAAAAATTACTTGCCAGTTCAAAAGGTAAGAAAAAAATCAAGTTCTTTAATAACTTGCCGATACTCTCATTTTTATAGATCATCTTGTAACGATTGATATAAGAGACTTGGCGAATAAATAAGGGTATGGATTTTCGATTGTCTTTTTTCCATCCCCGTTCATGCAGAGCCACCGCTTCAGCAATATAGAAGGATTTCCAGCCAAACACCTGAGCTCGCCAAGCTACATCTACATCTTCTTTATAGGCGAAAAAATCACTATCAAAAAACTGCCCGTCGATACTGATGTCGTCAATCATTTTTCGAGAATACATTGCTGCAGCGCCAGAGACACCAAACACCTCATTAGAGGACGTCCATTTATCTGCTGATTCCCCTGCTCCCCGATCAAACGCTCTATAGGTCTTGTTCATCGTTAGTCCCGTACTATCAATTAAGGATGGATCTGCTTTTAGTCTAAGCATGCCTGCAGCACTTCCGACTTCGCTATGATGATCCATAAATTCGACTAAGTATCGAATGTAATCAGGTTCAAGGGAAACATCCGGATTCAACACAAGCACATAGTCTGTCGTCGTCGCTTGTATCGCCTGATTATGGGCAGGAGCAAATCCTGTATTAGATTCATTCTCAATGAGCTGTATTTTAACCTTATTTTCGCGATAGGCAGGATGCTGTCTGACCCTGTCTGTGGTCTGGTCCGTAGAGTTGTTATCTACGATGACAATGGAGCGAACGGAATAGCTCTGCCGAAGAACATGATCAATACATTCCTTAATATCGTCTGCACTGTTATATGTAACGATATGCACACTGACTGTGCTATACCGTTGTTCATTACTTCGTATCTGCTTTGGTTTTGCTAAGGTTTCCTTCATTTTGTAAAGTTGTCCTTCTCATATAGTATATTTAGTGTTCTGATTCTATAATAAACCATGTTGGTTCAAGATGACATGCGATACAAAGCAAAAAGGTCCCTTCTCACCCTTTCCCAGTTGGAAAAGATAGAACGAGACCTTCTTGTCATCTATTCTATTCTGTTCTGACACTTATTGCTTTCAGTTCTGCCAAGAAGTCGTTTAATCCTTCCCGCCATGGTCGAAGATCTGTTAAACCATTTGTTCGAATAGCCAGATGCTCCATCACCGAATTTTGAGGGCGGGGGGCAGGCCGTGGAAACATGTCTGTCGTGCAAGGCTCCAAGGATGCTGTTACCTTCATATCAAGCACCTGCGCTGCTTCTTCCAGTATCGCTTGAGTAAATTCATACCACGTGCAAGAACCACTATTAGAAGCGTGATAGATTCCGTACTTTTCCGTTTGAATCAACTCATACAGAAATGCTGCCAGGTCTACGGTATAGGTAGGAGATCCCTTCTGGTCGTTTACCACATTGAGCAGCGGCTTCTCCTGCCCCAGCTTCAGCATGGTCTTAACAAAATTATTGCCGTGAAGGCCATAAACCCAGGAAGTACGTACAATAAAATAACGTGAGGATAAGCTTTGAGTTAGAACCTCGCCGGCTCGTTTGGATTTACCGTAGATACTTTGCGGGTCCGTATTGTCATATTCATGATAAGGTTCTGAAGATTGGCCATTAAATACATAATCTGTGCTGATATAGACGATTTTGGCCCCAATCTTCTCAGCAGCAACGGCCAGGTTACGGCTTCCTGTGGCATTAACTAAGTAAGCACCTTCTACATCCGTTTCTGCCGCATCCACTGCCGTATAGGCTGCACAGTGAATGATCGCTTGTGGTTTGAATTCGACTACCACAGCTTCACACTGTTCTGAATTTGTGATATCAAGTGTTTGACGATCACAAGCAAGGACCTCGCAGCCTTTACTCTGCAACAGCATTACGACATCCTTCCCGAGCTGACCTGCCGCTCCGGTAACCAGAACTTTCATCGATTAGTCCCCCAGTCGCTCTCCATATTGTTGGGAATAGTATTGTTGGTAGGCTCCGGATTGAATGCGGGTCCACCACTCCTCATTGTCCAAATACCACCGGATCGTTTCCTTGATTCCCGTCTCAAATGAGTGCTTTGGCTTCCAACCAAGCTCCGTCATCGTTTTCTCCGGGTCAATGCCGTAGCGCCGATCATGCCCCGGTCGGTCCTTCACATACGTAATCAAGGATTTGGGCTTCCCAAGCTCCTCCAGAATCGTCTCGACGATCTCTATATTCGTCCGTTCATTGTTACCGCCAATATTGTACACCTCGCCAAGCTTACCTTGATGGATGACCAAATCGATGGCACTGCAATGGTCCTCGACATACAGCCAGTCTCTTATGTTTAACCCATCTCCGTAGATGGGCAGGGATTTGTCCGAGAGAGCATGGGAAATCATCAGCGGAATGAGCTTCTCTGGAAATTGGTAAGGTCCATAATTGTTAGAACAGCGCGTAATATTTACAGGCAGACCAAACGTTTCATGATAGGCTCTGACTAGCAGGTCACCGCCCGCTTTACTCGCAGAATAAGGACTATTTGGCGCCAAAGGAGTTTCTTCCGTAAATAGTCCCGTAGCTCCAAGAGATCCATATACCTCATCCGTGGATACCTGAACAAATTTGGATACGTTATATTTCTTCGCCGCATCGAGCAGCACCTGCGTCCCAAGCACATTTGTCTTCACAAAAACGTCTGGTTCCAATATGCTGCGGTCCACATGAGATTCTGCTGCAAAATTGACAACGACATCTACATCCTGCTGAATCAATTCGTCCATAGCTTTCGCATCTGTAATGTCAGCTTTTACAAAGGAATGCTTAGGGTTGTGTTCAACCGATTTAAGATTTTCCAGATTACCAGCATAAGTCAGTGCATCAACGTTAATAATTTCGTATTCTGGATGTTTTTCTAACATGTATAACACAAAATTACTGCCTATGAAGCCGGCACCGCCCGTTACAAGTAGTTTCATATTTGTCCTCCTACTCAAAATTCAGTTCTGCATCTGCCAGGACCGGATGCTTCTGATCCTTATCAGACAACACTGGTTGTGATACAGGCCAGTCGATGTTTAACGCAGGATCGTTCCATAGAATTCCGCGGTCATTCTCTGGAGAATAATATTCATCCACTTTGTAAATGACTTGTGTATTAGGGACAAGCGTGCAGAAACCATGCGCGAAGCCTTTAGGTACAAGTAACTGCCGCTTATTATGCTCACTCAATATAACCCCCACCCATTGTCCAAAGGTCGGAGAATTTTGGCGGATATCCACAATAACATCATAGATCGCACCTGCGATAACGCGTACAAGCTTGGTTTGAGCCTTAGGATTCAACTGGTAATGAAGTCCTCTTAAGACACCGGGTTCAGCAGATAACGAGTGGTTATCTTGAATAAATGGATGCTTGATTCCATTACGATGAAAAACCTCTTCATTATAGCTCTCCATGAAGAAACCACGGTTGTCTCCATGGACTTTTGGCTCAATCAGAATGGCTCCTTCTAGATGTAAAGGAGTGATGTTCATACTTTTTCTCCCCTTTTATAATTTCAGCTTACCGAAATCTTCACTGAACAGCAGATCCTTTGCCAGTTCATTGGCTTTTGCCAAAGAAGCATGCGTACCTGCATCAGTCCACCAGCCTTGAAGTACGTCAAAGCTTAATTCTCCTAATTCAATATATGCATTATTAACGTCTGTGATTTCCAATTCGCCTCGAGCAGAGGGTTTCAACGTTTTAACGATATTAAATACACGATGATCAAACATATATATTCCCGTTACGGCATAGTTACTTTTAGGCTGTTTTGGCTTTTCTTCAATGGATACGATTCGGTCTCCCTCGAGTTCAGCCACTCCAAAACGATGAGGGTCTGCGACCTGCTGCAGAAGGATCTTGGCTCCCTCTCCTTGCTGACGGAAGTTTTCAACAAAAGGCGTAATGTCATCCTCGAATACGTTGTCTCCCAGAATGACGACCATCTGATCTTCGCCAACGAAGTGCTCCGCAAGGTCAAGAGCTTGGGCAATTCCGCCCGCTTCATCTTGTACTTTGTATGTAAACGTTACGCCCATTTCTCGGCCACTGCCGAGTAAGTTGACGACGTCTCCCATGTGTTCCTTACCAGTGACGATCAGGATGTCGGTAATGCCAGCGTTTTTCAACTTCAAGACTGAATGAAAAATCATTGGATACTTACCTACAGGCAATAGGTGCTTGTTAGTTACTTTTGTAAGAGGATACAACCGTGAGCCCGTTCCTCCAGCTAGAATTATCCCTTTCATTTAATCCCTCCTAATTCTTAATTGTTATAAATAGACGTTTTCTGTAATTGAGTCAACACTTTTCTTTCTTCCGATTCCTAGGTAAGTGACACCACTATTATTACTTATGTTTAAAGAGTTTCTCCCATCAATAATCACACTTGAATTCATCCATTTGATGAGTTCATTCCAATCTTTTTCAATAATCTCTTTCCACTCTGTAACGATAATTGCAGCATCCGAGCCTCTAACAGCATCTTCAATAGATGAGCAAAATTCAACTGATGAGGGCAACAATGTAGCCGCCTCTTCCATTGCTATTGGATCATATGCACGAATACTTATATTTCCTTTAGTGATTTCTATTAAATCAGTAATAATTCTCAATGAAGGTGCCTCTCTAAGATCGTTAGTATTAGGTTTAAAAGATAGACCTAATACTGACACGGTTTTCCCTCTAAGATCGCTATAAACAGATAATAATTTGGATATTACGGTCTTATACTGTTCTTTATTTATTTTTACTACTTCTTTCATTAAAGAAAGATCATGTTCTACCTCTTCTGCTATTGAAATCAAACCAAGTGTATCTTTTGGAAAACAAGCACCACCAAAACCAATTCCAGCATTCAAAAACTTATTTCCTATCCTACTATCACTTCCAATACCTTTCGCTACTTCTACTACATCTGCGCCGATTTTTTCGGCTAAGTTAGCTATTTCGTTAATAAAGGAAATTTTCAATGCCAGGAAAGAATTGGCGGCATACTTAATAAGTTCAGCACTCCGTATATCTGTAACTTGAATTGGTATATTAAAATTCTGATGTAATTTAACAAGAATGTCTTTTGCTCTTTCTGACTCAACACCAATAACTATACGTTCCCCATTTAATATATCTTGGACCGCAGAACCTTCTCTTAAGAATTCCGGAACTGATGCCATGTCAATTGAGATGTCGGAAATTCTTTGTATAACCTTACCTACTCTATCGGCGGAGCCCACAGGAACAGTACTCTTATTAACAATTACTTTATAGTCATTAATAGCGTTTCCTACCTGACGTGCAACCTCATCTACATATGACATATCAACCCCTCCATTAGGGAGTGAAGGAGTACCCACTGCTATCATTATTATTAACGATTCTTTTACTGCCTCTTCTATATTCGAGGTAAAAGAAAGATTGCCACTTGATATATTTTTAACCATCAGTTCTTTTAATCCGGGTTCAAAGATAGGACATATCCCATTGTTAAGTTCTTGAATTTTTTGTTGGTTATTATCAACACATATTACTTGGTGCCCCATTTCTGCATAACAAGCACCAGAGGTAAGTCCAACATATCCTGTACCTATCATTGCTATTTTCATAGTTCCTCCACACACTGCGGATTTTGCAAAACATTTTGCTAAAATCACAGAATTTTATTGTTTTCTAATAGGTTTTGCTCTAATATTTCTTTGAATCTTGTAGCTCTATGAACAAAAGTATGCTGACTGTATACAAAATCTTTTGCTCCTAACGCTACCCTTTCTCGCTCAAGATCATTCGTTAAATAATACCTTATCAAAGAATTGAGTTCCTCTTTATTTCTATATAAAACAACATGCTCACCAAAAGTTTCTTTTATCTCAGGGACATCGTTAGCAATGACCAATGCTCCACTAGCCATTGATTCATAAATTCTGAGATTTATCGTCCCCCTATTAAAAGGGGCAACATCCTCAATAATTATCTTACTCCTTTGATATAGATCAGGAAGACTGGAATAAGGGATACTACCTTTGTGGAACTTACTCCACGGATGGTTTACCTCAGCAGGCTCAAATCTTCCATAAAAATGAAAATTAACATCTTCACTGACATCTAAATTTAACACGATATCTCGAGGTACCTGAAAAATATTTCCTACAAAACAGATATCAACATCCCTATGTTTAGCAGGCACATCTTGTCTAAAGGAATTGCTGTTTACTGCTAAGGGTAACTGTCCCCAGAGTCTAGAAGGCTCGACACAATTTGTAACTGCTTCTTGAGCTGAAATTGAAGACACTATAACACCGTCAAAAGCATTCAAATTAGCATTTTCCTTCCAATTATTTAAAAAGCCTCTGATCCAGGCAATCGTCAATGCTCCTTCTGGAATCTGTAATGAACTGATATTGCAGTCATAAAGCATAGATACTACGATATCTATCGATTCAGGAATCTCTAACCACTCATTATCCGGTCTTCTAGCTAAATAACATATATTATAGCCATATTGAGTCTTCAAACTTTCTCCGAGACCCTTTGCCGAAAAATAGTCTCCCGCTGTAGTATAAGGATCATTTTCTGTAACCAAAAAGGCTATATTCAATGGACTATCTGTCCAATAATTTTGTTTAGATAGTATTTTTTCTTTCCAAATAGCAGTTGCTATTATTTCACCCCAGATATCATTAAACAACTTGTGATTTGCGATTCTGGAGGCCTTTCTATAAGAGTGACTGTTTCTGATTTGTGAAGAGAATTCCCTATGAAATAATAAAGAATTTCGAGCAACTACCACATTCAAGTCCTCACTTTTCACTCTAAGACAGAAATCAACATCTTCCCTACCAAATGTATATCTCTCATCAAACCCTTTAACTTTCAAAAACGTAGTTCGATCAGTTAATAAGCAAGCTGCGGTAATAGCAGGTACAGTTTCTGAAACCAAGCTATCTTTTCTCAAAGGATTCTCATATTTGCCAATATTAAATGGTACTATACCGTTTCTAGTCCATCTAAACCTAATACCATCATGCTGGACAGATAATCCAGGGTAAACAACTTCTTTTATCTTCAGACGTGAAGCATCTAATTTATTGTAAATTAACCTTGCACCAACTACTCCTGGATTATTGATTGAAGTCCATATCCTCAACATCTCATCCAACCAACCGTACAACGGCATGACATCATTATTGAGAAAAACTAAATATTCCCCTGATGCCTTTTCAACTCCTAGGTTAATACTCTCTGAGAAATTCAGGTTTTTTCTTGAGTTAATGTATTTGAACTTTTTATTGTATAAAGAATTAATGTACTTCTCTGTTCCATCTTTGCTATTGTTATCAATAAAAATTACTTCGTAATTAGAATAAAGTGTATTTTTAAGCAAGCTAGGAATCAAATTTCTAAGATGTTTTTCCCCGTTTAAAGTAGGCACAATAATACTAACTAAAGAATCAAACCCATCGTTGGTAAATACAGTAGCATTATTTTGTGCTAATGATTTAATTTCCGACTCAGAGAAAAAATTAATAAGCATAGAATTATTTGACCTAAACAATCTTTTCCTCACTCTACTATTTATTCCTTTAATAGAGTTAATATTGTTTTTACAGGTAATGTATCCTCGATGTATTATTCGATAAGTTCTACCGTAACCGAAAATATTAAGAAGGCTTTGATTTATTTTTTTCTTAACAGATAATTTATGGTTAGAGGTCTTAGGAACGCTGTTTTTTTTCGTTGTATAATCGTATTTACCAAGTATATTTAGCAGTTGTTCAACTCGATTGATTACCGTATGGTTATTTTTCACTTCATTGTGTAGTCTCTCAGTTAACAATTTGTAGCTTTCTTCATTTTTTTTAATATCTTCGAGTAAAAATTTTAGCTCCTCAACATTTGAATAAGTCAGAGCTTCTGGGAATGTATCTTTCAGTTCCGAATGATCATCATTTATAACTACAGCTTTACAAGCAATCGCATCAAAAAAACGATTATTTATATACCCCAACTTTCGCATGTCTTCCCAATGGTCATTTAATAAAATTCCGCAGGAAGAATACAACTCGTTAAGTTTTTCATTTGGATACCAAGTATCCTTTATAAACTTCTTCTCAATTCTTCCTTCCCATCCTGATCCAATAACAGCCAGTTGATCCGAACATTTTAAAACATCATTTACAATTGGGCGGGAAACCCCTCTGGAGTTTCCCACAAATAATATTTCATGGCGTAATTCTAAATTCTGCTTATTATAAAAGACTGAAGTATCCGTAAATTGTAAAAATGTTTCAACCGGAACATTCAAAATGCTTTTTAAATAATTTGCGTGCTGTTTTGATGAAACGAGTACTAGGTCATATTTTTCAAACTCTGCCTTGCTAACTTCATTAGGATGAGAAATATTCCACATTATATTGAAGTGATGGGGCTTTATATCATATGAAGAAAGCCCCCTAAAGTGTATTACTACATCTGCATTATCGTCTTTATTACTATTCCACTCAGGTAAAATCTGTATGAAGCATTCATGCCCTTGCCTATTTAACTCTTCTGCCAAGCTTTTTGCTAAATAGTAATCCCCCCAACTTTTAAGTTGTTTACGGGTAGGGACTCCGATTTTTAAACAAAAGATAATTTTTTCCACTGTATCCCTCCCTTTAAGAGTTTAGGAAAATTCAGTTTACCAAATCCCTAAACAATTGCTTCCTTTTTATATTTATTTTATTTATAAGATGATTTTCTTGAATATCTTCAATAGCATTTCGGAGGCAAAGATCCCTTAATTTCAAATCATTAATAAATTTAGATATTGCGTTATACCAAGATTCATAAGTATTTTCAGCCAATAACCCATTAAATTCATTCTGAATTACTTTATCGTAATCAAAACCTTTTGAATAGATAGCAGGGAGCTTTAAACCAGTATAATCAACATATTTCAGATAACTTTTATAATAGTTAAATTCACTTATTGCAAGAGGTGCAATTGCAAAGTCCCAATCAATACTATTAGTAACTGTTTTAATGAAATTAGGATAAGTAGCAAAAGGAACATCTAGTCTATTAAACCCCGGAAAATCCTGACCAATAATTTCAAAACAAACATCATCCTTGTATTCTTTGGAAATATCGATAACAACTTGCTCTACAACTTTTAAATCTTCATAGTGAGTAGGAGTTCCTAAATACCCAATTTTAATTTTTCCCCTTTTACCAGTTTGCTTTTCAGGTCTCTCACTAAATATATCTGGAATAAAAGCATTCGGTATTAGTTTAGTATTTTTGTTATATCTACTATACTGTTCTTCTAATTTGAAACTACTAACAGTAATCAATTGTACATTTTTCATCAAATATTGAATGATGTCTTTTGATTCAGTAGGAATCGCTACATCATCTCCAATTAAATGATCATCGATTTCAAATACAGTTTTTACATTATTGTTATCGCAATATTCCATCAAGCTTTTAGCCATATCAAGAGATTGAATTGAATTTCTTTGTATAATCAAGATATCAATTCTAAATTTAATCACATTCAAAGGATTTAAAGGGAACCAAACTGTGTCTTTCGAGTCCATAGATAAATTATCTAGAGGTAGTACAACTCTATGGTATGAAGATCCTGTCGGGCCATTATTTTTTGTTTTAGTGAATATGGCCCCAATTATTAATTTGTCTGTTTTTTTTTTACTATCAAATATATTTTTAAATAATTCCAATTCTGAGGTGGCAGCCTTTTCGATTGAGTACAGGGACGCAGTTTTCAAACCTTCTGAAATTATTTTTTCACGTACTTTGTAATCTTCTACGAGAATAGAAACTGCACTTATAGCCTCTGATAGATTTAATGTGTCAACCAGGAAACTATTTTTCTCATTTACTGCATACTCTGATGTTCCTCCAGTCTTTGGTAAAACCACTGCACATCCTACAGCCATTGCTTCTAAGCCAGTTCTCCCAAAAGCCTGATAAGATGACATGTCTAAGAAAATATCAGTTTTCTTTAATAAATCAGATACTTGGTTTCTTTTTAAAACTCCATGATTATAATAATTTATTGAAGCAAATTCTTGGTTATACAATAGCATTTGTAGTTCTTCTTCTGAACATCCGAAGAAATGAATTTCGACTTTAGAATGATATTTTTTCTCAATTTCATATAAAACTTGAAGTGTTTCTCTTGGCGATCTTCTTGGAGAACTAGGCCTAATCATTGCCGTTATAGTAACAGGTGCATTCTCTCTATAAACTCCATTTTCAGTATTATGATCTAAGTAATATAGATCAGTATCTAGGCTTGGGGAGACTTTATGAACAAATAGTCCATGTTTCTCTTGGACTATTTCACGTATCCAATCAGTTTTTGCAAATGCAATAATATCAGGAATCAACTCATAAGAAGATTCAGCTTCCTCTCTTCTTGGATCTACTTCGTCGAAAAACCATGCTTCATAATCTTGTATATAGTATGCTGGTATAATTGATGGGTACCTTTGACAAATCCTTTTTAGTAACTGTACAGAATGATATACAGTTGCTACAACAATACTAAACTTTGACGAAATATATGCCAGTTCCAACTCATCTGTATAAAACAAACAAATATCCTTGATCTCTGGGTAGTTACTAAGAAAAGAGTCTCTATATTCTAATTTTGATATAACTTTTACTTCCAAGCCTAGATTCATTAACCCCCTGGCTTCTTGGATTACTGAATGGGCCCCCCCTCCGCCACCTTTAGCGGGAAGAATAAATAACACATTGAAGTTCTTCCTAAAATCATAAGCACTTAACGCAGCTGCAATACGTTCTCTAATCCTAGGAAGATCCATATTATGCTTAACTCCCTTGAGTAAAGCATCAATTTTCTCGTCACCATGCTTTTCTCTTAATAAACCTTTTGCATTCTTTGCCAACACTTTCCTAGTATCATGAGTAAAACTTTTTGATTTCCTATGATAAACAAAACTGTTATCAGCAATTTTTAGACTAAATCCTGCTTCCCTTGCCCTTATACAGTAATCATTCTCTTCACCATACCCTTTAGGAAATGTATCCTCGTCCAGGTAACCAATCTTCTCTATAACTGCTCTTTTGATCATAAAACAGAATCCATTTACAAATGTAACTTCCGGAAATATTCTAAGAGAACAATCTTTAACTAAGTTAGACATTTGCTCATTTGTAAGTCCCTTAGGGAGCTCATTAACCATCCAATCGCCATCTTTATCAAATATGTCCGGGACTGATTGCCAACTTGCTGCATTAGACAAAGGACCCACAATTCCAGTACTATTATCGTTTTCGATACAATCTATCATGTTTTTTTCCCAGCCTAAAGAAACAATTGTATCGCTATTAAGTAATATCACATATTCACTATTCGTATATCGTAGGCCTTTATTAGCAGCAATTGTATACCCTAAAGGTTCCTTATTATGAATAACAATTATGTTATCATTTTCTCTTTCTATACTATCTAAATAATTCTTAGTAATATCCTCACTTCCATCATTAACAATAACTATCCGGAATCTAACACTTGTATTTTTTAACACGGAATAAACGCAGTCTTTTACGTCATCAAGCGCATTATGCACACAGATAACTATATCAAGTTCTACTTTTTCTAATTCTACATCACTTTTTTTTTCATATCCCTCTTGTATAAGATTTTGTTTTTTGTCCCGATACTTTCTCTGGCCAAAATTCGTCTTCTTTCTTTCCCGTTTCTGTCGTATTAATTTAGAAAGTTTTAGAGGAAGTAGCAGTGCCTGTTTAGGAGAAGTACACGCCGCTACAAACGCTTCACCTAATTGATACTTTATTGAATTGAGATGAACTCCATTTGCAACTTCTAATTTCCTTATCTCATTCCTGTATGCTATTACTTCCTGCCTGAATTTTTCATTAGATTTTGTTAACTCTGATATTTTTTGATCTTTTATTGTAACTGTCTTATATAAAGACGATTTCTCTAATGCTAGACTTTCAATTTCTTTATTTTTATTGCCAATGCTGTTTTTCAATTCATGTATATCGTTAATGTTTTTAATCTTGATTTCCGTTAATTTTCTTACTTCATCATTCATGATTTCTAACTTGTTATCAAAATCCTCTTTGTGTTCTTTTAGTTTTAATTGCAATTCTATCTTTTCATTATTGAGGTCTTCAACATTTTTTTTAGCTTCATTCAATCTCTTTGATGTTTGTTCTTGTTTTAAAATTTGATCTATCCTGAACTTTTCCATTCCACTCAATAAATCGTTGTACCAAGCATCACTCTCAAATAATTTCAATTTCCTTTTACCAAAGGTGAGAATTCCCAAACCGTGAAAGGCAGGTATTTTGTAAAATTCGAATTCAAGATGTGTCTTCTTAAGGAAATCCTCAACAGCAGTAAGAACTCCATTCCGAGGGTTATTCTCATAAATGGAGTTATTTAGATGGCTGTTAAGACCTTCTTTATTAAGGTTCGATTCTCCCGGTACAACACCGTTCTTACTATATGCCTGAATATAAGCTCCTGGAATATTGCTAGGATTATAATATAGATCCCTCCTACCATATGGCCACCCAATGTCATGTAGAAAGATTACTGGAGAAATATTATTTTCCACTACTTTACTCTCAAGGATCTCTAATTCATTGATTACTGTGTACCAATTATGATCGCCATCAATTAATACGGCATCAAAATTATCAATAAGGGGTAATGCTGACAAACTTAGAGTTGGATAAAATGTTAGGTGACTACCAAATTTTTCAATCCACTCGCTTAATTTCTTAGGATGTACAGGGTCAATACAATATAAATGTCCGTCAAATGCTTCACAATATTCTAGGATCTTCGATGTGTTATATCCATTTTGACTTCCAATTTCGATAATATTTCTTACTTGTCTTTCTTCAAATATTGGTTTGATTATACTTTCCCAAAACCTGTTCATGTTAACCCTCCACACTAATCTTGTTTCTTAAACTTATCCAAAACCTCTTTTGTATCTCCTATCAGTTTAATATGCCCCTTCTCTAGCCAGACCGTTCGAGAGCACAGTTGTTCTACTTCTCCAAGCGAATGAGAAACAAATAAAACAGTCGTCCCCCCACCTAGCAAATCTTGCATACGAGCCTGACACTTCTGCTGAAATTTAAAGTCTCCAACAGATAAGACCTCATCTACTATAAGAACATCAGGATTTATACAAGTTGCTATTGAAAACCCTAATCTCGCTTTCATTCCCGAGGAGTAATTTTTCACTGGAACATCAATAAATTCACTTAATTCTGCGAAATCAACAATTGATTGTTCTTTTTCCTTCATAAACTTATTTGAATGCCCTAAAAGAGAACCATTTAAAAATATATTTTCTCTCCCTGTTAGGTGTTCATCAAAACCGGCACCCAATTCAATCAAAGGAGCCATTCTACCTTCCACTGAAATAGTTCCAGAAGATGGCTTTAATATCCCGGCTACAATTTTTAATAAAGTACTTTTACCAGCACCGTTTAATCCTATAACCCCCATGATCTCTCCTTTCCGCACCTGAAAAGAGATCTGGTTCAGAGCGTTATGCTCCTTGTATTGCAGCTCCTGTTTAACCATTCTCACAAAGTATTCTTTAATGGAATCAACTTTCTCCTTATACAGCCGGTATTTCATAGACACACCGGAAATATCAATGGCTATTTGATGATTATTAATCATAGCTTCCTCATACCCTCTTACAAATATAGGATAAAATCATTTTGTTTTTTACGGAAAACAAACAAACCTATTAATAACGAAAGAAGCGATATTACTATACAGATTGCATGCGTATTGAAATCAGAAGCATTTCCGTAGTAAATAATATCTCTGAAAAGACTTACGTAATAATACAAAGGGTTATAGTCCATAATCATCCTAAATTTATCTGGGATAATCTCAACCGGATAAATAATAGGCGTTAGGTACATCCAAGCGGTTAATACCACTCCATATAAGTGATTCAAATCTTTAAAATAAACCGCATAAGCTGAAAGAAACAGACCTCCACCCAATGAAAAAATAAACACATAAATAAGAGGAAGAGGAAACAATAACATTTCCCACGACCACTCTATATTTGAAAACAGCATAATAACAAACAAAATAATTAATGTGAAAAATAAGTTGATTAGAGAAAAAAAAGTTTTAGACATCGGAAAAATATACTTCGGAACATATATTTTTCTAATAAGAGAAGCATTACCATTAATCGCTCTCATAGCTGTGCTGGTCGATTCTGAAAAGAAATCAAAAATCAACTTCCCAGTAAGTAGATATAAAATGTAGTGCGGTATATCGTGTTTAAACAATGTTGAAAAAACTATAGATAAAACTGTGATCATAAGTAAAGGATTTAGCAAACTCCACAGGACACCTAAACGGGATCTCCTATATTTAAACTTATAGTCTTTTTTTATAAGTTCGAACAGGAAGTGTCTATACTTAAGGAAATTCCTCACATAATTATTCATACAAATGTACCTCGTCACATTACAAATTAATATCAGAAAGCCAAAAGGATAAACTAAAAACATATTTCTTATCGAAAAATGTCAGGACATTGTCCCAACAGAGTTTCAGGTTTATCTATAAAAATAATGCATGGAATGCTTGGTCCATCCTTTATAGTTACAATTTTCTAAATTCCTATGTTAAAATAATTGTCGTATCTACTAGAAAAGGAGAATTCTACCTTGTCGAATCCAGTATACGGTAAATCCGCTAAGCCATCGAGCGGTATTGATCCGAAGAACCAAATTAGTGTCACACGATGGATTCTAGTTATCGGCTTTATCTTGTTCTTGTTCTGGGCTCCGTTCCAAATTGCCCTGTTCAACGGACAAATGTTGAATTTTGAAAAGCCAATCTACTGGGCCGTCCTTATTTCAACTCTCTTGATGTTCTTATGGATTGCCAGCTATTACAAAGAAATTAAGCTGGAGACACAACGAGAGTGGCTGCTTGTCGCTGTCCTGTTGCTTCCATTAACTTATGTCATCTCTCTTATATCGGCAGCCTCCCACTATCTTGCAACGAACATGGTGCTCATTCAATGCATTTATGCGGTTGTATTTGCCATTGGAGTGTATATTCTCCAAAGCAAACAAATCAATCATATCATACATTTGGCAATTATGGGTATTTCATATGTTATTGTCGGATTTGGTCTATTGAACTGGCTTGGAGGGTCGAATCTGGCAGCGAATCTTGTCGGTTGGTTTACGAGTGCTGTACAGAATGGGAAATATATTGATGCCGTCATGGTGGACTCTAATGGACCGCGGTTAACCTCTGTGTTCCAATATGCCAATACATATGCAGCATTTCTCATGGCTTTGCTCTTTGCATCCATCTTTAGTTTAGTTAGAACTAAAAAATGGTATGGTCAGTTGACTCATGGTTTTATGCTTGTTCCGATCATCGTCTCCATTATGCTGACTTTGTCGAGAACAGGCCTTGTCCTTCTACCGGTTGTTTTTGTCGTATTATTGCTATTTTTGAAGCCTGCAAAACAAATACTTTGGATTATTTACTGTCTCATAGCAGGCGCAGCGACGGTAATTGTACTTAATCCTATTACTTCAGCAGGTCTGGCTTTACATGAGCAATACTCAGCATCTACAGCTCTAAACGGGTGGATCTACCTGGTTGTTGCATCTATTGCTGTGGCAGTGGTTGCCTGGGTAATTCAAAGCTATGCGGCCTCTCGCTTAACAAACGGAGTGCAGGGTTGGTCTGTTCGCAAATTATCGAGCATCTGGATTCCAATTGGCTCTTCCATTGTTGCCATTATTGCAGCCCTGCTGCTTCTGTTTACGAGTCTCAAAAACATTTTGCCAGACAGCATTCAAGTCCGCCTGGAGAACATCAACTTTAACCAGCACAGTGTGCTCGAACGATTTACGTTCTATCGGGATGCACTGAAGCTGCTTGCCGATTATCCTATCATTGGGGCCGGCGGTGGAGCATGGGCAAGCTTATACGAGACCTATCAAAATAACCCGTACACGAGTCGCCAAGCCCATAACTTTTTCATGCAATATCTCGTAGAGGTCGGTATCCTGGGATTCCTTATTTTTATGGCCTTTATGATCTTTATTATCTGGAAATATATTAAAGGATACATTCGTCAGTCTGAAGAAAACCGGGAGTCCCATTTCCTATACTTCATTATTACGTTCTCTATTTTAATTCACAGTATTCTGGACTTTAATATGAGTTATGTATTTATGGGAATACTCGTCTTTCTCGGATTCGGCGGAATGGCGGCTGTCATGGATAATAAGCCAGTGAAGAAATTCAGTTTCAAAGGAGCAGGTACTCGCTATCTATATGTCGGAGCCGTAGGTATGCTGTCTATCTTTGTTCTATTTACTTCAGTTCGTTACTTGCAGTCCAGCTATGCTGCTGTAGATGCTCAGCAAGTGGTTCAGACGAGCCAGGATTTTAATGAAATCAAGACAGCTCTGGATAAGGATCTATCCATCCGTGACACTCATCCGGATTCCTTGCTGTTGATGGCTGAGATCTACCAACAGGTCTATTCGCAGACTCAAGATGAACAATATTACAATGAGGCACTGGCATGGATTAACAAAGGACTTGAAGATGAGCCCTATAATAAAAGCATGCTGAAGCGCAAAATTTCTCTTCTACAAGCAAAAGGGGAGAATGAGCAAGCTTTTGCTATCCAGGAAGAAAAAGCCGTCAATTTTGCTTGGGATATTGATTGGCACGAGACGCTAATCAGCCAGGCCTTCGAATATGGTTACCAAGCTCTTGGCAATCAGGATACAGCTAAGAAGGACGAATACTTCGAGGCAGGACTGCAAGCTTACCAGCATGTAGTAGAGGGTATCGAGCATTTGAAGACGCTGCCTGAAGGACAGCTTCAAGGGCGTGCATTTGAAATCACACCAGCTATTGCTCTGAATGCAGGTAAAATAGAGTTTATGATGAATCAATCTGCTGAAGCCGCGGCTACCTTGAAGCAAGGTTTGACAGAAGATATGAGTGACCCTGCCAATCAAGAAGTAGCCCGGTGGTATCTGGCATCATTGCAAAAAGCAGGCCAAACAGATGAGCAGGTCTATAATCAGTTAATTGGAATTCAGCCCGAAGCTGATGATCAAATCGATCAGTTAGCCTCTTTAAATTTCTAGCACTACAACAAAGCAGCGAGTCGAAGGATTTTCTTCAACTCGCTGCTTTTTTAAAACCATGATATCTGCTTATTTCAAAGTCCGATAAGATCTCAAGAGCTCCTCCAGATATTCACTCAATCCTTCACGAAGTTCTTCACGCTGCATCGCGTAATGAAGAGTCGTTTGAATAAATCCTAGCTTCTCTCCGACATCATGACGAATTCCATCGAAATGGTATGCCAAAATGTCTCTGCTTGCACCAAGTGCCGCAATAGCATCCGTCAGCTGGATTTCTCCATTCACTCCGGTATGCTGATTCTCCAAAATATTAAATATATCCGGAGTCAATATATATCTTCCCATTATCGCAAGATTAGATGGGGAGCTCCCTACCGGGGGTTTCTCCACTAAATTATTCGCTGTATATACTCTGTCTTCGATTTGATTTCCCTCTATAATCCCATACCTCGATACTTGTTCCCAAGGAACGGGCTGAACCCCGACTACAGGCTGCTCATATTGCTCATAGATTCCCATCATTTGCTGCAAACAAGGCAGATCGGATTCAACAATATCATCTCCAAGCAATACGGCAAACGGCTCATTACCTATAAATTTACGAGCACACCAGATTGCGTGCCCGAGTCCCTTAGGCTCCTTCTGTCTGATATAATGGATATCTGCCATTTCAGAGGACTTCCGAACTTCTTCAAGCAATCCCCATTTTTGTTTCGATGCCAGGTTATGCTCCAGTTCAAAATAGTTGTCAAAATGATCCTCAATTGCTCTTTTTCCTTTACCTGTCACGATAATAATATCTTCAATTCCGGAGGCCACCGCCTCTTCAATTATGTATTGGATCGTAGGCTTGTCTACGATAGGCAGCATTTCCTTGGGCATTGCTTTGGTCGCTGGTAAAAATCGTGTGCCTAGCCCAGCTGCAGGTATTATTGCTTTTCGAATCTTCATTCCATAATTCCCCTTCATACTAGAATAAATTCATTATAACGGAATGAACTGGAAACTTCTCTAATCAGAATCAATTTCATAACTTTTTAAAACAACGAATATGGAATTGATTCAGCACTTGAAACATTTCAATTGATGATATTAATATCTCTACATAATGATGTTTATGCAATAAACATTTCACTAGCAAAAAGAGCCATTCTCTTCATTTGAAGAGAATGGCTCCATTTAATTTAATTTATTTCACCAATTGCCCGCGCGTAACGCCAAGTTGGTTGGTTGCTTTGAGTGTCTTCCATACCTGTGTACCGCTGATCTCGCCGCGAAGTGCACGGTTGTACAGTCCAAGTACCTCACGTACCTGCTCTGGTGTCTCTTCCAGAAACTCCACGCGGTAGCGGGATACACCAAGATCCATGAAGTTCGTCAGGTACTCGGCACCGGATTGTTCAACGGCATTATATACCGTATTCCGGCAGCCCTCATCGACACGCACCGGATGGGACATGCCAATACGGTCCTGCAAAGATACGCTGTGATCTTCACATGGACGTCCGCAGTTCGTGTAATCCGTTCCTTCACTGAGGAATGTACAGTACACACAGTGCTCTGTATGGAACATCGGCAAATGCTGATGAATAACAACTTCCATCTTGTCCGTACGGGAACGCTCCAACAGATCGACCATTTGCTGAATGTTCAAATCATAAGATGGAGTAACCGCATCACAACCTGCTTCGAGGAACAGCTCAACCGCTTTATGGTTGGCGATGTTCAGCGAGAAGTCACCGATCAGCTCCGGATGATTCGCCTCCGGATTCTCCATACGATGACGCAGGTAGAAATACAGTGCGCCTGTATTACGAACCAGCACCGCGTCTGGCTTCAGACGCAGGATGTTGTTATGGTAGCCGTTCTCACCAGGCATGTGGATGCGTGGTGTAACGAGTGCGATCTTCTTGCCTGCTGCATGCACCATTTCAACCGCTGCCGGGAACTGCTTGATGAACTCAAAGTCGGCATAAATAAAGTCTACACCGGCTTCAAGGCAAGCCTCTACTTGAGGAAGACTGCGGCATAAAGCGGTCAGCTCCGCTGCACCGCGCTTCACCGCTGGAGCTGGCTTAACGGAGTCACCGTAAACCTCCACTTCACGCTTAACGTACACTGGCGGCTTCGGACGCTCACCTGCCAGCATTTCCACCGCCTGACGGCGAATGTTGTTCAGCTCCCGCATCGGAATGATGATATCCCCATGGAGCTGCACATCAAGCTCCTCCAGCTGGTACACTGTACCACCCAGTCGTCCAAACTGCTCTTCGAGCAGCTCCGCGTTCATCGGGCGTTTCTTCGCCATTTCGAGCTCCATCTCGGAATTCACCTGAACGGTGGTACCTTTCTGCACATCGGTCCACCAGGTTTCGAGTGGCTGCCCCGGTATGCCTACTGCCTTCACATGAACCGGGAAGACACGGTAAGGCTTCTCTGTCTCATAGCTTTGACGCAGACGCTTATCCAGCGCTGGGTCATTGGTCTTCCAGATCCGATCGCCTTCATGCAGACGACGAAGATCCACGTCACTGCGACCAGGTACAATATCAATGATCCAGCCTTCGCCAGCTTCGCCTTCGATCTTGACGCCTTTACGGCGAATATCATAGACGCGTCCGCCTTCTTCGCGTTTGGTCGGGTCGCCGGCATCAAACACAATACCGTCTCCACGCTTCAGCGGAGCTTCCAGTTTACATACAACGCCGTCGCGAAGTATTTTCTCCACACGTCCCAAATATACACCACGGCTCTTCGGAAACGTCCCGTCCACCAGCTTCTTGTTGTTTGTTCCTTCAAGGAAGCCATGCGTGAAGCCACGGGAGAAGCTCTGCTGCAGCTCACGAATTTCCTCAGTGCTGATCGGATCTTTAACCCCGTCAAAATAAGCATCAATTGCTTTACGATATTTGCTTACCACATTCGCCACATATTCCGGTGTCTTTAGACGCCCTTCAATCTTGAAGGAAGTAACACCCGCTTCAATCAGCTCAGGCATAATGTCGATTGCAGCCAGATCTTTTGGAGACAACAGGTAAGCAACATCGCCCATCGGCTTCTGTTCACCATCCACCATCAGATCATAGGGAAGACGGCAGGCCTGCGCGCACTCACCGCGGTTCGCAGAGCGTCCGCCCCACATCTCGGAAGTCAAGCATTGACCCGAGTAAGAGACGCAGAGTGCACCATGCACGAATACTTCCATCGGCAGCTTCGCTTGTTCCCCGATTTTTTGAATCTGCTTCAGGTTGTTCTCACGGCCTAGTACGACGCGTTCAATATCAAACGGCTTCGTAAACTCAACCGCCTCCGGTGAAGTAATCGTCATCTGTGTTGAACCGTGAATGGGGAAATCCGGTGAGATTTCGCGAATCAGCTTCACAAGACCCAGATCCTGTACAATTACGGCATCCACGCCTGCATCCACACAAGCATCGACTAATTTTTTTGCGTCCGCCAGTTCATTTTCAAACACCAATATGTTAAACGTCAAAAAGCCTTTGACTCCATAGCTATGCAAAAAAGCCATAATCTCCGGCAGCTCTTCCATCCGAAAATTATTTGCTCTTGCGCGGGCATTAAACTTTTCCACACCGAAAAAGATCGCATCTGCGCCGTTCGCTACTGCTGAACGCATACAATCCCAATCGCCGGCAGGTGCTAACAGCTCGACATCTTCTCTTCTCAATGCTTTTGTATTCATATATCCTCCTAAACCTGATCCAAACAGGTTTTTTTTACTTTGCCAATATCCTAATACAACGTCCAATTCATTAACTATATACTCTATCAGTGTAGCCATTCCTATAAACAACTATAATAGTGTATCAAATCCTTGTTCTTTCCTCTACTACTTCCTGAAAAAACCGAAATTTCCGTCCATTCTCCATGGACTTTTCTATTAATAGTGTATTGAAAAGCTTTCTCTAAATCTATAAAAAAAGAACCAGCATGCCAAAAAAAGCTCTGCCAGTCCTTCACCACATCAACTATTTATTAAATGAAAAAGATTCAAGCGTCTTCGAGAGGGCATTCAGCTGTACTTCCGTTCGATTCGCATCATTTAATACCGCGGTCACGGTGTAAGTAATGCCGTCATGCTCAAATACAAGCTGCCTGCCTTGCATAGGAACATCCTTCTCGACTTCATGATAAGTGAACTCTGTCGCCGGTTCTCCGGCAAAGGTCACATTCTTCGTATCGGTCACACGGAAATCTTTGCGGCTCTGGGCCGCTTCAGCATAAGATTCACGGAGCTGACTGACTGCCATCTCTACAGATACTTCCTTATCCACATGTATGGAGAAAAACCCTCCTGTAAACTGATACGCTACAATCGTGGACTCAAATCGGTTCTCCACCGGTGTCCAGTATCTCGGTATATCAAGCGTGTAGCCGTACGTTTTGGAAGTCCGGGTGATCATGCTCGACTTATTCACTAAGTAAGGATCTTCGCCGAGCTTGCCGAAATTTTCAGAGACTGTATCATAATCAATTTCAAGCGAAGCCAGAATCTCTTCGAATAAGTCCTCATCCCCTGCTGCCGCTTCGGGTACAGCATATTCTAAATAGTAGCGATATCCGTTCTCTTGAATCAGCACATTATACTCCGTTGTCCAGCCATCTCCAAAATCGTATTGGAACTGGTTCACCTGAGCGTCCTTACCTGCTACGTTCAGCGTATAGGAATCGACTTCCCGGTGAGCATCCTCTACGAACACATCCCGCATCCACTGGTTCAGCTTGTCGCTCCAATCCTTGAGCGATGCCCCTTCCGGTACCGAGGTCACTTGGAGGGATAAATGTGTTCCTTCCTCGCTCTCGTATACCAGGGACTGATTATCCTTGTCCCACTCTGCAGGCACTGACAAGGCGATGCCATAATCTTCGTTGTACACTTTCGTCATGCCATTCTCAACCGTGGACAAGTCCTTCATTGTCGTATCCGATGTGTTGAATGATGTACGGAAGGAATTCAGCAGTGGGGCATACTGTTGCAAATCCTTGTAATTAACAGCCTCATAATCGGAAAAATAGACTTCATACAAGCGCCCATTATCATAGTATTGTCTCGCTTCCCAGAACATACCGTCCCCATCCTTGGTCACGATACGGGCATAAGGGGTAACAGCCTCTCCATAGGCTTCCCGGTCCATTACAATCTCACCCATGTCTTTGGCGTCCTGAACAAGCTGCTGCAGCATATCTTCGGCATCCAGCTCTACTTCCTGATCGCTGACCAGAACTTCAAGATAATATGTTCCTTCCGCGTTCATGAAGCTGGTAAAATCCTCACTCTCATTGTAAGAACCGCCCACAATAAGTCCGGTTGGATAGTTCATAGACCATTCATAGTAACTGTTCCCTATCTTTGTTTTGCCTAGATCCGTATCAATTTCGCTCTCCGGATTCTCATTCGGGGCTTCAGCACCGTTCGCCTTCATGCGAATGACCAGTTCACCACCCTGTTCTGACTTATGAAGTGTAGCTCCGATTCCTTCAGCTACAGGGCGCAGCGGAACCATGAGCACATCCTTCACCATCTTCGGGGCAGCCGTCATTTCTACTTTTTCCCCATCGATCCAGGCGATCTTGCTGCCGATGGTGAGAGCAACCGTATGAGGACCATCCATCACTTTAACGACATCCTCCCCGGATAGACGAATCTCGCTATCAAAAGCTTTTTTGAACACCCCAACCGGGACCATCAGCGTTCCCTGCTCATTGTAGGGCATTTGAATCGTTTGATTCTCTCCATTGATGGTTGCCGTCTGGCTTCCCGTCTTCAATCTCAGCTCTTCAACAAGATCTGAAGCTGCAGCCGGCTGAACTACACTGCTTAACATGATTGTGCCTGTCAACAGCGCTGTTGTAAGGGTACGTATCGTTCTAGTATTCATTGTTCTACCTCATCCCATGCTTCGTCTTCGACTGCAACGACGGTATTCTCACCCTGTGTCAATACTAGATATCGTGTTACGATGTCTCCATCTGACTGCATGAGCAGCTTCACTCTCTGGCCAGGCAGATACTTCTTAAGCAGCTCATTAATATCAACTACCGAAGTAACCCGTACACCATCTATGCTGTACAGCACGTCGCCCTCTTGGATCTTGGCCTTGTCTGCTTCATTTGTGTGGACACTCGTTACGGTCAAAGGATCGTCAGTAGGCAGCCCCACAATGGCCGACCAGCTCTCCTCCAGCGTAAGCCCCAGACTTGCACGCTTGACTTCGCCATATTTAAAGTAATGATTAATTACATAATGCACCGTCTCAGCAGGGATCGAGAAGCCTGTATTCTCCACGCCAACTGCCGCATACTTCATTGTGTTAATCCCGATCACTTCACCTTTCAAATTCACGAGCGGTCCGCCGCTGTTACCCGGGTTAATGGCTGTATCGCTCTGAATCAGACGATAGGATGCATTCACCCCTCGATTGAGCCCGCTGACCACACCCACTGTAGCTGAATTACGCAGTGAAAAAGACACCGGAGTTCCAATCGCAATGACCGTCTCGCCCACTCGCATATTGGAAGAGGAGCTGGCAAGCTTCGCGGGCTTCAGTGATTTCGCATTGATCTTAATCAGTGCAAGATCACTGGTCGGATCGCTGTAGCTGTCGGTAATCTTATAAGTCTTACCGTCAGATGTGACTACAACTGCATTGGTTAAACCGTCGATGACATGGGCATTCGTCACAATCCATCCATTGGACTTCACTATGACACCCGTTCCATGCGTCAAATTATAGCGGTCTGAGCCGCCTCCCTCTTCACCTGCATCCGGGCGCCCTATAATCCCAACAACAGATGGGGATACGGCCTCTACTACCTCCGGTATCTCATCCTGCGCGGTATAAATAAACGTTCCTGTCTTCGCGTCATACTGACCTGTGCCGCCTAACGCTTTAATAAGGTCTTTTGAATTTATGTATATTTGATCATCCTGGAGCTTGGCATTCAGCTTGACGCTGGCTCCTTCTATCACAGCAGGGTTAATCGCACTTGCTCCAAGCATAATGACTGCTGCAACAGTTGCTGCTGTGATTCTAGTTTTCACTCTATATAGATTGGTGTTTGTATCGTTATTTCTAACGTTATTTTCGTTTCTATCTCTGGTACTATTCATACTATTACGTTTCAAATGGCTTCACCGATTCCTCTCTTAATCTATCATTCTCGCGCTCTTATGTGACATTATGAATTCATACGCCAGCTGTTATTTCTTCTTCAAAAGAGGATTAAAAAACACCTTCCCTTCACACAGGGGAAAGTGTTCTGCAGAGCTAACTTATGCTGTATGTAACCCTAACTCAACCAATGCTTGATCATCGCATAATCGGTAATTAAAAATACGATTAGGCTGACAACACCAAAGGCGATGGCAAACAGATTCTTCTTGGGTGCTTTGATAAGCCGAACCACACCGATGAAGATAATAATTGTAAACAAGATGACGAAAATATCAAATCCGTTAAATTTAGAAGTTGTGCCTCCAGCTTCCGCTAATAGCAGCATACATGCGCCCCCTTATGACGAGATATCGTACACGTACAAGCGTTTACACCTTCTTCTATGTTATCTTCATCGCCCCGGTTTAGCAAGACTTTTCATCCAGAAAATCTAAAATAATCCAATTGGTTCACGACAATGAAATATAAATACTTTCCGTATACTTCGTAATCACTTCATCGTAATCTGGATACTTATATCCAAGACTTTCTGACACAGCTTTTGAGTATGTTCTAAATAACTCATAACAAGTGAATAAAGACTGCCACATTTCCTGATACCCACTCTGGGAATAGGTTGACAGGAGTTTTTCCCAATCATCATCTGGGAGGTACCGATTTATAAACTTGTAGTTCTTGCCCACACTAAAGCTGTATCCTTGCTCTGATCCGATTTTCCAAGCCATCATTCGCAATAAATTCGGTCTTGCTATCTCGTTTAAATGGTCAATGGCAAATAGTATTTCTTTTCTCCCTAATCCTTTTACTACGTAAGTTGAAACCATCCAGAACTCATTACAACAATCATCAAATTCTCTTGAAGACGGCTTTTTAATCCAATATTGACGATCATTTGCGATCACTTCGTGTTTAACGAGATCGTCCTTATCAAGCAACACTTCAACTAAACCGTCGCTATGGGTAAAATAATCGTTTATTTCGTGAATTGTCTAATTTATTTCCATCCTCAAAAAGGATTAAATATGAATACCAGTTACCTAATTCTGAAGGAAAAAGCTCCATATCTTCGGGTTTTTGCATCATAACAGGTTTACCAAATATGTGAAGCCACTGATCATTCTCCTTGAAAGAGTTCATATCCGTCACAAAATAAGACAGGTCATAATCTTGGAATGTATCAGGGGTAATATTGGGGTTTGTACGTGACCCTTCCAAAGTTACTAATCGAATTCGATCATCATTTTCGGCAAAATTGATAAGCATGTTCATCATTTCTTGTTCACTTCTCACTACAGAAGTCCTCCGTTCCAATGGCTTTTTATGTTGCTCAAAATAGAGAGTCTATATAGCCACGTCACTCTGATGAAGACGGATCACTTTAAAAAAAGCTGGAGATGAGATAAATGTATCTCCTCCAGCTCTTCATGTAGCAGCTATGAACGGTTTAACACCAGTGTTTGACTGCGCTCGGTATCTCGTTCCAACACCGGCTTCAAATATTTACCCGTGTAGGACTCTTTCACTTGTACTATTTGTTCTGGTGAACCTGTGCCGATAATGGTACCGCCGCCGTCTCCGCCTTCCGGTCCCAAGTCGATAATATGGTCGACCGTCTTGATTACATCCAGATTGTGCTCGATCACAAGCACGGATTCCCCAGAGTCAACCAGCCGGTGAAGTACTGTCAGAAGACGATCAATATCATCCACGTGCAGACCGGTTGTTGGCTCGTCCAAAATGTACATCGTCTTACCGGTACTGCGGCGGTACAGCTCGGATGCGAGCTTGACACGCTGCGCCTCTCCACCGGATAGTGTCGTTGCCGGCTGTCCGAGCTTGACGTATCCTAGACCGACATCCAGCAGGGTTTGGATTTTGCGATGAATCTTGGGAATGTTCCGGAAGAATTCAACCGCATCTTCGACCGTCATATCCAATACTTCCGATATGTTCTTCTCTTTATATTTAACCTCGAGCGTCTCCCGATTATACCGTTTCCCTTTGCAAACTTCACAAGGTACGTAGACGTCCGGCAGGAAGTGCATCTCGATCTTGATAATTCCATCGCCCTTACACGCCTCACATCTGCCGCCTTTGATATTGAAGCTGAAGCGCCCTTTTTGGTAGCCGCGCAGCTTGGCTTCATTTGTCTGAGAGTACAGGTCTCGAATATCATCAAATACACCGGTGTATGTTGCCGGGTTGGATCGAGGCGTACGACCAATTGGAGATTGATCAATATCAATGACTTTATCAATATGCTCCAGGCCTTTCATTTCCTTATACAGCCCTGGGCGTACTCTTGCCCGGTTCAAATCCCGTGCCAGTGTTTTGTACAAGATTTCATTCACGAGGGTAGATTTGCCTGAACCGGATACACCGGTAACGGCTGTAAATACACCTAGCGGGATCTTCACATTAATGTTCTTGAGATTGTTCTCCTTCACACCGCGAATTTCCAGCCAGCGATCATCCGTCTTCCGTCTCTCTGCGGGAACAGGTATAAACTTGCGTCCACTGAGATAGCTGCCCGTCAGTGAATTAGGGTCATCCATTACTTCCTGCGGCGTGCCTTGCGACATGATCTGTCCGCCGTGAATTCCGGCTCCGGGACCGATATCAATGATATAATCTGCCGCCATCATCGTATCCTCGTCATGCTCTACGACAATGAGCGTATTTCCGAGGTCGCGCATATGACCCAGTGTTGCAATCAAACGGTCGTTGTCCCGCTGATGCAGTCCGATGCTTGGCTCATCCAAAATATAGAGTACACCCATGAGACTGGAGCCGATCTGTGTCGCTAGTCGAATACGCTGTGCTTCCCCGCCGGATAATGTTCCAGCAGCTCTGCTCATGGTCAGATAGTTCAGTCCAACATTCACAAGGAATCCCAGACGGCTGTTGATCTCTTTGAGAATCAAATGGGCTATTGCTTGTTCCTTCTCGGACAGCTGCAAATTGCTGAAGAATTCCATGGCAGCTCCAATCGAAAGATTAGTCACGTACGCCATGTTATTACCGTTGATTGTAACGGCCAGCACTTCTTTTTTGAGACGATGTCCTTTACATGTTCCACATGGCTTCTCGCCCATAAAGCCTTCGATAAACTCACGAATGCCTTCCGATGCCGTATCACGATACCGCCGCTCCAAGTTGGGGATGATCCCTTCAAAAACAACATAAGCTTCTTTTCTTTGACCAAAATCATTTTCGTAACGGAAACGAATCTTCTCTCCATTAGTCCCTCTAAGGAGCTTGTTCATCTGATCAGGTGACAGCTCGCTGACGGGAACATTCATCGGAATTCCGTAATGCTCACATACGGAACGTAAAAATTGCGGGTAGTAATTCGAAGTTCCCCCAGCCCAAGCTTCAAATGCACCGCCCTCGATCGACTTGCTGCGATCAGGAACAAGCAGATCAGGATCGACAATCATCTTAGTTCCCAAGCCGTCACAGTCCGGACAGGCACCAAATGGACTGTTGAACGAGAACATTCGCGGGGAGAGCTCCTCCATGCTGAATCCACATATCGGGCAGGCATAGTTGGAGCTGAATCTCAGCTCTTCTTCTCCAATGATATCCACCAGCAGCTGACCGCCGGAAATTTTAAGCGCGGTTTCAATGGAATCGGATAAGCGTGACTGAATATCTTCCTTCACGACGATTCGGTCCACTACGACCTCAATCGTATGCTTCTTGTTCTTCTCAAGCTCAATGGTTTCGGACAGGTCACGAAGCTCGCCATCAATCCGTACCCGGACAAAGCCTTGCTTCGATATATCTGCAAGCAGACTCTTGTGCTCACCTTTGCGGCCCGAAATAACAGGAGCCAGAATCTGCAGCCTTGTCCGTTCCGGGTAGCTCATGATCCGATCAACCATCTGTTCAACGGTCTGGGAAGTTATCTCCACACCATGCTCCGGGCAATGCGGATGACCGATGCGTGCAAAGAGCAGACGCAAATAGTCGTAAATTTCGGTAACGGTTCCTACCGTTGAGCGCGGATTTCGGCTTGTCGTTTTTTGATCTATCGAAATCGCAGGAGAGAGTCCGTCTATCGAATCTACATCCGGCTTCTCCATTTGCCCTAGAAATTGACGAGCATAGGCGGACAGTGACTCTACATATCTGCGCTGACCTTCGGCATATATCGTATCAAATGCCAGCGATGATTTGCCAGATCCGCTAAGTCCGGTCAGGACGACAAAACGGTCGCGCGGGATCGTCACATCGATATTCTTCAGATTGTGCGCCCTCGCGCCTTTAATGACTATATTCTCGTTCGCCACACTCTCATCTCCTTAAAAGAACCCTCCTAAATCCTCCCTGACAGGGAGGACCCCAAAGGGACCTCCCTTTGGAAACCGGAAATTGGCCGAAGTAGTTGGGCTCGTGGTTATTTATAGCTGGGTTGTTGTGGTTGGAACGCATTCGTTCTAGACAACCCATCTGGTTGTCTAGAACATGCTTCCATACGACGCGGGATCGTGAGTGGGATTGCTTCGCCCCATCCCACAGGCGGACCATTGCTCTTCGAGCTCGGTCCTTGAAGTGCACCTTCCTTGCGTGGGATTGCTTCGCCCCATCCCACAGGCGGACCATTGCTCTTCGAGCTCGGTCCTTGAAGTGCATTCCTTACGTGGGATTGCTTCGCCTCATCCCACAGGCGGACCATTGCTCTTCGAGCTCGGTCCTTGAAGTGCATGTTCCTGCGTGGGATTGCTTCGCCCATCCCACAGGCGGACCATTGCTCTTCGAGCTCGGTCCTTGAAGTGCATTCCTTACGTGGGATTGCTTCGCCTCATCCCACAGGCGGACCATTGCTCTTCGAGCTCGGTCCTTGAAGTGCATGTTCCTGCGTGGGATCGCTTCGCCTCATCCCACGGGTGGACCATTGCTCTTCGAGCTCGGTCCTTAAGCTTGTTCTATTAAATTAAACAATATATCAATTTATCAATAAGTATAGCCCTTATTATTAGCTTTCAACGTTAAAAACCGAAATACAATTACATAAGTAAAGAGTACAGGGTCAGCAACATTTCATATGAACTCTTTAAGAAGAGAACGACCCCTCGGCCGTTCTCTTCTTATTTTATTCAGCCTTCAGTTCAAGCAAAGCGTCACGCAGTTCTGCGGCGCGCTCGAACTGCAAATTCTTCGCCGCATCCTTCATTTCAGCTTCAAGACGCTGCATCAACGACTGACGATCGCGCTTCGACATCTTCTCTGCGCCGCCTGTCAGATAATCGCTCTTCGCCTCAGCCACCTTCGTTGCCTCAATAACCTCACGGATCTTCTTGCGGATCGTCTGCGGGGTAATACCATGCTCTTCATTATAAGCTACCTGAATCGCACGACGACGTTCTGTCTCCTTAATCGCCTTGTCCATGGAGTCCGTAACCTTATCACCATACATAATAACTTTACCTTCGCTGTTTCGGGCTGCACGTCCAATGGTCTGGATAAGCGAGCGTTCGGAACGCAGGAAGCCCTCTTTGTCAGCATCCAATATAGCGACAAGGGATACTTCAGGAAGATCAAGTCCTTCCCTCAGCAGGTTAATTCCGACAAGAACATGGAATGTGCCTAGCCGGAGATCCCTCAGAATCGCCATACGCTCCAGCGTCTTAATATCAGAGTGCATATATCTGACCTTAATGCCGACTTCCTTGAAGTAATCCGTCAGATCCTCCGCCATCTTCTTCGTCAGCGTCGTAACAAGAACGCGCTCATCCTTCTCTACACGGTCCCGAATCTCTCCGATCAAATCATCAATCTGTCCTTTGGTCGGTCTCACTTCAATGATCGGATCAAGCAGACCTGTAGGGCGGATAATCTGCTGAACCATATCCCCCTCGGTATGCTCAATCTCATAGGGCCCTGGAGTAGCAGAGACGTATACAAGCTGCTTCGTCTTCTTCTCGAATTCCTCGAACTGCAGCGGCCGGTTATCTAGTGCGGACGGCAATCGAAATCCGTGCTCAACGAGCACGGTCTTCCGCGCACGGTCACCGTTGTACATGGCGCGAATTTGAGGCAGTGTCACATGAGACTCATCTATGACAACCAGCATATCATCAGGGAAATAGTCGAGCAGTGTATACGGCGTTGCTCCTGTCTCACGGAAGGTCAGCGGTCCAGAATAGTTCTCGATCCCGGAGCAGAAGCCGACTTCCTTCATCATTTCGATATCGTATCGTGTCCGCTGTTCCAGACGCTGTGCCTCCAGCAGTTTGCCCTGCTCACGCAGTTCAGCAAGACGCTCCTCAAGCTCACGCTCAATATTGACCAGCGCTACTCTCATCGTCTCCTCACGTGTAACAAAGTGAGATGCCGGGAATATCGCCACATGATCGCGCTCACCTATCAGCTCGCCGGTCAGTACATCAATCTCCGTGATGCGTTCAACCTCGTCTCCAAATAGCTCAATTCGCATCGCATGCTGATCTTTGGAAGCCGGGAAAATCTCAATTACATCACCGCGCACACGGAACGTCCCCCGTACAAAATTAAGGTCATTGCGCTGATACTGAATATCCACCAGACGTGACAAAATCTCCTTGCGAGACTTCTCCATCCCTACGCGGAGTGACAATAACATATTGGAATATTCAACCGGAGAACCGAGGCCGTAGATGCAGGATACACTCGCAACAATGATGACGTCGCGACGCTCGAACAAGGAACTGGTCGCCGAATGCCTGAGCTTATCAATTTCTTCATTTATACTTGAATCCTTCTCAATGTACGTATCTGATGAAGGAATATAAGCTTCCGGTTGATAGTAATCGTAATAACTTACAAAGTAATCTACCGAATTGTTAGGAAAGAACTCTTTGAACTCACTTGCGAGCTGTGCCGCAAGCGTCTTGTTATGTGCAATAACAAGCGTAGGTCTATTTAACTTCGCTATGGTCTGAGCAATGGTAAACGTCTTACCGGTACCTGTAGCACCAAGCAATGTCTGATGCTTCTTCCCTTGCCGGATCCCTTCTACCAGCTCAACAATCGCTTGCGGCTGATCCCCTTGAGGTTCAAATTCCGATACGAGTTCAAATCCTTTATTGCTCATGACAATATCGCTCATTGCCCAACCTCACCTTCATCGTCTAAAATAGTTTTACACCAGGATTATGCAAATTTCGATCTCACTCGCTAAGAAACTACAAATATCCAGATAGAATGAAGTCATCAATGTACATACTTACACTCAAAACTTCAAATCAACCTAGATATTCATGTAAGAACTGCGCAAAGAAAGATGTGCAATATCCTTATATATGTCGAGATTTACCGAAAATATAACATATCGGAAACCATTTTGTATGCTGGATTGCTTATTTCCGTACCCATAAACAAATGAAGTCCCTCAGCCGAAATAAAAAAGAACCCCTCTCAAAAAGTTGACTGAAGCTCTTCATTAGGCTGTTTCATCGGCTCTTCGTTCGTGAGTTAAGCAAAAGCAGTTATAAGAATGTTTGTTCCCGTTTATTATACTCGGTTCATGTCCTGGATGCAAATATAGAAGACAATTGACTGGAGGGAATGATTTGATGGATATCGCGACCCTAATCGGTCTTGTAGCCGGAGCTGTCGCTATCATTGGAGGATTTTTATGGGAAGGGGGAAAAATAACAGGACTATTTCAGGGGACAGCTGCTCTTATCGTCTTCGGCGGTACGATTGCAGCCGTGCTCATCAGCTATCCGTTGCATCGTATCCGCACGCTGCCTGCGGGCATTAGAATGGCCTTCAAGCCCAATCGATCTGAAGCAAATGAATGGCTGGAGGATATCGTAGAGATGTCCATGGTTGCAAGGCGCGAAGGCGTTCTAGCCTTGGAGCAGAAGGTGGTCGACCATCCTAATGCTTTCTTAAGAGAAGGAATTCAGCTGGTCGTGGATGGAACCGATCAGCCGATCGTCCGCCAGATTATGGAACTGGATATCGATGCCAAAGAGCAGGAGCATGATAACTATGCCAAGTTATTCGAATCCGCAGGCTCCTATGCGCCAACAATGGGAATTATCGGGACGGTCATGGGACTCATTCAGGTGCTTGGGCATCTGTCAGATCCGAGTCAGCTCGGTCCATCGATCGCCGTTGCTTTTATCGCGACCTTATATGGGGTTGCCAGCGCAAATCTGATCTTCTTGCCCATCGCATCCAAGATCAGAGCGAAGAGCGCAGAGGAGATCACGGTGATGGAAATGATTCTCGAAGGTGTATTGTCTGTACAAAATGGTGATAATGCCCTACTCGTTCGTAAAAAGCTGAACACTTATATCACCTTACAGCCGAATCCATTAAGCCCGAGGAAGGATGTCACGCATGAGACAGCGGAATAGGCGAACACGGAATGCAGGACGTGCACATTCCTCCGGCTCTCAGCATGATCGCTGGATGATTACCTATGCGGACCTCATTACGCTATTGCTCATTTTCTTCGTGATGATGTCCGCGATGAGCCGGCTTGATGCAAGCAAGTATGAGGAAGTAACCAACTCCCTGCAGACCACCTTTCAGAGCTCAAGCGGAGTTCTTGACGGAGGCACGGGTGTAATTGACCATCCCTCTGGCCAAAATGGAGATACAAGCAGCCAAGCGAACCAGCCCGGTTCGGATGAAACCGATTCAGAGGCGGACAGTGGACCTATGACAGAACGGGAGACTGCCTTTCGCGAGCAAGAACAGGAGCTTCAAGACCTGATGGGCTTGATCGAGAACTACATTAAAGATCATGAGCTTGAGGATCTTATTTTTGTAGCGGACAAGCCTCAAGGGATTTCCATCACGCTCAGTGAACAATTTCTGTTTCGCACCGGGGATGCCAATTTGATGGAGGGTGCTGGACCTGTACTCTCTCAATTAGCCAGCTTGTTTAGGGATCTTGCGACAACCATTTCGATCGAAGGGCATACCGACAATACTCCAGTAACATCTGGCTCCAAATATCGAGACAACTGGGAATTATCCGGTGAGCGCGCACTCTCTGTGCTTCGTTATTTTATCGAGCATGAAGGCCTGGATCCGGACAGCTTCCAATATGCCGGATATGCAGATAACAGGCCTGCAGCAGAGAATACGACCGAAGCGGGCAGACAACAAAACCGCAGAGTGGAAATCACTGTTCTGCGCCAGCTGCAAGGCGAATGAAGCGATTATTCGCTTATAAAAAGAAAACCTCCACCCCGCTCTTTATGCAGGATGGAGGTTATTTTTGTGCAGAGCAGCTGTACTCAGCCGTGCACTTCACGGGTTCATCTTATCGCGTTATTGCTCAGCGGAATTTCAGCTTCTATCCCCTCATGCTTCGTGACTGAAAGGATCTGGTGCAGGCTTTTCGGTACGATGTGTATCCAGCTTCATCCCGACGATCTGAAAGAACGAGGCGGGACGCTCGTCGATCGCAAAGCCTGAATCCGGATCCGGCGCAAGCAATGCGCCGAGCTGATGATGCTCTCCTTCGTATATCGCACGCTGCAGAAATTTACTCTCGCCTTCAATATTGCGTACTTCCAATTTACAAAATGCAGGGTTCATACGAAGCGCGCTGTGCAGCTCAGCTTGTGAGTTGATATGCTGTCCATTTACTCTAAAAATGACTTCGCCAGCCTGTATCCCCAGCTCCTCGGCGGGACTGCCCGGCAATACGGCCAAAACCTGAAGTCCCTGCTTAGGATGTACATAGATCGGGCTGCGGTTCTCTTCCTCCAATGAACTGATCCAGCATATCGCTTCCAGACCTATAAGAGCAAACAACACAGCCACCAGTGACACCGGATTCCACCATACGGACAAGAGACTCAAGACGAGCAATATGACACCATATAGCAGGAGCCGCTTCGTGGTAAGGGCTGACTTGTCTTCTGGCAGCATGCTTTTTGTCATCTCACTAAATCCAATGATAAATGGAACCGCATAGAGCATATACATATCGGCGCCACCGGCAAGTAACGGACTCCATGCAAGACCTGCCCCGCTGCCCGAAGTCGTGGGCACAAGCAGCATAAGCGGCACGGGTACATAGTATTGCAGCTGATAACCGCCGACAAGCTTGCCTCTCTTCCCTTTAAAATAAACAGGAGATGCGTTCTGCTCCTGCTGCAGCCTGACGAACATAGCCTGTGTCAGGTGCAGCACTGCTGCAAGCACAAGCAGCTGAGGGATCGGCAGATCACGGATTGCAGAGACGATGGCTTCGAGGAAGCCTTGAGGCTCCCAGCTGTCAAACAGCTTAAGCAGCCATTGTACAATACCAAGCAAACCCACTGCATATACAGCGTTCAAGTATCTGATCCGGAACAGCATCAGTATAATGGATGTTACCCATATCGCCAGCACTGCCTGTGCTGTCATTTCAATTCCCAGAAGTACATAAACAACAGATACAATTAAACCAACCAATATACCTGTAAAAATAGCTCGCAGTGTTAACAGCGGCCACCCATTAAGGCGTGTGTGGAGCAACCTTCGTTCCAGCATCCCCTGACGACGGTAACTGAGCGCTAATAATACGATGGCTATGTAATAAAATGGCTGAGTCAGCAAAGCGATTAATGCATCCACGACAAGCCATAGCCATGTGATGACTTCATTCAAGTTAGCTCACGCCCCCTCATAATTCAACTGCTGTTTGCCCTCTCCAAATACATTATCCAGTAAAAAAAGAAGGCTGAACAAGCAGCCTTCTTTCATCTGTTTTTCTAATATCGACAAGAAAAACTTATTCTGAACGCTTGATGTTCGGGTCGTTTTTCTCTCTTAGTTCGACGCTGCAGAAGAGATCTCCTGCTTCATATCGGTAACAGCCTGTTTGAGCTGCGTATCGTATGCAGGATCGCCAATTCGTTCAATGAGCGCGGTCTCCAGTGCTGCTGCCGTTTCCTCATTGATATTTCCGCTCACGCTCAATCCTTGTGAGGTCTGGAAAGCTTTGACGGCCTCTACGGTTTTATCATCATAATAACCGTCTTTGCGATCCGTCTTATATCCGAGGCCCTCGAGCATCGTTTGTGCATTCTTCACGTCCGTGCTGTTGGTATCGTACTTCAATGGGAGATTATCCTTATTGATCGGTGCCACAGAGAAATAGTCAGGTTGACTTACACTGATATCAGGCTCAATCCCTTTCTCGTGAATCCAATCACCGTTTGGCGTAAGCCATTTGGCTATGGTAATCTTCACAAGGCTTCCGTCACCAAGCTGACGTTCAAAGCTGGTCTGCACCGTTCCTTTACCGAAGGAATGCTCACCAAGCAGTGTCGCCCCGGCGGATTGCTGCAGTGCACCTGCCAATATTTCAGATGCACTCGCACTACCTTTGTTCATCAAGACACTTACTGGGTAATCCTTCGCTGAACCTTTGGATTCATTCGTTTCCCGATTCCCGTTCTTGTCTTCCACTTGAACGATCAGTTCTCCAGAAGGAACAAACTGTTCTGCAATATCGATGACGACAGACAGTACGCCGCCCGGATTATTACGAACGTCGATGACAAGCCCCTTCATGTTCTGGCTCTCAAGCTTGGCAAGCTCCTCCTTGAATCGTTCACCCGTATTCAAAGAGAACTGCGTAATTGTAATAACGCCGACACCATCATCCTTCATCTCCGCATACACGGTCTCCAGATCAATGTCATCTCGTATAATACTAAAATCAAGCGGCTCAGAGGTTCCAGCACGTTGAACCTGTACCTTGGCTTCGCTGCCCTTCGGTCCACGGATCTTGGAGACAGCATCATTGAGATCAAGTCCTTGCAAGGATTCACCGTTGACAGACAAGATCACATCTTTAGCCTGTATTCCTGCTTTTTCAGCGGGAGAACCTTTGATCGGGGATACCACCACGACGTTGCCGTCCTGTGAGGATACCTCTGCACCTATACCTGTGAATGAACCTTCAATCGACTCTTCGAATTGGGCAGCCGTTTCCTGACCCATGTAATTGGAATAAGGATCTCCAAGTGACTCCATCATTCCATTAATAGCGCCATCAATTAATTTGGTACGGTCCACATCTTGATAATAGTTAGCCTCGATCAGATCAAGTGCGGTTTCAATCTTCTGCAGTTCATTCTTCTGATTGCTGCCTGTTACACTGGCAAGCAGCCCTTCTCCACCCTGGCTGCTCAGCCCTTGGTAATTTACGACAGCGAGTGTAAGCAAGCTCCCACCCAGAAGCGCGAGAACAACCAGCAGTATAGCAGAGCGCTTCTTCATCATGAGCGTCACCGCCCTTTCTATTCCGACTTACTTGCTTTGGATGTAAATAGGATACAAGTACATTTAGAGTCCTGCTTCATCAGAAGATGAAACTAACTCCTTATTTACTTGTATCATATTTCGCTGACAGATGAAACACTGAACAGGTGCTAATTCCGATCAGTGTCTCAGCCCTAAAAACCATATACCAGCAAGAGTATATGTAAAGCTTGTACGGAATATGTCCAGAATAGACCTCTGCTTACAAATAATTCATCGGGTTTTTCGGACTACCATTTTCACGAACCTCGAAGTGCAAGTGAGGTCCAGTAGAGTTACCTGTTGAGCCAACCTCAGCAATTTTTTGACCACGGCTTACAGAATCGCCTTCGCTCACCATAATGCCGCCTTCGCGAATGTGTCCATACAGCGTCCAAAGTCCATCACCATGATCAACTATCACCGTATAACCGTAACCGCTGTACCATTCAGCCATGATAACTACACCAGCTTCTGCTGAGACAATACTCGTTCCTTGTACCGCAGCAAAGTCTACTCCGTTATGCATTTTGCCGACTACACCTGTGATCGGATGAACCCGCGGACCGAAAGGAGAAGAAATATAGTACGATCCGGATATTGGCGTAGCGAGTACACCACTGCCTGTAGAAGTATTACTAGATGAACTGCTGGCACTCGAGCCTGAGCCTGAGCCTGAGCTTATGTTTGAGCTGGCTACTTTCTTCTGAGCAGCCTTTCTTGCCGCTTCTTCCGCTGCCGCCTTCGCTCTTGCTGCCGCCGCTGCCTGCTCTGCCTTCAGCTCGTTCTTCTCTTGAACCAGCGCTGAACGTTTGGATGCAATCTCTACCAACATCCGATCCTGCTCTGCGCTGAGTTCGTCATTTACATTAATCTCTTGCTCATAACCTGCAATAAGCTTCTGTTTCTCCTGCTCCTTGCTGTCCAGCTCTGCCTTGCGTTCTTTCTTCTGGGCATATAGACGTTTATGTTCTGCATATTGCTGTTCCAGCTCTGCCTTCTTGTCTACAACAAGCTGCTTGTCTTTCTTATGTTCAACGAGCAGGTTCTGATCCTGATCCACAATCATCTTGAGTGAATCCGCACGCTCCAGAAAATCGGAAATGCTTGTAGAAGACAGCAATACATCCAGGTAGGAGACTGTTCCATCTGTGTACATTAGACGCACACGAGATTCGAGCAGCTCCTCGCGGGCAGCAATTCTTTCTTCTGCTGCTTGCAGCTCTTTCTTCGTGTTCCGCAAATTCTCTTCCGTTGTTTCAATGCGGTAAGACACGGTTGCAAGCTCATTACTTACAGCTTCGATTTGTTCCATAATCGTTTCGAGATATGCTTCTTGCTTCTGCTTGTAGTGCTCTGCTTCCTGCTTCTTCTGTTCCGCCTTCTGTTGCTGGGACTTCGCGGATTCGGACTGCTGCTCCAGCTGATCCAGCTCTTTATCAATATCGCTGATGCTCGATGCAGCGATTCCGTATCCAGGACTAAGTACTGTGGCTGTAAGTAAACTTAACGCAATTACAGTGGCCGTCTTTTTCAAGTTCGTTTCCCATCCTTCTTCATAAGTATTTTATATATCAATCCATGACGAGTTATGTTCTACTTAAGCGGCTGCCCCATATAGGACAGCCACATGATTATACTAAACTACAAACGACTGAATCTATGAAAGCCTTACACTTTCAAAGATTTGCGAATAGACAACGTGCTTCCCAGGATGCCCACGAGCATCCCCATAATGAGCAGTGATCCGCCAAACCAGGTCCATATGCCGGACAATGGCACCAGATCAAGCATCTGAATAATAATATCCTGTTGAATCGAGTTCAGCAGCTGGTTATATCCGATAAATAGAATAGCGATCGTAATAATAGATCCAATGAATCCAATCAAGGCTCCTTCAACGAAGAACGGCCAACGGATAAAGGAGTTTGTCGCTCCTACCAGCTTCATGATGCTGATCTCCCGGCGGCGTGCCAGGATCGTGACGCGAATCGTGTTCGAGATCAAAAACATAGACATGAGTGCAAGCCCTGCTACAAAAACAACGCCGATCGTTCGGATCAGACGGGTGATCTTGAACAAGGTTTCCACCGTGTCTTTTCCATAATTGACTTTCATGATTGGCTGCTCCTGGTATTCCTCGTTCAGAGCTTCAATCTTCTCAGCTACAAAACTAACTGTGCTCGGATCAATAACCTCTACCCGCAGAGTATCCGGGAGAGGATTGTTATCCTCGTCGAAGCCTTCAAGCAGCTCCTGACCGTCTTCTCCAAGCTCTTCTTTAAAATCTGCCAAGCCTTGCTCCTTAGGAACAAATTCAATCTTGCTCACTTCCGGCATGGCTCCAATCTCGTCCTGAAGCTTGCCTCGCAGAGCCTCATCTACGTTAAGCTGCAGGAATGTACTGATCTCCACCTGATCATCTGCCTGATCCGCCATGGAATTGACATTCACTACGAGCAGAACGAACACGCCCAGAATCAATAACGAGACAATGATCGACGTAATGGATGCAATCGACATCCAGCCGTTGCGGAATAGGCTCTTAAATCCTTCCCGCAAATGGCGCAAGAAGGTACTAAAATTCATAGCCGTATTCCCCTCTCATTTCGTCTCGGACGATATGTCCCTGCTCAATGGCAATAACCCGTTTACGCATGGTGTTAACGATATCCCGGTTATGTGTTGCCATGACGATGGTTGTTCCTCGGAAATTGATCTCATCCAGCAGCTGCATAATCCCCCATGACGTCTCGGGATCAAGGTTACCTGTAGGCTCGTCCGCGATGATGACAGAAGGATTGTTCACGATCGCTCTTGCGATCGCAATACGCTGCTGTTCCCCGCCTGACAGCTGGGTTGGCTCGCGATCTGCTTTGTTTTTAAGACCGACAAGGTCCAGGGCTTCCATCACCCTTTTCTTGATCTGTTTCTTTGGTGCCTCGACAACTTCCATCGCAAAAGCGATATTCTCATACGCCGTCATCTTCGGAAGAAGTCTGAAATCCTGAAAAATAACGCCGATATTACGCCGAACATAAGGAATTTTGCGATGCTTCAGCTTGCCGATATTAAATCCATTAACTGAGATCTGCCCTTTTGTCGGAATTTCTTCTCTGTAAATTAGCTTCATAAATGTCGATTTCCCCGCACCAGACGGTCCGACAATATAAACGAATTCGTTGCGGTCGATCTTTACCGACACACCTTGCAAGGCATGTGCCCCATTCGGATAGGTCTTCCACACGTCCTGTAATTCAATCACATGATCACTTCCCGTTGCATAGTAGCCTTTATCATTTCGACACTTTCCATTGATTTCCTTTAAAATCTCTCGAATTTCATCAAGATGTTTCCCATTGTAACAAATTTGTTACCTTTTGAGTAGCCGAAAGATTTCCGCTCCCAGAACATATACATGTAAAGTGTTTATAATCCGGGGAAACAAGAAGCAGGAAAGGAGTTACCCATGAAAAAAATTCACACTTTCGCCATCATTTCCGTGTTATTTACTCTCTTTTTCACCACCCTTTTGGTGTGGATTTATATGTACACTCATCAAACGAAGCTCCCCTCGAAGATAACCATCTCCGGCTTAGCTGTCGGCGGCCAAGATATTCATTCCGTAATTAAAGATCTTGATCAGAAGCTTCAAGCACTGGAAGACCTTCCTCTACATCTAAAGGCAGGCAATCGTACAATATCCACCCCTAAGCTGACACTGCATCATGCCGGAGTGAGGTATAGCGCAAACGAGTTTAAACAGGCAGCAGCGGGTCTGTCCGAAGGAAACATGATTCAAAGGCTGCTTGGCCGTCTCCGTTTCCAAAAAGACTGGAGCATCTCCTACAGCTATGATCGTACTGAATTGCAAAGGTATTTATCTCCCGCTTGGGAACAATCTGAGTTTGGTGACATTATTCCTGCTAAGATCCATATTACGGAGATGGATGAAATTGAGTTTATACCTGAGCACAGCGCGAGCAGGCTTAACTGGGCAGAGATGACCCGGCGTTTAAAGGATGCTGTCCCCGCCGATTTCTCAATGCTTATGAATCCGATAGAGCCCAGACCTACTATTGTTATCGACCTTCCTCTTCAAGTGATGAACCCCTCGGTGACGATTGACTCTCTTAGACGTTCGGGAATTCATCGAAAAATCATTCAAGTCTCTACCCCGCTAGGCACTAGTGGAGAAGGAAGAACTCACAACGTAACCGCCGCCGCCAATGCGGTCGATGGTATGATACTTAAGCCAGGAGATGAGCTGAACTACGGACAAATCGTCAAAATGGCAGAGCAACACAGCGGCTTCAAGGAAGCACCTGTCATTGTAGGCGGAGAGCTTGTGCCAGGAATCGGCGGAGGAATCTGCCAGGTCTCAAGCACCCTCTATAACGCGGCACTCAAGACAGGGCTGCAAATTGTGGAGCGAAGAAATCATTCGCTGCCGGTGAGCTATATGCCGAAAGGCCTCGATGCTACGTTCGCGACGGACTATATCAATTTCAGATTCAAGAATACGACGGGCAAATCTCTATTGATCAAAGCAGAAGTCAGGGATCGCGAACTGGTTGTAAAGTTTTTTGGGACCATGCCAGAGAATGTAAGTTATGAGCTCGAAACCCTTCTCCTTGAAACACTCCCTGCACCGACAGAGTATACGAATGACTCCTCTTTGCCGGTAAATACTCAAGCCATCGTCCAAGAAGGGGCACCTGGATATATTGTGGAATCTTATCAGATCAAGAGAATAAACGGAGAAATCGTCTCCCGCACTTCGATCGCCAAGGACACCTACCGCCCACAAGCGCGTCTTATTGCTGTAAATTCAGACAACCATTCCCCTGAAAAAGAAGACCGCTCAGAACATGCTCCATCTGACCCTGCCCCTCCAGTGGAGGACGGCGTACGTACACAAGAAACCAACGGAAACTGATATTTATTGATGCGAGCCACAGGAGCTTCTGCCGAGCTGCATCCTAAAAAACAAACAAACTCATGGGCCTGTATGATGCAGGTTCATGAGTTTAACATTTTAGCTCCAGAAAGAGCTGCCTCATACCAATAGTGGCGAACACTTCTCGCCGGGCTAGAGTTCTCTCACTTATTACTAGCGCGTACATTACTGACGCACACTTTCTCCAACCTTCGCGGTATGATGCTCCTTGTATTTCTCCGTGTATTCAACCAGTCCGATCTGGCAGCCAGGCCCAATCGTGACCCGCCGTCCCCGCACAACCTTGGCCTCCACATGCTCAAGCCTAATGTTATCACCCTCTATCAGGTCAACCGTCAGGGTTCTGCTGATCCTTCTGCTGCGGAAGCTCGGAAACCAGGACAAGAACGCTTGCTGAACATCAATCTGTGCCCCGCATAATTCGCTTGCATGGCTGGGTCCATTTAATTTAATTCGGATATGCTCCGCGTTCACGGCCCCTCCTGCCATAATCACCCCGCGAATGCGTATTTGTTCGGCAGTGCTGTCCCCTTGAATCTCCAGCTGTCCTGCGCATTTTAGCTTCTCACCGCGAAGATGCTGCCCTACTCTCATTGCCCCGATCAGCTTCATGAGGCGAACCTGCAATGTTCCATCTACACGAAGCTCCCCCAGCATGGATGCCGAATCACCGGATAAGCCGCCCTCTATGTGCATATTTCCCAACAGTTTAAATGAGGAAGCACTTAATTGTCCTAGTATGGAGGAATCCCCTGTACAGCGAAACGTCTGGCAGCTCGCCTCTCCATCAAGTCGGCCTTGACCCATGATACGTATTTTTCGGAATGCGCCTCCAGATGAGCTGCCTTCGCCAATCATTCTAACGTCGCTTTTCCTATCGCTATTAAGCTCATGGTTAACTGGAATCACATCTATTTCACCCCTTTAAGTTTGAATGTATCGATCGACAACCGTATCCTCATCCTGATGATAGGACTCTTTATATTCAACAAGACCGATCTGGCAGCCCGGGCCAATAACCACCCGGTTTCCCCTCACCGTTTGAGCATAGGTCTGCTCCAAGTAGATGTCGTCTCCTTCAATGAGCTTAGCCTTCAGCTTAGGCGCAAGTCCTGGCACAAATCCATCGAGAAACTTCACCTTGCGATCGCGGCGCACATGAATGCGCTCTCCGCCAATATCCTCAGCTTCACAGCCCAGATGCAGCATAATATCAACATCGCCTGCGTTCAGCAGCCCATGGATCTTGAAGCCGCCCTGCACCTCAAATTTCTCGCATTCCACATCCTGGTCTGCTGATAGGGTTCCTGCCACCTCTACGCTGCTTGCAATGAGTTTGCCTCCTAAGCTAGCTCTGCCGTTAACAGCAAGAGACTCCGTCTCCAGCTGTCCTCTAATAGAGAACACGCCATCCACTCTAGTACGGTTAGCTCTCACATTCCCTTTCGCTTTACTTGTTCCGTTAACGATGATTACCTCTGCCGAGACATCACCATCGACCTTAGATATCCCATTCACCACATAACGATTACATTTCAGAGCGCCATTCAGACTCACGGTACCATTCGCTTCATAGCTGATACAGTCGATATCACTGGTAAATTTGGCAAGACCATCCGCTCTAACATGCTGGTATATCCCCCCTGAAGAGGTGCCGATACCGGCAATACTCCGATTCCGTCTTTCTGCTTCACTCATAGCGATAACCTCCAGATCGATTTAAATGTACCTTTAGCTGTTCTATATAGACTGCAATCGGTAATCTCAGTGCTTCCTTCACGCCCATATCGTAATAAATCCCGCTTCCCGCACTGACCATCATAAGGATGGGTACGCCCATTTTGCGGATCAGAATGATATCACATCCCTTATCCTCGAACTTCTTGTATTCACTATGAAAAGTGCGAAGGAGAAGCACCCCCTCATCCCTGGTCATTTGTCCGCTGGACAATGCCTGATCCAGAACGTAGAGGCACAGGAGCTGCTCGAACTCCAGCTGCTCTGTCTCATGCAGCTCCGCTTGGTCTATATACAATTGCATGGTAATCGGTGTAACCAGCTGTCGATGCATGATTTCTTCTTGTGTCAGAAGAAGTGTACTGACTGAAGGAGAAAACATATCTGCGAGTTCATCCAGAGATAGATCATCTTTCATGTTTTTTATTTTGTGAATTCGTGATAAGATGCTCTCCCTGGGGAAAAACGTCTCTTGCCCTGTAAAGGAAGATCTGCGAATAAACCAATCCTCCGGAATTAAGTTCTTCCGCTTCCATCGGTATAACTGTCCGTAAGAAATACCGGTGATCTCCAGCAGATCTTTCTTTGATATCAAGTCCTCCTGCATGTGAAACCAACCTCCTGAACACAATGTAACATAACATTGTTACGCTGTAAATAAAATAGAGCAGTACATTGTCCCTAATGTGGTTAGGATGCCTGCGGGATAGGTATTCTAAGTGTCGGATCCCCGTGAACAACATACATATACTTTTTAATTCTATCCACATTTTTGCGTAGAGAATGGGCGGTCTCTCTGCTTGTCTGTGAGTAATGTGAATAGATATGTGCATAAAAGCGAAAAAATTGTCGTTATTTCTAGCAGCCTGTGTATAACACAATGTTATGCACATGAAAACGATATAATTTATCCTGAAATACGTATAAGTCTCCAAAATTAAAGTTTCTATAGAAAGTTATCAACATTGTGGTCTCTGTTGATAACTTCTCTTTCAGCGCTCACGTAGCCTCCGGACCGAGATGAAGCCCCTTTTTGAACATACTCATACGTTTGCCACCATTCAAGGTATCGACACTGCTTAAGATGATACACTCCGTTGAAAATGAAACCGCTTTTTATTCGCATATGCTATATAATAAAAAGTGACTATATTTCAACTCTATTTGAAGGGAGTTCCTCTACATGGCCTTTATGCAATGTCACTTTTATTCCGAAGTATTAGGACTGAATACAACGATGCACGTCATCCTTCCCCAGCAGACTTTCTCTCAGATTGGAGTGGATACGAAGCAGGGACACGGGCCCTATCCGACACTCTATTTGCTGCATGGTCTCTCCGATGATGACTCGATCTGGCTGCGCCGGACTTCCATTGAACGCTACGCTTCTGCTATGGGAATCGCGGTGGTTATGCCGAATGGTTACCGCAGCTTCTACACCGATATGGCCGAAGGGAGCAAGTATTACACGTACATAACGGAAGAGGTTCCGAAGCTGGCCAGATCCTTCTTCCCGTTGTCTTCCGCACGTGAGGACAACTTCGTTGCCGGGCTCTCCATGGGTGGATATGGTGCAATGAAGATTGCGCTGTCCAGACCAGAGGAATATGCTGCGGCAGCAAGTCTCTCCGGTGCTGTCGATATGGCGGCCCATTATGACAAGCTTAAAGTTCACGAAGAAGCGCGCAGCGTGGAATTCAAGCGGATATTCGGGGATAAGATTGAGGGCACGGAGAATGATCTGCTGCATCTGCTTAAGGAATGCGATCAGCAGCCAGGTCCTAAGCCTAAGCTGTTCCAATGCTGCGGAACCGAGGACTTTCTCTATGAGGATAATCTCAGCTTCCGTTCGGCGGCTGAACAAACCCGTCTTGACTTCACCTATACCGAAGGTCCGGGAGAGCATGAGTGGGGATACTGGGATGCACGCATTCAGGATGTTCTGAACTGGCTTCCTTTGCAAAAATAACAGACTGTATTTAAAAAAAGGGATTGCCTTGAGGACGGCAGCATTCGCCTCCTCTTGGCAATCCCTTTTTATATATAAAACGATTACTTACTCAGAAACAAATTCAACTTATCAATAGAGCCAAGTTGTAATTGATTCACTCTGTATGCTCTTTGAGCCAATGTGTCGTCAGACCCAGCATCGCTTCGCTCCGGCGAATCGCATCGGCAACTTGGACTGAAGCCGTACCTCCATATACATTACGCGCATTGACGACCGCTTCCGGCTGAAGCACTGCATAGATCTGATCATCGAACAGCTCGGAGAACTGCTTGAACTCATCAAGGGATAGATCAAGCAGGTATTTTCCGTTCTGGATACAGTACAGCACCGTCTTACCGATAACTTCATGCGCCTGGCGGAAAGGCAGGCCTTTACCTACGAGGAAGTCTGCAATATCGGTCGCATTGGAGAAGTCATGGTTCACGGCTTCGCGCATGCGTCCTTTGTTCACCTTCATCGTAGCGATCATTGGCGCAAACAGCTGCAGTGCACCTTCCAGTGTTGCCACGGTATCAAACATGCCTTCCTTGTCTTCCTGCATGTCTTTGTTGTACGCAAGCGGCAGGGATTTAAGCACGGTGAGCAGACCCATCAGGTTACCGTACACACGTCCTGTCTTCCCGCGGACAAGCTCAGGCACATCCGGGTTCTTCTTCTGCGGCATAATGCTGCTGCCTGTGCAGAACGCATCGTCCAGCTCAACAAAACTGAACTCCGTACTGCTCCATAGTACCAGTTCCTCACTCAGACGAGACAGGTGCATCATAATAAGGGAAGCATCGGCCAGGAATTCAACGATAAAATCACGGTCGCTTACCGCATCAAGGCTGTTCTCATATATGCGATCAAACTGAAGCTGCTCGGCTACAAAATGACGGTCAATCGGAAAGGTTGTGCCTGCCAGTGCGCCTGCGCCCAGGGGAAGCATATTAATCCGTTTGTAGCTGTCGATCAGACGCTCCGCATCCCGCTGGAACATGGACACATACGCCATCAAATGATGGGCGAATAGAATCGGCTGCGCTCTTTGCAAATGGGTATAGCCCGGAATAATCGTATCCAGATTCTCTTTGGCTTGTCCGATCAACGCTTCCTGCAGGGCATGCAGCATACCGACAATCTCAATAACGCGAGACCGCAAGTAGAGATGCATGTCTGTCGCTACCTGATCATTCCGGCTGCGTCCCGTGTGAAGCTTGCCGCCCACCGGTCCGATCTCCTCAATCAGATTCTTCTCGATATTCATATGAATATCTTCATCCGAGACAGAGAACTCAATCTTGCCTTCACGAATTTTGCCGAGGACCGTGCGGAGCCCTTCTTTGATCTTCTCCACATCATCCTGTGGCAAAATCCCGCATTTGCCCAGCATCGTCACATGTGCCAGACTACCTTGAATATCTTCCTCTGCGAGTGCCTTGTCAAAATTGATCGATGCTGTATATTCCTCAACCAAATGATTCGTCTGTTTTGTGAAACGCCCGCCCCATAATTTACTCATGTCTGTGCTTTCCTCCCTTTCACATCTCATGGATAAAGGCCGCTCCTGAGATCTCTTCAAGGAACGGCCTTAGCTTCCTTACCAGCTTACAGCTGCTTCATCTATAATCATGCCACTATACTACTAGAGCGCTTCATTACTGGTTCTGTGCTACACCAGATCCGACCTTAAGACGAAGCGCATTCAGGCGGATGAAGCCCGTTGCATCTCCTTGGTCATAAGCCTGGGTAGGATCAGCCTCCATCGTAGCGATGTCCGGATTGTACAGACTGACAGGGCTCTTCACGCCAGCCGCAATAATATTGCCTTTGTACAGCTTCACGCGAACCGTTCCTGTTACATTCTTCTGGCTCTCTGTCACGAGCGCCTGCAGCGCAAGACGTTCCGGTGCAAACCAGAAGCCGTTGTATACAAGTGTGCTGTAGCGGGTGATCAAGCTGTCACGCAGGTTCATGACTTCACGGTCCATCGTGATGGATTCCATCTTGCGATGCGCAGTGAACAGAATTGTTCCACCTGGTGTCTCATACACGCCGCGGCTCTTCATTCCTACGAAACGGTTCTCTACCATATCTACACGGCCGATTCCATGCTTGCCCCCGAGCTCATTCAGCTTCTCCATCACTTCAAGCGGACTAAGCTGCTCACCGTTCAGGGCTACACAGTTACCTTTGTCAAACTCAAGATCCAAGTATTCTGCTTCATCCGGAGCATCCTCCGGCGAGCTGCTAAGAAGGAACATTTCCCTATTCTCCGGCGCACTCGCATCAAACCAAGGATCCTCAAGCACTCCGCTCTCATAGCTGATATGCAGTAGATTACGGTCCATGGAATACGGCTTTGCAGCCGACGCAGTTACCGGAATGCCGTGCTGCTCTGCATAAGCGATCATTTCCGCACGTCCCGGGAATTGATTGCGGAATTCTTCCATACGCCATGGTGCAATCACCTTGATGTCTGGTGTCAGCGCAGCAGCGTTCAGCTCGAAACGAACCTGGTCGTTTCCTTTGCCTGTTGCACCGTGTGCAATGGCTGTCGCGCCTTCGGCAATGGCGATATCGACCATCCGTTTAGCAATTAGCGGACGCGCGATGCTGGTACCGAGCAGATATTGGCCTTCGTACAAGGCACCTGCCTGGAACATTGGGTAAATAAAGTCACTTGCGAACTCATCACGCAGATCGTCGATGTACACTTTGGAGGCACCTGTTGCGAGCGCTTTTTCCTCTAGTCCGTCCAGCTCTTCCTTCTGTCCAATATCCGCTGTGAAGGCGATAATCTCTGCGTCATAGGTTTCCTTGAGCCATTTTAGAATGACGGAAGTATCCAGTCCGCCGGAATAGGCCAGTACAATTTTCTCTTTTGCCATAATGTCCTCCTTAAGTCGCTTGAACCATAATCGATATGGAATCCAAAATCTTCAATTTATTTTAACATCAACGAATCAATTTCATAAACCTTTAGCTGTTTAAATCAAGGGTATATATAGATCAAAGTGACTTGATTTCATTATCCCATCAGCGCAGTCATCAGTGCTTTTTGGGCATGCAGACGGTTCTCCGCTTGGTCAAAAATAGCCGAGTTCGGTCCGTCAATAACGCCTTCACTTACTTCTTCTCCGCGGTGTGCTGGAAGGCAGTGCAGGAAGATGTAATCCTTTTTCGCCCCTTTAACGAGCTCTTCATTAACCTGATAATCTGAAAAGGCAGCTTCGCGGGCCTGCTGCTCTTCCTCAAAGCCCATGCTTGCCCACACATCCGTATAGATAATGTCCGCATCTTTAACGGCTTCCTCTGGACTGCGGGTCACCACAACCTGGGAACCTGTCTCTTGCGCAATGCTCTTCGCCTGCTCCACGATCGCTGGATTCGGCTCGTATCCTTCAGGACTCGCCACTGATACATGTACGCCTAGCTTGGCAGCCCCGAGCATCAGGGAATGAGCCATGTTGTTGCCGTCGCCTATATACGCCATCTTGAGACCTTTCAGCTGTCCCTTGTGCTCCAGCACCGTCTGAAAATCAGCCAGCACCTGGCAAGGATGGGCATCGTCGCTCAGCCCGTTTATTACGGGAATGTCTGCATACTGGGCAAGCTCCGTCACATTGCTGTGCGCAAACGTCCGAATCATAATACCGTCCAGGTAACGTGAGAGCACCTGAGCCGTGTCGCTGATGGTCTCACCGCGTCCAATCTGAATGTCATTTTTGCTTAAGAATAGCGCATGCCCGCCCAGCTGGAACATCCCTACTTCAAACGATACGCGCGTACGAGTCGATGATTTTTCGAAAATAAGTCCGATCGTCTTTCCCTTCAGCGGCTGATAGACTTCACCGCTTTTTTGCTTCTTCTTGATATCAATGGCAAGCTGTAGAAGATATTCAATCTCCTCTTTGCTGTAGTCCGTAAATTCAATAAAATCCCGGCCTTTGAGGTTCAGCTGTGTAATTGTCATGTCTTCATCCTCCTTCAAATCTATCTTCCATGCTCAAACTTCTTCTATCCTCCAACTGAGTGCGTCCCTTGCAGGGCTGGCCTCAAAAGGATTTATGCATTCGCAGCGATGTGTTCTTCAATCAAAGTCTTGATTAGAGCAACCGCTGTATCAATTTCTTCTGTGGTGACGTACAGGTTCGGCAGGAAGCGAATCACGTCAGGACCCGCATTCACGAACAGGAAGCCTCTCGCCTGGCCTGCCGCAATAATGTCGCCAACCGGTCCCTGACAAGCAATACCTACGATTAGACCTCTGCCGCGCACCTCGGTTACAAATGAAATGCCCTCTAGCTCCTTACGCAAGGATTCGATCAAGTAATCTCCCATTTGCTGTGCTCGTTTAGGCAGCTCTTCTTCAATGATCGTCTCTATCGTTGCATTGACTGCTGCCATGGCGAGCGGTGTGCCGCCGAACGTGGTCGCATGACTTCCCGGCGTAAAGGCGTCGCGCAAATAACCTTTACCCAACATCGCACCGACTGGGAATCCACTGCCAATACCCTTGGCTGAGGTAAAAATATCCGGCTCCACATCATAATGCTGATGAGCAAACAGCTTGCCCGTTCTGCCCATGCCTGTCTGTACCTCATCAATAATCAGCAGCAAGCCATGTTCCTCACAGAGCGCCTTCACTTCTCTCAAAAATTTCGGATCGACGACATGAATGCCGCCTTCAGCCAGGATCAGCTCTAGCATAATCGCCGCCGTATGTGGTGTAATTGCTGCTTCCAGTGCAGGGATATCATGCAATGGCACATGAACAAAGCCCTCGGGAAGTGGAAGGAAGCCCTCCTTCACTTTATCCTGTCCTGTAGCAGTGAGCGTCGCCAGTGTCCGGCCATGGAAGGATTGCTTGAAGGTGATAATTTCAAACTTGCCTTTGCCAAGCACCTTTTGCTGATATCTGCGTGCCAGCTTAATCGCTGCTTCGTTAGCCTCGGCTCCGCTGTTGCAGAAGAATACGGCATCAGCACAAGTATTCGCCGTAAGCAGCTTCGCTGCCTGCTCCTGTCCAGGTATATTAAACAGATTCGATACATGCCACAGCTCATCCAGCTGTTCCTTCACTTTATCTATGATCTTATCTGGCGCATGCCCCAGATTGGTGACGGCGAGACCGCTCATGAAGTCCAAATATTTATTGCCCTTGTCATCCCACAGGTAGCTGCCCTTGCCCTTGACCAGGCTGAGCGGATACCGTGCATAGGTTGGAAAAAGCGAGCTCCCTGCCTCATTCGTCACTTGCGTATCAGGTGTCCCCGCTTGTATCTGCTGTGATTGATTTGTAACGGTCATCATCTACACTCCCATCCGATTTTGGCGCATGCGCCTTTTTTTGAAAATTATACACTGCTATTCTTGCGAGCTATTATTTATTTCGTTCACCCTGGCTGTTACTGTTACATCCGAACGATTCTTGTTCCAATAACTTCTCCTTTAAGCACCCGGCTCAAGATCTTCGGCTCGCTGCCGTCCACAATGACAACCTCTTTCACTTTGCCTTGAATACATTTAATGGCGGCTCTCACTTTCGGAATCATTCCACCGTATATTTCGCCGCTCTGGATCATGTCTTCAATCTGCTGCACCGTTACCGAAGGAAGCACCTTCTTCACTCCGTCAACGCTCTTCATAATACCGGGTACATCGGTAACGACAATCATGCGGTCTACACCCAGATGGGAAGCGACAGCGCCAGCTGCTGTGTCTGCGTTGATATTATAGCGCTGTCCCGCAGCATCTACGCCTACAGGCGCGATTACTGGCATATACCCCAGGTTAACGATTCCTTCTATAATAGAAGCCTCTACTTGGGTGACATCTCCTACATGACCAACCTCAGCGCTATTGTTGACCGGCTTCGCCTGTATGAGACCGCCATCTACGCCGGACAGCCCGAGTGCCCTTGCTCCAGTCCCCTGAATAAGACGCACGATCTGTTTGTTGATGCTGCCTGCCAGCACCATTTCCACGACATCCAGCACTGCCTCTGTCGTCTTGCGCAGTCCATTCACAAATTCAGTTTCAATTCCGAGCTTCTCCAAATTGTCTGAAATCGCCGGACCGCCGCCATGAACGATAACTGGCGCTGCGCCTTCGGCCTGAAGATCACGCAAATCCTCGAAAAAAGAAGCCGGCAGCGCTGCAAGTGTACTGCCCCCGCATTTCATTACAAAGGCCCCTGCCGTCTTCTCGCTCGCGCTCTTCTGCACTTCTGCACTTGCCTGTGTCATTTCTCCTCTCCCCTTTCCCAAGTATCCTTACGTCCGATATGCAGCATTAATCCGTACATAGTCATAGGTCAGATCACAGCCCCAGGCAGTAGCCTTGCCCGCGCCGCCATGAAGATCAACAAAGATCTGAACTGTATCGCCTTGAAGATAGACAAGCGCTTCATCTTCACTGAAAGCAACAGGGCGAGAGCCTTGCAGCACCAATAGATCTCCCAGCTTCACATCAACCTGCTCCGGATTCACCGGCACACCTGCACGACCCACTGCAGCAATGATCCGTCCCCAGTTGGCATCTGCGCCAAACATGGCCGTCTTGACCAGACTGGAACCAATGACGGTCTTCGCGATCGCTCTGGCGGAATCATCGGAGCCAGCTCCTTGAATGTTTACTTCAACCAGCTTCGTTGCACCTTCCCCGTCTCTTGCAATCGCCTTGGCCAGCACCTCGCATACATAGCTGAAAGCTTCCGCAAAAGTCTCCCAGTCTTTATGCTGCGGTGTCAGTGTATCATTGCCTGCCAGCCCGCTGGACATCGCAACCAGCATATCGTTCGTGCTAGTGTCGCCATCCACTGTGATCATATTGAAGGTCGCATCTGTCGATTGACCCAGCAGCCCTTGCAATGCCTGCTGTTCGATCGCTGCATCACAGGTTACAAAAGCAAGCATCGTCGCCATATTGGGATGAATCATCCCCGAGCCCTTTGCTGCTCCCGCAATCGTTACTTGTTTGCCATCCACCTGTGTCGTGACACAGATTTCTTTCTTCACAAGATCGGTTGTCAAAATCGCTTGAGAGAACTCACCCGCTACCTCAGCGCCCTTGCCCATCTTCGCAGGCATCGCCTTAATTCCGGCATGCACACAATCCATCTTGAGCAGTTCGCCAATGACGCCAGTTGAAGCAACAGCTACATCCACTTCGGCCACACCCAGCTCACGCGCAGCGGCTGCTCTCATCGCATAAGCATCTTCTTCTCCCTGCTTGCCAGTCACGGCGTTCGCATTACCGCTGTTCACGATAATGGCTTGAAGCTTGCCGTTCTTCAGACTCTCTCTTGTCACTTGGAGCGGCGCCGCCTGGAATGCATTTGTTGTATACACGGCAGCAGCATTCGCGATTACATCACATTTAATGGCGCCAAGGTCGTTGCGATCCGTCTTCTTGAGTCCACAATGCAAACCTCCTGCGCTGAAGCCTAATGGCGATACGATCGTTCCGTTGTCCACGATGCTAAAAGCCTGAATTGCAACCTGTCCCATGATTTCTTCCCCATCCTATCCTAGTTAATATGAAAAGCCGGACATGCACGGATTATGCTTATTACATTTATGGGTATACTGGTGAGAATTGAAGCCCTGTTGCTTCATCCCAGCCCATCATCAGATTCAAATTCTGAATGGCCTGCCCTGCAGCACCCTTCACGACATTATCAATGACAGCGAAGATGGTAACTCTTCCTGTACGGGAGTCGGCTGAGAAGCCAATGTCACAATAATTGGATGCGAACACTTCCTTCGTCGCTGGCCAGCTGCCCGCTTGCCTGATTCGAACGAACGGCTTGCCTTCATAGTACTGGTTATAAGCATCAATGAAATCCTGGTCTGCATAATCCCCGTTCAAGGATGCATAAATCGTGCTCATGATACCTCTTGTCATCGGAACGAGCTGTGTTGTGAACGTGACGTTTACTTTATGACCTGCTATATCTGTAAGTATCTGCTCAATCTCCGGTATGTGCTGGTGCTTATTCACCTTATAAGCTTTGAAATTCTCATTGATCTCGGCATAGTGTGAAGTCAGGCTTGTGCCTCGACCTGCTCCGGACACACCAGATTTCGCATCAATAATGATGCTTGCAGGATCAATCATGCCTGCTGTGATCGCAGGAATCAGACCAAGCAGCGTAGCTGTCGGATAACAGCCCGGATTAGAGATGAAGTCTACACCTTGCACCTTCTCTCCATACACTTCGCTGAGTCCGTAAACAGCCTGCTCTAAATACCGATCCTCTGCAGGAGCATGCTTATACCATGACTCATACACCGTCCCATCCTTTAACCTGAAGTCGCCCGACAGGTCAATGACTTTGAGACCCGCATCAATGAGCTGAGGAACGAGCTGTGTGCTTACCCCGGATGGAGTAGCTGTGAATACAAGATCCACGTTCGCCGCCATATTGGCTACGTCGATGCCGTCCAGTGTCTGCTCCATAATGGTATTCAAGTGTGGGAACCCTTCCGCAATGGATACTCCGCTCGTTGAAGATGAAATGACCGAGGCGATCTCTACATTCGGATGATGCTGTAAAAAACGAATGAGCTCCACTCCGCCGTACCCAGTGGAACCCACGATTGCTACCTTTAATTTGTTATTCACAATGTCTCCCCTTCTCTCTTAAGCTGAGCTTAGTTCATGCAACTCTCTATGTATGCAGCACTCTAATCGACTGTGCCTGTAATGTCTGCAATTCTGAATTCTCCTCACTATTCTTTCGTATTCCTCAATACATTTAACGATACGTTCTCTTTAATAGATGTGAATTATTATACATCCAGACTTATATAAATACAACACTTTATGCATGATTTCTATTTGTTATTATTCGTTCCTGATTCTTCCCTTGGCCAAAAAAATGATGACATGCTATGAAATCTCTTTTCGTTGATTCCGATTGAGTGATATGATGCATAATAGGGTTAATTAAGATCATAGATAGACTGGGCTAATATGCCTAGCTACATAGATATCATCGAATTTGGAGGAACTACTCACTTGGATATCAACCATATCAGCTACATTGTAGTGATCATCATCAATATGTTACTCGCTGCCGCTCTTATATTTCTGGAACGCAAAGATGCTTCTTCCACCTGGGCTTGGCTGCTCGTGCTTACCTTTATCCCGATTGTGGGATTCATACTCTACCTCCTGCTCGGACAAAATCTTACAAGATACCGTCTATTTCAATGGAAGGAACGCGCCAAGCTTAACATCGACCAGATGGTCATCGATCAGATTCGCCACCTGCAGGAGAAGGATTTCCCATTCCGCAAACAAGACACTTTAGAGTACAAGGATTTTATTTATATGCATTTAATTCAGAATGGTGCGTTATTCACGGAAGACAATAGTGTCGAAATCTTCTGCGACGGACATCATAAATTTAACAAGCTGATGGAAGACATTGAAAATGCACAGGATCATATTCATATCCAGTACTATATTTTTCGAGGGGATGGGCTCGGGAGGAGCATACGAAATGCGCTGATCAAGAAAGCCAGAGAAGGCGTGTATGTACGGGTGCTGTATGATGCGCTCGGCTCACGGAGCATGAAGAAGAGCTTCTTCAAGGAGCTCGTTGCGGCCGGCGGGAAGGTCGAGGTCTTTTTCCCATCGAAGTTCAGGCTGATCAACCTGCGGCTTAATTACCGTAATCACCGCAAGCTGGTTATCATTGATGGAATTATCGGCTATACAGGCGGGTTTAATGTAGGGGACGAATATCTCGGCAAGGATAAGCAGTTTGGATATTGGCGCGACACCCATCTGCGGATTCAAGGAACTGCGGTTTCCACACTACAGGCCCGGTTCATTATGGACTGGAATGAAGCGTCACGCTATCATGACATTACGTTTGTACCTGAACATTTCCCCGAGCCGGAAGGCAAGGATCACATCGGTATGCAGATCGTAACGAGCGGACCCGATGCCGAGATCGAACATATCAAGAACGGTTACATCAAGATGATCTCTGCTGCGAAGAAATCCATCATCATTCAGACACCGTATTTCATTCCCGATGCCAGTATGCTCGATGCGGTACGGATTGCCTGCCTGTCAGGAATTGATGTACGCATTATGATTCCGAATAAGCCGGACCATATGTTTGTCTACTGGGCCACAACATCGTACGTCGGTGAGCTTATCAAGGTCGGCGCCAAGATCTATATCTATGATAACGGCTTCCTGCATACCAAAATGATCGTCGTGGATAAGAAAATGGCTACGATCGGTACAGCCAACTTCGATGTCCGCAGCTTCAGGCTTAACTTCGAGATCAATGCTTTTATTTACGATTCCAAGATTGCGCTGGAGCTGACGGATGCATTTGAAAAAGATATGCAGCTCTCTGCCGAGATGACGGCAGAACACTACAGGCAGCGCTCACTCTGGATTCGGTTCAAGGAATCCATATCCAGGCTGCTGTCGCCTATTTTATAGCTTGACAACACACAAAAGGGAGTGACTCCAGCAAGCTTATGGGTCACTCCCTTTTGTTACTTCATTTTTAACTTATTCACTTATTCATTAGTCCTATTCTTCAGCGACTCAGCTTGCATCTCTACATCTATTAGCTGTACTTAAAAATTTTACATCTCTGTAGCTGTACATAAAACTCATGTATATCTCTATTAGCTGTTCATGTAACTCTCTACTTCTCTATAGCTATTCATATAATTCTTCTGCATCTGTACTCGCTGTTCTACGGTTGAGTTCATGAACTTCGTTTATCCACAGTACGCCTAAATAAAACTAATGCCTATCAAACAGCTAACGCTCTTCTGTTTAGAACGTCTTCTTGAAGCCTTCCCCGAGCACCTCATGCGCATTGGTAATGGTCACAAAAGCATTCGGATCCACCGCACGAACGAGCGTCTTTAATCTCGCAATCTCACTTTGACCCACAACAACCATCAGCACCGTACGGTCATCATCCGTATAACCGCCTTGGGCAGAGAGCTTCGTTACTCCTCGGTCCAGATCGTGCAGAATGGACTTCGTAATCGGTTCCGTATGATTGGATATGATGTAAGCGACTTTGGAGGTGCCAAATCCCATTTCAACCGCATCGATCACTTTTCCCGTGACATATAAACTGATGAGTGCATAAAGCGAGTTCTCCAATGACAGCAGCATCCCTGCCAGAACAATAACGGCTCCATCCAGCAGCATGACACTCAGGGACAGCCGGAGACCACTGTATTTTTGAATAATTTGTGCAAGAATGGTCAGTCCCCCGGTGGAGCCTCGTCCGCGGTATACGATACCAATTCCGAGTCCCACGCCAATCCCCCCAAAGATCGAAGCCAGCAGCGGGTTGCTGGTAGGCACCGTCCAATCCTTGGTTAGAAATACGAATAGCGGAAGCATCACACTTCCTAGCAGAGACCGGATGGCATATTGTCTTCCCAGTATCGAATACCCTGCAATGAATAATGGAATGTTCAGTGCCCACTGCGTAAACGCCGGTTCGAATCCGAAGGCGGCCTGCCCCAGAATCGAGATACCCGATACACCGCCGGAGGCGATCAGGTTCGGCACGAGAAACAGATTGAAGGCAATGGACATGACGAATGCCCCGAATATGATGAAAAAGGCATCAACGACCACTCGCTGCGGACCGTCCACCGGAATGAGATTTGAAGCTCTTTTGTTCCTGCTCTTGCGCTCTTGTGCGTGCTGCATCTTGATTACTGTCTCCCCTTAATTAGATGATCGATGAATCAATTCCATAACTAAAGACAACCAAAAAAATTCCTACACGGCTATACTCAACCTTACCATGTAGGAATTCCATATAAATTATTCAGACTCCAGCTTAATTTGCTTGCGGAGGTATCCATCAATGAAAGCGTCGAGATCGCCGTCCATTACTGCGCCTACGTTCCCCGTCTCCACGGATGTGCGGTGATCCTTTACCATACTATAGGGATGGAATACATAGGAGCGGATCTGGCTGCCCCAGGCAATTTCCGACTGTTCTCCTCGGATTTCATCCAGTGCTTTTTGCTGCTCTTCCAGTTTTCTCTCGTACAGCTTCGAGCGAAGCATCGTCATGGCACGCTCACGGTTCTTGATCTGAGAGCGCTCATTCTGGCATGTAACGACGACACCGGTCGGAATATGTGTAATCCGTACAGCGGAGTCCGTCGTATTGATGTGCTGACCGCCGGCACCGCTCGCACGGTACGTGTCGATCTTCAAATCTTCAGTCCGGATGTCCACTTCGACGTCCTCTGTAATCTCCGGTACAACATCACAGGATACGAAGGAGGTGTGTCTGCGGCCGGAGGAATCGAATGGCGAGATTCGCACCAGACGGTGTACACCCTTCTCGGCTTTGAGGTAACCATAAGCATTATAGCCTTTAATGGACAAGGTCACGCTCTTGATTCCCGCTTCATCCCCAGGAAGGTAATCCAGCACTTCGACCTTGAAGCCGCGCTTCTCTGCCCAGCGGGTATACATCCGAAGCAGCATTTGCCCCCAATCCTGGGACTCTGTGCCGCCGGCACCTGGATGCAGCTCCAGAATGGCATTCATTTTGTCATATGGCTGATCCAGCAACAGCTGCAGTTCGAAATCCTCCAGCTTGCTCACCAGGGCTTTGATCGTTTCACCGATTTCTGCCGCGATGCTCTCATCGCCTTCCTCTTCCGCCAGCTCGATCATCATGCTCGCATCATCATATTCCTGCTGCAGCTTCTTGTACAGATCGACAGAACCTTTGACCGCATTCATCTCAGAGATTAGGGACTGTGCTTTATCATTATCATCCCAAAAATCAGGGACTGACATCTTCTCCTCAAAGTTAGCGATCATTTCATTCTTCAGATCTAAGTCAAAGAGACCCCCTAAGGTTGGTTAATTTCTTGCTGATCTCGCGCAAATCCTGCTTAATGCTTGGTTCAATCATGATTTACAGATTCCTCTCTTTACTTGTAGATAAAGCCCCAATGAGACCTGCCCGATTACAGTAACAAGGACAAGTCTCAAGGAGCTGTATTATAAAAATAAACCTATTTCGGATTATGCATCACGCCATCCCACGAATCCTGCGCATCACACAGGTGGGATTCAGAGCAAAATCCTCTATTTTATATTCTATGCCGAATTAAGAAGTTTGACCATGGCAATGTTTATATTTCTTGCCGCTGCCGCAAGGACAAGGATCGTTGCGTCCGATTTGGTCTGCTACCTTCACGGGGCGCTTCTCCGCAGGCTCACCGCTTGTCGAGATCTGCTTCTCGTCCACAACCGCTTGACGCTCCTGGTTGCTCTCGATTTGCGCTCTCATGACATAAGTCGCGACTTCCTCCTGAATTGTGGAGATCATCTCGTTGAACATGGCAAATCCTTCAAACTGATATTCGCGAAGCGGATCTGTACCGCCGTATGCGCGAAGGTGAATCCCTTGACGCAGCTGATCCATCGCATCAATATGATCCATCCATTTGCTGTCGACAGCACGAAGCACAATAACCTTCTCGAACTCACGCACCATTTCTTCCCCGATGCGTTCTTCCCGGGCGTCATACTTCTCCTGCACCTTGCCAAAGATGAACTCAACGATCTCTTCAACCTCTTTGCCCCATAGATCATCACGAGTAATGGCGCCTTCTTCCAGCATCTTGCTGTTCATATAATCTGCCACTTCCTGCAGCTCCCAGTTCTCTGGGATATCGTCCGGACAGTGGGCTTCCACATTACGCTGAATCGTTCCACGGATCATCTCCATGACGATCTGCTTGATGTTCTCGGACTCCAGCACTTCACGGCGCTGTTTGTAAATGACTTCACGCTGCTGGTTCATGACATCGTCATATTGGAGAACGACTTTACGCATATCAAAGTTATTGCCTTCAACACGCTTCTGAGCCGATTCTACGGCACGCGTAATCATCTTGCTCTCGATTGGCTGATCTTCCTCGAAGCCAAGGCGCTCCATCATGTTCAGTACGTTGTCCGCACCGAAGCGCTTCATGAGTTCATCGCCAAGTGACAGGTAGAACTGCGTCGAACCCGGGTCACCCTGACGTCCGGCACGACCACGCAGCTGGTTATCAATCCGTCTCGATTCATGACGCTCTGTACCGATGATGTGCAGACCGCCAAGCTCCGCTACGCCTTCACCCAGAATAATATCTGTACCGCGTCCAGCCATGTTCGTCGCAATCGTTACCGCTCCCGCCTGACCTGCACCAGAGATAATCTGCGCTTCCTCCGCATGGTATTTCGCATTCAATACTTGGTGCTTCACGCCTTTGCGCTTCAGCATATCAGACAGAACCTCGGAGTTCTCAATGGACACCGTACCCACGAGTACCGGCTGTTTCTTCGCATGACGTTCTACGATCTCGTTCACCGCGGCTCTGAACTTGCTGTCTACGCTCTTGTAGACCACATCCGCCATATCCTGACGCTGGTTCGGACGGTTCGTCGGTACTTGAAGTACTTCAAGTCCATAAATCTTCTTGAACTCTTCTTCCTCCGTCTTCGCCGTACCGGTCATCCCCGCCAGCTTCTTGTACATCCGGAAATAGTTCTGGAAGGTAATCGTCGCAAGCGTCATGCTCTCGTTCTGGACTTCAATGCCTTCCTTCGCTTCAATCGCCTGGTGCAGACCATCGCTGTAACGACGTCCCGCCATCAGACGGCCTGTAAATTCATCAACAATGACAACTTCGCCTTCTGCAACGACGTAATCCACGTCACGACGCATGATGACATTTGCCTTCAGACCCTGCACGATATGGTGGTTCAGCGTTACATGGGCTTGGTCGTACAAGTTATCAATGCCAAAAGCACGCTCAGCCTTAGCAACCCCTGCTTCGGTCAGCGCTACGGATTTTACCTTGATATCTACAGTGTAGTCTTCTTCAGCGACCAGCTTCTTCACGAAACGATCGGCTGCAAAATAGAGCTCTGTCGATTTCTGGGCTTGTCCGGAAATGATGAGCGGTGTACGCGCTTCGTCAACAAGAATGGAGTCCACTTCGTCAATAATACAGAAATAGAGCGGACGCTGTACCATTTGTTCCTTGTATAGAACCATGTTGTCACGCAGGTAGTCGAACCCGTACTCGTTGTTCGTTCCGTACGTGATATCACAGGCATATGCTGCCTGCTTGGACGCATGGTCCATGCCGCTGAGGTTAATCCCAACCGTCATGCCGAGGTACTCATAAATCTGTCCCATCTCCTGGCTGTCACGCTGAGCCAAATAGTCATTGACCGTAACCACGTGAGCCCCCTTGCCAAGAAGTGCATTGAGATAGACGGGCAGCGTTCCGACGAGCGTCTTCCCTTCTCCTGTCTTCATCTCGGCAATCCGGCCCTCATGCAGCGCAATACCGCCAAGCAGCTGTACGTCATAATGACGTTTATTCAAGACACGCTTCGACGCTTCCCGTACCGTAGCAAAGGCTTCCGGCAGTATCTCTTCAAGGGTTGCCCCCTTCTCAATCCGTGCACGGAACTCCTCTGTCTTCCCTTTAAGCTGAGCGTCGGAAAGCGCGGTAAATTCCGGTTCCATTTTATTAATAGCATCGACCGTCTTCATCAGACGTTTGACATCACGCTCGTTGGTGTCGCCGAAGATCTTCTTCACTAGTCCTAGCATGGTTAACCCCTTTCGTGCAAAACAGATGTTAGAATCAAACTCGGCATGCAAAGGGTAAAAGTTAGGAACTTGAGTGGTTCATCTGTCATTCAAAGTTCTTACATGCACAAGCTGATGTTATATCGAATCCTTCATAAGATCTTTATGCATATTAAAATGCGGTGAATCCATTCCATCACCCCATAAAACGAGGAATTTGATTCAGCGGTATACATAAAAATGGTTTTGCCTAAATTGTAACAGTTTGTCAAGGCTGTCGCAACACGACAAGCCCTTTATTTTCACCGAATTCCGCTATTGAAATGAGCAATGAAACTCATCACAGCCCTATCCCATCCTCCGGCAAGACCCTGTATATATAGACGCATGAGCCTAATATTAAGTTTCGCTATATTACGAAGACATTATGTGGGAAAATACAAAAAAGAGCCCCTGCTCATCAAAGAGAGGGCTCATACGACAACGGGACTCTGGCATTTTCCGAAGGAACTGAGAACGAATACTTTAGCCGGTGCCCGATTCCGCGTAATCCCACACGGTTATCTTCATGCCTTCACGAGCCAAATAAACCGCATTTCGCCCTTCTCCCTCTGCAATAGCGAGTGCATCACCTGAGAGTGCTAGTTTCTTATGCATGTCGGCAATGAATACATTCGCTTCTGTTCCAAATACGAAATCTCCCCCCTGAAACCGTTCATTCCATGGATTCATCGTTTCACACCTCTTTTTCGTCGTTCACTTTATCCTCCAGCCTGAATCTGTACCAGCTCTGTACCAACCTAGTCTAATACCATATTACCATGGCTGAGGCAAGGTTGCAGCGAGCCCTCTCATGACCCCGTATTTCTTCTTGTAATGGCTTAAAGTCAAGAGCGGCCATATGTACCGATAGCTGTGATAGTGAGTATAGAAGCTGCCCGGAAGCCCGGCACCCATCGGATAGGAGGCCGTCCAGTCGTCTTCATGAAGCAATTCGATGAGCCTGTTTATCCCTCTGTTAACGGCAGTGGACGGCTCTGCCTGAACCGCTATGAGTGCATCGAGTGCCCACGCGGTTTGGGATGCCGTGCTTTGGCCTAGAGGCATGTATTGCATCGTACGATCGCTGGTGCAGGATTCACCCCAGCCCCCGTCCGGATTCTGTGTCTCAAGGAGCCATGCGGCTCCTCTTTGAATCGCCGAATGGTCCGCCGGCAGACCGGCAGCCTCTAAACCTGTCAATGCTGCCCAGGTGCCGTAAATGTAACAGATCCCCCATCTTCCATACCATGATCCATTTTTTTCCTGATGAGTGATAAGCCATTCGGTTCCTCGTTTGATAAAATCATGCTTCATGCCGAATCCGCAAAAGTTTCCGAGATATTCAAGCGTGCGTCCGGTAAGGTCGGCCCCTGAGGGGTCAATGGCGGCGGATTTCGCACCGTCTATCGCCAGCCACGTCAGCATTTCCTTATCGGTATTTTTTTCGAAGGCGGGCCATCCGCCATCTTTATTTTGCATCGATAACACCCAGTTCAGTCCCCGATTGGTTGAATGCTGATAAATGGGCGTGGTATGCGACAACGAGTGGATCGCTCTTAAAGCCGCAGTCGTGTCATCCACATCAGGATTCAAGGTATTGGACTCGGAGAAGCCCCATCCGCCGGGAACCGTATCCCGGTTATGAATGCTCCAATCCGCCGTTTTATCCTGTTGTCTGGATAAGAGATAGGCTGCTGCCCGCTGTGTCAACTGTTGATCCCCGGCGACGCCGGACTCCTGCAGCGCATAGGAAATCAAAGCCGTGTCCCAAATCGTCGAGGGCGAATTCTGAATCGTGACCTTGCCGTCCACGCGGCACTGCAGCGCGGTCAGCCCTTGAACCGCATTCATGATGATGGGATGCCGTTTATCATAGCCCAGTGCAAGCAGGGCAAATACCATAAGAATGGTGCTGCTCGCATAACTATAGAGGGTGCCGTCCGATTCGATCCGGTCCAGCATGAATTTCTCCCCCTTGGTTAAGGCGGCTTCATGGATGTAACGAGGAGTTCCCAGTAGTCTGCTGAGACCCATACGTATGCTTTCCCCAATCTCCCGATTTTCCTGGGGTAACGTATCATCGTCATCATCGCGGGAATCACTCAGATCGGATAAATCGGGAGCCGTCTCCGTAGATATGGAGAAATTCCGGTCCGCCATAATCAGCATGGGAATGAGATGAATGCGGGAGTACCCTGAGAATTCATATAGATTGATGGGCAGATAGGCAGGAAACAGAATGATCTCCAGCGGTATGAGCGATATAGACGCCGGCCACTTTCGCTGGCCCGTTGCAGCCAGGATCGCTTTTGTCAAAACGCTCTTGGATTTACCCAGCCCGCCTTGCGATTGAATGTATCGCCTGGCCAGTTCCATGTGTTTGTCGTACCATTTGCTGAATCCGGAGTAGAGCAGCCCATAATAAGCATCAATAGTAGCCGATAAGCTGCCTCCTTCTTCGTCGTGATACCAGCGCCAACAGCCTTCCGGCTGCTGCTCTGCAAGGATGCGATCATGCAATTCTCTGATAAGCTCTTCATTCTGAATCTCCAATATTCGAAAAAGGATTATGACATAGGCATCCAGCGTGATCCCGTTCTCAAAGCAAAAATGCCAGGACCCGTCTTGATGCTGCCGTTGTATGAAAAAATCAGTCAGCTTGCTTATTTCCTCTTCTACCGCACTCTGTACATCATTCATGTTCTCGTACCTCCATCGTTGCCTCATGATGAACATTATATGAGTGCAGGAATAAGGAAATGATGTGCCGCTTAAGGAACGTCAGAAACGATCATAGATCTCCATAGAGACCAGGGTCTGCCTATCATAAAATGTCCAGCCCAATTTTGATGGCCGTCATCAGGATTAACACAGCTAGATACCGCCATATAAGACAAACACCCTTTTCCTATCCGAACAAACTGATAGAGCTCACCGCCGTCTGCGAGGTTTCCGACCTTCAGCGGAACCAGATATTCACTCCAAGCTTTCATGCCGCTCTTCAGATAAGCCACAATCCGGCCATGCTCGGCCAGCATCTCAGCCACCATTACCGAAGAGCCTTCCTTGGCGCATACCACGAGCACCTCTTGATCTGACGGAATCTGATCCAGAATATCCTCTACCCCGTCGATCAGATCAAAGTAGGGTATATTCAGATGCTTCAATTGTTCACCTTCAATGCTTCCTCTCTTCAAAATCCGAAGGATTGCGAACGTCCAGAATGAACTGACTTTCTTTGTGAATTACCTTCATGGCAAGATTCTTGTGCTTGCATTTCTCGTACTGTCATGTTGAAATTCCTCCCGTAGATTTATAATGCCTCGGGCCATCAACCTGTATATCCTACGCCCTATCAAACCGTCAGTCTTGCATAGGCACCCAGCACCCTGTGATCCATCAGCTTATTCGGCCAAGCTCTTCGTTGCTCCGCTTCAGCCACTCATTCCCGGTACTACATTCAGTACACTTGTAAAACCGCTTGCGGCAAGCTTTTGCGCCGCCATATCGCTGCGGGTTCCCGTGCGGCAGATAACGTAAATGAAGTCCTGCCTATTCAGTTCATTCAGTCGCTGATCCAGCTCGCCAAGCGGAATGGATACCGCATTCGGAATATGCTTGAAGGCAAATTCCGCCGTTTCCCTCACATCGAGAATCACGACCGGTGCGCCGGACTGCAGTTCCTCTTCCAATTGCGCATTAGTAGCCACATGTGGGTAGGATCGTTCCGCCGCCTCCTCCCCTGAAGACTTGCGCAGGTAATGCTTCAGCACGTCACCCTCTTTAATCGTTCCAGGATAATGGTGTCCCGTGCTTTCCGCTCACGCTTTCAGGTCGGCCTTGGACCCTTTGTCAGTCGCCTCAACCTCCAGCACTTGGCCACCTTCAAATTCCTTCATCACTTTTTTGGTACGAACGATGGGCATCGGGCAAGCCAGCCCATTCGCGTCAAGCTTTGCATTGGAAACAATTGCGGTCATATCGTTTCGAGCCTTCATTCTATTTCTTATACCCCATAGGGTATATTTGATTTCAAAAAAAAGGTGCGGCAAACACACCTGTTACGGTTATACCAAAAACCAACCTACTCGGTCTTGCCTTCCCATGCGAGCATGCCGCCCGTCATGTTGATGACTTGATAGCCCTGACCCTCCAAGTATTCCGTCGCCCTGCCGCTGCGACCGCCGGATCGGCATACCACAATGTATTCCTTCGACTGATCCAAATCCTGCTTGCGAAATTCAACCAAACCAAGTGGAATGTTGACTGCGCCTGGAATTTTTCCTTCTGCAACTTCTTCCGTCTCTCGCACATCGATAATATGCAGGATTGTTCCCTCTTCCAGCTTCTTCTCTACTTCTTTAGGAGAAATCTCTCTCATACCTGTATACACTCCCTCTTCATAATAATATTCAGGACCACGAACTCATACCGCCTTTGACATTCGTTACCTTCTCAAAACCTGATTTCTTCAAAAATGCACCCGCCTTACTGCTTCTCATGCCGCTCTGACAGATCAATACCACTTCCTGTTCCTTCAAAAGTGAGTCACTGCTTAACCGAAGCTGATCCAGCGGAATATTGCGAAAGCCTCGAATATGATTTGCCTTGAATTCACGCGGTGAACGGACGTCGATGAATTGTTTGTTCCGATTCGCCAGTTCATCCTTCAGCTGGGCTGCCGTAATCTGCCTGACTCCCTTCGCCGGAAGAATTCTCCATAGGATAAATCCAATAATAAGTGCAATGAACACGATATTTAACATATTTCCCCCTTGATATTGAGGTACAATCACCCTGGCTCATTAAATGAACAAGTTTACGTTGCCATCTTGGGCATCACCCAGATAACCGGCTATACCCGCATATTCAATATCCTCAAACAGCTCCTCTTTTTGCAAACCAAGGAGATCCATCGTCATCGTGCAGCAACCAGCTTCACGTCTTGCTCCTTAGCCAGTTCAATAAACTGTGGCAGCGGAACAGCATTGTGCTTCTTGATAACATCTTTAATCATTTTAGGACCCATCCCCGCAAAATTCATTCTGGAGAGTCCCATGTTATCTGCCCCGTGCGGCATCATTTTTCCGAACATAGCTTCTGTCACCTCGTGATCTCCCCTTGTAATTCATAATGTTAGATTTTACTGTATTTACACATACCCCTATGGGTATATAAACATTCAAAAAAAACATCCCTTCCTAATTCAAAATTTCAATAAATTACCGTCTTCTTGAAGTTCCAGCAATTCGCTGCCAGTCGACTTGGCCCATGCCGTCAAATCACTCTTCGCGTGGATCCGTTGTATGAATCTCCAGCACCTGGCCTGTTTCCATCCCCTTCATCTCCTGCTTTCGATCGGATCCAACCTGCTCTCCAACAAAAAATAACGTCGGTTATCTGCTTCGTACGAGCAGGTTCACCGCTTCAACCACAAGCTTCTCTGTATCTTGTCCGCTTTCTTCGGCTTTCTGTACACATTCCACAAGGTTTGAGCTGACTACGACGCCAATCGTACGATCAATCGCCGTCCGCGCTGCCGATAGCTGGGTAATCACATCCTTGCAGTCCTTATTCTCCTCCATCATCTTCAGAATGCCCCGCAGCTGACCCTCAATGCGCTTCATCCGATTTTTCATCTGATCATTGTAATTCATCTCAAATCCTCCTGTCTGTATACGAATTCAATTACCCTATTATTCTTATCGTTCTACATGAAATATATACCCATAAGGGTATAGAGTCAAGTGTAGGGATATCTCCATCATCATGATGAAGTTTCATTTGGAATCCAATTGAACTTATCCCCTTTTTGATTTTTGTAACACACTTCATGTCTGCTCTATGCTATGATACCCCATAGGGTATATAAAAAACCATTCATAATATTCACCAATATAGGGAGGAATATACTATGGGCAACAAAATCATCATTGTTGCCGGTGTAGCCGGAGGAACTTCGGCAGCTGCCAGGCTGCGGAGACTGACGAGAGTTCGAGTATTATTTTAGTAGAACGGGGAGAATATATTTCGTTTGCCAACTGTGGTCTGCCATATTATATAGGAGAAACGATTCAGGAATGCAGTAAGCTGTTGGTTCAAACCGTACCTGGTCTCAGCAGCCGGCCGGTATCAATTGGATATACGGAATTTAAGCGAGGTTACGTCCATTCAGCGGCAAGAGAAGCAGGTTACCATTAAGAACCTTAGAGCCGGGGATATCTATACCGAAAGTTACGATTATTTGATTCTCTCGCCTGGCGCGAAGCCCATCGTGCCGGACATACCCGGCCTGTCGGAATCCCGCAACGTATTCACACTGCGCAATATCCCGGATACCGACCGGATCAAACAATATATAGAGAAAGAAAAGCCGAAGGAGGCCGTTGTCGTTGGGGGTGGATTTATAGGTCTTGAGATGGCCTCCATCGTACATTCACATCTGATGGAACAAGGGGTCCGTTTAATTCTGGAGGATGGTGTTCGAGCCTTTCACGATGGAGGGAGCCGGATCGAGCTTTCCAGCGGCCTGCTTGTGTCCACCGATATGACGCTCCTGTCTATTGGCGTTCGTCCCGAGAATGTGCTGGCTGTTGAAGCAGGTCTGCACGTCAATGAACGCGGCGGCATTCGTGTGAATGCCCATATGCAAACGTCCGATCCCCATATCTATGCCATCGGTGATGCCATTGAGGTGAATGATTATATTCACCAAAGCCCTGCCAATATTCCTCTCGCAGTACCTGCCAACCGGCAGGGGCGCCTTGTCGCAGACCATATCTATGGGAAAAGCAGCAGTTATAAGGGCACCCTTGGCTCGTCGATTGCCAAAGTCTTTGAACTGAAGGTAGCGGCTACGGGTTCCAATGAGAAACGACTCAAGCAGATGAATATCCCTTATCAGGCTATCCACATTCACCCTTTCTCTTGGTTATTTTCCAGTTAGTTTGATTCCTTGATTAATACCTTACAGCTGACATACTGTGCGGTTCCTTCATCATCATTTTTCATAAGTTAAAGTTCACTTCACATTAGCTCCGAGTTGTTGAAATCAAATAATTTGAAATACAATGAGATTTAGTCAAAAACTTAATGTTACTTGCTTACTCTTGCTCGATCAAGCCATACTTGCCGTCATTACGTTTGTACACGACATTGACCTCATTGTTCTCAATATTGGAGAATACAAAGAAGTTATGGCCGACCATGTTCATCTGTAAAATGGCTTCCTCCACATCCATCGGCTTCAGGAAGAATCTCTTCGTACGGACCACTTCCAGATCATCATACTCACTGTCCAGCTCCTCATCTGAGGCTGGGGACGGGCTGGCTGGAACATCTTCTACAAAAAACGTCTTCAAATTGTCATCTTGACGGAATTTGCGGTTGATCTTCGTCTTATGCTTCCGGATCTGACGTTCAAGCTTCTCCACCACAGCGTCAATGGAAGCGTACATGTCAGTACTCTCGTCTTCTGCACGAAGAACCAGACCTTTCATCGGAATCGTAACCTCAACAGTGTGGAACCCGCGGTGTACATTCACGCTTAGTGTCACATTGCCATCAGAGGTTAGAGGTTCATCGAAATACTTCTCTAGCTTGCTAAGTTTCTTGTCGACGTAATCTTTCAAAGCATCGGTAACCTCGATTTGTTGACCTCGAATACTCAAATTCATAGGGCAATTCCTCCTTTTCCTTTGCACCTCGATTATAACATGTTTGTTAGGCGAATGTAAAAATAATGAAGGTGTTTTACACACATATAACACAAAGTGATGACAATTGTATGAGGAGCGTTTGAGGTGAGCAGGAATCGGTTAAAATATTGTGTTATTCATGCATGAATGTCGAGAAGATTTGTGCAGATTTTGGCGGAGATTATCGCTTGTTTTGTCGGAAACTTAATAAAATACGAAATAAAAAAATCTGGGGATGCAAAAAAATAAACTTCAGATCTTGGTGAAAAAGCTTGGTGTCGCCCTAAATGAGGCTGAGATCTTGGGAAAGAACAAATTCTAGGATGAAATATGCGTAAAGTGAAATATATAATGCGATGAAATATATACAATGCAACCATGAATAATTACGAGTGTGTTGCCGGGCAATAATGAAGAAGCTGAATGGACTAGTCTAGTATGCGCGTAGCATCGTGCTCCATTACAGCGATGGGAATAAATGAAGCCCGCTGGAGATAACAAAAAAAACCTTGAGACAACTGTCTCAAGGTTGACGCTAGCTAAACTCAATTGTTAACCATCTAACCGTTATATGTAGGTCGGGCTAAGCCGAGATGATTATAATTTGATTACGTTAGCAGCTTGTGGTCCACGTGCGCCTTCGACGATTTCGAATTCTACAGATTGACCTTCTTCCAAAGTCTTGAAGCCTTCGGATTGGATTGCGGAAAAGTGTACGAATACGTCGCCGCCTTCCTCAGTCTCGATGAAACCATAACCTTTTTCTGCGTTAAACCATTTAACTTTACCTTGCATGCACGAACATTCCCTTCGTCATCAAATGAAGTGAGCTTGGCTCACAACTCCGACTATACCATCCAAAGTTATCCATTGTCAATTGGAAAAGAAAATGGTTACCTTCAAATATATTACATATGAATGTTAATATTTTGTCGAATTATGTTGTTATCTTGGCTTACTGTTGTATTATTTATACTAAGATGACGCCAGAGAATACACTGTAAAAAACAAAAAGATAGCTCTAACAAAAACCAGAGCTATCTAAGAAAGGCTAACAAATCTTGTATTGAAAAAGAATAATAACTGAAAGTCTATACTATTAAATCCTTTAATCTCTTAATTGATGGTGGGTAATTATAGCTCGCCGCCTTTTCATACTGTTCCTTTGCCAAATGCAGTTCTCCTGTCGCTTCATAGTACACACCTAAATTATGATGTGCAGCAAAACTCCCAGTACCCATTACACTGCCTTCCGAATGGCGTTCACCAATCTCAAGAGCTCTTAAGTAATATTTCTCAATAAGTGGTACTAAGCCAATGAATTGATCAGGATCACTTAATGTAACTTCTAATAAATAAAGACCGGATACAAAAAAGAAATCTGGGTTGTCCCACAGAAAGTCGCGATTATCCTCTATCACGTCCAATCCCTTATGTAAGAGATTAGAATTTACCATAGAATACAAATAATCGATAACTATTCTTGGAGCATAAGGTTCTTTCTTGCTCATTAATGTATAGGCTTGCTCCAAATACTTGTTTGATTCCCGATGCTCTTCTAATCCTCGATATTCTTTTGCAATTTGATAATAATAGTAAGGATCTTGAGGATTATCTTCAATCACATTCTTTAGTATCGGTATGTTTCTTGAACTTTTCTTTTTCTCCAGGTATCCATCGTGCTGTATTTCGACATCTAAAATTTTACGCGGAAGATCTGAATCTATTTGCTCATGTATCTTTCCCGTGTATCTGCAATGAGAAGGAAATAACCTGGATATAAATATCTGTTCGTGGTTACTGCCATCATGTCCTAGAAATGTATCTATTCTCTTTACTTTTCCGATGGCAGGCTCAGAGTGTATGAAAGTTTGAATCACTTCTCCACAATTATTAGAAATATATTCATCTGCATCAAGCACTATACTCCAATCACTTTTCACTTGCGAAAGAGCATAATTTCGTGCTGCTGAAAAATCCTGCCCCCACACGTAATCATAGATTCGAGCACTATAATTACGTGCAATGTCCTTCGTATTATCTGTCGATCCGGTGTCGACAATAATGATCTCATCTACGTACAGAGCAGCACTTTGCAGGCAACGATTTAGTACCGCTCCTTCGTCTTTAACAATCATAACAAGAGCAACGCTTTGCTTCATAGAGACCTCTATTCAACATCATTTTTGGATAGTCTGATCCAATCCAGTAATTCAGGGTGGCTCGTCTTTGATTCAGCAATGTCGAGATATCTCCTAGCCTTTTCTATGATTCTATCAGCACTTGATACAGCCGTGCGGCTTGATCATCCTTCTCATCCATAAACTCTAGGTACCGAATAGCATCAGCGTTCGCCCCAACCTGATAGAGGATAAATGCATAATTAAATAATGTATCATGATGCTTGTTATCTATCTCAAGGGATGCGTTAAGAAGAGGAATGATATCATTGAACCGTCCATGAGTGTAGAAATGATTTACTAGAACATTTAAAAGACGCTGCTTATCCACGTCCATACTTGACACCGATTCAATAAGTACATCTGTACCTATGGATTGATCCACTAGTTTCTCAATAATTAGCAGTACAGGTGCCTCTGTTTCACCTTGACTGATCTGAATCAACAAGCTAGTCAAGTCAACATTTGGTGAGAGAGCATCCCTTCGCTCTGCTCTAATCATATATTTATCTGCAGCAAGATGACTCGCATCTTTCAAGCCTGCTATTGTGATTAATTGGGCCACAAACTGACTTTCAACATCAGACATGTGACTACTAACAAGATTTATATCGAGTTTCCCATAGCCTGATTCTTCAAAGAGAAGTTGAATATCTTGTATAGTAAATAAATGCGAGATTTCCTTATTCCCTGAATTATATAGAGACCTGTTTTTTAATAGTGAGTAGATTACACTATAATGGGATGCGTTTGGAACACTCGCTATTAAAGCTCCCTCTTGCTTAAGGGCTTCTTTTAGCTTGATCAGTAAATTCAATGGGTCAATCAGCTGATGAAGCACATCACCTAACAATATATAGTCAAAATACTCTGCAGGATATGTGATTTCTTCAGCGTCACCAACTGTGATCTGCCCAAAAGCGCTAGCAATAGAAGCTGCCTCCGCATTTTTTTCAACACCGTATACTTCAGCGTTAGGGTAGTGATGCATAATTTTTAATAGAGATGCACCACATGCACATCCGATATCTAGAACGCGTATGTTCTTTTGAGAATCACGCTCATCTATTTGTCCAACTAAGTCTTCTCGAGCCTGAGTGTGTTGAGCAGTATGGAAACCCCATTTTTCCTCAAATTTCTCTCGATTATGATTCCAAAGCTGCTGGCGTTTTTCAGGCATGTCACCAAAAGAAGTCGACCCAAAATGATGAATAAACACATTCCTACAAAGGAATAATTGATATCCTGCCTTTATAATTCGGAAGGAATAGTCACTGTCTTCACACATACCTGGACTAAACATTTCATCGAGAAGACCAACTTGATCTATAACTTCCCTTTTGATGAGCATACAAAAACCGATCAATTTGAGTTTCTGCTCCCAGTCTGGCATCGTAGTGAGATTGTAGTTATTAGAAAAGCTCCACATTTCGTCTAGCGTCGAATAAGAAAAGGGAATCTCCTGATCCCCATAAGCACTGTTGGTTACGGGACCAACCGCACCAATTTTCTCTGAACTGTACAGGCAGTCTTTCATTAACTCCAGCCAATTCTCGGTTACCAGAACATCATTATTAAGAAGTAGAATATCGTCGCCGGTTGCTACCTCAATTCCCTGATTGCACCCTTTGGGGAATCCGACGTTTTCATTGTTGAATATGGTAAGAATATCTGTTTGTTCTGCAAGCCATTCCCTAGTACCGTCAGTCGATAGGTTGTCTACAACAATAAGTTGATATATACCCTTTTTCGTATACTTGCGGATACTCTCGATACAGGCTTGGGTGTAATCTAGTTTGTTGTAGGTGAGGATAACGATGCTGGTTTTGCTTGAAATTGAGTATTTTTGTTGCATGACACTGCACCTCTATCCGATTATTATAGTTCTGCTATTTACTGGTGCAGATAAACGCATAAAAATGAGTATTGCTCCAAGGATTAAGATGGTCAGGATATATATCCAATATTTCAACATTAAACCCTTCATTTTCTAAAAGATTCTTCTCTAGCTCTACATATCTATATTCAGCACAATAATTATCTGCTATTGCCTCAGAGTAATGATCTACATAAACATTTTCTTTAACTCCACAAGCATGTTTGACTAGTAAGACACCACCATCCCCCAACATTTTTTTACAATTTTTATATACATTATTCGCCTCTTCTAAGCTAAGATAGTTCATAACACCAAATAACAAGATTATATCGTATTTAGTTTCATCCAAATAAGTCTCAACGTCAGCACAAACCAGTTCTACCTTTTTTGACTTAATACAGTGATCAAGAAATTTTTGTTGCTTATCAACAGCTCTTATACTACCAACATACTTTTCAATTCTATTTGTGGTCCTGCCGGTTCCGCAACCTAGATCTAAGACTTTAACATTGTTAGATTTTATATACTTTCTTACTAAGTTTTCATCGTACTCTACTGCATCATCATGCTTTAAATGTGTTGCAACTACAGGATCATTTACTTCTGCTCTTCTATTCCAAAAGCTATTAACTTTATCTTTATCCAACATGTATATTTACCTCACTTAAATTAGATTGTTTTTTATCCAATCAATAGCCAAATCATAATCTGAAGGTGTGTCTATCTCTTGACATCTGACCTTAATAGCTTTATAAGGCAGATTCCCCTCTATTATTTGATAGACGTGTCCCTCAAGTTTTTTGATTGATTCGGGGAAAGTTTGAACTAAACCAGTCCACTCGAAATTCCCACTTGTCCTTGAAAAGCTAGTTGCCCATTCTTTTTCGCTCTCATCTTTCTCTATTGTTACAAGTACTGGATCTTCCGTATTCTTTTCACAGTAACCAATGCACTCGTCTTCTGATTGTAATATCATTTTTAAATCATCTGGATGTATTAATAGATCCCCGTCTAATGATAAAATCATGTTCTGTGTATATCTGGAGCCTAGAGCTAAGCTTGTTCCTGTTTTAGTCGATAGATAATCATGATTAAAAACAAAAGTCACATCTTTTCTTAGTCGACAAACAGTTTCAATTACGTATTTTGCTTGAAATCCAACCACAACTCTAATATCTTGGATATCAGACAACATTTGTAGTTGCCATTCAATCAAGGGCTTTCCCATTATTTCAATCAATGACTTAGTTGTACCCATACCAAGTCTAGAACCTACTCCAGCACTATTGATTACAACTGTCTTAGAAATTGACACAAACTTTCCTCCTTAAAAATAGCATGTGTTGCATATTCCAAGACGGAATCTGCTGGCATATGCACTCCCCCGAAAGCTATACCTATTTCAGCATTTTTTATCATATCAGCATCATTATTACCTTCTCCTATAGCAACTACCCGCCCGTTAATGCAATTCATAACATCGGCTTTCTTCAATACTTTGGTAACTGTACATATGTAATCGTTCTGTACAAAAGCCTTTGAAGAGTAATATTTAACGCCAATATTTTTACATAATTCTGATACCCAAACATCAAGATTTCCTGTTACAATACTGCATTTATCATCATTATCTCTAATAAAATCTACAACATGCTGATTCAATGCAACTCTTGAAACGATATCCCTCACCTGGGAAACTGGTACATGTTTTAATAATTCAACTCGGTATAAAAAACTTTGTTGAAACGGAATAAGCCCCTTTATCGTTTTCTCAGTCAACTCTGAAATTTCCTTACTAAGCCCTACTTCTCTGGCTATTACCGGAAGTATCTCTTCTTTAGTTATAGTCCCATCTAGATCAAATAAAAAGTTATATTTTGAATTATGCATTAGAATATTGCACCTCTATCTAACAATTTGAGCAACTGCATTGATGAAATCAAATGGCTTTAAAATATCTTCAAATTTATCTAATTCTTCTTGAGCATTCTTTATTTCTCTTATATAGCTTACTGCATCAAGAAAAGGGAGGATTTTGATTTGAGGCAACCCATTAAATGATTTTCTATGTTCTTGAAGTGAGCTTACACCATCCCAAATGTTAACTACATGTTTTCCACATAGAGCTGCCTCAATGTTAACTGAGGACGTTCCATTTGTTACAACTACACTACTATTTTCAATAATCTCAAATATATTGCTTGATGATGGGACTATTCTTACTCCACATGAATGGAGTTTTTGTTCCAATACATTACTCGATTGCCACTTCGGAAGTTTTACTCCAACTCCCAGATCATACAACGGAGCCCAATACTTATAAAAATCTTTAAAATCCATCCTTTCAAAAAAGTTGATATTTGAGAATAAGTGAGTTAACTGATTCTTATTACCTGTATTAACTGATAAGCTCCTCTTTTTAATCCACCCTACTTCTACTGTCCTTAGATACCGATTAAAATGATCAAGATATGGTAATGGGGACAAAAACAAGTCAAATAATGATATATAATCAACATCCCATTCTGTTAAAGGACTTGTGAGATCATGAGGATAGTATACTTTTTTTATCGGATTCAAAAACTCTATTAATTCTAGACAATGAGTCCATTCAGAATGACGATAATTAAAAGTTTTTTCAAAGTTATGAGCATCGTAGAATAAATGCGCTGAAGTTATTAATACAATTTCTTGTCCCTTAATACTTTTTACAGTTGAACGGATGTCTTTATGCGAAGACATCTCTATCTCTACACACCGATAGCCCATTTTACACATTTCTGTATATAAAGGATTTAAAACATACTCCGAGCTATAACCAAAGAACAAATAAATTCTGTCATCCATCACAACTACTCTCCTCTCTAATAAAAGTGGAATAACGGTTGGCACGGTATATAACTAGAGTGGAGTAAGTGCCTTGATGTAGCAGTTCATTGTAGCTTTTATTGATATCATCTATCTCTGTAAAAGTATTAGGTAATGAAAATGTTGAGGTTCCTATTGATTTTTTAAACATCCCGTTATTCATGAATGCAAAAGATTCAACCTCAAAGAATCCATTTGAGTGAAGTGTTTTTCTTACTTTTTGATCACTTATATAATAATCATCAAACTCTATACTCTTTAGAGAATAAGCTTCCTCTTTTTGGAGTAATACTTCTCCATTAAGGATAATCTCTAGATTTTGTATACTAAAATTATACAATCTCCTGTTGCTTAGAACTCGACCCTGACCCTCAAAGGTAAAATCAATCCGATTGATTCCTGGCTCCACTAAAAAATTAATATCAATGTGTTTGAATTCAGTATCTATTTGAAAATTCTCAATGAAGCTTTCGCAAAAAATCACCAAACTAGCTTTATCAAGTAAAGTACTACTCTTAAATCGTATATTAACCGTAGCTTCTTCATCAGTATTGTTAATGATTTCGATAAATCCTTTTTTATCGTTAGATCCATGCCATCGAATGTATTGATCATCTTGACTGTAATAATGACCAAACTCTTCACTCCAAGTCACAGCATATTTATTGGTAGGGATATGAAAGGGTAAAATTATCGATTTTGTGATTTGATGCGAAATGTCTTTAAGTGTACTCTTATCCATCAACAAAAGATTGGCGAAATGGATGTTGGTTGTTAATAAAGCATTAGTCACAGGCAATTCTGCTAGCTGATTTGGATGAAATCTTCCTTCTTTGTTTGGAGTTATAACAGTTGATGAAGACTCCATATTTCCCTTAATTAAATTACCCCAATGACCAATAATATAAATATCCTCATAATTTTGAGTCAGTTTTTTTATATTTTCTAATGAAAGGTGATTAAAGATTTTGAATTCATCATCTTTTAAAGCGGACTTTACTAATGCTTTAGTAATTGTTTCACTGTACAGTGAGGAAAACGTTAATCCTGAAACTAGCTCTAAAAGAGCATGATATTTCCTTTCCATTAATTTTTCATCTCTTATTTTGGAATAATAGTTAGTAAAATCGGCATTTCTTTTACCATATGAATTTTCAGGAATTAATTCATGTGATTTTTCTTTTTCAACTAATGATGAAATCTTAGATTCAAGCAGATTTATAAAATAGAGCAGTTCCTTGTACTCTTCGCTTTCCCAAAGTTCATCATTATTTTTTTGTAGAATATTTTGCACATATGAGAGGACATTTTTCAATGAGACTAGATATTTTTCCTCACTACTAAAGAATCCTTTATAAATAGATTTCAATATTAAATATACATAATCAATTGCACCGTGAATAAGCATATTTGGACTTTTAAGCTGCTGGGATTCATGAATCCTAAAGTAACTCAATGTTTCTGCAATATAAACTGCCTTTCCCTTACACATCAAGTTGAACCAAGTCGCTAAGTCTACGTTGCATTTAAATTTCCTTCCGTAGAATCGGCCAAAGGGTTCTATAAGATCTTTTTTCTTAAACAAAACTGTTGTGGGCTCTCCAATAGCATTCATTGTATTCTTTAATAAGAATTCCCCAAAAGCTATACCGTCAACAATGGTATCTTCATTAAATAATCTCTTGGTGCTATTCCAATCTTCTAAGAAAACCCCTTTTTCATTAATTAATTGTCGGTGTGAAGTTACAAGTTTAATTTCATTATTCGTATCTTCCAGATAATATTTCATCATTTTTTCGATTTTGGATGGATGGTACAAATCATCGTCCATCAAAAAATTAATATATTCACCGTCAGCAAGGTCCAAGCACTTTAAGTCATTGTCGAATTGACCAAGATTTTCATTGTTTTTATAATATTTAATAATACTACTGTATTCCTCTATATAAGGCCCGATTGCTTCAAGGGTCTCTTCATTAGTACTATCATCACATACTATGATTTCAATATTTTTATATGTCTGACCTAATGCACTTTCTAATGCATCTATAAAATACTTTGGTCTATTATAAGTAGGGATCAAAATACTGACTAACGGAAATATCTGCTTAGAATAGTAACTAGTGAAATTATTTCTTTGCTCCTCATATCCAGTTAGATTTAATGCTCCACTATCATGAACACACCAAGGTCTGTCTATCTGGTTAATAACACCAACTTTATATCTTGAGTGAAGAAATTCTAGAGATTGGGAAACATCATAAAAATGCCAACCGTCAAGTAGATCCTCTCTCCAAAGAATATCATATTGTGTAACCATTAAAAATCCGTCAACTGCTTGGACTTCTTCATAATCGGTAAGTATCTCGGAGTACTCTAGTTTCCTTATAGTTCCATCAAGGCTATTTTCGATTACTTTTCCATACTTATCTTTTCCTTCCCACCACTTACAACTTACAGGTATTTTTTTCGCTCCAATCATACCAATAAGTCCTAAATCTTCGTTTTTGCCAAAAACACTCATAACCTCTGTAATAAAGGATTTATTTACGATGAATGTGTCTTGATGCAGATATACTTTGAATTTTGCATTCGTTTCTTTCATTGCTTGGTTATATCCAACCAACATGTTATCCGCATTTCTTATGGCAATCTTCTCTATAACTACAGAATGTGGAATATCTAATGCATCAATATACTTGAGACTTTCACTATATAAAACTTCGTCATTTACACAAGTTATAAAGCAAATCTTGTTCGAATCCAATGTAATATCACTTTTCATGATCGATTTTTCCTTTCAGATAGTCCATCAGTTCAATAACTGGTTGCTTCGGATCTTTGATATGAAGAAGACATGCTAAGGCCTCATCATATATACCAAAGCTGGCGAGTACATAAGATAAATTGTAGAGGGTATCATGATCTGAGGGTTCATAAGAGAGGGCTTCCCTCAATAAAGGAATAATATGATCAAAATACTCAATCTCAAAACAATATATTGCAATTGAGTTTAGTAAATCTAATTTATAATAAATATCATTTCTCGTTACTACAAATAGAACATTTACACTTAATCCATTCTGAATTAATTTAACTAGTTGACTTAGACTTTCTTTGATATCAATTTGGTGCTCTACTCTTCGAAGGAGAAACTTTAAATATATATCTTTATGCGAGTTATGATCCGAAGGACTCTCCATATCATTCGCTGAATTTATACTCATATTCATATATTAATATCCCTTCATCGAAATTCTTCTTATACTATGTATCGGTAATGCTGAATAATTAAGAGAGATCTTTTAGAGTATTTAATCTAGGTATTATTTCCCAAATACTAAAATTTCTTTATTTCCTCTAAGATAATTCCGATAAAAAGTACATAACCTACTCATAATTAGGAAAGGTGCCCACTAATGAAATCACCAAAGGTTAAAATAACAATGTTTCACTTATCTTCGTCCGGATCTAATAATTACTACTTGTATAATGCCGCTACAGAAGAATTAAAATATAAATACGATATCCAGCTTCTCAACTCCAAAGAATTTCGATATAACCGAAATATTGATGAAAGTGATGTTTACATCACAACCCACGGTGAATACGTATCAGATTATGACAAGGTCAACATAGACCTGTGGCATGGATTTCCACTAAAAGGCATGGCGAAGATGGACAAACAGGAGAGTGCTTCTGACGAACACATCATACAGCACTGGGTTAAGAAAGATATGATTATGTCCTATTCCGCACTTTATAATACTGCCATGAATGCCTGTAACGGGGCGAACATCTCTCAATACAGAATAACCGGTATGCCCCGTAATGATGCTCTATTCTCCTTAGAGTCGCAACATCAGCTTAATGTTCTATTCCCTGGTATTAATGCCAATGGGCGAAAGGTCATATTCTTCATGCCTACTTTTCGGCAATCCATTATGAATCCGGGTAAGGTTGAAGGAGAAAAACGCTCTAGTAACCTTTTGGGATTATCATCGCTGGACAAACGACGATTCTCATCATTTTTGGAAAAGAACAATCTCTCCTTCGTGGTTAAGCTCCATCCGTTTGAAGAGAGTTTTTTCGCTCAAGAATTAGAAGACTTCAAGTCACCGCATATTCACGTGTTGAATGATCGTATGCTTGCCGACTCTCATCTTGACCTATACGATGTGCTTGGAGCAGCGGACATACTTATTACCGATTATTCCTCCGTATATATCGATTATCTATTATTGGACCGACCAATCCTGTTCATTCCCACTGATCTGGAACAATATCGTGAGAGCCGAGGACTGTTGTTCGAGCCCTATGAATTTTGGGCACCAGGCCCAAAAATTGCTACTGAGGAGGAGCTAGAACAAGCCATCATAAAGTCTTTTACGGATCCGCTATATTATTCTACGGAGAGAAGCACTGTTCGTAATCTATGCCATCATTATCAGGACAATCAATCCTCCAAACGGATTTGGAAATTAATCGACGAGTATATTGAGCAAAACATTGAATTAATCTATGAGCGTAGAGAAAAATTTCAACAGCATAAGCAAATGCAACAGCAGGTAAAACAAGCCATCCAAGGAATGATTGAAAGCCAGCAGCTAGCTCAAGCAAATGAGGCAATTATGCAGTACTTGGAGTCCAACTCAGCCGATTCCGATATTTTCGCCATGAACGGGATGCTTCATATTATGAATGGAAGCCCTGAGGAAGCCATTCAATCTTTCTTAAAAGGGCATCAGCATTTCCCGTGGGATGAAGATCTACTCTATAATCTCGGTTATGTATACGAGATAACTGGTGATTACAATAATTCTCGTATGTATTATCACAAGGCACTAAATCAAACCTCAAAATCAGATCTAATAGAATTAATTAATAGCAGACTAGCAGAAATCTCTTCATAATTATAGGAGGCGGGCTTATGAAGAAAGTAATTACGTATGGAACGTTCGATCTTCTTCATTACGGACATATTCTGCTATTGCAGAGGGCAAAGGAATTGGGGGATCATCTGACTGTAGCTTTGTCTACGGATGACTTCAATCGTATTAAAGGAAAAGCTTCTTACTTTAGCTATGAAAAGCGCAAAATGATGCTTGAAGCGATCAAATATGTAGATGAGGTTATCCCTGAACATAACTGGGAACAAAAAGAGAACGACATTAAAAATAATAATATCAACGTGTTTGTAATGGGTGATGACTGGAAGGGAAAGTTTGATGGATTAGAATCCTGCTGCGAGGTTGTATATTTAAAAAGGACTCCTGACATCTCTACTACGGTTATTAAGACAGAATTGCAGCATATTATCTGATATAAAAAAACGGTTCTAATCTCACCGAAGAGATTAGAACCGTTTTTTATGATCTCATTAGATCGATCTCCTGTTTAAAGAAGTTATCCAGAAAAGGAATAGACTTATATTGAGGGTGATGTAAATAAAATAACTGTATAAACTGATCTTTGTCATCTTCCTTAGCATGAGCTATGAGAGTACGATATAAATGCCGTGCCTTCGGCTCCATCAGTATAGCCGCCTGCATGAACTCAACTGTCTCTTCTATATATCCACAATTAGAATGGTGATACCCCAAGTTTTGTAAACTTGTTAGGTCCAGCCTGTTATTTGATAACAAGATCGAATAATAATTCATCGCCATATCTTTAAGATTAAGACTGTAAAAATAATTGGCAAGTTTATTGATCAGCTCCGGGTTACTAACCTTCTTCATGAACTGATCAAATACATCAAACTGCTTTAACAAAAACAAGTTTTTAGCTAGTAAAAATAGCTCGTCTGCATACTCTTCTAAGCTGACTTGTTTTTTAACTCCTCCAAAGTTCACAATTTCTGCAACAATGGAGCTGAGTTCCACTAAGCTAATTCGTCCGTTAAAAAGATCAGAATTCTGATGAAGAAGCCCAGCATCCTGCCAAATAAGCGAACCAAGTGCAAGATTGACCCAGTTCTGTTGTATGGATTCATCTTGGATAAGTGTAGACTCCTTCGTATATTGAAGCCAGCTTTCATGGTCCTGATTCATTAATGCTAGACGAGCCTTGTCAGCAGCAGAGTATTGTTTTGCTTTAGTTCCAGCCGAAAAATGATTTACAATGTCCTTATGACCTAATGCTATAGCGACTTTAAAAACAAGCGCCCTGTCCAGTGGATCCTTCATATTATAGGAATGTTGGAGTAACTGAATCACGGAATCAGAAGGCTCATTATGAACTAACCATTCTAACATTCTTAACAATACTTTAGGATTCTTATTGTTTTTGCTTAAGAGTTTAGATAGCCAGTATACCGCCTTTTGGTTATCTCCTAGACGAAAATAAATGTCAATAAGCTGTTGAACAGGAGACTCGAAGCTGTACATAGGATCGATCAGCCAGATTTCTTGCTTCTGACTTGCTCTTCTTTCTCCGACTGCTATGGCATCCAGATAACTAGCAATAGCTTCTTCAAAAAAACCAAGAGTTTCATAATGAATGCCTTTAATTGTATGGTATTCTGCATATTCCTTATACTGAGACAGCTTCGATTCTGTTAAATCCCAAGATTGAGCTAATTTATCCTGCTTATAATAGAGAGTTATTAATCCAATTAAGCAGTGCGAATACCAGGCTAGTGAAGTGTTACTTCCGGCCAGAGCTTTTTCATAGCATTCCAGCGCTTGCTCTTCTTCTTTGGCATATCTATATTGATTCCCTAGTGTAAACCAATCATAATGGCTCATCTGTCCTGAATCTTTCATTTGATTGAAGATAGCCATATTGCGTTCATGCTTATTCTTCTCTTCTACACGATTGGTTTGATAACCCGTATGGAAGATATGGAGATTTATTTTCTTATGAAATATCTCTCTGTTATCTCCTCTAGTAAGCTGCTCATGGATTGGTCTTTCAAAATAAATTCCTTTATGATTCGGAAAAAGCCTAGTGACTGGAGAAGTTGTAATTTCATCATCATATTCTTTCGTTCCCGTAAAATTGATAACAGGAAGCGTATAAGCCAGATGACTGGCTACTTTTTCGTTATTCAGGAAGGCTTTCCAATCTCTATGCTCATCTATTGAAAGATACTCATCCGCATCTAATACCAATATCCATTTACTAGTGGCATGGCGAAGTGATTCATTTCGGGCAGCTGCAAAATCATTTTTCCATTCAAAATCATAGATTAAATCTGTATACTGAGCGGCTATTTGCTTCGTACGATCCGATGATCCCGTATCCACAATAATAATTTCATCTGCCAAGCCTTGAACACTTTCTAAGCAACGCGGCAGTAAATTCTCCTCATCTTTAACGATTAGGCAAACACTTAGCTGCTTCATATTTATCAAACCCTTTATTTAATCTTATGATCGAAAAACATGCTGTCGGGAGTATAATTATTATTGTACGCCGTACGCTGTTCTTTAATGGTTGCTTTTCGATTTAACCAATCACTTGCCTCTAATTTGAACAGGTTCATCTTTGCTAAGATAGCAGTGTCATAGTCAAGCAAAACCTTAATGCGATCCTTACTCGCTGTATTAATTTGAGTTGAGTGCACTTGCATGAGGTTAACCAGCTCTTCTCGTTCTTCGGTAAAACGTTCCAGTTCCTCAAATGTAATCTGCTCCAGCCTGTTAACAATTGATGCTGCCTGTGTCTCCAACTGATCTAAACAAGCATTAAATTGGGTCATTTTAATTTCTCTAATGACGGTGCAGCAAGCGACTTACTCGCTGTATCCCATGCTTCCCGCAGCTCAGTAAGATGATTAAGAACTTCTTCTGCCGGAGCTTTCTCTTTTTTCATGTTTGAAACGATAAGTCTATGGAGCATATATTCATAGATCTGCAGCAGATTCTTTGAGATCGGGTAATCATGATTCAAAGCAGCAATCAATTCATGTATGACCGCTTGAGACTTGCATAGATAAACATTGGCCTTTTCATAATCTTTAGTTTCAATCCCGTTTATCCCTATTTTCGTAAACTTGATGGCACCGTCATACAGCATAAACAAAAGCTGAACTGGAGAAGCCGTTTGAAATTGCGTTTGTTGATATTTTTGATAAGGTGAGGTTATCAATTGAGAACACTCCTTTAAATCTTGTTATGATAACATACTAGCCAAGCTGGAAGAGGTACTATTATACTTATTCATTGCTGTTTCCATCGCTGTAAACTGTCTATAATAACGATTCTCTATCATCGAAAGCCTTCGATTCATATCAGTAATCCGTTTCTCAATTTCAGAGAGCTGGTTACCCATTTCACTTTGAGGTAGAAAGGCTGTCGTTAAATCACTGCTATATCGGGAAGTACCTGCACGATCAGATAAGCTCTGTAATGTTGTCCCATTAATTTTCTTTAGCTTCGTAAATATACCATCGGTTGCAGTGCTGCCTGTAGCGGAGTTGGAGGCAGTCTGGCCGAACAAAGCACCTATTTGATCGGGATTCTCCGTAATAGCTGCTCTTAGCTTTTCTTCATCAATATAAAGCTTTCCTTTTTCACTATAGGAACCCGTTGTAATACCGAATTGTGTAAGGTTGACTTTAGTACCATCGGCCATGACTACATCACTAATAATGGCCGTTCTCATATCACTCACGGCTTTAGTAAGAATGGAGTCGCTTTTCAGCATACCGCTTTTTGCTTTTTCTTCCCAGAGCTTAATTTCATCCTCTGACATGGCTTCTTTTTGTTCACTTGTCAAAGGAAGATAGGTTCTATACCTTTCTTCTCCCACCTTCTGGTTCAGAAGTGACAAAGTTTCGTTATATGAGTCTACAAAGGACTTGATAGTTTCGACAATCTTGTCTGTATCCTGTACAATCTCAATCTGTGTGGACTGCCCCGTAGGTGTTGTTCCATTTAATGATATCTCTACACCATTCACTGTGAATTTGTTTGAAGTTTGTGTAGTTGTAATACCGTTTATTGTAACTAATGCATTCGTTCCCTCTTTCACATTAGCTTCTTGTAAACCAAAGCTATCTGTCAGCAGACCTCCACTTAATTTAATATCCTTTTGACCTGTCTCTTTACTTGTTAAGGACATACTCCCTGTCGCAGGATCATAAACAGCAGTTACCCCCATGTTTTTATTACTATTGATTTTAGTAATTAATGAGTCAATTGTTTCAGATTCGCTAATTGCAATATCAACATTATTAATATTAATTGAGGTCGCACCTGAGTTAATATCTGCAATTTTAGTCGAAGATGGTTTCGCTCCCATTGTTCCTCCGGAGGATACAACTGATGATGCAGTAGCCAAACTATTAACTTGAATATTTAAAACAGAATTTGAAGCAGCACCTGTTGCTTTAGCAGTTAAGATATTGGCTCCAGTAACATTAGCCGTCTTTGAATCAATTGCTGTACTCAAACTGTAAGTATTAGTTAGTTTATTATTGAAATTCACGATATTCGTACTTACTTGCCTATATCCCTCACGCTTCCATTCTGTAAGCTGCTTCTGTTGGTTCAGCTTATTCAACGGAGCTTTCTCCGCTGTCATCAGTTGCTTAACCATTGCATCAATATCTAAACCCGACGCAAGTCCACCAATCCTCATTATAATCCTCCTTTATTATGCCTTCTCATCAATAAGAAGTCCGTTAATATCTATCATCCTTGCAGCGATATCGAGCAACTTTTCTCGAGGTATTTCTCTAATTAAATCGCCTGTTGATTTGTCGAATACCTTCACCATGATCGTGCTTGTCTCTTTGTGAACCGAGAACTCGAATTTCTTCTCTGGTCCCTGAATCGCACGAATCGCTTTTTCTAGCTGCTCAATCTCAATCTTCTGCTCTTTACTCAGCTCGCTAATACTTTGACCTATACGTGTTCCTCTTCTAGTTGCTTCCTCTTGGTTGGAACTCTGATTACCGGATGGTTTAATTGAATTTAGACTATGCCCATTACTGGATATTCTATTATCCACCAAAGCTCCTCCTTAATTGTCAAATTATCAGTAGTAATTCAATTCCTTCGAATAATAGTTACTATATATATCGGTTAATCCCAAAACATAATGAATAAAAATAGAAAAAGAGACCCAAATGGGCCTCTTTTTTTATGAGAATGATTAAGATTAACGAAGTACAGACAGTACACCTTGAGGTGCAGAGTTCGCTTGAGCAAGCATGGATTGGGAAGCTTGCAGCAAGATGTTGTTCTTGGACAAAGCAACCATTTCTTTAGCCATGTCAGTATCACGGATACGGGACTCAGCTGCAGTCAGGTTCTCTACAGTTGTACCAAGGTTGTTGGAAGTGTACTCCAGACGGTTTTGAACCGCACCAAGTTTCGCACGCTCACTAGAAACGCTGTTGATAGCATCTTCAATATTTTGAAGAGTTGATGTTGAAGTCAAACCATTAAAGTCAGTAGTAGTGATTTGGCCAATAGTAATAGAACCTGTCGCTTTATCATTCACAGTAATTGTAGCACCTTTAGTGATACTGATACCGTTGAATGTAGTTTTAGACATGATATTATCGATTTGTTCACCGAGTTCTTCCAGCTCTGCATTGATATTAGTTTTATCGTTAGAGCTGTAAGTTCCGCTAGATTTTTGAACATTCAGTTCTTTCATACGAGTCAGCATGGAGGATACTTCGTTCATTGCACCCTCAGCTGTTTGTACGAAGGAGATCCCATCTTGAGCGTTACGTTGAGCTTGCTCAAGACCACGGATTTGTCCGCGCATGGATTCGGAAATGGAGAGACCTGCTGCATCGTCAGCGGCACGGTTGATACGAAGACCAGAAGACAATTTCTCCATGTTTTTGCTTGTTGCGTTTGTATTCAGACCCATGTTACGGTGTGTGTTCAAAGCTGGTACGTTGTGATTGATAATCATTTTTTATTTCCTCCCTGAAATGGTATGTTCCCACATCCTTGTGGTATAGCGTATCTTCACAGGTCGGCCGCCCTGAAGAATTATCGCCGTAATATATATATCGACCATGATTCAGGGATTGTTTATACTTTCTCAACAATTTTTATCCAAGAAAATCATTTCACTTTCGGGGTAAAGAACTAAGCAAAGTATTGAGCTGACTAATGTTAACTGCAGCTTCTTGATTGCTCAGCTTAATCTCTTGATAGACTTCGTTTCTGTAGATATCTATATTCTTAGGAGCCTTAATACCAATCTTCACGGTTTCAGAATCTACAGCCAACAAAGTAATTTCAATATCTTCACCTATGATGATAGATTCGCCTTTTTTTCTTGTTAGGACCAACATCAGCGATCGCCTCCTTCAGTATGGATTACATCAGGCCATAGCAGATGCTTTGCTGTATACCCATTGTCATGAAGCACAATTTGTTTCCCTTGCTTCTTATTAGCATTAATAATCAACGGAGCAAGTAAATTGGCTGTTGTCTTTTGGACATTGCTATGAAGAGTAACAATGCATTTAATTTCCAGATTTTCACCGTCTACGAACTCAATCTCCTCGAGGGCCTCCTCAGTCGCTTGAAACTCGTAATCCGGAAAGAATGGAAAAGGGTCAACGACAACAAAAGATACTTCTTCCCGCTCTGTAGATTTCAAATAGCTAAACACTTCGTTGTGCTCTTCAAGAACAAACTTCTTTAACTCTTCAAATCCTGGCAGACCTTTTAAAAAGCTTACTATTTCGGATCTATTCATAAATTAATCTCCTTATTCTTCTGTCTGTATAATGAACTCATCGACATCATAAAACAATAGTACCTTAGTATACATAAGATATCTATTCACTCTTCTATTACGCTAATATTGAAAAGAGCTAAAGACTAATAGTCCTTAGCTCTTTTCATTTTTTATAATCGGAAAAATCGTAATTTCATACGCATTCTTATAGATCTTATCTCATAAAGTCCATCAATGTGGGTGTTAAAATCTTGGCTGAAGCTTGTAATGCTGCTTCATAGATCGTACTTGCTGAAGTGGCTTGAATCATAAGACTTGCGATATCTGCATCTTCCGTCTTCGACTGTAAGGTTGTTAGATTAAGATTTTGATCTTCAAGCCGGCTCTGCATGAGCTCAACCCGATTCGTCCGTGCACCTACCTCGGAGAGTGCAGCCTGCATCTTCGTATTTCTATCCTCAAGCTTAGTAAGCTCACCCTGGATTCCACTGTAGTCCCCACTGCCGAGAGCTGCAATCAGGTTATCTGTAACTTTAAACAGGTTATCATCCTCGGTGCTTGCCCCGAAGAAGTCACTGCCTGAGGTGTTGATTTGCATATTTACTTGCTGGCTTATACCGAAATTAACTGCAGCTTTATCAGGATCAAGACCAGCATAGCTAGTCGCCCCGCCTGTCAGCTCATAGGGGGCCTGATCATACTTCTGGCCATTGAAGATATACTTGCCGCGAATTTGTGTATTGCCTATATTCACAAGCTGCTTCTGAAGCTCTTCCATTTCTTCTTTTATCGCATCCAGTCCGGATTGGGGCACCGTCTCACTCGAACCTTGGACAGCAATCTCCTTAATCCTTGTCACGATATCTGTTGCTTGCTGCATCGTTGCATCGGTTGTATCCAGCCAGCTGATCGCGGAATCAACATTGCTTTGATACTGCTCGTTGGAAGCAATCTCAGCACGATAGCGGAGAGCATAGGTAACACCAACCGGATCATCGGAAGGTTTATTGATCTTACGTCCTGTGGAAATCTGATTCTCCAAATTACTCATTTTATTGAGATTTCTATTAATATTACTAAGCATTTGCGTATTCATCATGCTAGATGTTACTCGGATCGACATATGTATGCCTCCTACTTCTTAGGTTTAACGTCCGACAGTGCCGGTGCTGTTAATCAGCTTGTCTAATAATTGGTCAAAGGTCGTCATGAAACGAGATGCAGCACTATAAGCATGCTGGAACTTGATCATATTGGACATTTCCTCATCCAGTGAGACGCCGCTTACAGATTGACGATTGATATCCACTTGCTGAGTCAACAGACTTGCATTCTCCGTTTGGCGTTTGGCTTCTTGGGCTTCAATCCCAAGCTGTCCAACAATAGAGCTGAAGAAATCATCTACCGTGCCTGGCTTGGACAGTGCAGTTCCAAAATCAAACTTGGTGTCCTTAAGTCCTGCCATCATGAGCGCAAGGGAGTTATTCCCTTTGACTACAGCTTCCCCTGCTCCTGTTCCATCCGTTCTCATAGACGTTGCAATCTTGTTCGGATCATTCTGGATTTCCGGATTTAGTGTAATATTACCAGCAGTAATGGCACCACCATCCGTTGAAGTGAAGAATGCGCCTCCTGCTTCAGGCGTTGTACCGTTTACGGTATATCCGAGCTGGTGCAGTCCGTTAATTCCCTGTACAGTTACTGTCAAATTATCAGTCAACGTACGGTTGCCATTAGCATCCGAATATGTGACTCCGTTCAGTACAGTGCCTTCGGGAAGAACGGTTCCTGCAGGAAGTGACACCTCAATGTTGCCATTGGCAAGTGTATTTGCAAGCTGATCGAGCTGCTGTTTATAGTCCGCTGCATAGACATCGCGGGAAAAGATCATCCCATACACTTCTCCACCTGTCAGTGTGCCTGAAGCATATGCCGTTTCCAGCATATCTGGAGTTACTTCAGTAGCTGCATTTCCCGTCACAACCTGCTGTCCTCCGAGAGTAACCTGATACCCCGTATCCAGTTCTGTAACTTGAACATTCGCAATCTTTGATAATTGATCGATGGCATAGTCACGCTTGTCTCTTAAATCATTCGCATTATCTCCCAAGCCTTCGACTCTGGAGATATTCTGATTGAGGCTCGCCACTGTTTGCAGCAAGGAGTTGATTTCTCCTGCCTTCAGTTCAACATTGCTCGTGAGATCACGAGTTAGAGCATCAAGCTGACGGCTTGTCTGATTAAGCGCATCGGTCAGAGCAAGTGTCGTCTCTTTCACAATTTTGCGGTTTGTAATGTCCTGAGGATCCTGGCTCAAATCTGACCAAGCATTCCAGAAATTATCCATCACCGTCCGAATTCCGGTATCCGATGGCTCATTAATGATCGTCTCTAGCTTATCGAGTGTATCGAAGCGAACGTTCCAGCCTCCAAGACCAGTATTTTCATTGCGATACTGATCATCGAGAAACGTCTGGCGAACTCGTGTGATTGCATTAAATTCCACACCTGTACCGAGTTGTCCAGGCGCTGTGCTGCGATACAAGCTAACGGCCTCCATTGAGCTGGAAGCTGTCATGTGAACAACCTGTCTGGAATAACCGGCGGTATTAGCATTGGAAATGTTATGACCTGTGGTATTTAGCGCAGCAGACTGCGTAAACAGACTACGTTTTGCTGTTTCTATACTATGAAACGTGGATGGCATACGAACCTCCTTGAATCAGGCTCTCGTGTCAAATAACCCGGAGCTCTGTGCATTATGCTGTTTATCAGCTGGATTTTGATATGTGACTTCTGTTTCAGGCCTATAGGATAGTGTCTCTACATAAAAATCGATGTATGACAGCGACTGCTTGAGCAATTGCTGATTAATCTCATTCAACTGTTTAAGCGTTACCAAAGTGTCTGAGAGCTGCCCAAGCGCCTTTTCCAGCCGCTGCTTATCTGCCTGATCGAAGATGAGTCGAATCAGTTCAGGCATCGTCAGATTGAGACGCGATTTGATCCCGCGTTCTTGAAGAACACCGTAAACCGCTTCCTGACGTGCCAGCTCCAATTCCTCAATTCTTTTCACTAACTTGGATTCTGCATTTGTTATAGCAATCATTTCGTTTACTTTATTCTTAATGATGGTCTGCTTCTTGGTTTCACCTAGCTTAATCAGCTGCTCATGGCAAGTATTAAGCTCCTCAATAGATACAATGAGTTGATTTAAGGACATCGATTCGTCTCTCCTATTTATCCGAGCCCGGTTTGAAATAAGGCATCAATCGCTCTGCCAGCTTCTCCGTGTCTACCTTATATGTTCCTGAAGCGACCTGCTGCTTCAGCTCCTGAATACGCTGAGCACGTTCGCTGTTATTTACCTGTTCCTGCTGCTTGAGCATTTCCATAGCTTCGGGCGAGATCGATACCTCATCCTTACGCTTGCTCTTCTTATTTTCGGTCTGCTGACCGGATTCTATATTTCTCGAATAAGAGTTAATCGCTCCAATTCGTCCGGATTCATTAATCTTCATAATGAACACCTGCTTTCATAAGAATTTAGGATCAAGAATCTCCTAAAATAAAAAACCGATAATCTTTACTAAAGTTATCGGTAGAGGTTGAAACATTGTTTATAGAGCACCCTAGAATTGAGCCATGCCTCCTAAGAACGCTTAAATTTGTCGATTGCATTGTAGGCACCAGAGCCTAAACCAGATGCCTCCCCCTGACTTACCTCCTGGGTTGCACCGGCCAATTCCTTAGTCAAGCGCGCACGACAGCCGTCGCACATATGGCCCTCTCGAATAAAAGTACCACACACCTCGCAGGGATAGGTCAAATTGGGTGCATCCTTCACCGATATGCGTCCCTCTTTGATAAATTTCGTTATCTGTTTAATGGATACACCTGTATCATCCGATAGCTGTTGTATGTTCGCGCCCTTCTCTTTGCGTAAATATTCCACACATTCATAATATTGCTGCTCAACCTCTTTTAGACAAGAAGGACAAGCCTCCAACATGTTTAACACGTACAGCTTGCCGCAGCGAGGACAGTTACCGACATTCATCCTCTATACGCCCCCTTCTGCATGAAAACCATTTACTTTCCGTCATTATAACCTACCTTAAAATAGCTTGTCATCTGTATAGGAATACTCCATTACATACATATAACAATTGCATGATTGTGTAAAATCGATTCTTTCCTGAATCTCATTCTCTCTGTACTTCTACAAGTATAACTCGGTCTCTCTGACTACTCCCTACCTTATTTATCGGTAACGGGATTCAGAAAATAAGCTTAGAAATGATGATTACCAAATATTCTTCTTTTTAAGATCTAGCCCACGTAATGGTATACATTAAAATATGAACTCCTCTGTGTGCTCCCCACTCTTGAATCACTTTACAGCATGCTTCCAGAGTGCTGCCTGTCGTGTAAACATCATCTACCAATAGGATATTCATCTGTATCTTATCGTTAATAGTGTGGTTCTTATCTCCATATAGATTGCTGTTCAATTTGTGATTGATTAGTTCACTGAAGATTTGATCTGTGTCCGGACGCAGATTAAAAGCATGTCGCATGGAGACTTCCCTTTCTCTTCGTCCCTTGAAGCTCTGCTTCTCTGTGTGCTTGGTTCTTTGCAGTAAAGGAACTACGGGCAGCCCCTGATACCTCGATAGCTCGACTGCCATCCGTTCGGCCTGATTAAATCCTCGCTCCATCAGTCGCTCATGGCTTACAGGCACATAGGTTATCGCATCTGCTCGCCAGATATCTGGTTTGTACTTGTTTACGGATAGTTCACGGGGGTTAATTCCCGAAACCTTGGCTTCGATATCAATAGATTGGTTTACGCTCAGACGGTTACCCATCTTGCAGGTGTCGTGTTGAAACATTGCTGCTGAATATTCTCTCTGCATTCCCAAGTACGCCTTATTGAGCATCGCCCCGAATAATGGAGCGAATCTTTCTTTCCCCCGATACTTATATACCGCCAGCCATTCTCTCATTAACGCGTCGTATGCTACAGCACTTCGGTTACATTCAAAGGAGCGGCGGTTATGATCTTCTCTTGAGCAGTCCGGGCAGCCTATTGCCCGTCCACATTTTACACAGCGAATCTGAGTAATCCAAGGAATAGAATGAACGCAGCGATGGCAGATTCCGGGCAGTTCCTTAGAGAGCGGAGCATGTGTGCCGCAGGCGAGACAAGTATTCCCTGAAGGAGCTGCCAAGCTATGTATAAATGCAGATATGCGGTTCAAAATGTTCATTCTCATGGGCTTCCCTCATTTCATTGGTCTATGAGCATGGTGTTGTTATGTGGCTGTAAAGGTTCACTGTTTTTAGCTGAATGTAATCTTGCTGAAACGTTCGACGACGGAGCCCCTCTGGCATCCGGTGCCTGTGACATCTCCCTACAACACCGCATGCAAAGAGACACGGCGCGCGCTTACTTTACCAGATAACCGTTACGGCGAGCGATGGTATTCATGCGTTTGATCTGGTGGACCGCGACTTTCTGGGCACGATTTACTTCTGGAGCGCCGAAAATGACGGTTCCAGCAGGATCGTCCTTGGATCTACCTGCTCGACCTGCCATCTGCACGAGCGATGCATCATCGAACAACCTGGTGTTAGCATCTAAAATATATACATCACTCTTCGGTACGGTCACACCGCGTTCCAGGATGGTTGTTGTTACGAGCAAACGAATCTCGCGATTGCGAAAAGATATTACCTTCTCCCCCCGTAAAGGGTCTTCTGAAGAAGTGCCTTCGACACGAATACCTGGCAGGCCTGCTCGAAGAAGGGCAACGAAGGACTCGATCTGTGCGATCCGAGTAACGAATAGAAACACTTGCGCTCCTCGCTCCAAGGATTGCTTAAGCCTCAGCTGAAGCTCGCGTGGCAGCTTGCGCTGCTTCAGCTGCTGCGCTACGTACGGAAGCTTCATATATACCGGAACAGGCAGCGGGTGCCGATGGAAGCGAACAGGCACTCTGGCATGAGCGAGCTTGCCCCGGGCTGCTTCCCGCTGCAGCTGTGCAGGTGGGGTGGCAGATAAATAGATGAAGCTGCCTCCCGGCTTGCAGCATGCTTCGGCGGCATAGCCTAGCATGGGGTCATTGTGATATGGGAAGGCATCGAGCTCGTCGATGATGACCAGGTCAAAGGCGTGACGGAAGCGCAGCAGCTGATGGGTCGTAGCGAGGGTCAGCTGCCCTCGCTGCCAGCGTTCGCTGCTTCCGCCATAGAGGGTGACCCTCGCCGTATTCGGGAAGGCGCGGGCCACCCTCGGTGCGAGCTCGAGCACCACATCGCGGCGCGGTGTGGCGACGAGCACGCTGCCGCCGCTCGCGAGGATGTAATCCAGCAGCGGGTAGGTCATCTCGGTCTTGCCTGCGCCGGTCACGGCCCAGAGCAAGAACCGGCCCTTCGCCCGGGCGTCCTCACGTCGCCGGGCCAAATACGCCAGCGCCGCGCCTGTGGCTGCGCTCTGCGCTGGGCTAAGCCCCCACCGACTCACCAGATCGGTGGGGGAACCCCCGGCCGTGCCCCGCACGGCCGGAAGCGCTGCGCCTTCGAGCAGCAGCGCGCAAGAGCGGCTGCGCCCGAGCGCGAGGCAGGCCTCGCAATAGGCGCACGCCGCAGATCCGCAGGCCGCACACGCACTCTGCTGTGCGGCCATGCTGCCGCATCGGCGGCAGCGCAGCTGCTCTCGTCTGGCCCAAGGCCAGTCGAATCGAGAAGAGCGCGCCGCCTGCGGCGGGGCAAGGGCGGGCCTGTATTTCACCCGCCCCGCCAAATACGCCAGCTGCACTGCAGCCTGCCACTCGCTCCCTATCTCGGGAGCAGTCTCGGCAAGCAGTGCCTGGGCCTCCGGCATGAGCAGCTGTCTTCCTGCCAGCTGCTGTGCCGCTCTCTCTGCCCTCACTCTCAGCAGATATAACTCATCCTCCGAATTAAACCCTATGCAACCTGCTCTTCTCTGATCTACATGCTCTGTTATCGCAACCTCCCTAAATAATTCATCCTCTGACTTAGCCTTTTGTCTCTCCCCCCATTCCTCCATCCCGCTAAGCCCAATCTGAAGCTCCCTTATCTCTACACACGCTCGAAACATCCTCTCTCCTTGCTCACCAGGCTCTGCCCTGATCAAAGGGGCAAGCAAAAACTTTATACTTTCCCACCAGTCAACTCCAGCTCTGCCTGATCCTCCAAAGCCCAATGTCCTTGCCCCATCTATAAATAATCCCTTCTGCACCCGATACGCCCAGGATAAAGGCATACCTTCTGATATCAAGACTACCTGCCATATTTCTGCTGAAGATAATTCACGAAGCTGCTCTCTCCACCACAGCCAATCTACACTCAAGTGAAGAGATAAATATATCCTCCAATCACTGCATTCTCCAGACGATGTGCATGATCTGATCGCATATAGACCGATTTTCATCTAATCCCCTCATTTTCCTCAGTATTTAACCTTCCAATTTCAGCCAAACCTCCATCTATGAACGCAAAAAAAAGCACATACCCGGCGTATTTGCCGAAGTATGTGCTTCATACTTTTCTTCTACAGTTAAATTAAACCAAAGAGTGCCTATATTTACAATATTAATGACAATACCGCAACTTTTTAACGATATATTCGTCTTATAATAAGATTAATGTTTAGTGACGAACGGAAATTCCGTTAAAATTACATCGTTGCGAAGATCAATGAACTTGACGTCTTCGTACACTGCTGGCTGTAATGCAGATAAGGTGCTCATCGGCTCCTCGCTTGCTGCGACAATACTCAAATCCAAGCCTGCAATACCCCCGAGCCGGTATAGAAGCGAAAGAGTTTCATCTTTGGAATCAAGATCCATCACAGTTACTTTATGAATAGTACCTCGAAACATAGCGTCGATGGACAACCCACGGATAATCCACTCCAGCTGAAGTCCATGGTTACATGTGATGAGAACATAGTGAACGGGTATGGCGGCAGGCTGCTGCTTCGTCTGTGAACGTGCGTACAAATACCGAACGCATAAGGCTGTTAAGCCATAGACAAGCGCAATCCATATCAAATGTTCGATCAAATACGACTACACCTCCCTATTGCATCCATGGATGCAATTGCCCGCAAAACTACTCATTTCACAGCAGCCGTGTGAATGACCAGCCGGCGGATCTTATTTATACCGCCAATATATGCGGATACCCGGGACGGTGACACAGTCAAATGGATCTTCAGAACATAGAATAGAACTTATTTTTTACTAACACGATATACTGAACAGATGAACCGCAGGAAGAATCGTTATTATTGGGTGCGAGCCAATATGAACAAATCGAATAAAAACAATAATGTGCGTCCTCTAGCTCATTCTATCAAGCATACATGGAACTAAAGCATCCTTCGTTCTGTGCTTTAGTTCTTTACTATACTATAGAAATGTAACATTCTATCTTTATGAAAAGAAATGTTGTTTTTTCTTGCGCTTTCAAAAATTCCATAACTATACAAACGAACTAAAGTAAAAACTAATTTGTTCCTTGCCGTATCATTCGATTCAGAGTCAGAAACGACAAATCAACGTCAGTGCCCTTAACTTTAGATCAACTTATATCTTCTCACGTTTCAACGCTGTATGAGTACACAGCATATGAAACGTTCCCCCGCACATGCTTTCTATGTAGCACCAGAGACCACTAACTGTACGTATTACTTCAGCAGTTCCCCCAGGGCAAGCCATATACTGACTTCCCTTATGCCGAAGACTCATGTCGTCTTTAGAGCGTAACCCATCCATATTTAATGGAGTTGATTACGGCTTGCGTACGGTCATCCACTTCCATTTTTTGCAGAATACTGCTGACATGGTTCTTCACTGTCTTCTCACTGATAAAGAGGAACTCACCAATCATCTTATTGCTCTTGCCTTCCGCCATCAGACGAAGCACTTCTGCTTCACGGCGGGTCAACGGATTGTTATCGCCTGCAACGAATTTGACGCCAGCTTCCTTCACGCCGCCTTCATTCATAGCGCCTGTCTCATTTAAATATGTCATCCGGCGCAGCTGCAAAATGAGCTTGCCTGTTACTTTTGGATGGATAAAGGCATATCCCTCATGCACGGAACGGATTGCGTTAATAAGCGACTCTGCCTCCATGTCCTTCAGCAGATAACCATTCGCGCCCTTGCGCAATGTTTCAAATACATAGCTCTCATCATCGTGAATCGACAAAATAATAACCTTCACGTCCGGGAACAGCTCTCTCAGCTTCTCCGTCGCTTCAACCCCGTTCTCCACAGGCATATTGATGTCCATAAGAACGATATCCGGCTTGCTCTGGTTACAGAACTCCAATACCTGAATACCATCGCCGCATTCGCCGATAACCTCGATATCGTCCTCCATGTTCAAGATTCGTTTCAAACCCTCACGAAACAGCTGATGATCATCAGCCAATAATACCTTAATGTTACCCCTCATTATGTTCTGGTTTTCCATCCTGCTACTCCTTTCCCTTTTCCACGTTTGTCGGGATATGAATCACAATCTTGGTGCCTTGATTCTCTCCTGATTCAATTTCCATCCGGCCTTCGAGCAGCTCGACCCTCTCACGCATACCAATCAGACCAAAGTGTGAATGGTCCTTGCTCTTCTGTTCCAGAAGTTCGGGCTTAAAGCCAAGCCCGTTGTCCTGTACAACAATCTTGACGAGCTGTGCCTGAAAAGTGATCTCCACAACCACATAGGTCGGGTATGCATGCTTGGCTGCATTCGACAAGCCTTCTTGCACTAAACGATAAATGGCAGCCTCCATAGCCGAAGACAAACGGTGTTCCTTCCCTCTCGTTTCAAAAAGTGCACGAATTTTCGTTTTTTCTTCAAAATCCTGCACGTATTTTCGAAGCGTGGGAATTAAGCCCAGGTCATCCAGTGCCATTGGACGCAAATTAAATATAACTTTGCGCATTTCCCCAAGGCTTGAACGAACCTGTTTCTTCAAATCTACTATTTCGGCCTGTACCATCTTAAAATCCTGCTTAACCAGCATTCTTTCTACAATTTCCGTCCTAAGCACTAAGTTTGCAAGCATTTGTGCAGGGCCGTCATGGATTTCCCGGGCGATTCTTTTGCGTTCTTCCTCTTGGGCCAGAATAATCTTCAAACCGATCATTTGTCGATTCTTGGCAGACTCAATGATTCGGGTCACCTGACCTAATTCCCCTGATAGATATTCCATGACAACATTCATCTGTGAACCGATGGTTTCTGCCCGCTCCACAGATTCCTCAATGCTTTTCGCACGCTTCTGCAGATCGTCACGACGTGCTTTAAGATACATTTCCTTCTCTCTGTAAATCATCAAATCCAGCTGAAGCTGTGTCGCCTTTTCATAAGCTTGTTTGATGTCATGCTCGGAAAAGCGGACGAAATCCCGGCTGACCTCTGTCAGCCGGATTCGGGACCGGCGGAAATTGAGTTCAAGCTGATCGACCTTCTCGATCGTTTCCGCCGTCTCTTTCAGGATGGATTGAATCTCCTGATTGAGCGTCTTCAGCTCGGTTCGAGCTGAGTCCATTATTTCAAAAATCTGATATTTACTACTTTCCATGACCTGCATGGCGTTTTTTATGACGCGGTCAATAGCATCAGCTTGAAAGTCCACAAATTTTCGACTCCATTCCTAACGTTTCCAGGATATATCATACCATATCACGAGTCGATAGTGACGGTCTTCGTTTTCTGTTCCCATTTTACGGTAAGGCCAAGTTGTTCAGATACTAGTCTGAGCGGGACCAAAGTCCTACCACCGGAAATATACGGAGCCACACTCGCGCTAAGGCGCTGCCCGTTAAGGATAAATTCCTTCTCGTTTACTGTAAGATCAATCAGCTTGCCGCCGCGGAGAATCGTCACACGCTGGTTCTTGCTGTCCCAGGTGGCCCTGCCTCCGAACACATCCAGCACATGCTTGATTGGTACATAGGTTGTGTTGTTCTTCAGCACAGGTGCCGCATCGATCGCCTTCTTCGTTCCATTGAAGGTCACCGATTTCTGTCCAATGACAAACTTGGCGGTTCCTGTTGGTAATCCTGCTTCACTAGATAGGGAAGGCATCGTCAGCGCAATATTATCGAAGGCTACCGTTCCTGCCATCGCTCTCTCATCCTGACCTTCCTCAAGATTGACGACATATACCCGTTTCAGCTTCGCCGGATAAGCAATGCCTGAACCGCTTAGATCAACACTAATGTTCTTCCAGCCAGTCCAGTTAATATTGCGCGCAAGATCAATGTATACCGTTTTGCCATTCGCATCAAGTACCTCTGCCCGCAGCCAATTCAGGCTGTGATCACCAAGTACGTCCATAGACAGCGCCGTTGCGCTGGATTCGATTTGTTTACCGGAAGTGCCGTTAAGCTGTGCATAAGCATACATTTTACCACTTCCGCCGTTCATATCATAGCTCAGCTCCAACACTTTGGAGCCGGACTTCTCGCCAGTTCCGTTAACAACGCCTGCTGATCCGGTAACACCGGATGCATTCGTCGTGAAGCTGATCGGATAGCTTACATTCTCAAAGTTTTCCCACATCGTTTGTCCCGCAGTCGTCAGGACCACAACCGTGCTGAAGCCATCATATCGGCCGATGGCATACCCCACCGAAGCTCCCGAATCGACAGAGGATACCGTGAGCGTATCACCAGATACACTTCCCTTAAATCCAACGAATTCCCACTTCAAGCTGTCTGCAGGAAGCGAGACGGACTGTCCGTCTTTGGTCGTTGCCGTGATCGGCACAGCGATGGCCGCTCCTCTTTGCAGTGAACCCGCACCAGAGCCCGCTTGAAGTGACTTCAAATTACCTGCCCCCACAACCGTGATCTGCATCTTGGCACTTGCCGAGCCGCTCACTGCGGTTAGGGTTGCTGTACCGCCGCCTTTGGCTGTTATTTTGCCGCCGCTTGTGCTGATGACATTGCCGTTACTGGACTTCCAAGTCACTGAAGCGCTGCTCATGTCATAAGGATTATAATACGTATCGTAGCCCTTGAGGCTGTAAGTTCCTTCCTGTCCAACGAGCATGGAGGACGTACCGCTGATCGTCAACCCCTTCAGCTGCCCTTGTGGCGCCAGGGAATATACACCAAGACCATTAATGACAGCACGCTGCTCTGTCCCGTATTCCGTTGCAAAAGCAAGCCCTGTGTTCATTTCACCAAGCGGTCTCGTAATCATCGTTGTCGATCCGCCGCCGTCAAGGTTCATCCCTTTCCACACGCCAATACTTACCATGAACTTCTGCAGCTCAGACAGTGACATTCCCGAGCTTGAGCTGTTGTCCTGAACTGCGATTAGATACACATATCTGCCGTCTTGAGAATACCCCACTGCCGTACGAGCTCGGTACCCTCCAATACTGGATACATCTCTTGAGAAGGAAGCTGCTTTACCGCTATTCACCAGAAGCGTATGCCCGCCAATCATCATATCCAAATTGTCTGGATTCACGGTTTGTCCCGTGGTCTTCGCGATCAGCTTATAATCTGCACTAATGGATTGTCCGACTGCTAGATTCGTATTGATCCACTCTCCTGCCGTACCATGAGCTCGCAGAATGTACGCTCCCTCTGGAATGGACGTGTTCAGTGGCGTTTTATAGGAGATTTGCTGAATTATACCGTTCTGTACCAGCACTTCTGTAGCGGCAGCTGTTGCCGGATCATTCGGACGCTTCAGTGAAGTCCATGCTGATGTATAAATATACATCGAGTTTGCATGACTGTATTTGACCGATCCGGACTCCAGGGTGTAATCCTCCTTGTTCATTCCTCTCAGCTTGAAGGTTGATCCATTCGCAGCGGTAACGGAGCCATCAAAGCTGTATTCATCAATCATCGGCTTGCCGTCCTTGGTTACCGTTAAAGCCTGCATTCCGGTCAGCTCAGAAGGGGTCGACATCAGCACTCCATCCATTACCTGACCACCAATCGGCGCGCCTTCTCCGCTTACATTAAAGTAATCACCATTCACTCCGGCTACTGCGCCGGTTTCCTTCACCATTCCCCCAGTGCTCTGCTTGCTGTTGAACTTGCCTTGTTTACCTGTCATCACATCCAGTTTCACATTCGGATTGTTCAGATCTACTTGAATCACATTCGCCAGTACGCTTGATGAAGCCCCCGAACGCGTTGTTGTATATCGATAATTGATCATTTTGGCTCCCGCCGTGATCATCTCTTCAGATATTTTGGTTGTACTTGCCGCCATGGCTACACTTGATATTTGAAGGGTATTCTGCAGCACCTGTCCTGTACCAAGAACAGGGGTAACCCATAATACTCCTGCAATCGTAACAATCATCCACTTCTTGCCTGACATTGCCGCCAGTTTCCCCGCTTGCTCCCTCTCTTTACTCATAAAAAAAGCGCCTCTCCCATCTTATGTGCGTTTCTATTATATGAGTTCAGCCCCGCTTATCTCTTGATCGAGACTTACGGAGCTGAAGACATGTACATCCTCTCAATAATAGACTACTAAAAATGGAAAAAGTTACGCTCTTTCTCTAACTTTATAAACAGAATCTAGCAAGTTGAACATATCCATTGATTTTGTTGAAAACAACATCTAAGAGGATTGCTCATCTCTGTCAAGTCATAAAGCTGAAGTCCGATTATTCTGTATAAATGCTTAGCATTCTAGTAATCATCACAGCTGCCTGAGCGCGTGTTGCATTGCCACCCGGTTTAAATGTGTTCTGTGTCATCCCCTCGATAATTCCTTGCTGGACAGCCTCTGCCACGATATCTGGTGCTTGAATGTGCATACGATCCTTGAACTTGCTCAGAACGCTGTTTGGTGACCCGCTGAGTGTGGATTCATGACCTCCATAGTGCAGCGCACGAACCATCATAATCGCCATCTGTTCACGCGTAATCAGCTGATTAGGCTTAAAGGTACCATCCTGATGCCCTGTAATGATTCCTGCTTTTGCTGCTGCACCAATATAGGCACCTGATACGTTGTAAGATACGTCTCCAAACTGCTGCGTTGTATCCCAGCTCCCATTCAGACCTAGTGCTCTTGCTATCATGCCAGCAAATTCAGCACGCGTGATCGCTGTATTCGGACCATATTCTGCACCTGCTGCAGTATCAATGATCCACTTTGCTGCCAGCCCTTCAACCGCTTCCTTGCCCCAGTGTCCATACAGGCCCATATACTGAACGGGATGGTTAGCTGCAATCAAAGCCTGGTTCTCTGAAAGATTCGCTTGAACTAGCACCGCGTCTGTTGCTTGCGAAATCTTATTCGGCACCGGGCTAAGTCTTTGAATCGTGTTATCCAGCTTCACTACTCCAAGCGTTCTGCCATTTGTCATGCTGCTGAGCCTGAGTTTATACTGTCCCTTTACTGCTACCTCTGCCTTAGTAGATGTGTCACTTACGATGAAGGAGCTGACATCCGTATAAGTGGACAGCTTTGTTGCTGATGCTTGGGATAGCATGGTATCAATCGTTACTGATGAACTAGATGGTACATCTTCAATCTGAAGATATAGCATCGTCTTCGTGATATCACTGTACACTCTTGCAGCCATAGAGCTGAGATCCAGATCGGACACTCCTACAGTGAATATTCGATCACCATATCTAACACCAATCACTGCATCAGGATATTGACGTTTAATTTCGTCCAGCGCTTGTGATGGAAAGCCAACCATAGCGGAAGCCTCTGTCTCTGGAACTTCTACAACCAGTGTCTTGGATACTCCAGAAGCCGAGCTTGCAAACGCAAATGTCTGCTTCAATGTTTCTGTACTTACGCTATATGAACCTACAGCACGGTTATATTTTGATAAAGCTGTCGTTCTCTTGGTAGCCGCCGTGCTAAGCGCGTAGCCCGTTTCATTAAACAACCCGGAGTTTAGCACGGACAACCCGCTTGGCATTCCAGCCGTTCCATTGTTGCCGCTGCCAGGGACGGTACTACCTGTTGTTTTATTCTGCAAAGTGATTGGCCCAAAACCTGCGATCAATTCTCCTGCTGCTGTTCGAAGTGGTGTTGTACCCGGCGTGTACATGATGGTCACCGTTTGTCCAGTCACTACAGCACTAGATAGCGTCAAGGTTATTGTCTGCCCCTGTACTGCGGCCGTTGTTGCCTGTATATTTTGTCCTCCCGCATTCACAGTGAACTGGGAAGCAGCAACCGTTCCCGAACTCTGCATGGCTTCTGTCATCGTCAGCACCACTGTTGTACCTTGAACCTCACCTTGCCTAACACTGCCGCTGCCATACACCGTGACAGGCACCAGATTTATATAGCCAGCCGGATTATAATTAAGATCCGTGAGCCTTTTTACACCCGGAATATACGATAAAGTCACGTCTTGATTCATTTGTAATGTATTAGCTAAAGTGAGGGTAACCGTATCTTCCTCTGCTTCCACCGCGTTAACAAACAACGGCGTCCGATTCACAAGCACAGAGAACTGACTTTTTAAAGGTAAATCATTCGTACGAAGAGCTTCATTATACCTGATGTACATTTTATTCCCGCTAGCTGTTACCTCTACAAACTCCGGAGCTTTTGTGTCATTATTGTTTCTTACAAAAAAATCAGTAAACCCTGCAAGTGACTGCTCCCTGTTATCTTTCAGTGGATAGGATCCAGGAGTGTAGTTTACCCGGATAACTTCACCATCTCTTACCGATCGGTCAAGAGTCAGCGTTACGACAGAACCATTACTTATAGAGATACTGTTAATTCCGATGCTGCTGCCATCCGCCGTGACAACAAACTGATCCTTGGCCGACGAAGAGGTCACTCTTATACTTTCCGTAAAATATAAATAGAGTGTATTTCCGTATATCGTACCTTCTCTCGGTTTAGAAAGCACAGAATCCAGATCATTTATTATTTCTCTGCTTGAAAAAGCGGCAACGGCATTCCCCGCATCATCCTGCAGCGGCCTGATGCCCGGCATATAGGATAAACGTACGACTTGGCCTACGGCTACTCCCGTATCAAGCATAATATAGACACTGTCTCCTGAAATACTGACATCACTTATACCTCTGGTCTCGCCGTTGACCGTCACCGAATAGCTCGATAGTAACGGTCTCGTATTCGAATTCAACCATTCGTCATAAGTAAGACGTATCAGCGTATTCGTATACATTTTGGAAGTCTGCAGCACAGGAGCGGAGGTATCTCTTGCAAAGGTCTTGAAGCTCCATGAACTACTGCCAACAAGCCCCGCGAATGTATTACCAGCCGCATCTCTGAAAACACCCCCGGGTACATCAACCTGATATGTAGTATTATGCTCGAGCTGAGCAGAAGGGCTGATCACGAGCTGCCTGGGGTTCTTATCATTAATGACGGTTGTCGTCGTATTAACGACGCTGCCACCCGCTTTGCGTAAAGTGACGTTCCCCGGGTAATTCGTATCCAGCGCTTTATTAAAAGTTAAGGTAATCGGCTGATCCACCGGTGCGCTCATATTCCCGTCATATGGAGATAAGGAAGTGACCGTGAGTGCGGTCGTATCGGTTGATACCTGGAACCGCCAATCTCCCCCACGTATCTCGGCACTTCTATTCTGCTGCGCGTCCCAGAACGCACCAGCGCTTACGAGAACCTCATAAGATGTATTATTTTCAAATGGCGTTCCAGGTTTAATCTTGATGGTATTGGTACCGCCCCCACTGACATTAGAGGAGGTGGAAGAAATGGTTTCTACGGTCTGACCACTCTTACGATTAATGATCTGAATTGCACCCGCCGCCGGATACATCTCCTTAGCAAATTTGAGTGTCAGTGTTGAAGATGGTAGTATTCCTGATGCTCCGTTCGCCGGCACTTTCTCAACGACAGATACTTCGCCCATTCCCACGGTCCAGAAACGCCACTTGCTCGCATCCTGAATTCCAGCAAAAGGTGCTCCCTGTTCTTTCATGAACGTCCCTGCATCAATCAGCACATAATAACCGCCGCTTTGCAGCTGAGTAGCGCCCAAATTCATAGTAATATATGTACCGTACCCCTCGGGAGAAACCTCATTCCCTCCTTTGGTCTCGTAAATCGTTACTTCTGTCGCTAAATCAAATGCTTTCACTTCCTTATTATCAGACAAAGACCTAATTCGGATAGAGCCTTCCCCTTTTCTGACTGGCTGGGTTAACTCCATCGTTAGGCTAGGGTTTTGAGCCACTTCTACTTGTCCGGAATATGGACTGATATCCTTTACATCTTCAATTTGTGTAGATGCTTGTGTCACTGCTGCTTCTGCCGCGTAGTTCTTCTCCATGCCCCAGCTGAATCCAACTTGAGCGCATAAAGCAACCGTCAGTAGAAGCGAAATTTTCTTCTTCATTGAACTGCACTTCCTCCTTTCAGCATTAAATATCAAGAGCAACTTACCTAGATATGAATACAGACCTCTTCTTTTCATCGGTCAATTGGAAAATATAGTTTAGCTGTGAAGGCTTCAACGTCCGAATTCAGCTAAACACCATTTCTCCATACCAAAAAACCCCCGATGGTAATCCATCGAAGGCTTAAATTAGGCAGCTCTCTTATTCCGAGCTTGTTACGAGCTTGTTTTATTCCGTTCTTTCCGTCTGCAATTGTTAATATAGACCTGCCTGGCTCTTCAATACATCTGCTTTGTCAATGCGTTCCCAAGGCAGATCAATATCAGTACGGCCAAAGTGGCCATATGCCGCCGTTTGCTTGTAAATCGGACGACGCAGATCCAGCATACGAATAATGCCAGCCGGACGAAGGTCGAAGTTATTCCGTACGAGTTCAACCAGCTTCTCTTCACTGATCTTGCCTGTGCCATATGTATCGACGTTGATCGATACCGGATTCGCTACGCCAATCGCGTATGCAAGCTGAATCTCCACCTTGTCAGCAAGTCCCGCTGCAACCAGATTCTTCGCTACATAGCGTGCTGCATAAGCTGCAGAACGGTCTACTTTGGTAGGATCCTTACCGGAGAAAGCACCGCCGCCATGACGAGCATAGCCGCCATACGTATCCACGATAATCTTACGTCCTGTAAGTCCTGCATCCCCTTGAGGTCCACCAATAACAAAGCGTCCTGTCGGGTTAATGAAGTATTTCGTTTCATTGTCCAGCAGCTCTTCAGGAACGACAGGAGACAGCACATATTCTCGAATGTCAGCCTGAATCTGCTCAAGCGTAATATCTTCGGCATGCTGTGTAGATACTACGATGGTGTCCACACGTACCGGCTTGTTGCCGTCATATTCAATCGTGACTTGGGTCTTGCCATCCGGACGAAGGTAGCCAAGTGTGCCATCCTTACGAACTTCAGCCAGACGACGAGCGATACGGTGAGACAGAGCAATTGGGAGTGGCATAAGCTCTGGTGTCTCATTTGTTGCAAAACCAAACATCAGACCTTGGTCACCTGCGCCGATATTTTCCGTTTCCTTCTCCATTAGAGCCGGGTCACGGTTCTCTAGTGCCGCATTTACGCCCTGAGCAATATCCTTGGACTGCTCGTTCAGGGAAGTGAGTACAGCAGAAGTCTGGTAGTCAAAACCATATTTCGCACGTGTATATCCGATCTCTTTAATGGTGTTACGCGCAATTGCCGAAATGTCGATATAGTCAGCTGTAGAAGTAATCTCACCGATAACCAGCACAAGTCCGGTCGCGACAGATACTTCACAAGCTACACGGGCATTTGGATCGGCTTCAAGAAATGCATCCAGAACTGCGTCTGATATCTGATCACAGATTTTATCTGGATGCCCTTCAGTTACGGACTCTGATGTGAATAAGTGACGCCCTTTAACAGACATTGTAGTAATCAACCTCCCACATATATGGATATTATGGTCTTTCCCCCATACGTTTATCCTTAAAAACAAAAAAACGAACCTTTTCCACCATGGAAAAGGTTGCAATACATCCTCATACGACATGTTAACGTATTTGTCAATCCGTGTCAATCAGATAAAGTATAAATATTCCACTCGGATATTACGGTTTTATTGCCTGTTTACAGACAGAATGCAGTTATGCTTCCTACAGATTAGGTATCTGGAAAGAACTAGACTCCGCAGATCGGACAAGGCGTTTCGTAATTTCACCGCCAATAGATCCGTTTTCTCTTGAGGTCAGGTAACCCCATCCAGTAAACGAAGATCGGCCATTTGTAGAACCCAGCTCATCACCGAATTCTGTGTCGCCCCCCCCTGCATGTGAACCTCCTGTGTATATACCAAACTCCGCTGCGATTTCATATTTCATTTGCTCCAGCATTTGACGGCATTCCGGGACCAGCTTGCTTTTGTTTCTTGCCATGTGATCTATGCACCTCCTGCGTATTGGTCTTGCAGTCATATTGTTTGCACCTCAGGAGCTTTGTAGACTGGCGAATCATTGTTACTTATGGAAAAATGACACACAATAAGAAACAACCATCGACGCACACCGAAACTCAAGAAAAAAGACGTTCCGCCTCATATATAATATGAAGCAAAACGTCGCATACTTAGAATTAACGAGCTATAGAAATATAACCTTGTTTTATAATATCCTAATTACCAAATGCTAAGGAACTAAGAAGAGATTATAATTACCGCGAACCATAACCGTTAGATTGTACTTATTGCTCTGCTGTACCTCTATGCCTCTACCCTCACGAGGGAAAGAGAGGAGATGGTTGTTCGTAATCGCTGTTCCATTGGTCAAGTCCTGTCCTGCAGTCAGATCTGCTACACCGTTCGCATCTGCAGAATAGATAACGGCCTTGCCACTACGAACGATAAACTCCGTGCCAGCTCCCGCAACAAGGCGTTGTCCAGGCTTCACCACAACGATCTTCAGTTCTTCCCCTGTACTTGGGGTGGATGGTTCAGATGGTCCTGAACTTCCTCCACCGTTCAGTGCATTTTGTATCGCTTGATCTACATAGCTCTTCGTAACGACAGGATCATCTGCTGTTCCCGGCTGAGAATTAACCGATGCACCGTCTGCCGTAATATTCATGACCGATCCGATCCATACGCCACCGCCGATCGCGACGGCAGCCATACCTAATTTCAACATGCGCTTCATGATGTGTTCCTCCTCTAATCTATCAAATCCCATAATTAATATGATAGAGTGATTTTGCTATATAGACAAGAAGAACTTGGTAACTGCAGTCTATTCTTCCGGAATTACAGCAGGAAGCCGATTTGGGTTATAGTACATGGACTGGCCTGCGATTTTTAACTTCTCCCCTTGGAACTCGTCATAGACTGATATTTGATAGGTTCCGGCTCTGCGGTCCTCGAAAATCCGATCATCTATCGACCAGGATAGAAGCTGGTTCGCTCCGAGCTTTATGTCCGTGCCTGGAACGAGCTCCTTGGCAAAGACTCTGCCCGTAGAGTCGGTGATCTCAACAATGAACTTATGCTCATTCTCAGGAAGACTATACTCGTTGTTTTGGCTAAGCGTATAGTACCATTCTATAGATACATTGGATCCGCCAGACAGGTATGCATCAAAGGTGTGTGTCTGCACTTGATAAGGAAATAATTCAAAATTCTGAATTGTGGCTAATGCCGTAACCTGCTGAGGACTGATCTCAAGGGATGCCGCATTAACGTAGCCAGTAGACACTTCTTTGACCGGTGTCAGCTTATCCTCCGTAACTCCTTCACCCACGATAAGGCGCATATCGGAAACGGTTACTCGTTTAGGAATCTTTGTCCACATGGTTACGATGCTCTTGTCTTCAGGTCCGGCGGGATAATCAATCTGTTTGACATTTGCTTTGAAATAGAGGCCGCTGGAAGACATATAGTATCCACTGAGCTGAGACAGATCCGCCTGACGATTCTCCATATTGGTCATCTCAAGCTCTGTATACACAAGATCAGTCGTTGTCCCTGGATAGACGACGGATTTTCTTGTTTTAATCTCTGCTTTTTTCCCTAGCGTTGTTAAGGTATATGCTTCATCCTTCTCAATCTCCGGCACCTGTGGGATGGCCCCAATATTCGTCAGCTTAATCCACTCTGTAGACTCTTCCCCTACCTTCTCTTCAAGGGCTACCTGCAGCTGAGCAATATCTAGTGATGTAGGTATCTTCGTTACAAGATACATATCAACCGCTTGCCCTGGTCCAAGCAAAGAAGCAGCCTGACTCTTAATCAGCTTAGTACTGTTTGCATCCTTAGCTGCATCAATGGTATATACACCTTGCAGATCTGGAAGACGAAGGGTCTTCACCGAAGTGTTCTTAATCGTCAGCTTGGCAGAGAGCAGATCCCCGTCTGTCCAAGGCAAACGTTGAATGGAAGACCATGTCACACCATAGGTACCGCTATCATTCTTCACAGTAATCTCTTGTCCAAGTGTATTCTGCAATGAGGATGGCTGAGGAAGTATATATACCCCTGCCGGATAACTGTAAGCTGGTGCTTTGCTCTCCGGATCCTCTGATTTAGGAGTATTCATGATCAGCTTAAGTGCACCTTGAGCAACTTCATAGGACACCGAAATATCCAGCTTGATCGACTTCTCTTCACCCGGCTGTAATGATAGATTCTCCAGCGCTTTAGTTGTAATCGGATATGAGTTTCCATTTCCGCTCTTTAATAAGAATTGATATTTGGGTACCGTAATGGTTTCTTTACTAATGTTCTTGAATTTGAAGGTTAAGGATAAATCATTGCTGCTATAACTTTGACTGACGGTCGCAGCTTCCAGTGTCGTTTCAAGCTTTAGATTCTCCACTGCTATTTCTCTTGGTTTAAAAGGTGCTGTCGCTACGGTCTGTGTTGTACTCGCCGTAGGCAGCTGTAAGGTAGCGAGTGGCAGTACGGTCTTGGCTTCACCTTCCTCTTCCACTACAATGAGCTCCGCTCCTGCCAGCTTGACCGACTTCGGAATACTGGAGAGCAGCTTCAATGTCTTGTTCTCTTGTGGCTGAATACTAAAGGTGGCATCTGCCGAATCCAACAGCAGCGGATAGTTACTGCCTCCAGCTGTTCTCAGAATCCATTTTGCTGTAGGGTTCTCCAGCAGTTTGTAGCCCGTATTATGGAGGTTCACACTTACCTCTGCATAGTTGTAATCCGAGCCGGAATGAAGCTCAAATTTTGATACTTTAATCTTGATCGGAATATCGTTGAGACGAATGGTCTTGGATTGTTTGACAGGTGTAGACAACGTATAAGATGCAGGCACATTAAAATGCCCTAAATGGCTCTCATAGTTCGGTTTGCTAAAATCCCATTTGACGATCTGAAACAGGAGATCGCTGACTTTTACGTTCTTTCCAACCTTAACGATATAGGTAACGGCAAGGGACGAGCCAGCAGCTACACTCTTCTTATCCTGATCGCGTGCGATGAGGTTCGGAGAATATAACGTACCGCCTTTGGCCTTCACTTTGGTCCAATAATCAATAAGCATTAACGTCTTGCTGTCATCATTCTGATAGGTCAGGGTGTAGGTAAGGGTCTTGCCATCCTCTTGCGTGAGTACATTGAGGTCCGTAAGTTTAACAGTGCTCTTAGAGGTTAATTTAACGGGTTTGAGGTTATTAAGTGTATGTATGGGTTTGTCACTTTTTGCCGATGATGAATTGGAGCTTTTACTTGTTGAGGAATTCTTTGATGTTGAGTCTGATTTAGAGTTACTAACCGAGGCTCCGATTTGATTAAGATCGGAATTGGAATTGATCAAGCCTGCTCCAAGCAATTGTACTCTTGGCTCCTGCCCGCTATACAGTAAGTGCGATGGAGTTAAAGTTGACGTTAAAGGATGAATAGGCAGAGCTTGTACTACTTGATCTTGTAGAGTAAGTGAAGTATTCTGCGTTCTTGTTAAATCGTTTGATTTATCGGACACAGCGCCTACGGAAGTGCCTTGCCCGATAATAAGAACGGCAGCAGTGATCCAAAGTAAGGCTTTTTGAGTATGTTTATGATCCACGTCTGTACCCCCAATTGTTTCCTTTTTTTGAAGTTACTATATAGACGCGAGTTTAGTTAGAAAAGTTTCTTAAAAATAAAAAAAGAGAGCCAAATGGCTCTCTTTTAATGTACAACTTTTAATTATTGAACTGCTTGGGTAGTACGAGCAGAGAAGTAACTGCTAGTAGTGGAAGCTGTGTTACCTGCGGTATCTTTCAGGTATTGGCTACCTTTAACGCGTACTTTAATGATGTCGCCAGCTTCAACTGTTCCAGCAGAAGTTCTGATTACTACTTCATTGTCTTCGCCAAGTTCAAGTGCAAATTGGCCAACTGTCAATGCTGTGTCGTCAACTACTACATCAAGATCAATCTCGCCTGCTTCAAGAGTATCTGCGTCAATATCTTCAGAGAAGTATACAGACAATGCTACACTTCCGTCAGCTGCTACTTCAACAGATCTGTCAACAGAAGTGATTTCAGGTTTGATTGCATCGCTAACATCAACATCTACAGTATCTCCAGAAGCCGGTACGAATTTAGCACCTGTAGGAGTAACAAGGTTTTTGTTGGCAAGTACTTCTACATTAACAACAGCACCGTTAACTGTAGCATCTGTATCAAGCTTGCTTCCACTTGCCAGTGTCAGAATAACTTCATCACCATCGATAGAAGTTCCAGTTACAGACAATTTTTGGTTGCCAGCTGTTACTACAAAGTCACTAGCAGAAGCACTTTGCAGATTTTGGTTGAAATCAACTTTGATTGTGTTAGTTGCAGTTGCTTTTGCACTAGACAGTTGAAGTGCTTGTGCTTGTTCAACCTCAACATCATCAGTCAATCCAGACAATGTTACGCCGCCAGCGCTCTTAACATTTGCAACGCGAATTTCTTTAACTTCATTCGCAACAGTTACACTTGTAGGGAAAGTGAAGATTACCGATTTAGCATCAGAAGACAATGCAACTCCAGTGGAGCTAGGGATAGCTTTCCATTGGGAACCAGTGTAGTACATGTAATTAGCTGTGTTGCTCACAGAAGAAGGATCCATAGCTTTATCAAATGTAACAATTACACGGTTGTTAGAAGCGTAAGTTGCACTTGATACAGTTGGTGCAGATACGTTACCAACAGTAATGTCTGCAGTGTAAGGCAGAATTACATTGTTCAAAGTAGTTGTATCAGCAACATTGGAAATTGTCAGAGTATATTTATCACCTTCGGACAATCCTTCGTAAAGAGTAATTGTTGCTGTTTTTCCGTTGTCGCTAAGTACGATATCTTTGAATTCAGAAACAACATCGCCATCAGCATCTTTAATTACATAGTTATCTTCATCTGTTGCTGTAGCAGTTGTTACAGCTTTAGTGTATTTAACTACGATTTCAGTAGTTGATTTGTCAGACAGTTTAGCACTTATAACTTCTGGACGAGTTTGATCTACAACTGGGTTCACTGCTACAGAAGTGTTAGCCGCGATAGTGTTTCCAGAGTAGTCTTGTACTCCAGTTACAAACAGGTTTGTAGCGTAGATCAATTTGTTGTCACCGCTGAAACTGAACTTGTAAGTTGTGTCAGAGATTTGCTCAAAGCCATCTGCTGTTCTTTCAGTGTTACCTTGTTTCCAGAATACGTTTCCTGCGGATACAGTAGCTGGATCAACTGGCTCGCTGAATTGTACTGTAACCGATTCGAAAGTTGCATTTACGATATTAGCTACAGTAGGAGCAGCTGTATCCTCAACAACAGTGAATTTGTGATCAGTTGTAGTGTTCACCAATCCAGAGTAGTCTGCGACTCCACTAACGTTGATTGTATGCTCAGCGTTGGAAAGAGCTGTGTACAGTTTCAAGATCACAGTGTTACCAGATACATTTGTTGTTCCGATTACTGCAGCACCATCAATTTTGAAGTTGTTGGAGTTAACAGTTGAAACAACTGGCTCACTGAAAGTCAATTTAACCGCTTTGTTACCAAGTGCTTCAGCAGATTGAACTACTGGAAGAGCAGCATCAACAGGAGTGAAAGCAATATCGGATGCTGTAATTACTTTACCAGCTGCACGAACATTGGTTACGTCAAGTGTGTATTCTTTTTGGTTGTCGAAACCTTTATTTACAGAAGATTCTACAGTAAGTGTTACTACTTTCTTATCAGCAGACAGGGATGCACTCTTAACAGTTACATCAACACCTGTGTCAGAATCAATTGTGTAGTTAGTTTCGTCAGTTGCAGTAGCTTCTTCTACTTCACCATCGAAAGCAACTTTCACTTCACGAAGGTTATCAGCAGATACTTTGTCAACTTTTGTTGCTGAAGTTACTACATAAGTAACTTTCTCAGTGAATTCTTTTTCTTGGTAAGTAAATTTAACTTCAGTTTCTTTGTTAGCTTCAAGAGCTGTATCCAAAGTTACTTTAACAGTTTCGCCGTCAGTCATTTTGAACTCAACAGCTTTACCGTCTTCGATAACTGTGTAGGATTCAACGGACAGGCTCAGTTCTTGATCAACTGCGTAAGCAGCGCCTACAAGAAGTTCGCGAGTTGCGTTGGATTGGAAGTTAGCGTTAGCGTCAACCAGACCTGCGTTGATTGCTGCTTGAACATAACCTTTAGCCCATGTTGTTGCAGAGTTGTTAGTTTCAGTTGGTACTTCAAGATCAAGCGCACGTACAAGTACAGTTGCCATTTCTTGAATTGTTACTGGGTTAGAAACTCCGAAGATTTTCTTAGTAGAGTTAACGCCTTCCATGATACCTGCAGCGTAAACTGCTTCTACATAAGGAGCTGCCCAGTGGTTCTCACCGTAGTTTTTGTCTTTGAAGGAGTAAACGCCTTCTACTTCTTTAAGACCCAAAGTCTTAGTGATGACTTTAGCGAACTCAGCGCGAGTCATTTGTCTGTCAAGGTGTGCTTGACCGTCTGGGAATCCAGAGAAGATACCTTTATCTTTCAAGTAGTTGTATTGCGCGTTTACATCAGTAAGACCAGTTTGACCGAATGCTACAGAAGCAAACATGGAGAATGCCATTGCTGTAGACAAAGCCACGGATAAAATTTTCTTCATAACCTTTTTTTCTCCTCCTCGAGAAATCATCACATGATTATTTTCTTTATGATTACTAGTACTAGTAAATGGGTTGCCCGTGTTACTCATTAGCCGATACACCCCCTTTCCAGAGTTGAGCAAGTAAATCCATATAAAATGATGTCTGTGATAGATCACAGAAACTAGTAAATATAAGCCAGGGTAAGAAAAAATAGAGTAGTTTCCTAATCCTACCTATCGTATTATACAATGTGGTTTAGAAGACGTAAAGAAAATTTTTCTAATAAATAGACAAAATTCTCCACAAATCTCTTTCCTAAATCCTCCATCGTTTTGGCTCTACATCTTAAACGCATTAGTTTCAAAAAAGTTGCGAAGTTTCGAAAAAAAATTTCCACTAATTAAAAAATGATGGGATTCATCCTTCAATATACAATATCGGTACCAATTAATTGATAATGAATAGCGCGGTAACTCTAAGTTATATGTAACCACAAACAATATTGGAATATCCTTCAATTCAAGTGATAATTCAAAAAAATTTGAAAATCCCTTCAGAAGAAATAACAACGTAACCACTTGAACTATAAAAATATAAAAAAGGTGCCGAATTTCGGCACCTTCATCTAATTATCCAGTGGGTTTACTTAATCTTCATTGCCAGCTCGATGATGCGAGCACGCAGTTTTGGATCGGTATTCAAATTCTCGTACATATCCTCGATCGGTTTCTTGTTATCACGGTATGTCTTCTCGTGCTTGATCGTGACATGGGACCATTCAATAAGTTCATTCTCTGCTGCCATCAAATTATTATATGCATCGTGGAATCCAGTCTTCATAACAAGACCTTCCATAACTTCCTGCGAGATCTCCTGAGTCTTGCGTGCCTTCTCAATCTCTACTTCCAGAATCGCCGCTTGTTTCTCAAACTGTGTCTTTGCCTTCATGTAGCCAAGCTGAGCTTTCGAATAGATTGCTTTCATCAGATACCTTCACCCTTTAGCAAAATGTGTATTTTAACGCTATTGTATCTTATAATCTATTAAATTACAAAATCTAGTGAATGATTCTTCCTATAGACAGAAAAGAACTGCGCCTCAGAGGAGCAGTTCTTTCTCTGTTAGAAGATTTTAACTTAAATTATTTGGAAAAAGTTTGTTGCTCTTTTTGAATAGCTCCACAGCGATTTTAGCTGCTTCTGCACGCGTCAGGAAGCCCTGCGGATTAAAGCTGTACTGCGGCTTGCTCTGGCCAGCAACCGTAATTGCATTCCCTGTCATAATTTTTGCTTTGTTTACTGCAAGGACGGCAGGCTTCGCATAATAGTTAATGCTACCGGAATCTACGTACAGCTTCGCCAGATTGTCCGTAAGCTTGCTGTCATTAGCAGCTAGTTTGAGTTTCATTGCACGGGCGATCATAACAGCCGCTTGCTCACGAGTCAGAGGTTGGCTCGGTGCAAACACCCCTTCTGTTAATCCTGTTACAATTCCTGCTCTTGCTGCTGTTTCAATATGCTCATAATCCCATGTTTCGCTTCGTGCCCCAGGCACCAGATCCACGAATGTTTGATTATTGTCGTAGTTCAGAGGCAGATTCATACCCTTAACGAGCAATGTTGCGAATTCACCGCGTGATGTGCGATCGTCAGTACCAAACTGATCAAATCGGATATTCTCCATCAAGCCTTTCGAATACATTGCGTTCAGGACGTTACGAGCCCAGTTATGATTCGTAATATCTGTATAACTTCGGCTCAGCTTCATAACCACATAATATCCGAACTCATCAAAAGGAACAGTAATGGTATGGTTCTTCGCATCGACAATACCACCAACATTTACCCATTCGCGATCAGAAGTATATTTAAATACCGTGATTGTGGATCCCACTTCGTCAACTACACTGCTGTTATAAGTGAGTGTCAGTTCCCCTCGCTGTGATGGAGTAACCTCACGTTCAGCTGCAATTGTCGGATCACCATACAAGCCTTCAATTGAATATGGCGCAAGTCCATTCGTAGGCGGCAAGTAATCAGCAGAACCTAGTGTTCCACGTTCCCCTAGACCTCCACTGATCCAGTAAACATTAGAAATCGTCGTAAAGTTCTGTTTATCTCCAGAAGAAGCTCCGAAACGCAAGAAGTACTCATCCGGGATATCCCATACTGGTAATCCTGTTTCGTCATTAGAAAGACCGTTATTAGGGAAACCAATAATGTTGCCATAATCATTTCTACGTTCAACTACGCCGTCTTTTGGATCAGCGAGACCGAATAACAGCTGTGTTGTAGGATAGTATTTGTTAATTCCTCTTGTATCTGTAGATTGCATGATGGTTCCCTTAGGAAACTCAAGCTCTAGGCTCTTGTTAAATACACTGTATTTATTAGCTACTTTAGGAGCCATGTATTGGGAATCAACGGCAACGGCACCTGTATAATACACGGATATGGTGTCTTCAAGTGTTGTACTTCCACGTACGATCTCAATATCAATATCATTCGCTTTGTCTTGCTTGAGCCCTACATAATCATACAAGAAACGGTCATCACCCAGATCCGTTCTCTTTACAGCAGGTTCGCCATCAATCAATACTTCAGTTGCACCTTCGGCCTCAATATCAAAACGAACAAAGTTCTTATTTACAACATAGGCTCCATCAACTGTTGGCTGTGGTGCTAACAATCGATAAGGCTTAACCTCACGGACCAACTGGAGCTGCTGACTTGTCTTCGCACCTGTACTATTAATCAATTCGAGGTTATAAACATAGGTTCCAGGCGTTTCAGCAGGCAAATTTTGTACACGAATGACAAATTCAGCAGAACTGCCGAAGTATTCATATGCATAAGTCTTATTATTGTAAGTAAACTCACTAGTCTGTTTAATTACTGTGTCTGTAACATCCAAGGAGAACAAATTTTGTGATCCGAGATTCAAGTTCACCTTGGATGCTCCATTACCACGAATAACGATATCATGCTCTTGGAGACTCGTTGTATAGGTACCACCATTGTAAATGAAATCAGGAGTCAGGTTAAAAATCTTGGCCCATTGTTCATTATCTGTATATTCCAGCGGGAAAGTAACTCTGTTGTTGCCTACAGCCGGCTGGAATTTATCAATGTTGGAAACATTCTCATCCAGAATATAGACTCGGATTTCTTTTCTTACAACCCGGTACTGGTTGTTATCATCTGCTACCGTCCCGGTAAATACAATCCTGTTCTCACCATAATATAAAGGCCCCGAGTCTGCATTGACTTGAAGATTCAAATTAAACTTTCCATTCGTCAGCCATGAAGTTCCAAGACCAGCTGGAGTTGTTCCGTTTACAAACACTTCTCCTTTGAAAGCCGTGCTGTTCAGATCAAACCCGATGTACTCCCCTGAAACCTGCAGGTTCGTTGTCTGATTCGAATCAATCGTCACCGTCTGTCCGTCGGTCAGGTTGGAGACGTAAATATAGGTCTTGGAGACAAATGAAATGACAGCGTCCTTGTACTGTGTGGAGCCGGAATATTGGAAACGAACGGTTTGATTCCCGTTCTGGAAGCCAGAAATTCTATAGATATACTCTGTTGTTGATCCTTCCACTGGCCCCACATAACTGATTGTCATGTTGCTGCCTACAGGTAAGTATTTTGCTGCTAAGGCATTAGGGTCTGTGACAGGAGAATTCGTCTTCACGGAAATATAGAAATCACTGGAATCTACATTTGCTCCGTTGAGATTCTCTTTGGAATACGTTGCTTTATTATCCGTACCTACCGTATAGCCTTTCAAATGATACAGCTGACTAATTACGACTTCTCCTAGAGCGAAATTGAAATTAGCAGCCTTGTTCACCATCGTCGAACCGTAGGTGATATTTAACGAGTGCCTTTGGCTTTTTGCTGTCGTTCCACTTGCATCGTCAAGAAAAGGAAAATTCGGAACTGCAAAAGTAATCAGTCGGTACGCGGAGGTTGCTCCCTCGACACCTTGAATGACAACATCGCTATTGCCTGCAGTGACCAGCTTGCCTGAGCTGTCTAGTGACAGGGAAGAGAAATACACCGGAGTTACATCAATACCATTAAGCTTAATTGACTTACTCACAGCATCGCCTTCATCGGGAACTAGAGCTTGTACATACAAAGTCGCTGTATCTTCCGCTCCTGTCCATGTCGGTGTTCCTGTTAATAGATTATTTGCATTAAGACTTGAGTCTGCCAAGTACATAGAAACAATCGGATTGCTAGTATCAAAATAATACAACGAGTGATTCACCGTAATCCGATCTGAACCATTCTCAATAACGAGCACGATATTGTTAAGTCCAGGATTTAGCGATAGTTGCGGAGAGTAGAACGTTCCATCTGACAATAATGTGGTTGCTAGTGCTGATCCGCCATTCAGTGCTATCGTTGCTCTCGTCGCATTTTGAATTTTACCTTGAAGGGTAATATCCTTTCTCGGGATGACCACCTGAGTTCCCTCATTCAAGGTTACTGGTTGAGACAATCCTAGAACGCTAAGACTCTCTACATATGGAACCTGGTCAAACAATACATAGAAGCTCTCTGACCGAGTCATATTGCCTTGCGTTCCAGAGAAAGTAATTTCATTCATTCCTGGATACAGCGTAAGTGTAGATGTGAAACGGTTATCCGGACTATCCAAATCAAGCTGGATGGTACCTGGAGTTACTTTGGAAGTATCACGAGTCCACTTTGAAGTGAGTGGATCCCATGTCAATTGCTGAATGCTGGCACTGAGTGTAGAGCCTGTAACTTTGGTATAGGTACCCGTTACGGTCAGCATTTTCTCTGTTACTTTATATGCATTGTCTCTACTCAGTAATTTATCCGTTCCTTCGAGCTTCAACTGTACCGTATTCTTCAGAGTCTCGATATCCGGAGCAAAATAACTCGTAGATACATTATCTGCTGCCTCTGCCTTATTAACCAAACCAGGGGGGAACAGTGAAACAATAAGTGTTACTAACAGCAGCCATACCATCGGCCGTTTGATGCGCTGCATATAATCTCTCCTTTAAATATAGTTACCTCTTATATCGGAAGGCCTGCGTTAAATATGAAGAAGTTTCCACAAAAAAAGCCTTATTCCCTAAATAGGAACAAGGCTGGTTAATAATAGTTCAAAGGTTTAAATTATAGATTATATAATAGCAGTTCATTACACTTATGATTTCGTGCGAGACTCGGACGCCTTCATTCTCAGCTTCATGAAGAAGTTGATCAGCGGACGTTTGGTTTTGTCAATCAAGCCGATGACCTCTGCACCGATCTGCAGGAAGAACATCATGACACAGATCACGACAAACGTAACCCAGTTCGCCTCATGCATCGTTGCAGAAGACTGGATAACAGCAAGCACACCGAAGAATGCGGCAATACCGTAGATAATTAGCACCGTTTGACGGTGGCTGAATCCAAGCTCACGCAGACGGTGATGCAAGTGGCCTTTATCCGGTGCGAAGATCGGCTTCTTGTTCAGGAAGCGGCGAAGAATCGCAAAGAGCGTATCGGACAATGGTACAGCGATAATGATCAGCGGTGTAATCAAGGATACGACAGCAATCTGTTTAAAACCAAGAAGCGAGAGCATGGCAAGACTGAAGCCCAGGAACAAGGAGCCTGTATCTCCCATGAAGATCTTGGCCGGATGGAAGTTAAAGAACAAGAATCCGATAATGCTGCCGAGCAGCACCAGACAGATGAGTGCAGTCGTAATATTCCCCATAATAAAGGACATCACCGCAATCGTTCCAATCGCAATGGCAGACACACCCGCGGCAAGACCGTCGAGTCCGTCAATCAGGTTAATCGCATTCGTCACACCAACAATCCAAAAGATCGTCAGTGGAATCGAAATCCATAGTTCAAGTGATGAGTAAGCATCAACAAAAGGAATATTTACAAAATCTATACGGATCTGAAATCCGAACACAACGACACACGCCGTAATAATCTGAGCCAGAAATTTAACCTTGGCTGACAATTGAAATCGGTCATCGAGCGCACCGATTAGGGCAATCATCGTACCGCCAATCATAAAAGCTTGGATGAATCGGGAATCTCTTGCAGTGAAGTATTCCGAAACAAACGGAAGTAGCGCCAGCATCGTGACCATGAAAGCAAGAAAAATACCGAGACCGCCAAGTCTAGGCATAATCTTGGTATGAACCTTACGTGCATCAGGCACGTCCACGGCTCCCACATTTACCGCAAACTTCTTCACTAGAGGCGTCAATCCTACCGCAAGTCCGAGAGCCACGATAAATCCCAAGATATAGAACATGTACATTTGTTCATTCAACCCCCAATTTTTAAAAACAAAGAATCCTGTACGAATCTGTTCATGACCCAACTGAAAAGCATTATACTCTCTTGACCTCTGAATTACTATTCTTTTTTTCTAGCAAAAATCATTGTTTTTAACAGATCTTCCTGTATTTACACTGTTTTTGTCACGTTTTCTTTCTCTCTTTTCACTTTCAATACGAACTGTGGTAAGGCAAGCATTCGCTTCGCACGCTTCGGTTCCTTGAGCAGACGGTACAGCCATTCCGCTCTCAGCTTCTGGAATACGACCGGGGCACGCTTGGATCTGCCAGAGATAATATCGAAGCTGCCCCCCACGCCCATCATCAGTGGAACGCCAAGCTGCTCCTTATATTTACCGATCCATGGCTCCTGGGTATCTGCACCCCTTGCTACAAACAGCAGATGGGGATTGGCTGCGCGAATCTGCTCAATGACTTCCGGATCTTCGGACTCACCGAAGAAGCCATCGCGATATCCGCACACCACAATGCCAGGATATTGCTTTTGTAACCTGCTTGCTGTCTCTTGAATCACTTCTCCTGTAGAACCGAGCAAATACACTCTCCACTGATAGGATTCACCAACATGCATGAGTTCATGTAACAGATCAAATCCAGCAACACGCTCTGCTACAGGAACACCGCAATATTCAGCTGCCCAAACCACGCCGGTACCATCTGGTACGACCAGTTCAGCGGATTTCATAATGTTCATATATTTCGGATCATTCAGTGCAGTCATGACCATAATCGGATTTCCAGTAATAATCTGATGCGGCTTGCCCGCCCCAATCGCTTCAGTCAAATAAGCCACGGTGTCCTTCATATTCATACGCGAAAACGGAATGCCAAAGATCGGTACCGTTGGCACGGTGCGTGCGTTTGGCTCGGTTACTGCTGTATGCACAGTACTTGCTGTTGGCGCTGTTGGTGTTGTTGATGCCGTCAGTGCGGTTCGTCCGCTTGACTGTGTACTATCTGTTGGGCCCACCGGCACCTCTTCCTTACGCTCTGTCATGACGTTCAATCATCCTTTGCCGCTAATAAATTTTAGAATGTGAGCTGCTGGCTCTTGAGCTTGCTCTTTCAGGGCAGCAATTGCCTCTTCCTTGTCAGCAAGCCATTCTGCATGGGAATCCAGCATGTCATTAAGTGTAGCAAGCAGCTTGTCTGCATCCAGCGAATCGGTGTTGCCGACAGGCTCACTGTTCAGCCGCTGCAGAAATGCATCAATCTTGGGATCATAAGATACACCTACGAGTGGTACCCGCTGTGATGCAGCGTAAATCAGACTGTGCAGACGCATCCCGAGGACGAGCTTGCAGCGGGATACCTCCAGCAGCATCAGCTGCGGATCAGTCTGCTGAGAGCAGGTACTCACCTTGCTGCCTGTCCCATTCAAATGTCCGATCTTATTCTTCACATAAGCGGAGGCTTCCTCATCCGAAGGAAGATGGAACGGAAGCAGCCGGATATGAACCTTGCGCTGCTCCGCCAGCTTCTTGAGTCCTTCGCCGATGGCATCAAGCTCTCTTCTCTCCTTGTCCCAGAAACGAACCGATACCCCGATCACAGGAAGATCTTCCTCTTCCTGACTCGGTGTCGTTCTTCTTGCGCTTCCTCCGCCATATGCAGCCGCCTTCTTCATCTTGGATTCATCCGGCAGTGGCAGACCCATCACGGGGTCAGGCACGACTTTGACATCATTCCACTGAATTCCGCAGCTCTGAATAAGCTTGGCCGAATCCTCGTCACGTACAGAGATATATTCACAGTGTCTGAAGACACCACGGATCATCGGGTGAAAAATCTTCCGGTGTACAGGCCCTACGCCCTGCGCATAAATAAACGTCGGCTTCTTCATATTCTGTGCCAGCTTAAGAATGCCTAAGTAATAAGGAATGGACTTCCAGCCGGTTGCATCCTGCAGCAAGCTGCCGCCTCCGCTGATCAGACCGTCGCTCTCCTTGATGGCGCGCCGAACTTCTCCAAGCTTCATCCGATGTACAGCTCTAACACCATACGTCTGCTGAGTCCATTCAGGATCGCTTGATAAGACGATAGGCTCAACCTCAATCGACGTACGCTGGCTTTGTTCTTCCATCGCAGTAAGAATCGACTTAAGTACCGCTTCATCCCCACTGTTTCGAAAGCCGTAATAACCTGAGATAACTATTTTCTTAGTAGTATTGGTGACCATTTTTTCCAACATCCCTCCAGAACTTGCCACACCAGTATTGCAATCAGTCCAACAATCAGACCCAGTCCGAGGCCAATCAATCCACGAATAAGCGACAGATGTACTGGTGTATGAATGTGAGCGAACGTCCCCACCATAGATAGCTGTGCAATGGCTGCAATGATTAGCAAGTAAATCCCATGACGATATTTAAGAGCAATAAATGCTCCTGCAACGAACATCGGATGGCCCAGCAGGAATTCCTTGTTCCGCGGACGTACCCCGAACGTATTCTCAAGGAAAGTACGCAGCTGTGCTTCAAACGGCAGTACCGTTCCGGCGTTCCCAGTTCGAGTCATATAATAATAGCCTACCACACCGACAATACCCACTGCCACTATCATCAAAATCGTGATCGGCCGGTTCAGCAATTGGCGAATTGTAGCAACTGACATCGACTTCAGGTAGAAAAATACATAGATTGCAACGAGCAGAACAGGTCCGGAATACAGTAAGCTTACGCCTCTAAATTGATCAATGACCAAAGAATACGTAATGTTGTTAAGCAGTGCAATCATAAACGGAACGCCAACAAAGGACAGAATGGATGTCCATACATACAGCAGGATGCTCTTCGATATCCGGCTCTTCACAGACAAGTCAGGCGTTCTCGCCTGTGCAGCATTGATCTTTCTAACGGCCAATATCATCGCAACGGTTGGTGCACTAATGGCTGCGAGCAACGCTAAGGCTTGTTCAAGCAGTGTTGGTCGCAGCAGGAATAATCCAGCACTTCCAATCAGCCCGAGAACAAATGCCGGCAGGGTCAGGAACGGAATAAAGTAGGATATCATCAGCGCAATCATCGCCACGCTGCCGACAACGACGACGGCCTTAAAGTATCGCTCGCCCCCAGTTTCTGCAACATCAAATGGCTCTGCCTTGCCCATCACAAATCCATTGTCCTCCATTCGCTGAATCGCATTTCCTTCTGCTCCTAATGCATCAATAAGGTTGTCCAAAGGATCCGTTACTTGGGCGGTAAGCACACTCCTTGCCGGAGCGGCATTCAGATACAGCATTCGGATGTTCCGATCCTTCGTTGCGAGTGCGAATCGATCTGAGATCACCTTCACATCCAGATTCGCATCTGACTCACTGAGTGAATATAGACGAGTGACATTATAATCCGTCAGGTAAGCAAGAGTACTGAAGCCGCTTTGGGGCTTCTTCAGATTCTCAATTGCAGCAAGCCCAATGCTATGCTCGTTCATCAATTCTGCGAAGGCAGACAGACTCTTCATATCTTCGTTATCGTTATAACCCTTTACTTTATCGCCATCAAATAAAATCCGCGATACACCATATTGCTCGAAAGTTTCCATCATGGCAGCAGCTGCTTCTTGGTCATACGGCAGTGCATCTCCCAGACGAGGCATGATGTTAAAGCCGCGCTCATGGAGATCAGCCATCGCAATCGGGTCTGGAGCCATCGGTTTCAGCTTCGCATTTTCAGGCGGTGTCTGGAGAACCAGACCTCGCCCATTCAGATAGGTCCATTGATTCACTGGAATTTCGAGTCTTTCGAAGGTATCTTCGATAATCGGAGACAATGCTTCCCGGCTATCATCCGATGTGAAGAGAATATACGTATAGTTCTCATTGACCGGTGGAATTTGGCCCGTTAAGTTGGCCGCTTGTACGCTGTCAAGGATGGTGATTCTCTCTGACTTGCGGAATTCTTCCAGTGTGCTCTCGTACACGGCCATCGTGATGACGCCAGCATCCTTCAGCTCAGTCAACTTCTGGTCAATAAAATCCTGTGGATGTACCTGATAAGCTGCTACTTCAACAAGATCCCGATAATCAAATGCAAGCTCCACGTTCTTCGAGCTCGACTCTGTCTTCACACGATCCGCAATGATGGGAATTGAGGCGATGAGTCCGATGATAACGAGGATCCAGAGCCATTTGCGGGATACTGTGTTCCAATACTGCCATTTTTGACGCACAAAAAGTACCTCCTAAACAAAATAAATTAAAGATAATGTAATGAGACGGTAAGAAATTAAAGAATGGATTCAGATGAAATCAAATTCATAACTCATCAAAACGATAAAATTGATTCGATGGAGAAAATAAAAAATAAAAAATTTCTATGTCCGCAGGCTATATCGTTACATTAAGGGGTAATAAGTGTATAAGGTGTAGAATAGCCTCTTCATTTTATACATTCCATATCATACCCTAAGGAACCAAAAAATTCTCCTTCTCATCCAAACTTACAACCTGTTGACATAGGAAGAGCCTTTCCGCCAAACAACCCGTAACGGTGCGGAAAGGCTCTCTACAATTAAAGTGAAGCTTATGTTAACTCCTTGACCTTATGCATCCACACGTGCCATTACGGCTTCCATCAAACGATCAATCCGTGCTTGTGCATCTTCGCCAGAAGTCCCCTGTACCGCAAAATAAACCTTAATTTTCGGCTCCGTCCCTGATGGACGAAGACAGAACCAGGATCCATCCTCAAGGATGAATTTCAGTACATTTTCTTTTGGCAGACCGTTAAGGCCCTTGGAGTAATCCTGCATCTCTGCCACTCTGATGCCTGCAACCTGATCAGGCGCGGAAGTACGCCAATCGGTCATTTTGGACTGAATTTGCGCTACACCGTCTTTACCTTTCAAGGTTCTGGATTGCAGTGCTTCAAGGAAGTAGCCGAACTGTTCATACAGCTCCTGCAGCACATCATAAAGCGTCTTGCCTTGTGCTTTATAATAAGCCGCCGCTTCACAGATCAGCATCGCTGCAAGGACTGCATCCTTGTCTCTGGCATAATTGCCAGCAAGATAGCCGTAGCTCTCTTCATAGCCGAACAGATACGTGTGGCTGCCCGTCGCTTCAAAAACATCCATCTTCTCACCGATATATTTGAATCCGGTCAGCGTGTTGAACACTTCTGCGCCGTAATGCTCAGCAATCACTGCCCCCATCTCACTCGTGACGATCGTCTTGACAACCGCACCGTTCGAAGGCAGCTCTCCCCGCTCCTTCATCTGACTGAGCAGGTAATGGGTCATAATCGCGCCGGATTGATTACCGGATAGTACAAAGTATTTGCCGTTCTTATCCTTCACGACTGCTCCCATCCGGTCTGCATCGGGGTCAGTACCGATCAGAATATCCGCTCCTACTTGTTCTCCAAGCTTGATTGCCAGGGTGAAGGCTTCACGCTCCTCCGGGTTTGGAGATTTCACCGTAGAGAACTCGGCATCCGGCTCAGCCTGCTCAGGTACAACATGCAGGTTCGTAAACCCGATCCGCTCAAGCACTTGGCGAACAGGAAGATGGCCTGTCCCATGCAGCGGTGTGAATACAATGTTGAAATCCTTAGCGTATTCAGAGTCGATATGTTCTCGGTTCAAGCTCACGGAAGCAACCGTTTCAATAAAAGCTTCATCCTCCGCTTCGCCAAGCCATACCAGCAACCCTTCAGCTTCGGCTTCAGCCTGAGTCAATTTCTTCACTTCAGTCAGTGATGAAATCTCCTGTATGTAGCTAATGACACGTTCCGCCTCATCCGGTATCAGCTGTCCACCTGAGTTATTGTATACTTTGTAACCGTTATATTCCGGTGGATTGTGGCTCGCTGTAATGACAATACCGCCAGTTGCAGCAAGATGTCTTACACTAAAAGACAGCTGCGGCGTAGAGCGCAGTGATGGATACAATTTAGCTACAACTCCATTCGCCGCAAGCACCAACGCAGCCTCCAGGGCAAATTCAGGTGAAAAGTGACGTGAATCATGTGCGATGACAACAGAAGGCATTCCTTCACCTTGATGCTGCTCAAGAATATATTTGGCAAATCCTTGCGTCGCTTTACCGACCGTATAACGGTTCATGCGGTTGCTTCCTGCTCCAATTACACCACGGAGACCCCCTGTACCAAATTCCAGCTCTCGGTAGAAGCGGTCCTCCAATTCTTTATAGTCATTCGATAGAGCTTTAAGCTCCTGCTTCGTCTCCTCGTCAATTGAAGGATCCGCAAGCCATTGATTCAAACTGCGTTCTGCTGTTTCACTTAACATTACCATCATTTCTCCCTCCGGCCATGATCATTATTTTTCTCTATGTGTTTATCCAGTAAGTACAACCATTAGAGCTGCTATTACTATATAATCATTAACCAAATTACCTAGGATCTGATAACGCAAACATGATTTCGCCTTCGGCAACCACTTTGCCTTCAACGCGAGCCGTTGCTTTTCCTTTACCAATGGAGCCCTTCAGACGTGTAATCTCCACCTCAAGCTCAAGTGTATCGCCGGGCACAACTTGTCCGCGGAACCGGAAGTTATCCAGTCCAGCCAGAAATCCGATCTTCCCTTTGTTAGCTTCAACATTTAGAATCGCAACTGCTCCGACCTGAGCCAGTGCTTCCGTAATCAGCACACCTGGCATCACCGGATAACCAGGAAAGTGGCCTGTAAAAAACGGTTCGTTCATGGTCACATTCTTGATGCCGACCGCACGCTTGCCCTCTTCCATCTCCACGATCTTGTCCACCAGCAAAAACGGAGGACGGTGTGGGATAATCTCTTGAATTTGATTAATATCCAGCATTCTTGGTAAATCTCCTTCCATTCTATGCATAACATCTCAGCTTTTCGTCTAAACTATTCTTATCCTTCATCATCTGCAGTAGTGAAGGTTAAGATAAGGGGTTTCTCCTAAGAGAAGCCCTTTTTTGTTGTTGTCATATTGAGCACTTGCTTTTACGCACAAAGTCCCCCATCATTATACATTTTTCGGGAACAAAAAGAAAACTCCTGCTAATCCAGGAGCTTCTCGTATTTTAAATGTTTAACCGTCTATGGTGCAAATACCAAATCAAAAATATGCTTCCAGGTTCGATAATCAAAAGCGGAGCCAATATCCTGCCCGCCAACGACTACATAACCCGCAACCATACCGCCGACAAGTGCCAGAATGAGCAGCATTGGGATGAGCAACCAGCGCAGGACCTTCTTCGCAGGTCCCTTCTTCTTCACCACTGCTGTATCTTCTTGAGTCATTACGTTCACCTATGCCCTCATATTATTCGCGAGATTCAACATTGTATCGCTGGAGCTGAGGGCACGCGCAGCCAGCTGGTATGTGCGCTGTACCTCCAGCATCTTGGTCATCTCCGCGGTCAGATCGACATTCGAAGTCTCCAGGTACCCAGAACGAATGGAGCTGCTGCCAGGAATACGTGCTGCTGCATTCTCTCCGAAGACTTCTGCTTCCGTTGCACCTGGTGTGAGTGTATAGAGGTTGTCCACACTCGCAGAGAGACCCTCCGGTCTCATCGGTTCTACAAACTGCAGCTGACCTGCAATCGCTGCGTTAGGCGAGTTACCTATACGAACCAGCAAATTCCCGCTTGCATCCACAGCAGCAGATGAATTCACCGGGGCGGTAATTCCTTCTCCGTTTCTGCCGAGTACAGTGTAACCTTCTGAGGTAACAAGTCTCATCCGCTCGTTATCTGCCGGATCGGGAACAAATTGAAAATTCCCTGCCCGGGTCCAGGCCTTCTCTCCGTTCACTTCAACAGCGAACAGTGCGTTGCCTTCTATAGCCAAATCGGTCGGATTGCCTGTTGCATTCATCTCACCCTGCGTCATATCCTGTGCAAGTGAAACCATCTGAATGCCGTAGCCTTGCGTGAATCCCAGCGGAGTAGCACGGCCATCCCGACCCAGCGGTGAAGCCTGCTGTTGAAAGGTTGTCAGCACATCCTCAAAAGAAGCCTGCTTGCTCTTATATCCAACCGTATCCACATTCGCAACATTATCGGCAATCACATTCAAGCGCTGCTGGAGGCTCTGCATAGAGACGAGTGCACTAATCATCGAATTATTCATAAATTATCCCCCCAAACTTAAGAGATATGTACTGCCTGCAGCCATATCACCATTTAGACACGGCCAATCTCATTTACAGCCTTTTCAAGACTCTTATCATAGAATTGAATTACCTTCTGATTCGCTTCGTACAGTCGCAGCGCCGCCATCATGTCAACCATAGACTGAGACGCATCAACCGTAGACTGCTCTAGAAATCCTTGCTGAACTTGTACATTATCCCCATCTGCCAGCAGCCTAGCCGTCCCTTCACCTGAAGGATCCAGTACAAAATTACCATTGCCTTCTCTGACAAGCTGGTGAGGCTGATCAATAATGGAAATACCTAGATTAAGCCCAGTAGGGGTACCGTTAACGGCATTCACCAGACGCCCTTGCTCGTCCACTTTAAATTGATTTACGGATCCTGTCAACACAATCGGCTCGCCATTATCTGACAGCACTTCGTAGCCGGTTGCACTGAGAAGCCTGCCTTCTGCATCCACACTGAATTCACCATTTCGTGTATATTTAACATTGCCTTCACTGTCCTGAACGGTGAAAAAAGCCTGCGGCTGATAGATGACGCTGCCGTTGTTGCTTATATATTTACCTGAAGCATCAAAAGGCACGGCCTGGCCTGTATTCGGGTCAATAACACTCAGATCGGAATACAGCGCAAAATCCATATTGTTCTCCGTTGGTGTGAGCGCTCCCTGGATATTCGAATACAAGCTCTCCTCCGCATATACTCCTGTGTTGAGCAGACCCACCTTCTTATTGCCAGGTGAAGAAGCATCCCCCGTCCGCTCCAGGAGCATTTCAGGAAAAGAACGAGTAACACTCTCCACCTGCTTGTATCCTGTAGTATTCAAATTTGCGATATTTTGCGTTACGGTATCATGTCTGCGCTGCTGGGCTACCATTCCGGCTGCCGCCGTATAAAGACCACGAATCAACCTTACTCCTCCTTCATTTAAATGTTCTCTATATTAAATCAAAGCTTCATAAGCATAAGTCCAAAATTTGCTTCATGTATATATGTACTGCTTCTTGCTATATCGGCAGATTAGAACTTTTTCTTAAGGGAACGATCCAAATGATTGAGCATCAGGCCCGTCCCCTTCACGACGCAGTGCATTGGATCTTCAGCCACCAGAACCGGAACTCGGAGCTCTTCCGCGAGCAGCTCGTCCAATCCTTTGAGCAGTGCACCTCCACCGGTCAAAATCACTCCACGATCAATGATGTCGGCAGCCAGTTCAGGCGGTGTCTGCTCCAGTACAAATTTGGCAGAGGCTACAATCGATTCAACAGGGTCGGACAACGCCTCCTGAACCTCATCTGATGTGACCATAATAGTCTTCGGCAAGCCGCTGACCATGTCCCGTCCGCGAATATCGAGTTCAGCCTGCTCACCATTCGGATGTACCGTACCGATCATCATCTTAATATGCTCTGCCGTCCGCTCTCCGATCAGGAGCTTGTACTTATTTTTGATATACTTCAGTATAGCTTCATCAAACTTATCTCCCGCCATCTTAATAGAAGAAGATGTAACGATCTCACCCATCGACAGCACAGCAACATCGGTTGTTCCCCCGCCGATATCAACGACCATATTCCCGCTCGGTTCATAGATATTCATGCCTGCGCCGATCGCCGCTGCTTTGGGCTCCTCCTCCAGAAACACTTCCTTCGCACCACTGCGTTCAGCCGCTTCGCGAATAGCCTTCTGCTCCACAGAAGTGATATTGGTCGGTGCACATATTAAAATACGGGGACGGCTGTACCAATTCTTGCCGCCAACCCGATTAATGAAATATTTAAGCATTATTTCCGTAATGTCAAAATCAGCAATAACCCCGTCACGTAAAGGTCTGATGGCCACGATATTTCCAGGTGTGCGTCCTACCATGCGTCTTGCTTCTTCTCCAACGGCGAGGACTCTCTTGGACCCGCTCTCAATCGTAACGACAGAAGGCTCGTCAAGCACAACTCCGCTTCCTTTCACGTGAATAAGCACATTAGCTGTGCCAAGATCAATGCCGATATCCTTGCTTAACATATAAAAGAGCCCCCAAAGTGATATTTTATAGGTCCAGGATTTTGCATAATGTGAATGGCTGGCAAATGGATTTATGCAAAATCCTCATGAAAATACGTTGTTTGTTGCATATCGAATCTTGCATCACTCGAATGACTCAAATGAATGCTTAATTCCTCATATAGCTATTGTTCGACAAAAGACAGCAACTTTATGTGAAAGTTCAATAGTATACTAGTCATATTTCGACGTAATCCCATCTTTTAACATATCATACTTCAGGGGAGGTATTCAATGCATTTGTATGCTTCTGGTCCTATCTTAGGCAGGGCAATCTCAAGATTTGCCGGAGGCGAACACCTCCCGTTTTTTGCCGCTCGATTTCTTATATTTGATCTTGGTGGCCTCTCCTCCCCGCAAATGACGGATGGATTTATGATACTCAAGAATGTGCTTTACCTGATCGGCAAGATCAGGGTTGATTTCCGGCAGCCGTTCGGTCAAATCCTTATGCACCGTGCTCTTTGAAACGCCAAATTCTTTGGCGATCGTCCGGACCGTATGCCTCGTCTCAACGATGCAGCGTCCAATCTTAATGGTCCGTTCCTTGATGTAATCGTGCACGCTCCCGCCTCCCTACTGTGGATAGTTTGGTACATTATATGAGGGGCGTGCCTAGATATTCACGGTTTCAAAGGGTGACAAGCTTCGTTGGATTGATTTATTTTCATTTTCATTATCCACAGGTTTGTCCAATTCCGCGATTTAAGCGGCAAAAAAGAAAAAACAGCGGGTTTCCCCGCTGCTTATAAAGATACTCTTCTTTTATTATTTTTGTGGCAGGTACTGTTCTGGATTAACCGGTTTCCCTGCTTCGTATACTTCAAAGTGAACGTGGTTGCCCAGATCCTTCTCCAGCTCGCTGGTTCCTGATGAGGCGATGGTGTCACCTTGTTTTACCTTGTCATCCTGTTTCACTGTAACATTGGACAAGCTTTGATATACAGTCTTCAAATCATTGTCATGCGTAATTTCAACAACCATTCCGTTGACCGGATGTGTTTCTACACGAGTTACGGTACCGCTGAGTGCTGCTTTTACTTCAAAAGCCTGATCGTCTGCTCTTGCAAGGTCAATACCGACATTAGCAAAAAACGTTTGGTCATACTCTAGCAATGCACTTGCTTTTTCATCACTTGTCCCTTCTGAATTATAGAAAGGTTTTACGACACTAACATCTGCTGCGCTTGCAACCGGCCATGCGAGATTCTCGGCTGTACCTTCTCCTTCACCACTGCTAGCAGGCTCTTCTTCCACATTCACTTCAGTCGTAGGAACAGATTCTCCTGTTTCTGAAACCTCGCTGTTTACGGTCTCATTCACTAGAGATTGTCTGGTTGTGTCCTGGTAGACCCACACTAAAGTTAGTATAATAGCTGCTGCGGCAATGTAAGCTGCCGGGTATACCCACCTTTTGGACAACAGCTTTTTCCAGGATGAAGGTTGCGAACTTTGTGCTCCTTGATTGGATTTTGGAGCATCTTCTTGGTTTTGATTTTTGTTTTGTTCATTCATATTCTATCACCTCAGTAACAAGTGTTACCGAGCGCAACTCTTTTATACTCGCCTATTAAAATATTTATGAAATTTTTTGAGAGTTCAGGATTTCTCTTTATATAAGAGCTCGGAGGCTCGTCCGAACGATATCCCAGTATAATAGTGTTTAAGAATCTCTGTTGCCGTATATCCTTCCAGTGCCATGCCGTTTGCCCCCCACTGGCTCATGCCTACGCCATGTCCATATCCTATCGTCGTAATCGTAATATTGCTTCCTTTGGTAGACCAGTTGAATTCACTAGACCTGAGCCCCAGCAGCTCTCTTATATCTTGTCCGGAGAAAATCTTGCTGCCGACCCGAATCTCTTTGATCCGATTCCCCTCGGTCTTGGAGATCACTTCGATAAAAGGCTTCGCTCCTGCATTATTGGTAGACACAGGCACCGGATCCGGTATCACATTCAGCTTATTCATAAATTCCACACGCGACATCGTCACACTCTCTTGAAATCCAGGCGCGATCTTGGCATCCCATGGACTGGCCACGCTTCTAAGGTAAGGAACCTCCTCCTGCCACACCTCCTCGGAGTTCTCCGTATACCCATTGCTAGTGGAGAAGAAGGAAGCGGTAATCGGTTCTCCTTTGTATGTCATAATCGTATCCTTGCTCTCCCGGACAGCCTGCTCCAGCTTCACCCATTCCTGCTGCTTACCAAGCTCGGCCCACTTGTCTTCAAGACTGCCGTACGGATGATAGACCTGATGATCCACCGTGTCCGTGACATCGGCTCCGCTGACAGGAACCCCGCTGGCATCGCCTGTGGCGAGACGCTTCACGATATAGGTGCGCGCTGCAATGGCCTGCGCCTTCAGTGCCTCGAGGCCGAAGTCCGAAGGCATTTCGGCCGCCAGTACCCCGGTGACGTAATGCTCCAGCGTCACCGTATCAATGGTGCCCGTCTCCGCCAGGTAGACGCGCACCATGGGTTCCGGATACACCTGGGCCGGCTGCGTAACGGCCGGTCCAGGTGTATCCGGCAGAGAGGCAGCGGGCGGAGCTGCTGCCTCCTGCGGCGCCTTCCCGCCGGTGCCTTTGCCGGCGGCGGGAGGCGCGGTCTCTACCGCCGCTGGCGCGGTCTCTACCGCCGCTGGCGCGGGCTGCGGCGGAGTTCCCTCGCGGGGCCATGCGAGCACTGCTGGAATCAGCAGTGCAGTGAGGGCCAGCCCCGCGAGGCCGGCGGCAGGTGCGAAGCGCCGCCGAGGGGGGCGCCACGGGCTGCTGCCGCGGCGCCAGACATAACGGGCCGTGGCGGGAGCCGGCCCGTCCTCTCCGTGAGCAGCCGGCGAACGATCCGGCTGCGCCCCCGGCCCCGACTCCGATTCTGCCGAGGATTTGCTTGTCGCACCGAAGAAAAATACTTCAGGCAGCTTATGCCTGACAGAGGCTGTCCGCGCACTCCCTGACTTATTATGATCTGCATGCTTCTCAGCGGATTCAAGCTCGACGGGTTTTTGTTTTATTTTGCTATCTATTAATGTAGACTCAGCTGCATCGTGGTCAGGTTCCTTCGGCTTCTTTTTTGAGATGAAGTACGGACTAGATTCCGCCTCTTCCAGTGCAATAGAGATGGAATCTACAGCATGCCTAGCCGGCCATGGGATTCGGACGATCCGGCTTCTTCGATAGGTGCGTACTCCTTCTCTCTTATATGATTCATTGCTGCGTGTCTCGCTCATCTTCGAGTTCCCTCCGTTCTATTTGCCTGTCAATATGTCAATTACAAGGCTCGTAGAGACTTCATAGGCTATACTTATGAGTCCCCACCATCTGATAGAACTAAATAAGAGAATCGAAATGAAGATACTAGCAGGTATTTATAGAATGGAATTACAGCATGAACTGAACCGTAAACATGCATACATGCCCATTATTATGTATATCCTCAAACACTCAATACAGGACATCTATTACTCCTTCATACTAGAAGCAGCTACTAATAGTAGTTACAAAACAACACACTCACAGTCGTATACTAGCTATTTCGTAGAATGCCGCGGCGTTTAACTATGCATTAATCCATCGATATAAAAAAAGAACCAAGGCCACGAGGAGCCTGGTTCTCTGTTCGAACACACTGTTGCTTATATTTGTACCTTCTTTAAGCTAAACTGGATTGAACTTTGAAAAGAGGTGTTTCTTCAGCCTTCTTCTCGCTAGCCTTGTTCTCCAGCTTCGGCTCTTCCACAGAAATGCGGTAGATATCAGCACCAAGGCCATTCAGCTTCTCAGCCAAATGAACATATCCTCGATCGATATGATGTACACCGCCGACTTCTGTCGTACCGTCAGCAATTAAGCCAGCCAAGATCAGAGCAGCCCCTGCACGCAGGTCCGTTGATGTGACTTTGGCTCCGGTCAGCTTCGCACCGCCAGTAATAATAGAAGAACGACCTTCTACTTTAATTTCGGCATTCATCAGATTAAACTCATCCACATGCATAAAGCGATTCTCAAATACCGTTTCCGTTACAACACTTGTTCCTTCCGATTTAAGCAAGAGCGCCATCATTTGCGACTGCATATCTGTAGGGAAGCCTGGGTATGGTAAGGTTTTGACATCAACAGCTTTGAGAGGGCCGTCCGCAATAACACGTACGCCATTCTCATCAGGAATAATGGTTACGCCCATTTCTTCCATCTTGGAAATGACAGGACCGAGGTGATCCGAGATCGCTCCCTCGACATAAACGTCGCCGCCTGTAATGGCAGCTGCCGCCATATAAGTACCCGCTTCAATCCGGTCAGGAATAACGGTGTGCTTCACGCCGTGAAGTTTGTCAACTCCATCAATACGAATGACACCAGTTCCCGCTCCGCGGACTTTAGCTCCCATTCCATTTAAGTAGTTAGCAAGATCGACGATTTCAGGCTCTTTTGCCGCATTCTCAATCGTCGTTGTTCCTTCAGCAAGTGTAGCAGCCATCATAATATTCTCTGTCGCTCCAACACTGGCTACGTCCAGATATATCTTAGCTCCGCGCAGCTTGCCGTTAGAACGTGCTTCTATATAACCTTGACCAAGGCTGATTTCGGCACCCATGGCTTCAAACCCTTTGAGATGCTGGTCAATCGGGCGAGTACCAATGGCGCATCCGCCTGGTAAAGATATTTTTGTATAACCCATCCGAGTTAGCAAAGGACCCATAACCAAAAAGGAAGCCCGCATTTTGGTAACCCATTCGTAAGGGGCCTCGCACGAAGTTAGTTTCGTTGCATTTACGGTAATTACCTCATCCTGGTATTGTACTTCCGCTCCTAACGATTCCAGTACTTTGTTAATAGTCATCACATCGTCGAGAGGAGGCGCATCAATAATTGTGCTTACTCCTTCTTCCCCTAAGAGAGAGGCGGCGATGATCGGAAGAACTGAATTTTTAGCGCCGCTGACTTTGACACTTCCGGTCAATCTCTTGCCTCCGCGGACGATAAATTTGCTCATCATGGTTCCCTCCGCGCGTTTTTTTCCCTTTTCTGCTTACAATCTTAGATCCTGTAAAACAGATCATCCGTTGCTGCCCGAATGAATCGGAAAATTCGACATCATTTTCGACATCATTATTGAATGTTCGTCAAGATGTCTTTCTTCAGAAAAGAATCGTTTTCATTGTTATTAGAATAATTTTGTCGTAACTAAACTACAAATCGAAGAAAAAGCGAGTCAATCGCTAATCCCCTAAATTCCATCATAACACCTGATAAATAAAGGAGACAAGCATTTTTTCGTATAAGACAAAATATTCTAGCTTTGGCTTCCTTTAAGCCTCGTTTGACCCTCTTTTAGAGGGACGTTCATTACTTTCATTGTTCACATAAAAAGATGATGTTATTCGACAAAAGCCGTGTTGTTCTTGCCTAACAGAGATTAACCAGCTTTATATATCTTTAAAACAAGATTTTTATAAATTTATTCTTCACCTTGCTTCATGATAACGCCCAATCGATATCTAGCTATCCAGCACATTCGAGAAAAATCTCACAGGGTTGAATCAATTTCATAATAACTTTAGCTGCTTAATCAAGTCTATATAGATCAAAATGATTTATTTTTTCTATATATGAAATTGATTCTGACAAGTGAATTTATGTAAATTCACTAGAATAGATATTTCAGCATTTGAGTCCAATTCAAATACTTCAGTATGAACTCAGACACGAAATGACCAAGTACAATTGCGATTAACAGCTGCAGCATCCTAGCTTGGGGACTCTGCGGGTGACGAACGAATAAGTCCAATTTCAAATGCTGTAATGACCACCAGGCTAACGCAACACAGGCGAGTGAAACGATCATCGCTACCAGACCATTCACACTAACAGCTTGATTAAGCTGGTCGTTCACCAATTGATCCATATCCTACCCTCCGCCTTTATCATAACATCAGAAAATCACACACTGAGAAATCATAGTCGGTAGACGCCCCCTTGTCAACATGCCAAACATCATATCTGACTGCCAATATAAGTCACCTTCGTCAAAATTGTTCTCTTTCAGACACATTTCCTGTTTGTCCGGGTAATTCTCTGTCATTTCCTCGGAAATAATATCAAAATAAAAGAAGGATCTGGGATATATAAATGCCCCAGATCCTTCTTCACTTCATATATATTTAGAATGATCTCAAGCTTCATTCTATCTCACTGATTACTGACCGGAAACTTTAAGTCGGTTCATGGCTTTCTGCAGTGCAAGCTCGGCGCGGCGGTGATCATACTGATCCCGATTGCTCGAGAGACGTGTTTCTGCTCGCTCTTTCGCTGCTCTCGCACGATCAATGTCGATCTCATTAGCCAGCTCCGCACTTTCAGCCAGAATTACGACCTTCTCTTTGCGAACTTCAACAAAACCACCGGCAACGGCGATTTTTTGTTCTTTACCATTCGCTTTAATCGTTACAGGTGCAATCTGCAACGGAGTCACGAAGGGAACGTGACCAGGTAAAATACCCAGTTCCCCCTCCAGACCTCGAACAACCAGACTGTCAGCCTGTTCAGAATAGATGAGTCGCTCCGGAGTTACGATTTCCAATAAAAAGGTGCTCACTGTCATCCCTCCTGAACACTACCCGCAAGGGATAGTTCACTTCATGTGTGGATCATTAGTTCCTAAGCCTTAAGAACTATTCCATTGATTTTGCTTTTTCTACAGCTTCTTCAATAGTACCCACGAACAAGAATGCAGCTTCCGGAAGATGATCGTACTTACCGTCGAGGATTTCTTTAAAGCTGCGTACTGTTTCTTTAACAGGAACATACTTACCCGGAATACCGTTAAATGCTTCTGCTACGTGGAACGGCTGGGACAAGAAACGTTGGATTTTACGTGCACGTGCTACGAGCATTTTATCTTCTTCACTAAGCTCGTCCATACCCAGGATCGCGATGATGTCTTGAAGCTCATTATAACGAGCCAAGATACGTTTAACGCCTTGTGCCACATTGTAGTGCTCTTCACCCACAACATCCGGTGTAAGAATACGGGAGCTGGAAGCAAGAGGATCTACCGCAGGATAGATACCCATCTCAGAAATTTTACGTTCAAGGTTGGTCGTTGCATCCAAGTGAGCAAACGTTGTAGCTGGAGCCGGATCCGTATAGTCATCGGCAGGTACATAGATCGCTTGAATGGAAGTAACGGAGCCTGTCTTCGTGGAAGTGATACGTTCTTGCAATTGACCCATTTCCGTTGCAAGTGTAGGCTGGTAACCTACCGCAGACGGCATACGGCCGAGCAAAGCGGATACTTCAGAACCCGCTTGAGTAAAGCGGAAGATGTTATCGATGAAGAGAAGTACGTCTCTGCCTTCTTGATCACGGAAATATTCCGCCATCGTAAGACCTGTCAACGCTACACGAAGACGTGCGCCTGGTGGCTCGTTCATCTGTCCGAATACCATCGCCGTCTTGCTGATAACCCCAGAATCCGTCATTTCATGGTACAAGTCATTACCTTCACGCGTACGCTCACCTACACCGGCAAATACGGAGATACCACCGTGTTCTTGCGCAATGTTATTGATAAGCTCCTGAATTGTAACGGTCTTACCTACACCGGCACCACCGAAGAGACCGATCTTACCACCTTTGGCATAAGGCGCAAGCAAGTCGATAACTTTGATTCCTGTCTCAAGCATTTCTGCTTGTGTAGACAATTCATCAAATTTAGGTGCTTCACGGTGAATCGGGTTACGAAGAGCTGCAGCTTCAATTGCATCTTTATTATCGATTTGATCTCCCAATACGTTAAATACACGACCCAAAGTCACTTCACCAACAGGTACGGAGATTGCCTCACCAGTATTGACCGCTTCCGTTCCACGAACCAGACCGTCTGTGGAAGACATCGCGATACAACGTACACGATTGTCGCCAAGATGCTTCGCAGCTTCGAGCGTCAGATTAATCTCAGTACCGTTGTCTAACTTTGTGTTGATCGTAATCGCATTATTAATATCAGGGAGTCCGCCGCGGTCGAACTCGACGTCAACGACCGCACCCTGAATGCTGACAACGCGTCCTTTATTCATCTTTAGTTCCCTCCTACAAGCTATATCAGTTCTAGAGACAACATGAATAGATCATGTTAATCCCTGTCCCGTCTAGCCTTCGATTATAGTATTCCATACATTACTATTAAGATTGAGCATTGGCTCCGGCAACAATCTCCGTAATTTCTTGCGTGATTGCAGCCTGACGTGCTCGGTTATAAGTAAGAGAAAGTTCTCCAATAAGCTTGGAAGCGTTCTTCGTCGCTGCTCCCATAGCCGTCATTTTAGCACCCAGCTCACTCGCCTTACCGTTCAAAAGTGCGCCGTAGATCAAAGTTTCTGCATAACGTGGAAGAAGAGCTTCCAATACAGCTTCCGATGAAGGCTCGTACTCATATTGAGCAGAGGCACTGGAAGACTGCTGTTCGGGTCTTTCCATAGGCAGGAGCTTCTCTACAGTCGGAATTTGAGTAATTGCATTTACAAAACGGCTATAGCAGATGTAAATTTCATCGAACTTGCCTTCTTCAAATCCATTTACCGTTTGGTTCGCAATGGTTTTAATATCCGCAAAAGCCGGCGAATCGGATAGATCCGTTACATCCATCTCAATGGCCTGCCCACGACGTCTGAAGTAATCACGTCCCTTTCTTCCGATGACATACAGAACATACTCATCTTGGGATGAGTGACGTTCTTTAAGGGTGAGCGTGACTTGACGAAGAATGTTGGCATTATAACCACCCGCAAGACCGCGGTCAGAAGTAATGATCAGGTAAGCTGTTTTCTTAACCGGACGCGAGATAAGCATCGGATGACTGACCTCATTGGAGGAGGATGCGATGCTTGTAACCACTTCCTTCAGTTTCTCGGAGTAGGGTCTTGCAGCCTCAGCCTTCTCTTGGGCTTTTCTCAGCTTGGACGCAGCGACCATTTCCATTGCTTTGGTGATTTGCTTCGTGTTTTGTACACTTTTGATTTGGCGCTTGATTTCGCGCATGCCTTTTGCCATTTTTTTCACCACCTTAAAGTTTTGACGGAGTCAAAAACTTACTTCGTAAGCGTAAACTTAAAGTTTTGACGAAGTCAAAACTAACATCGTAAGCATAAGCTTGGTTTTGACGAAGTCAAAAACTTACTTCGTAAGCATAAGCTTGGTTTTGACGAAGTCAAAAACTTACTTCGTAAGCATAAGCTTGGTTTTGACGAAGTCAAAAACTTACTTCGTAAGCATAAGCTTGGTTTTGACGAAGTCAAAACTAACATCGTAAGCATAAGCTTGAATTTTTGACAAAGTCAAAAACATAATCCGTAGCAATTCAATCTATAAAACTTTATACAAGAGAGGCTGCGGCGTACGTTAGCCGCGCAGCCTTTCTTGCACAAAATCATTATATTTAACCAGTAATCTACCCGATCAATCCAAACTCTTAAACAGAAGTAGAGAAGCTCTTTCTGAAGGTCTCGATTGCTTCTTTCAGTGCAGATTCATTATCTGCTGTGATGTCTTTATTTGTGCGAATGGATTCCAAAACTTCCGGCTTGTTGCTTACCATAAAGCTGTGGAATTCTTTCTCAAAGCGTGTTACATCACCAACTGGAATCTCATCAAGATATCCTTTAGCAGCTGTGTACAAGCTGACAACTTGAAGTTCAACTGCCAATGGCTTGTGCACATCTTGTTTGAGGATTTCCATCATGCGAGCACCACGGTTCAGACGAGCTTGAGTAGATTTATCAAGATCGGATCCGAACTGGGAGAATGCTTGAAGCTCACGATATTGAGCCAGATCAAGACGCAGTGTACCAGCAACTTTTTTCATCGCTTTGATCTGTGCGGAACTACCAACACGGGATACGGAGATACCTACGTTGATCGCCGGGCGTTGACCTGCGTTAAACAAGTCCGCTTCCAGGAAGATCTGTCCGTCTGTAATCGAGATTACGTTCGTTGGAATGTAAGCCGATACGTCGGATGCTTGTGTTTCAATGAATGGAAGTGCGGTTAATGAACCACCGCCAAGCTCATCATTCAGCTTCGCTGCACGCTCAAGCAAGCGGGAGTGCAGGTAGAAGACGTCACCTGGATATGCCTCACGGCCCGGAGGACGACGAAGCAGCAAGGAAAGTTCGCGGTATGCGGATGCTTGTTTAGTCAAGTCATCGTATACAACAAGAACATGCTCGCCTTTGTACATAAAGTACTCACCCATCGCACAGCCTGCGTACGGAGCAATGTATAGAAGCGGAGAAGGCTCAGAAGCCGATGCAGTTACGACAGTTGTGTATTCCATGGCACCGTTGCGGCGCAAAGTTTCAACGACCTGTGCAACCGTAGACTGCTTCTGTCCAATCGCAACATAGATACATTTCATTCCGTTACCTTTTTGGTTCAGGATCGCATCAATAGCGATAGCGGTTTTACCCGTTTGACGGTCTCCGATGATGAGCTCACGCTGACCACGGCCGATAGGAACCATCGCATCAATCGCTTTGATACCTGTTTGCATCGGCTCATGAACCGATTTACGCGCCATAACGCCTGGAGCTTTATTCTCAACTGGACGGAAATGTTCTGTTTCAATAGGACCCTTACCATCAACAGGCTCACCAAGTGCGTTAACAACGCGGCCGATCATGGCTTCACCAACAGGCACCTGCATGATTTGACCGGTACGCTTAACCTGGTCGCCTTCACGGATATCCGTGTAAGGTCCCAAGATAACGATACCTACGTTGCTTTCTTCTACGTTCAGTGCAAGACCCAATACGCCAGTTGAGAATTCAACGAGCTCACCGGACATTACGTTCTCGAGTCCATATACGCGGGCGATACCGTCCCCGACTTCGATTACAGAACCAACCTCGCTAACTTCAATGTCAGTCTTGTACTGTTCGATCTGATTTTTAATTAGAGTACTGATTTCCTCAGGTCTGATACTCAAGTGTCCTCACCCCTCACAACTATACTCGTCTACTAAAAGACTGTTCTATCCGTTTCAATTGACCTGCTAGACTTCCATCATAAACCGTATCACCGATAATGACCTTCAGTCCGCCGATCAAACTCTTATCGACAATATTTTCAATGCGGATTTGTTTATTGATACGATCTCCAAACTCTTTCGACACCGCTTGCTTTTCTTCTTCATTCAGCTCATAAGTAGAATACACGCGAGCGTTAACCATCCCGAGAGATGAAGCTTCAAGATCCAGGTAGCTGTCAACAACAGCATCCAATATCCCAACGCGACCGCGCTCAATGAGCAGCTTGACCGTGTTCAGAACTGGCTCGGATACTTTCTCTTTCAAAGCATCCAGAATACTCAGTTTCGCAGAAACGCTCACATTTGGAGAAGAGATAAATTTCAAAACGTCGCGATCTCCCGTAATGGAGCTTGCAACCGCGCGAAGTTCGGCTTCCACTTCCAGGACGGACTGTTTCTCGATCGCCACATCATACAATGCTTTGGCATATCGTTTAGCAACTACCGTATCCCGACTCATGGTCTGCCTCCTACTTCATTTAGATACTTCTGAACCAGCTCTTCTTGAGCCTTGTCTTCCTTAACTTCTTTATCCAAAATTTTGGAAGCGATTTGTACAGATACTGCTCCAAGCTCGCCACGGAGAGCCGCAACAGCTTTGTTCTTCTCGCTCTCAATATCACGAGCCGCATCAGTTTTAAGACGTTCCGCCTCTTGCTTTGCGAGATCAATAATTTGCTCCGCTTGAGTTGAACTCGTTTTGCGGGATTGTTCGATAATGCCTTGAGCCTCATTGCGCGCTTCTTGAAGGGCAGCCTTCTGCTCTTCTACATATGCAGTAGCTTGCTCACGGGTCTTTCTAGCATCTTCCATTTGCTGCATTACCAATTCACGACGCTGTTCCATAATTCCAAACAACTTTGGAAAAGCGAATTTATGCAGTAACACATAGAGGATGACAAAAGCAACCATGGCAAAAACAATGTTTTCCCATAAAATTACCACTCAGGTCACTCCTTTCCAGTTATCACATTATGCCTTAACAAAACGAAGGCGCGGATGGCATCGCCCTCCCCGCCAAACCGTAAATCTAATATTAAGAGAACATAATCAAGAACGCGATAACAGTAGCGGCCAAAGGAACTACCTCGACGATACCAACACCGATAAACATTGTTGTTTGCAATGGACCACGAGCTTCTGGCTGACGAGCGATAGACTCGACTGTTCTACTTACGATCATACCGTTACCAAGACCTGCGCCAAGGGCACCTAAACCTACTGCAATAGCTGCTGCTAACATTTCCATTTGAAAAAATCCTCCTCAGATATTTGAAATTTAATTAATAACAATTTGATAAATATAATAATCTCTTCGACAGCATTCTATGAATGTGTATTCAGAGTTTATCAGTAATGCTAGTGTTCTTCGTGAATGGAAGCCTGTGCGATGTATACCATCGAGAGAATCGTGAAGATAAACGCCTGCAAGGCACCGACGAAGATACTAAATCCTTGCCATACGGCCAAGATTGGGATACCTACAAATGACAACTTCAATATCGTTGAGATTAAGATCTCGCCGGCAAAGATGTTTGCGAACAAACGAATTGCGAGTGCGATTGGCTTCGCCAGGTTCTCAATGATATTGAGCGGAAGAAATACCGGGAACGGCTCCACATAGTGCTTAAGATAATGCTTACGATTATGCTTAAGACCAAGATAGTGGATCAGGATAAACACTACAATCGCCAAGCCTGCTGTGATGGACACATCAGCTGTAGGTGACTTCCACCATAAGATATGTGGTTTGTAACCTGGCTCAATATGCGCTGTGGCTGTAAGAGTTTGACCAAATACCTGGGTCACAGTAGTGTGCTCTGTAATAACCGCGAATGGCAATCCAAGCAAGTTAGCTACAAAAATAAACAAGATCAATGTCAGACCTAAAGTAATGTAAGGCTTACCTTTGCTTAGCGGCATTGCACTGGCTACGATGTTCTGTACGAACTCAACGACCCATTCCATAAAGTTCTGAATCTTAGACGGATTCTCGACAGACAAGTTCCGTGTTGCGAGTTTTGCAAGCAAGAATACGACAAGGACTGTCACCGTCAGCATCATTACAGCGGAAAGATCAATCTTCAGAAACCCGACTTCAATTATAGGTGAATAATGCATCGTGACTTTTTCACCCCTTTCCCGTAGTTATATTGTGCTAAACTAAACTTTTTTTCTGATACTTTCGATAATACTTACTGGGACAGCAAGCACCTGCACCAGAAAAAGTCCTGCGACGGTGGCCCAGATTGATACAGAATCAAACCGGATTGCAAACATAATCGCAAGAATCGTTATACAGATCCGGGTCAGAAATCCAAAGTTAATACGCTTACTCTGGGTCTCGACAGCGATCTCAGATACTTGCTTTACTTTGATAGACAGATAACGGAAGTTAAATAATCCTGCGCTTATACCGATAATAAATCCCAGAGACACGGGACGATATTCCGGAAGCAGCGCCCATCCCATAAAAGCAAATGCAAGCAGGAAGAATGCCAATCTTGTCACAGCATTTACGATGGAAGACAAACTAATCATTTTGTGCCCCCAAAAACTTCTTAATAAACATAGCTATATTCAGAACCCCCAGCACCAGCCCGACCATACAACCGATCGCGATAATATAAGCCGGTCCGTCTATGAGATTCATCAGCCACCTACTCGCAAAGAATCCAATGGTTATGTAAGTAGCCAGCAGGATGCCAGAACCCCCGATTGCAAGAGCAATTAACCATGGTTTATCTTGGTTCATCGTAGACACAACCCATCCCTTAGAAAGCGCTGTATATGGAAAATGAGTCAAATTCTCGTTCTTCGCCAATACTCCGGAAAAAACGATGAATTATGCATCTGGCCTGTCCAATCCCAATTATCTTACTGAATGGGTAAACTGTTTGTCAATCGGTGGATTCCTTGCTCCAGCTGTGAAAAAGGCCTTGAAAAACAGTGAAAAAAACTCACAATATCTCTCAAAGCCGCGTAAACCGTACAGTTTAACTGTATGCTGTACTGTTCACTTCATCAGATAATAAAAATAATTATTTTTCGAATTTTCTGTGAAATTGCTCAGGACGCTCTTCTTTTTTGCCAAAATGGTGCAAAATCGCACTGACAATCCGTTCAGAAGCTCGTCCATCACCGAATGGATTCGCTGCTTCGCTCATGGATGCATACAGCTCCGAGTCGGTCAATAACGCCTTTGTTCTGGCATACACCTGCTCCTCGTTCGTGCCGACAAGCTCCAGTGTTCCCGCTTCAACACCCTCAGGTCTCTCCGTTGTATCACGAAGGACGAGGACAGGCACTCCATAAGACGGCGCTTCCTCCTGCATACCTCCTGAATCAGTAAGAATCAGATGCGTATGCGGATAGATATTGTGGAAATCCACGACGTCCAGCGGATCAATCAGCTTGATACGCGGGTGTCCGCCTAGAATTTCGTAGGCCGGCTCTTTGACCGCAGGACTCAGATGCACAGGATAGACAATGGCTACATCCTCAAACTCATCTGCGATGCGCTTGACGGCTCTGAATATGTTGCGGTGAGGCTCGCCTTGCGATTCACGGCGGTGAGCCGTCATTAGAATCAACCGCTTGCCTTCTGCAAATTCGAGCACCGGATGTGTGTAATCATCCCGTACCGTATATTGAAACACATCGGTGACCGTATTGCCTGTGACGTATACACTTGACTCCGGCTTATTTTCTCGTAGGAGATTGTTCGCAGACATATCTGTCGGGGCAAAATGCAAGTCTGCAAGCACACCTGTCAGCTGTCGGTTCATCTCCTCAGGGAACGGTGAGCGCTTGTTCCACGTACGAAGACCTGCTTCAACATGCCCGACTTTGATCTGCTGCAAGAATGCCGCATAGCTGGCAAGGAATGTTGTCAGGGTATCTCCATGAACCAGCACAATGTCCGGTTTTGCTTCCTGCAGAACCGGCTCAAGTCCTTGAAGGACTCTTACAGTAATTTCGTTCAGCGTCTGGCGGTCCTTCATGACATCCAGATCGTAATCCGGTGTAATGTTGAACACTTCCAGTACTTGATCCAGCATCTGACGATGCTGAGCAGTCACACATACAATTGATTCGATTTCATCAGGATGACGTTCCAGTTCTAAAATAAGCGGCGCCATCTTGATCGCTTCCGGGCGGACTCCGAAAACCGTCATAACTTTAATCTTCGACATTTCGCGTTTGAGCCCCTTTGCATTCAAATTGATTTCTTATTTCGTACCGTACAAGCGGTCTCCTGCATCACCAAGACCAGGAATAATATAGCCGTGATCATCCAGGCCTTCATCGAGTGCAGCCACATAAATGTCCACATCCGGATGCGCATCGTGAACGGCTTTGACACCTTCCGGTGCAGCAACCAGGTTCATCATCTTGATCTGAGTGCAGCCACGCTTCTTCAGCACATCAATAGCCGCAATCGCAGAGCCGCCTGTTGCCAGCATCGGATCGATTACGATAAGCTCGCGTTCCGTTACATCCGTAGGAAGCTTCGTATAGTACTCTACAGGCTGCAAAGTCTCAGGGTCGCGGAACAGACCAACATGGCCTACTTTGGCAGCAGGAATCAATTTCACGACACCATCAAGCATACCAAGCCCAGCACGCAGAATGGGGATAAGTCCCAGCATACGTCCTGAGATGACCTTGCCTTCTGTCTCGGCTACAGGTGTCTGTACAGTTATGGTTTCGAGCGGAATATCGCGTGTTATTTCGTATGCCATTAAAGTAGCGACTTCATCTACGAGTTCACGAAAATCCTTAGTGTTCGTGCGCATGTCACGAATAATTGTCAATTTGTGTTGAATCAACGGGTGATCACATACCACCAATTTTCCCATTGCTTGTCCCTCCGGTAGGTTCTTCATTCTTCATCAACAGCCCCCATTATAAGAAATGATAGACAGGCAAGTCGATAAATCCTGTATATTATATCATTCCCTATCCTTAAAATGCACCTTCATTGGCTGTGCACTTCTAACATTATAAAAAAAGACCGGATCTACTGTGATAGCAGTCCGGTCCTTTGTTTTAGAAAATAGCCGAGTCAGCTAATTCTTAGTATGGGAAATTTTATATGGTTTTAGTACTTTAGTTCTGGGTAAAGCGGGAATTTGTCAGTTAATGCAGTTACTTGTCGTTTTGCCTCTTCCAGCACGGTTGCGTCCTGAGCGTTTTTCAGTGTCTTGGCAATGATTTTACCGATTTCGACCATCGCTTCTTCGTTCATGCCGCGTGAAGTTGCTGCAGGCGTACCGATACGAATACCGCTCGTTACAAACGGACTTGTAGGATCAAACGGAATCGCATTTTTGTTGACCGTAATACCGATGGAATCAAGCACATGCTCGGCATCTTTACCTGTGATGTTGATATTTCGGGTATCGATCAGCATCAAGTGGTTGTCCGTACCGCCGGACACGATGTTCAGACCTTCTGCAATCAAAGTTTCAGCAAGAACTTGAGCATTCTTCACTACATTTTGCGCATACGTTTTGAAGGATGGCTGAAGTGCTTCGCCGAGGGCAACAGCTTTGGCAGCAATAACATGCATCAGAGGTCCGCCCTGACTGCCTGGGAATACGGCTTTATCGATCGCAGCAGCCCATGGCTTGCGAGTAAGAATCATACCGCCGCGTGGTCCGCGAAGCGTCTTATGTGTAGTCGTCGTTACAAAATGAGCATGAGGCACCGGATTCGGGTGCAGACCTGCCGCCACAAGACCCGCAATATGAGCCATATCCACCATGAACAAGGCACCCACATCGTTTGCAATGCTTGCAAGTGCTTCAAAATCAATTGTGCGCGGATAAGCACTTGCACCTGCCACGATCAGACGAGGGCGATGCTTAAATGCAGCTTTGCGAACTTCGTTGTAGTCGATGCGGAATGTATCTTCCTGCACGCCATAGGCAACAAAGTTATATAGAAGACCGGATGCATTAACCGGGCTGCCGTGAGTCAAATGACCGCCATGCGCAAGATTCATCCCGAGCACCGTGTCTCCCGGTTTGAGTGCAGCAAGGTATACGGCCATGTTCGCCTGTGCTCCGGAATGCGGCTGAACGTTTACATGTTCTGCACCAAACAATTCTTTGGCACGCTCACGAGCGATATCTTCGACGATATCAACATGCTCACAGCCGCCGTAGTAACGTTTGCCAGGGTAACCTTCAGCATATTTATTCGTAAGTACAGAACCCATCGCTTCAATTACCGCTTCGGAGACGATATTCTCTGAGGCGATAAGCTCGATATTGTTTTGCTGACGTTTCAATTCCAATCCCATCGCATTTAGTACTGCCGGGTCTGCTTTGCGCAATTGATCCATAACTTGAATTCCTCCCATATCATATCTGTTTTTAGAATTATCAATCACAAGTTGAAGTGTTGCTGATAACATCAAGCTGGTACACCGCACGTTCTCCACCAATGAGCTTCGGTCTCGACAATGCGGTAGTCACCCGTGCTTCTCCAATATAACGCCTTGCTGTACGGTAAGGAACTGCAACCCTTCTCATATGCATGCCGATGAGCGTCTCACCGATATCCATACCCGCATGTGCTTCAATCGTTTCGGCAAGGCATGGTTCTTGCAGGGAGCGATAAGCCGCTGCTGCCATGGAGCCTCCTGCCTTCGGAACCGGTACGGCAGACACTTCCGTCAGTCCAAGCCGTTCAAGCAGTGAACGCTCCAGCACCAGAGCGCGGTTCAAATGCTCGCAGCACTGAACAGCAACCTCGAAACCGTAAGCATCCCTCACTTCATTAATACCTTGAAGCAATGCCTGTGCAATCTCTAAGGCTCCGGCTGTTCCGATACGCTTACCTGCCACCTCACTTGTACTGGTACCGATGACTACAACTTTACCTGGCCCAAGCTTCCCTTCTTTCGCAAGCTCTCCCAGCACTTCAGCTGTCTGGGCCGTAATATCATCCGCTTCAGGGTGACTGCTGTTCTGTTCCATAGCCTAATGAACCCCTTCCGTTTGTGACAAATAAAACGATCGCAAGAAAGAGTTGTTCACTCATGAGAATCGTCTAATTCGCCCTATTTTGCGATCTGCCAAGATCATTTAAGTCTTATTATACCGAAAATTTAGCGAAATACGAAAAAAGAGCAGTCTCCCACACAAGTATACCTTGCGTGCAAGAAATGCTCTTTTGCCCAGGCGACCGGCCGTTATCTCCGATGCTCCATCGTGGTTTAATCCACACTTGTCGCCAGTTACACCGGAATCTCATTTATCTTCTTCATCATAGAACATCAGATGTTAGAAATCAACCACTTCTAAAGCTCTTTGTCAAAAAAATCAGCTGAGTTTATCCAGCACACGTTCAACAGCAGAACGGATCTCCGCCGCCGTTATATCATAATCTTCTCTGCTGCCGCCAAATGGGTCCGAAATATCAAAGCTTGGAATCCGCTGCTGAATTTCAATAATACGCTGCCGATCCGAAGCGAGCAGTTCCTGTCCAAGCGCACGCTTCATTTCCCATTCTGCATACAACCGATCCAGCTCCTTAAGATCAGCCAGGACTATTGGATCATCTTCTGCATATTCCTTCAGCGTGTAGATTTTGTCAGCACAATCTGGATAATGATGAATGACATGCTGCTTATGTGTTCCCGTTAAGGTTAATATGAGATCTGCCCATTGAACCAAATCGTGATTTATCAAGGATGAAGTTATTACATCTTGAATATCATGATCCTTCAGCACTGCAGCTGCATGACGAGAGATCGTACTCCCATCTATCGCTGATACTCCTGCGGATCGAACTTCTACTTGAATACCTCTTGAAGCGGCTGCTTTGCGAAATAATCCCTCTGCCATCGGGCTGCGGCAAGTATTGCCTGTACATACGAATAGAATATTCTTCATATTATCACCTCCGTCGTCTGTATACCTGGATGAAAACCCGCTGTAACTTTAGTTCCCTATGAGATGATTTCTATTGTATGATGCTTTGGCTCAATATGCAAAAGAGAACAAACAAGCTAAAAGATAAACAGCATGCCAAAAGCAAGCAATATGGCCCCTCCTACAGCTTCTCCGTATTCACCCAGGTTACGGCTTACTCTTCTGCCAATCAATAGACCCACCATGGACATCACAAAACCACAGATGCCGAAGGCAATGATGGTCAGCCATAAATCACTCTTAAACATACCGAGTGTTACACCGACGGAGAAGGAATCAATACTGACACTGACTGCAAAGATCATCGTCCCGGCAAACGTCCGGTGGTCCATGAAATTTGACTCTCCAGGTCTCAAGGCGTTAAATATCATATGCGCACCGAGTGCAAGAAGCAGACCTCCTGCTGCGTATGAAGTAATCTGACCAAGAAAGGAGCTGACATATTGTCCTGTGTAGAAACCAATCAAAGGCATGAGAATATGGAACAGTGATATCAACAAGCTTAGCCGAAGCACATGCAGAAGCCGAATCCCCTTCATGCCTATTCCGATTCCCAGCGAAAATGCATCCATTCCTAGAGCAACAGCCATAATCATAATCGTGATAAGATGGCCGAGTTCAGCAGGTGCGACCAGCATTCATTCATACCCCCATGTTCACTTTAAGTCTTGTACACGATATGCGGACAAGAAGTAAAACATGACAAGTATGAGGTTCTTACGTCACATGGATGATCTGATGTCCTGCTGCTTTTAACAGGCGATTCATAATCGCCGCACCAAGTCCTTCTGAAGGACATGCCTCAGCCAGAATATAGGATGCGCCAATCTCATCACAGCTTCGCAGTGCGGCATACAGCAGATGAGCTCCCTCAGCCAGCCGCTCCATACTGCCCAGCGAGAACAAGCCATCTGCCTGATACTGATCGATATGCTCACTAAAGGCCAGAACTGCAGTTATCTCCCCTTGTTCCTTGGCTTCATGGAGCCTGCTTGCAATATAATCCTTTACTTTAGAAGCATCCCCATCGACGATGCAGAGCGAACCTTTGGGTGCATAGTGCGTGTATTTCATACCCGGTGAACGCGGAGCAATCAGGCCCTCATTGTTACCCGCTGCAAGACCCGGGTCCATGCGCACCTCGGAAGCAACCGTCCTTAGCTGTTCTTCCGTAATTCCACCAGGACGCAGAATCGTAACCGTTCCATCAGCATCAGCTTGTACAACCGTCGATTCCACCCCCACACCGGTAGCCCCGCCGTCCACAATCCCCTCAATACGTCCATCCAGATCAGCTTGAACATGCTCGGCCAGCGTCGGACTTGGTCTTCCCGAGCGATTCGCACTTGGAGCTGCGACAGGACAGCCTGCCAAGGCCAGCAGCTGCAGAGCCACAGGATGATCCGGCATTCGGACGCCGACCGTATCTAGCCCGGCAGTAACCCGCGCTGACAAGACTTCTGGCTTAAGCGGTAAAATAATCGTCAAAGGTCCCGGCCAATAAGCATTCATTAATGCTTCAGACAATTCATTTATTTCACTCACAAACTCGCTCAGCTGCTCGCGATTCGCGATATGTACAATCAGTGGATTGTCCGAAGGTCTTCCTTTGGCTTCAAACACGGCTTCCACCGCTGTCGTATTCCTTGCATCGGCACCCAGCCCGTACACCGTCTCTGTAGGAAACGCAACAATGAAACCGTCCCGAAGGAGCTTCGCGGCTTCTTCCAGATGTTCCATCGCTTGTATCGTATTTTGTTCCTGCCAACCGCCCTGGTCACTGCTGTTCTGCTGCGACACCTGCCAATAAGAGGTCTTTTTTTTATTTGAATCCATTGTCATTTGTAATCATCCAGTCTCATTCTTTGTATTCGTTAAATTGTTTATAGTATATCACAGGTTGTCGAGATTCCTGTTCATTCCAATGCCATCTGACGGACCCCATCCAGAACTATATTCCTCGTTGATCGTTATCAGTTAAGCAAACATGCTGCCTGCCCAGTTCCACACTTTAACCAATAAATCCCATAAGAAAAATCGGACTTGCGGCTCAGAAGAGCCCTCTGCAGCAGCTACCTCTGTGGTTTGATCATCTCTATCCGTTGAAATTGCTGCATCTGCTGCATCCTTATCCGCAAGATCGCCGTTGCTGCCGCCTACAAAGCATAGAGGAGGAAACAATACACACCACCAATTTTGTCCTTCGCCTTCACCGAGCGTAATTCGAACCGCTTCATAATCACCTGCCGGATAGATCAGCTTGCCGTACATCTTTGTCGGAAAAGGAACGACCGCCAGCTCTACATTATAATCATAATTCAGTCCGCGAGCTGCAAGCTCCTCGCCTACCAATTCTTTTAACTGAGGAATATGCTCTTGAACCATGGCTCTTGCCTGATTCAGACTATTTGGATTATCGAGCTCGGGGACCCACTCATTCATCTGCATGACGACAGCATCCCGAATCTCTCTTTTGACGAGCTGGTCACCGGGCATATCGGAATTCGCCAGTATTCGCAGCCGGATGGACTCCTGCGGAATGAGTGTTTGATGTAGCGCAGCATCCATCTTTTGACCTTCCCAGCTCATCATGACAATCATCATTACCACCACGATCATTAGAAACTGCTTCATACTCTTCCGCATGCCCCGTCTCCCCCTCAACCAATGTTCTTCATGTCTATCAGTATGTCCCCATTTACTAGAGTTAAACCTAGCAATTGAAATTTTTAAGAGATTAAATCGATAGAGTTCATAGAATGGTTAAGTGAGCATTTGTGAATATAGAAAAAGAAGTACAGCCTGTGCAGAGCAATTCTCCCGCCCGCAGTCCGTACTTCTCTAATTGATACTTAATATTGTAACGCTCTGCTTCTAATCGCAGTCATCATACCTAGGCTCTTGCTTCCTTGCGGCTAAAAGAGCGTTTCTTCTGCTCGTTATTGGAAGGAGACGGTATATCATCATCGATCTCCTGTCCGTGCACCCGAATACTCATGATTAAGCCGATACTTGCCATATTGATCATGAGCGATGTCCCCCCGTAGCTGATGAAGGGGAGCGTAATTCCAGTGAGCGGCATGATCCCAATGAAGGCACCGATATTGACAAATACCTGATACAAATACATCGCCACCACGCCAACAATAATGTAAGGCCCGGTCCTCTCCTTTGTCTCCAGTGCTATCAAGATCATTCGGTGAATCAATATAAAGTACAGCAGTAATAGTACCGAGGAACCCACAAACCCGAATTCTTCGGCAATCAGGACAAATATGGAGTCGGAGTAGGTGTAAGGGACCCGTCCGGATTGAACAGAGGAGCCGTCCATGAAACCTTTACCCGTAATCCCGCCAGAACCAATGGCGAGCTTGGCATTATCGGTGTGCCAGGAGGCTTTGGCTGTCGCCTTCTCGGGAACGAGCCAAGGGTCAAGACGTTCTGCCCAGTGGGTACGTCCCAATTTATCCAGGTAATCGTAGATGGAGTCATGATATACGGTATACAGCTTGATGCCGCCGCCTATAACAACTGCTACAATAACAAAACCAATGAGCGCATGAGACGCTTTAACATTCCCGATCCACAATAGGGCAATCAGAATGACAACATAGGCCAGCGCGTTCCCAAGGTCATTCTGTAGCATGACAAGGGCAAACGGCAAAAAAGTCAGAAGGCCGATCGGCACGACGTCTTTCCAGAAATCCAGCTTCGACTTGTCTCGCTTAATAAGCACAGAGGCGAGGAAAATAACCAATACCAGCTTAAAGAGCTCTGCCGGCTGAATAGACAACGGTCCGAGCTGAATCCAGCCGGTCGCATTATTCAAGTTGCTTCCGAAGAAGTTCGCTGCAAGCAGTGTAGCTAGTCCGAAGAAATAGATATACAAAGCATATTTGACCAACAGCCGATAATCGACCAGCGTAATTGCAAACAGTGCCGCAAAGCCAAGCACATAATAAGCCAGCATCCGAAGATGATGACCTTCTAAATTGGTGCCGTGCGTTGCACTGTACAAGCTCATGATACTAATGACCATAAGCAGGCAGATGATGACCAGGATGGAAGCATCCATCTTTTTAAACTTCTGCAGCATGAATCCGTCCCCCTAAAACGCGCCCCATCAGCGCTATTCAACAACCTTTCGCATTCAATAATTCTGTCTTTAATATCCGACCTGAAACATTAAATTCGACATAATATTACACACTTCATCTATTGTAAGGGATAGTTTCGGAAAAAGAAAACCAAGAGGGATTACAATTTCGTAATCCCTTTAATCGATCCCTATCCCTTATTCTGAATCCCTATTACATGACGGTCAATTCCGGCGAGGTCCGGCACAATCTTGATTTCATCCCAGTGGCCGGCCTTGCGCAGCAGCTCGGCTACATCCTCCGCCTGGCCTTGGCCAAGCTCGAAGCCAATAAGCCGCGGAGGCGCAGCGAGCAAGGCTAGCTGCGCCATCATGGTCCGGTACGGGCCGAGCCCATCCGGACCTCCGTCCAGCGCAGTGCGCGGCTCATGCTCGCGCACCTCACGCTGCAGCCCGGCGATATCATCCGCCGGGATATAGGGAGGGTTCGACACCAGAATGTCGACCCTCTCCCCCGCGAAGGGCGCGAGCAAATCGCCCTCGCGAAACCGTACGGCTGCGCCGTTCGCCGCTGCATTCTGTGCAGCAACGGCAAGCGCCTCTGGGCTGATGTCGCTTGCTTCAACATGCCAGCCCGTCCGCTTCACCGCCAGCGTCACCGCAATCGCGCCGCTGCCTGTGCCAATATCTGCGGCCAGCGGTGTTCCGCCTGGCCACAGTCTGTCGCCGTGCAGCATAACGGCTTCGACGAGCAGCTCGGTCTCAGGCCTCGGAATCAGCACGGCGGGACTTACCCTAAACGGCAGGCCGTAGAACTCCTGCCGCCCTATAATATACTGGGCCGGTTCCCCCCGGCCCTTACGATTCACGGCCTCTTCGTATGCCGGAATCTGCTCTACCGGAAAAGCTTCCGGCAGAGCCATATAATAAGCAGCCCCCTCGAGCTTAAGAACGTACTCCAGCAGCAAACGTGCATTATTCTGCGGCTCCAGCACACCACAGTCTTCTAAAAAAGAGGAAGCCTTAAGAAAGGCTTCCCGATTGCTGCTTCCTTGCGGCAGTTCAAAATGCAACCGCATCAAAGCTTTATTCCCCTTTTTCCATGAGTTCTGCCTGCTCTGCGATCGTCAGAGCTGACAGAATTTCTTCAATCTCTCCGTTCATCACTTGATCCAGTCTATGCATGGTTAGACCGATCCGATGATCCGTTACACGGCTCTGCGGGAAGTTGTATGTGCGAATCCGTTCACTGCGATCGCCCGTACCGACTTTGCTCTTCCGCTCACCTGCATATTTTGCTTCTTCCTCTTGGCGCATCATATCGAAGATACGTGTGCGCAGCACTTGAAGTGCTTTTTCCTTATTCGAGTTCTGAGACTTGCCGTCCTGACAAGTAGCTACAATTCCGGTAGGAACATGCGTTACCCGTACCGCCGATTTTGTCGTGTTGACGGACTGTCCGCCTGCACCACTGGAGCAGAACGTATCGACGCGAATATCCTTATCATGAATTTCAATGTCAAGGTCCTCTGCCTCAGGCATAACTGCTACTGTAGATGTGGAGGTGTGAATCCGTCCGCCGGATTCCGTCGCAGGAATACGCTGTACGCGGTGAGCACCGCTCTCGTATTTCATTTTGCTGTAAGCGCCGCGGCCATTAATCATGAAGATAACCTCTTTGAATCCGCCAAGATCACTTTCGTTCACGTCCATCAGCTCGACTCTCCAGCCTTGGGATTCCGCATAGCGCGTATACATCCGGTAGAGATCTGCAGCGAACAGCGCAGCCTCGTCTCCGCCTGCCGCACCACGGATCTCGACGATCACGTTCTTGTCATCGTTCGGATCTTTCGGCAGGAGCAGAATACGAATCTTCTCCTCAAGTTCCTGCTGGCGGGGAGCCAGCTCATCAATCTCCATCTTCACCATTTCACGCATCTCATCGTCAAGCTTCTCGTTCAGCATTTGTTTAGCTGCATCCAGCTCTTCAACGACGGTCTTATATTCTGTATAAGCCTCATATGCAGGCTGCAAATCCGATTGTTCCTTCGAATAATCTCTCAGCTTCTTGCTGTCACTGGCCACATCCGGGTCGCAGAGCAGCTCACTAAGCTTCTCATAACGATCCACAAGGGCTTGTAAACGATCCAACATAGTAATCACCTCTTCTTAAGCATCTTTCATATTCGTTCGTATCCGACATTATATTATAAGGTTCAAAAGGTTGTATGAGGATATCGCTACAACGTCATCAATCCTTTGTCATTATTAAAATCATACGTTATACATACAGACTCGTCATATACAGCAAGACACCGCTCAATCACCGGGCAGCTGCAAAATATCTATCAATTAACAACAAGTCTGTTCGACTCTTTATTATATCATACGGCAAAGCGCTTGAGAAGATACTGCTGTGAGGATGTTTGGGGGAATACTGCTGTCTGTGGTTTCAGATAAAAAAATCCCCGCCTTTCCAATAAGGAAAGACAGGGTCCCTTCATGATTAAACGTTAAAACGGAAATGCATTACATCGCCATCCTGCACGATGTATTCTTTACCTTCCAGTCTCAGCTGACCACGTTCCTTCGCTCCGTTCATGGAGCCTGCCGCCATCAGATCATCGTAGGATACAACCTCGGCGCGGATGAACCCGCGTTCGAAGTCAGAGTGGATCACACCCGCTGCGCCAGGCGCTTTCGTTCCTTTGCGGATTGTCCAAGCTCGAACTTCTTGAACACCTGCAGTGAAGTAAGTGTACAGACCGAGGAGGCGATACGCAGCCTTGATTAGACGGTTAAGACCGGATTCCTCAAGCCCCAGCTCTTCAAGGAACATTTCCTTGTCTTCCCCTTCAAGCTCGGCAATCTCGGCTTCCACTTTGGCACTGATCGGTACAACTTCAGCATGTTCCGCTGCTGCAAAGTCCTTCACTTGCAGCACATACGGATTCTCGTCCGCAGTAGACACTTCACCCTCACTAACGTTTGCCGCATATAGTACAGGCTTCATTGTAAGCAGGTGAAGATCGCGAACAACGAGACGCTCGTCTTCTGTCAGCTCCAGGCTACGCGCCGGTTTGTCTTCATACAGCACTTCCTTCAGCTTCTCCAGAACTTCAACTTCCTGAGTGCCCTGCTTGTTGCCGCCCTTCATATTCTTGCGGGCACGATCAATACGCTTCTCGACACTCTCGATATCAGCCAGAATCAGCTCAAGATTGATCGTTTGAATATCCGATATCGGATCTACCTTGCCATCAACATGTGTGATATTCTCATCTTCAAAACAACGTACAACATGCACAATCGCATCTACTTCGCGAATATGAGCCAGGAACTTGTTGCCGAGCCCTTCACCCTTACTCGCACCGCGAACAAGCCCTGCAATGTCGACGAATTCAAATGCCGTAGGCACGGTCTTGTTCGGTTGTACCAGCTCTGTAAGTTTGTCCAGACGCTCATCAGGAACCTCAACCACACCGACATTTGGATCAATCGTACAGAAAGGATAGTTCGCGCTCTCCGCACCTGCCTGGGTAATCGCATTAAAAAGAGTCGACTTTCCTACGTTTGGAAGTCCGACAATCCCTGCTTTCAAAGCCATGTATTCCTACAACTCCTCAAATAAATATTTGTTTGCAGCGTGTTCGCTGAAAAGAACGCATTTCATAATGTTATATAAACGAAGATATCATGAAATTCATTCGAATGAATGCAATTTACGAGTATAAACTTTCGTGACAATCCCACTAATTATATATGAGATGCCAAAGGGCATCAAGACAAGAAGCGCTTAAGTCCTCTGCTTCCACATTATTTCCTGATCGTATGAAGCAGCCTACAATTCCTTATACATGGTGATGCTCTTGGTATCATAGCCCATTTTCATATACAGTCTCTTAGCCCGGTCATTATGACCAAATACATGAAGTCCGATCCGTTCAGCATGAAATTTGCGAGCTTCCCTCTCCAGCAGCTCCATCGTCTGTGTGCCGTAGCCCTTGCCCTGATATTCCTCGGCTATATGTATGTCATACAGAAAAGCCTCTCTTACTCCATTTCGCAAGTAGATATTAAACCAAATAAATCCGACGACCTGTCCAACTCCTGCACTTGAATCAATCAGATTGTAGAAATAGGCATCCGGGGTAAGATAGCCGTCCGGGAGAATCCGGTGCATGTCCTCGAATGCCCGGCTCTCGGCATTCTCAGGCAGCCAGGTCCCGGCAATAATCTTCTCATGAGCATATTCTTTCAATGTAAAGGACATAAACTTCTCGTACTCCAATTCATTCATTGCATTAAGCTCAATCACGATCCAATCCACCTTCCTGACTGATTCAATGTTTTAATGAGTCTTGATGTACCCTGAAGTTCTGCAATAGTTCTTGCGCCTATACCAAACATGGCAGCACGCAGCTCGAATTCGACCTGTGCCAGCCTCTGATGAAGCGCCTCCTCTGAATGGACTGCGGATTCAAGCAAGGATCTCCCGAACCCCGCCAGGTCTGCACCTAGTCCAAGCGCTTTGGCAGCATCTACTCCATTAGTCAGCCCGCCACTCCCAATTAACGCCTTGGCCGGATTGTACTCTCGAACCTCCAGGATGCAATCACTGGTAGGAATTCCCCAATCGGCAAAAGCTTCTGCTGCGGCTCGGCGCATCGGATCCTGATTGCGGTACTTCTCCACCTGAATCCAGCTTGTCCCTCCTGCTCCGGCAACATCAATAAATGAAACCCCGGCCGAATATAGCCGGGCTGCAGTACTACCATCAATTCCCCAGCCCACTTCCTTAACGCCGACCGGAACCTCAAGCTTCTTGCATAGAGCTTCAATTCGCTGCAGCAGGCTGCTAAAATCAGTGTTTCCTTCCGGCTGAAATACCTCCTGCAGACTGTTCAGATGAAGCACCAGCATGGATGCACCTGCGATGTCTACTGCCCGCTGACAGGCCTCTGCGCCAAAGCCGTAATTCAGCTGCACAGCTCCCAGATTCGCAATGACAGGTATAGTAGGCGCAAATCTTCGTACAGCAAAGGTATCACTAAGCTCTGGCTTCTCAACTGCTGCACGTATAGAACCGACACCGAGTGACCAGCCTCTGGCTTCTGCTGCTGCAGCAAGACGTTCATTTATTAAGCCTGTTGTCTTGCTTCCACCGGTCATGGAGCTGATCAGCAGCGGCGTACGCAGCTCTTCTCCTAGAAAGGTGGCAGCCAGACTGATATCTGAGAAGTTAAGCTCGGGCAGCGCCAAATGACGGAATCGATAATTCTCTAATCCGGTGGATATTCCCTGACCGTTCACATCCTCATTCAGGCATAACCTGACATGCTCCATTTTCCGTTCCCCGGTTGGAATCTCAGGCAGCAGATGCTCGCTAACCCGAAATTCATTCATGTTCTTCTTATCATCATGATCCTGATCGGGTCTTTTCTGCATTCTCTCTCTTCCCCTCTCATCGTTTCAAAGAGTTGTGAGATTAATTCACATTCTATATTATCCTGATCTATTATAACGAAATGAGTACATCTTATCGATATGACCTACAGCGAAGATTTTCCCGGAGGAGCCCGTGTCAGGTCCAGCACAGAAGGGTTATGTATATAGATAGAAGGATCTGTTAACAGCGTTTAGTGTACGGTCATCTCATCAACATTCTTCCGATAATCCGCTGCAAAATGAACAGAATGATGAGCCAGATCAATCTTTTTATTCAGAGCATAGCGCCTGAAACAAGAATACTTCTTGTTTCGAATTTTCTCGTATCTATACTATATAGGAGAGAATTGTAAAGGTACCCGGGCAATCCCAAGCAGACATACCTAGATATTTCGCCTGAAAAGTGAAGCCCCAGAAAAGACGTTCATCGTTGAAGTAACGGGATAATCTTCCGTACACGGTATCGTTCAAATGCAAATAAGGCAGAGCTTTGACTGCACCTGATTTAAGATAATCTGTCAGCTTGCCAAGAGTATAGAGCGGGTCGAGCTGCTGCATATCTACATAACCCTTGAGCGAACGTCCGCCTGTGTGAACATCTCTTCAATTAAATGAGGCATCATCCAAGAAAGTAGCACCTTGATCAAACTTATAATCCCCGAGGGATCGTCTTGCAGAACGCCCCCCGATTACAGACTGCTTCTCATACTACATCCACTTCATAGCCTTGCCCTGATAACAGCATCGTTGCTGCCAAACCGCCGGGCCCTGCTTCAATAACACTGGCTTGCTTGTTCTTATGTACAGGCATCGTATTAGGCACACCTTTTTATGTATTTATTAAGATTGGCGGTTATGCTAGACAATATTCATAGACTTTCCAAAATATACTCTCTAAAGATATATAACCAAATTATTTACACCGGTAGGTTAATTATTGATTTGCATTAAATGAAGATAAAGTACCGTTATTATACACAAACCAAACACCCTTGTCGATGTATCTACCACAAGTAAGCCTGCTGATTTGCTTCATCCCTCGTATGTTAGTGTTAATAATGTGCAGGATATAGAAATCCTGATTCGTCACTCATCATCTCATCTTATACACATGAAGGGAAGTCCTCATAAATGACCAATCCACAGCATCCTCATCATTCGCAGGCGTCAAGCTCAGCTGTTCCCAAGAAAAAATTCTCTCTAAAAAAGTTCATGCTTTGGTTTGTTATTCTTAACGTGCTGTGGCTTTGCGGCGTCATGGTATACCAAATGAATAAACCTCTGCCTCAAGGCGTATCCTTCGAGGGACCTGTCCATCATGTAGAACATGTTGAGTTTCTTGCTGATCTGACGTATCCCGATCCGGAAGCATCCGAGGGGACCGAGCGGCATGAACAGCAAATTATTAAGCGGATGGAGCAAATTATTCAAGAAGCAGAGCAGTTTCTTGTCATCGATATGTTTCTGTTCAACCATTATGAGCATGCAAACCAGACGTTTCCCCAAGTGAGCAAGCGTTTCGCCAATCTGCTGATCAAGAAAAAGCAAGCGAATCCCGACATAAATATCGTATTCATTACGGATGAAATCAACACCAATTATAACTCTCATCCCAACGCCTTGCTGGAGCAAATGAAAGCCAGTGGAATCCGTGTCGTGGTCACGAATGTTGATCCCCTCAGGGATTCGATCCCCTTCTATTCGGCTGTATGGCGTACTTATTTACAATGGTTTGGTGAACAGGGAACCGGCTGGCTGCCGAACCTCATGGCTACAGATGGTCCGGATGTTACATTACGCACCTATCTCAAGCTGCTTAATGTGAAGGCCAATCATCGCAAGCTTGTAGCCAGCGAACAGACAGCCATTGTTGCTTCCGCCAATGTTCACGACGCGAGCGTCTATCACTCCAACATCGCCTTTGAAGTCTCAGGTGCGATCATCGGAGATATTCTTAAGACCGAACAGGCTGCCATGGATTTATCCTCAGCTGGCAAGCTTCCCGAGTATACCGCACCAGAGAGCCCCGAGTCAGGACCTATTCGTGTGCGTTATCTGACCGAAGGGAAAATTGCGAAGCATGCGATATCCTTAATAGAGCAGTCTCAGTCAGGAGATACACTATGGATGGGGATGTTTTATTTGGCGGACAAAGCGGTGAAGAATGTCCTGCTGGAAGCATCGGAGCGGGGAGTTGAGGTAAGGATCATACTTGATCCGAACGAGAATGCATTTGGACAGAAGAAGATCGGTATTCCTAACCGCCCGGTTGCCGAAGAGCTGACGGAGAAGTCCAAGGGCAGCATCAACATCAGATGGTATAACACGACCAAGGAACAATATCATACCAAGCTCCTGTATCTGGAGCGTCATTCTGGAGACCATATGATGCTAGGGGGATCAACCAACTTCACTCCCCGTAATTTGAATAACTACAATCTAGAAAACAATCTATGGGTCGAGGCTCCTTCAGACAGTAAAATCGCCGTTGATGTATCTCAATATTTTAATCGTTTGTGGAGCAATCAGGACGGCGAATTCACCCTTCATCTGTCGGCCTATGAGGACTCTACTACGTTCTGGACCGGCATTCTGTACAAAATCCAGTATGCCCTCGGCTTTACTACTTTCTGATAAAAAATAGACATAACGACTTTATCCAGCTACATTGACTTCGAAGAAACAACGTCATCCGTTCATGTGACCACTTATCAGGAGCAATGAATAGCCGCTGAACGAACATTCGGCGGTTTTTTCAAATTCTTATCCTCCATATATTTTCATCTGAAATAGTTGACATGGAACGTAAATTGCATTAGACTAACGATCGTTAGGTAGGTGAATGATTATGAGCTCAGATAGGATAAAAGAAGCCGCGCTAAGTCAGTTTGCGCTCGAAGGCTATGAAGGAGCTTCCCTCCGCAAAATTGCAGATGAAGTCGGAATCAAGAAGCCGTCAATCTACGCTCACTATAAGAATAAGGACGACCTGTTCATCCATGTCGTGGAATATGTGTTCCAGTTGGAACGCAGACGCATACTGACTTATTTTCAGGAGCAATTCAATAAGAACAGTACGCTTGAAGAATGCCTTCATGGATTTTTTGATTGGTTTGGAAAAGAATTCGAGTCTCAGGACGCTGCCAAGCTGCTTATGCGGGTCAGCTATTTTCCACCGCCATCTTTGAATAATGAAGTTACCCATATGGTGTATCCGTTTCTGGATGGTCTGGAGAGTGCTCTCGCCAAATTCCTGGTTCGTCAATCTTATGAACACAGTCACGCAGCTCAGATCGCAATCAGCTATATGACACTGGTTGACGGCACAACCGTTGAATTGCTGTACGGGGGCATGGAGCGTTATCAGAAGCGAGTCAAAGCCGCCTGGCCCGTGTTTTGGCATGGGCTTCAACTTTTTAATACAAAGGAGTCATCTTCATGAACCGCAACTGGTTATATGTCATCCTCGGAGGAGTCATTGAGGTCATTTGGGTCTCAGGCCTGAAGCATGCAGAAACACCGCTGGAGTGGATCGCTACTGTTGTAGCCATTGCTGTGAGCTTCTGGCTTATAATTCAGGCTGCCAAGCGGCTGCCTGTCGGCACGGTCTATGCCGTATTTACAGGACTGGGTACCGCAGGTACAGTCATTGTGGAAATGCTCTTATTCGGAGAGCCCTTCCGCCTGTCCAAAGTACTCTTAATCGCACTATTGCTAGCCGGTGTAGTCGGACTCAAGCTCGTAACAGACCAAACGTCGAAGCAAGAATCGAAAGGAGGCCTGACCTAAATGGCATGGGCAGCTGTTATTTTTGCCGGGCTCAGTGAAATACTGGGTGTCATCGGGATCAAAGGGATGTCATCCGGCAAAGGAAAAAAATACTTCCTGCTGATGGGTGTAAGCTTCCTGCTAAGCTTCTCCCTCCTCTCCTATGCGATGCAGTCTTTATCAATGGGTACGGCATATGCTGTATGGACTGGTATCGGCACCGTCGGAAGTACAATAGTTGGAATGTTGATTTTTGGGGAACCAAAAGAAGCGAAGCGCGTATTGTTTATTGCAATGATCTTGTGCTCCGCTGTCGGACTAAAGCTGATCGGTTAAGAATCAGCCATATGACAAGGGCGTTACAGGAGAATTCTCCTGCATGCACCCTTGTCTTTTTTTTTGATTATTTGCTGATGGGGGCCGATACGTATTCAAAGTTGTTTCTCCTGGGTTTTTAAGATATAATTTTCCTGACCCATTAGTCAGATTAAGAACCGTGGAGTTCTTAAAAGAGGTGATCCAACTATTGTCGAACTCAACCACGGATAAGAAAAAGCATATTTTAATCGCCGCTCTGCAGCTCTTTTCTACGAAAGGCCCTGCTGCTACGTCCATGCAGGAGATTGCTGAGTTGTGTGGCATATCCAAAGGGACACTGTATCTCCACTACAAATCCAAGGAAGAGCTTCAGGAAAGTGTGGTCAGCTACTGCATTCAAACGATCTACGACAAGATTGCCATTGTGGAACGGGAACGCGAGCTGCCCCCGCGTGACAAGCTGCGTAGACAGATTGAGATCCTGCTGGAGAATTTCCTGGAATTGAGAGAGTTCTTCATTGCTCAGATGCTGGATATGGCGAACCGGGGGGATAAGGGATTTCCTCTGGAAAAATGGCCCGAGGGTATGCTCGCCCACGCCATGAAGCTGTTCAGCCAGAAGATGGTGGATATATACGGCCCAGAAGTGCTTCCTTACTCGGTTGATCTTGCGCTCCAGCTTCACAGTATGATGGGATCTTACTTGAAGCTGATTGTTACGGAGCTGTTGTCCATTCATCTTCATCGGATGGCCGAGTATTTGGTAGAAACGCTGGATATTATTGCCGAGGCCAAAATTCGCGATCAGCGTGAGCCTTTTATTCCAAAAGACTTATGGCTTCCGTGGGTGGAAGAAAATCTTCACAAGCATGACTCCCGAAAACACCCTCTGTTCCTCATCAAGGAAATCCGACATGCGGTTCGGAGCAGCGAAGAATTGGAGGAACGCCTCCGTGAGGACACGCATGATTCGCTTTCTATACTGGAAGACGAGTTCTTCGAGCTCAAGCCCAGACGTGCCATCATTCTTGGTATGATTGCCAATTTGAAGCAGGTGGCGGGCATCCAAGAGCTTGTCCAGGAGCTCCATCAAGTGTTCGATATGTATTTGAAGTGGAGAGAATAGAAACATGCTTACAACTTTTTGCTAAAGAGAGAGGAGAAGAAACTAAAGAATGAAAGGAATTATAAATTTCTCGCTAAAAAACAAATTAGCGATTTGGATTCTGACGATCATCCTGATCTTAACCGGCTTGTACAGCGGTCTCACGATGAAGCAGGAAACGATGCCGAATATCAACGTACCCTTCCTGAGCGTCAATGCCGTATATCCGGGTGCAGCCCCTGAGGCTGTGGTCGAAGAAGTTACCAAGCCGCTTGAAGAAACACTCCGTAATGTTGAGGGGATCAAGAATATAACATCAACCTCTATGGAGAATGTTGCTTCTGTTAATATTGAGTTTGATTATGGAACCAATCTGGACAATGCGACTGCTGCCGTCCGCGAGGTGCTGAATGATGTTCAGATTCCAGACGATGTGCAGAAGCCAAGTATTTCCAAATTCAGTATCAACTCCTTCCCTGTTGCTTCCATCAGCTTATCTGGTAAGAATGGAGAATCATTGGAGGACTTGACCCGTATTGCCGAGAATGACGTCGCCCCTGCCTTTGAGGACGTGGATGGCGTTGCTTCCGTGCAAATTTCCGGTCAATATACCAGAGAAGTAACACTGAATTTCGATGATGCCAAGATGGCAGAGCTTGGACTTACACAAGAAACGGTGCAAAATATCGTTCAAGCTTCCTCTATGCGCGCTCCTCTCGGACTCTTTAACCTGGATGATGCCGAGAAAGCAGTCGTTGTAGACGGCAACATCATTAGTATTGAAGATTTGGAGAACATTGAAATTCCAGCTGTTCCTGGTGGTGCTGGTGCAGATGCGGGTACTGACGCAGGTGCTGGCGCAGGTGCAGGTACTGACGCAGGTGCTGGCGCAGGTGCAGGTTCTGACGCAGGTGCTGGTGCGGGCGCAGGTACTGATGCGGGTGCTGGCGCAGGTGCAGGTACTGACTCAGGTGCGGGTGCTGGCTCAGGTGCGGGTGCTGGCGCTGCAGCCGGAATACCAACTGTTAAGCTTAGTGAAATTGCTGAAATTGAAGTTGTTGGCCAGGCCGAGTCGATCTCTCGTACCAACGGAGCAGAATCTCTTGGTTTCTCCATTGTGAAAGCGAACGATGCCAATACCGTTGATGTTGTCAATGGCGTTAAGGATGCTTCTGCTGATCTTGAAGGCCTGTACGATAACATTAACCTGGATGTTCTGCTTGACCAAGGTCAACCGATTGAGGATTCCGTTCATACCATGCTCTCCAAAGCATTATACGGCGCACTCTTCGCAATCATCATTATTCTGATCTTCCTGCGCGACTGGCGTTCCACGCTGATCTCCGTCATTTCTATCCCACTGTCCCTGCTTATTGCACTTACAGTACTGAACATGATGGATATCACGCTTAATGTCATGACCCTGGGTGCGATGACCGTAGCGATCGGCCGGGTTGTCGATGACTCCATTGTCGTCATTGAGAATATATATAGACGGCTTACGCTTTCCGGTGAGAAGCTGAAGGGTCGTGAATTGATCCTCTCCGCGACTCGTGAAATGTTCGTGCCGATTATGTCTTCAACGATTGTTACGATTGCCGTGTTCCTTCCGCTTGCACTTGTCAGCGGTATGGTTGGTGAATTGTTTATGCCGTTTGCACTGACTATGGTATTTGCATTGCTGGCTTCCTTGGTCGTGGCGATTACGATCGTTCCGGCAATGGCTCATTCCCTTTTCAGAGGCGGACTTAAGAACAAAGTCAATCATGATGAGAAGCCAGGCAAAATGGCTGGCGGATATAAGAAAATTCTGAATTGGACACTGAACCATAAGTCCATTACCATCATTGCAGCTGTACTTCTGCTCGTGGGCAGCTTGTTCCTGACCCGCTTCATTGGTACCAGCTTCATCCCTGAACAAGGCACGAACTATACACTGGTAACCTACAGCCCAGAGCCAGGTGCAACACAAGAAACGGTTGAAGAACGTACGCTTGCAGTCGAAGAATTCATTCTGAATTCTGAAGGCGTGGAGAGCATGCAGTACTCCGTAGGCGGCGGTAACCCAATGGCAGCTATGGGCGGATCGTCCAACTCCGGTCTCTTCTACCTGATCTTTGAAGATGGCGTAAGCGTATCTGAAGCGACAGAACCTATTATCGAAGGACTTCAAGAGCGTGTGCCAGAAGGTGAATGGTCCACTCTGGATATGGCAGCCGGCATGGGTGGCAACACACTGACCGTCAGCATATTCGGTGACGATGTGGAACAGATCAAGCCTGTGTCTGACGACATTCTCGAAGTCGTAAAAGCAGATACCGTGAACTTCGAAAAAGCGGAATCCACGCTTGAAGAAGGATATGACCAATATACACTTGTAGCGGATCAACAAAAACTGAGCTCTCTTGGACTGACAGCAGGTCAGCTGGCAATGGCGCTTGCTCCGCAAAATGAGCGTCCTGTCTTGACTGAAATTGAAGTTGATGGCAAGAACTATAATGTGTATATCGAAACAGAAGAGAAACAATACGCAAGCATTACTGAAATTGAAGAAGAAACACTTACTTCCCCACTGGGAATTGAGGTTCCAATCGGTGAAGTGGCTACTGTAGAAGAAGGAACAGCCCCAGCATCCATTATGCAAATTGATGGTGAAACAGTGGTACAGGTAACAGCAAACATCCTGACCGCTGACGTCGGTGCTGCTTCAGGTACAGTAGAAGAAGCCGTTAACAACATGGAACTGCCTGAAGGCGTTCATGTCGAATTCGGCGGTGTAACTGAGCAGATTAATGAGACCTTCTCACAGCTTGGCCTTGCCATGCTGGCAGCGATTGCCATTGTCTATTTCGTTCTCGTCGTTACCTTCGGCGGAGGTCTTGCTCCATTTGCAATTCTATTCTCCCTGCCGTTCACCGTTATCGGTGCGCTTGTTGGATTGCTCATTACCGGAGAGACACTCAATGTATCGTCCCTCATGGGCGGACTCATGCTGATTGGTATCGTTGTAACGAACGCGATTGTCTTGATCGACCGTGTTATTCATAAAGAAAATGAAGGAATGTCTACAAGAGATGCCTTGCTTGAAGCGGGAACAACTCGTCTTCGTCCAATCCTGATGACTGCACTTGCGACCATCGGTGCGCTTCTGCCGCTCGTCTTTGGCTGGGAAAACAGCGCAGGTATTATCTCTAAAGGACTTGGTGTTACAGTAATCGGCGGTCTGATCAGCTCCACATTGCTGACACTTGTCATCGTGCCGATTGTGTATGAAATTATCTCCAAGTTCAAGAAAAAACGGATTGAAGATTAATGGGCAGATTGGATTGATCTTATCATTCCATTCTGGAACAAGCCCATGCGCATCCTTATGAAATTTCAATCTGTTGGTATAAGCTCCAAGAAACAGGGTCTCCTCTGTTTCTTGGAGCTTTTTTATATGAGACATGAAGAATAGCTATCGAAACGGCGTGGTAACCACCGTGCCGCATTATGCCCTTGACCGCGTGCACCGCATCGGCAGCGCGGTCACCGTACCGGGCGGCAAGGGCATCAATGCCGCCCGGGTACTGCGCGCGCTCTCCGTTCCGGTGCGCTAGGGCCGGATTTGTTGCCGGACACACGGGCCGGCAACTGCTGGATCTGCTGCAGGCCGAAGGGATTGCAGCAGACCACGTGGCAGCCGCGATTGGAGAAACGCGGCTTGCCATCACGGTGCTCGACCCTATGGCGAGCACCCAGACCGAGCTCATCGAGGCGGGCCCCTGCATCGCCGAAGATGAGCTGCACTTCATAAGGAGGCGGGCATCGTAACACTCGCAGATGTGGAGCTGCTTAAGCGGCAGATTAAGGTTCAGCTTATGTAAAGGGATGTTCTAAGCTCGCATGGATCATTTTTCATCATACCTTTGGTTGCGTTCTTTATATCCTTCTATCTTCAAATATAGTAAGGTCGAATTCCATATCCTTTGCGACAGTAAGGGCTGCCTCGATGCTAAGCACCTTCTCAACGAGATATAAGGCCATCGGGATGCCGGTCGAGATACCGCCTGAGGTGATGATGTTTCCATCTTCCACATATTTAACGCTATCTTCAATACGGATATCTCTGTCCTGGTAGGTCATGCGCATCCGCTCCAAGCTCGCTCGAGCTGTGGTCGCACGTTTACCATCCAGGAGACCGGCTTCGGCAAGAACAAAGGCCCCCGTACATACGGAAGCCACCCAGCACGCCTTAAAGGCTTGCTGGCGAATCCATTCAAGAACCTTGTCATTCTGTGCCAGCTTGCGCGTGCCATACCCTCCCGGTACAATCAAGATATCATATTGAGGTGCTGCCTCAAGTCTATAATCTGCCAGGACCTTGAGACCATTTCGAGTTGTGACCTGTCCCCCGTATTGTGAGATTGTCGTCACATGAAAAGGCTCCAACAAGTAATCTTGTCCGCTCGCCTTCGTCGTAGCGACCAGAGAGAACACCTCAAGCGGCCCTGCGAAATCGAGCAGCTCTACATCATCAAATATCAAAATGCCTACTTGTATCGGTTCCACTATCTCTCCCACTCCTCATAAATGAAAATCCTTGTCTATAAATGAAGGGGCATTGTATGCTATGGTAATATTATAGATTGATTTTAACAAAGCGTATAATAATATTCGTTAAGGAAGGTGGATCTGGGATGGAACTGCTGCAAGATCCTTTTGGCCGGATTCACGATTATATACGAATTTCGGTTACGGACCGCTGTAATTTACGCTGTGTTTATTGCATGCCTGAGGAAGGCATGGAATTCGCGCCTCATGAGGACATTATGACTTTTGAAGAGATTACGCAAATTCTTAAGGTGCTTGCACCCATGGGACTTCGTAAAGTCCGATTGACTGGCGGTGAACCCATGGTACGCAAAGATCTGCATAAACTGGTCGCCATGATATCCGTAATCGACGGGATCGAGGATATCGCCCTGACAACGAACGCTATTTTTCTTGAGAAAAAAGCTCAGCTGCTGAAGGACGCCGGTCTGACCCGAATTAATATTAGTCTCGATTCCTTGCGCAAGGACCGTTTCTCCATGATTACACGCGGCGGTGACGTGAACAAAGTGCTACGAGGCATTGAAGCTGCCCAAGCGGCTGGGCTTGATCCCATCAAGCTGAACGTCGTACTGATGAAGGGTATCAATGACGACGAGATCAAGGATTTCATTGCGCTGACCAAGGATGCTCCGCTTCATGTCAGATTTATCGAATATATGCCGATTGGACATGCCAATGATTCATGGCGCAAATCCTACTTGCCGCTGTCTACGGTACTGAATGCCTGTACGGAAGAGGGCTGGGAAGTAGAGGATACATCGGGTCCGAACGGTAATGGCCCTTCCGAATATCGCAAGCTTCGGGGAGCCCAGGGCACCTTTGGCCTGATCCACCCCATCAGCGATCACTTCTGTGATAACTGCAACCGGCTGCGTATAACAGCAGATGGTCATATCAAAGCCTGTCTCTACTGGTCTGATGAATATAATGTCCGTAAAGTGGCCGGAGATCAAGAGGCGACGGCTGCGTTATTTCTGAAGGCACTCGGCAACAAGCCGAAGAACCACGAGATGGCGCTCGCCCTGGAGCAGCAGGCACAGAGCCATACACCGACAGTTCGACGAATGTCCCAAATTGGCGGATAAATAGAGCAAGGGATGGTCTTATCGACCATCCTTTTTTTGATCATCTTAATTAACATTGAATCCATTTCATAACTTATCGAGCAGATATGAAATGGATTCGGCTGAAGTTGTAATTTGTTGGAGCCTCTAGACAATCTTGTACAGCATATACAACGCCAGCAATGCCATGGTTAGTGAAGAGGCTTTATTCATATAAAATGATAGTTTACCTCTCTCATCCCATCTGCCTATGAGTCTCCCTGCTGCAGACAGCAGAATGAACCACATCCACGAAACAAGAATCGTCACAATCGTAAACGTCATTCGCTCAGTCCCCTCATACTCCAGAGAATTCGTGCCGATTACTCCCAGAATATCGATAATGGCATGCGGATTAAGAATAGATACGGACAGCGCAAACAGGATTTGTCTGCGAAACGACAAAGCTCTTCTCTCGGCCCCCTGCCTGCTGTCTGCCCGCCATAGCGTCCAGGCCATGTATAATAGAAACATGCAGCCCCCAATATAAATGAACTCGGTGAGCCCCTCTCGACCCGCCAAGATGACGGACAAGCCTCCAACCGAAAGAATAATAAGGATGGTATCACACAGCGCTGCAGTGATGACCGAAGGCAATGCGTAGATCCATTTCGGCTGGGTTGCTCCCTGGTTAAAGATGAATAAATTCTGAGCTCCCAGCGGTAATATGAGCCCAAATGCCAATAACACCGCATGGATAATGACTTCCTGCATCATTTCAATTGTTCTCCTGCCCTTCTCTTGTCTGATTCTCATTCATCCTACAGCACCACTGCTGAATTGTACCCAGCCATTTGGTTGATGCTATACCCAGCCAAATGATATAGTTACACATCATATATGACGAAAGGAGCCTGCTCCCTTATGAGATTACAGGATATCCATTGGCAGCCCGACCCCGAGCTACCCATCCCGCTGTATCAGCAGATTGAACAATATATCAAAGAAAAGATCATGCAGGGTGAGTGGACAAAGGGCATTCGGCTGCCCTCTCAAAGGGCACTGGCCGTATCCTTCAAGGTCAACCGGAGCACCATTATCGCTGCACTGGATGAGCTTCGGGCCAGCGGTTTCATCGAAGGAAATTACGGCGGAGGGACGTTCGTATCACGGGCAGGCTGGAATGGGATGCCTGTGACGATTCCAGATTGGGAGGATTACGCAGAGAGCGGCACACATTATCCTAACCTTCCTGAAGTACAGGAGATCAATGATACTGAATTTAGTACCCGTATAAATCGACTCGGCACAGGGGAATTGTCATCCGAACTTCTTCCGCACGCCGAATTCAGTAAAATCTACGCAGAGCTGGCCAGACGACCGGCTCATCATTTGGGATATCTTGAGCCGCTAGGCTCCCCAGGGCTCCGTGAGGCGATATCCTCCCATTTGGCGGCACAAGGCATCTCGGCTTCCCCTGACTCCATTCTCGTCGTGTCCGGCTCCATTCAAGCGATGCAGCTCATTGCGATCGGGCTTCTGCCAAGGAGTGCTTCAATACTGGTTGAGAAGCCCTCCTATCTGTACTCGATCCATCCTTTTCAGTCTGCAGGTGTACGCATGATTGGCATGCCGATGGACCATGAAGGCTTGAGAGCAGATCGTGTACAGCATTATGTGCAGCAATATCACCCTTCCCTGCTCTATACGATACCTTCCTTTCAAAACCCGACAGGAACGGTGATGAGCGCGGCTAGACGCAGCCAATTAATGAATATAGTTCAGAATACAGGGCTCCCTATATTGGAGGATAGCGCCTATAGCGAGCTATGGTTTGATACAGCGCCTCCCCATTCGCTCAAAGCACTCGATCCTGGCGGTTATGTCCTTCATATGGGAACATTGTCTAAGACCGTGAGCCCAGGTCTGCGAATCGGATGGGTTACGGGCCCCTTGCCGGTTATTAAACGTTTGGCTGATCTAAAAATGCAAACCGACTATGGTGCAAGCAGCCTCGCACAGGATGCTGCCGAACTGTGGCTTAGAGAAGGATATCATGATGTCCATTTACATCGAATTCGAATGGGGCTTAGGCACAGGCGAGACTATGTTCTAGAGCTATTGCAGCTGCATTTTGCAGGCTTGGCAGAATGGAATGTCCCCCAAGGGGGATTTTATATGTGGATTAGACTCAGCAGTGGTATCCGTTCAGACAAACTGTTCCGAAGAGCGCTCGCTGAGAGGATTCTTATCAATCCCGGAAATATATATGACCGAATGGAGCAGGATTATATCCGCTTGTCCTACGCTTTTGCATCGCTCTCCGAAATTCAAACAGGAATCGTAACGCTGGCCCGAATTATGCGAGAGCTTGCTGTATCCTGATGAATGATCATGCGATTCTGATGGCTTTCGAAAATGTAGCTGCTTGCTATTCCTCGTTAAAAATCTTAAAATAAGGTGAATCAATTCCATTAACTGGTTTTATGAAATTGACTCAGTGTAATATGAATTATGGTGCTCGTCTCATAAGCTGAGCAATCTGGCTGAATTCCAAGCAAAAATACAAAGCGGAGGGATTAACAATGACTATTGCACATCTACAAGATACCGTCACACTTAATAATGGAGTTAACATGCCGCAGTTTGGATTGGGTGTATGGAAGGTAAAGGAAGGCGATGAAGCCTATAATGCGGTTAAGCATGCGATTACACACGGTTACCGTGCCATTGATACCGCTGCAGCTTACAAGAACGAGGAAAGCGTTGGCCAAGCCATCAAGGATTCAGGCGTTCCTCGTGAAGAGTTGTTTATTACAACTAAAGTATGGAACAGCGACCAAGGCTACGAATCCACGCTGCGTGCGTTCGATGAGAGCCTCGCGAAGCTCGGACTTGATTACCTTGATCTTTACCTCATTCACTGGCCGGTAGCTGGCAAATATAAAGATACATGGAAGGCGCTGGAGAAGCTCTATGCGGATGGCAAAGTGCGTGCCATCGGCGTCTGCAACTTCCATATCCACCATCTGGAGGACCTGCTCGCGGATGCCACTGTTGTTCCAGCGGTCAATCAGGTTGAATTTCATCCACAGCTCTCCCAAGAGCCGCTGCGTGCATTCTGCAAAGCACAGGGCATTCTGTTTGAGGGATGGTCTCCGCTTGGCAACGGTAAGCTGCTGGATAACACTACGATCAAAGTCATCGCTGATAAATATAATAAATCGGTAGCTCAGGTCATTCTGCGCTGGCATATTCAAAATGACGCCATCACGATTCCTAAATCCGTTACTCCAAGCAGGATCGAAGAGAATGCGGATATTTTCGATTTCGAGCTGTCTGTCATGGATATGGACACGATTAACGGACTTAACAAAAATGAACGTTTTGGTTCCGATCCAGACAACTTCAATTTCTAAAGCGTAAGAAGATTCTAATATGAACAATAAGAGAAGGGGGATTCCATCACGAATCTCCCTTCTCTTCTCGCTATACCTTAATTATTTCAAAAATAATAGGAGGAGGTCGAACCATAAAGCATCTGATCATTTATGCGCATCCCGTTCAAGACAGCTTTAATCATTGATATGCCAGACGGTGAAGCAGAAGCTGAGTAACGGGGACACGCGGCTGTCCTGCGAGATCTGTATGCACTAAATTTCGACCTTGTCGCAGAAGATCAAAAGGAGCAGATTCTAGAGCAAATTAAGGCTGAATTGTCTACTAAATTCCCTTCAGACCATAGCGCTTCTTGATTCGCTCATAATCCTCCTTCTGATTCATATTTACAAACATCTCAGATACCCTAGGCGCCGTCCATGGAAGTCCAGCGTTTACTGACAGCTCATGCTCTGTAATGTATCTAACGCTGATCTGAGAGAGAATATCCATGACCCTTCTCTTACCCGCCTCAAGCTGCTGCTCAAGTATAGGAATGACGCTATCCTGGTACATTGCAATCAAGGGATGGGTCTGCCCTTCAATTACAGGGACGATGGCCTGACAGCAGGAGTTCTCCTGCTGCTCTGCATATTTGATTAATGCCTTGAACAGCTCTGAGCGGACAAGCGGAGTATCACATGGAACAGACAAGCTCCAGCCTCCGGCCCCAGAGGGGCGGGCGCCCCGGTTTGCTGTCAGGCCTGCATGCAATCCTGCAAGCGGGCCGCATTCCGGGTATAGATCAACCGCCTGCACATGACCAAGCTCTGCAAATTCTTCCCTATATCCTTTGCCGACAGCAATACTCACAACATCAACGGCTTTAGATAATTCAGAGACGATCACCTGAATGACATTTCCTTCTCCCAGTGGAAGCAGTGCCTTGTCAGTCCCCATTCTGCTGGAGAGCCCGCCTGCCAAAATAATTCCTGAAACCCTCATCCTTCTCACCTGCTTCTCATGAAAATAATTGCAATTGATCAACAAAATGATTGTATCCCCTTACAAGTACATGCTAAAGTGTAATAAAAATGTCTAGGTCCACCTGAAATGAAAGGAATGGCATCCCTTTGCATACATTATCGCAGCTGAAGCTGTATAACTTCTTCGTGTACGGTGCTGTCGCCGTGTTCACCAGCTTTTTCTCAATTTATCTCCAGAATATTGGGTTAACCAAGCTTCAGATCGGAACACTCCTGGCGATCGGCCCTTTCGTGTCACTCTTCGCCAACCCCTTTTGGGGCTTCATGAGCGACCGCTCGCAAAATATCCGCAAGACGGTTCTTCTCATGTTAACAGGGACTTTGTTATTCGTACAAGCTGTATTCCTTGCTCCGACGTATAGCCTTATTTTCGCAGCGATGATCTTTTTCTACTTTTTCCAGAGTCCCTTATTCGCACAAACTAACAGCATGATCCTGGTATACATCGATGGGACTAACCATAAATTTGGCTCGTTCCGCCTATGGGGCTCTCTTGGCTGGGCGTTGACCGCGGTTGCCGCTGGTCCTGTGATGGATCGGCTCGGTGATCGCGGCATATCCATCGTATTCAGTGTGCTGCTGCTGACGGCCATCCTCTTTGCTGCTTTTCTGCCTCAGCTGCAGAGAACCTCCGACGGCCCGGTGGTCAGTATGCGTGGATTCGGTCAAGTGGCGCTTAATCCTTATTTCATGACTTTTATTATTCTCGGCGTTCTGGTCTCCGTTCCTAATGCAATGAACAGTGCTTTCGTCTCGCTGTACATTACTGAGCTTGGAGGAAGCAAGCAGATGGTTGGACTTGCCGTATTTATGTCGTCCATATTGGAAGTGGCGGTGTTCCTCTTATTTGATCGGCTTCTCAAGCGGAAGATGACCGTTATGCTGGGCTGTCTGACCGTGGTCAGCATCCTCTTCGCGGTGCGCTGGGAGCTGATGGCGCTGGCCACAGATCCGCTGCAGATCGCATTAATTCAGCTGCTTCACTCTGTAACGTTCGGGGGATATTTCTACGTAGGCACCCAGCTAACGATGCTCTTCATCCCGAGACCCTACCGCTCATCCGGGCAAGCGCTCTATACACTCTCCTGGGGAGGAGTATCCGGCGTTATTGCAGGAATCTTCGGGGGATTCATGTTCCAGAATTTCGGCGCATCCGTTATGTATCAATACGGAGTCATCCTGTCCGTCATCGGAATCATTGGGTTTGGCATCATGTTTTATATCGTGAAAAAATACGGATACCAGCCTCCTCTGCCTTCCAACTATAAGGTCGGAAACTAAATAATTGTTTACAGCACCCTCATGCCATAGCTTAGGGTGAACCAACTTCACTAACAAAAAAACGCCGTTCTCTGTACGTTAGAGAACGGCGTTTCCTTTGCTTTTGAATTTATCCCGCTTCATGTTTAGTCCAATCCATAAATTCAAAAAGCAACAGTGACCTTAGGGACAATCTGCGGTTGAAGCTTTCATTTGCTGTTGCAAATCATTTACTTCACTCCTTCCATTTTACGCCTTCGGCAAATGGAAGGAGCTCTTCAGCGACACAACCCGGTTAAATACAGGCTTGCCTGGCTCCGAATATTTGGAATCTACATTAAAGTAGCCATGACGGAAGAACTGGAACTTGTCCTGCGGCTTGGCATTCACCATATTCGGCTCGACATAGCCATGAATGATGGTCAGTGAATTCGGGTTCAGCTCATCAAGGAATGACTTAGGTGCTGCCATTGCAGCTTCTTTTTCCTCCTCAAGCTCGGTATCGCTTTCGGGCTCTTCCTTGTTGATCAGCGGCTCGAACAAACGGAATTCCGCAGGAATTGCTTGGCTTGCTTCCACCCAGTGGATCGTACCCTTCACCTTACGGCCGGTAAAGCCGGAGCCGCTCTTCGTTTCAGGGTCATAAGTGCAGTGGATCTCGACAATGTTGCCCTCTTCGTCCTTGATAACATCATTACATTTAATGAAGTAGGCATGCTTCAAACGAACCTCGTTGCCAGGGAACAAGCGGAAATATTTACTCGGCGGGTCCTCCATAAAGTCCTCGCGCTCAATGTAGATTTCGCGGGAGAACGGAATTTGGCGAGTGCCCATCTCCTCATTCTCTTGGTTATTCTCTGCCTCCAGCATTTCGGACTGGCCTTCTGGATAATTCGTAATGACCACCTTGATTGGATCAAGCACAGCCATCGTACGAGGCGCCTTCAGCTTCAAGTCCTCACGGATAAAGTGCTCCAGCATTTGCAGATCGACGAGACCCTGGCTCTTGGAGATCCCTGTTTCATACACGAACTCCCGAAGTGCTTCCGGTGTATAGCCTCTGCGGCGAAGTCCGGAGATCGTCGGCATCCGCGGATCATCCCAGCCATCGACATGCCCTTCGTCCACGAGCAGCTTTAATTTACGTTTACTCGTTACGGTTTGGGCCAGATTGAGACGGCCGAACTCATATTGATGAGGCTCTGCATTCATTTCGCAGTGCTCAATAACCCAATCGTAGAATGGACGCTGATCCTCGAACTCCAAGGAACAGAGGGAGTGGGTCACATTCTCGATCGCATCTTCCAGCGGATGAGCAAAAGCATACATCGGATAAATGCACCACTTGTCTCCGGTATTGTGATGAGTCACATGAGCAATTCGGTATATTACAGGGTCCCGTAGGTTAATGTTTGGGGAAGCCATGTCAATCTTGGCACGCAGCACGCGCTCGCCATCCTTGAATTCGCCATTACGCATCCGTGTGAACAGCTCCAGATTTTCTTCGATGCTGCGATCACGGTATGGACTGTTCTTGCCTGGCTCGGTCAATGTTCCGCGCAGCTCGCGAATTTGGTCAGCACTCAGATCATCGACGTAAGCAAGGCCTTCCTTAATCAAGATAACGGCGGCATTATACATTTGTTCGAAATAATCCGATGCAAACCGTTTTTCCTTCCATTCATAGCCGAGCCATTTCACATCTTCCTGAATGGATTTCACATACTCTTCGTCTTCCTTCGCCGGATTCGTATCATCGAAGCGCAGGTTAGTGCTGCCACCAAATTCTTCGGCAAGCGCAAAATTAATCCAGATCGCTTTGGCATGTCCGATATGTAGATATCCATTCGGCTCCGGCGGGAACCGAGTGACCACTTCCTTCACTTTGCCTGCACGAAGATCCTCGGAGATCACGTTTTTTATAAAATTGGAGGGTGTTAAAGGCTTCTCCACAATTATCAACCTTTCTCTGTCGTAAATTCAATCGACTATATCTTAGTAATCGAATGATGCATAATCCTGATCTATTAAATATACCTGTAACTCCAGCGCTCCGCAATGATTCTCACATACTCAGCACTTCTTTATAGGCGGGAATTCCCCCCTCTCATTATCCCTTGCACCACACGGGCGATACAACGAATAAGGTACATGTCCAGTATGAGAACTGCCAACAGCAGCAGATACCCTGATACAAGAATCACCCAGGACAGCATACTGCTGAGCATGCCGTTCGGAGCGTAAAGAGCTGCCACAATCATAGGAATGAATATGACTACTAATATATTTCCTCTTGTCATCCACAGCATAACCAAAGTGACCAGCATACTAATCATCGACAGCCAGAGCAGTACTTTCGTAGAGGCTCGCATAGGCATATCCGGCACTTCCTCTCAGAATTATATTCATCTTAATTATCGGTAAATGTCATTTTGACGGTTCGCCTAATATAAGGTAGCATGAAGGAAAATGAGGTGTAAAAGGAGTATATCAGATGAAAGCTACCAAATTGCCCAAAGAGCAGAAAGAGCAGATGATTCGTCTAATCCAGCAGCATTTTGAAGCCGAGCGGGGAGAAACCATCGGTGATCTGGCAGCAGACAGCATGCTTGATTTCTTCCTGACATCACTCTCTCCCTATATATATAATCAGGCGCTCAGCGACTGCCGCACACTCGTCAATCAGCGGATGGTATCCATGGAAGACGATATATATGCACTGGAGAAAAAAATCCCGTTATCAAGATGAATCTAATCTTATAAACATTTTAACGCTGCATTTATGATCTATCTATTTTACTCTATGGATGAAAGAAGGTTTGATGATGTTTGCATACAAGGTCGATGAAGATATTGAATTAAGACCGCTGTCACTCGAGCACGCCGGCGCATTATTCAATCTTACAGATCGATCCAGAGAGCGGCTGCGTGAATGGCTGCCATGGGTAGATCAGATTGTAGAAGAACAGCATTCCGTTAATTTTATCAAAAATGCGCTCAAGCAAGGGTCGGACAACGGTGGATTTACCGCCGGCATCTGGGTCAAAGACGAGCTTGCCGGCGTCATCGGCTTTCATGAGATCGACTGGAATAACAGATCTGTGAGCATAGGCTACTGGCTTGGCAAGAATCATGAAGGTCAGGGCCTGATGAGCTCGGCCTGCCGCGCACTTGTTGATTATGCGCTCATTAAGCTTGATTTGAACCGGGTGGAGATCCGCTGCGCTACCGGTAATCACAAGAGCCGTGGAATTCCGGAAAGACTCGGATTTGTCCTGGAGGGTATTGTCCGGGAGGCGGAAAGACTGCCTCATGGTTATGTAAACCATGCCGTTTATGGCATGCTGCAAAGTGAATGGAAGCTGCTCCGTTAGCTAGCTATACTATCTATACTACATAATGAACATGATAAGGCCTGTGCAGACATCCGCACAGGTCTTATATTTTTAATGTGAACTTAAGCTTCCCTTCATCCTGACTTCATCCCGTTTGGTTAAGGTATAGATGTCCCCACATTAGGAAGGGAAGGTATGAACACATGAATAAGACCATGTCGCAATGGGTGATGTCCAGCTCACTTGCGATGACTTTAACGATGGGAATGGCGCTGAATGCAAGTCCATACAGCAATCAAGCGCAGCTAAACTCAGACACGGAGAAAACACAGGCATCAAACAAAAGGATCTCCGCCAAGGTGGAGTTCGGACCTCAGCAGGCTGCTACAGACAATGCACGAAACAAGATATCGGGATAAGCAACACTTAAAATAAGACATAAACAATGAGGCTGTCCTGCTTGTGGACAGCCTCGCTTCATGTTGAATTAGAATTGCTTCCCCTATTGTTGCGTCCTGAAATAGCTATGAAGTAATATATTTACATTCCGTCAGTGAGCGTGACGCGGAGCTCAGCTTCAGGCTGTTCAGTTCGGTACATAAATGCATAAATCTCGAGCTCACTCGCTCCTGTATAATTCTCGTATACATCGATACTTTTGTTCTTCCCATTACCAGCAAAGTCTTGGATGGAAGGGACCCCATACACTTTGTCCTTTCCTTGACCGTAATAGGTCTGGTTAATGCCGCCAAACTTGAGGTCACTGCTTTCTGATTCGATATATAGATTATTATCCTTCGTATAGTAAGTCCAGGTGACCGGATAACCTTCATAATCTTGTGTAAAGCTCTGCTTCTCCTCTGAAATTCCAGTTAACAGCACCGGCTCCTCGCTTCCCTTAAGCTCGTCAGCTCGATGTGCCGCGATTAGAGTTATCGGACTTGCTCCAATAGAGGAGAGCTCGATATCAGGTGATAATTCAAACCGAAGCTCCGATTTGTATTTGTCCTCCTGATAAGCATCAAAGCCCGTGATTCGCTTCCCACCTATATCGAGATGATAATTCAGGTAAGGCACCCTCGTGTACTCCTCTTCATGCTGCAGCACAATACGAATTTGGGTCGGAGTGACAATCATCTCCGTAATTTTACTGCCTCCCGGTATCTCTTCAATGGGAATATCCAGCTGCTTCTTCACTGTGCCGCTCTCCATTTGTTTCTTGGACAAAGAGAAATGAAGAGTCCATTCTCCATCCGATCTATTGACCTCTCGGTCATAGACAAGTCTAAACTCAGTGCCCTCTTCATTTACTTCGGTCGTGTTATAAATTTGCTGTGTCGTGTATTCCTGCTTTAGACCCGGCGTTCCGAATACAGATGGCTCTGCTTCTGCAATGACCTCTCCGCTCCCCTTCCTTGCTTCCAAGCGATACCAGGACCAGTCTTTGTCAGATGGGTCGATTAGAGATACAGAGGATTTCACTAGCAGCTTATCCTCGGATTGCTCGAACGCATTGATGCTGAGGGTGTCAATGCCGTCCTTTTGTACCCAGAAGGTTTGATTACTCTGCTGCTTGGGATCAAAAGCGATGGGATACGATGTGTCCTCTGTCCAGCGGATATTTTTCAGCTCAAAATCCATCTCGGTATTCTGCGTGCTCATGACCCAATCTGTTTCAAAATACCCTTGATACATACCCAGCTCTTCGTTCCAGCGCTGTACGTAATTCCCCTCAATTGGCGTTCCCTTACTATCTACCAGTTGCATGGATTCATAGTAAATATGCTGGCTGTTCCCCTGACCCGGGTTGAGACTGTATAGGAGAACGGTGCGGTTCTCATCTGTAAAAGCGGTATGGACCGTCAAGGTTATTCCGTTCTTAGTCACCGACTGCTCTATACTTTGACCGAGTCCCTGTTCCAGCGCTGTCTGTATACCCGTTCGTGTAGAGAGAACATCCGTCCAATCATAGTTGATTGCAGCGTAGACAGGCGCAGCCGTCAGAGCTACAGCAATGCTCACCGCTATGGCTGCTTTACGCTTCCTCCTGCTTCTAGTGCCTTCCAGCGTTGTATCCTTATCACGAAGCTCTCCACGCTGAATACTCTCAAACATTTGATCAAAATCAGGATAAGAAACGGGGGTACGCTGCACTTCATCTTTCAGCTTTTTCTCAATGGATTCCAAGTGTCTTCTCTCCTTTCATATGAAGCCTATCATTCGTTTCCATGTCCCTTCGGAGCAGCTTCAGCGCCTTGTGAAGCCGGGACTTGACTGTACCTGCAGGAATATGGAGCGTCTCCGCAATCTCCGCTGTAGACATATCACTGCTGTAGCGAAGCGTAACGACAGCCCTTAGCTTGTCTGGAAGCTGGTGAAGCAGCGTGGCATATTCCTCTGCCTCCGCCCGCTCTATTACGATGTCATCCGGGGTCTTGGTTAGTCCGGCTGACTGGTCATGCTGGATTTGCACCAGCTTCTGCTTGTCTCTTTTCGTCTTCTTTTTCTTCAGTACATTTAGACAATGATTCATCGTGATCCGCATGAGCCATGCCTTGATATGCTCTACGCTGCTCCATTGCTGACGAAATACCATTATAAAAATATCGTGGCATGCATCTTCGGCATCCTGTGCATGCTGAAGCATGTAGTAGCATGTTCTGTACACATCTTTATGGTACGAATCAAACAGCTCTCGTTCGGTCAATGACTGCACTCCTCTCTTCACCTGATGCTTTATAGACAATCGAGGGCAAAAATCGGTTCATTTTTCAACTATTCCTAAACTCCTGTTTCTTCTCACCGCAGCAAAAAACCGCCTGCTTCTTACAAAAAGAATCAGACGGTTGCCTAATGTTTTACGCCAATTAAAGAATACAGTCCATCCATTAGTTCAACAAATAGCGCATAAATATATCATCTATGTATTTGCCGCCGATACAGAATTCATTCATCAGCCGGCCTTCTTCAATGAAGCCGCATTTCTGATAGAAAGCAAGTGCTCTCTTATTATGGGACAGCACTCTTAAACGGAGCTTCTTCACTTGTTGTTCTTTCGCTAGCTCTTTCACCGAATCCATGAGCATGCTCCCAATTCCCCGCATCTGGTAAGCGGGATGGACGGCGATATGAATCTCCAATACATGCGAGTTGCTCCTCAGTCCAGTCGGTGATCTGAATCCAACATAGCCGACAACACGAGTGTCCATAACCGCAATAATCTGGCTCCCTGGCGGGCAAGCATGCAAATACTGCTCCCTGGATTCCCAATGAACCGGTCCAGGTGCGGTATGCTCGTCCCATACAAGCGCATCCAGATCCATAAGCTGTCTTGCATCTCTTAGATGCGAAAGCCGGACCTCTATTGCCTCCTGGATAATGATCACATGAATCCAACCCTTCTATTCACGCTCTTTCAGCTCGAATGAACCACGCCACTAGCATAAGCGTTTTTTCTTATTCTATCACAGGCTTTTGACAGATTTACAGATGAAATGACAGATAACGCCTTATATTAACACGCATGAAAAAGAGATACCCCCGAAGAAAGATCCGGGAGTATCTCTAATGGTTATGATTACGCCGCTACTGGAGCTGCCACAAGGCCGGTACGTTCGCAGGCTCCCAGCCCGGCAAGGAAGTATGGGCTTGCAGGCATTTATACGTGCTGCCATTATAGGTCACCAGCTGTCCCGTCGTATAAGCTACATTCGCTTGCCAAGGCGTTGCGCCTGGATTTCCTGTTTCCGCCTTCGTCTTCACACTAAGCGCACTGCTTGCCGCAGATAGATTACCGGCAGCGTCCTTCGCCTTCACTGTAAAAGTATACGTGGTGTTTGCCGCAAGGCCGCTGATTGTCGCTGTAGTTCCGGTCACTGACGCTGCCAAAGCCCCTCCGTTGTATACCTCATATCCTGTTACACCTACATTGTCTGTTGAAGCCGTCCAGCTCAGTGAGATACTGGAGGTCGTTTGGGCTGTGGATGACAGATTAGCTGGTACTGTTGGAGCTGTCGTATCGGGAGGCGGTGTCGTGCCGGAAGTCTTCGCAGTTACCGCATTGCTGGCTGCAGATAAGTTGCCGGCAGCGTCCTTCGCTTTCACTGTAAAGGTGTAAGAAGTGTTCGCCGCAAGACCGCTCACACTAGCAGTGGTACCTGTCACCGTTGCTGCCAGGCTAGCACCGTTATAAACGTTATATCCAGTAACACCTACATTATCTGTCGAAGCATTCCATGCAAGCGTTACAGAGCTTGCCGTTACCGCGGTAGAACGAGCATTCGATGGAGCGCTTGGCGCAGTCGTATCCACAGGAGGTGGTGTTGTGCCTCCGGTAGACAGATCGGCTTTCAGCTTGTTCTGAAGTGTCTTGTTACGATCACCGCTCAGCTCCCAGAACATCGCTCCACCAAGCCCTTTGCTCTTGATATAAGCTGTCTTGTGTCCGATGGACTCCACATCATCATAGCTGATGAATCGCTTATTGGTTGCATTGTACAGATAAGGAACCTTCGCTGTATCGTTCCAATAACGTGTATATCCATTCTTGTTAATGTAGTTTGCTTCCAGATCGTAGAAATCAAAGGAGCCTGCCTCCCATGTTCCTACAGATGAACCGCCTGAGCATGCCTGATACTGCCCATTATTCGACTGAGTACATCCATCCCAGCCGCGGCCATAGAAAGGTACACCAAGTACAAGCTTGCTTGCAGGCACACCTGCATCCAAATGTCCCTGCGCTCCTGCTGCCACGTTAAACGTGCTAGCGTCTGGTACGCCTGCGGAAGCTGCTGCCGGGTCATTGTACAGAGGTGCATTATGTGCAGAAATTTTTTGCCACCCGCCATTAAAGTCGTAAGTCATGATGTTGATCCAGTCCACAATCGATGCGATATTTGCCAGCTCCGTATTGGCAGCATAAGTCGGAGAAGCTCCACTTGCGATCGTTAGCAAATAGTCTTTGCCATCCACGGCTTCCGCTGCATTCAGCTTCTCGCGGATCTTGCTAAGCAGCAGGGTGTAGTTCTGTTTGTCCTGAGGGCGCTTGCTGTTGCCGTCCAGACCTCCTGATACCGGGTACTCCCAGTCCAGATCCACACCGTCAAAGTTATACTTGCGCAGGAAATCTACTGCCGAATTGGCAAAAGTCTCTCTTGTGGCCGCAGTTGCCGCGACATCGGAGAAACGGTTAGACCACGTCCAGCCGCCGACAGAGATAATCGTCTTCAGATTCGGATTAATCTGCTTCAGCTTGTTCAGCTGATTGATATTGCCTGCATAAGGCTGATCCCAGACATCACCTGGAAACCGTTTGCCTGTATCAATCCAAGGATCGCCCAGCACAATCGTTCCGTTCGGAACATTGATCGTCTGACTGTTCTCATCCTGACAGCTCCAGGTTGTCGGATTCGGACCCGTCGGGTCCGGGTTACCATGAATACCGTTCCAGCAAATATCAGCAAATGCATAATTGATATGTGTTACTTTGGTTGGATCAATATCCGATACGTTATAAGTTCTGCCATAGGCTGCCCAGGAAGGATAATATCCGACAATCTTATAATTATCAGCAGCTTCCGCTTTATCTGTAGTTAACGCAAGAGAAGGAACAATAATAGATAAGATCATAGACAGGCCAAGAAATAGCTTGGCGGCTCTGGCAAATGCGTTACGGTTACGAAACTTCGGCATTAGTATACGACCTCCTTCGTTGTTTGCGTGCTAAGTCCGTTTAAGAACGGACGATGTGCATTGGAGAACTGGTTGTTCGTATAGGCATCCCAGTTAATAGACCAGGTCATAATGCCTTTAATTCCTGCATACCCTGCAGGTTGACGGAGCGTGTATGAACCGCCGTAGGATACACCCTTAACCAAATAATTCATTGCTTTTTGCAGCTCGGCTGGTGCAGTATAGCCCCCTCCTGCCGCTTGCTGAGAAGCAGGGACACCAATGGCAATCTGATCTGGACGCAGCGGACTGAAGAAGGGCCCCCCGCTTCCGCCTACATTAAATCCTTGCAGCAGCATTTCAGCCATGGCGACGTGGAAATCGGCTGTTCCTTGAGAGTAGGAGCGTCCATCCAGGCCCACCATCGAGCCGCTGTTGTAATGCTGTACATGCAGGAGGGTCAGATCATTACGCAAGGCATGTATTACTGGAAGGTATGCGCCCCATGGACCGCCATAACTCAAATATCCGCCTTGTACGTAAGCTGTTTCAGGTGCAGCGGTCAGAATAAACTCAGTGCCAAAATGGGCTTTAACTGCCTTGACTCCGTTGATTAGATTCACGATCTTAGGGGTTGTTGGATTGCGGAAGTCTGTATCTCCGGCATTAAGAGATAACGAGCTTCCTTCGAGATCAATATCAAGACCGTCAAAGCCATAAGTGGAAATAATCGATTTGAGTGATTCTTCAAACTGCTGACGCTTGGTCGCGTCGGTGAGCTCGATGGTCCCGTTTGCGCCTCCCATGGAGAGAAGGACTTTCTTGCCTTGACTTTGGAGATAAGCAACATCGGATTTGAATTGTTCTATGGTGGAGTTGTACGGTGTAAAAGCGAGCGTTCCGCTGCCATGGGAGACAGGTTCAGCAAAAGAAACATTGATGATGTCATAGGCTGGTGAAACGTCGCGAAGTCGAATGTTAGTAGATCCGTTATCGAAGTTATGCCAGTATCCGATCAGCCATTTGCTGCCGGTTGGCGCAGGACCCGGATTTGTAGATCCTGTAGAGGTGGTTACACTGAGAGGACTGCTTGCAGCGGACAGATTGCCTGCCGCATCTTTGGATTTCACAGTGAAATTATACGTCGTACCGGCGGTTAATCCACTGATTGCGGCTGAGGCCGATGTCGTACTGGCGGTCAGACTGCCATTTCGGTACACTTCATACCCGGTTACGCCCACATTGTCTGTCGAAGCGTTCCAGATCAGCTGAACGGATGTCTCCGTAACGAGTGTTGAAGCGAGTCCGGTTGGAACTGAAGGCGGTGTCGTATCCGGAGCCGGGGTCGGGTTCTCTCCCGATCCATCGCCGATATACTTCCACAGCGCCGGCACATTCGGCGGCTCCCACCCGGTTAGGGCTGTATGAGCCTGAATACATTCATAATTCTTGTTCTGATATGTGACAATATCTCCTTTCTTGTATGCGATCCCTGCCTGCCACTCTGCAGCAGCGTCAGCTCTTGGTGCAAGCCACGGAAGAATGAGAAGAATGACCATAGCGATTGTCATCACACGGCGGAATTGAACAGCCTGATTCAAGCAAAATCCCTCCTGTACTAATTCTATTAATCTTTCGAGCAAAGATAGGGGCTCTATTCGTGCTCATGCGGCCTTACATCGTCACTCCTTTCATTAATTAATCGGACCCTTCCCTTGGACGCTCCATTCTAAGACGGTCCTTCATCCAGAGTTTACAGGGAATTTACAAATCCTCACCTAGTATTTAAACAGCAAACAATAGGGAAGATAAGGGATAAATTATTGCTATAGAGGGTGAAAAATGTGTGATTCCCCGCATAAAAAAGACTGTTTCGTGAAGTCCGGTGGACTCGTCAGAAACAGTCTGATTCGATGGATACAAATGATATATAGCTCAAGAGTTTTATAGAACTGCTGATTCCTCTTGGAGAGCATGTCTACTTGAAGCATTCACTTTGGCATGAATGACAAAAGCGACAATGCTGATTCCTGCTGTAATCGCAGCGAACCAGGCAACGGGAGATAGTCCTCCTGCATCATACATGACTCCCATTGCGTAAGGACCCGCAACCCGTCCAATGGCAGCAATGCCCCCTGATACACCTAAGTAAAATGGAGCTGCCTTTCCTCCATGCTCAGAGATAAACGCTGGTGTAGCAGGCGAGATCAGCATCTCACCAAGCGTAATGAGAATCATCGCCAGAATCATGCCGGGATAATGCTGAAACAGCGCAATAACAGCAAAGCCTGCCGTGTAGAATACGGCGCTTACGATCAGCTGGGCAGACGAAGTCTGCGCAAACCATCTTTTGATAAGTGAGGTAACCGGTTGAGCCACAAAAATAAGGATACCGTTAAGCGTCCATAGCAGGCTGTACGCCTTCTTCTCCATCCCCTCTTCAATAATGAAGGGCGATACCCCCGTGTTCCATATGGAGTTACCGAGTAGGATGAATAGGGAACCCACACTGATAAAAAGGTACAACCGAACGTTGCGAAGCAGATACCAGGTTCTATCCTCCTGCGGCTTCAACTGCTTCTGCTGTGTCGGGACAAATGTCGTTCCCTGCTCCCGGTCAACCCTGCTCAAATACATAAAGAAGTAGCCGCCAAATATAGCTGAAGTGACACCGTTCATAATAAAGCTTAAATGATAGGATATATCGGCGAGGAATCCGCTGAGTGCTGTTCCAAGCGCAACACCGATATTTTGAGCGACATAGATGACGTTGAACAGCTCGCCTCTGCGATCAGCAAAGCGAAAGCCGACAAAGGCTTGAATGGCAGGCAGGGACAAGGAATTGAACAGCCCGATCAAGCCCATCATGACCACAAACAGCCACCATACCTCACTGATCCATGGCAGAGTGAACAGCCCGATGGCATTCAGCAGCAGCGAGCCGACGATCAGCTTCTTCACACCTACTCTATGATATAAGCCTCCGCCGAGAAGCTGGCCGAAGATGCCGCCCAGCGATTGAATCAATATAACAAAGCCAGCGTGTGACATGCTCCGGCCCAGCTCATCAAATACATACATCGTGGTGAGCGGCCACATTAGTGAACTGCCGGTAGCATTTACGAGGCTAGCGATCAAAAATATTTTTACTTCCTTCGGATATTGTTCAAGCCATTTCATGTTCTGTTCTCCCGCGTTGTCATTAACTTCGAATGATTACTTATCTTGCTTGATGACTTGAACCGTTGTTGAGAAGAAGGTAGCCCCTCTGCCCATGTCCGACAATCGGTCCGGCGTTAGCATATTAGCACGCTGCCTGCCTCCCGCTCCTTCCCACCAGAGACCTTGGCTGATGACCGTCCCGGGAAGCATGGTTTCACCTACCTTGGCTGTTAACTGATAGGTTCCCCGGTCATTATATACAACGACCTGATCTCCCTCCTCAATGCCTCTCTCCTCTGCATCTCGCGGATGGATATGCAGCATCGGATGCTTCTCCATCTTCTGATGCTTTTCTACATTGGCAAACGTCGAATTCAAGAAGTTATGATTCGGCGGCGAAAGAAACATAAGTGGATACTTGTCTTCCCTTCCTGCCGGATGCTCGCCGTCATATCCCTCATGAAGCGGCGCATAGACAGGCATGGGTGACAAACCGGCCTCGAGCATCACCTCGGAATACAGCTCAATTTTGCCGGAGGGAGTAGGCAGGTGTTCAAGAAAATGTTCATACTCTGACATGTCCAGCTTCACGAAGCGCTGCTCCATAAGCTTAGTCACCGTTACCCCATTCAAGTACGGATTGTCCGGGTAACCCAGCGCTCCCTCGATCATAGACAGCTCCGTTTCACTGAAGGCTGCTTCATCAAACCCCATAGCTCGTCCAAGCAGCGAGAACAGCTCCACATTGCTCTTGGCTTCGCCAAGCGGCGCAATGACCGGCTCCTGGATATGCACATATTGGTGCCACGGCGAGCTGTACAAATCGGTGTTCTCGAAATTAGAGGTGGCCGGAAGCACAATATCCGCATATTTGGCCGTGTCTGTCATGAAGAGATCATGAACCACTGTAAACAGATCCTCCCGTGCAAAGCCCTGCTCTACCCGCTTCGTATCCGGAGCGACCACGAGCGGATTGGAGCAGTATACAAACATCCCTTTAATCGGCCGCTCTTCATCGTGAAGGGCTGCACCGATCTGGTTCATATTAATGCTTCGTGCATCCGGGTTCTCTCTGAGATCAGGGCGCTCTAGTAGGTCGCTGTTTAAGCTGGCATACCCACTGTTCGATCTCGACGCTCCGCCCCCAAGCTTCGCCCAAGCTCCTGTTAGTGCAGGGAGACATGCAACAGCCCGTACATTCATCCCCCCATTATCATGATGCTGAAGACCGTTGCCAATATGGATATAGCCCGCTTTGGCCTGACCATATGTCTCTGCCAGCTTCACAATATCCTCAACCGGAACACCGGTAATAACAGATACCCGCTCTGGTGTATAGGCCTTGACATGCTCGCGAAGCTCTTCGTGACCTACCGTGTATTGCTGCAAGAATGCCTCGTCCACGAGCCCCTTCCCGAACAGCACGTTCATCATCCCGAGCGCAAGTGCAGCATCGGTCCCGGGATACAGCGGGATGAACCAATCCGCCCACTGTGCCGTGCGGTTGCGGTGGACATCAATCACAATGACCTTGGCGCCTGCTTTACGCGCTTTCTCTGCAAGTACTACTTGATGCATGTTCGTGCTGATAATATTTCCGCCCCACACGATAATAACATCAGCATACTCTGTTTCTTCCGGCACCGTCCCTCGGTTCGCACCCATTGTATATTTCCATCCAGTGGTGCCAGCTGCATTACATATGGTCTGTTCCAGCCGACTTGCACCAAGCGCATTAAAGAAGCGCCGATCCATCCCGTCCACGCCGAGAATTCCCATATTTCCATAGAAGCTGTAAGGCAAAATAGCCTCTGCTCCGTACTCCAGCGATATAGCCTTCAAACGTCCTGTAATCTCGCTGATCGCTTCCTCCCAGGTAATCCGCTCAAATTTGCCCTCGCCCTTGAGACCCGTTCTCCGCAGAGGATACCGCAGACGCTTCTCATCATAGATGCGTTCTGTCATGTTTCGGACCTTGTTACAAATGGCGCCCTTCGTAATCGGATGATCCGGGTTGCCTGTTACCTTCACGATTTTGCCTTCCTTCTTATGCAAGAGCAGACCGCAGGTGTCCGGACAATCCAGCGGACAGACGGCAGGAAATATTCCATTCTGTTCATTCATCACGTCTTACTCTCCTTTCCCATGCCACTTCTTATGTTTCAAGTTCGCTCAAACCAGTTCCTTTATCATAATTCCGGATTCCAGAATCGTCAAAGTGTGACAAAAAATAAAAGCAGCTCCCGTCACTGGCGGTAACCGCTAAACATGAGCTGCTTACAAGTATAAATACGACCTCTCGCGCACTTACACCGTATCCTGCTGAATTCATTCTAAGTCGTTACATTTCAATCGAAATATTTTTTTACGCTTGTTTCATCATCTATAGGCAAGGGTAATAAAAATCAAGGCAGTTAGGAGTTAGGAAGACCCCTCCTCCAAGTGCCGTATCATAGACCACTCCCGAAAATTCGTCATGTAAAGGTTTCGTTCCCCCGAACCTAGACATGGCGAATTTTAGTATGATCTTTGGCTCCCTCAGCAAGACTCCTACCTTGCGGCTGTTCATGGAGGTACGCCAAATAGTAGGCACCTGCTACAAACACGGCTCCACCTGTGCCCAGCCAAACCGGAATATAATTAGCCAGGTACATGCTCCAAGAATAATGTCCTTCAAATATCGCAGCGGGTATGAGAAACATGTTGGCGACAACGTGCTGAAACCCAATCGCGACAAACGCTGCTGTCGGAATCCATATCCCCAGCAATTTTCCACTCATCGTATCTGCCGCATAAGACAGCCATACCGCTAGGGCGACAAGCCAGTTACAGCCTATTGCCGAAATAAAGGCCTGCAGGAAGCTGTCCTCCAGCTTATGTCCCGCCATATCCACCACTTGATCCAGATAGATGCCTTCACCTGTGAGTCCCAGCACATGTCCGAAAAAGTAAACAACAAAAAGAGCTCCCGCAAAATTAGTCAACGTGACGAGCACCATATTTCGGATAAGAAGAAGCGTAGAGATTCTCCCTCGCAATCGTGCCAGAGATACAGCCATCATATTGCCTGTCAGAAGCTCTCCTCCGGCGATCAATACCAGCACCAGGCCAATAGGGAAAACAAGCGCCCCGAATCAGATTGGTAATACTACCTCCATTGTAATGCTTTTTCATATTATCGATTGTTAATAAATTCACAATGCAGATGTGCTTGTGCTGGAAGACTATTCTTTACTTACAGATGTGACGATCAGGAGACTTACAATAAAGTCACAAATATTTGACGTGTATGAAAAAAAACCGCCAGAGCATTATGCTCTGACGGTCCGTCATGATCAGCTTACCCTTTTTTAAAGAGCAAGAGAATATTCCCTTTTCTAAACAAGGACCTCTTCCTTCTCCTCTTGAGCCTTAGCATCAACCGGCTTCAGCGCTTTCTGTCCTACACTGTTCAGGAAGTTCCACGGCTTGTTGTAGTGCGGCTGGAAGAAGAAGTCGATAAACGCCAGCTCATCTACAGTCATCTCATTCTGGATGCATACGGACAAGGTGTTAATGGATTGCGTGAGCTCAGCTTCACTCATCAGCTGTGCGCCGACGATCCGGCGGGATTCCTGCTCGAATATCACTTTAATCAGAACCTTCTCCGCCGTAGGCATGAACTCTGGACGATAGCTGTCCTCCAGAGTGACGCTCTCAACCTTAAGACCTGCTGCCGCTGCGCCCGCTTCCGTCAGCCCTGTTCCCGCAATGTTTTGCTCATAAATCTTAATACCTGATGTACCTTGGGTTCCCATATAACGTGTCACAGGAGCCTTTAGGTTGCGGGCAACAAGAGTACCCATCCGTACAGCATTGGTCGCAAGGGGAATATAGGACACTTGTCGAGTTGGATTGTAATAGATTGCGCTGCTGTCTCCAGCTGCAAAGACATCGGGATTGCTCGTGCGCATGTAACGGTCCACCAGAATCGCTCCGTTCGGCATCATGTCAACCTGCCCCTTCAAGAGCTCGGTGTTAGGACGGAAGCCAATGCACAGAATGACCAGATCTGTTTCATAAGTGCCTTTATCAGTAACGACTTTGCGGACACTTCCCTCTTCCCCTTCAAAGCGACTCACCTTCTCACCAAGCACAAGCTGAATGCCTTTGTCTGTGAGGTCAGACTGGATACGGTCGGTAAAGTCAGCATCGAGGTATTTGCTTAGGATACGGTCCTCAGCATCAATCAGCGTTACCTCTTTACCATTCATCTGAAAAGCTTCTACCAGCTCGATACCGATATAGCCTGCTCCTACAACGGTCACATGACGTGCGTCTTGGGATTTGGCGATAATCGTGTTGGAGTGCTCATAGTTCTTGCACAGAAGCACGTTGTTCAGATCGATCCCATCAAGATTCGGAATAATCGGCCACGATCCTGTGGTCACAATCAGCTTATCATAAGTGTCCACGAGCTCCTCACCTGTGTTTAAGCTGCGCACTTTGAGCGATTTTGCCTTGGTATCCACTTCGGTTACTTCATGGAGCATATGCATCTTGACGCCCAGCCCCTGCAGCTGTGCAGGTGAAGAATAGAACAATCCATGAGGATCCTTAACGACCCCGCCAACGTATAGTGCAATTCCACAGGATAAGAAGGAAACATTGTCATTGCGTTCATAAACTGTAATTTCGGCATCCGGATAAAGCTTTGCTGTATTAATAATGGCTGCTGTCCCAGCGTGTGTACATCCAATAACGGCTACTTTCATTCTAAAATACCTCCTTAAGGATAGAAAAAAGCGGAATGGCTATGCTGTGAAATGATTCACTACTATATTGCTAAAAATGCAGGGCTCTCATTTCGTCAAGCTAAAGTGCTAACTGTAGAATTCCTGCCCTGAAGCATTTCTGCATATTGTTTTGTGATTAATTTCACTATGTCTTATGTCTTTATTATAATGTGACTAATTTCACAATTCAAGCCTAAGTTTAAATTTTCACAAAAAATTTTGTTTATAACGATGATAAAGAAAACAAATGAGCCAAAAAACCTTGATTACAAAGGGATCGTTTAGAGTGATTCCTTTCTTGAACATATCTACATTCACTCTGCGTCCATTGGCTATTACAAATTTTAGGAGTAGAATGAGACCTGTTAGCGGATCGGCCGCGAAATACGGTTTATTTTCTTATGAAAGGAGTTGTATGCTATGAAGTTCTCTTGGAAACGGAATTTGTTTGTGCTATGGGTCGGCGTATTTTTTTGCAGCACAGCTTATTCCATCTCCATCCCTTTTTTGCCCATTTTTATGAATACCGAGCTGAATGTCGGAGAAGACTATATCGAACTGTGGGCAGGTGTTGCTTTTGGAATTACCTTTCTCGCCAGTGCACTGATATCCCCTTACTGGGGCTCTCTTGCTGATAAATACGGACGAAAGCCGATGCTGATCCGATCAGGATTTGCACTCGCCTTCCTTTATTTGATCAGCTACTTCGTGCACGATCCTTATGTCTTCATTGCAGTCCGCATCTTTCAGGGTCTGCTCGCTGGCTTCGTGCCGGCTTCCATTGCGCTCGTGGCCACGAACACGCCAGAAGCCAAAACCGGGTATGCTCTCGGGGTCATGTCGACAGCCGGAGCTACAGGCAGCATCATCGGACCCTTAATAGGCGGTGTTGTCAGCCATTACTATGGTAACCGCAACGCTTTTTTATTCTCTGCCCTGATCGTGTTGGTCTCTGCACTCATCGCTACGTTTTTTGTCAAAGAGCATAATTTCAATCGTTCTGCCACCCGTTCAAGAGTACGGGATGATATTAAGCAGGCATCCGCCAATAAACCATTTATGGCGCTGCTCGCCATTATGGCAGTGACGACTTTTTCTGTCATGATTCTGGAGCCGCTTCTCACCGTATACGTCATGGAGATGGGTGTATCTGTAGACGAAGCCTCCCTTACTTCCGGAATTATTTTCTCTTCCGTCGGTATCGCCACCATCATCATGGCTCCAAGGTGGGCCAAGATTGGACAGCGAATCGGCTACTCCAAAATACTCATAATTGGGCTTGTCGGCGGCGGTATCGGTAATATGCTTCAGATTCTTGTAAGCGATTATATCGGCTTCGGCCTGCTTCGCTTTGGCTACGGATTATTTTTTGCCGCTGTGTATCCAACCATTAATGCCCTTATCGTTGAAACGACGGATTCCGCATTTAGAGGAAGGGCCTTCAGCCTTAACCAATCCGCGTCACAGCTCGCGACAATGGCAGGTCCCATTATCGGCGGTCTGCTCGGAAGCCTGATGCCGATCCGCTGGATCTTCGTCCTCAACGGACTTGTGCTTCTCATCGCTGCCTGGATGATCATACGCAGCAGGAGAAGCAATAATTATGCCCTATCCAAATCTTCTTCACCCGTATTTAAACAGGTGGATCGGTATTAGCATTTACAAATCAGCCGTTTCAATTCAACACGATATATGGAAACCCATATCTCTATTTAGACAGCCCGTCATCGCCAGTGAATCATCATTATCGATTCATGGTTGTCGGGCTTTTTTATTATGAATCTGTTGATCTGCAAGATATTAAACCAAAAGGTTGAATATTATCAAACGGTTGTGTATATTTAACTACATGGTTAACAATGAACATACAAACGAACTGGATCAGATCTTCCATGCTTTGGCTGATCCAACACGCAGAAAGATGATAAGGATGATGGCTGACAAAGAACGAACCGTAAGCGAGCTTGCTGAGCCCTTTGATATGTCGCTAGCCGCTATCTCCAAGCATATAAAGGTCCTCGAACAGGCACACTTGCTTAATAGGAAGGTTCAAGGGAGAACCCACATCTGTCATCTGGATGGACAGGCCTTATCCAAGGCGACCTCTTGGCTCAGGGTGTACGAACAATTCTGGAATAAACGGTTCGATCTTCTGGAAACAGAGCTGATGAAGGCAAAGAAGGAGGAGCATTAATTTTGAAAAAAGAATCTTCAATAACGACACTTCAAATGACCCGTCAATTCGAGGTTCCTGCCGAACGCGTATTTGATGCATGGCTGAATCCCGAAATGATGAGAAAATGGTTTTTTACTTTGGAAGGAACGAACAAGGTGTGTACGAATGACCCTCGAGTGGGAGGAAGCTGGGAGATCGTGGATCACAGAGGTGGGCAAGACTACCGGGCTATTGGAGAATACCTGGAGATTGAACCCCCGACCAAGATTGCCTTCACCTTCGAAATGCCGCAGTTCAGCGACACGGTTGATACGATCACTGTAGAGATCGAGCCGATGGGCCAGAGCTGTGAGATGCGTTTTACTCAAAATATTGTGGTGCCTCATGAAGAGCAGTGGAATGAATCTGATCTTGCTGCGGCACTTGGCGAATACCATGACGGCACAGAGCAGGGCTGGAACCTTATGTTCATGGGCCTGAAACAGCTGCTTGAAGAAGGATTTATCTCTTACAAAGGATAAGATACGGTTACCCGCGTGGATTCCCTAAATAACGATTACTGGAGGATTGCAGAATGAAGGTAACGCCCTTGCTAATGTTCCAAGATTGTACGGCTGAGAAGGCAATGAATTATTATACGTCGATTATTGAAGATTCTAGAATTGAGAGCTTAACCCGATACGGTCCCAATGAGCCTGGACAAGAAGGAACGGTAATGCATGCTTCATTCTCGCTCAAAGGACAACAATTCATGTGTATCGACAGCAATATCAAGCATGAATTCACATTTACCCCTGCTTTCTCTATATACATCACTTGTGATACAGAAGAGGAAATCGATGTTCTGCATGCTAAGCTTCGTGAAGGTGGTGCTGATCTCATGCCCCTAGGTAACTACGGGTTCAGCCGCAAATTCGGCTGGCTTGTCGATCAGTTCGGCGTATCCTGGCAGCTCACCTTGCTTTAAAAGCGCATATTGAGCAGGAACTTGTAAGCATGAGCAGTTCAACTGGGAATAATACAAACGAATCATACTAAAAAGAGGCTGTCCCACTGAATCTGGTTTCCCAGGAGCCTATTAACAGTGGGATTGCCTCTTTTTCACCTTCGTATTAAACCATCTTAGAGCAGCTTCTCGATCAGCTGGGTCATCTCCTCCGGAGATTGCTTCGGCTCGAAGCGCTCAGCCACCTGTCCATCCCGGTCAATGACAAACTTCGTGAAGTTCCACTGGATATCACTGGTCTCGTTAGGACCAGGCTTCTGCTCTTTGAGGTATTGGAACAATGGATGTGCGTTCTCTCCATTCACCTCTACTTTTGCAAAGACCGGAAAGTTCACACCATAATTGATCTGACAGAACTCCTCAGCTTCCCCACTGGTTCCCGGCTCCTGTCCGCCAAACTGATTACAAGGAAATGCAAGTACAACAAGACCTTGATCCTTGTAATGATCATAGAGCTGCTGAAGCTCACCATATTGTGGCGTTAGCCCGCATTTGCTCGCTGTATTCGCGATTATCAGCACTTTCCCGGTGTACATATCAAGAGGGACCTCCTGATTGGCGGTCGTGACTGCCGTGTAATCATATACTGACATATCCTAACTCCTCCTTCTTATTCTCAATACAAATTACCTGTGCGTCTTACAGCTCTAATCATATCAAAACAATTCCAATAAATAAAAAAAGCTCCCTGCATTGGCAAGAAAGCCTTATTAAATATTTATCCCATGCGAATGAACTGTGCCTTGATTACACACCCGCCACTTGACGAATCTGTGTATGAATCGAGTTGGTTGCCCCCACAAGACCCGCATTGTCTTTACCTGCAAGTGCATACGGCAGACAGAGCGGAACACCTGTACGAGGATCTGTAATAATATCCGCCTCGATCCCAAACACTTCACGCATCACTTCTGTCGTCATGACCTCTTGCGGAGATCCAATCGCCGCTGCCTTACCCTGTTTGATCGCAATCATATGATGCGCATAACGTGTAGCATGATTAAGATCATGCACAACCATGACTATGGTCCGCTGCGAGCTGATATTAAGCTCCTCCAGCAGCTGAAGCACCTCAAGCTGATGCGCCATGTCCAGGAATGTTGTCGGCTCATCCAGGAACAGGATATCTGTATCCTGAGCGAGTGCCATCGCAATCCATGCACGCTGCCGCTGACCACCGGACAACTGATCAATGGGACGGTCATGGAACTCATTTAATCCTGTCGCATCAATCGCCCACTCTATCATCTTCTTGTCTTCCTCCTTGAGTGAACCAAAGCCCTTCTGATAAGGAAAACGACCATAGGATACAAGCTCAGTTACCGTCAGACCTTCCGGGGCCGTTGGATTCTGTGGCAGAATAGCCAGCTGCTTCGCCACTTCACGCGTCGATTGCTTATGGATGGATTTGCCGTCCAATAATACATGACCCGCCTTCGGCTGCATTAAACGTGCCATCGTTTTGAGAATCGTAGATTTCCCCGATCCATTGGCTCCCACAAGGGCTGTTATTCTCCCCTGCGGAATCTGGATATTCAAATCCTCAACTATAAGTCTATCCTCGTAGGCTATGGACAGTCCGGTCGTTTCTAAACGAAACATGAGCGATCATCTCCTTAGAATGGTTGGTCATCAGAAGCTTAAATCCTGGATGTATGTAAATGAAATGAAGTTCTTATGAAGATAAGATGAATTATTAATGATAACGAATCAATTTCATAATACCTTGAGATATGTAATTGATTCAATCGATGTAAATTAAAACTCTATTTAAAGATACTGATAATCATTATCATTTGTCAAGTGCTGCAATAGGAACCCACACAAAAAACACCTTCTAATGTGAGCTAAAGAGTTCATCTTAAGCCTGGAATTAGAAGGTGTGTCAGTCATATTACACCGTTATCTCATCTAAATAGGGCATTACCTGCCTCTACGTCCGCCGTCCCTGCGGCTGTCACGTCCTGCAGCAGAGCCGCCTCTGGCTGATGGCTGCCCCGAGCGGCCACCTGCCTGCTTGCCGGAGCGGCCGGATGAAGGCTGTCCGCCTCGTCCATCTCTTCCATTTCGTCCAGTAGAACCGCCAGTGCCTCTGCTAGAGCTAGGCTTGCTATCTGCGCGCCATGGACGATCCTTATCCGCACGCTTCTGTCCTTCACGGCCGCCGGCTCCGCTATCTCTGCGTGACCCCCGGGATTTATCTTGGCGTTCGCCTGAATGCCCGCCTGCATCTTTGCGACCACGTTCACCGCCATCGTCCCTTGATCTGCGAGCGCTGCCCTGCCCGCCGGAGCGGCCACCCTCACGCTTCGCATCCGAACGAACCTTCCGCGTATCAATGGTGGTACCTCCGCCGCTGAACTTCTGGAGCGAGCCCGGCTCGCCGGCATAACCGCTCTGCCAACCCACACGGTCCAGACGCTGATCAGTTCCCTGCTCAATGCGTGCCAGCTCCGGCTTGTCCTTCGGTGCTGCAAAGGTAAGAGCAAGACCTTTGCCGCCCGCTCGTCCTGTTCGGCCAATCCGGTGAATGTAGCTCTCCGGGTCATGTGGAATGTCATAGTTAAACACATGGGTTACACCCTCCACATCCAGTCCTCTGGCTGCTACATCTGTAGCAACGAGCAATTGCAGCTTGGCGTTTCTGAACGCCTTCATCACCGTCTCGCGCTTCGCTTGAGAGAGATCGCCATGAAGCTCATCACTCGCATATCCCAAGTCCTGAAGCGCTGAATTCAGCGCAGAAGCACGACGCTTGGTACGGCAGAAAATAATGCCCAGATATGGGCGATACTGCTCAATCGCTCCAATGAGCGCCTCCTGCTTCGTACGATCTGTACATTCTACGACCAGCTGACGAATCTGCTTAATGGGAATAACCGAATCGGATTTGACTTTAACGTCAATTGGCTCCTTCATGTAGGTGCGGCCAAGTCTGCGAATGCCTGTCGGCATGGTCGCAGAGAAGAGCATCGTCTGACGCTTGTAAGGCAATGCCTTGATCAACGTCTCCACCTCGTTCAAGAATCCCATATGGAGCATTTGATCTGCCTCATCCAGAACGAGAATCTTGACTTTGTCCAGTACAAGGGTTCCTCTGCCCAGATGATCAATCAGCCTGCCTGGCGTACCGATAATAATTTGGGCTCCACCCTTCAGCTTGTGCAGCTGCTTCTCTACGTCCTGGCCGCCATACACGGCAAGCACTCGAATCGCTTCGTTCGCTTCCGTCAGCTTCTTCGCTTCGGTCGTAATCTGCAGTGCCAGCTCTCGGGTCGGTGCAACGATGAGCGCCTGCGGGGCGCGATCCTCCGCATGGATACGCTGCAGAATAGGCAGCATAAATGCAAAGGTCTTGCCTGTTCCTGTCTGTGCTTCTGCAATCACATCCGAGCCCGCAAGGGCCAGTGGAATCGACTTCTCCTGTACCGGCGTTGGCTTCGCAATTCCCTGCTGACGCAGAACCTCGCTCCATTCCGGCAAAATTCCTAATTGTTCAAAACTCAAAATAGTCACCTCATGATATCCATTCGCTCAAAGCTTTACTTCATCACTTTGCGTATGATTTTCAAATTGTTTTTTGACGGATATTTCATCTTTATATCGAATTTATTCGTCTGCTTAAGCACACTCTTCATGTGGGAAAAAGCGGCAAAGCTCGATTCCCCATGATAGCTGCCCATCCCGCTCTCTCCGACTCCGCCAAAAGGAAGATGCGGTGTGGCAACATGCATCAGTGTATCATTAATACACCCTCCGCCAAAAGAAATTTGTTCGATAATGCGTTCCTGCACCATTTTATTCTCCGTAAATAGATACAAGGCGAGCGGTTTAGGACGCGCATTGACCCTATGCACCACCTCATCCAGGTGCTGATATGTCATCATGGGAAGAATCGGTCCAAAGATCTCCTCCTGCATGACCGGGTCCTCCCAGCTGATCCCTTCCAGGATAGTAGGTGCAATCTTCAGTGATTCTTCGTTCACTTCCCCGCCCAGCACAATAGAGCCTGTCTGTAGAAATCCTTTCAGCCGCTCAAAATGCTTGGGAGATACGATTCTTCCGTAATCCGTATGCTCCACCGGGTCCTTGCCGTAAAAAGACTTGATCGCCTTCGCATACTCTTCTACAAAGGCATCCCTGACACTTTCATGCACAAGCAGATAGTCTGGAGCAATACAGGTCTGACCGGCATTCGTTACCTTGCCGAAGGCAACCCGCTTGGCCGCGAGCTTCACATGGGCGTCCTGATGAATGATGCAGGGGCTCTTGCCGCCCAGCTCCAGCGTGAGTGGAGTCAGCTGCTCAGCTGCAGCCTTCATGACGACCTTGCCCACCGCTACACTGCCGGTGAAGAAGATCTTGTCAAAAGGCTGGCGCAGCAGCTCTTGACTGGTCTCCACTGCGCCTTCAACAACTGTAATGTATGCCGGATCATAGAGCTCCCCAATCAAGGAATTAAGGACAGCGGAAACGTGCGGTGTCAGCTCTGATGGCTTGATTACCGCTGTATTACCGGCAGCTATAGCCCCAAGCAGCGGAGACAATGCCAGTTGGAACGGGTAATTCCACGGGGCGATAATCAGAGTTGTGCCATAAGGCTCGGCCACAATATATCCCTTGCTTCCAATGTGCGTCTTCAGGCTTGTTTTTACTCTCTTTCGTTTCATCCAGCCCTTAAGCCTTTTCTTGATAAAATCAATCTCCTCCAGCAATATGCCATATTCGGTCATGATCGCTTCTTGTTCACTCTTGTTGAGATCGATTCTAACAGCCTCCAGAATCTCGGATTTGCGCCGTACAATGCCTTCTCTAAGCAGTCTCAGCTGCTCCAGTCTGAATTCCAGTCTGCGAGTGGCTCCGCTGCTATAATAATCTTTTTGTCTCTGTACAATTTCATTAATCCCGTTCATTCGTGATACCCACCCTTACTTTAAAATCTTCCTGAACGGATAATATGGATGATGAACCATACCACCATAAGACCCGCGACCACGAGCCCAATCTCCACAATCGGAATATTCCACTTCTGATCACTTAAGGCAGCCCCGACGATAAGCCCGACCATCAAAATACTGAACGCAAGCAGTACAATACTGAAGGACAGCCGATTGCTGATCTGGTCAAGCTTCTTCATCACCTGATCGACCTCTGGAACGCTCACCTCTAATTTTAATTTTCCTTTGTTTATTATCGAGGTCAGAAGCCGGGCTTGCCCCGGCAATTCAATAATGGACTCAACAAGATGGCTCACACCGCTGGACAGTTTCCCACGCAGGCGCCTAGTATTGAGCTTCTCACGCACCAGCTTGCGTCCGAAAGGCTCCGCCATATCAATAATGCTGATGTTCGGGTCCAGATGCTCGATAACCCCTTCCAATGTGACCAGCGCCTTGCCCAGCAGGATAATATCCGGAGGAAGTGTAATTTGATGACGCTGCGCCACACCAAAAAGATCACTCAGTGCCTTGCCTATGCTGATTCTGGAGAAGGGAATGTCATAGTATTCATCACGCAGCCGATCCAGATCACCGTGCAGCACACTCATATTGATTCCTTCCGGAATCATGCCGAGCTTATCTATGGCTCGTACCATGCTGTCTGTGTTCTTGCGCATCAAGGCTATGATCAGCGATGCCAGGTGCTCCTTCATATCGCCATGGAGGCGCCCTACCATGCCAAAATCGAGATACGCCAGCGTCTCATCCTTCATAATCATGAGATTTCCGGGATGCGGATCGGCATGAAAGAAGCCTTCAATAAAAATTTGGTTCAGCATGGAGTCAACCAGTTTCTGGGCTATTCCTTTCAGCTCATATCCCCGGCTAAGCAGCACCTCGCGCTGATTCAGCATAATTCCGTCCATATATTCCATCGTCAGCACCTTGGCACTGGTGTAGTCCCAATATATTTTGGGGATATGTATATGCGGATTATCGGTAAATTGTTGTCCTACTTTTTCTGTATTCCTTCCTTCATTGCTGTAATCGAGCTCGGCGAGCAGAGAATCCGCGAATTCTTCGACCATCTCCCGAAGCTGATACCTGATCACCCACTCCCACCTGCGCTCGGCAAGCGCAACAAAGTCCCTCAGTATATCAAGATCTCGCCTTATAATCGGCGAAATGCCCGGTCTCTGTATCTTGATCGCTACCTTCTCTCCTGTCACCAGCTTGCCAACGTGGACTTGTCCTATGCTGGCTGCGGCTAGAGGCGCGTCATCAAAATGGCTGAGCACCTGCTCCAGGGGTACAGACAGCTCCTGCTCCAGAATCCCCTTCGCCATCTCGGAGGAGAAGGGAGGGACCTGGTCCTGTAATTTGGTCAGCTCCTGTACAATACCCGGAGGAAGCAGATCAGAGCGAGTGCTTGCTAGCTGGCCCAGCTTCACAAAGGTAGGACCCAGATCCTCCAGTACATGGCGTATTCGTTCGCCCAGCGATTTCGATTCAGGAATGCCCTCCCGCATAATCCATCGTCTAGGCAGTGACAACGCTTGAAAGAAGCCCATTTCCTCCACCATATAGCCGAAGCCATGACGCATCAGCGCCATGGCAATATCTCTGTACCGTCCTGCATTTTGCACGCGAACAGCCATTATTCGATCTCTTTGGTAGGAGGCTGCATGTCAGGCGTTGTTTCTTCAAGCATCGGCGTTTCCGGCAGGGGCTTATTCGGCAAATCCGGATCTGCGGCCGGCTTCTGCTGTGCAACCTGAGCTTCAAGCTCAGCGATACGCTTCTCAAGTCTCGCTACATCCGCTCTTGTCGGCACACCAAGATCTACAAGCACCTTCTCCACTTGATCCGATATAGCCTTCCTGATCCCGGCCGATTCCTCGGCTCCACGTTCCATCAGCTTATCAATGACTGCCTTGGATTGGGACGGAGCAAGTTCTCCGCGTTTAACAAGCTCATTTACAGCACCTTCAATTTTCTCCTTACTGTAAAGGGTAAATCCTACGCCAAGGGATACTGCCTTCTTGAACAAGTCGCTCATGATTACGATGACCTCCTTTATTTTCCTCTCTTATTATATCTGCTTTTGCCATCCTATACTCTTATCTTTGTACGTGTTGCCCACATCGCGGACTGAACAATCAGCTTGCGGAAGGGCTGGGCGGAGAAGGAAGGCACGTCATGCCCTGGCATGAGGTATACGACTCTGCCCATCCCATAAACATGGGCCCAGGCACAAGGCCATGTTCCTTCACCATCTGTATATTCAAGTAAGACCGTCTTCTCCGAGAATGGATCAAATTCGAATCGATACGGTTCTTCCTCCATTGTAAAACTATTTACCCCCTCAACGATGGAGTGACCCTCTGCGGCCACTTTAAATTCAAGCTTCCGTGGTGCCGGGTGTCCTGTAAATCTTCCCCCGAGCAGCTGAGCCGCCTCATACCGATTGTGCATGGAGATTCCGTTGTGCAGCACAAGCAGTGCCCCTCCTCCGCTTACATAGCTGAGCAGACCCGCCGTCTGTTGTGGTGCAATGGCTCCCTTCCAATCATCCAGATATGAAATTAGCAGGTCGTAGCCCGATAAGTGCTCGGCGAGCAATAAGTTCCGATTCTCACTGCACTGAACCGTCATCACTTCCTGCAAAATATGACTAATTTCTGCGTCCACGCCTTGCAATGGATGATACATCGGGTGTGTGTAATCTCCTAACAGCAATGCTTTCTTTCGTTCCATTCTTCATTCCTCCTTGCTCTTTCTTAGCCGTGAGCCCATAGAGCCTAGTATAGCCTCAATCGATAAGCTAAATCCACCATTTGTATTCGGCTGATTCACATGAAAAATACGAACCAAGCTGGGCTTATACCTTAGCCGGTTCGTATCTAATTTCGCGAATGAATCCCTTATTCCTTTAATATCTATGAATTCATCAAGCTTCTATGAGTTCATTCTCCACATCACCATCGGGAAGCTTCTTGACGAGAATTTTGCGGATTCGCTGCTTGCCCACTTCCTCGACCTTATAACGGAATCCGCGATAATCGAACTCTGGATGCTCCTGCTTGGTTGGAATTCTTCCGAGCGTTCCAATCATGAAGCCGCTAAGGGTCTCGTACTCATCCTCAGGCAAGCTGGCTCTAACGATATCAGCCACTTCATCCAGACGGGCTGTTCCGTTAAACGAGTAGGTCACCTCATCTATGGCTTCATAAATAGATTCATCCTCATCATATTCATCGTATATCAAGCCCACAATCTCTTCGATGAGGTCTTCAATGGTAATGATACCGGCAGTACCTCCGTATTCGTCAACCACGATGGCCATATGCACATGATTCTGCTGAAGCTCTTCAAGCAGATCATCACCCTTTTTGGTTTCTGACACAAAGTAAGCCGGCCGAATGATATCCTTAAGCTGTCTTGGATTCGTATTATCCTTCTTGAACTGCATAATCAGGTCCTTCACATGCAAGATCCCGATTACATTATCAATGCGTTCCTCAAATACCGGGAAGCGTGTATACTGCTCAGATTGAACCATATCCAGCACATCATCAAAAGGCGTATCAACGGAAATGGAAACCATGTCTGTACGGTGTGTCATCATATCGGATACCGTTTTATTATCAAAATCAAAAATATTGTGAATGATCATTTTCTCACTTTGCTGAATTGTGCCTCGTTCAAGACCGGTATCCACCAGCATCCGAATTTCTTCCTCAGAAGCTTCCTCCTCCTCCGAATTCGGATCAATTCCGAACAAGCGTACGGTTACGTTCGTTGATGCAGTGAGCAGCTTGACGAATGGAGCCACGATCTTCGACAGCATACTAAGTGGTCCAACGACGGCAAGCGCGATCGACTCCGCCTTTTTCATCGCAATCCGTTTAGGCACAAGCTCGCCGAATACAAGCGTGAAGTATGACAGAATGAGTGTAATGACAATAACAGAGATCGAAGACAGAAGAGAAGGAGCAACATCCACTCCGATTGAGATCAAATAATTGACCAGCAAGGACGCGAATTTATCGGCCGCAAAGGCACTGTTCAAGAACCCGGCCAGCGTAATCCCGATCTGGATCGTGGATAAGAAGCCTGTCGGCTCCTCTACTAATTTCTCGAGTTTCTGAGCTCGCTTATTTCCTTCCAGGGATAGGACCCGAATGCGATTATCATTGATGGAGATCAATGCCATTTCAGATGCAGCAAAAAAAGCATTGACCACTAGAAGCACGAGGATGACGATGATGTCAAATAACAAGGGTTGCACCTCCCAGAGATATCAATAAATCTGACAGCGCCTATATCGGGTAGATCAGGTCATCCGTCGAAATATGTATATTTTTCAAGGTAATATGAAATCGAATTCTAATTCTTACTCATTTCTAAACACAAATACAGGATCTTTAAACTTTGAGTCATCAAACCAGGATTACTGTACTAAGAAAAATAGAGAAAACACCTCACCTCTTGAACATCAGGTAAGGTGTCATAAGGAATAGCATGTGACAAAGCCTGCTTCCTTATACTGTCTTCTGCTCTGCAAAATACTTGCCCAGCGCAACCATCATACTGCCCATTCGCTCCTCAGCCGGGATGACCTTGGGTTCAACCCCTTCTTCGATCATCGCCTGAGCTGTCACCTTGCCTACAGCCGCCGCTACAATGTCATGTTCAAGCCGCTGTTTCATCTGCTCAAGCTTCCCATGCTGTTCAGCATATTTCACCAAAAAACGGATTTGGGGCGCACTGGTAAAGGTGATTGCATCAATCTGCTTATCCAAAATTTCGGATAACAATAGAGCAAGGTCGTGCTCCTCAGGTGGAACGTGCCGGTAAGGCAAGACCTGAATAATCTCGTGTACCCCTTGATCGGAGAGCCATGCCATAAGGCGCGGCGCTGATTCACCATGCAGCTGAACAAGAACTCTTTTGCCTTCAAGCGGATATGCCGCTAGCTCACGAATAAGGCCTGAAGTGCTTCCATCGTCATCCCTTACAACCGGCTTAAGCCCTCTTTTGCGCAAAGCATTCACCGTCTTGTATCCTCTTGCAGCAATTTGGGACTTCGAGAGCGCCGCAGTAAGAGCCTCCTCTACGCCCATTTGTTCCGCCTTACTAAAGATAGCATCGAGCCCCATTCCCGTTGTCAACAAGGTCCATTCCGGCGGATGCTTCACCCAGGCCTTTATGCTGCTCTCCAGATGCTCGTCATCGAGAAAAACAGTACCTTGCGCCGGGCGCAGCACCGGAGTTCCGCCCAGCTTCTCAATAATCATCGACATTTCCTCTGACTTTCGAGGACCTGCCAGCGCTACTTTTTTGCCAAGCAAATTCTGAGCCATGTTTTTTACCCCCTTTCTCTATACAGCTATACAAAGTCTTGTATCTAGTATATAAGGAGCTTGGCCCAGAAGAAAGTAATTCCAGAAGTTATATATGGATTCATGAAGAGCCTTGGGAGCCTGAAGCCGGGTTTGCGCCCCCTTTTTATGAGTTTTTACCTTTTTGGTAGGACTGCTGGTTCTGAGACGACTCGTTCTGAGCAGACTGCTTATTCGGATTAGTCTCGTTCTTTTTCTTCTTGGACGGCCAGAAGATAAGGAAGATCAGCACAGGCATGACTACAGTAAAGAAGAGCACGATAGCTGACCATTCCCGATCGAACTTGAACAGCTGTATGGAATCCTTGAAGAACCAGAAGGCACATACATATCCGAGCAATATAATCGGCCCCTGCATCATGCGTCCTGATATATTTTTGTCCAGACTGCCCATACCGTAGCAAATAACATACGTGTTAAAAGCAACCTTCGTCATATGTATAGGGAGAATCGCAGCAGCCAGAAACATGTCGAACCGGTCCAAAAAGTCACTGATCTGTACTTGACGGACAAGCTCGTGTGACGGATAGGTGATTCTGGGGATGATCGGCAATCCGATAATCAGAATCATAATAATAATATCTAATACAAGAAGGAAAAAAGCGAAGGAGACGCCTTTTACAGCGGATTTCAGCTTAAAGCTCTCTCTACCGAAAATAAAAGGCAATATAATGACCTCTCCTGCGTATGAGAAATAATACCATGCACCATTCATGACTCCGACCATATCCACAGGTAAGAACGGCTTCAAATAGTGAAAATCAAGTGCTCCAGATACAAAGAGTGGTATGGTGAATATAGTGATGATTAGAATGGGCATAAAAATTTCTGTCATGCCGACAACCGATTTCATCCCGCCCCTAATAATAAAACCGGACATAGAGAAGATGCACAGCAAAATAATCATGACTGGAGTAAGCGGCAGAAGCGTAGTATCCACATATTCGGTCAGCAGTCTCGCATCCCTTGCCAAAATGTAGAAATAATAGAAGATGTACAACACTACAATCACTCTCCCAATAAATGGCTGGCGTCCGATCATAGCCTGAAACAAATTCTGGCTGCCGAAGCGGCGCTGTGTCTTCGACAGCAGCCAGATGCAAATCAGGAGGATGAGATACACCAGAATAATGCATAAGTAGGCATGCTGCTGTCCAAATTGCACAATGTCGGATGGAGAGTGAACCAAGGTCATCGGCAGTGTGACCATGATGATCATGAGAACAAGCTGCCTTTCTGTTATAGGCCTTGCATCATTTTTCTTGACCTGTTTTTTTGTTTCACTCATTAAATTTGCACCTACCTTTCTTCTTACTCAGATGGGACGGGAATGTAGGGGTACATCCACTGCGAGATCAGATATGCCGGATGGATTACCGGAAACGGTGATAGCGTATAGATCCATATTCCGATGCTTAATCCTATAATTACATAAGAGATCACGCGGTTTATCGGCCTATAGTTTTTCAAATTCTTGTGATCCTTCAGCACGATAATCAGACTAAACACTAGCACTGCCGACAGGGCCAAGAGGTTCATCTCTCAATATCCTCCTTTTTCACAGCAAATGGACTTGTGGCCGCTCCATTATTCTCAAGCCGATATTCTGCCTCTACATCAAAAGTGATGTTCGGATAAATTTCGTACCAGCGATCTCGTATTTTGGACCATACCTGCGGCTTTTCCGTCCTAATAATTCGACCCAGACCCAGTACATCAGATTTATAGTTTTGAAGCAGCTTAAGATCATGAGAAATCTTCTCTTTCATCAGTTTATTCATTTTCCGCTCAAGCTCCATAATATTACCCTCGTTATTGGTATCGTAGTTGGATTCATTCGTCGTCATGGACATCCTTCCACCCGTGTAAATATGAAAATGAATATCTTCCCCGTTCACAATTGGCTTGATTTTCGTATGATTTGCTCTGATTAGAAAGAAGACTTTTCCTTCTCCACGAGGTACTGTTATCGGAAGCTCCAGTGTTCTGGCCTGATCCATCGCCACGAGAATGCCATGAGTATCCTGCTTCTTGATAATCCCCGTCAATTTATCGTCATGGAACACAGCGACTCCACCAATTCCGATATTTTTATGGGGCTTGTCTATCTTTTCCGGCACACTGTTTACCGTTTCCACAAGTGGCATAATCGGATCAATTCCGTCTTCAAGCATAAGATTGACTACGGTCTTGAGCGTCCAAGGCTTGCTAAGGTACGAGAAGACAAGCTCGCGCACGACTTCACCCGGATATTGCTCAATGGTTGGTTCTCCATTAAGCACTTCGTATGCATTTCCTTCCGTTACGACAGGAAGAGCGGATAATCGGTTCTCCGGAAGGCGCCCAATAGAATCCAGGGCCTCCGCTATTCCTTCACGGGCCAGCCCCTCTCCAAACAGTAATGATCTGCGATGGGAGAAATACAGCTTGCGAGATGTGCTCGTTTGCTCCTTTAAAATTACTCCCCTTACGGTTTCACTGACATTTGACTTCAGGAACCATGGATTCTTGTTTCCACCTCCACCTCCACTCCCACCGTTTGATCCCGCGAGCATACCGGGGATGGTGATTTGCAGGGTGACCCGATATTTATCCTCCTCTTTATCAAGCGCTGTACCAACAACAAAGGCGATATCGTTAATCTCTCTGCGATCCCAGCAGCCTGTTACTAATGTGCATAGAAGCACTATAACTATAGCTTTGGACAATCTGTTCATCAGCCCACTTACCACCCTTCATCCGAGTTAGGAGACCCGTTCATTCCCTTGCTCATGCGCTTGCGTTCATGATTGGGTGTAGAAGACGGCTTAAACACCATTTTCCACCAAGGCACCCGCATGATGATATCTTTTGTTTCGCCTTTACGGTAAGGACTCAAACCAAGCAGGTAGGGTTGACCAAATGAAGTGAGCTGTGTCAGATGTGCCGAGATTAAGACTGTACCAATAACGATTCCGAATAGACCTAAGGTTCCAGCCAACACCATTATCGGAAACCGAAGCAGCCGAAGTGTAATCGCAAAGTTAAACCTCGGAATGGTGAAGGAGGCGATCCCTGTCATAGATACGATGATAACCATTGGAGCAGACACGATGCCTGCCGTCACAGCTGCCTGACCGATCACAAGCGCCCCGAGAATACTCACGGCCTGTCCGACTGCTTTTGGCAAGCGCACGCCGGCCTCCCGCAAGGCTTCAAACGAAATTTCCATGACCATGGCCTCGACTAGTGCCGGAAAAGGGATGGCTTCACGGGCAGCCGCAATACTGATAATCAGCGTTATCGGCAGCATGTCCTGATGAAAGGTTGTTATCGCGATATATAGAGCAGGAAGAAATAATGCCACCATCATGAAGAAGAAACGGATCCACCGCAAAAAGTTACTGATAAAGAATCGTTCATAATAATCCTCACTCGCCTGAAGCATCTGCCACATCGTTACAGGTCCGAGTAAGGCAAAGGGAGTCCCATCTACCAAAATGCAGAATCTTCCTTCCAGCAAGTTGGCAACCACCGTGTCTGGTCTCTCCGTATAGTGGAGCTGAGGAAATGGAGAAAATGGATGATCCTCGATCAATTCCTCGATATAGCCTGATTCAAGCACCCCATCAATATTAATTTTCTTAACACGCTGCCGAACATCATCGATTAACTCGTCACGGGCGATCCCTTTAATATAAGCAAGCACGACACTTGTCTTCGTTTCCGTCCCGAGCGTGAAATTTTCCATTTTGAGCATGGGCGTTTTCAGCTTGAATCGGATCAGCCCCGTGTTCGCACGAATCATTTCAGTGAACCCTTCACGCGGCCCCCTGACAACACCCTCTGTCTGTGGCTCTTGTACTGTACGCCGAAGCCCACCCTTTAGATCAAACAGCAGTGCTTCGTCATTACCTTCAACCAGCACAAGCACACAGCCATTGGTTACACCATCTACAGCTTCACGCCAGATATTGGCCTTCTTCACATGCGACAGCGAAATAGGAACCTTCTCAAGCTCGATGTCCTGAGATGCTCCCTGATCATTTGCCAGATCAATTCCTCTTACGAGAGGCAGTATGATATGATCCTGTACTTCAAGAGAGTTAACGATTCCTTCCAAATACGAAAGACATACGTCAGGATATCCGTCATGCTTGATCTCGCGGAACACGAAGTCAGAGCAATCCTTGAACACCTCTTGAAGAACCTCAAGGTTCGACTTCAAATCCTGTACAATAGGTAATTTCAACTGTGGAAGCTCGGGAACTCCTTTGTCCTCATTGGAGGTATCCGCAGCTTGCTTCGAATTCTCCTGTTCGGAACCTGACTCTCCTGAATCATGCTTCTCTGATTGTTTCTCTTTCTCTGAAACTTCATCCTCGGAGCCTTGCTTCACTTCGTCCTTCTCGCTGCTCATGACTGCTCACCTCTCTTGTTGCGGCGAATTTTTAAATTTCATCCATTTTCTGAAAGATAGCATGCAACCATTAGCACCAATTTATGCAAACAGAGATTTTGCATAGCTTAACAAAATTGAATTATGAAAAACCAAAAAAAAGACTCTGCCAATGCAGAGTCTCCCATTACGCTATATAAAATGTGATTATCTGCGGCTTCGTCTTCTAAACAGGCTGTCCGCTGCTACATATCTGCTGCCCGCTACCGCGAGTGTCAACGCCATCCCAATTAGAGCGGTATCCAGCTCATACCCGCCTACAAACGGAGCACCCGTCTTCGCGGTAAAGATCGCCACAACCAGAATGATGACAAAAATGAGGCTGATCCATCTCGTAAACAGTCCGATGATAAGCAGAAGCCCGCCGAAAAATTCAGCTAAAGCGACGAATGTTGCCATAAAGCCAGGAAGGCCAAGGGTCACAAAATAGCTCTCCGTCCCTTCCATTCCCTGAAATTTGACAACTCCGTGTGCCAAGAAGATTAATCCCAGCACCAGCCTGGTAATCAACAGTCCAATCTCCATGTTGCGGGTATGGCTATAATTGTTGTTATTATACATTTGATTTCATTTCCTCCTTCTGCTTGTTAATAATGTACATAATTGAACAGTATGGATAAGGCAGTCATGACAATAAGGGATATTGCGATATTCCGTTTGGAATAAGGAAGCAACAGCTCTTTGTCAGGCTCCAAAATTCTGGAGATTCGGTCATTAATGGATACATCTGCAGCGAATGGCGAAACGACGGCTCCAGTAAACATGGGGTGATCCCGGCGAGCTGCATCAGATTTAATCATCTTGATTAATGCGCCTCCGATTCCAACGGCAGAGCCTGACTGCTTGATCGCATAATTGTCGGCCAGTATCTCTCTGACAATCTTATAATTAGATAATATGTTTTTTAGTATAGGTACATATCCAAGGATGGATACACTGAGCGTAAGCAAAAAAGTCTTGAGCGGGTCATAATGACGCAGATGATAGTATTCATGATAGAGTACTGCGGTTAATTCCTGCTCATCCAGCATGTCAATAAGCCCGGTAGACAACACGATTCTTCTACGAAACATACCGAATGCAAGCGCAACAGGCTCGGCACCCGATATGACGATCAGCTGATGCTCCAAGTGAAGATGTTTATACTGTGAAACCAGCTTCTTGGACATAGTATCATCCTTAAGCCACCGTATGTACTTATGCACATTCATTGTTCTTACAGCATGCTTGAACATATAGAATCCCATGAGAAAGAACGTGCTCATTACCAATACATTCAACAAGTGAATCAGAGACCATAAGCCAAGCTCATTCATCCAGTGCGTGCACCAGGTCAACAAATTAAATGAAATAGGAATATCCCATAACATATGAAGACCGTACAGCCCCATCTGAGTAAAAATCGCAGCCATGATCGCCATGCCGACAGAGAATAAGGCGAGAGAACGATGGGTCCACATCACTGTATCTCCTTCTTCCACTGTTCAATCTTTTGCTCCAGCCGTGATATGAGATCTGGGTCAGCCTCTTCGACGGCATCCAGCATATGAGCAACAGCAATGGAACCAAACTGATCCATAAGCTCCTGTGTAAGCTCCTTGGATTGAGTGTTCATGAACTCTTCTCTGCTCTCGACAGGAGCATACATCGATGTTCTTCCCTGCATTTTCTTCAGGAGCACACCCTTATCAACAAGCCGGTTCATGACGGTCATCACGGTATTAAAGTTCATTACCTTATCCTCGACCAGCTTCATCTGCACTTCCTTGATGCTAAGCGGTCCATGACTCCACAATACATCCATAATCCTTGCTTCCAGCGGTCCAAAAAAACGGTTCAGTCCCTGCTCTCCAACTTTGAAGTGACTTATCTTCATGGCACACCCCTTCCACACTACTCATTGTAATGTCATATGATCTGTTGTCAACCGTATGAGACAAACAATAATAGCCATGCAGGAATTGGATCTCCCGCATGGCTATTTTAATAATGTGTCCATTTCATAATGCACTAGTGGCTATCATCAAGAGATATATGAAATAGATTCTAATAGATTTAATTAAACTTCTTCGGTTACTTTCACTTCAACAGATAAACCCAGTCCTTCTGCAATACGTGCTCCGTATTCGGCATCTGCTTTGTAGAAGTGCTCGATTTGACGGCGTTTGATCTCATCGGATTCTACCGGCATCATCGAACCTACGATATTCGCGACCAAGCGAGTACGCTCATCTTCGCTTAACAGACGGTAGAGATCCCCAGCTTGAGAGTAATGATCATCACTGTTGTAGGATACTTGTGCTGCTTCTCCTGTAACTTCAAACGGAGTTTGTTTTGCGCTAGGATCCTCGAATGGTCCACCGAAGCTGTTTGGCTCGTAATACATCGAACGGCCACCGTTATCGCCTGTCGCCATGAAGCCGTCACGCTGATGATGATGAACCGGGCATTTAGGAGCGTTCACTGGCAATTGGTTGTGGTTCGCACCTACACGGTAGCGGTGTGCGTCACCGTATGCAAACAAACGACCTTGAAGCAATTTGTCAGGAGATGCCTCAATACCAGGCACAAATGAACCCGGCGTGAAGGTAGCCTGCTCAACTTCAGCAAAATAGTTCTCTGGATTGCGATTAAGCGTCATCGTTCCAACTTCAATCAGAGGATAGTCTTTTTGAGACCAGACTTTGGTCACATCAAACGCATCGTAGCGATACGTATTCGCATCTTCAATCGGCATAATTTGAACATACAGCGTCCAGGAAGGGAAGTCCCCATTCTCGATCGCGTTGAACAAATCTTCTGTATGATAATCAGGATTCACGCCTGCAATTTGTTCTGCTGTAGCGTTATCCAGGTTTTTGATCCCTTGGTTCGTTTTGAAGTGATATTTAACCCATACCGCTTGACCTTCAGCATTCACCCATTTGAAGGTATGGCTTCCGAATCCATGCATATGTCTCCAAGTTGCAGGGATACCGCGGTCAGACATCAGAATCGTCACTTGATGCAATGCTTCAGGAGACAGAGACCAGAAATCCCAAACGGAGTTCGGGTTCTTCAAGTGTGTGCGCGGATCTCTCTTTTGGGTATGAATGAAATCAGGGAATTTGATCGCATCACGGATGAAGAATACAGGCGTATTATTACCTACCAGATCGTAGTTACCTTCTTCTGTATAGAACTTCACAGCAAATCCGCGTGGATCGCGCTGAGTATCGGCTGCACCGAGCTCACCTGCTACAGTGGAGAAACGAATGAACATATCTGTTTCTTTGCCCACACCGTTGAACAGCTTTGCTTTTGTGTACTTGGACATATCATTTGTAACTTTAAAAGTACCGAATGCTCCGCCGCCTTTGGCATGTACGACACGCTCAGGAATACGCTCACGGTTGAAATGAGCCAGTTTTTCAAGCAAATGCACATCCTGAATCAAAGTTGGCCCACGATGGCCTGCAGTCATTGAGTTTTGGTTGTCTCCTACGGGAGCACCCCAGCTCGTCGTTAAACGTTGGTTTGTCATTCTGCTGCACCTCTCTAATTTTAGTTTATTTATATGTGTATTTAGATCTGATCTAAATTTATGTATAGATTGTAGCATGGCTGCCGATCGGCTTGCATGAGGAACAAATGAACTTTTGAGAGCGGTGCATGAACCTTATTTGTATCACATGAAGAATGGTGAAGATTATGGAAATTTCATGAATATCCCCAGTTCACAAAATAAAAAGAAGTCTTTAAATGAACAGTCGAGTGAACTGTCATCTAAAGACTTCCTTCTAGTCGGCAAGCCGGTAGCCGACTCCTCTTACGGTAATGATATATTTAGGTGCTACTGCTTGATCACCAAGCTTCTTGCGTAGACTCTTGATATGAACATCAACGACATTGCTGCCTCCGGTAAAGTCCGTCTCCCATACTCTTGAGAGCATTTCCTCGCGAGAAACGACAGAACCCCTCGCATTCATGAGAATGAGCAGCAAATCATATTCGGTCTTGGTCAGATGAATCTGGTTGTCCTGCTTATACACAAGCATGCGTTCCGTGTCTACTCTGAGGTCCTTGCAGACGATGCAATCACTGCTGTTCGGCTTGGCTGGTTGGTGACTCCGAGGTGTCCCGCGGCTAATAATCCGCTGAACATGATACAGCGCCTCATGGGGACGCCCAGGCCAAACAAGCAGCTCTTCCTGAAGCAGCTCCGGAGCTGCTCCTCTAATGAAGTTCTCACTAACCAAGAACAAGGTCTGTCCAGAAGTTGAATTCTTCAGCTTGAGCTGCAAATCAAGTGCATCCATCTCATCATATGACGTCACATCATAGATCAAGAGGTCATGGGGAATGCTTCCGTATAGATCTGGTTCGAGCCGATGGAACATCATTACGTCAAAGCAGCGATCCGTCAGCAGTTTCACCAGATCGTGAACTTGATTCAGCACGGGACTTACCAGCAGGATACGCTTCGTCACAGCACAGAACGGCACCACAGGTTCTTCTGCTAGATTAAACATTTGAACGGCCTTGTCTTGTGATATACGAATTGAAGCGTAAGGATACTGATTTACGTTCGCTATTTCTGCTTGCTTTTGCATTCTGGACATACACCTCCAAATACAACATGTGCATAATCAATTTCATAACCTGTCTCTTTCGCTACCGATTCAGTCCAGCTGTCAGGCACATCCGTCATCACTTCGTCAACCTTGCCGCATACTTCACAAATAATATGTTGATGATCATCTGTTCTAGCATCGTATCTGCTGGCTGTTTCGCCCAGCTTGAGCTCTTGAATCAATTCCTTCTCCACCAGATATCGTAGGGAATTGTACACCGTACCATACGCCAGGTTATATCCTTCTTGGGACAGCATCGTCATCACTTCTGCTGCCGTAGGGTGACTATGTGATTTGCGCACGACATCATAAACCGCTTGACGCTGCGTCGTCAAATTTAATGTTTTAGCCATAAGATCATCAGATCTCCTTCTATATGAAAAGAACTTATTTTTAGATTAAGTATAAATCTAATATCATAGGTAGTCAATCCCTGTATAAATCCCATTATGAACACAAAAAATAGGCTGACAAACCTTCCGGATTCACATAACCAAATTGAGGAGATGCACATATGCTCAAAGCTGCAGGTGCTTTTATTGTTTTGTCCTTGCTTACCATCGCATTTGATATTGCCACCGATCTCTTATTCGGACACGGTTCAATTGACTCTGCCTTTAATATTGATAATTATATTCTCCGCCCGGCAGAGAAAAACACGCTGAAGCTTTTCGGGGCTGTCGTCTTCCTGCACTTCTGTGGTAAGCCTATAGGTAAAGGTTTGTTATATCTGTTTAAACTAATCAACAAACCGTTACGTTCCAATGCTCCCCCGCTGTCTTCGCTTATGAATCCAAGCGGCTACAAGCAGCAGGCTGGGAAAAAAGAACAAAAATAAAGGGTGTACATAGTAGAATGCGAGTACACCGAACTCGATCTGAAAGATATAGTTTCTCGCCATGCCGTAGGACCATACCAAGAAAATGAAGGCCACCGGAATGACAAGCTTACGGTAAGGGACATTAAAAATATCCGATGCTCCGATCAGTACAGCCGTGAAATATAATGCAACTCTGTAAAAGTTAGTAATAATCATCGTCATCACGACCAAAATATCTACCCGCTGGATAAAGTCGGAGATTTGAATGGTACTAATTGTTGATAATATGGGAAAAGGCGATCCCTTCGCTATATTGACTCCCAAAGAAGCAATATTCAGAAACATCGTCTGCGAGATGAGCAAACCTCCGATTATGATGGAAATTACGCCGATATAGCCTCCTTTCTCAGGTCTGCGCATATAAGGCAGCAGCATCAAAAAGAGAATCATTTCGCCAAAGGGAACGATGAGTGTATCCGTCGTAATGGCCTCCCATAGGGGTCCAATCCCATCATCCAGAATCGGAAGGACATAATCGATATGAACTGAATCCGAAGCAAACAGCAGGATATTGATAATGAAGAAAATAGATAAAATAAAAACCATCAATAGTACTGCTGTTCGTGCCAATACCTCAAAACCTAAATAGGTTACATAAGCCACACAGCAAACCATGAGTGTTGTAATGATGACAAGGGGCGTATTGTTCAGCAAAATGATGTTTATGAGATTGGACCCATCCCGTAAATTACGGGAGCCAATGTACATGAAATAGATGACATACAATAAACCGATGGCGACCCCCACATATTTACCCAGCAATTTCCGGCTAATCGCCGTCAAGGGAAGTGTAGGGAAATGCCTGGATATAGATGCATAGGACCAGAACAATGCTGCTCCTAAGAACATACCGATAAGTGAAGCGAGCCATGCATCCCTGCCTGCCGAAAAACCTAAATTAAGAACCGCAGCGACCCCTATTTCGAACATAAACATTAAGGAAATCATTTGCCCCGTACTGATCTGGTTTCTATTCATCCCTTAATCCTCTCCTCCGCTGCTATATGGATTCGTACGTGTTAATGTGTTCATAATGACCGACTTTACATCCACTTCAACTTCACTTTTCGAAAATTTCTCTGACCAGTCATCACTTTCTTCCCAAGCCTTATATTCAGGAGAATACTCCTTCTCAAGCGCATAGCCAAAACCAAGCACATCCGTGCCTGCCTTCTGTGCTGCGGTTACAGCTGACATGACAATCTCTTTGGTCTTCTCACTCCAGGTTTTTTCATAGATCTCTATAACCTTGCCTTCATCCAGTTTCAGAGGACATGTCACCTCATTAATCGTGCCTTCCTGCTTCACATCAATATGAAAATGGGGTGTCCCGTCGATAACTGATGCTTTAATACTGGATTTATAGAAGTTGGCTTCAATCGCAACCACTTCAGCGGGATCGATATGACAGGTCAGATTGGTCATTGATTTCTTCGATCTGTTCTTAATAATTGCAAGACCTAAGGGCTCGTCTTCTTCCATCCAGCCAACCAGTTTATCTCCCTTGAACATGGCCATACCATCCAATTCCGTATAGGCAGAAATATAGGAGCTCTCTGTATTTTTTCTCTGTGTGCCTACTCTTTTATCCCCTTTTACCTTAACACCGCTGATCGTGGGTCCACCGCCCGGAACGATCATTCCCCGGATCGTATCATCCACCTCAGAAGAGAAGTTATGAGAATATTGATTGGACGAGAACCTTACCTTCTCCGCAATATTATTTGCTGTAATCGGGCTTACAGGACTTGTAACGGCAAGCACGTCTTTAGCTTTGGAGCCTTTTGCTATCAGAATCTGCATCGTCATTCGCGTTTCTGGATCGCGCTCAATAAGATCGATAAATCTACCGATCCCTACATCCCTTGCCATATCCTCACTGATAATGGCGACTTCAGCATGAGAGCCAGATGAACGCCTTGGAATCTTCTGCGACATTTTACTGATTACTTCCTGCATGGATCTTCCTTGGTCAGAGAACATAAAAGCTGGCGTTGTGCCGATTCCCCTATTGCCTGACACCTCATTCGGCACTACGGCCTGAAAGGAAAATTCATATAGTCCCGGAGCATCGCCACGATCCATAGCAAAACCGGAAAGAATCAGGCGATCCTTCAGCTCAACCGCATCCCAACAACCGGTTAGACTGGCAGACATCAAGATGAGGTTGAAAATAAGCAGCAGCTTCCGTTTCATATCAAGATCCTTTCTGTTTGTTTTTCCTTGCACTTTCATTCTTATCATCCGTTTTATCCGCTGTAACAGGTCCATCCTCTGTTACCACGTTATATTCACCACTCCGGCTGCCAGGTCTCTGCTTCATCAGAGAAACAGGAAGCCTAAGCACCGCGTCCTTCTGCTGCTTAAGCACGAAGGGACTGAATGGTGTCATATACGGAACACCGAAGGATCTCAGACTATTCATGTGGGCGAGCAGTGCAATCAGTCCAAGCATGATGCCATACAAGCCAAAGGTTGCAGCCAGTACAATAAACCCGAAGCGGAATATGCGCCCTGCAATTGCCATTGTATAGGTGGGGATTGCAAAGCTCGCAATGCCTGTCATCGCGATAACAATGGTGAGTAGTGGACTCACAATACCTGCTTCTACTGCCGCTTGACCTAACACAAGACCGCCGACGATATTGGCCGCCTGACCCACGACGCGCGGCATTCGCACCCCTGCTTCACGCAGGAGCTCGAAGATGGTCTCCAAAATAATCGCCTCAACGAAGGATGGGAAGGGTATTGCTTCGCGCTGAGATATAAGGCTGTACAAGAGCGAGCTTGGAATCAGCTGATAATGAAAGGTCGTCATGGCGATATACAGCGAAGGCCCCAGCAGCAAAATGATGAAGCTGATAATTCTCAACAGGCGGAGCAGTGTCGCAATATCGTTCCGATCCGAATAATCTGCTGCACTTTGAAAAAAGTGGATAAACACAGTAGGAACAATCAGTACAAATGGGCTCCCATCAACAACAAGAACGACCCGCCCTTCAAGTAGACGGACTGCGGTCGTGTCAGGCCGCTCCGTGCTGTACACCGTTGGGAACGGCGTTACCGACTTATCCTGAATAAGCTCCTCTATGTTGGTAGAATCAAAGATCCCGTCAATTTGAATTTCATCAAGTCTCCGAAATACCTCGGCCACGACATCTTCATCTGCAATTCCGTCCATATAAACAATGGCGACACGTGTGTTGGACTTATAGCCGATCGTTTTGTAGGTAACTCGCAAATCCGGACTATGGATTCTTCTGCGCAGAAGGGATACGTTGATCGATAAAGTCTCAACAAACCCTTCCTTCGGTCCACGGACTACGGACTCCGTCTGTGATTCTGTAATGGCACGGAATTCTCCGCCGGCTGTAACGATATGAAGCACATCCGTGCTATCCTCGGTCAACACCAAAGTGTTTCCAAGCAGCAGCTTGTCCATCATATCTGCCCAGTCTTTGCAGTACTCCACAGTACCCAGGCTGAATACTCTTTTCGTCAGCCCTTCCTTCAGAATACTCTTGCTATCTTTACCTTCGGTGATTTCATTTATCTTAAATTCAGTATTCAGTAAAGAACGAATAATAAAGTCATTAATCGTTTCTTCCTTTACCAAACTACTGATATATACGATCGCAATTGCGATACTGGGATGACTTCCAACCTCCAGCCTTCGAACCGTGACATCACTGCTGTTCCCATTTTGGATAAGGATCCCGTCAAGCATCTGGTTAAGGTTTCCGCTGAGTTCATCTAGCTTAACTTGAGGAGCTTGAGAGTCTGGAGGAACTGGTGAGCCAGATGAAGCTTCGTTATTTGGGATAACAGGACTCCCTGACTCGTCCAGCTGCTGCTGAGACTGCTGCTCCGTGGAAGCCTCCGCGGACTGGGCTGCGTTTTGATCATAGTCCTGACTGTTATCGCTGCTTATATGCTGAGATGTTCCTTGCTCCTTATTTTGGACTGAATCCCCGCTTGAATCTGTCGTATGTTGGTCATTGGACGATTTCGGTTTGAGCTTTTTTAAATATTCACTGCGACGATGACGCTTCATGCTGCTCCCCTCACTTCCAAAAAACGTATATACTGATTCTAACCATCCAGTATTTACTTTATGTATGGATTCATAAAACGACAAAAAAGCTTCCTGAATATTTCAGGAAGCTTCTGCTTATATACGCTGAGCTAATGAACAATTCTATGCATTAACCACTTACTGACGTTCTGGTGAGAATTCCTTCGATCCGTTCCAGAACATCCGCCTCCAGTTCAATTCCAGAAGCGTCGATATTTTCTTTCACCTGCTCCGGACGGCTTGCACCCACGAGTGCACTGGATACATTTTGCTGACGCAGAATCCAGGCAAGGGCCAGCTGCCCCACCTTAATATTAAGCTCACCAGCGATGTCGATTAACTGCTGAACCTTCTCAATCCGCTCAGGGCTCATTTTCTTATCATCCCATCCAAGCTTTGCGGCGCGACTGTCTTCCGGAATGCGGTCTGTTACGTTATATTTACCTGTCAGCAGCCCCTGTGCCAGCGGAGAATATACGACTTGTCCGATCCCCTTCTGCTCTCCAAGCGGAATAATCTCATCTTCAATGTACCGCTCAAACATATTATAAATAGGCTGGTTCACAACGATCCGATCAAGCAAATAACGATCCGCAAGACCAAGCGCTGCCTCCATCTGAGCTGCTGTCCACTGGCTGACTCCAACATACAGCACTTTGCCTTGACGAACCAGATCATCCAGCGCTCTTAATGTCTCCAGCAGTGGCGTCTCCGAATGGAACCGGTGGCAATAATAAATATCTACATAATCAGTGCCGAGCCTTCTAAGGCTTGCTTCACATTGCTCCATAATATGCTTACGGGAGAGGCCCTGATCATTCGGACCTTCGCCCATCTTACCGAATACCTTGGTAGCCAGCACATAGGATTCCCTTGCGTAATTCTTTAGCGTCTTGCCCAGCAGCTCTTCTGCTGCTCCGCGTTCATATACATTGGCTGAATCAAAGAAGTTAATCCCGGCATCGAATGCGGTTTCAATGGAACGAACTGCATTCTCCTGCTCAACGTATCCTCCATACGTGAGCCAGCTTCCAAGACTGATCTCGCTGACCTTCACACCGCTGCCACCTAATCTCCGGTACTTCATGCGTGCCATTCCTCCCTTGAAAAATATGTATCTATTTCCTTTTTAATATAAACCTTCGGCCTTAAAATGAAAAGGAAATCCTATATGTAAAATTACCTGCATAAGAGCAAATGGCTGATGGGCTTGCATATGTATCAGTAAGCGATCTGCCACAGGATGATGAAATAAGAAAAAATCCGGTACTCCATTGTACCGGATAAGGTCTAACTTATAACAAAAACGTTCCTATTACCAGGGATACCCCGATAATAATTGAACGAAGTAATTGAGCCACCGCCATATTGCCTTTCTCAATTTCTTCACATACTTTGAACTTCGGCGTTACAAAATCAAATATAAGATATACAAGAATAAGTACAACAATACCTACGACAGACCAGATCAGCATATCCACCCAAGAGTGCGTGCTGAAGGAGACCATAGCTACAATAATGCACAGCCCAAGCAGCTTGCTGCCCATGTATACCCCTGCTGCTTCATTCCCGCCTCTAATCGAGGGATATTCAGCTCTGTCGATTGGAAGGAACGCCCCTTCCACAACGTATATTCACAAGCAATACTGCCAGACGATACTTGATAAGCATCGAATGCGGCTTCATACATTATTTGCTTTTCCATAGCTGTATTCGTCCGAATTGAATTTCTTCACATAGATGAAATGACGATGTCCATCTTCAGATTCGTTAGCCGTATGCTCATACAACTCGCCGCGAATAATCGTTGCATTCACCAGCTTGCGGACAAACAGCTCATCTTGAGGCATGAAGCTGAGTGAGCGGTTCAATCACTTTCTTATCCAACTCAGACCAGTGCTGAGGTTACAAAAATTTTCAAAATTTCCTTTAACACCTTTTATATTGATATGGATTTATGCAAAATTTTGATTGTTGAGAACGGTTTGACGATCATGGAGTAAGATAGACTCTTTCCAGCTCACTTGCAGGCAGAGGACGGCTGAAGTAATACCCTTGAACCTCTCTGCAATTATGCCGGCATAGAATATCCAGCTGATCCTTCGTTTCGATTCCTTCCGCAATGACATTCAAATTCAAATGATGCGCCATATCAATGATACTCGCGACAATCGCTTTATCGTTATCATTGTGGGCAATATCTTGAATAAAGGAACGGTCGATCTTCAACTTGTTGATGGGCAGTTTTTTTAAGTAGCTTAGCGAGCTGTAGCCGGTTCCGAAATCATCCAGACTTATTTTAATGCCCAGGCTGGCTAGTTCCTTGAGCACTCCGCTGGATATCTCCGGATTCATCATCAGGCTTTCGGTAATTTCCAGCTCCAAGTACTTGGCCTCAAGTCCGGTCTTCTCAATGACATCCTTAATCTGCTGTGTCAGGCCCGAATGATAGAACTGATGAGATGACAGGTTGACGGCTACTGAAATCAGCGGCCCACCTGATGCATGCCAAGACTGCATTTGGCGGCACGCCTCGTATAATACCCTAGACTCCAGCTCCATGATTAATCCGGTATCCTCTGCTACAGGAACGAAGAGGCCTGGAGGCAGTATACCCTTCGTCGGATGATTCCACCTTACAAGGGCTTCGACCCCGATAATGGATTCATCGTCGGCCCTGATCTGAGGCTGATAATGAAGTAAAAATTCATCGCGCTCCAATGCTCTGCGCAGGTCAGCTTCCAGCTCTACCCGCTGTTCCACCTGGGCATTCAGCTCACAGGAGAAGAAACGGTAGCCGTTCTTCCCGTTCTTCTTCGCTTCGTACATGGCCGTATCGGCATTCTTCATTAGCTGGATAGCGTCCTTCCCATGGACGGGATATGCCGTAATTCCAATACTGGTCGAGACGTAATAGCTGTTTCCCTTCATATCATAAGGCTTACTAATCACTGCCATTAACCGTTCAGCCAGCTCTGCAGCATCTGACTCATCTGAATAGTCAAGCAACAATATGGAGAACTCGTCTCCGCCGATTCGCCCCACTACCACACTCTTGTCCATGGTATGATGAACGATCCTCTTGCTCATCTCCTTCAGAAGGAGATCCCCGTATAAATGTCCCAGCGAATCATTGATGATCTTAAACCGATCGAGATCCATTACCATTAATACAAATGGCTGTGTCTCACTGTTCTCCTTGTCAATGAGATCAGCAAGCACTTTATTAAACATTCTTCGATTAGGCAATCCGGTCAGATCATCGTGAAATGCAAGAAATTGATTTCTCTCCTTCACTTGCTTCTCATAGGTAACATCCTTGACGATGATGTAGTGCCCCGTAACTGTCCCCTCAATGATGACAGGCACATGCACCATGTTAAGATCAACACGGCTTCCCATTCGATTATAGATGACCGATTCGTAGCTGAGCTTCTCTCCTGCTACGGATTTCTTATACATCTCCCGAACTCTCTCTCGCTCACCAGGGTCAAAAATGGGAAGAATCTCTTTAATATGCAGGTTCTTCAGCTCTTCTCCTCTTACCCCCGTGATTCGCTCGACCGCAGGATTAAATCCAATAATGTAATGGTCCAAATTAACCGAGATTACTCCATCCTGATTGTTATCATAGAGGGACTTATACCATCGTTCTTGTTCCCGTCTTTCCATCTCCTGAGTGGAGAATCTTCGTGACACATACAGCCCGATCATAGAGAGACCCAGTGTAAGCAAGGCTCCGCCAGCAATGAGATAACCAAGCCATGTTTGATTGAGCTGAGCTCCCGTTCGGTTCATATGCGTATGATTCATGTCGTACTCTGTTCCCATCATGCCGATATAGTGCATACCGAAGATCGCAGCTCCCATGAAGAACGCACCACCGAGTTTTTTCAAATACCAACTCTTCGTATACTTTGTATGTTTGACAAAATAAAAGGAGAGCCACAGGGCAGCAACAGAAGCCAGAAAAGCAACGAGAACGGATAGAACAATATAAACCGGGTTGTAATAAAGACCTATATCCATAGCCTCCATCCCCATATAATGCATAGAGGCGATCCCAGCTGCAATGATGCTTGCTCCCAGATATAATCGCGTTTTGGTCAATGATCCATATACTACTAGATACAAGGTGACAAACGAAGCGCCGATACCGACCACAATAGAAGCCAGAATAAGCATTAAATCATAGTTAATGGTTAGGTGATTAGATCCGGCCATTGTACCAACAAAATGCATGGACCATACACCCAGCCCCAAGACAATGGCTCCGTACACAAGCCAGGCCCGGTTTGCTCTCTTCGACCTGTTAAGGGTTCCCGCCAAGGTCAATACGTTGTAGGATGAGACTACAGCGATCAGATACGAGAATAATACGAGCAATTGGTCAACAGAATGTTCATTGTGTTCCATGGAAGTCCCTCTTTCATTTGTCATAAGCACCAATGAATAATATATCGTCCAATAAAATGCAAAAAGTAACATTATGAGTCACCATTTAATCAACAAAGAAGCCTTAATTCGTTTAATAACGAACTAAGGCTTCTTTAAGGAATACACACACTGCTGTTATAACGGTCAAGCGCTTGCTGCTGAATAGCAATGGCCTGCTCAATATTCATTGATTTCAGCTGCTGTATATAGCTGTCAAACTCGGAAAGAGGCTCAATACCCATGATCATCTTGAGAGACACTGCATCAACGTGCTTGTTCACCTCCTGCATAATTGCGGACAGCTCCGCATTCTCCATCTCCGACTTTGGCAGTGCAGGCAGAAGATGAAGTGAGGCATCCGTATCTGCCCAGATCTGGATGGCCTCCTTCTGTTCAGGCAATGTGTAATACTGCTCCAAATAACGAATGTCCTGTACGAAAGGTCCAAAATAGCTGGCACGCGTGTACATTGCGAGCGCCTGTGACGGGGAGAGCTTATCCTTATTGTTCAGAATAAGATCCGTGTAAGTCGGATATCCATCGATCATTTCATAGCTCAAGCCTTCAATTCCAAAGTTAAACAGCAAGTGTCCTTCTTCTCCATAACCGTAATCAAGCATTCGTACCGCTGCCTCTGCATTTTGAATGCTGCCTGACAGCGCTACCCCGCCGCTGTTGCCCACCACAGGAGCAAGCTGCCCGAACTTGGGGCGCATCCCCTCACGAAGGACTGGATAAGGAGCTGCGATCAGTTCTGCAGAAGGCGTCTCTTCTCTGATCTTCGGCAGCCACGTCCCAATACCCGCTCCTGCATTCCATATAGCTGCACCGCTCCTCTCCATGGTCATGTTCATATCCTGGGTCTCGGTATCGGTTGTTGCAAAATGCTTGTCGATGAGTCCTTCCGCATACCACGATTGGAATAAAGCCAGAAACTGCTTATATTCAGGCTCCATGGGCCCGAATTTCACTATTCCTTCCTCCATGTAGAAGCCTTTTCTTATACCGTAGGCTCCAACGAAGCCTCCGCCCTCGATTCCCGATAATGGGCTTGAATTACCGAGGATGGTAAGCGGAGCCGGGGCTCCCTTTTTCTCTTTGAAGGCTGTCAGCACTGTATGCCACTCCTCGATCGTCTCAGGAACAGGCAGCCTAAGCTCATCCAGCCAATCCTTCCGTAGGATAGGGCCCTGATAGGTTCGCAGCTTATCATCTGCCTGAATGAACGGGAAGGCATAATAGCTTCCATCTGCCGTCTTGATTTGACGATCGATGTCCGGATGGTCTTCCAGAAACTGTTTGAAATGAGGAGCATGCTCCTCAACGAGCTCATTCAATCGAAGGATAATGCCGTCATGAATCGCTTTCTCCGGTCCCCCAGGATAGTTCATCCATTCATACTCGATCATATCCGGCAAATGACCGGATGCGATCATCACATTAAATGCTTCCTTTCCTTGATTGAGGGGCGGATTAATATACGTAAGATTCACGCCCGTTCTCCGCTTCCACTCCTGAAAAAAAGGAATATCCTCCAGATTGGATTTGATACTTGCTGCGTTATTGCTTAGGCCTGCCCAATACGTTAGACTCGCCTCGTCATCCAAGACATCATCCGGATCAGTTTGATCAAGTTCAGCCATACTCATTAGAGAAAATTCATTTTTTCCTATATTCAGCATACAGGCGGACAGCATGAGCATGGTTAGAGCAGCTAGAGCAGCGATCCAACCTCTCTGATATCGTAGCAGCCAGCTTCCCATTCATGTGCCTCCTTTCTAATAAAGCTCCTTGTATTTGCCAGGCGTAATCCCTTCGTACTTTTTGAATACTCTGATGAATGTTGCAGCATCGTTATAGCCTACATGCTTGGAGATATCATTGATCGAATCCTGCTTGGCAGTAATCATCCTCTTGGCCTGCTCGATCCGATATTTGTGGATGCAATCAAGCAGACCTTCTCCTGTCTGCGATCTAAACAGCTTGGACAGATAACTCCCCTTCAGCTCGAAATGCTCTCCAATTGAATTCACATTCAAATTCATATCCTGGTAATTCTCTTCGATGTAGCTCGTGACCTGTGCCGTTAAACGCATCAGGCTGTCTTCTCTCTCCTGCGTGATACTAAGTGCACGCTTGGCTGCTGCATAAGAGCAAACCTCTTCTAACAGTGACTCCAGCGCCTTACGCATCTCCTGGATCGTATCACAATCGGTAATGTGTTCAATGAAGCGCGGATTTCTCTCCATTATGCTCCGATCGACCTCGTTAATCGCCTTCATCATTGTTGCAGCAAGGTTGTACATCAGACACCGAGCAATCGTTAAGGACATTACCGGCTTGTTAAAGTTGCGGTCTGTTATTTCTTTCATATAATCGGTCGCTTGATCCACTTCTCCGGCCTTAATCAGATTAATTAGCTGCTGCTCGACCTGCAGCGGATAGTAGTAGCCGTATTGATCTTCCAGGACACCCTCTATTCGGATATCCTCATGCTGGATGATCCCGCTCTTGCCGAGCACCATCTTATATTCCATCGCATCCACAGCCTCTTGATAGGCTGTAGCGATCCCAATCCATGAGCTGTGTCTGCCGCTGATCGATACGGTTATTTCCATCTCATATCGATGCAGGAACTCCTTTGCTTCTGACGCAATAGCATGGAGATCAGCCGCCGCCTCGCAAGAATCCGCTTTCAAATTAACGAGGCAAACCATCATATCATCTACCTCGGCTACGTATCCTACATGCTGATGCGTATGCACCAATTCTTCTACCACATTGGAAACAATAAGCTGGATGAGCTTTCTCCGTTCATTAATATCAATACCCGGAAGCTTCTCGTACAAGCTCTCTTCATTCTCCACGTCAAACAAAATAACAGCGAAATCCTGCGATTGCAGCGGCATGTGAAAGGAACGAAAGGCATCCTCATACGGGACAAGTGTATCCGGTCTGCCCTTCAGCAAACGATTAATCAAGTTGGATCTTAATACCTGTTCATGCTTGTGCAGCCGCATCGTGATTTCATCATGCTTCGTTCTCGTTTGTAAGACAGCCTCTTGAATAAAACGCAGCTCATTGCCCTCCTGGGGCTCTTCTGGTCCATTGTGATCTGTCAGCGCACGTACCAGCTGCTGGATCGGCGAATAGTTCCTTCTCATGAAAAACCAGGTGATGAGTATCGCACTGATGATGCTCACAGCGATGCTGATATAAGTAAAGCTGCGGACATATTCGGCTTTTTCCCAATAGATCCGGCTTGGGATAATGAGCGCATATTTCAAGTCCGATACGGCCGATGGAATGTAGAATATTTCAGATTCGCCCGCTGTTGATGCGGATAACTCCACCCGTTCCCCCTTCAGGAATGGAGCAAGCTCAGGTGCATCCGGACGAGTAGACATCAGCACTTCATTGTTGTCATTCAGAATGAGCAGCAGCCCTTCATTGAAGCCGGCAATGCTATCCAGCGGCTTCTGAAATCGGGTTATATCGGCCATAACGACCACACTTCCGGTATCTCTGCCATTTAAGCCCTTGGGCAGATGAGTGATATAGGCAATCGATGACGGAAGCTCCGTGTTATTCATATGAGGCAGTACCGCGAACCGGTTCGGGCCGGGACGCTGGACTGTATTTTTCCAGTTCTCATAGGTGAGAGTGCCTGTATCATGCAGCGTTCTAAACGCCGTTTCCATATCCCGGACATTTCCCGAACGGAGGACAGAATGGTCGCTGTCCAGCACAATGTAGAACTCGTCAATAGAGGCATAGGATGTTTTGTACAGCTTGAACTGCTGAACTAATTGATAGGAAATATAGGAAGATTCCTCAGAAGAAATATTGGAGTACATCAGTGTCTGCAGGTTCGAATTCCAGGTCATCTCCATACTCAGACGCTTCATCAGATCAATCTGGTTATCGATTGTATATCTGACTTGCTTCAGAAGCGAATCATTCGCCCGGTCGATCTCACCCTTCAGTGTGCCGCTTGCCTGAAAGTAGATTACAAGACTAATGATGATCGGTATAAAAAGGACTGCCGTATAAGAAACAAGCCAGGTGACAATGATGCTCTCACGCTTTTGCCACAAATGTTGAATGTTCCTCAATAGTCCATCACCCTATTATTCGTTTTTTGTGAAGTTCCACTGACTGTGGATTACATTATAACGAAACAAGAGCAGGTACGGAATATACAATAATTACAATGCTATTAGCAAAACGTACAATCCTTGGAAACATGATTTAAAAAACATGAACGCAAACAGCCCGAAGGGCAGCAGTTATACTGTCCTTCGGGTCCTACACTATCTTGTGCTGTATATCAGCAATACTAGAATATGCGATGCTTCCATCCGTTCAGCTTGGCTGTCGCTTCGACGAAAAAATAATCTCCATAAATGAGCGATACGTTGACATTCTCATCCGCCGGACGGTTTCCTGTACCCTGCAGAAGCATTCCTTCATGGGCGCTGTTGTCCCACGTTCCGTAAGACTGATACAGCGAACCGAGAATACGTTCAGCAGCTGCAAGATATCCTCTCCCCTCTTGATCAGGAAGATGTCCTGCAAGATCGATGAGACCTGAAGCCGCACAGGCCCCTGCGGAGCTGTCCCTCGGAATACCACCTTCCTCCTCATCCGCTCTGAAGTCCCAGTAAGGAACCCCATCCTCCGGCAGATGAGCGATGAAGAAGTTGGCTACACGCTGTGCAGCGCGGAGATACGACTCATCTCCCGTATGAGTATAAGCATTTGTCATGCCGTACAGCGCCCATGCCGCTCCCCGGCTCCAGGCCGAATCCGGAGCTGCCCCTTGGCCGCCGATTGCATCTGCCCGCTCACCTGTCTCCGGATGAAACCGGACAATGTGATAAGCAGAGCCGTCGTCCCGGATGAAATGCCTGACTACCGTATCCGCATGCGCTTTGGCTACATGCATGAACCTTGGGTCCTGGCTCTCCTTCGCAGCCCAGAACAAGAGGGAGAGGTTCATTGCCGTATCGACGATAGACCATCCTGTCTTATCTGCTTTCCAAGCTCTGATAAAATTCCCCTTCAGGTTGAACCTCCCTGCGAGGAAATTGGCGGCAAACAATCCCCGCCTTGCTCCATCCTTGTCCCCCGTAATCGTGTGCTTGATGACCGCAGTCGGCAGAAACTGAAAGCCCACGTCATGATCATATCGGTTCTCCGTCAGGAACAGCTGCTCCATCCGTTCATCCCAGCTCCAGGCCGCATCCTTATACCGCTGTTCACCCGTCATATCATGCATAATCCACAGAATGCCCGGCCAGAAGCCGGACGTCCACCAGTCCAGCCTCGTATCATCATAGATGCCGTCACTCTGCGCCACATGAGGACATTTGTCAGCCATCCTGGGAAGCACCGCATCTACCTTTCTACAGATTTGTTCCCATACCGCCTGATTTGCGGCTGTTTGCAATTGCGCCATAAGCAATCCCTCCATTTTCCGAAGATTTGAAACTAGCCTTTAAGCGAACCTACCATGACGCCTTTGACGAAAAAGCGCTGCACAAATGGATACACACACAGAATGGGCACGGTTGCGACGATGATTGTGGCATATTTGATCGTTTCCCCGATCTGATAACGGTCTCCGGCTGAGGCTCCGGTGGACATGCTCTCTGTAGAGTTGGCAATCAGGATCTCCCTCAGCACCAGCTGGAGCGGAAACAGCTCCCGGCTCTTAATGAATACCGATGCATAGAACCAGCCGTTCCATTTGTCTACGGCATAATACAGAATCATAACCGCAATGACCGGCATGGACAGTGGAATGATAATCCGGAACAAAATGGTGAAGTGGTTGGCACCATCAATTTTGGCTGATTCCTCCAGACTGTCGGGTATGCCCATAAATGCCGTACGCATAATGATCAGGTTAAACGTGCTGATGCTGAACGGAATAATGGTAGACCACAGCGAATCCAGCAGTCCGACGCCCTTGACCACAAGATACAGGGGAATCAGGCCTCCACTGAAAAACATCGTAAACACGATCAGGAACATAAACACCTTGTTCCACATCACATTTTTGCGTGACAGCACGTACGCCCCAAGGGAGGTCATCAGCAGATTAACGCTGACTCCAACCACGAGGATGAACAGTGTATTCCGAAACCCCAGTCCTATACCTGGGTTAGCGAGAACACTTCGATAAGCATCCAGATTAAAGCCTAGCGGCCGCCACAAAATTCCGTCATTCTGAAGGAGCTTCGCTGCATCGCTGAATGAAGCAAACAGGACATAGAGCAAGGGATACAACGTCGCCGTAACCAGCAGCAGGAGGAACGTATAATTGACGAGATCAAAGATCCGGTCAAACCAGCCTGTTTCCTTTTTCATATCGCTTCACCTCACCATAGGCTGTTATTGCTGACTCTTCTGCTAATATAATTGGCTGTCACAAGCAGAACCAGATTAATGACAGAGTTGAACAAGCCAACCGCTGAGCTGTAGCTCCAGCCGAATTCCAAGAGTCCTTTCCGATAGACGAAGGAGGAGATGACATCTGCTGTCTCATAGGTCACCGGATTGTATAGCAGGATAATTTTTTCGAAGCCGACATTCAGGAGATTTCCCATCCGCAGGATGAGCATGATCGTGATCGTAGGCAGAATGCCGGGCAGGGTAATGTAGAACATCTGCTTCAGACGGTTCGCTCCGTCAATGCGTGCAGCTTCATACTGCTCTTGGTCAATGCTCGTAAGTGCCGCAATGTAGATGATGGATTCCCAGCCGATCCGCTGCCAAATCTCGGACAGAATGTAGATCGGCCTGAACAGCTCAGGCCTCTGGAGCATCGCCTGCCCATCGTAGCCAAGCCACATGAATAAATGGTTGATCAGACCATCCGCATTCGTAAAATCAGTAATAATTCCGCAGATGACGACCAGTGAAATAAAGTAAGGCATATACGTAATCGTCTGTACTACTCGCTTGAACCGCCGCTGTCGAACCTCGTTAATGAGCAGAGCAAGCAGTATGGGCATCGGAAATTCAAACAACAGGGAGTATAGGCTGATCAGAAGCGTGTTCTTTAGAATCCGCCAAAAGTAATAGCTGTCAAAAAAATCTATGAAATGCTTCATACCGACCCAATCGCTGCCAAGAATGCCTTTGATGGGTGTATAGTCTTTGAAAGCAATGACTGCGCCGTACATCGGCGTGTAATGAAAAATGAGATAATACGCGACGACCGGAAGCATCATGAGGTAGAGGTATTTATTCAACATGAAATCCCGGATAAACCGGCTTTTGAAAGATCGGGAATGGTTCATGGGGCGGTTATTTCACCTCATTCTTTGAGAGAATTCATCGGAGCGGACAGCTGTCCGCTCGGTTAGTCAGCCAACTATCGGTGAACTGCGTCAATATCAAAGCCATTCATACCAATGTCATCCTCGCAAGTGTTACCGGTTGTTGTAGCGCTCTAGTGCCGCCATTTGAATCTCGATTGCCCGATCCAGGTTCAGCTGCTTCATCTTGGCCACATAGCTCTCGAACTCGTCTACAGGATCGGTTCCGAGAATGATCTTAATAGTCATCTCGTCCACGAGTGTATTGATATCATTCATAATTGTCGCGTATTCGGAGCTCTCCTCCGAGTTTGGCGTAATCGGCGGCAGACTGTATTTCTCTGAATCCGTTTTATTCCAAATTTCTATAGCTTCACGCTGTGTCTCAAGAGCAAGATACTGCTCTATATAGCGCTTATCTTGGACAAAAGGACCGTTATAGTTGCTACGTGCATACATGGAGATGGCTTGAGCGGGTGCCAAATTGTCCGGGTTCTTCAAGAGCAATTCCGTAAACTGCGGGTATCCGTCTTCCGTCAGATTATAGCTGACGCCTTCCTTGCCGAAATTGAAGAACATGTGGCCCTCTTCACTGTATCCATAGTCCAGCAGCTTCACAGCCAGCTCGGGATTCTCGGACGTTGAGGTAATAGCAACAGTCCCCTCAGAAGAATACGCCTGATTCCGCTGTCCAAACATCGGCACCTCACCCTTGTTTAATACGGGATAAGGGGCAGCAGCAAGCACGGCGTCCGGATCATTTGCCTCAACGAGCGGCTGCCATTTCCCGATGCCTCCGCCTGTATTACCGACCGTTGCTCCCGTCTCGCCGGAAGCGATATTGCTGTCAATCGCTTTCAAATCTGTCGTCGCGATGTTCTTGTCGATCAATCCTTCTGTATACCAGCTGTTGAATAAACGCAGGTACTCCTTGAATCCCGGCTCTGCCGGTCCAAATTTTACCTGTCCATCTACCTGATAGAAGCCTCTCGTGACGCCGAATGCACCGAGAAATGCGCCATTTCCCGAGTCATTAAAGAACCTCGGCTTACTGACAACCGAGAACGGAGCAGCAGCACCCTTCTGTTCTTTAAAAGCACGCAGCGTCGTTGTCCATTCGTCAATCGTCTCTGGAACAGGAAGGCCCAGCTCATCGAGCCAATCCTTGCGAATGATGGGCCCTTGGAATACACGCAGATATTCGTCCTCTCTAATGAACGGAAAGGCATAATAGCTGCCGTTGTCCGTCTTCACCATCTTGTCGATCTCCGGATGCTCCGAGAGGAACTTTTTCAAATTGGGTGCGTACTTGTCAATCAGATCATTCAGCTCGATAATATAGCCGTCTTTGATCGCCTTCTCTGGTCCACCGGGAAAGCCTAGGAAATTGTACTCGATCATGTCTGGCAGATCCCCGGAGGCAAGCATGACATTGAGCGCCTCTTGAGCCTGTCCGGATGGGGGCGCAGTATAGGACAGCGGAACTCCGGTTACCTTTTGCCACTCCTGAAAAAAAGGAACTTCGTCGTGTGTAGCCTTGACTCCAACCAAGTTGCCTGGGAGCTCGGCCCAGTAGGATAATGTCACGTCGGTTTCAATTGGATAGGTTGTCTCTTCCGTGACCACCGGAGCTTCTTGTTCTCCTTCATTTGGTTCTTCAGCACTCCCTCCATTTCCAGTACAGCCGATCAATAGCGATGACATCATCGCCGTAACAAGAGTAGATGCAAACCAACGTTTCATGTACCAGACCCCCACTTCAGATTGAATTGAATTGCTGTAGTGACAGGTTAAAGGATGGCCGCCAGGAAGCGATATGTGCAAATCATCAAATGAGGTGTTTATTTTGTTCAATTGAACTGACAATTTCGCAATTGCAATAGACAAAAACGAAAAAAACGCCTTCTGATAACAGCTTCAAAAGGTATTTTTACGATAAAGATAGAGCCTAAACTCCGCTTCCATGCTATATTTTCAAACATATTCATAATTTACATATTTACAGTCAAAAGGAGATTTTAATGAACAACCAAAAATTTTCACCTCAACGGGGAGGCGCATATAAAGGACGTCAGCCTGTGATTGACGCTATCCGCGGCTTCAGCCTGCTGGGAATACTGCTGTCCAACATGCCCTTATTTATGTATGGCCTCGACGCCACCACTACTTCCGAAATCTATCCATTTAACCAAACGATGTTTAATGTACTTGAAGTGCTTATCATCGGAAGCTTCTACCCGATCTTTCTATTCCTGTTCGGATATGGAACACAACAGCTTGTGTATAAGCTCACGACCGCAAAAGATATCCCCCAATCCAGCCTAATACAGCAAGGCTGGATCGCTAATGATCGGCCAAAGGCTACACTGCGTCGGCGCTTTCTCATGCTCTCTCTGCTGGGTGTACTGCATTTCATTCTGGTATGGGACGGAGATATTCTCCTTAGCTACGGTGTTCTAGGGTTCGTGCTTCTCCTATTCATCAATCAAAAAACAAAGACCTTGATCACTTGGACCATTGTGCTGGGTGTATTAATGCTGTCCATATATACGGAGTACACTGGAAGCACGCCCGAATCCCTAGCGGAATCTCAAAATTACTATGAGCAGGCACAGATGTCCCTGGGTAATGGGATTTACCTTGAGGTTATCGAATTTAGACTCCTGGGTTCTCTAATGGAGGGTATACCGGGATATGCCTTACTTATTTTAGCACCCGTCACTTTTCTAATTTACCTGCCTCTCGCGCTGCTCGGTATGATTGCTGCAAGGCATGGCTGGTTTATTAACCCGGAGAGCAAACGCGGAACTTATATTAAATACGCTGCGATTCTTGGAATCATCGGCTTCGTGCTTAATCTCGCAGGTGTGCTGATGAAGGAGAGCGGGATATCATTCGGTTATTCCCTGATTATAAATGGCGGACCTCTTCTGGCCTTTGGATACATCTTTCTATTTGCCTATCTTTACACACGCACGAGCGAAACCGGAAAGATGAAACAAGCCTTTACCGCCGTTGGTAAGCTGTCTTTAACGAACTATCTGCTGCACAGCATGATCTGCACCTTTATTTTCTATGGATACGGAATAGGCTTATTCGGTCAGCTGGGTCTTGTTGCTGGAACCCTTCTTGCCCTCGCCATTTACATGCTGACAGCGGCGCTCAGCTATCTGTATCTGCAGCGATTCCATAATGGGCCGGTCGAATGGCTGCTTCGCAAAATTACCTATCGTTCTCCTAAATCTTCTTCTAAGCGGAATGTTTCTGGCTAAGACGCGTTTCTATCAGGTGCCGGGTGGTAATAATTGAGAAATCGGAACATATTATGCCCGTACTTGAATAGGAGGATTTGAACCATATGAATGACAAGAATCAGGAATTTACTGCGGCAGAGCTGCCGAAGAGCCGGGAATCTTTATGGCGCGGAACGGTCTCTTTGCCTTCATTTGAACGATTATCTGAGAACCTCGAAACAGAAGTAACCGTCATTGGTGCCGGAATGACCGGTATTACAACCGCTTATCTTCTCGCCAAGGAAGGCTATAAAGTTGTCTTGATTGAGGCAGGCTCGATTCTGGATGGAACGACAGGCCACACAACGGCTAAGATCACCTCTCAGCACAACCTGATCTATCACGAGCTGATTCAGCATTTCGGCCATGAACAGGCTAGACTGTATTATGAAGCCAACGAGGAAGCACTGCGATTCATTCGAAGCGTAATCACCGAAAAAGAAATTGACTGTCAGCTGACGGAAGAGGACGCTTATGTCTATATTCAGTCTGAGGACGATCTAAAGAAGCTGAAGAATGAATATGACGCCTATCAGCAGCTGGCTATTCCGGGTGTGTGGCATGACAAACTGCCGATCCCGGTGCCGGCCGTAGCAGGGATAAGTGTACCAAATCAGGCACAATTCCATCCTCTGTCTTATCTTAAGAAGCTGGTTGAAGAGCTGGTTCATCTCGGCGTTAAAATCTATGAAAAAACGACAGCTGCTGACCTCAAAGAGGAAGATAACAAGGTAACCGTCATGCTGGAAAGAGGCAGCCATCACATTACAAGTGAGCATGTGGTCGTAGCCAGTCATTTTCCGTTCCATGATCCGCGAATGTACTTTGCCCGTATGCATGCAGAGCGCTCCTACGCCATTGCGATCGAGCCGGAAACTGAGTTTGAAGGCGGTATGTATGTCAGCTATGACAAGCCGGAGCGCTCTGTCCGCTCAGCTCTATATAATGGCAAGAAGCTGCTCGTCATTGGCGGCGAGAACCATAAGACTGGCCAAGGCATTAGCACTCATCAGCATTTTGAGGAGCTGGTTCATTTCGCCGGGCAGCATTTTGGTGTGAAAAAGGTGCATTTCCGCTGGTCTGCACAGGATCTTGTCACTATCGACAAGATGCCGTTTATCGGACCTATTGGCGGTGGGTACGAAAGGGTGCTGGTCGCCACCGGCTTCCGTAAATGGGGAATGACAACGAGTACCGTTGCAGGCAGACTTCTCACTGATCTTATCGTGGGCAGGCACAATCCTTATTCAGAATTGTACGATCCAGGGCGGTTCAAGGCCGACCCTTCGATTAAAAATGCCGCAAAGGATAATCTGGATGTAGCGAAGCATCTCATCACAGGCAAGCTGGGTCTTGTCCACACGAAGATTGAGGATATTCAGCCTGGTGAAGGAGCTGTGGTGAGACATGACGGTAAGCGTGCCGGAGCCTATAAGGACAAGTCTGGAACGCTGCATCTCGTCGATACGACCTGCACTCATTTGGGCTGTGAGGTGGAATGGAACTCGGGCGAATCCTCCTGGGACTGCCCTTGTCACGGCTCACGCTATGCCTATGACGGCTCCGTCCTTGAAGGGCCTGCAGTCGAACCATTGCCCAAGCTTGATGCACATCAGTCATAGAGAGTTACGACACCCATGCCACGTTACTTGCGTTCGAAGCTGTCTCATAAGCATGGCCAATAAGAAATCGACAAAATGTAAATAGACCGCCTTATGCTGCTTATCCAGTCAGCTTAAGGCGGTCTTTGATTTGCCCACACATGTGTTAACCCCCATTTTCAACAGATGTTTAGTGCATGATGTGGTTCTTCTCCTGATCTCTATTTTCATCAATGTAATCCCATTTTTTGAGTTTAAGCATGTATGACATTCGAATAAGTGCACGGACCAGCATTTGAATACTCCCTAGAATAAATAGACAGGTGCCAATCAGTTTGACTTCCGGATAGAACAAGCAAAAGCTGCCGGCCAGAAACAGCAGCGATGTCGCTATCTCGCTAATCATATGGGCTATTTCATAACGATTGCGGATTTGTAGTCTTTTTTTAGATCGGAGTGATCTTCTACGATAGAAATGGAGACCCATCCTTCTTTTCTTAGAGTGTTTTTTCTTGGAATAGTCTTGCTTATGCTGGTTTGGCTCACTTGCCTCTTGATTCTTGTTGTTCATGTACGATCCTCTCCTTCTCTGCTTTCCTTACCCGCGGAGAGGAGTTTCAAACGCCTGCATGTCTGCATGAATATCACTATCTTGCATTATTCAGTACTGAGTGTTAATATTTACCTGTTCACTACTATATAATAAACAGTACTAATCTAAATTTAGTAATTATGTGTAATTAAACGTTTGGCAAGAAAGGAGACCCGAATCTGATTGAATGTGAATATCCAATTTAAAAAGGGTGCGTTAGAGCTGTGCGTCCTTGTACTGATTCACCGTAAAGACCGATATGGATATGAGCTGGCTCAAGCCGTGTCCAGACATATTGAGATTGCCGAAGGTGCTTTGTATCCCTTGCTTCGCCGATTAGTAGCAGACGGGTACTGCACCACCTATTTGCGTGAATCTAACGAGGGACCTCCGCGTAAATATTACAGATTAACGGATTCTGGACTTGCTTATATGCTGAAATTGGAGCTTGAATGGAATCTATTTGTATCAAGTGTGACCAATCTACTTAAGGAAGGATATAGCGAATGAACAGACGTATGTTTATGACTGCTCTGGAACGCGAGCTTAGGCTGCTTGACGAAGGTGAACGCATGGAGTTGTTAAGTGATTACGAGCAGCATTTTGATATGGGCTTGGCTGAAGGCAAGACGGAAGAAGACATTTCAAGAGAGCTTGGTCATCCGAGAGAGCTTGCACTAGAAGCCCTCGGTGATCGGTATGTTTCCCCAGCACAGGGGCCAGCTTCACCTCAAATTACTTACAACAATGCCTATGGTGCATCTAATAATTCAGGTATGCCATTCGCAGCCAGTATGCCCTATATGACAGAATCGAGATCAAGCCACCGTGCTTTCCGCAGCTTTTTCTCTGCGATCGGCATGTTCTTTCTGAATCTCATCTTTGCCCTGCCGGTATTTGCAACCATATGGTCCGTGTGGCTGGCTATTGCCGCTACTTCGGCCGCTGGCGTACTGGCTCCATTTCTTGCCCTGGCCGATTTTATGTTCCAAGAGAAGCGTGTGATCTGGGCAGAAGCGTCTGTCAGTATCACCATGCTCGGAATTGGCATCCTGCTCGGTATCTTCTCGCTGTGGGCTGCCAAGAAGCTTGGAGTACTTACTCGCAGCTATGTAAGATGGAATTTCAAAGTGGTGAAAGGAAGGGACCAATAGATGAAGAACTGGATAAGATTTGCGATTGCCTGCATTGCTGTCGGCGTTGTCGGCATGTCCATATTTGGATTTGAATTTGGAGATGACCGGATTGCGTATGAGAAACAGTTTGCGTTTTCTAAAGCAGGCACCCATTCCCTTGTCATGCGAACTGACAGCAGTACGAATATCCAATTTGTACCGAGTGAGGATGAACAAATTTCAGTATTATTCAAAGGTAAATGGCACCAGGATGCCATAAATCGAATCGAACAGACAGCTCTGGAAGGCAGCACGCTTACGATTGATACGTCAGCGAAGGATTCCTTTCAATTTCTATCATTTAATTTGGATTTCTCAGACAATCGCATTGAGGTTCGGATTCCTTCAGACAAAACGCTCGATGAACTTGTGCTGGATAATATATCAAGCAATAACGACATTACCGGGGTTCAGGCAAGGCATGTTTCTATTTCATCAACCTCAGGTGATTTCAACCTCGAGGATGTTCAAGCCAATCAGCTTACAGTAAATCTATCATCAGGCAATCTGGATATGAAGGATGTAACAGCCAAGGACAGTGCAAGCTTCGATATGATCTCTGGAGAAATTGAGCTTGAGAACCTCACTTCAAGCAGAATTGCAGTGAAGCTCCAATCAGGTAGTATAGAGGCGGCTGGAATTCAAGGCCAGCTAGAGGTTAAGTCCACTTCCGGTGACATCGAAATTGAAGATTTGCACGGAGACGCCAGCATTGAAGTACAGTCCGGGAATGTGGAAGTCAGTCAATCCGTGAGAGGGAATCTAGATATCCGGGCCGTATCAGGCGATGTGGATGTTATAGCAGCACATGATTTTGCCGGATTTTATGATGTTCAAGCCGTATCTGGAAGTGTTCATGCACCTGAATCACCAAGAACCGGAACAGAGCTGATTAAAGTGCGTACTACTTCCGGAAATATTCAAATCGAACAGCCGTAAGCTTCAAGTGACTTGCATTGAGGTGCTGCAAAAAATCCATACTATATGAACCAACTTCATGAATCAAGGGAGAGACTAGATATGGATTTGCAAAGCGGTAAATTATTCTGGCCCACAACCGTCAGCAATCCTCCGGTTTACCCGCCTCTAGCAGAGGATATTCAGTGTGACGTACTCGTTATCGGAGCAGGTATTTCAGGATCTCTGTGTGCCTATCATCTTGCTGAGCGGGGATTAAAGGTGGCCGTCGTAGATAAACGCAGGATCGGTGAAGGCAGTACGAGCGCCAATACAGCCGTTATCCAGCTATCGGGTGAGAAGAGCTTCGTTACATTGGCCAACCACTTTGGTGAACAGATCATCTCAAGACATATACACCTATGCTGGCAAGCGCTGAATGAGCTGGAAGACATTTGTACGAAGCTGCCGATCAATGCACAGTTTGTTCGCAGAGACAGCCTGTATTACGCTTCCTTCACAGAAGATATTCCCTCCATTCATAAGGAGTACGACTTCCTGAGCAGGCTTGGCCTTCAAGTCGAGTTATGGAATGAGGAACAGATCAGAGCTGTATATCCTTTCCGGAAACCAGCAGCGCTGTATAGCTACAACGAGGCTGAGCTGAACCCGCTCCAATTCGTATATGGATTACTTGAGAAGGTGAAGTCTTTGGGCGGTTCCATTTACGGTGAGACTGAAATTACGGGAAGAAGAAAGGATATTAAGGATGCTGTCTTCTATACCGCTGCTCCTCGTCGGCACCAGATCAAGGCAGAGCATGTCATTATCGCTGCAGGTAATGAGAATCGTGATTTCCAATCGGAGAAGAATGCCGTTATGGTCAGCTCCTACGCTGTGATCACCAAGCCGGTGCCTGACCTCTCCAGCTGGTATAAGCGTACATTAATCTGGGAAACCGCACGTCCTTATGTCTATCTGCGGACAACACCGGATCATCGCGTCATCATTGGCGGAATGGACAAAGATACTACCATCCCTGAGGCTAGAGATAGCAAAATCATGCGGAGCCGGGACAAGTTGATGGAGGCATTTCACAAGCTGTTTCCGGATATCCCGGCAGAGCCCGAATATTGGCTTGGCGGCTTCTTGAGTGTAACGCATGACGGTCTTCCCATGGTTGGCCAGTATGAAGCGTATCCACACTGTCACATGGTGATGGCCTACGGAGATAACGCCATCGTATATAATGCGGTCCTGTCCAGAATACTGGCCGATGTCATTACCGAAGGCTCTAGCCCTGACCTCAGCATCTATCTGAACACCAGACCACTTTCGCAGAAATAACCCTTATACAAAATAAACAGGCGGCAGCCATCACAAGAAGTACACGATAGCTGCAACCTGTTTATTTGAACTAATCTTCCACAGAAATATATAATTACAGACTACATTAAAAAATAGTCGGCACCATCCCCCATCCATACGGATAGGAGAGCCTTTAAATGCGGAAGCAAAAGGACTGCTGATAAATGCAGCTAGTCTGCCAATTTCCATCGGTCTGATGAATCGCTGAATCTCCGATTGAGGCAGGGTTGATGCCATAAATTGTTTCTCCTTTTCCGAGAAAGTCATATTATCGTCAGCATAAATCCCCTCAATGATCTGCTGTACATGTTCCGATAATGTCGGTCCCGGCATAATTGTATTGACTGTCACTTCGGTGCCTGCCGTTAATTTGGACAGACTTTTCGATAGAGACAGCAGCATCGATTTGGTCATGCAATACTGTGGCATTCGACCTGAGGGCATCACTGCCTCCTCACTCGCAATAAAGATCATGCGGCCAAATTCGTTTTTCAGCATTTTAGGTAAATAAAATTTAGACAGGCCGTTTGCTGCAAGTACATTGGTACGAAAGTATTTTTCCCAAGTTGCATCGTCTACGTCCTCATATGGCATGATTTCATAGATTCCCACATTGTTAACCAGGATATCCACATGTGGATATTTCTCATACAGAGCCTCTATCTGTTTAGCATCTACAATATCGGCAGTGGCATTTTGAGGAGAAGTTGTTGGAAATTGCGACCGAACTTCATTTACCGTCTGTTCTACCTCTTCGTTATTTCTTCCATTGATGAGTACGTTCACGCCTTCTCTAGCAAGTTCAATAGCAATGGCCTTCCCTATACCCTTCGTTGATCCCGTAATTAAAGCTGTCTTATTGTGTAATCCCATATCCATAATGCATTTCCCCTAAGTTGTTGTTAGATAGACTAGCAAAACCATCGATGCGATAGGGATTATATTACCTTGTGAGGCTGATCATGTAACTGGCTCAGGACGTCAAATTTCTTGCATTACACGCCAAAAAACCTCTTCTTCCCATTACTTAGATGTTCGGAACGCCAATGAGAAGGGGTATCTCCTTCCCATTGGCGGAAAGCACGGTAAAACGAATTCTGGTCCTCGTAGCCAACCAAGAAAGCCACTTCTTTGATCTCAAGCGAGGGATCGGCCAGATATGCCCTTGCCTGCTCATGTCTCGTTTGCGTTAATAGCCCCTTAAAGCTCGTACCTTCATCAGTCAGCCTGCGCTGAAGTGTTCGTTCGCTCATATTAAGCTCCTTCGCCACAGTCTGCATGTCAGGATGCCCCCCCATAAGGCTCCGTTTCATCATCCATTTCACCGTCTCGGTAATCGAACGGTTATGCAGCTCCTCATCCAGCGTTCGATCCATCACCGGGGTCAGAATTTCAAGCAGCTCTTCGTTATATGATATAAAAGGAAGATCCAAGTCCTGTCGCCACATTGTAATCCGGTTTCTGTCTCTACCTACCCGGACAGGACATCCGAAATAAGCTTCCAATGTCTGCACATTACCCATGGGATTCACAAATTCAACACAGCGTGCTGTCAATTCACGCCCTGTTCCCCGGCGCCCCAGCTCCAGAAGGTATGCGAGCGTTATACCAACCAATACCGGTGGACCAAGCTCGTCCGTATGCTGCCACTCCAGCTCGACAATACAGTCCTCGCCTGCCTCGGTAACACGCAGGCCTTCAGGAGGACACATTTGTTTGTACCTAGCCATTCTGTAAAGAGCATCGCGATAATCGTGAGCATGGTATGTCGCCAAGACAGCCGGTGGATATTGTGTGGTTTCAAAGGCTTGAGCAAGTCCGATGATACTTCCGGCAATATCGCCTGCAAGATCTGAATAAGACTGCCAGATTGCATAGTACTCGCTAGTGGTGACTTTCGGCTCACTGATGACTGTAAGCGGCAGTCGTGCTTTGCGAGCTACGTCCAGAGGATCGATTCCTAACTGTTGGAGTCCGGACCAGAATCCCGAAGGAAATTTAATACGCGCAGATGTTTGCGATGTCATACACTTGCCTCCTTTTATTACTGGTGATTGAGCTGACTCCTGATGACTTGGCTCGCATTGAAAAAGTAAGCCCCAAAAATGAGGTCCATGGCACCCGTTATATGACCGAATTTGGTGAATCAACTTAACGGCTAAGACGAATCCTTTTAAAAAAGACACAAAATCGTCACTTATGAGGCTGGCAGTGTGTCATATATCATAATCTTTATGTTCAATTTATCATAACCTTTATTGTTGCTTTTCTCGCTGAGTCTATCGTGGGACCAAGAGCGCGTAAACTGGCATTTTCTTTGCCTTATGATAAATCGAAGCCAATTAACTCCATTCTGGCCATCGCCGTATGCATGGTGCCGATGATGGTTCTTATCATGTCTATATATGGCATGATAATGAAATCTGTAATGGTGGGAATGGGAAGCAAGGGTTCTATTCTCACAGCTTACCTCAAAACAGTGGGCTTAAACATTATTGCTGCACTCCCTGCACAACTGCTGATCGTAGGACCTGTCTCACGGTTCTTGCTAACAAAGTTCATTAAACCATCACCTCAGCTTCAGCCGGAGTGATACGAATAATAGAGCAGGCTGCCCTTGGCGGCTTGCTTTATTTATTCGAATAAAAGAGAATCACCATCATCCCGATCGTCTCATCCCTATTTTGAAACCACATGCTCTCACCTTTCTTCTTCCCCGATCTCCCGAGGTATTCATCTAAATTATACTAGACTTAAGTCCAGGCTCCTTCACTTTCTTAAGACCGATTACACCATATATTATGTATGATAAGATTCTGGTTAGATAAAATTTAGAGGAAAGGAGAGTCTAGCCTTGAGCATTAAAAACAAAGCAAGTCTATTCGCCCCGCTGCTCATTATCGTCGGTGTGTTCCTGCTGCTCAACTCAGGTAAACATCTCGGAGCAGGCTCCATCTTCGCCTACTTCTGGCCATCCTTTTTCATCATCCCGCTAGGCATCTTTTTTCACTGGCTTTATTTCTCGCTGATCGGAAGAGGCATCGGGCTGCTCGTACCCGGGGGGATCTTGCTCATCGCAGGACTGACCTGCCAGATTGCTATTGTAACCGACAGCTGGATCACGATGTGGCCGGGCTTTATTCTTGCGGTCGCAGCCGGGCTGTTTGAGCTGTATTGGTTCGGCAGCCGAAACAAATATTTGCTGATACCGATCAACATTCTAACCGCCTTGTCCTTCATCTTCTTCATTGCGTTCTCACTTGGCTCCATGCTGAATCGATTCTCCGTCGTCCAGCCTTTCATTGCGCTGATTCTCATCGTGGGTGGAGTATTGGTTCTGTTTCGCCGCAAAAAGAAACCGCATTTCTATTCATGATATTTGTCAGACGTCTATTCGGCTTCGGCTACATATTACATCGGCAAGCCTCTCCTCGTCCAAGGCAGAGGTTTTTTTGCTTTACGTAACTGCACCCTTTAGAATAGTAAGGGGAGAACTTATCCATACTGTAAGAAAAAAGGAGGCTAATGAATTGACTACATCAACGCAGCTCGGTAAATCAGAACTGTATGTAAATCCTATCGGACTCGGAGCTAATGCGGTCGGGGGACATAATCTGTATCCCAATCTGGATGAAGAGGCAGGAAAAGAGGTCATTCGCACTGCTATCCAAAACGGTGTTAACCTGATTGATACAGCTTTTATCTACGGTCCAAGACGTTCGGAGGAGCTGATCGGACAAGTCATTAAAGAGCTGGGAGCCCGCAATCAAGTCGTCATTGCAACGAAGGGCGCCCATGATGAGAATAACAATTATGCACCGAATAACTCCCCTTCCTTTCTGAAGCAGCAGGTGGAGGACAGCTTGAATCGACTCCAGACCGATTATATTGATCTGTATTATATTCACTTTCCGGATGAGAACACGCCGAAGGATGAAGCGGTTGGGGCTCTGAAGGAGCTTAAGGACCAAGGGAAAATAAGATCTATCGGAGTATCAAACTTCTCTATGGAACAGCTGAAGCAAGCGAACAAGGATGGTTACGTCGATGTCCTTCAATCCGAATACAATCTGCTCAATCGCGAGGTAGAACGTGAGATCCTGCCTTATACAGCGGCTAATCAGATTACGTTCATCCCTTACTTCCCGCTTGTATCGGGTCTTCTTGGCGGCAAATATACGAAGGATACCCGCTTCGATGACTTTAGGAAGGACAATCCTGAATTTCAGGGAGAGCGCTATCTGCATAATCTTGAAAAAGTAGAGCAAATTCGCAAGATTGCAGATCATAAAGGCGTTGAGGTCGCTCATCTGGTGCTCGCATGGTATTTGACACGGGACTCTGTCGACGCACTGATCCCTGGTGCGAAGCGGCCTGAACAAGTACTGAACAACCTGAAGACACTCGAAGTGAAGCTGAACGAAGCGGAAATTGCAGAGATCGGCCATATCTTTTCCTAATTGTCTCGATCTATCAAGCTCGCAGTATTGATACTGCGGGCTTTTTTATGCGGATAACACTCCTGAATCCGGCTTTTTTTCTGCTATCCGAATCAATTTCATAAGACCCCAAGTTGCTTTAATCAAGAGTATATATAGATAGATCAAAACGGTGTAGTTTGTCTATATGTAGTTTCAAATTCTTTGTTAAATAAGTTGTGTAATTAATTCCATCCTGTTATTCCATATAATGTGGTTGGCAGCCTGTCCATCTTTGCGGTAAAATTTATATTTGGCACTTCCTGCCTGAAATTTGAATAAATATCAAGTGAACCGAATCAATGAATTTATGATCGAGTTATGATAGATTGAGCATTGCTCAATCAGAAATGGTGGAAACTTAAAAAACATGATGTACACAGACTGGTTATATTGGCTATTTGTACTCGCAGCAATTGTCCTGTACTATATCAGCCCTCATCGGATCAGACCGCTTGTTCTCATTGCAGCGGGAATTTCATTTTATTCCTATTATGCAGGCGCATTTGTCCTATTGCTGCTCGCAGAGGCGATCATTGCCTTCCTGCTGATTCATAGATCTATCAAACGCGGTAAACGCTGGGTCTATCCTGCGACCATAATTCTAATCGTCCTAGTGCTCGGATATTATAAATACGGCAGCCGGCTGGGCAGCATGGTGAACAGCTTATTCGGATTTATAAATGAGCCTTCCCTTCCCACCGTAGATGATCTCATACTGCCTCTCGGAATCTCTTATTTTACCTTTGAGCTGATTCATTATGTCGTTGAGAAGAAACGAGGGAATTTGCCACAGCATAAGCCTGTGAGCTTCCTGGCGTTTCTCTTCTTCTTTCCGACGATGGTGGCTGGCCCCATCAAACAGTTTCAACAGTTCTACCCTCAGCTGACGGCAGCTTTTCAATGGAGCAATGTTCGAAACGGCATCCTCCGTATCGGGTTTGGTTTATTCAAAAAGCTGGTGCTGGCTGCTTCCCTTGACATCCTTGCTCAGCCTGTTTATTCACCTGAGGGAATAAGCGGTGCGGACACATGGACACTATGGGTATCGCTGATCGCCTACACCTTCGTTATTTATTTTGACTTCTCGGGCTACTCGGATATTGCAATCGGGACAGCACGTTTATTCGGCATCGTAATACCAGAGAATTTCCGCAATCCCTATCTGGCACGCAGCATTGCCGAGTTCTGGAATCGTTGGCATATCTCACTGGGCTCCTGGCTGACTAGGTACGTCTACTTTCCGCTCGGGGGAAGCCGCGTATCCAAAGCACGGATTTATTTAAACCTGATGTGCACAATGACCGTGTCAGGAATGTGGCATGGTGCAGCCTGGAACTTCGTCGTTTGGGGAATGTTTCACGGCGTGATGCTCTGTATTCATCGTTTCTTTATCAAGGAGGTCAAGCCCCTTGTGAGGCCCGTGCCGGTCTGGCTTAAACCTGGAACGACGCTGCTTGCCGTCGGCATTACTTTTTTTGGCGTCACCCTGAGCCGGGTGTTCTTCGTGCTGCCCGTATCGGATGGAATGGATTTAATGCTAAGACTATTTGGTCTTGGCTCCTGAGAGTGAGGATGTAAGATCATGTTAAACAAGCTTCCTATTAAAAAACTGACAATGGCGATGCTGACCCTCGCTGTCCTTGGTCTATGCGCTATAACCTTATGGGCTGGTCATGCTGTTGAAGAGTCAGAGCAGGAGATCGTTTCCTACGCAGAAGAGGAGCTGAGGGTGCCTGCCTATGATTCCATTGTATATACACCGCTGTGGATTGAGCATTTACAGGCCCAGCCGGATGACCATAAGCCATGGATTGGGCTGTTCGGAGCTTCCACTGTGTATGGGACAACGGTAAAAGACAGCAGCAACACGACTTCCGGCGTACTGCAGGTTCACCTAAGCGACAAGCGCGTGCTGAATCTCGGATTAACGGGAGCTCGATTGGCCGAGACGTATGCCATCCTTGCCTCTATCATTGATGAAGTCGATTATGTCGTCTATGAGATTAATTACGGCATACTTCCACTTACGGATAACGATCCAGAGGTATCCGTATACCCTTCGTTACTCAGCAAGCTGGATCAAAATATTCCAAAATCGTGGCTTCGCCATTCTCCTGCCAAGAATGAGGAGTCCGTACCGAATGCCGTCCATGATTTCGTGACGACCGAAATACTGAGCCATTGGCCGCTGTATCATGACCGCGATGTACTGACTTATCAGCTGTTATCCACTCGTACATCGCTTGAGAAGCTTCGCCGGGAAGTAACCGCGAAGCGTAATGAGAGACAAGGCATTATAACTGCCTACACGCCCCCCTATACACCTTATGACCAGCTTACGGCTGAACAGCAGGCGGGTATCGTTGGGCATTTTACCAAGCTATATACGTGGAGCAGGCCATTTGATGCTGAGAGCAGCTTCGGACTGACCATGATGAACAAGACCCTTGATTTGGTGGACAAGCATGATAAGCAGGCCGTCTTCTATACGGCTCCACTGGACAAGGACCTCATTACACGGCACAACATGCTGAACTGGACAGACTATTTCTCCGTTATGGGGGCCTACCAGAAGTTAATTGAATCCCGCGGCTATCCCTTCATTGAATTTAATGCAGGGGGGAGCAACCTGATACCGCATGAATTCTATCACGACTCTTCCCACATGGTAGATGAAGGAAGCCGAATCTTTGGGGAAATCTTATACGAAAGGCTGTTGCAATATGGAATTACAGCGCAGTAAAATGCGGACAGAGCCCGATCTCTTTGATATGATACCTCGTGTAGCTCGAATCGCGGCTTATGGATTGATATCCGTTGCAGGTGCGCTTGTGATCATCGCCGTCGTGCTGGGGATCATCTTCTTCTCGGGAGAATCAACGGAATTTATTTATATGAATTTTTAACAACAAAGGTCTGACACTGCACTACGCAGAGGTCAGACCTTTCTCATGTGGATAACCCATCATTAAGGGAAATACCACAGTTTAACTTAATAGATACTCACAAATTCATCCACAGGCTTTCTGTATCCACGTGGTCTTAAGTTCTCCTCGTCCGCTTTACCCAGCGTAATCATCATAACGGGTATAAGGTCCTCTGGGATACGTAACAGCGATACTAGCTGCTGATCATCATAACCGATCATCGGACAGGTATCCCATCCCATGTCCTTCGCAATTAGCATAAGCTGCATCGCTGACAGGCTCGCATTACGAATTGCCTCATCCCGCTGGAAGGAAGGACCTCTAGTCTCGTACATCTCGATTACACTGCTTGTCTCCAAGTCGTATTCGGTTTGAGTCATCATTCCAAGTGCAAGCATACCTTCGTACAGCCGTTTCACCTGCTGGTATGCTTTGGTATCCCCGAGCACGATAATAACTGCTGATGCGGTCAAAGTCTTATATTGACCAGATGCCTCATAAGCCTTCTGTTTGTCCTCCGGACTCTGTAGCACCAGATAATTCGCATGCTGCAGGTTAAACGCGGAAGGAGCATATTTATTCAGCGAAAACATCTTCTCAAGCTCCTCTTTGCTAATCACTGCTCCTTCCTTAAACTTCATCGCGGAACGCCTTTCTTTAATTACCGTCTGTAAATTTCCCATTGTGTTAACCCTACCTTCTTAAATATGATTCGTATGTATCCACAAGCTTGTACTTTATTATATATTATTTAGTAAGTGAAAATAAGTATGTAAAATACATTACTACTGCTGAATTAATAACAATGATATAAGGCTATCCATCAAAATAGAGGCTTCTAAAATTGACATATACAGCCACTGCATAAATATTCAGCCGGTAATAAGAAAAAAGACTCGTTTATCCACATGTGGACAACGAGTCTTCAAGACGATGCTTATTTTGGATGCATTTTGAACTCTAGGAATAAATCATTGTAATGGGACAGCATCCGTCTGCCCAGGTTATCGTAGACCTCCAGCTTTTCGGTAAGCTCCTCATTCGGATAGAAGCGCTCATCCCCAGAAATATCCTCAGGCAGCAGGGCAAGCGCTGCCGCATTCGGCGTGGAATAACCGACGTACTCCGCATTTCTTGCCCCATTCTCAGGATCAAGAATGAAGTTGATAAACTGGTGTGCTCCCTCTATGTTGCTCGCTGTCTTCGGGATAACCATGTTATCAAACCAGAGGTTTGAGCCTTCTTCAGGAACAACATAGTCGAGCTTCTCATTCTCGCTCATGATTTCGGATGCGTCACCGGACCAGACAAGACCCACCGCAGCCTCCTCGCCGGCGATGAGCATCTTGATCTCATCCCCTACGATAGCCTTGACGTTGGGAGTAAGGGTGGATAGCTTCGCGAGCGCTTCCTGCAGATGGTCTTCATTGGTATCATTCAGTGAATAATGCAAGCTGTTAAGTCCCATCCCGATGACCTCTCTCGCCCCATCCAGAAGCAGGATCTGATTCTTGAGACTTGGATCCCATAGATCGTCCCAGCTCTTGAAGGTGAGATCTGTCAGCTCCGGATTAAACACGATGCCCACCGTTCCCCAGAAATAAGGAATGGAGTATTCGTTGCCGGGATCAAAGGACAAATCCATAAAACGCTCATCTATATACTGTAAATTTGGTATTTGAGAGTGATCCAGCGGAAGAAGGAGATCATCCTCCTTCATTTTGCTGATGGCATATTCAGAAGGTATCGCGATATCATACGTCGTACCTCCCTGCTGAATCTTCGTCATCATCGCCTCATTGGAATCAAACGTTTGATAAATGACTCTAAGCCCGCTCTCCTCTTCAAACTCTGTAATCAAATCAGGATCGATGTAATCGCCCCAGTTATAGATTGTAAGCGTATTGCCGCCAGAATAACCTTCACTGGAGTTGAGAACCGATGTAAGATACATCAGCAGAAATGCGACGATCAGTACGACACTGAACGTCTGTACCAGCTGCTTCATGGTCTCAGCCCCTTTCCTTGAAGCTTGGCCTGCCGGCTGTTAATGAAGTAATAACCAATGACCAGCACAATGGTAAGCAGGAATAGCAGCGTCGACAATGCATTAATCGACAGCGACACACCTTGCCTTGCGCGTGAGTAGATCTCAACCGAGAGTGTTGAGAAGCCATTGCCTGTAACAAAGAACGTCACGGCAAAGTCATCAAGCGAATAAGTCAAAGCCATAAAAAATCCGGCAAAAATCCCCGGTTTAACAAACGGCAGAATGACTCTTGTCAGCACATGCCAGCCGGAGGCTCCTAGATCTCTCGCTGCATCAATCAGCGTCGGGCTCATCTCCTGCAGCTTAGGAAGCACCATCAAGACGACAATGGGTACGCTGAAGGCAATATGAGACAGCAGTACCGAGCTGAATCCAAGCTGTATGCCCAGCATCGTAAAGAAGATCAGGAAGGAGGCACCGATAATAACATCCGGGCTCACGATAAGCACATTATTAAGTGAGAGCAAGGTGTTCTTGTTGCGCTTGCGCCGAACCTGATAAATGGCAAGTGCGCCGGCAATACCCAATACGGTGGATACTACTGCGGACAACAGCGCTATAACAAAAGTATTCAGTACAATAATCAGCAGCCTTGTGTCTGCGAATACTTCTTCATACCATTCGAGAGTAAAGCCTTCAAAGTTCTGCATCGTTCCACCGCTGTTGAAGGAGTAGAAGATCAGATAGAAGATCGGCAGGTACAAAATGGCGAAGATGATAAACAGATATAGATTGGACAGCTTACTATTTCTTCCCATGAGGCACCCCCCGCTTTCCTTGACCGCTGATGAACATAATCGCGATCATAATAATGATCAGGAAGACTGCAATGGTGGCTCCCATTCCCCAGTCCTGTGTCACGAGAAAATGCTGCTCGATCGCAGTACCCAGCGTGATGACACGGTTACCTGCAATCAGTCTTGTAATCATGAACAGGGATAACGCCGGAATAAAGACGGCTTGTATCCCAGCCTTCACCCCGCTGAAGGTCAGAGGAAAGATCACCCGCCGGAACGTGGTAAAGGGCGATGCCCCCAGATCCCTTGCTGCATAGATGAGGGACGGATTTAGCTCCTCTATCGCGTTAAAGATCGGCAGGATCATAAACGGAATAAAGATATATACCGAGACAAATATAAAGCTGAAATCCGTAAACAGAATTTGCTGGGTTCCAATTCCGATCGTCTCAAGCAGCGCATTGGCGAATCCATACGTTCCGAACAGCCCGATGAACGCATACGCCTTCAGCAGCAGGTTGATCCAGCTCGGCAGAATAACCAGCAGAAGCCACAGCTGCTTATGCTTGGTCCGAGTCAGCAAATACGCGGTCGGGTAAGCAATCAATAGCGAGAAGAACGTAATGAGCAGCGCATACCAGAACGAGCTCAGCGTCATTTTCAAATAAACCGGTGTAAAAAACTTGGCATAATTCTCAAATGTAAACTGCCCTTCAACATTAAAGAAAGAGTAGTACAGGATCAGCAGAATCGGCGCAACGACGAACAACACGATCCACAGCATATAGGGGATCAGGTAGAAGTTGCGGGTTCCCATGCTACGATTCATGGCTTACTCCTTGTCCTTGAATTCCTTCTGACAGTTCGCCATAGGATTCAAGCCGCTTGTCGAATTCCTCTTCTGTCTCGCCAAAACGCATAACATGGATCGCCTCTGGATCAAAATAGAGCCCGATCGTCTCTCCAACCACCGCACGTTTTGTGGAATGAACAAGCCACTCGTTCCCTGCATCATCATAGCTGGAGATTTCATAGTGAACCCCGCGGAACAGCTGAGAATCTACACGCACCTGGAGCTTGCCGAGGTCTGCCGTTGTAATCTCGAGATCCTCTGGACGAATGACAATCTCAATGGGCTCGTCCTTCTTCAGCCCTTTATCTACGCACTCGAAAGTTTTGCCTGCAAATTCTACCAAATAGTCCTGCTTCATCTTTCCTGCCACAATATTGGATTCTCCGATGAAGTCAGCGACAAACCGGTTAATCGGCTCATCATAAATATCGATCGGCGTTCCGCTCTGCTGAATGACTCCCTCGTTCAAGACGAAGATTTCATCCGACATCGCAAGCGCTTCTTCCTGGTCATGCGTTACAAAAATAAAAGTGATTCCGAGCCGCTGCTGCAGCTCACGCAGTTCGTACTGCATCTCAGTGCGAAGCTTCAGATCGAGAGCCGATAAAGGCTCGTCCAAGAGTATGATCTCCGGCTGATTGACAATCGCACGGGCAATCGCCACACGCTGCCGCTGACCACCGGACATTTCCGTAATTTCCCGGTTCTCATATCCTGCCAGGTTGACGAAGCGAAGTGCTTCGCTGACCTTCTCCTTGATCTGTGCATTTTTCATCTTCTTGATCCGAAGACCAAACGCCACGTTCTCATACACATTCAAATGAGGGAACAGTGCATAATCCTGAAACACCGTATTAACCTGACGTTCATGCGCCGGTACCCGGTTAATAATGCTGCCGTTAAAATAAATATTTCCTTCAGACGGCTCGGTAAAGCCGGCAATGAGACGAAGAATCGTCGTCTTTCCGCAGCCGGAAGGTCCAAGCAGGGTGTAGAATTTACCTCTCTCAATTTCAAAGCTGACCGATTTAAGGATCGGATCGTCGCTATCATATTGTTTCGTGACGTTCTCAAACCGGATGATTGACTCCTGATTTGTCATGTAATGAAAACCTCCTTTTTTGAGGGGATATGCCTTGCGCCTTCGATTTCGTTTTACATATGTCATTATATTCGTTCGGGCACATATCGAAACTATTATATAGAATACACTCCAATGCGCAAACCTCTTTTTTTAAACTGATTGACATTTTTTCAGAAAATCGATTTCATAAATCATTTAAATGGTGAAAATCCGATTGATGAAATGGATTCAAATATCAGAAAAAAAGCACCTTCATGAATGACGATCTCCATGAGATGCTGTATCAAAAACTTTATTCACATTACTCCACCTACATCCGAGCTTACAATATCCGTTTGCCAAATAACGACCCGATAAGATCGACAGCAAGCTTTGAAGTCCGATTCATCCGGTCCAGCCGCGGGTTAACCTCCACAAAGTCGCAAGAAGTGATCATTCCGGCTTCATACAACAGCTCCATGGCAAAATGGGCCTCTCTATAAGATAATCCGCCTTGAACCGGCGTACCTGTACCCGGTGCCTCTGTCGGGTCAAGACTGTCAATGTCGAAGCTGAGATGAACACCGTCTGTTCCGCTGCTAGTGATATCGACCGCCTCATCGATCACCTTCTGTATGCCGAGCTTATCAATCTCATGCATCGTGTAACAATGGATCCCCAGCTCCTTGATCAGCTCCTTCTCACCGGGGTCCAGCTCTCTGGCTGCGATCAGCACGGTCTTTGCGGCATCAATATCTGCAGCACCTTCATAGATATCTGACAGCTTCAGAGCTGCCCTGCCGAGTCCGACAGCTAACGGGATACCATGCATATTCCTTGAAGGGGTCGTCTCCTCTGTATTCAGATCGGAGTGGGCATCCATCCAGATGACACCAAGCCTCGCTCCAGCCGCTGTCAATCCGGCAAGTGAGCCCATCGTAATGCTGTGATCCCCGCCGAGGATGAATGGAAAATGCCCTTCGGCTCTTTTCAATTTAACCTCACTGGCTAATGCCGTGCATATGGACAACACCTTAGCCGCATTTTTCATGTGCACGCTCATTGCCTTATCGCTCCATTGATCCTTCAGTATAATACGGGAAGGCTCATCAAGCACATACCCAAGCTCCTTCCACTGTTCCAACAGACCCAATCGAAGCAGACGCTCAGGTCCAAGCTCACTGCCCATTCGGCCCGCACCATATCCAAAGGGCACTTTAATCAGAGAAATCAACTGGCTTTTGTCCATTCCTTGCCCCTCCCTCGTGTATCATCATTCGAGAGCTTTTCACTATATCTATTCCAGAACTGCTGTATGAATGACATGCTTCCGTCCGTGACTCACAGATGAACACACAAAAAAACCGCCAGGAACATGCCTGACGGTTCTAATTATTTATGAGATTTAGCCCGGGCCTAGTGGAAAGGGCATTTTACCGAAGGGACGGTCTCTTGCAGCAGCGTTGTATCGTCTGCCAATTCCCTATCTGCAGGGTAGGGAGCCTGTTGATAGAAGAAATTCGGCGTAAGCGTTGTATTGTTATAGGACTTATGAAAAATATGCGTCGTCGCTGGCGATACGGGTGGAATAAGCCATGTCCAATCTCCTGTGACTTGCCGTCCTGCATTTGCTTCCCGTTCTTCGAATTTGGCAAATTGATTCGCCGCCGTATGATGGTCGACCATACTAACCCCGTCTAGCCTATAGGAATGAAGCACAGCCAGATTCAGCTCGACTAGAGCCTTGTCCTTCCACAGCGTTCGTTCAGATGAGGTGTCCAGTCCCATCAGCCGCGCTACTTGAGGCAGCATATGATAACGAAATTCGTCAGCCAGATTCCGTGCTCCAATCTCGGTTCCCATATACCAGCCGTTAAACGGAGCCGCCGGGTAATGAATGCCCCCAATCTCAAGCCGCATATCCGAGATCATCGGAACCGCATACCATTTCATGCCGAGTTCTTCAAATGTAGAATATTCCGGATGCCGGATCGGCACTTCCAGTACCAGCTCCTTCGGAATTGCAAAGAGCTGCGGCTTCTCACCATGGATCTCAATAATAAGAGGGAGCACATCATATGCGGTCCCTTCTCCTTGCCAGCCTAACCGCAGCGCCTCTTGGGTCAGCTGTACCGAAGCGGGATCACCGAGGACCCCCCGCTCCGTTTCGTAACCTGCATATCGGATAAGCTGGTGATTCCATATCCGAACCGGAGCCCGTCCGGCTGCATCCATAGGCTTGAAGGCAGTCAGCATAGGAATAACCTTGCCACCGTTCGTTGCCTGCCGAATGTGAGAAAATAACAGCTCAGCAACCTCTTCCGCTGTGGTGGCGTCACGTGCATCCACAAGGCGCAGCGTTTCCCAGAACAGTCGACCAATACAGCGGTTGCTGTTGCGCCAAGCCAGCTTGATGCCATACTCAAGCTCCTGCTTCGTATGTACATAAGTGCCTGTTATTTCGATATCTTCACGAATGCGAACAAACCGGGCCTTTGCCGTATCACGGCTCAGACCCAGCTCTTCATAGCTTGTATATATAAACGATTCAGCTTCTTTAATAAGTGCAGACTTATTTGTCATACTTCCTGCCGACCTCTCGTTCTCTCCGTCATCTTCCCATTTAACACTTTACTGGCAAGCGTGACTTTTGAATTAGTTCCATTATACCCATCCAGAATTCATGAAACTACATGAGCAAGAGGAAGTTCATCAGTTGGACACTTCCATGTGTCTATTTGTTGAGCAGGGTCCTGCTTATTTACCCAAGAAAGCATTCAGCATCCATACTTGTTTTTGCAGAGATGCCTGCATGCCAATCAGCATATCCGCTGTTACTTGATCTTCAAGTGCCTCTGCCGCTTCCTGTGCTTCCACCATCGCTTCAACCATTGTCGTATAGTCTTCCACGATCGCTTGAACCATTTGCTCTGCGCTCAGGCCTTGAGCTGCTTCTTCAACAGGGGACAGGCTCAGATACTCAGACATGGTAGCTGCTGGACGTCCGCCAATGGCTAGCAGTCTCTCAGCCACAACATCAAGATTCTCCGCTGCTTCATTGTAGAACTCTTCGAATTTCTCATGCAGTTTGAAGAAGTGAGGTCCTTTGACATACCAGTGGAAATTGTGAAGCTTCGTATAAAGCACAGACCATCCGGCAATTTGGCGGTTCAGGGAGCTGTGCAGGAATTGCTCATCTTTTACTTGGTTAGCTTGGTTTGTTTGAGTTGTTGTCATATTTATTTCTCCTTTTAAATTGGAATTTTATTAACGAATCATTTACTGAATCAACTTCATAACTGAATAATCCTCATGAGCTTGATTCGCTTAAATAAAAATTACAAGTTGGATTCCTTGGTGTCGATGATCATGATGACTTTATTATCTTTGATTTAGACTTAATCTAAATCCTGATATGATTATAACATGTTATCCAGAAAAAGAAATAGCTTTTTGAAAATTAATGATGTGAATCAATTTCATAATACCTTTAGTTGCTTAAATCAAGAGTATATATAGATCAAAATGATTTAATTTGTCTATATATAGTTTCGATTCCGCCTTTTTAATGAGTTATGAAATTGATTCATGTAATTTAGAATTATTTTTTCTTGGGATCTTTTCTAGGCATTCCCCTTGCCGCAATACAAAAAAACATCGGTCATTCCCGCACCTTTCTTTAGCGAGATCCCGATGTTTATAAATTCTTATCATTTGTATTCAATCAAATCTAGACCATCAGCTTCATTAGTATGGCTTCAAGCTGCTCCACATTTTCAGCAATAGAATGAGGTTTATGCTCTGACTCTGGCTCTGCTCTCCGGTGGTTAAACCATAGTACGGTCCAGCCCGCAGCCAGCGCTCCTACCACATCGTTTCTCCATGAATCGCCTACATAATAGCAGTTCTCTGGAGCCGTTCCCGTTACCTTGTTCACATACTGAAACAGCTGGGCATCCGGCTTGGCGTAGCCTACTCCGCCTGAGACAAAGAACAGCTTCTGATCCACATAGCTTTCCATTTGAAGTGCTTTAATCTTCGCCATCTGATGCTCTTCCGGTCCATTCGTAATCAGGCCGACGATCACTCCGCGGTCTCTTAAATGCTGAATCATCTCAACCATACCTGGGAAAGGCTTAATTCTAAACTGCATATCAAGATATGCCGCTTGCGCTGCTTCTGCCTGCTCCTCGTTAATAAAAATGCCGAACTCCGCTAGAGCGAGCATAAACCGGCGTCTGCGCATGTCTGCCACTTCCTCCGGTGCAGGTACGGCAGATAAGTTCTTTTCCGCAGATAGTAAGTCACTGTAGTACCTGAATCGGTGGTAGATTTCCTCGTACGGTAGTGTTCCCGGCAGATGAAGCCTCTGCATTAAAGCCTCTCGTAGTGGAGCGAGATGGTCATACAAAGTATCGTCAACGTCGAAGAATACCGCTGTGCTTGCAGCGTTTGTTCCTGCTCTCGTGCTGCTATGTTCCATCTATGCTTGTCCCTCCATATCGTTAATATCTTGTATGAGATTATCATAGCAAAAGTGTTTTTGTTTATTGAAGTCTAAAATATGGATAAGTTAAGATAAGAATAGGAAAAGGGAGCCGTGCTCCTACACACGACTCCCTGCACAACTTACCGCTGTAAGAGCGGTCGGCATTAGGTTATATGTCAAAGAATAGACCGTTCACCTCACGAAAGGGCGGTCTATTTCTTTTTGTCTCGGTTTACAATGGGAATGACAATACTGATGATTGATCTGATTAACGCTACGATAAACTAGCGGAATTGCATTCAATAATGCCAGAGCTTCCTTAACCTCCACAAGCATCACCTCCTAGAAAGGAGACTAGCCGACCGCCTTATAGCCGATACCGTTGTGCAAACCATATTATACCATCTGATGTTGCAAGATGCTTAAACAATCAAAGATACGATTTCACCTTCGTTTACATCAATAAGTCCATGATCGGTAATTTTCAAAGCCGGGCTGACCGCAAGCGAATGCGTGCTGAGCGACATGATTGGGTTATAGTGTACATATCCGAGCGACTGCATCGCTTCACGCAGCTCCTTTACTTGATGCGCGACAATATGGAGCGGCTCCTCCGTCAGGATTCCCCCGACCGGCAGCTCCACATGGGACAGAATTTCTCCATTCTCCACCACGCAGAACCCGCCTTGACTCTCGATGACCGTGTTCGCTGCGAGCAGCATATCCTCCCAGTGACGACCGATAATCAGCAAGTTATGGTTGTCATGAGAATACGTTGTTGCGATTGCTCCGCGCTTGATCGTATCGCCTCCAATGAGTCCGAATGCATGATTTCCGTTCTTCTCGTAGCGCTCAAACGTGGCAATCAGACCATAGCCTGAATCTTCCCATTGCAGCACTCCGTCTTGAACAGTCACATCGACATGCGCTTCCTGAGTGAAGGTCGAACCATTCTTGACGATCATGGCCCGTGCTTGGTGAGGACCGTCCGGAACATCCACCTTCACCGTCAGGTCTTCATGGCAGAGTGGTGCAAGCTTCACACTGTTGTAAAAATGAGCAGGAAACGCACCTGTCTCACTCTTCTGCACATCATGCTCATATAGATCAAATACTTTCTTCCCGCCTTTGTACACCTGCTTGACATCAAACTGGTACAGGTCAGATACGAGTACAAAATCCGCAACTTTACCTGGTGAGATGCTGCCCCGGTCATCCATCTTCATCCGCTTCGAAGGCGTATAGGTTGCCGCAAAAATGGCATCCTCTGGCTTCATGCCCATCCGGATCGCCTTACGCACGATATGATCGAGATGTCCTTTTTCCACGAACGAATCCGGCATGACATCATCTGTGACAAAGCAGAAATGGGAGGATACCGGATGATGAATCACGTAGTCCATCACTTCCTGGGTCATGGACTTCTCCTGCAGCTCGATGAACATGCCTGCGGCGATACGGGCTTTCATACCTTCGATACTTTGATGCGTGTGGTCGGAGTCTACACCTGCATAGATCATCCGGTGCAGATCAAGGCCCATCAGCTTCGGCGTGTGACCTTCGATGACAAGCTTGGGATAGTTCTTCTTCATATGCTTCAGAATGCGGTTCGTCTTGCTATCCGGCTTGTTAATGACATCCACATAGTTCATGATTTCGCCCAGGCAGATAATCTCGCCTGTTGCCATCAGCTTGTCCATGTCCTCAATCTCAATGCTTCCGCCTGTCGTTTCCATCGGTGTAGCCGGAACCGAGCTTGGAATGGCATAGAACATATCGACCGTGCATTCCTTGCTCGCTTCCATCATTTGCTGCACACCCTCAATGCCGAATACATTCGCCATCTCATGGGGCTCAGGGACAATGGTTGTTACCCCACAGCGCAGCAGCCCGTAGGAGAACGTCGCCGGTGTCACCATCGTGCTCTCAATGTGAAGATGAATATCGATCAGCCCAGGAATCATGTAATGACCGCGTCCATCTACAATTTCGTTCGCAGTGAACATTTTTTCCCCGCGAGGTCCGATGTATAAAAACCGTCCGTCGCATACCGCAACACTGCCTTCTTCAAACATTTTATAGTAACTATTGTAAATTTTTACATTCAAGATCAATTGATCTATTCTCACGTCAGGAATCAGCTCCTTTAAAAACACCCTTCCAAACCGGAAGGTCACCCTCCCAAACCCTCCCTGACAGGGAGGGCCCCAGAGGGCTCTGCCCTCTGGACACCCGGAACTGGCGGTTCATTAGTTTTGTTCAAACTTGCTATGGTTACGGTTGCGCGTGGAGCCGCGATGCGGCTTGCCTGACGAATATTATCCGTCAGGCTGCTTTGCCGCATGGCTCTTGTGCGTAGAGGCGCTTAGCCTGCGCACTTCGTCTGCTCCGGCGGTGGCCAGCGAAGCTTCGCTCTCTGTCCTCCAAGCGCGGGCAAAGATCTCTCTTGCCTCCGCGCTTCGCCCGCTCCGGCCAGGGCCAGCGAAGCTTCGCTCGACTGTCCCTAAGTTCGGCAAAGATCTCTCCTGCCTCCGCGCTTCGCCCGCTCCGGCCAGGGCCAGCGAAGCTTCGCTCGACTGTCCCTAAGTTCGGCAAAGATCTCTCTTGCCTTCGCGCTTCGCCCGCTCCGGCGAGGGCCAGCGAAGCTTCGCTCGCTGCGGAAAAGACCTCTTGCCTTCGCGATGCGCTTGCTTTGGCGTGTCAGCGGTATTCCTTCGTCTTGCGACTGACATAAAGACAAAAGACAAAAGACAAAAGACAAAAGATAAAAAACAAAAAACAATAGCATAAAAGAAAAAGATAAAAAATAAAAATATGCTAAAGCTTAAACTCTAAGAATTACTGTACAAGTACGAGTTTCTCTGGCGGGAAGATCAGGTTCACCCGCTGACCGCTCAGGTACGCGCTCTCCATCTCCTGGTTCGCGGTAAAGTCTCCTAACTCGGTCTCCACTACATACTGGTAGCTGCGTCCAAGGTACGTGCTCACCTTCACTACACCCGGCAGTGCATTTGCAGGCACATCACCGTCATCCGCTGCCGTTACGATCATGTCATCCGGGCGGATGGCCCCTTTACGTGCTCCCGGCGTAAGTGTGCCCGGGTTCTTCGTCGCGGTGAACGAACGAGTGCCGACACGCAGCGCAATCATTCCATCCTGCTCGCTGCGCTCATCAAACTCTACAAAGTTGTGGAAGCCGATAAACCGTGCGACGAACTCGGTCGCCGGATACTTAAAGATTGTCTCCGGGCGCTCTAGCTGCTCCACATTTCCTTTATTCATAATTGCGACACGGTCAGAGATCGAGAAGCACTCCTCCTGGTCATGCGATACATACACCGTCGTAATACCAAGCTCTTGCTGAATACGGCGAATCTCCACCCGCATGTTCACCCGCAGGTTCGCGTCCAGGTTACTCAGCGGCTCGTCGAACAAGAGCAGATCCGGCTCAATTACGAGCGCACGGGCAATCGCCACCCGCTGGCGCTGACCACCCGACAGCTCCTGCGGCAGCCTTTTTTCAAAGCCAGCCAAGCTGACCACCTCAAGAATACGCAGCACGCGCTTCTTAATCTCATCATCCTTGACCTTCCGCATTTTTAGTCCAAACGCGACATTCTCATACACCGACAAATGCGGGAACAGCGCATAGCTCTGGAACACAAAGCCGAAATTACGCTTGTTCACGGGCACCCGTGTGTAATCCTTACCGTCAAATGTAAACTTGCCGTCTTTGGCTTCAAGGAAGCCGGCTATAAGACGCAGTGTTGTTGTTTTGCCGCAGCCGCTCGGGCCGAGCAGGGAGATGAGCTGTCCTTTTTCAAGCGCCAGATCAAAATCCTTGAGTATATAATTGTTGTCATAGGCCACCGAGACTTTGTCCAAAGTTAGCAATGCCATAATCTTAAGTGCCTCCTGTCATTAGCGTTTCGTGAAATAGGACAGACCCATCATCCGTTCAATCAAGAACATAAATGCGCCGGTAACGACCATCAGCAGCACGGATATCGCCGCGATCGTCGGGTCAAAATAATTCTCTACATATGTGAGCATCTGGATCGGCAGGGTGCTTACCCCCGGACCGGTCATAAAGACGGAAATGTCAACGTTATTAAATGATTCCAAGAAGGCGATCAAGATTGCGGCGATAATGCCGGATTTAATGTTCGGCAGGACTACCTTGAAGAAGGTCGCAACCCGTCCTGCACCCAGGCTCAGTGCCGCCTCTTCAATAGCAAAGTCGAAGTTCGACAGGCTTGAGCCGATCACCCGGATAATAAATGGCAGCATGATTACGGCATGACCGATAAGCAGTCCCGCATACAGCGGCAGCTGATATACAACGATCAAATAACGCATGAGTGTAAAGCCAAGCACAATTCCCGGTATAAGCACCGGGGACAAAAAGATCGCATTCAGCGCATCCCGGCCTTTAAACCGAAAACGGCTGATTGCATAAGCAGCTGGCACGCCGATGAGCAGCGCGAGCACATTGCCCGCCAGCGAAATGATGACTGAGATCATAAAGGTTCGTACAAAGCTTCCTTGCTCAAAAATATTTTCATACCACCTCAGGGAAAAGCCCTCCGGCGGAAATTTCAGCACCGTCCCCGGCTCAAATGAACTGGCAGCGATAATCAGAAGCGGGCCCAGCAGAAAGATGAAGACCACAAGACTGATCAGGCTGAGCCCGATATTTTTCTCCCGCATGTTGTTTACCCCTTCGGATTTAATTTGTTCGCCGCCTTGTTCATCAGACCGACGACAATAAACGTAATGACGATCATAATCGTTGCGATAACGGACGCCAGGAACCAATCGTTCAGCGTCATTGCGTTCTGGTACAGGAACGTGGAAACGACCCGTTCTTTCCCTCCCAGCAGCGCAGGTGTCGTATAGGCGGTCAAGCTGCCGACGAACACAAGCGTTGAACCCAGCACCAGACCCGGAACCGCCAGCGGGAACACGATGCGTCTGAACGCCGTAAACCGGGAAGCGCCAAGGCTCTCCGCTGCTTTAATCAGATCCGTATCAATATTCTCCAGCACACCCACCAGTGAAATAATCATAATCGGCAGGAACAGATGCAAGAGACCAATCGTAATGGAAATCGGCGTATAGAGCAGATCGAGCGGCTCATTAATGAGACCCATACCTATCAGTGCATTATTGACGAGTCCCTTGCGGCCCAGAATGATCATCCAGCTGAAGGAACGAACAACCGGGCTTGTCAGCATGGGAAAGATCGCCAGTGCAATCAGGATGGATTTCTTACGAGCGCTGCGCTTGGCGATATAGTAGGCTGTCGGAAATCCAAGCAAAATACATAACACCGTCGTCAGCACACTGACCTGCAGCGTAGTCCACAATATTTTCAGAAAATAAGTGTCTTGTAAAAAGTGTTGGTACCCCTCAAGTGTCAGGCTCCCGTCCTGCACAAAGGTAGAGCCGATCGTCAGCACGATCGGAACCACCATGAACAGCGTCAGAAACAGGAACCCCGGCAAGAGAAGGTAATAAGCGTATTTATTCTTCATTTAAGAGGCTCCAATGGGTTTGTTAAGTGCTTCAATAAAATGATCCAGAAAAGCAGCCTGATTCACTTCCTCGCAGACCAGTACATTCGCTTCACGCCCCAGCCGATTCTGGAAGTCGCAAACCATCTGGCCGTCACACAAGCGGCTTGCCGTCTCTACATCGACGTAATACGCATTTCTTGTTACAAAGTCAGGGCTCAGCGCCACCCCTACAGCGAGCGGATCGTGCAGAGCACAAGCGCGCACACCGTTCATTTGTTCATAGCGCTTGATATAGATAGCTGTGCTCTCAGCAACATATTCCTTAATGGCAGGCGTCGTGAGTCGCTCGATATGAGCTTCGGTCAGCAGCGTCTGGCGTGTTACATCCAGTCCCACTTGAGTGAGCTTCGGGAACCCGGCATGCAGTACGATGCGTGCAGCTTCAGGATCGGCGTACGTGTTGTACTCGGCGACGGGTGTAATGTTACCCATGCCCTTTACAACCCCGCCCATGAAGATCACTTCCTTCACATATTTAACGAGATCTGGCTTCTTCAGCAGAGCAAGCGCCAGATTGGTGAGCGGCCCTGTCATGATCAGCGTCACTTCGCCCGGTCTCTCCATCACCGTCTCGATGATGCGGTCTGGGGCAAATCCGCTGTCTGCCTGCTTCTTCGCGGTATAACCCTTGAGTGCTCCGCCCAGACCATCCTGTCCGTGCACGCGGTGCTCATAATGCGATTTGCGGATAATCGGGCTCTCGGAGCCGCGATATACAGGGATTTGATCTGCCTGCATGAACTCGAGTATTTTACACGTGTTCTCTGTAGCCTGATCCAATGATACGTTGCCGCATACGGTCGTAATGCACGCAATATCATCGAAGCGAGTCTGTACCGCCAGCATGATTCCGAGCGCATCATCGATTCCTGTGTCTACATCCAGAAGAATAGGATTCATCGTACGAGTCTCCTTTTTGCTTGTTCGCGTCATCTATTTGCACTTATTATTTATTTGCTATTTGTTCGATTCGATAATCAGTTGACTTAGTTTGCAATTTCACGGTTCCAGCGGTCTGTCCATACAGCTGCATTGTTGTTTACAAACTCCATGTCCAGAAGCTTCAGCTGGTCTACGACGTCTGCACCGTAAGTAATGCCTTCGGCTTCTTCTTCTGTCAGCTCAACGTTCACGTTAACCGGGGAATCGACCTTTGCTTTGGCAGAAGCGGTCTGCACTTCCTCGCTCAGCTGCCAGTTAATGAACTCTTCAGCAAGCTCTTTATTTTTCGTTCCTTTGACAACATTCACTGTATTCATTACGGCATAAGCACCCTCACTAGGTGTTACGAACTTCGCTTCAGGCACAGCAGCCTGGATATCCTTGAAGTACATTTCCATAATCGGACCGCCGGCAATTTCCTCTTGGGCGAACATGTTCACATATTCCGATGTTTGGCTGTAGAACTTCACCACGCCTTCCTTCACCTTAGCCAGCTCAGTAAAAGCGGCATCCTCATTGAATGCAGTGTTGCCTGCTACTGTGGATGCTGCATCAAGCACCATAGGGCCTGCTGTCGCTGTAATGTTCGGCAGAGTCAGATTTCCGGCGAATTCTTCGCTCCACAGATCACTCCAGGACGTAACTTCATTTGTAATCAGGTTCGGATTATAGGCGATTCCCAGCTGTCCAACCGTGTAGGCCGGCCCGTAATCTTCACCAAGCGGTGCTTTCGCAGAATCATAGATTTGTTCGATATTCGGGATGTTCGCACGATCGATTGTTTCAAACAAGCCTTCTGCAACGCCTTGCTGTGCATAATAGTCGGACAGGAATACGATATCGACTTGTGAAGTTCCTTGACGAATTTTGTTCAATCGCTCTGCGTTGTTGCCGACCTCGACTACGATGTCAACATTATGCTCTTCTTCAAACGGGGCGTACACTTGTTCATTGAAGAATTCCTCCGAGAAGCCCCAAGTCGAGATAACCAGCTTGTCCTTCGCCGTGCCTTCACCGCCGCCGCAGCCAGCCAGCAGCATGGAAGCTAGTGCAACACTTGTTATTCCTGTCAGTACCTTTTTCATTGTAAATATCCCCCTTAGAATCTTTTGTTTTTTTTAATACCCAATATGAAACAAAAAAAGAAAAGCATCCTTGTATTGTACAAGAACACTTTTCTTCGTAAACAAAGAAATAGCGACACCCGCTTATAAATTCACTGGTTCTCCTCCAGAGTTGATCCGAAGTTGATTGCCGTCATATGTGGGGCTTGATAGAGTTATAAACCCGATCTCACCCTATGGTCAGGACTCTTCGCGCAAGATCAGCGTGGTAATCGCAATCTGTGTCGGAGCGTCATAATCTCTCAGCAATGCTTCTATCTCAAGGTTCATCTGCTCCTCAAGCTTGTCCCGAAATATCTTCTTGTATAGAAGAGACATTCGAAAATCAACCTCCTGCTTGAGTTCAGGGGCTTCCCCTTCAAGAGCAGCCGAACGCGGTGAACGGCGGTGCTTCGCATAGAAGGTAACTATCCGATCGTCAACACTAGCCTTCAGGAGGGTCGTGCCGAATCCGAATAGCTCCTTGGATACTTCATTATAAATCTGGCACATCTTCTTCTTGTTCTCGTTCGTGTCCAGCTGCATTCAGATACCACCTTTACTATTCGAAAGATACTACCGTACATTCGGACATCTCACAGGTTTGATTATACATAATCATTCGGATACAGGCAAGAGATAAGGAATATATTACATAAATGTTTAATAAAACACGAACATTATCAAGGGTCTTTCGCTTATTTTATTCGGAACCGCCTGATTATGTTATATATGCCGACATATATAGGTTCTCGCCAAGACCAAGATAAGCTCCCATTAGCGCCGCCAAATCTAGTTTGCCACTAAGCGAAGGTTTTCATTAATTTAACGGAATTAATTTCATAATTAATGAATCATTTCATGATAACTTGAGATGCATGTACGACATTTTCAATGGACATTCAATCCCTGTTGTTAGCTTTCTTTATATAAAAACACTGTCTTTTTTTACACAGACGAGCCGGGTCTCGTACGACTGGTTACATTGATCTATAAAAAGACATAAAAAAGCCTCCAAGAAGCTCTTGGAGACTGTATTTATCTATGCACTTATTCTTACTCCCCTACACTACTTCGGTAAGCACGTACATACCGCTTGGGTTGTGCAGATAAGGTTCTTCTTCATTAAAACATTCTGGTTCGAGCTGACTTGCATACGTTTTTCCATAGATCTTGAAGCCTTGGCTTGCGCTGCCCTGATCCTCAACATGCGTCAGTAGGCCATACAAGAATTGTGACATGACCTGCATTGAAGCATCCGGATCGGTTTCCATGCTGATCGCTGCTTCGGGAAGGCCAAACATTTGCATCCCGCAGGAATAGTAGTATTGCTCATTCTGCCGATAACTGACAAAGGTATGCAGCAGCTGATCGACCCGGGCTTCACTTGTCAGCCTGTCCCATTCCTCGGATGTGTAGGCTTTACCTGAATTTTCAATCTTCACAGCCAGCCCGCCGCTCTTCAGCAGAAGCTGCACTGCCGGCACTATTTTTTGTACAGAATCCAAGCTGCCCATATAGCTCATTAGCCACAACACATGAGTATGCTTGTTCAATTTGTGCAGTGCCTTGTCGTTCATCATGCCTCTTTCCGAATAATAGAAGGCTTCTGACAGCTTGGCATCATGCTCCTGGAATCGAATCTCAAACGCGCGATTGTGCTTCGTGTCCATCAGCAAATCTTCAGCCAGCACATATTCACCCCGGCTCTTCTTCTGAACCGAACGCTTCAGCTTGTCCCGATCCTTCCACTGTCCTGGAATACATATAACTAGCTTATCATTCATTTTGTAAAATATCCTTTCTCGTCAACACCTTAAGGTGACTTCCCGTCCTCAGCTCCATGCTTAATTCTGCCGTGGATGATTTGGACGCATCCTCTCATTTTACCAAAACAGCGCCTTATGTGAAAACGTATAAGAGGAGCTTGGGCCAAGTCGCGCACAAAAAAAGTGCGGATGATTCCAACCCAGGAACAGCCCGGAAACATCAGCACTCATATTCTGATCTTATAGATATAAGATCTTAGTAACGCTTAGGCGCTGCTTTCTTCGCAAGCTCTACCAGATAGGCAAAGAAGGCGGCCGGATCCGTATCGTATACCAGATTCACCGGCTTACCGTTCGGATCGATCACTGTACGCCCTTGGCTCGGACCGTCAGGAATCACTGTGCAATGAACCACTTTCCGTGTAACCAGATCTTCACGACCGACGGCAGCTGTTGTTAATACATCCCACAAATAGTAAGTAGAGTTCGTCTCGCTGTAAACGAGCGGCGGCACTCCTGCATAGCAGTTACCCAGGAAGTCCACACCTTCGTAATTACGATCCTTAGCCCACAGATTACGTACAGCAGGGGTAAGAGGAACCTTATTCGTACTCTCCAGCGCCACAAGATCAATCTCAATGTCGGTCTGCCAGATTTGGTATGCGGCTTCCGGATCCCAATACACGTTCCATTCCGCCGTTCCGTCATGCTCAGGCTCTTGGACATTCCCGTTCTCAAACGTACCGCCCATCCAAACCAGACGCTCAATCTTCTCTTGGATTTCCGGTGCTTCCTCAAGAGCACGTGACAGATCGGTAAGCGGACCTGTGAATAGGAGTACGGTCTTCTCTTCCGTATTTTTCAGCGTCTCAATGATATGCTTGTGTGCTGGCAGCTCCGACAACGGGGCTTCCATGGTGCCTGACTCGTTCAGAATAGGAAGTGCATCAACGAAGTAAGAGTGAATTCTCCAGTCGCTTGGAAAAGGATTCTTACCGCGTGAATTCGATTTCGCCACTTCCACCGGATATGTGCTGAATCGATCTATAATTTTGCGGCTTGCATCTGTTGCCGGTTCCAAATAGCCGTCCGCCGGGATGACAGATACGCCGGTTACCTCTACATTATCCATTTGCAGCAGCATAAATAGTGAAACAAGATCATCGACACCGCCGTCGTGGTTAAGATATACTTTTGCCTTCTTTGTCATGTTGCTAATCCCCCTGCTTATCTAGTCTGATGCATAATATCTGGTTAAACTTCATCCATCTTAAGTCTTATCCTATTGCGAATGCAACCATTCAGGTGATATTCATCTCCTTACGTATGTAAAAGGGCACCTTAGCTTCCATGCTTCTGCTAACATGCACCGTGCTGCGGTCTTCCGACAGCTGGGCATTCAGTGCCGGCGATGGCAGCTCATGCAGCGGAACTATAATCCGGACCGGATTCATGCATTATAGTCCACTCCTATTTTTTGATAAAATCCGCATCTTGTCATAAAATGTTCACAGGAGGATTCATATGAAAAATACAAGAAGCCCGCGAACTCCGGGCAGACCCAAGCAAACCAATGATCAAATTCCGATTCAGGAGACGATACTTAAGACGGCTTCCATGCTCTTTATGGAGAACGGCTATGAACCGGTATCGCTTGCTCAAATCGCCAAAATATGCAATGTGACCAAAGCATCCATCTACTATCATTTCACAAGTAAGCCTGAACTCTTCAAAATATCTGTGACGACCATGCTGACGAATGGGTACAAGCATACGGCAAGATTCCTCGAAGAGGCCGATACGTTTGAACAAGGATTGCTTCGTGTGGCCGAGGCCAAGATCGCAAGACCTCACGCGGAGATGGAGACAATTATGCGTGAAGCCGAAGCATTCTTAAGCCCGGAGCAGATTAAGGAAATTCGAGATGCAGAGTACCGCATCTATGAGGTGATGGCAGTTCATATTGAGAAGGCGATGGAACAAGGTGTGCTTAAGAAAGGCAATGCCATTCTTCTCGCTCAGGCTTTCACTGCGATGCTGATGCTTGGGAATCGGGAAGACACAAGAATTCAGTATCCCGCCCCGCTTGACCTGGCCCAAGTGCTGGTCCAATTGTTCCTGCAAGGCGCTGCACAGCAATAAGGAACGGAGCTCACAGCGAGTCTCCGTTCCTTGGCATTAGAAATTTCAGTCTGCGCTCAAGTACTCTTATCTCTGCCGGTGCAGAGAGATAGACTTCTCCATCCGTATCTGCCGGCATCTCTTCCTCTGTCTGCAGATGAATTTGACTCGCCTTAAAGTACTTCAGACTATCGTTATGCGGCTCCCACCTGCCTTCCGGCTTCCGGGCCAGCAGCTCCCGCAGAAGAGGGATGCCGGCCTGGCGTATGATGAGCACATCAAATTGTCCATCCGTAAGTGAATCCTTGGCAAATGGCAGCGTGCTGGTGCCTAGTGATCTGCCATTTGATACATAGATCATGACAGCCTCATCTTCGATCTGTATGCTCTCCGTCTTCAGCTGATAACGAAAAGGCTTGGCAGCACGAATGGTCTGCAGTGTACTGATGAAGTAACTGAGTCTGCCGAGCGATCCTTTCAGTGCAGGATCAATATTTTCAGAGGTCTCCGTTATAATCCCAACACCGAAGAAGTTCGTGAATACCCGATCATTGGCCATTCCAAGATCCACGGATGCCCCGTCTCCATTGATCAAAGCTTCCGCCGCCTCCGGCACATTCATCGGAATACCCAGCGTTCGTGCAAAATCATTACAGGTACCACCCGGCAAAATGCCTACTACTGGCGGATGATCAAGCTGTGCCAGCCCATTAATGCATTCATGGACGGTACCATCACCGCCAAGAATAAAGACCGCATCCACATCTTCGCCTCGCTGACGGCATATCTTCTCACCATCGCCCGCTGCCTGAGTCTTGAGGACAACAAGCTCTGGAATAACAGGTGCCAGCGCAGACACAGCTCCGCCGACCATACTTACAGCCGCTCCCGCTGCTTCGTTATGGATGAGGAGTGCTTTTTGAATATCCATTCTGATCTCCTCCCCACCAAATCAAGTCTTTACTCCTATATCTACCCGAAAAGCGGAAGAAATAAAACAAGCCTGGCTCGTTAGAGTGGATGGAGGTAAAAAACCAATAGTCTTAGCTTACATATTATTGTGCACCTGCTGGATCATAAATGGACCCCATAAACAGCCAGGCTCCCGTAACCTCATCTTCAATGACCGTATAGAAGGGCCGATTGATATTCATCACCTTATTGTCTGTAATCATTAACGATGACTCTTGCATAGCCACGGAAGTTGCTGCCGCTGCCTCGGAGCCCTGCTCATTCACTTCGAGTACGGCTTTATGCTGTACGTCGCTTATGAATAAGTTCCCCGTTGACATCCGAGAGAAGTCAGCCCCCTCACCAAATGCCGATTTCATCCCCATATGCTTAAGCGTGTCTACGAGCCCTGCTTCGTATTCGACCTTGTATTTCGGCATGGACAACTGAACCATATTCTCTTCAAATGGACCATTGAATGCCGCAGGGTCCTGCATCAAATGCTTCTCTATATCAGCCAAGCTCGTGCCCTCAGCCGGAAGAATTACCAGCATGTTCATGCTTGAATCACGATAAGGCAGCCGTATTGCCTGCCACTCCCCTGTCTCCTTATATCCATACAGATGGGTATCGTGCATCATCGGCACATTCAGCTTAGTACCTTCCTCGGTTGTAAAAACACCATCCTGTGTAAGATTCTCATCAAAGGTGTGCAGCCAGGTTCCTTTGAAATACAAGGCATTCAGCAAATAAGCCCTCACCGCGCTATCCAGAGGCTTGTTCAGTATCTCTTTAATCAGACCCTTTGTTCTCTCACTGACCCAGGCATTGATGGAATCCATCGTTTCTGCAGAAGACAGCTCTGCCTTCAAGATCTCTGCCCCATAGCTGGTTCCTGCCGTTTCAAGAAAAGCGGGTTTTAATGCGTATTCTGCATCTACCCAGACCGAGTTCGCTGTCAGCAGCTCCACACCTTGGCCCGGACTGTTCAGCAGCTGCATATAAATCCGGCTGGCCTCATTCACCTCCTCCATACTTAAGCCTGTGAGCCTAAGTACCTCCGCCATTTCCTGCTCCGTCACACCCTTTGAACCGTTATAAGTGAGCGTTAATGCAGAAGCAATGCTGTAAGGTGAGAAAAATATATTCTTGTGTGCTCCTTCCTTATTACGAAGCTCATCCATCAGTTGGATACCGAGAGTGTTCTGAGACTCAATCAGTGCAGAATCCAATGTTGCAGCAAGTCTTGAGCGCTCCTCATCGCTGATTTGCTCCATATGGGCAGGCAGCGTGGACAAACTGTGCGGAATCTCTGCATCGCTGCCTGTCGGTGGTGCACAAGCACTTAAGCCGAGCATCAGAGCGATGGCAAGAAGCTGCTTATGAGTAACTGCCATCCCTCTATTGTGTCTAGCTGCTGCCCCTCTATTGCTCGGCGAATTCAACGAATTCATAAGTATTCCCCCTTCTTTTACAAAGGTAGACTTACACACTCACAGGATTGTTCCAATGAATTGGATATAAATTTACAAAAATGGTGTTATATTTATTGGATTCCAACGTGTCTTAGATCGCTTGATGGGGTAATGAAGTTGTAAAATGGATATCCACGACTAGGAGGAGTGTACCTATGATTCCAGCAACGCTTGAAGAACTAGAAGCCATTCGGCGCGAGTGCCGTTCCATGGTGAATACGAGAGCCTTCGCATCAGGCGGCACAGCGCTTGTACCCATTCCCGGAACGGATGTTGTCGCGGATGTCGGCATGCTGATGCAGCTCCTGCCTGCCATTAACGATAAATTCGGCTTGTCCGAGAAGCAGCTCGGCGGCATGGATGCGGAATCCAAAGCTGCGGTGTACGGACTGGTAATGTCCATGGGGAGCGCGGTGATTGGTAAACTCATCACCCGGGAACTGGTCATCAAGCTTCTACAGAAGGTTGGTGTACGGATGGCGGCCAAACAAGCGGCTCGCATAATCCCCATCGCCGGTCACGCCCTCTCCGCGGCACTAAGCTTCTCTGCCATGCGTTACGTAGGCAATAAACATGTAGAGGACTGCTATAACGTCGCGAGACAGCTGATCGAGCAGAGAAGAGCGAAAGAACTGGAAATACCAGCCGATGCCGTTATTGTAGAAGATACGGTTAAGGTATAAGCGGATAACGACCATTCAAAGATTACTGATCCATTGGCTAGAATAACAAAACACCGGATTCTCTTGAGAGGAGCACTCCTGCTCAGCTAAGAGAGAATACGGTGTTTATTATTGTGGAACTATTTTAGAGAGTTCGAACCTGACTAATAATTTTCTAGCTCAGCTTCTATATCTCTTATTAGAATATCCACTTCCAGCACAGCAGAATCTTCATTATTAAAAAAGATAGAGGGTCTTATACCATCTTTTTTAAGCTGGGGCAGGAATTCAACTACAAACTCACTTAGATCAATTAACTTCCCTTTATAACTCTTCCAATCTTCAATAGCACATGCCTCTGCGAATTCTTTTTTCGGCCAAAAGGGAAGTAATAGGTTTCCCCTCTCATCAGCTGTTACAGCCCATCCGTTATCATACAGACCCCATACTTCTTCAGCGTCAGCGATTCTTTTAATAAAATATTCATATCGAACATTTGCAGGTAATTTAATTACAGCCTCAAACTCTTTATTATTCATATGTCGACCTCGAACTTATTATCTTACATCCTTAGCTCAGCCTACCTCGGTAAACTGACTGTTATATAGCTCAGCATAGAATCCTCCTGCCATAAGCAGCTCTTCATGGGTTCCTTTCTCAATTACATCCCCATGGTTCATGACCAGAATCACATCTGCATCCCGAATCGTAGACAGTCTGTGCGCGATAACAAAGCTTGTACGATCCTTCATCAGCTCGTTCATGGCCTGCTGAATCAAGGTCTCTGTCCGGGTGTCCACCGAGCTTGTCGCTTCATCCAGAATAAGGATGGAAGGATTCGCAAGAATAGCACGGGCAATAGTCAGCAGCTGCTTCTGGCCTTGAGATATATTGGATGCTTCCTCATTGAGCACCGTTTGATATCCATCCGGTAATGTGCGGATGAAGTGGTCTGCTCTTGCTGCTGCCGCCGCTTGCCGAACCTCAGTCTCTGACGCTCCCTCGCGGCCGTATGCAATGTTGTCATAGATGGTTCCGTTAAACAGCCATGTATCCTGCAGCACCATCCCGAACATGCTCCGCAATCTGCTTCGCGGCATATCTGTAATATCCACACCATCAATTCTAATGGCGCCGCCTTGTACTTCATAGAAGCGCATGAGCAGGTTAATGAGTGTTGTCTTGCCCGCACCCGTCGGTCCTACGATGGCAACGGTCTGACCCGGCTTCACATCGACATTCAAATCGGTTATGAGCGGCTTGTCTTCACTATAGCCGAATTTCACATGCTCAAACGTTACTGCACCCTGCACCTTACTTGAGATATTCGCTGTGTTCTGTTCAGCCACTTCTTCTTTCTCATCAAGCAGCTCAAACACCCGCTCTGCAGAAGCCACCGTGGATTGAATGACATTCGCAATGTTAGCCAGCTGATTAATCGGCTGGGAGAATTGACGGGAATATTGGATAAACGCCAATATGCTGCCGACATTCAATGTCCGGGTCGATACGAGTATCCCGCCAACCACACAGATCAGTACATATCCAATGTTACCAATGAACATCATGAGCGGCATAATCAGACCTGAGATGAACTGGGCCTTCCAGCCGGTCTCATACAGCTCCTCATTGATCTTGTCAAAGTCTTGGATCGATTGTTCTTCCCGCCCAAATGCCTTAATGACATTGTGCCCGGTATACATCTCTTCAACATGACCATTCAGTTCCCCGAGTCTCTTCTGCTGACCGACAAAATAACCCTGTGAACGTGAAGCGACCAGTGCAACCACAATGAGACTAAGCGGGAGCGTAAGAACCGTTATCAGTGTCAACAATGGACTGATGGTAAGCATCATGATGATGACACCCACCAATGTTACAAATGAAGTAATGAACTGCGCGAGACTCTGCTGCAGCGTATTACTGATATTATCCACATCATTCGTAGCCCGGCTAAGAATTTCGCCGTGAGTTTTTCCATCAAAATATTTGAGCGGAAGCCGTGATAGCTTGCCATTAATCTGCTCCCGCATGTCAAATACAACACGCTGCGAGACGCCGGCCATTAAATATTGCTGTATATAGGCAAACAGCGAACTTAATAGATACAACGCGCCAAGCCACATCAGGATTCTGGCAATCTCTACGAAATCAATCGTCGCATTCGGATCAAACAGCGGCTCGGATAAAATATTCGTTGCCACCGCCAACAGTTTAGGTGAAACAATGGTAAACACGGTACTCAGAATAGCCATAATAAACACAACGACCAGTATTGTATTTTGCGGCTTCAAATAACGGACCAGCCTCTTCATCGTGCCTTTGAAGTCCTTGGCCTTCTCAACCGGTCCACGGCCGAGATGACCGCCCGGATGCTTCGGCCCTGCCGTACTAGCCGGATTCTGGAAAGCTTTATTTTTACGACTCATGCAATCTCCTCCTCTGACAGCTGTGAGAACACAATTTCTCGGTATACCTCACTATTTCGGAGCAGCTCGTCGTGAGTTCCGCTGCCTACAATTACGCCTTCATCCATAACCAGAATCCGATCCGCATCTCTTACTGTGCTTACGCGCTGTGCGACGATAATGACCGTTGAGTTGACGGTTTCGTTTACAAGCGCGGCTCTGAGCTTAGCATCCGTCCTATAATCAAGGGCCGAGAAGCTGTCATCAAACACATAGATTTCCGGTCTTCGCACCAGGGCTCTCGCTATGGACAGACGCTGCTTCTGTCCGCCAGATACATTGCTTCCCCCTTGCGAGATCATACTCTCATATCCATCCTCCATCCCGCTGATAAACTCAGCGGCCTGAGCGACCTCAGCGGCATGCCGGATTTCCTCCTCTGTAGCATCCTTTTTGCCGTAGCGTATGTTGTCCGCAATTGTACCTGTGAATAGTACCGCCTTCTGTGGAACATATCCGATCTTCGAGCGCAGCTCTTGCTGAGCGACATCTCTTACATCCATGCCATTGACGCGAACGTTGCCTTCAGTGACATCGTAGAATCGCGGGATCATCGCAAGCAGCGTCGATTTGCCCGACCCTGTCCCGCCGATAATGGCGGTAATCTCTCCCGGCTGTGCCGTGAAGCTAATATCCTTGAGTGCATATTCCTCAGCACCCGGATATTTGAAGGACACGTTGTCGAATTCAAGAGTCCCATGCAGCTTGCCGGCTGGCTTGGACACTGTAGGATCTGCAAGCTCTGGCTTCATCGTCAGTACTTCATTGATCCGAGCTGCAGAAGCTGCTGCCCGCGGCAGCATAACGAAGATGATTGACACCATCAGCAGAGAGAACATGATCTGCATGGCATATTGAATAAACGCCATCATATTCCCTACCTGGATCTCACCTGTATTAATGCGAAGGCCGCCGAACCAAATAATAGCGATGACGGAGAAATTCATCACCAGCATCATAACAGGCATCATGAAGGCCATGATCTTATTCACCTTGATCACGGTATCGGTGAGATCGCCGTTCGCCTCTGTGAAGCGTTCCTTCTCATAGCCGGTACGATTAAATGACCGAATGACCCGAATACCAGTCAGCTGTTCGCGCAGGACCAGATTCAGACGATCCAGCTTCTTCTGAATGGCCTTAAAGAGCGGCAGCCCCTTGAAGGCAATCAGCGCAATGGCTCCTGCGAGTATCGGAAGGGACACAACAAGAACAACAGACAGCTTGGCATCTTGGGATATGGCCATAATAAGGCCGCCGATAAACATCAGCGGCGCACTGATCATCATCCGCAGCATCATCAGCAGTACGTTCTGAACCTGAGTAATATCATTCGTCGTTCTGGTGATGAGTGAAGCCGTTCCCACCTGGTCAAATTCATGAAGAGAGAAGTTCTCTACATGTCTAAATAACCGGCTGCGAAGATCACGTGCAAATTTGCCAGTAACCTGGGAGGACAGGAAGCTCACGAGAATAGAGCACAATGTACCCAGTAGAGCAACAATGAGCATTACACCGCCGATTTTCCATATGTAAGGAACATCACCCTCTGGTATTCCAAAGTTGACGATATCGGACATCAGTGTAGGCAAGAATAAATCAGACAACGATTGCAGCAGAAGTAAAAAAACGACGAGAGCTACACCCGCCTTGTACGGATTCAGCATCCGCAGCAGTTTCATCATGTATGATCACTCCCTTTTGGGGAAAATCTGTCTTTACAGTGCTGTTCAGCACTTGTCCGCTTCTGTTCCTTATACTCGTACACCCGAGTCAGCAGTTTGGCTAACTGAATACTATCCTCTTCACCTAGATATTCAATCATTTCCTTCATATTGCTCATGAGCTCGCGGTGAACGTCCCGGACGGCCTCTCGCCCTGCTTCCGTTATCGTTATCCGCATCACTCTGCGATCAAACTGGTCCATTCTTCTCTCGACTAACCCCTGCTCCTCCAGCCCCTGAATGACAGGAGTAATAGTCGGTGCCTTGACCCGCATAATTTCACTGATCTCGGATATCTTAAGCCCTTCAAGCTGATCCTTCGTCGTCGGGCCATTCTCCTGAAAATCCCTGATCATACGACCAACCACAGCAGGATCGTGCTTCTCAGTCGTTTCCTTCCCTCGGATTAATGTAACCAGAAGCACAATCTCGCTCGGATTGCGCCCTTCCGTCTTAGGCTGCTTCCAATTGCTTCGGTTAAATCTCATGAATGCAATGAGCAAATTTTGCGCTAGTATATCCTTCTCTTTCAATGCCTCACCCACTTTTTTTATTTGAACACTAATAATGACCATATTGCGATTAATGACCATATTGCGATGTTTTCGAATTAATTAGGTCTCCTAATTAATTATAAATCCATGCAGATTATATGCCTTTACACTCCTAAGTGTCAAACCGGAACCTTTTAGCAAAACCCTTAATCTATATATTGGCTGTTCTTGGACCGTCACATTCTCGTAATCTATATAAAAAAAGACGACCGTGACTCTATAGTCACAGCCGCCCATCGCAAATCTATTATTCTTAACTCTTCTTGTCGCAGATTAATCCAGTGCCGTCACACACACTTTGCTATACCTTGCTATAAGCACTCTCAAAGTTAAAATAAGTCCGCGCATTCTCGTAAGATATACCCTGCACGATACTGCCGAGCAGTTCAAGGTCATGCGGCGCCTCTCCGTCCTCAACCCATTCTCCGAGAAGATTGCATAGCAATCGGCGGAAGTACTCATGCCTTGTGTAGGACAGGAAGCTCCTCGAATCGGTCAGCATGCCGACAAACCGGCTGAGCAGCCCCACATTGGACAATGCCTTCATCTGGGCGAGCATGCCGTCCTTGGTATCGTTGAACCACCATGCAGCACCAAGCTGAATTTTGCCAGGAATACCGTCGCCCTGGAAGCTGCCAGCGATTGCGGCCAGCACTTCATTGTCACGAGGATTAAGCGAGTACAGAATCGTTCTTGGCAGCGAATCCTCACTAGCAAGTCCATCCAGCAGCTTCACAAGCGGACCGGCAAGCGGGCTGTCATTCACGGAGTCATAGCCGGTATCCGGGCCAAGCAGACCGAGCATACGGGAGTTATTGTTTCTTGCTGCATTGATATGGTACTGCATTGCCCAGCCGCGCGCCGCGTACAGCTTACCGAGGAATATCAGTGTATACGTCTTATATTTTTGCTCCTCCAGCAGCGTCGCGCGCTCACCATTCAACACCTTGGCGAAGATGCCGGCCGCTTCCTCTCGCGTAGTCTCCGCATACGGTACATAATCGAGCGCATGGTCGGATACACGTCCTCCAACGGAATGGAAGTAATCCACCATTGCCTCCAGCACTTCTAGAAAAGTGTCGTAGCTCGTAATCGAGCGCCCAGCGGTCTGCTCCAAGCGGGAGAGCCACTCACCGAACCCTTCGCGGTTAATCTCAAGACCCTTATCAGGACGGAATGAAGGGAGTACCGCTGTATCAAAATCGTTCAGATCCCGGATAGCTGTGTGATATTCCAGCGTATCAGCCGGATCATCTGTCGTGCAGACTACGGTTACGTTCGACTTCGTAATCAGATCACGCGCGCCAAAGCCTTCGCCGTTCAGTTTGGCATTTACTTTCTCCCAAATAATCGGTGCATTCTTCTCATTAATCAGCTCATAGACGCCGAAGAATCGCTGCAGCTCCAGGTGTGACCACGCATAGACCGGATTGCCGATCGTCATCGGCACCGTTCTTGCCCAGGCGAGGAATCGATCGTAGTCACTGACTCCCTCGCCTCCTGTTACATACTTCTCTTCAACCCCGTTTGCCCGCATCAGCCGCCATTTGTAATGATCACCGTACAGCCAGGCTTCGGTTAAGTTGCGAAACGTTTTATTCTCATAAATCTCCTTGGGACTCAGGTGGCAGTGATAATCGATAATCGGCATATCCTTCGCATACTTCTCGTACAGCGCAACCGCTGTATCATTCGTAAGTAGAAATTGCTCATCCAAAAAAGACTTCATCTTCCTTACCCACTCCCTTTAGGTTGATTTTGGTTCGTTCAGGTTTATTCTCAAATTCTAAGCTACACCCTTTCCATTAAAAGTTCAACAACAAAATGAGAACGCTATCAAAAATGTTCTCCCGATGGATATGCGTCCTCTCACTGACAAATTTCGCGCGTTCAGCAAAGTAAATGACTGTTGACTGGCATATCTGCATTTATTAGCAGAAGAATTCAATTAAGGGATTTGAACAGGGTGGATTCTAGATGGCAAGAATTATATCCAATACGCAGGTGAATGATCACATTGGTCTACGGGAGGCAACTTTTTCTGAATTTTGACGTTCTTCTATATTGGGGAGGGTATAATTGAGGAAAAAGAAAAAGAGGTGTATCGTACAAATGCAAATTACATTCCTAGGAACCGGAGATATGTTCAGCTTCGAACAAGACCACAACAGCGCGATGATCCTATACAATGACACCCGGCTCATTATTGATTTTCCTGAATCGAATGCAAAGGTGCTGCATCATATGGGAATCAAACTGAATGAGATCAAGGATGTGTTTATAACCCATCTGCATGATGATCACATCAATGGCCTGCAGCAGCTCGGTTATTATGCACAAGTATTTGGCAACCAGAAACCCAAGCTCTACATTCATGAGGAGTTAATTGAACCGCTCTGGCGTTCACTTGAGCCCGGCATGCGTTATACCGTACAGGGAGAGCGGGTCTTTGAAGATTATTTCGAGCTGATCCCGCTGCGTGAACAGAAGCCCTTCAGCATTGGAGGAGTTACATATGAGCTTACACTGACGAAGCATGTACCCGGCATGCTGAGCTGCGGCCTGTATGCTCCGGGGTACTTCTATTACAGCGGAGATGCGACGATGGATTCCGAGCTGCTTGAGCACATTGCTGACGAGGTGCAGGTTATTTTCTATGAGTGCCATCTGCAGGACGTGACCATCTCATCACACACTCATTTGGACGATATCAAGTCTCTTCCGCTGCCGATCCAGGCCAAAATCCAGCTCATGCATTACCACGACGGCTATGCGTCTTCTGACGCCCGTGAGCAATTCAACCAGAGTGCCGTGTCCAAGCTCGTACAACCACTGGAGGTGATTCGGCTGCATGAACAATAATCCGGAGGAGCACTCCGTCGATCAGAAGCATACTTCAACAGGCCTGATTTCAAATCTTCTCGCTAAGAACTCATTCTACATCGTCATGATCTTTATTCTTTTATTCATCGCCTCTGCAGGCATAGGTGGCATAAGTATTGCAGTGATCCTCACAATCTTAATGAACTGTATTGAATGGCTCACGAAATACATCCTGCCCTGGATCTTCCTCTTCTACTTCATCAAGCTCGTCCGAAGCTATACTAGATCGAAGCAGGGTTAATCTGCTTGTACTCCCTCCACTCTTCAGGCAGCAAGGAGCGGTAAGGCTCCTGTGCGAAACGATCATCGACCAGCACGAGCACGCCCTCGTCCTCCTCTGTACGGATGAGCCTTCCCCCTGCCTGAAGCACTTTGTTCATTCCCGGAAAAACATAGGCGTAGTTAAAGCCGTTCCGCCCGGTCTGGTTAAAATAATCACGCAGCATATTGTTCTCCAGTCCAATCTGAGGAAGACCGGTACCCACGACGATTACACCGTTCAGCCTGTCACCGGGAAGATCAACTCCTTCTGAGAATACGCCCCCAAGCACCGCAAACCCAAGCCGAGTGCGCTCGGGGTTCGGCTGGAAGCCAGACAGAAAGGCATCCCTCTCCTCCTCACTCATGGAAGACTGCTGTATGATTGCATCGACACCCTTGCCCTCATCCTGAATATAGGTTTCATATACTTCCTGCATATAGGAATAAGACGGGAAGAATACGAGCAGATTCGTCCCCGGCCGCTCCTCAGCGACCCGCTGCAGAAGTCTTGCGATCGCTCCTCTCGACCTCTCCCGGTCGTTGTATCTGACCGACAGCGGCACCAGCTGCACATCAAGCTGCTCCTTGCTAAACGGCGAAGGAATGCTAAGGGTGTAATCTTCTTCTCCAGCACCCAGCATATCCCGGTAATAATTCATCGGTGACAGTGTGGCAGAGAAATGAATGATAGATCGATAGCCTTTGCCTGCCTGGCGAAGCTGCTCAGAAGGATCGAGACAGTACAGCTTGATTCGAAAGTCGCTGCGAATGATCTCCGCATATGTCAGGTAATGATCATCATAGAGCTTGGCCATCCGAATAAAGTTTTGTGAGGCAAAATACGTACCGAGCAGCTCTTCCTGCGCTTCAATACTGACCCGGTCCGCAGAAGAGCCGGAGACCAGCTCTATTTCTGCAGCCTCCACAAACTTCTCAAGCCGCTTGATCAGCTCCTCCGGCAGCTCAGACTGAATGATACGTCCCTCACTGTTGCAATTGTTCTTGACTGCATACAGGAAGGAGTTAACCTCTCCGGCAGCACGGGATACCCCTTCATTTGCCGTCTTGTACTCATCCTTGATCCCGAGAAAGACGGATTTGACGAGCTCAGCCGAGAACATATTCCGGCCTCGATCGACCAGGTTATGAGCCTCGTCGACCAGCACGGCTGTCTTCTTCTTCTGATCCTCAAACAATCGCTTCAAGGATACTCGCGGATCAAAAATATAATTATAATCACAGACAACCGCATCAGCGGCGTAAGCAATGTCGAGCGAATATTCAAAAGGACAGACCTGGTGCTTGCGGGCATACGCTTCAATGACCGGTCTAGTCATGATGGTCTCGTGCTTCATGATATCCAGTACCGCCCCGTTGATCCGGTCGTAATATCCTTCGCACATCCTGCACTGCCTGGCATCGCATGCTTCCTCTTCCTTGAAGCAGATCTTGTCCTTGGCGGTGATCGTCACTGAGTTCATATACAGCCCCTGAGCCTGCATTCGCGCGAAGGCTTCCTCTGCCGTTGCCCGAGTCGTCGTCCGTGCTGTCAAATAAAAAATTTTGCTGATATGTCCTGCGTGAACCGCCTTGACTGCCGGAAATAAAGTCGACATCGTCTTTCCAATCCCTGTCGGCGCCTTCGCCATCAGCCCGGCACCCTCGGAGATCGTTTTGAATACGGCGCCAGCCAGCTTACGCTGTCCCGCACGGTAAGACGGGAAAGGAAAGCCGAGTGCTTCAATGGACGGCTGCCGCTTCTCTTCATGCTCCCTCAGCATCTCGGCATAAGGCGCATAGGCCTCAATGACTTCGTGTGCAAAAGTCTCAAGCTCCTCCACAGAGTGGGTAACGAGCATCTTCTTCTGCTCTCCGCTGCCTGTTCGTACATAGGTCAGCTGGACCTGCATACTTGAGAGCCCTTCTGCCTTGGCGTACATGTATGCATACATTTTACCCTGTGCCCAGTGAACCGGAAGCCCGCCCTCCAGGTCCTCAAGCGGAGCTGCTGTCGATTTGATCTCATCAATTGTCCATGCCCCATCCAGCTGAATAAGTCCATCGCATCTGCCTTCCACCTTGAATAGAAGATCTCCGTAGGGGATCTCACCCTTGAGGAACACTTCTTTTTGATCCGTATCTGCATAGGTCTTCTGAATGCTCTGATGAATCCGGGTCCCTTCGTGCATCGTGGCATTCGTCCGGAATCCACCCGTGATGCTGCCGCTCCGATATACATACTCCACCAGAGGTCTGACGGATATAGAAATTTCATATGGCATGCGCTTCACCCGTTCCTGTTCATTTTCGTCTTTCCACTTTAACAAAATGAAGGTGAAGATACCAGTTCTTCAATAGCTCATCCGATTCCCTAAAATAACTACAAAAAGCCCTCTCAGACCACATGAACGCGGCAGCCTGATAGGGGCTTCTATGCACTAAACGCTATGAACTAAATGCTCGAACTTATTTTTTTGCTTCCTTGTAAGGCACATAATCAGGATAGTCTGTAATAATTCCATCTACCCCTAGATCAAGCAGATAGTCTGCTTCCTCACGGCTGCGCAGTGTCCAGGCATAAATCTTCATTCCTCTAGCATGGATTTGTCGAACGAGGGAATGCTCCACCGTATAGATATGTGGATTAACATACGAAGCATAGGTACGGTATTCATCCAGCTTCTCATTCTCCAGATCTGCAGGGTCCTCGATCAGCACGCCCGTTGGTACGGCAGGCAGCATGTCATGAAATGTCGACATGGATTCATGGTTGAAGGACTGAACGACAACCTGCCCGGGTCCCATCTTGTCATATCCGTACTTTATTAAGGAATCCGCCACTTGTCTCTCGATGCCCGGATACAGCTCAGGTGCTTTTAGTTCTATTAGAAATCCGATATTCTTGCCGCTGTAATGTGCCAGAACCTCTTCAAACGCGGGAATCTGCTGGCTGCTATACTCTCCTCCGAACCAGCTTCCCGCATCCAGGCTCCTCAGCTCCGCCAGCGTATGCATTCTCACTTCCCCTGTCCCGCTCGTTGTCCGATCCAATGTGAGATCATGAATAACGACGAGCTCTCCATCCAGACTTCGCTGTACATCCAGCTCAATCATGCTCGACTGCATCCGGTATGCCAATTCAAAAGCAGCCATCGTATTCTCCGGTGCATACCCCGCAGCTCCCCGATGTGCGACGACTACGGTCTCAGCGGAGTTCGCAGCGGCAATATGATCCGTATCTCCACCAATTCCGATAATGGAAGCGATTAGCAAAGTTCTCAAGGTTTTGACCACGTCTACTCATCTCTCCTTTTTACCTCAACATAACAAGAGAATGTAAAGACCTATCATTAACTGCTGTATGTGAGTGTAAAGATTTTGAGTTTACTGTTATATACCCGGAATCAAGTTTCACAGTACCTTGAGTGATGAAACGGATTCACCCGAAATGTGCTTCATGCGATCGGCATCGTTTTTGTTTCCTTTGATCTGTTTAGTAAAATAGAGGAGAGAACAAGTTATGGCTATATTGGATTTACAAAAATCAAGTAACAGGAGGTCTGCGTTATGTATATGTACTTTTTGTCATCACCCATTTCGGACGCACTCAAGGAGCACCCTTATTTCACGCTTCAGAATGAAGAAGATACGCGATATGTGATAGAACTGGATACTATGGTCGACAACGACCCGGCCATTCCTGCCTATGAAGCGATTGATGCAAGCGGGAGCCTTACCGGGAGCAAGTTCATCGTCATGAACAACATCCCTGTCACAGAGGATGGAAGGGAAGCGTTTGAAGCGAGATTTATGAACCGTGCACGGAAAGTAGAAGACGAGCAGGGCTTTGCAGGTATCCGCGTGCTACGCCCGCTGAACAGCGATACGTATGTTATTCTTACCGCATGGGATTCCAAAGCAAGCTTTGAGACTTGGCAGCAATCCCAAGCCTTTGCACATGCGCATCAGAAGCGTGAAGAGGGGCTAAAGGCTCAGGCGACTTCGATCTTTGCCCGTCCTTCGTTTATTACTACTTACACAGTTGAATAACTAACGAACGATTAACTGTGACTTAATGTTTAATGTATACCCGCTTCTGCCTGATCCTGATCTTCAGGACCTTGTGGATGCGGGCTATTCCACGTCCACTTCCCTTTTGACCGATTTTGACAATTTTTTAAATCCATAGGATAATATTATATTGCATTGTGCTGTAACAAGCACCCCATCTTATTGTATACTAATACCATTATTTTACATTTCAGACTGCTTACAAGTGGAAGGAAGGCGGTACATTTGGAACGCTTCGCATGGAGGACATTCGTGACCAAGCCGTTTGTTTTCTTTACCATAATCATGCTGATCAAGTGCTACCTTACCTGGTATGCTATATTTGATAATATCCCATTCTGGCAGCCCCTCTTAACCGAGATCCCTTTTGTATGGCTGATTTTTGCTGTTATTGAACGCTTCGCAGACAAGAGAAAAATCGGTTACTATATGCTCACGAATCTCATCATAACGATCATCTTTTTTGCTGCTATTATGTATTACAAATATTATGGAGTCATTGTTACCTACCATGCTCTTGCCCAGGTGAATCAGGTTACTTCGGTCAACAGCAGTATTTTCTCGCTGCTCGCTCCTTATTATCTGCTTATTTTTGTGGATATTATTGTACTGCTTGTATATTTCATTCAACGCCGCATTCGTCAGAATAAGCAGATATTCTACACACCGCAGAAGCTGCCTCGACTGGGGAGGAGAACCGCTGCTGGGATATTCGTCGTCTCGGCCTTAATCACGGTATTTAATATCTGGCCGAACCGGGCGAGTATGAATGAGCTGAATCAAGCGGAATCTATGGGTATACTCAATTACGAAGCATTCTTGATTGCTTCAGACAGACCCGAAGACCCGGTGCCTCAGAAAGAGATTACACAAGAGAACATTAATGAGCTTAAGGGCATCAACTCACCAGAGTCTGCCCAATCCAGCTACTGGGATGCTGCCAAGGGCCGCAATGTGATTATCATACAGCTCGAATCATTCCAGAATTTCCTGGTCGGGCTGAATATTGATGGCCAAGAAATTACACCCAATCTGAATAAATTGGCGCAGGAGAGCTTGTATTTTCCGCATTTTTATCAGCAGGTCGGCCAAGGGAATACATCTGACGCCGAATTTGTCGTCAATTCCTCCTATTACATTCCTCCACGTGGAGCAGCATCGCAGGAGTATGCGGATTATGAAGTGCCAAGTCTGCCGAGACTGCTTACGGAGAACGGTTATAATACAACCACTTTCCATACGAACCATGTAGAATTCTGGAACCGGCTGGAGATGTACTCTGCTCTCGGTTTTGGAGATTACTACGATTATGACTTCTTCGGGGAAGAGGATATGATTGCATTTGCGGCATCAGATGCTGTGTTGTACCGCAAGACCGCGGAGGAGCTCGCAGCACTGCAGGAGGAAGGGCGGCCTTTCTATTCACAGGTCATTTCCATGTCTGCCCATCATCCATACCATTTGCCTGAGGACAGATACATGATGGACCTGCCGGATCGTTTCGAGGATACACTGGTAGGCAATTATATTCGCGCACAGAATTACGCCGATTATGAATTCGGCCTGTTTATAGATCAATTGAAGAAGAATGGCGTCTGGGATAACAGCCTCATCGTTGTGTATGGCGATCATCTGGGTCTGCCAATTTACTCGCTTGAATCCGATGACAAAGCACTGATGAAGGAAATATACGGACGCGAATATTCCAAGGCAGACATGATCAATATTCCGCTTGTTATTTCTGTCCCTGGTGCCATTGATGGTGCTAGAGTCGATCAGCTTGGCGGTCAAGTCGATATTGTGCCTACGGTTGCAAGCCTGCTGGGCATATCGATGGACGATTATATTCATTTCGGTCAGGATCTGCTGAGCGGACAGCCGAATCTGCTGCCTGAACGCTATTATCTGCCGACCGGATCATTCATCAGCCAGGAGGGAATGTTCATCCCCGGCAGTGGATTTGAAGATGGCACGCAGCATAAGCTGCCCGAGATTGAAGAAACAGCATCCAAGGAATTTATAGATTCCCTTCAGCTGCCTGAAGATCCTCTACTAGCGAAGGAAGTGTCGGGAACAGGGCTCCCTGACGTAAGCCAAGATCAATACGAACGAGCCCTTGCCTTAGTTCATTATTCATACAGCTATGTAACACAGCTGCCTGAGCGCACTCAAACAGAGGAATGATAAATATACAATAATATAATAATAAGAAATAAGCCCTCTGCCAGCAGCAGAAGGCTTATTTCTATTCTATATTCATCCCAGATATCTGCTTCAAGCTAAGCATAATATCTGTCCGTATATCATTCAGCTTCGCTATGGAAGCCATTTAGAGCGGAAGCAGCGCCAGCTCCTCCTGCTCATCCAGCTTATCCACCATGGATGTCCACTCAGCCGGCTTTACAGGCAGCACTGCGTAATAACGCTTCAGGAAGTTCGCTACCAGCTTGCTGGATATTGCCTTTAGTGTATCGTCGGTCGGCATGAAGCACAGATCAAGCCCGCCGACCGCCTGTCCATCACCTTGCCATGAAGGATGGACATAAGGGAAATCAATCTTTTTATAACCCAAGTGCGACAGCACTTCTCTACGGACATAAGGATTCATCGACTTGATGCCCCCAAATTCATGCTCATCCGATATATAGGGATTATAGATCTCGGCAAACATGCCGAAGAGCTCCTTGCCTTCCGCTTGTGCCAGGCTTCTCAGATCGCGCCGGCGCGCATTGGCCAGAAACGGTCCGATCCCGAGTCCATCACGCCCGATGATCGTAAAATCGGTCATAGCTACATTCCAGTCCGGATAATAGCGGTATTCCGTTGCTCCAACCACCTTGTCATCCAGCACCGCAACGAATACCCGGATACCCGGATCCTTTAATGGATCTTCCCACAGCGAGAATTCAAGCACCTCCTCCGGGGGAAATACCTCCTGCATCAGCTCATGCATTTGTGCAAAGAGCGGATCCTTGATAGAGACAATACGAATATATTCCATAATGACTACCTCCTCATTCAGTTTGATTACTAGGCCAAATTTTCAATTCCAGGCTTGGCATCAATTCCGTTTTACTTAAACGGATTACGCCATTCCATCAGTGCTCCATAGTGACAAGATTCCTCATCATCCAGGTAATTCTCGGTGACGGCCACAGGTGTCCGTCCACAGCGCAGCAAGAAAGAAATGACGGGATCACGAAGCTCACCGCCAACGACCGCAGACAGGTATTCCGCAGCACTCATCTTGTCCGCTACTATATGATACCCAGGCATTCTGCCGCCTCCCAGAAGTCGCAGAGCGCCTTCCTGTATAACGACATGGTACATGGATTGCATAAGCAGCTGTCCAATTCCGAGCTTGCGATAAGCAGGACGGACGCTTATATCTACGACATATAATGTATCACCATCAGGCTGGTGATTTCGAATATAACCTTCATCGGTTGCTTCTGCCCAAGTATGCTCAGGATGTGCCTGGTCAAACCTCGTGCGAAGCCCCGTCATTGAACCGGCTAGTATGCCGTCCACCTCAACCGTAAGCGCACCTTGTGGAAATAAGGTAATATGGCTGCTCAGCTGTTCTTTGCTCCACCACAGCTCTGATGGAAATGGCGGCGGAAAGCATTCTGCCTGGATAGCAATCAGCTCATCAAAGTCGGTCTCGGTGTAATTCCGAACTACGACAGGAACCGGCTTACCCTCACTTAGAATATACATTTCTTTACGATACACCGCCAAGCTCACCTGCCCTCTCTACCAGTCCGGGTACAGATCCACCCGGCGGTCACGCCAGGTTGTAACCGCTCCGCGCTCCCGCACTTCATAGAGCAGATCAAGATCCAGATCCGTAGTTACGATCATATCGCCATTGATTTCCCCCTCGGCCATAATTCCACGCGGTGGAAACGGAATATCATTCGGCGTAATAATCGCAGCCTGGCCATAATTGGCCCGCATGAAGTCAACGGTCGGCAGGCTTCCAACGGTTCCGGTCAGAACCACATATACTTGGTTCTCTACAGCTCTCGCATGGCTTGTGTATCGTACGCGATAGAATCCGTGACGGTCATCCGTACAAGAAGGACAGAAGATCACATCCGCTCCCTTGGCTTTGGCCATACGGACAATTTCAGGAAACTCGATATCGTAGCAGGTCAGCACGGCAATCGTTCCTTTATCCGTCTCAAATACCGTTAGTCCCTCGCCCGCTCCCATATTCCATTCCTTCACTTCCGTAGGCGTGATATGCAGCTTCGGCTGCCGGCCGATTCGACCATCCGGATAAAATAGATGTGCAGTATTCAGCAGCTTGTCATCTTTCTTGATGACATGGGTGCCTGCGATAATATGAACACTGTACTGCTTGGCGAGCTTCGTAAACAAAGCCTCGTAAGCCTCCGTAAAATTCGGCAAATCCTCGATACCAAGTGCATTGCCGTCCTTATCTCCGATGGACATCAGCTGTGTTGTCATAAACTCGGGAAACAGGATAAACTCGGCATCAAATTCTTCAGCAGTCTTTATATAATGCTCTACTTGGGCTGCAAACTGCTCAAAGCTGGTAATGGTCTGTAGCTTGTATTGCACTGCAGATACACGCAGTTTCATTAAGGCGTTCCTCCTTAAAATATCTGATTATTTCTTATTCTTTACTTCAAAGTCATTGTATCAGGGAATATACCTTCTGTTTAGTCCTTGGGCTTAAGCATTTTCTCCGAGAAAGCAATCCACTCTCGTACCGCAAATGACTGGTAGCGATCCTTGCGCCACACCATCCCGAGATCCCACGGAATCCGCTCCCTCAGCTTGAGTATCCTTACCTCCTCCTGGCGAAGCTCCCTGCATATCGTCTCCGGCAGGAGAGCAACCCCAAGTCCGGCGGCAACCATGTTGCTGATCAGATCCCACTGTGCGCTCTCATAAATAATTCGCGGCTGATATCCTGCCTTCTGACAAGCTCCAATAATCCGGTCATGCAGTGTAAAATCCTCCCGGAACAGAATAAATCCATCCTCGCTAAGCTCGGTAAGCCCAATTTCATCCTGTTCTGCCAATGGATGCGATGGGTGAAGTACAGCCCGCAGCGACTCATCAACGAAGATATAACTATCAAACAAAGACTCATCTGCAGGCAGTACTGTTACCCCCACGTCCAGTGCGCCCGTAAGGATGTCATTCTCGACCTTCTTTCCCCCATCCTCAAATAGCTGGATTGTAATGTTCGGATACTGCTTATAGAATGCTCCAATCACTTTTGGAAAAAAAGAAGCGCCGATCATGGGCGGGAGCCCAATGCGAATATGCCCTTTTTTCAAATTCATCAGGTCATCCAGCTCGGAAGACAAATTGTGGAATGAAGTCACAATCTCCTGGGCTTGTCGGGCGAACACCTCACCTGCATCGGTCAGCTTCACGTTCTTGCCATAACGGTCAAGCAAGGTCACACCGAGCTCATCCTCAAGGCTCTTGACCGTCTTGCTGATGGTTGGCTGCGTAATGAACAGCACCTGAGCCGCTTTCGTGAAGCTGTGCTGTCTTGCCACCTCGAGAAAATATTGCAAATGCCGAATATCCATCGAATTAAGATCTCCTTCTATAGAAAAATGGAATGGTAGGCATGCTTATTATGCATTTTACTCATGAAAATGAATCATGTAAAATTTCAGTAACCACTAAGATACATTCTAAGATGATATACAACGAATTGAAGACATCGTTAATATAAAGGAGGCGGACTCATCTCATGAAACAAACGGTAATTATCGTATCTCAAGTCGTGGTTCTGCTCTTCATCTCACTTCTGATAAATGGGATCGCACAGCTCTTGCAGCTACCGATCCCCGGCTCCATCATCGGCATGCTGCTGCTGTTCCTGTTATTGAAGACAGGTATCGTTAAGCTGCGCTGGATCGAGGCCGGTGCCAGCTGGCTTCTTGCTGAAATGCTGCTATTCTTCATTCCTTCCGCTGTCGGCATCATGAATCATCTGAATCTCATGAAGCAGAGCGGTCTCAGCATTCTGCTCGTCATTCTCATCAGCACATTTATCGTCATGGCCGTCTCTGGACTTGCAGCTCAAGCCATCACGAGAAGAAAGGAGGCTGCTCGGTATGACAGCCCTGTTATGTCTCCTGTTAACAATAGCCATATATCTGCTGGCCAAAAAAATGTATAAACAATTCCCTAAGGTCTACCTCTCTCCACTGCTCATTGTACCTGCGGTGATTGTGGTCGTTCTGCTTCTAACCCGCACTCCTTATGAGGCATATAACGAGGGAGGCAGTCTGATTACACTGCTGCTTCAGCCAGCGACCATCGCTTTTGCGATACCGCTCTACAAGCACTTTGAAGCTTTGAAGAAGAACTGGCGAGAGATTGCAGTTGGGGTTACACTCGGCTCGCTCACAGCAATCATCTCCACCTTGATTACAGCGAGATTGTTTAATCTGGGCACTGAGCTGGAATCCAGTCTGTTCCCTCACTCCATCACAACACCGATAGCAATGGATATTTCGACAATGATCGACGGTATTCCGCAAATAACAGCTGTTTTCGTTGTCATTACAGGTCTCACCGGAATGCTAATCGGACCCAATGTGGTAAAATGGCTGAAAATCGATGGAGAAATTGCTAGAGGAATCGCTTATGGCACAAGTGCGCACGGTACTGGGACTTCCAAAGCATTTGAATACAGCCCGCTGACAGGAACGATATCGAGCATTTCCATGGTTCTCGCCGCTCTCGTTACACTCATGGTCTCCCCCTTATTTTCGGTATTTCTATAATATTAATCTATATTACTGGCTAATTATTGAAAAAACCTATTGTATTGCAGTACATTCTTCCCTTAAAATGAAGAAATGATAATATCTGCTGATTAGCGGGGGAGATTACCCATGAAAAGAACCGGTATGAAAAGAGCGCTCGACCGTCTTGGCCGTATTGTTCTTCCAAAGGAAATGCGCGATACAATGGAGATCGATATCGGAGATCCGCTGGAGTTTTTTATTGAAGGTAAAGAATTGATTCTTCGTAAATACAAGTCCACTCTTTGCATTTTTTGTGGAAATGTGGACACGGAGATGTATTTCAAAGAACAATTTATTTGCAAGAGCTGTGCCCGGGAACTGAAGTTTACGGATCATTCGGTGGACATGCCTCTATCAAATCGACAAAGTTCGACTAATTCTAATCAAGAGCAACGCTTATCCCAGTTTACAGATCCGAAATACGCAGGGTCATCAGCTGTACATAAACATCTTTATTCTACTGGATCGGATGAATTTGCCCGTGATGTACGTCCCAAGACAGCCCAGATGCTTCGCAGGATGAAAGAAATTATAGAGGGCAATCCAGGTATTTCACAAAATCAAATCGCTGAGAAATTAGGAATTAGTCAAGGCCGTGTATCTCAGCTCAAGAAGCTTCTCTAATTATAATGAGCCCTATGAATCACAATGACCCTCTCGGTAATATCGGGAGGGTTTCGTTTATTCCGACTTTCCCACCGAAACGGATTATCTAGTATAATAGAGTTATATGTATCTATAAGTACCTGTTCTAACAAAATTCGAGGTGATCTCATGGAGCCCCAAAACAACGAGCTATGCCCGATTACCCAGGCGATGAACCTCTTAGGCAAGAAATGGGCTGTCCTCATCATGTATCATTTGCTATCTGGTCCGAAACGCTTTACGGAGCTGGAAGCTGCTATGGCCATCAGCGGAAGGCTGCTGTCCGAGAGACTGAAGGAGATGGAACTGACCGGTATTGTTACCCGCAAAATGTATCCGGAAATCCCTCCCCGTGTCGAATATGAGCTTACGGATAAGGGCCTCGCAATTGAGCCTGTCATTAAAGAAATTTACGAATGGTCCACCCAGTGGATTATATGAATACTCCCGCCACTTATCAACGCTTGCCGATTCACCTCACCGCTTATAGAAGCCGGAGTACTCTCGGCTGCTCTTGATAGATTGATGAAGAACAGCCCTGTGCGGAATGAATGAGATTTGTATCTGCGCAGGGCTGTTCGATATGTCGAAAGTACATTCACTGAACACTGAAGGTCATAGAAGTGATACGCGTTCCCCTGTTTCCGCAGACTTCAGGGCAGCAACAGTGACCGCTTGAGTACGAACCGCGTCCGAATAATCCGAGCGGATACGGCTTCGATCGCCTGTGCGCAGTGCATGGATGAAGGCTTCATTTTCCAGCAGGTATGCGTTACCCTTATTCTCTACTGTCGTCATTCCTGCAGGTTCGGGCTGAGCAATTTGCAGCCTCTCCGGATTCCAATCCCATACACCATGAGATGAATAGAAGGTCAGCCCGCTACTACCCGGCACACCATCCGGCAGAATACATGTATTGGAAATATTCGCTACCGCACCGTTACCAAGCCGTAAATTGACCGTTCCTACATCAGGCACGCTTACACCTTCATGCAGCTCGTGGAGACTCCGGTTTGCGTACATTGCCTGGACTTCCACTACTTCTCCGGCTACATATCTCAGCAAATCCACAATATGCGTCGTTTGTTCAATAAATTGTCCGCCTGATCCTTCCTGGCGCCGCCACCAAGCTACTCCCGGCATGCCTCCATTCCATGCTCCACTTGCCATGCCGATGGTTTGCCCGGCCAGATCCTTCCTGAGCAGTTCCACTGTCTCCTGATAACGGAAATGATAGCCCACCGATGTCAGCAGCCTCTTCTCCCGAATGGCAGCATCCATCTTCTGTGGCAGAGCAAGATCGGTCGCCAGCGGCTTTTCAACCAGAAACGGGATGTTTCGTTCAATAAGTGCGAGCTCGATCTCACCATGAGACATTGGCGGAACACAAATATATACCGCATTCAGCTGTTCAGCATCCAGCATGTCCGTAAGCTGATCGTATCCATTTGCATCATATTCTGCTGCCATTCGGTCTGCCTTCTCCAAGCTTGTCCCAAGGATTGCCTGAACTTTAACGCCCTCCATCTGCTGCAGAATCCCGGCGTGCACCTTGCTGAACCAGCCTGTGCCTATAATTCCAATTCTGAGTGTCATCTTCAAATTCCCCTTTTCAAGTTAAGATAGCGATTACACAATGATCGGTACAAACAGTCAGCCTAGACAACCCATGAAACGCCTCCGTATGTTATCATCATTTCCTTATTAAGGATAACAAATTTAGGCTCTGATCTCTATGTGAACAATGGATAACCTGCTGCACTAGCAGCATTGAAACGCTTCAACTAGATATACGCTAGTATTGATACAAAAACGCCCTTTTTTCGAGGGCATCTTAATCACCGCTATTGTGTATAAGCGGCTGGCATGGGTGCACTGCGGCATATGACATGAGACATGAGACATGAGATAAGTGTGACAGAGTCACATTATCCTGGATTGCTCATATGGTCTGATGGTTTTAGCCTGCTGCCGGCTTGGCCTCTGTAATAAGCTGGTCGAGCTCCTGTGTGTAGATTTGCTGCTCGACATCTGTCCATCCATATACCATCGCCATGTATTCAATGACGGGAGTCTTATATTTCTTAACCCAATCCATATGGAAGAAGAGCGCTCCTGTGCGGCGGATGAAAAAGTCGGCTGGCGTTACGGCCATCTCTTCCTTCATTGCATAATTCAGCTGCATGAGCACCTCAATCGGCAGGTTTACGCCAAGAGAATATTCACTTCCTTCTGTATGCTGGAATAACCGTTCTGCATTCGCCCCGTACATCTGTGACAGCCGTGCCGCATCCGCATGTGTCAGTCCATGCCGCATACCGATTTCCGTCATACGCTGAACATACGCAGGATAGCCTGCACTTCCGCCGACTTGGCCGCCCGATATCGGCATACGGATAGTTTGACATGCCTTGAAAGGCCCTTTTCCTTCGTTATGCAGCAACTTCGCGGTCAAATCCACAACGTTCTCCGCCATCTTGCGATAACCGGTCAGTTTGCCTCCTGCAATCGTAATGAGGCCCGAAGCAGACTGCCAAATTTCGTCCTTCCGTGATATTTCCGAGGCGCTCTTCCCTTCCTGAAAAATAAGGGGACGAATACCCGCCCAGCCGGATTCGACATCATCAATCGTAATGTCCAGATCACTAAACATGTAGTTGATCGCTTTAATGACATACTCGGCATCTTCTCTCTCAATCACGGGATTCGCGAGCTCACCCTTGTATACGGTATCCGTCGTACCTACATACGCCTTGCCGTCACGTGGAATGGCAAATACCATTCGTCCATCCGGTGTATCAAAATAGATCGCCTGCTTCAGTGGAAACCGGCTTTGGTCGATGACAAGATGAATGCCTTTTGTATGCTGAAGCACTTTCCCTTGCTTGGATTGATCCTTCTCTCTCAGTTCATCGACCCATGGTCCAGCCGCATTCACAACCTTAGCTCCATGAATGGTGAAGTCGGAGCCTCCGATCAGATCCTTCGCATGGATACCGCACACCCTGCCGTCTTTATAAACAAACGAGTTCGCCTTGACATAGTTGACAGCGAGAGCACCGTTCTTCACGGCTTCCTTCATGACTTCAATCGTCAGTCTCGCATCATCCGTCCGGTATTCCACGTAGTAGCCGCCGCCCAGCATTCCTTCTTTCTTCAATAAAGGCTCCTTGCTGAGCGTCTTCTCCTTGCTGAGCATGACCCGTCGCTCGCTTCGCTTCACCCCAGCCAGAAAATCGTAGACACGAAGCCCAATGGAGGTCATGAACTTGCCAAATGTCCCCCCTTCATAGAAGGGGAGCAGCATCCACTCGGGCGTCGTCACATGAGGTCCATTCTCATATACAATGGCACGTTCCTTGCCGACCTCAGCCACAACATCGATCTGCAGCTGCTTCAAATAACGCAGTCCTCCATGCACGAGCTTGGTGGAACGGCTGGATGTGCCTGCAGCGAAATCCTGCATCTCAACGAGAGCGACCTTCATCCCCCGAGTCACGGCATCCAGTGCGATACCAGCCCCTGTTATTCCGCCTCCTATAATCAATAAATCAAATTGATCCTTACCCATCGCCGCTATGGCGTCCGTTCTGTTCAGTTCAGCAAATCCTGTCATGCGTATGACCTCCGCTTCTTGTATTTATAAACAGAAACAGAAAAAGAGACCACGAAATAAACATTATCGGCATAGCGCCTTCAAATGTAATCGCGGTCTCTCCTCGTCTCCTGACAACTATTAACTTGTTACGACTATCATAACACGGGTTACCCGTTATGCAAACCTCTAACTGGTAAATGACATTTTATATTGCGGCCTTTGGCCTTCTTTGGCCTTTGTTTGAAAGTGTGTCCATTCTTGCTCCATTGACGAAAAAGAATGCTCTGCTCTCTTTCACTAGAACTGTCCAGTAGCCAGCATTCGCTCCCTCGACAAACGGCCCAGCGACAGCACAACCGCCTGGGCAGCATCATAATCCTGCTCCGCTATCACCTTCAGTGTATCCCGATTAATTCCAATCGCACTATAATGCTTAATGTTGGGTGTAAGCTTGAACCGAACCATGGCATACATACCTAGTTTATCCTTGAAGGAGTCAAAGGTACTCAGCATTACGCTGTTACCAATCGACTCTACGATCTCCCTCATGAACAGAAAATGATGATCAATATAAGTCGCATAATCATTATTCTGTTCTGCAAGCCGCTGTGCCTCTACATGGGCAGCCAGTGATTCAAGATCTATATAAATATCTCTGCTGCGGTCCTTCATCACTTGAAAGCAGTAGAAGAGCATGGATTGAATTTGTTCATTCAAATCAATGAACTCCTTGCTGTTGATTTCCCTGACCAGCACTCCGCGATTCTTCAGTGCTGTTACATATCCTTCCGATTCGAGACGAGCAATCGCATGACGGACAGGCGTCCGGCTCATCTGAAACTCTACAGACAGCTCATTCTCCGACAGCAGTGTACCCGGCATTAATTCACCTCGGACGATTTGATCACGCAGCAGCGTGTATGCCGTATCAACCAGCGAGTTTTTCTTCATCATTTATGTAGTCCCTTTCTGCCCATGACTTATACTCACACTCGATTGTTATCATAATTCGAACAAAATATCTATTATATATGAATCATTTTACCTCATCTTAACAGTATGCGTAGAATTGCCGCAACCCTCCCAAATATTTTACAAATCCTCAAAATTGCCAAGACATTCCTCTTACATTCAACTTGTATCCTACTTGTGTACCACAGAATATGAACTTCAAAATCGGGAGGATATATCATGTTAAAAAATAGGGGTCGTCAAAGCTTGATCGTATCACTTGTACTTATGCTCGTTATTCTGTCCGGCTGCGGAGCCGAAGCAGGCTCAACCTCTGCTGAGGGTGAGGGAGGGATGCCTGAAGTGATTCGAATCGGCATGATGCCAAGTGAAGAAGGCGAGATGAACCGTTCGCAGGATCAGCTAGCCGCAGACATTACAGAAGCAACCGGCATTCCTGCTGAAATTTTTGTGGCTGAAGATTACAACATGGTTATTGAAGCACTGCGTGCAGGCAAAATTGAAATCGGGCTGATCGGCCCATTCGGATATATCATTGCTACGGAACGTGCTAATGCCAAGCTGCTTGTCCGTTCAGAAAGTGATCAACCATCAAATACCGTGATCCTGGTTCAGAAGGATTCCCCTTATCAAACGGTACAAGATCTCGAAGGAAAAGATTTCTTGTTTGCTGATCCGGCTTCCACATCCGGAAATCTGTACCCGCGTGCAACTCTGATGAAAGAGCTTGGCCTGACGAATGAAGAACTGGATTCCTTCTTCGGCAGTGTAGCTTTCTCCGGCGGACATGATAAGTCCCTGCTTGCGCTGGCTAACGGCAATGCAGATGCGATCGGTACTTCAAGCCTCATGGTGCCAATGATGGCAGAATCCGGTCTTGTGAATGAAGATGATTTCCGTGTCATTGCTGAATCAGAGCCGATTGTCGGCGGAGCACCGCTATTATATCGTCACGATTTGCCTGAAGAACTAGTAACACAGCTGCGTGAGCTTATGGTAGGTTATCATGAGAAAAACCCTAGCTTCCTGGAAAGTGTGGGTGCTGCTCGTTTTGTAGAAGGCAGTGACAGCGATTTTGATCCGATTCGTGATGTAGCAGAGGCTCTTGATATGTCTCCAGAAGAACTGTTAAGCAAATAAGCGGAGTATTTGAAACGTGAGGAGGATTTTTTAATATGACACTACTACAAGTGGAAGGTTTATCCAAAGTATATCCAGACGGAACAAAGGCGCTTGATAACCTCGATCTTACGATTAATCCAGGAGAATTCGTTGTCGTCATCGGGCCGAGCGGAGCAGGAAAAAGCACCCTGCTTCGCAGCCTGAACCGCATGATTGAGCCAACAAACGGCAAAATTCAGTTTAAAGGCAGCGAGACCATGGGGATTAAGGGCAAAAGGCTGCGCGAATTGCGCCGTCATATGGGTATGATTTTTCAAGGATATAATCTTGTCACCCGTGTGTCCGTACTAAGAAACGTGCTTCATGGCCGATTGGGCTACATGAATGCGTTCAAGGGAGCCCTTGGCCTCTTCTCCAAATCAGATACAGAAGCTGCGAAAAAAATGCTGCAGCGCGTCGGTTTGTTCGAACAGATGTACAAGCGGGCCGACGAGCTGAGCGGTGGACAGCAGCAGCGGGTAGGTATTGCCCGCGCACTTGCGCAAAGACCCGATTTGATTCTGGCAGATGAGCCTATCGCGAGTCTTGATCCCGCTTCATCGGAAACGATCATGAACTATTTGTACACGATCTGTAATGAGGAAGGCATTGCCTGTCTATGCAATCTGCATCAGGTAGACATTGCGAAGAAATATGCATCCCGTATTATCGGCATCCATAAAGGAACCAAAGTATTCGATGGAACACCAGATGAGCTTACGGATGATATGATCCGGCTGATCTACAACCAGACCAATCCCCAAGTGAAGGAGACCGCCTGACATGAATGCGGCACAAATGCAATCTGCCCGTAAAATGAAACGCACCCAAACGATACTGTTTGTCATCGTGCTGCTTGCGCTCATCATCTGGTCCTCCATCGGTGCTGAGTTTACACTGGGAGCTCTGTTTACAGGAGTTGGCGAGAGCTTCCGATTTATCTTTTTCGACTTTTTACCGCCGGACTTCTCATCCCTGTCCCAGCTCGTCGAGCCTGCTCTGCAGACATTATATATGAGCGTCGTTGCGATGGTTATCGGATCTGTTGTTGCTGGACTATTGTCCTTCCTGGCTGCTGCCACAACGAGTCCGCATCCTTACCTGCAAGTATTCGTTCGAGCGGCGACTTCACTCTTCCGGAATATTCCGGTTATTATCTGGACCATCCTGCTTGTCGCTGCGTTTGGACTCGGTGCGGTCGTAGGAACGATGTCGCTGATCCTGATCTCGATCGGGATGCTGACCCGCTCTTTCGCCGAAGTGCTTGAAGAGATTGATATGGGACAGGTTGAAGCCGTCCGTGCATCTGGCGGAAGCTATTTTCAAGTGCTGTCTCAAGCCGTTGTTCCGCAATTTCTGCCCGGATTTATAGGCTGGACCTTATACAACTTTGAAATTAACGTACGCGCCTCCACGATCGTCGGCATGGTCGGCGGAGGAGGTCTCGGATTTATTTTGCAATCGAAATTGAAATTGTTTCAGTACCAGGAAGCCAGCATGGCCGTTCTGCTCGTGCTCGTCATCGTCCTTATCGTTGAAACGATTACCAATCGCGTAAGGGAGCGGATCATATGAGTATGCAGCTAAACGAACATAAATCATCCTTTACGGTGATGACATCGGCCGTCGAGCCGCCGAAGCCGAAGAAAGACAAGCTGCTTGTGATCGGTCTTCCGCTGGTTGCTATACTGTTTGTATTCAGTCTCCTGCAGCTGCAGTTCGATTACGCCAAGATCGCCGAAGGCTTCACGAAGCTGTGGGGTTATATGGGAACGATGTTCCCTCCTGACTTCTCCGATTGGAAGCATGTCCTGCTTGCTGCAGTAGAATCACTGCAGGTGGCCATTATCGGCTCAGTGCTTGGCATTGTCATTGCATTCTTCCTGTCTTTTCTCGCGGCGAGCAACCTTACACCTCATCCGCTGCTTGCATGGGTGATCCAAAGCGCAGCCTCCCTGCTGCGCGCGATTCCTACTATTGTGTGGGCACTCATATTCATCGTGTCTGTCGGACTTGGTCCGCTTCCAGGGGTACTGGCCATCGCCGTCTCTGCCGCAGGCATGCTCGTCAAGGTATTCGCACAGTCGCTTGAGGAGATCGACAAGGGCGTACTTGAGGCGATGCGGGCAACCGGTGCCAGCTGGCTCCAGATCGTAATGCAAGGAATCCTGCCGACTGTGAAGACGGCGTTCATTGCCTGGTGTGTGCTTCAGCTCGAAGGCGGTATTGCTGAATCCACCATCCTCGGTGCAGTCGGTGCCGGCGGGATCGGATTTGAAATGACGCATGCGATGAAATCGTACAATTTTGCGGCAGCTTTGTTTGTCGGCCTGGTCGTCTTCGTCATGGTGTTCAGCGTGGAATTTATTGCAAACCGGTACAAAATGAAGCTTAAGACACGTAAGAGTTAGCAGATTTGTTTAATGATACTAACGTGAAATCCGAAGGAGGATTTATGATGTCAACATTCAACCCCTCATTAGAGCAAGGACCTATCGTGCAAGCGAAATACACCAGCAATAATATCATTACACTCGCCTGGAATATGCCAGAGAGCCTTGAGGCTGAAGCGATCTACCTCTCTGCAAGTCCTGAATTTGATGAGAACAATAGCACACCGCTTGAGGTTCAGATTGAGCCGGTAGGTGCATCCTTTACAAGAACACCACTCCCTGGGCGAAGCTATTATCATGTGAAGTTTAACGACGGCTCCGTTACGACCGTAACCGACCGGATGATTCATACCGATGGCGTCGTTAATTTCCGTGATATGGGGGGATATCATACAGAAGATGGACGGACAACTCGCTGGGGAATGCTCCTGCGTTCCGCAGATCTGCATGAACTAAGTGAACAGGATCTGAAGACCGCAGATGCGCTGGGAATCGATTGGATCTGTGATCTTCGCAGTGATTTTGAAGTCGCGAGCCGCCCGAGTCCTGCAATTGGTAAAGCGATCAACACCAATATCCCTTTCATGGCGGAAGCGAGTCCGCAAGAGATGCAGAAGATTGGACTTGATCTGAATGCAGGCTATAAGGCGATGATCTTGAACACTAACAAATGCTCCCTCATTCTGCATGAGCTTCTAACAGAAGATCGTGGTACTTCCTTGTTCCACTGTGCGGCCGGTAAAGACCGTACTGGAGTCGTATGCGCACTGATTCTTCTGACGCTTGGCGTACCTCGCGAGGTCGTCATTGAAGATTACGAGCTGACCAATCTAGCGATAGATGGACTCCTGCAGCGTTTCCTCTCCGGAAATAACAAGGATCATATCGATCAACTGCCTGAAGAGATGAAGAAAGACTGGAACGGAGAAGTACCGGAGATGATGAAGGCAGCTTTCATACGGGCTTCACTGGAGGCCATCGACGATAACTATGGATCATTCGAGAACTACCTCCACAAGGGCCTTGGCATTACAGAGGAAGAAAGAACACAGCTTAAGAACAAGTACTTGGTGTAAACCATTCAACAAACAATAAACATACCCCATCTTTTAGCTCTGGTTCATTATGCAGTCAAATGAACCAGAGCCAAAACAAAGTCCGGTCGGCGAATTGCCAAGCCGGACTTTAACTTTCCCCTCTCCCAGTTTGAGGAGGGGGTGCTGCTTACTGACGGTTCCACTTTCGGAGGGAGTGAAGTATTCAGGGAGAAGCGCAGCGTTCGTATTTGGACAGGAATGGCTTCCTTATAACCCATTCACTGCCATTCCTGTCCAAGAACGATCGTACGGATTATTCACTACCGGAGCAGCTCAAGAACCGTCCCTCTCTGGCATCGCTCTTAGTTCTTTTTTAGCTCTCTACTCTATAGCTCTTGCAGCTCTAGTTCTAGTTCATTACGCAAGTCAAAATGAACCCTACCAAAAATAAAGTCCGGCCGCGAATTGCCAAGCCGGACTTTAACTTTCCCCTCTCCCAGTTTGAGGAGGGGGGGCTGCTTACTGACGGTTGCACTTGCGGAGGAAGTGAATAATTCAGGAAGAAGCGACAGCGGTCGTATTTGGACAGGAATGGCTTCCTTATAGCCTAGTTCACTGCCATTCCTGTCCAAGAACGATCGTACGGATTATTCACTACCGGAGCAGCTCAAATGAACCCTACCAAAAATAAAGTCCGGCCGCGAATTGCCGAGCCGGACTCTAACTTTCCCCTCCCCCAGTTTGAGGAGGGGATTGCTCCATATAGACGGTTCCACTTGCGGAGGAAGTGAATAATTCAGGAAGAAGCGACAGCGGTCGTATTTGGACAGGAATGGCTTCCTTATAACCTAGTTCACTGCCATTCCTGTCCAAGAACGATCGTACGGAATATTCACTACCGGAGCAGCACAGGAACGGTCCTGCACTACATCTCTTCCATCTTTTCTTTCACCGTCATCTCATACATCTACACCTTAAATACCATCGCAGCCTCCACAGCCTTCTGCCAGCCTGCATACAGCCGCTCTCTCTGCTCTTCAGCCATCCCCGGCTCAAATATCCGCTCCGATGCCCACTGCTCACATATCTCCTCCCTGCTGCTCCAGAATCCAACGGCAAGGCCAGCAAGATAAGCCGCTCCGAGCGCCGTTGTCTCACTGATGACCGGCCGTTCTACCGGGGCACCCAGAATATCGCTCTGGAACTGCATCAGCAGATTGTTCTTCACCGCTCCACCATCGACTCGAAGCTTAGCAAGGGTATTTCCGGAATCCTGCTGCATCGCATTCAGTACATCCCGCGTCTGATAGGCCAGTGATTCCAGCGTGGCACGAATAAAATGCTCTTTGCTCGTTCCACGTGTCAGCCCAAATACGGCACCTCTAACCTCACTGTCCCAATACGGACTCCCCAGTCCAACGAAGGCAGGCACCAGATATACGCCTTCCGTTGAATCCACACGGGAGGCATACAGCTCGCTGTCCTTGGAGTCTTTAATCATGCGAAGCCCGTCTCGCAGCCACTGAATCGCCGAGCCCGCTACAAAAATACTGCCCTCCAAAGCATATTCAATCTTGCCATCAATCCCCCACGCAATCGTCGTAATGAGTCCATGCTGTGAATTAATGGCCCGTTCTCCCGTATTCATCAGCATAAAGCAGCCTGTACCGTAAGTATTCTTGATTGCGCCTTCTTCATAACAAGCCTGACCAAACAGTGCAGCCTGCTGGTCTCCTGCAGCACCTGCAATCGGGACCTGTGAGCCGAAGAAATGATACGGAACCGTATGTGCATACACTTCGGAAGATCCGCGCACCTCGGGCAGCATCGCTCTTGGAATATCAAGCAGATCCAATATTTCCTGATCCCACTCCAGCTCATGAATGTTATACATCATGGTGCGGGAAGCATTTGAATAATCGGTTACATGGGCTGTACCGCCTGACAGCTTCCAGATCAGCCAGCTGTCTATGGTCCCGAACAGCAGCTCGCCCCGCTCTGCTCTGTCTCTTGCACCTTCCACATGATCTAATATCCATCTGACCTTCGTTGCGGAGAAGTAAGGATCGATGAGCAGCCCTGTCTTCTGACGAATCATATCTTCGTGTCCTTGGGCTTTTAGATCCGCGCAAATATCCGCCGTCTGTCTGGATTGCCATACAATCGCGTTATACACCGGATGACCGGTGTCCTTCTCCCACACGACCGCTGTCTCCCGCTGATTCGTTATTCCGATTCCGCCGATCTGGGAAGGCTTCACCTCCGCTTCTGCCAGACAAGTCGCAATGACAGCGAGAATCGAGCTCCAGATCTCACTGGGGTTATGTTCAACCCACCCGGGCTGTGGGAAATATTGAGGGAACTCCCGCTGAGCGGTGTATACGATCTCCCCTTTTTTATTGAATAGAATGGCTCTCGAGCTGGTTGTTCCTTGATCTAATGACATGATGTACTGTTCCATCTGCTCTACCTCCTGTTAAACGGCGCTATTTTGATAGTGAGCGATAAGCTCATGATTTGATGTGGTTACAAATGTGGCTCCCGCCTGCATGGCATTATCTACATCCTCTACGGTCCGGATCAGGCCGCCCGCAAATATCGGTATTCCGGTTCTGGATGAAACTTCTTTGATAATATGGGGCATAATACCAGGAAGAACTTCAATATAGTCGGGCTGAGTCTTCTCGATCAGTGCGTAGCTCTTCTCAAGTGCAATGGTATCAAGTAAAAAGACGCGCTGAATCGCGATCAATCCCTTCTGCTTGGCAACGCGTATGACCCCAGCACGGGTCGAAATGAGACCGGCGGGACGAATCTCTTGGCATAGAAACTCGGCAGCGTACTCATCGTTTTTGAGCCCATTGATCATATCGGCATGAAGAAGTATCTTTTTGCCATGCTGCTCTGCAAGCTTAACAATATGCTTCAGCTGAGCGACATGAGAATCGAGAAGAACGATATACATATAAGGACTGTTTAATACTCGTTCCAGCTCTTTTATACTCTTGACGGCAGGTAAAATAGGCAGCGAATGAAAAGCCATATGCCCTCCCCCTAATAAAGGTAATTGTTGTCATATACGTATGAAGCGCTTTCAAAGAAAACGGGCGTAAAGTCTTGATTTTAGTGATCTTTTTCATAGTTAATCTATCCGGTTGAAGTGAAGAAGTCAATACAGGGCACATGCAAGATGCAAAAGTCCTATTCCATCTTCCGCAAATATAGTTATAATAGCAAGTGTCGCAAAAATACTTTTCTGTTTTTATACCAATTTAACGAAAACTTTTTTCATCTATTTAGGGATTTTGCATAAAACCCAAAAAGAAAGCTAAATCGACTATGCAAAAATCCTAATCAAAAAGGAGTGCAGTAAGCATGTTAAAAGGTCTTCAAAAGCTCGGCAAGTCGCTGATGCTTCCGGTCGCCACTCTGCCTGCAGCAGGTATTCTCCAAGCTTTTGCTTTAATAGACTACCAACAGGATATTCCGCTCGGAGCTGTAGGCGGTTTCATTAACCAATTCATCACCCCATTTCTGAATGCGGGTGCAGGAACGATTTTCGGCAATCTCCCAATTATTTTTGCCGTCGGTGTTGCCATTGGTCTCGCAGGGGATGCCGTAGCCGCGCTGTCTGCCGTCATCTCTTATCTCATTCTGGTAAAAGTTCTGGAGCAGGTTCCGCTTGTCTTCGGATATATCCCGGATGATGTTGTGCTCGATACAGGCGTGCTTGGCGGATTTATGACCGGATTGCTGGCTGCGTATTTATATAAACGATTCCATACGCTCAAGCTTCCGGAATGGCTGGGCTTCTTCTCAGGTAAGCGGTTTGTTCCCATCATTACTTCAATCGCAACTATTGTGCTTGCCGTACTGCTCGGTATGATATGGAGCCCAATTCAGGATGCGATTGCTGCGTTTGGTAATTGGGTAGTTAGTCTTGAAGGTATCGGTGCATTTATCTTTGGTACGGCCAACCGGCTGCTTGTACCGATCGGTCTGCACCATGTTCTGAATTCGATCGCCTGGTTCCAGATCGGGGACTTTACGAATGCGGCAGGAGAAGTTGTGCACGGTGACCTGACACGTTACTTTGCAGGAGACAAAACAGCAGGGATGTTCATGTCCGGGTTCTTCCCGATCATGATGTTCGCCATGCCGGCAGCAGCGCTCGCGCTGATTCATACCGCGAAGCCGTCCAAGCGAAAAATGGTAGGCTCGATCTTTATCGGTTCGGCCATTGCTTCCTTCCTGACAGGGATTACAGAGCCGCTTGAGTTCTCATTCATGTTCCTGGCACCAGTACTATATGTCATCCATGCCGTTCTGACCGGTTTATCCGGATTCATTATGTATATGCTGGACGTCAAGCTGGGCTTCGCGTTCTCCGCAGGCTTAATTGATTACCTGCTCAACATGAAGCTGTCAACGAATCCGCTGCTCCTCATACCGGTGGGGCTTGCGTTCGGGGTGGTATACTACTTCCTGTTCCGCTTCGTTATTGTCAAATTCAACCTGAAGACACCAGGACGAGAAGATGATGATGAACTTGTAGAAGGTACGGGAACGGGAGATGCCTCTGATAAGCCTGCAGCACCTTCTGACTCTGCAGAAGGAGACACAAAGGCAGATAAAGTGCTTCATCAACTCGGCGGCGCTGATAACATCGAGAGCATTGATGCCTGCATTACAAGACTGCGGCTTGTCGTTCGCGATGAGAAGGTTGTGAATGACGCTGGGCTTAAGAAGCTGGGTGCGGCGGGAATTATGCGTCTAGGCAACGGTGCGGTCCAAGTTATCTTCGGTACCCAATCCGAAGCGCTCAAGGATGAGATCAAGAAGAAAATGTAAGTCAATTGATGATTTGATTCAAGTTAGCCCTCCTTTCAAATAGAGCATGATATAAGAAAACCTGCTGAAATTTTCAGCAGGTTTTCTTCATTCGAAGCATGATAGGATTGATTAAGACAGCAGTACATCTCGAACCCATTCCGCATTTTCCTCCAAATGCCCCGATCGACTCACCTTTGTCTTCAAGTACTTGTCGTTATAGGCCGAGCGATCACCCCAGAGCGGAACTCTGCCGCTTACCAGCATTCCCGCCTTCTGCAGAGATGCTAGCTTGCGCGGATTGTTTGTAATCAGGCGTACCGGCTCTTCCCTCAGCGCTCTTAACACACGGATGGCCTCACTGTAATCCCGCTGATCATCGGCAAAGCCAAGCGCCAGATTGGCATCGACCGTATCATAACCCTCTTCCTGAAGCAGGTAAGCCATCGTCTTGCTGAACAAGCCAATACCGCGTCCTTCGTGATTGGCCAGATAGAAGACTGCACCTGCGCCGTGAGCAGCGATCATCTTCATCGACTCCTGCAGCTGGAAGCCGCAGTCACAGCGCTTGCTTCCAAAGATATCACCCGTATGGCAGATGCTGTGCATCCGTATCATCGCATCCGGATGGTTATCAAAATCCCCATACACCAGTACACTCGATTGCTGCTGATCAGCAAGCTGCGCATTTGCAAGGGAGGCGATGAGCTCCTGCTCATCCATCTGCTTCTCTGAGGTGATCCAGCTATACCACTTGAACTCTAATGTATTATCCTCGATGTTCACCGAAAGATGTACAGGACCGACCAGATAGATGTGCTTCTCGCCTTCATCGCCGCCGATCGTCTTTATTTTATTTTTCAATGTTTGGATCGTTTCGTTCGTGATCATTTATGCTCCCCCAATTCAGGTCTTACTTGTACGCTATATGGAACCATATATTTATCGTATTAATTGCCACAAGGTATGTGCCATATTTCCTTTAGTTACTTTACGTAAGTAATTATAAAATAGATTAGTCACACCTGTCAATATAAAACAGAGTAAACAACTAAGAATAATAATTATTTGTATATGCTTAATTCACAGAAAACCAATAAAACCAATATCCACTAGAATAATTTCCTCAGCCGTTAAAATGTAAATACCAAATTGATTCAGCGACTAACAATTCGGGGATTTTATGGTATTATGTAACAAACATCTTAGATTCTACAGAAAAACCTCATATCTTTCTTCTTGTCTCATATCCATAGTTATGCGAGTAACAAACGAAGACTACCAAGGGGGAAAATCTATGAAACGGACGTCCTTGATTATTGTCAGTCTCATTTTTGTGCTTGTCATGAGCGGTTGCAGCTTTGGTGCATCTAAGGATTCTTCCGTATCCAGCAAAAAGATAACGCTTACATTATGGTATTGGAATCGAAGTATTGATGATGGGCTTCTTGCAAAAGCAAAGGAACAATTTCCACACATTAATTTGGTCACTCAAAAAATCGGCGGTGATTTCAAATCGAAGCTGAAAACCACGCTTGCCGCCAAATCCGGAGAGCCCGATATCGTTGCCCTGAACGACTGGGTCATGGAGCTCTTTCCGAGTGAGGACCGATTCTACGATTTATATGAGCTCGGAGCTGCCGAAGTTGAAGACCTCTATCTTGACTGGAAATGGCAGCAAGGAGTTACGCCAAACGGCAAAATGATCGCGTTTCCGATGGATACCGGTCCCACCGCACTCTTCTATCGCCAAGATCTATTTGAGCAGGCCGGACTGCCAACCGATCCGGATGAGGTCAGCCAGGCCCTGTCTACCTGGGAAGACTATATTGATGCAGGCCTGAAGGTCAAGGAGACCTTTGATGGCAAGGTATTTATGACCGACAATATTGATAACGTTTACAATCAGATCATTTCGCAAAGTGAGCAAAAATATTTTACGGAGGATGGGCAGTACATCGGGGATCAGAACGAGGTGATCAAATACGCATGGGATACAGCTGTTGCATTCTCCAATAACGGCCTCATTGCAAACGCTGAGCACTGGACACCCGAATGGAATGCGGGAATTAACAAAGGAACGATCGCTTCCTATGTCGGTGCCGTATGGATGAAGCAGCCACTGCTTGAAGCGGCTCCAGACAGTGCAGGGAAATGGCGGGTAGCAAGGGCACCTGGCGGAGATGGAAATGTCGGCGGTTCCTTCCTCGCCATCCCTAAATCCAGTGAGCATCCGCAGGAGGCCTTCGAGGTCATCAAATGGCTGCAAAGCCCAGAGAACCAAGAGACAGCGCTATCCAATCTCAACCTCTTCCCGTCTACACCGGGTGTATTTGACAGCGAAACGGTTCAGAAGGAAGAAGAATTTTTTGGCGGTCAGGTTACCGGAGAAGTATTTGCAGCATCGGCGAGCAACGTTAAAGTCTCCTTCTTCGGCGAACGTTACCCTGCCGTGCATGGCATCATGACCCGCTGGCTGAAGAACATCGCCAATCTGAATCAGGAAACAGCCTTTGATGAAGCGCTGCAAAGGATCGAACGGGAATTGAAGCGATAGGAACCACCTGCACGTATTCCTCACTTACAAAAGGAGGCTACCGATATGCAATCTCTGGAACCGAAAACAGGCTCATCCTATGTGCCTACAGCCAAAAAAGAATCGCTATGGTCGGAAATCTGGAAAAATCGAGCCGTATACACTGCCATTTCTCCCTTCTATATTGTGTTTGCCATATTCGGTCTGTTCCCGATCGGATTCTCTCTATATCTTGCCTTCCAGAAATGGGACGGCATCGGTGAAATGACGTATAACGGATTGAACAACTTCAGCTACCTGGTGACGGATCCGGAATTTTGGCAAGCGGTTGGGAACACCTTCATTATCTGGATCTATTCCACCGTTCCAATGCTGTTCATCGCCCTTGTCATTGCCTTCCTGCTTCACGCTCCATTCGTCAAATTCAAGACCTTCTTCCGGGTCGGCTTCTTCCTTCCCAACGTCACGTCCATTGTTGCCGTATCGATTATCTTTGCTGCCCTGTTCTCGAACAATTACGGCATATTCAACTATATTCTTAATCTCTTCGGGATTCCCATGGTGCAATGGCTAGATACAGGCTGGGGAATTAAGACGGCGATTGCCTCCATGGTCATTTGGCGCTGGGCAGGCTACAATGCCGTCATCTATCTGGCCGGACTTCAAGCCATTCCACAGAATCTGTACGAAGCAGCTAAGATTGACGGCGCTACCGGCGCTCAGTCCTTCTTCCGCATTACGATTCCACTACTCCGTCCTGTAATTCTGTTCACGGTCATCACCTCCACGATCGGCGGTATGCAGCTGTTTACCGAACCGCAAATCTTGCTCGGCAATGATGGCGGGGTCGGTGGAGCAGGAATGACGATTGTTCTGTATCTGTACCGTGAATCCTTCATTAACAACTATTTTGGATATGGTGCAGCTATCGGCTGGGGCATGTTCATCATTATTGCACTGTTCTCGATTCTTAACTGGAAGCTCGTTCAAGGCAAATCATCCAATTAGAAGGAGTGAGGCTTCATGATACAGGCAAGACTCAAATCCATCGGTCTATACGTCGGCTTAGCCATTGGTCTCGTTATCTCGATGTTCCCCTTCTATTGGCTGATTGTCATGTCGACGAGAACGACTGCAGACATCTATTCTTTCCCGCCAAAGCTGTGGTTTGGGGGAGAGTTCTGGAACAATCTCACAAGAGTCATGGAACAGATTGATTTTGTCGGAGCTTTTCTTAACACCTTGTTTGTCTCTGCTGTCGTCACAATACTCGTATTGTTCTTCGATTCACTCGCCGGCTTTGCCTTTGCCAAATTTGAATTCCCGGGTAAAAAGTGGCTGTTCGTTCTTCTGCTCGCCACCATGATGGTGCCATCCCAGCTCTCGCTCGTACCATCCTTCGTTATAATGGCTGAGCTCGGCTGGGTCGGATCCTACAAGGCACTCATTGTTCCCGGCATGGTCAATGCCTTCGGAATCTTCTGGATTCGGCAATATGCGGAAGGCTCGATCCCGAAGGAGCTGCTTGATGCAGGACGGATGGATGGCGCCGGCTTCTTCCGACTGTACTTCAATGTAGCTCTGCCGATTCTGCGTCCTGCCTTCGCCTTTCTCGGTGCCTTCACTTTCATTGGGGTATGGAACGACTATCTCTGGCCGCTCATCGTGCTGACTGACGAGAGCAGGTATACCCTTCAGATCGCCTTGTCCCAGCTAAACGGACTGTACAACACAGATTATGCCATGATCATTGCCGGAACGCTGCTGGCGATTATTCCGCTCATTATCCTGTTCCTGTTTATCAGTAAGCAGTTCATCTCAGACATTGCCGCAGGGGCGATCAAGGACTAACCCGATCACGTTTCTTAACTTAGTAGAACCGAATTAGGCAAAGTCCTAACTCAAAAAAGCGACCCCACGGCATTTCCGCTAATGGGGTCGCTAATTTATTTGTCACTTGCTTCGTCACTATTAGTACATCGTATCATACACCTCATCCGGCCAGTGCAGCTCGACGCCCTGATGAGTAAGCAGAAGCTGATACTGCTCCAGATGCTCACTTGAATCAAGTACATGAGCAGGCTGGATGCCGTGTCTCAGGCAATAAGCCGCCAGATAGCCCGCTGCCTCTCCAATGTTCCATTCCGTTGGATGAAGACGGTAGCAGCCATTCGCGATCTGGGTCATTCCAATATTTTTGCAGGCAGGAAGCAGGTTCTTCATACGAATCGGAATGAGTGAGCCGAGCGGGATTTCATAAGGATAATTAGGTATGTAAAAGGATCTCAGCGATTTGGTTGTCGGATGCAGATCCAGATGATAGCTGCCGACGCCGACGCTGTCTCTGTACTGTTTGATGCCCTGATCGCCACGCAGCTCCTTGCTGACATCATGCTCGGTAACCGTGTAGCGTGCCTTGATTCTTCGTGACTCTCTTATATATGCCGTTTTGGCCAGACCGTCGGTTGTCCCCAGAATATCTCCGCGCAGCCGGACTCCGGGATAGCCTGCGCCTCCATCCAAGCGCGGTGCTTCTGTCTGCAGCCAGTAGACGAGCGAGCGTGTCAGATCTCGTGCTTGTTCCTCATGCTCCCGCTGCTTCTGCGACCCAACACCAATGATCGGCGCCAAATAATAGTCGTTCTGTGCCCAGTTGAGCAGCGTCACTTCTCCTGTCGGCAGCGCTTCCCGCCATATGGACGGGTCTACAATTCGGCGATAGGTCCATAACGGAGTTATTCCTTGGTCATTGGGAAACATCGTAAACTGTTTCTGCTTCGTTGTGTCATTCGCGTCTCCTGCGAACCAGCTGAACAAAGGCATCCGATCCGGCAGTGGCGTATAAGCCTTCCAGAAATCATAAGATGCAGGACGTTCAATCATAAAATTGCCGCCCTCCACATATTCCAGCGCTGCGACATGTGTAATAGACTGGATATCACAGGCGTCAGCCTTGAAGAGCGCATGCGGCTCGCCTGTCTCCTCACCCGATTCAGCACCTACTACATATTCTGCGCCCACGATTGGAAGCAAATCACCGTTATCGGTACCATCCAGAAAGTATTCGCCTGTCAGCACGAGTTCCTCGCCGGTGTGCACATGTCTTACACTGACGCTCTGCACATGGTCGCCCTTACAATCGGCTCCATTCGGCACCGTATGGTATAAGATACGAATTTGGCCTGAGTTGATGTATGCTGCCATCATGTCTTCCAGTACCCTTAAGGCAATCTTCGGCTCATGAGCAATCCGGCTCACCCATCCATTGCCCGGGTTTAGAACAGGATCATTCATGGCCACATCGTTCAGAGGATAATTCCGTCTGTAGTACTCCCTCACCCGGTCCCGAAACTCCCGGTAGCTCGCTGTACAGCCAAAGGATTCGATCCATCTGTGCTCATCCGGCGGAACGGCCTGCGAGGTAAGCTGTCCCCCGATCCAATCCGTTTGTTCTGTCATAATAACATTCAAACCTGCTCTTGCTGCTGCTCTTGCTGCTATCGTTCCCCCGAGACTTGCCCCAACTACAATGACATCTGCATGCAATACTAACGTCATTTCCTGGTCTCCTCTCCTCAAGGCCCCGCATAAATATCAATAGCTTCGATCAATAACGGACCTTGCTGTCTTTTCCTTCATTCTCTTCGTTTCTACTATGTTTGTTCTTGCAAGTCCTTCACAGATAAGATCTATAATGAACAGCTGCGAAATCTTAGCTCCAATTGAACCCCCTTCGAGCGGCATTTCTTTGCCGGCCGTCAGCAGCACCAGGTCAGCAATGGAAGTAATCGGCGACTTCGCATAGTTCGTAATGGCAATGACCTTCGCTCCGTTCTGCTTCGCCTTGAGCAGCATATCGTTGGTGTCGAGGGTACTGCCGGATACACTAATTCCAAATGCGACATCCCCTTCCCTCATACTGACCGCCATCATCGCCTGAATGTGACTGTCTGCAACCGCCTCAGACCGTCTGCCTATCCGTAGCAGTCTGTTCTTGGCATCAAGCGCTGTAATGCCGGAAGCACCTACGCCAAAGAACTGCACATTGCCCGCCTGGTCGATCCATTCGATCGCCTGCTCCAGCTTACTCCTGTTCAAGAGACTCATGCTCGAGTGCAGGATATCGATGTTGTTCTCATAGACCATACGGACAAAATCCTTGCTGTCCTCGTCCTGTTCCCCCGGCTTCTTTGCCCCTGCATTCTGAGCAAGCGACAGCTTGAAATCCTGATAACCTTTGAATCCAATCTTCCGGCAAAAACGCATGACCGTTGTCTCCCCAACTCCAGCATAATCGGCCAGCTCTGTGACGGAGTAATACATTAGATCATCGGCATTCTGCAGTACGCATTCTGCTACTTTTTGTTCCGACTTGGTCAGCGAAGGATAGTAGGTATTAATGCGATCTTTCATTTCCATGGATTGAAATCACTGCCTTCCGTGCGGCTTCCGCGAACCGCTTCGTTATTAATTGAGGACGGGAAATAGCGGAACCGACCACGACGGCATATGCGCCGAGCCGAAGCACCTCCTCCACCTGAGCCGGCTCACTGATCCTCCCCTCCGCGATCACCGGAATGACAAGCCGCTCAGCAGTCTCCTTAACCAATTCGAGATGAGGACCTGCTAGGTCTGGAGAGTAGGGAGTATAACCCGACAACGTGGTTGACACACAGCTGACACCGAGGGACGCGGCGTACAGCCCTTCTGCCAAGGTTGAGATATCGGCCATCACTGGCATATCCCGAGACTTCATGTACTCCACCATCGTCTCCAGCGTGACCTGACCCGGCCGCTTTCTTCGCGTAGCATCCAGTGCGATCATATCCGCCCCTGCCTCAATAAGTTCATCGACTTCTTTCGTCGTGGGCGTAATATATACCTCCGAATCCGGATAATCTCGTTTGACGATTCCAATGACAGGAAGGCTCACCGCCTGCTTGATCGCCCTTACATCTTCAGCGCTGTTCGCGCGAATTGCGATTGCCCCTCCTTCTTCTGCTGCCTTGGCCATCTTCGCCATCGTCTCCGAACCATGAAGCGGTTCACCCGGTAAAGCTTGGCATGATGCAATCAGTCCATATCGTATTTGCTCCAATACGGGATTCACTAGCATACACCCTCTTCCTGGTTACTCCTGCCTGATTCATACGGCATGATATTTCACTTTCAGTCCAACTTCAAAGGTACGATTCCACGGCATGTAACAATCCATAATCTCAATTCGGCCCTCCGGACCGTTGATCTTCTCCTCCAATACCTGAGCAAGCCGCTGTTCGACGCGTTCTGCCACCTTGCCCCGCGGACCATCCAACAGAAATTTGTTGTAGCCCATCTCTTCCACAACTCCCGCATTCATTTCCTTGCGAACCGCAGCACAGTAGCATGCATCTTCCGCATAACGAAGCGCGAGGAAATCAAGATGCTCCTGAGTTCGCCCGTACATTGTATAAATGAGAGCCTGCGAGATGACGGTTCCAAGCGAATTCGAGCTGGTGTTCCAGGCTGCATAGCCTGCCAGATCAAACAGAATGCCTTTTTGACGCAGCATTTTGACCAGCTTGAGATCTGCACCGTTCGCATAGCCCACATCTGCAACGGCTACAGCTTTGCCTTGCTCCTTCATCATGTAGGCTCCATACTCGATCAGCTCCATTAAATTGCGGTAGACATCATAGCTAAAAAATGGATGCTCCTGCGACACTGCCTCCATCATCGTCTCACCCGGTGTGCTGGCAAGCAGAATAAGATCCGCTTCACTCGCACTGGACGCAATTAAAGCTCCTGCTGCTGTGATCTGATACTTTAGTGTCTCGTAGAAAAATCGATCTTCATATACCGGTGTAACAAATGCACCTTGAATAGAGGATAGTCTAGGGTATACAAGCGGCTTTACTCCCTTAGCCTCGTTTAACATCCGAGTTATCAGCGTACAGCCGACTTCATCAGCCCCAGGATACATATAAGCCTTTAGCTCCAGGTCCAGCTCACTGATCCGCTGTCTCGCCACCTGCTGATCTTTCGCCGTATATCCATACGGTGCTGAGTCATCCTGCGGGAAGATGAGGAAGTCAATGACCCCATCCTTCACCAAGTCCAGTACTGCCCGGTTAGCCTGGATGTTGATGCTTCTTCTTCCCAAATAATCATCCAGCACCTCCTTTGGAAGGCGGCTGTTAATATCCTTGAGCTCTTCAAGCTCTTCCTCTGTGGCTATATTCAGCTCCTCTCGGTGACTAATATAGCCTTTGCGGAAAATTTCACGTCCCCAATCCGCATAATAATCCGGCTCTTCATCCGATATGGAATACTGCGGACAGCGCATAATGAGCTGAAATGCGAAAATTTTGAGATTCAAATGCTGCTCTTTGAGCTTGCGCAGCCTTGTAAGCCTTGCAATGAGCCCATCTTCCGTAAATTCATGAAGTCTGGAAGGGATTATTCCTCCGTATAAAAGGGTATCCAGTGCGATGACAGCTCCTCCTGCACCCTTGGCCTTCTCTTCAAGCCAGGTCCACAGCTGTTCAATATCGCCCGGTCTTTTTTTCAATCCGAGCATGGACAGTGGAGGCCGCTCTACTGTGAGCTCCGTGCCCTCTGCCAGCATGTACGGAAATTCATAGTTGCATGGCCTTTCGTCGAGTGGGACAAAGATGGTGTGCATAGTTTTCACGCTCCTGAACGCTCGTATTCTGACTTCTGGACGCTCCTGTTCTGACTTCTTCGCTCCGACTTGTTTTGAATGCGGAGTCATGGCTTCGGAGTTGTTCATGCATTCAAAGCCAAAAGTCGCTCAGAATCCAGAACACTCGCTTGGCGCTAAGGTGTGGCGGGTTGGCTTCGCCTCACCCTTGCCCTGATATTAGTTAGTTAAGAGATGAAAGATTAAGAATACTTGAAAACCTTTTAGCCTTCGGCATGGCTCTGTCTTCCCTCACGGGACAGAGAAGTTCTGAACCCTTGCAGCCTTCGGCATGGCTCTGTCTTCCCTCACGGGACAGAGAAGTTCTGAACCCCTGCAGCCTTCGGCGTGGCTCTGTCTTTCCTTACAGGGACAGAGAAGTTCTGAACCCTTGCAGCTTTCGGCATGGCTCTGTCTTCCCTCACGGGACAGAGAAGTTCTGAACCCCTGCAGCCTTCGGCGTGGCTCTGTCCCTCTTCCTTCGGGACAGAGGCAGCTTCTAACCCTTCACCGCTCCGGCGATTCCCTCCATATAGTATCGCTGGGTGAACAGGAACACGACGATGATCGGAATTACCGAGATCATCGTGCCAGCGGCGATCCAGCCGAAGTTATACGAGAACTGACCGTTCAGCGTTGTCAATGCAGACGCTAGCGGATATTTCAATGGGTCATCCAGAATGACCATGGGCCACAGGAAGCTATTCCAGAACGACATGAACTCCAGCAGGGCAATAACGGCAATCCCTGGCTTCACCAGCGGCAATATCAGCTGCCACCAAATACGAAATTCGGAGGCGCCATCGATCTTTCCAGAATCGCGCACATCAATCGGGATGTTCAGGAATGTCTGCCGCATTAGGAAGATGTTGAAGACAGACACCGCCGCAGGCAGAACAACACCCATGTATGAGCCGCCTAGTCCCAAATCCTGAATGGTCAGGTAATGCACGATCATCGCGGTGGAGGATGGGATAATCATCGTTGCAATCAAGGTAACGAACACGAAGTTCCGCCCCTTAAATCGGAATACAGCGAGCGGGTACCCTGTCATGCATGACAAAATGATATTGAACACCACACCCAGCACTGTAATTACAACCGTGTTCCACATATACCTCGGGAAGTTCATGAACTGCCATACCTGTACATAGTTCTCAAAATCAATAAAGGTCGGAAAGATGGCTGGTGGTGACGAGAAAATATTACGGCCGGGCATCAGCGACACGCTCAGCAGCCATAAGAACGGTCCCATCATAAAGATAGCCAGGAGGAACAGCATCAGGTACGTAATGGCCATGCGGATGAACCGTGCAGTCTTTTTCTTGCGCCTGCTCGTCTCCATCAACTTGTCAGCTTCGATTAACTTAACGGTCTCCATCAGTATGAATTGACACCGCCCTTCTGGTTCAGCTTAAACACGATGACACTAAGTCCGCCAATCAGCACACTCACAATGAGTCCCAGCGCAGAGGCATAGCCGAAATTGAATTGCTCCAGTCCTTTTTCAAAAATATACACGCTTGATACCAGCGTCGAGGTTCCCGGTCCGCCCTTGGTCAAGATATATACCTCGTCAAATACACGTACCGCCCCCATCACGGAGATCAAGGAACAGAAAAAGATATGTGGCCGCAGGAGTGGTAATGTAATCGACCAAATGAGCTGCATTCGGTTCGCTCCATCCACTCTCGCTGCCTCGTAGAGGTCATTCGGAATGCCCTGTAGACCTGCGAGATACAGCATCATGTAATATCCGAGTGCTTTCCACATCGTAATAAACATGAGCGTAGCCAGTGCCGTCTCGCTGGTTGACAGCCAGGATACCTGCTCACTAATGATTCCCACCTTCATCAGCAGGTAATTGACGACCCCATTGCTGCTCAGCAGCCAGCTCCAAATCAGGGCTACAGCAACCATAGAGGTGACAACAGGAATGTAATAAGCCGCACGGAAGAGCTTAATCCCAGGAATTCGACTGTTCACGAGAATCGCCATTAATATAGAAAAAATCTGAATAAACGGAACCACGATGACGTACAGCAGTGAGTTCCATAAGGAAATGGTGAAGTTCTTATCCAGGAATGCATTCTTGAAGTTGTCCAAACCGATATACTTTGTTTCCCCAATGACGGAATAATTCGTTAAGGACAGTGGTATTCCATAAATAATCGGCCAAAATACAAACACGGCAATAATGAGTAAACCTGGGGTCATGAATGCCCAGGCTGCAAAAGATTCAGAACGAACCCACCTCATTTGCATTCCCCCCTTGTGAATTAGATGAGGCAAGAAACACATTCCTTGCCTCACTTAACGTCATTCCAGTTGTTCTTATGCCTGCCCTTCCTTGCTTGCTACTGCTTCAGGATATTGTTCACTTCGGCCTCAACTGCATCCAGTGTGGCCTGAATTTCTTTACCGTTCAGCAAGATCTCCTGCAGTCCGCGTGCAATCGCAGAGTTGATATCGCCTGCATTCGGTACGCCGACCATATAGTCTGTCGCTTCCGTGAGGCTTTGGCTCGATGCCAGCTTCGCTTCGGCTTCAAGCGATCCATCGGATTCCTTGAAGAATGGATCTTCAACGGACTCCTTCGTGGAAGGCAGTGTATTGGCTACTTTGGAGAAGGCGGTTTGATTGGCTGCATTGGTAATAAATTTGGCAAACTCAGCCGCTTCCTCTGGATGCTCGGTCTTGGAAGGTACGACAATGTTCATGGAGTTGGACAATCTAAGGCCTGCTTTGCCTGTCGGCAAAGATACAGCAATCGTGTTCTCATATACATCAGGTGCGGACGTTTTGATAAAATTGATGAAGGTTGGTCCGGCGAGTACAAAAGCGGTCTGTTCTGCCGAGTAGAACTGGATCTGTTTGGAGAATTCAGCATCCTCCTTCACCACCAGACCTTCCTCCATCAACCCCTGCAGGTTCTCGATCATAGCCACCATTTCAGGCGTGTTGAACGCAGCTGCGGTCTTGTCTTCGTTCAGGATCTGAATACCGTCGATCGGCAGGAGCTTCGAGACGAGCTGCACAGCGTATCCGGCTTTGCCGGTCTTTTCTTTAACCGTACGAGCCCACTCTGCCAGTTCCTCTCTGGTTTGCGGCGGATTTGCCGGATCGAGTCCAGCCTCCTCCACTATTTTCTTGTTCATGAACAGCACTTCGGTACCGGTGTACCATGGGAGAGCATAAGCTTTGTCATTAATGATGGTGGAATTGAAGATTCCGTCGAAATATACGGCCTTCTCTTCATCAGTGAGGTGTTCGTTCAGGTCAGCCAGCGCACCCTTGGTACCCATTTGACTGGCAAATTCGGTGTTAAGGTTCACGACATCCGGACTCTCATTATTCGCTGTCGTCGTCAGCAGCTTCTGCGTGATCGCATCAAACGGAAAATCACTCCATTTAATCGTCACATTCTCATGTGCTGCCTCGTACTCCTCGATCAATCCGTTAAAATAGTCGTTAAACGTAGGTTGAAGGGCAATGGTCCAGAATTCAAGCTCAATCGGCTCACTGGCTTCTTCCGTTCCTCCTGATCCAGGATCAGCAGGCGCCGGGTCAGCTCCATTATTTCCGCCTCCACCACTGCATGCACTGAGCAATAACGATAGCAACAACAGGGTTAAACACGACAGCTTGAAACCTCTTCTGCTTCTTCTCATTCCTTTTTCCCCCTTCATAGTAGACAAGAGTCATTTGCGAAGAGAAAGACGTGATGATGTGATAAAAGCACGGAAGTTTTACCTTTCGCTTCTCTTTGTGGGAAATTATAGCAAACAAAACCAAAATAAAAAAGATTTTTTCCTAAATTTATTTAAAAAGCGGAATATTTTTTCTTTTGTACTAACACGCTCTTGTTACTCGGAATATAAGCGGCTGAAGAAAACAATCGACAATTCCCGAAACAAACAGCTATAATTTGAATAAATCATTAATAAGGTGAAGTTGAAACTATATATAGACAAACAAAATCATTTTGATCTAACCCTTGATTTAAGCAACTAAAGGTATTATGAAATTGATTCAATGGATGAATAATACATCTAGTGATCTGTCAAAAAAATGCTGAAAAGTGGTGATTTCTGTTCTATGCTGTACGCTGGTGCTTTTATCGTATCCCTGCTCATTGTCGTGCTGCTTATTCCTCCGCTAGGAAGGATCGCTCTTAAGATTGATTTCGTGGACAAGCCAAGAGAGAATGAGGAGCGCAAGCTGCACAAGAAACCAATCCCGCTTACCGCAAGCTATGCGATTTTTGCCGGATTTTTCATCACCTATCTGCTATTCTCGGGCGAATATACTTGGCAGACGGCAGCCTTGTTTACCGGAGGACTGCTCCTGCTCGTCATTGGAACTGTCGATGATTGGTACAAGACCCGAGGCAAGGACTTTCCTGCTCTGCCCAAAATGCTCGTTCAAGTGTCGGCTGCTGTCATTGTATATTTTGCAGGTATTCGTTTTACCGGATTCTATAACCCCTTCAGCGAGGAATATATCTCTCTTCCTGTTTGGCTTCAATTTACACTGACCATTCTGTGGATCTTCGGCGTCACCACGGTCATTAACTTCTCCGATGGGATGGACGGGCTTGCGGGAGGATTATCAGCGATCTCGGGGACGACGTTGTTTATCGTGGCATTAACAATGGGACAGAGCCACTCGGCCATGCTCGCAATCGTACTTGTTGGTGTAACTGCAGGCTACTTAAAATTCAACAAACCGCCGGCCAAAGTGTTCATGGGAGATGCGGGAGCGACGTTCCTCGGGTTTATTCTCGCCGTCATCGCCTTGGATGGGGCATTCAAGCAGGCAACGATTCTATCCATCCTTATTCCGATTCTGGCATTAGGTGTTCCGATCTTCGATAACCTGTTTGTCGTCATCAAGCGTTTCCTGGAAGGAAAAGCGATCTATCAGGCAGATGCGAGCCAGGCTCATTACAGATTATTGAGAGCAGGCCTGACCCATAAGCAGACCCTGGCAGTCTTATGTCTCGTGAGTGTATGTCTGTGCTTGTCCTCGATCATTCTGATGCTGGTACAGATTTAAGCATAAGTTCATATCAACAAGAGCATGGTCCCTGAGTCTTCACTCAGATCATGCTTTTTTTGTGTACTTGGAAGCCGCCGCTCCTAATGCGCAGCATAAGAAATTGTTCATGAACCTCCCTCTGCTCCCATACAGTATATAGATGCAGGCAGCAGCCTACGTATCAGTATAACTATTTAAGGAGCGGATGAAGTTGGACACTCTTCAATTTGTCATATTTCCACCACCCAACACAGCAGATCTGATACTGAAGCGACTTCTAGCCCTTCTCTGTGAGTCAGCCCCTGTATACTATGTTACAAGCCGATCCAAAGTGGAATTCCATGAACACTCCGAACCGGGGCAGCCAGCTTGGCCCGAGGCATTGAATTATGTACTCAGGAGCGAGCTGGCACAGCTCTGGAATGAGAATACCATTGCATTCGTGGCCCATCCATACTGGGTCCATGCAGTGGCCTCCCTGCATCCGAAGCACATTATTACATATGAGTCTGCCCATCTTGATAAGTCGGATGAAGGACTTTATATAGCATGTATGCAGCAATTGACGGCGTTATCCCAGCTTATATGCTCTGCTTCGGAGATGAAATGTCTGGACTGGTCCTTCCGAGGTTTCTCCGCATTGCTCCTTCAGGAGGAATCGACCGTCTATGATGTGCTTTTTCAGGAAGCCGTTCATGAGCTTACAGGCAGTCCACTCACAGCGGTGCATCGTCGTCAGTGGTCGGAGCGAGCTGCTTATTATGAATCGTTACGAGAACAATCCGGTCCTCATGAGACGGTCTCCTTCCTGTTGTCGGTCTATATGTACTTACTGGAGGATAAGAAGTCCCTTCGCTATGCAGAGGAGGCCTTCCTGCAGGCTGTCATGCAGGGCAGAAATAACGCTCTGATTACACACTATAGATTTATCTCGGCCATCTATGCACAGCAGGGCAATCTTCGTCAGGCTGTCAACACTTACGGAATTACAGCTTATAGTGATGCGGACATGAATAAATATCATTCCCTTCTTCAGTTAATGGCCGATGGGCAAGAAACGGCTGCCTTGTTCCATATCTATCGATTCAATGATGATTATCGCGCAGCCTTATCCATACTGGACCTGCTGCCGGAGCAAAATGCAAGACATCTATCCTTTCAGCTGTACCGGGAAACAGGCCGCCTGGAAAAAGCACTCGGAGAGGTTGCAGCCTCCGATCTGCAAACCGAGCAGGACCGAAGGGAATTCCGCATACTGTCAGGCAGTGTAGAAGCAATGAGAGGTGACCGGCATACCGCAATCCGCCTGTTCATGGAAGCTGCCGAGAGCGATGAGGATGCGCTCGTGCAAATTTTGGCACTGGATGCGCTCGATGAGGAGCTTCGAATTCTGGAGCAAGGGAGCTGAGCCTAGAGACGATGACAATATCCAATTCACCACCTATATCGCCTGTCCGGAAAAAGGAAAACAATAAGTTGACGGCCATGCTTCAAGTTCGTAATGAAGGCGGCCGCTATTTGGAGGAAGTGCTTGAGGATCTCTCTACCTTCGTGGATAACATCGTGATTGTAGACGATGCAAGCACAGACCACACACTTGAAATATGCAAATCCTGCGCCAAGGTAGAGAAGCTGGTTACTCTGGCAGCGTCTCTGTTTGATGAGGAGTGGAAGCTCCGCTCAATCCTGTGGCAGACCACGGTCTCTACTTCACCCGACTGGATACTTGCCGTTGATGCCGACGAGCTATATGAAGAACGTGCGAAGCGGAGTATTCGAAACCTGATTAATCAGGATCGGTACGATTGGGTCAGCTTCCGATTATATGATCTGTGGGGGAGCAGGCAGTATTATCGGGAGGATGAGCTGTGGCAGGCGCATCGCCGGCAGACCATGACGCTTGTCCGCTATTTTCCAGGCTTCCCTTATCCCTATCCCGAAAGGGCGCATCATGTTCCCCGTCTGCCATCCACCTGCGCTGCTCTGCAGGGATTAACGACAGATCTGCGGATCAAGCATTTGGGCTGGGCAGGACCACTTGAGGAGCGCGTTCAGAAGTACATCCGTTACAAAAAGCTCGATCCAGAAGGCAAATGGGGGAATACTGCGCAGTATGAATCCATTCTGGATCTTTCCCCAAGCCTCGTGGAGTGGAAGGAGGAGATCTAAGCATGGGGTATATTAGTGTGCTTACGCATAGCTTCGCAGATGGCTATAATCGTGACTTCGAGCGGCTGTTTGGCGGCGGGCTGGAACGGTACATTTTTCGGCTGTGTCAGGTTATTCGAGATATCGGCCATGTCCCGGAAGTGCACCAGCTCTCCTACTACGAAGCATTCCACAAAACCATAGAAGAGATCGAGGTGTTCGGTTACCCCTATGATCCGGACCATATACCACAAGCTTTTGACGAGATGGCCTCTCGCGCCCGCGGTCCGCTCATCTATGCTAGCTGCATATGGCACCCGCTGAACTATGCTCCGGGCAGCCTGGGTATCTGCCACGGCATTAACTGGGATCGTCATAACCTGCCGGCAACTGCCAAAAGTGAGATTGCCGGCTCCATTCAAAGGGCTCTAGACCAGCTCGATACCCTTGTGTCGGTTGATTCGCACTTTCTTACCTACTGTCGCGCCGCATGCACCTATCAGAATCCCCATCAGGTTGTGCTCATTCCGAACAGTGTAGATACCCATTATTTCAAGCCTGTGCACCTAATGCACGGAGACGCCGAAGAGGACAAGGCGATTGATGAAGAAGCACTGCGCAAAAAAGTAAAGGGCCGGACTGCCTACCTTCATCATGTAGACGAAGAGCAAGACGAAGATCTCCAAGATAATGATCTCAATGAAGACTTCCATCTTCCCGCTGACTTCAACGCTGCGATAGAAGCATCGGATCTGCAGGCTGCTGACGCTGCCTCTAACCAGAAGAGCATCCGGCTCTTATTCCCAAGAAGAATCAGCCTGGAACGAGGCATCATTCCTATGATGCTGGCCAGTGATCGTCTGCTAGGCGCCTATCCCTCTCTCGTCATTGAATTTGCAGGCGAGCGGGTTGAGGGCAGCACGATAGGAAAGACATTCGAGATATGGAGAAAGCATCATCCGCACAAAGATCGTATATTTGCGAAAAGGTACACATTTGATGAAATGCTGCTGACTTATCAGCAAGCGGATATCGCAGTGATTCCGACGATCTTCTCAGAAGGAACCTCCTATGCCTGTCTTGAGGCCATGAGCTGCGGGCTCCCCGTTGTCGCAGGCAATGTCGGAGGATTAAATGATATCGTCCAGGACGGACTAAATGGACTGTCTGTTCCTCCGGTAGAAGAGAACATTGTAGCCGCCATATGCAGGCTGATCGATGATGATGAGCTCAGACATCGAATGGGTAATCAGGCAAGACAAACTGCACTTGCTTATGATGATCGCAAGTGGGAACTTGCCTGGAAAACGGTGCTTCAAAACCACCTCAGCCGCAAGGCCCGGAAGGAGCGTATACTGCTGCGATGACACTCGACTCAAGATATATACGGCGTGATGATGGGCGGATGGATACTGTTCTTGTTCCATTGCATCCAGCCTGGTGGAGCAGACCATATGAATATGCTTGGGCCCGTCAATTCGCTCATGCGGAAGATACTGTACTGGACGCTGCCTCCGGCATTCCTCATCCTTTCAAATTCTGGCTCGTCGACCGTGTGCGTAAAGTATACGCCTGTGATCTGGACCCGCGAATCTTATCAAATGAAGCGATCCGATCCGCAGTCGCGGACGATTTTGGCATTCAAATATCGAGAATTCTGCCAGAGCATTACATCGAGAATGTTGAACGGGCCCAGGCCGATTTAGCTGCACTGCCTTATCCGGATGAGCAATTTGATACAGTTTACTGCATTTCTGTACTGGAGCATTTAGATCCTTCCACACGGCTGAAATCGCTCCAGGAATTTGCCCGGGTTCTGAGACCTGACGGCAGACTCGTGCTCACTTTTGATGTGCCTGAAATTGAGCCGGAACAGCTTACCACTCTCCTATCCGAAGCAGATCTGGCTATAGATGGTCCGCTGAGCACCGAACGGCCTGAAGATGCTGTATACACAACCATGTATGGTCCAGCCATCTACTGCTTCCGGGCTCTGATCAAAAAGAGAGCATAACGGTCACTTGTGGTGGCCAGACCGTCCGCAAATGACCGGCTTATATCAGCATAAGCTGTGTTGCTGCTTGGAATCTGGCTTCAGCGCGCTGAAGCTTCTGCTTCATGACTAGCTCTAATGCGTTCCATCCGTATTGGGCTGCTTCTATAGGAGATGCGGGTTTATGCTTCAGAATCTGGGCTGCCTCCTGCTCAAAGTTCGAGAGACCTGCACCCTCCTCCCCCTTCTCCATGAAGCTGGCTCTCAGGGCAAGCCTCATAAACAGCTGTATGCGCTGCACCGCTCGGTCAGGTGAATCTCCTTCCTGCTCAGCGGCGCCGGATTGATGTTCTGACGCCCCCTCCATGTATGCTGCTTCGGATCCGGCTGGCATCTCCATCATTTCTCGGTCACCACCTGGCTCCTGCAGCAAGGAATAGAGCTTCCTGCGGACAGACAGCGGGGCATGCAGCAGTCCTGATCTTGCAGAAGGAGACAGCTGAGCCAGCACAGCAGCCGGCTCCTCTACCTCTTGCAGCCAGACAGTGAATCCAGTCCATGCCCCCAGCCGGATGAATGCTTCGGCTTGCTCCCCCATCCAACGACTATTATCCACTGTAACGGATAGGCCAGGATCGCAGCTGAGCAGCTGCCCTCTGCCAGCAGCATCTAGGCAAAGCGCTTGAAGATAAATGCCTATCTCTTGCGCCATGTCCCGATGAGTATGCCATGGTTGAAGCATCCTTGCCGCAACACGCCGCTCCCCAAGCTGAGCCAGTAGGATGGCTTCTGCCCAAGGCGTGGTTATAAAGGCTTCTTGCAGCCAGGATTTCTGTTTCAATATCCATACAGATTGCTGCATATCAAGCATCTGATATAGAACAACATGCTGCACCTTCGCTGCAAGTCCCCTTTTTCCAATCCAATGCTCTACCTTAGTGAGCTCATCGCTGCATACAGCAAGCGGAATCCAGCGCTGCCAAGCCGGCACATAATCAGGGTTTGCCTCCACGGCTTTCTCGTAAGCTTCACAAGCAAGCTTCCATTCCCCCCTACGCTCATAGACGATCCCTGTAAGATAAGAGGAACGATAGGTACCTGCGCCTGACACGGAGGTATATTCCCTGCTTCGACTTATGTTAGACAGTACAACCAGCGCCTCATCGTCTCTCCCCAGATCCATAAGCAGAACGGCCCTCAGCTCCTGTAAATCGGCAAACCCCGGGTACCTGGCTATCCCTTCTTCCACCTTCTTTACCGCTTGATGCAGCTCTCCCTTCTCACGTAGAGCAAACATCGTCTTAAGAAATACATCCGAAGCATATCCGCTCTCCGCCGGCACCTCATCCAGAAGCGGCTCCAGTATGCGAACGGCAGCATCATAATCTCCCAGCTGAAAATATTCCGTACCCAGAGCATACTGCAATACTGCACTGTCCGGCTCCTGCAGCAAAGCTTCGTTAATGAGCTGGAAATTTCGTTCGCTTTTATTCTTCCGTTTAATGATCTCATCAAGATACCCATAATGCAGGAGCTGAAGCCCTGAGGTTCTTAGCGCATTTGCTCCGAGTGCAAGTATAGAGGTGACCGCTTCTTCATGAATACGGCCTTTGAACTGAATTCTCGTATCATTCCGGAAGAGCCGGCAGGCACTGTCCGTTACGGACTCCTCTCCAGAACGACCAAGCAGGCTCCTGATCTCCACCTCAAATCCATATATCTCTTCACTTGCTTCGAGTAATGAAAAGAGCCGGTTCTGTTGACCTTCAGCCCATTGTTCATCCGCATCCATGATCAAGACCCAGGGCTGTGTCGCATGGCGAAGTGATTCATTCCGTGCTGCAGCAAAATCCGATTTCCATTCCATAAGGACAACCGTTGCTCCATACTTTCTAGCGATATCGATACTCCGGTCGGTGGACCCGGTATCGACGATGATCATTTCGGAGACGACACTCGCTACCGAAGCCAGACACTGCTCCAGAAACAGCTCCTCATCACGAACAATCATACATAAGGAAATAGGTAATTTGTTATTCATGCCCCGCGCCCTCCTCATCAATGATGACCATCGCTCCATGGCATTGTAAGTCGAAGTCGCTGGATGATTCGCCAGTCCTTGCCTCGATGCTCCTGCCCGCGCTGAAGTGTGGTCATATGGGCCAAATGATGGTCCGCGGCGCTGATCATCGTATGGAGGAGCATATTGACCCCGGACATAGAATTTAATTCGCTCTCTTGTAAGCCTTGGTCAACCGCTTCGATCCAGCCTTCTAGAACCGATGAGTACAGCTCCTGCCTCTCCGCATTCATCGCCGCCTGGCACAAGCTCGCCAGTGAACTCCATATCTGCGGCTGCTTCTCCCGATGGGTGCCCGCAGGTACACCTTGTTCGGCTCTGCCGCCCAATGCTTCCGATAGGGAAAGCTTATTCCGAAGCAGCTGAATGGCTGGATCTTGATAAGCCTCATCCTTACTTCGTATGTCCATACTCCAGTTCATAAGCTCAGATAGAGAAGAGGAGGACGGGATTTGGGCTTTGCGCAGCAATCGCCCGGCCTGCTTCCATTCCCCCGCTTTCCACATGGCTTCCAGTCGATGGACACGAATCTGCTTTCGAGCATGCGGAGGACTCTCCCGCTCCATCTGATGCAGTATATCTATCACTGACGAATAGCAGCCGCATTCCTTCAGAATGTGAATCACTTTCCATGTGCTCTCCGGTGTCGAGAATGAAAACCTCGCCTGAAGCAGTTCCGGAATGTGTTCTTCTTGAAGTGCAGCCTGCATAATCCGAAATATCCGATAGAGCGGCGGAGTTAAGCTTGGCTTGCAGCGAATGGCTTTCACATAGCAGTCAACTGCCTCATCCAGTGCTTCCCGTTTCTCTGCATTTAATCCCAGCAGGTAATACGTCTGATAGGTGCCGATTCCCTCTTCCGTATGATATAGATCAGGTGCCGGGCCTATACGCAGTGCTTCCCTGAGGGCAGATTCCGCCTGCTTCTCCCTGCCGAACGCCTCCTCGGTCAACGCTCGGCAGTGCAATAGGTCGGTATAATCCGGATACAGCTGCAGTCCCTCCATAATCTGCGCTTCCGCTTCTTCCCATCTGCCAAGCGCCTGCAGACATCGTATCTCGTATTTAAGCACCAAATGCGCATAGCTCGCCTTTATCGGATCAAGGCCATTCCACGATTGGCGAAAAGAGCTTAATGCTTCCTCCAATCGGCCGATCCTCAGCCATTCAACCCCCATGTTATAACGGTGAAAAGGATTATCCGGGTCCTCAGCAATCACCTGTTGAAGAAGGCGTGTATTTCGGCTGACCTTGTCTTTTTCCAGCACGATCTCTTCACTGTAGCCGTAATGATGAATGATCATGTCTGTCATATGAAAATGCGCCTTCGGATTATGGCTCACAATGGATTCAGCGATTTGCTCATGAATGCGGCCGGAAAAACGATGCTCCGGATGATTGCGAAACATCCGCAATACAGGATTAATGGTGACACCGCCTGATCCGTTGCCGGTGTAATTGTGAATTTGCAGAAAAAATCCGTCTACTCCCTTCTGTGTGCTCCATAATGGAAGCTCCACCCTCGCCTTGTCATCCAAAATTTCATCTGCATCCAGAAACAGAATCCAATCCCCTGTTGCAGCCGCCAGTCCCCTATTGCGGGCGGCAGCAAAATCATCACACCAATTGAATGGAATTACAGCAGCACCTTGCTGCCTTGCAAGCTGTACCGTCTGATCGGTTGATCCGGTGTCAACCACGATCACCTCATCGACCGCTCCTCTTACACTATTCAAACAAGAAGGTAAGCTGCGTTCTTCGTTCTTGACTATCATGCATAAGGAGACTCGGCCATTAGACATGTTCATTCCTCCGCTCCCGACCGGATCGCCGCGTCTGCCATCCCAGATCCATGATTTGAGCAATAGAATCGCTCAGTTTCTGAGCATCGTTCTGCAGCCCTGAAGCTCCTGGGAGCCGCCCTGCTGAGTGCAGCGTCTGGATTGCAGTGGTGTGGGCCAGCTGCAAGTAACTCGCTGCTGCACCGGCACGGGATTTTTGATGCTGTGGATTTAGCTGGATTGCTCTATCGAACAATGCCGCCGATTTGGCATAAAGCTTCTGATCGTACATAAATTCAGCGAGCTCAAACCCTCCATCTGCATCCAGCTGGTCTTGAGCCAGCAGCTCCAGATACTGGTCTACCGCACTCCAGCGGTAGCCGTAACGATACAGGATGCCTGCGGTCTGTCTTGATGTGATAAGTCCGGCATCTTTCATTTGAAGAACAAACTTCTTCAATCCGCATTCCGCCGCCCGTTCACACAAGCAGACAGCTAGAGCAGCCAGAGCGGGTGAATTCGTTGAAGCTCCCTCGAATTTTACATAAGCTGCACCCGCATCCGTTGCAGCATGCTCAGCATCCACATCGGGTCCGCCTTCGCCGCTCGGATCAGTCTGCTGCTCGCAGGGAAACAATCGGGCTTCAATCTGAAGATACTCTCTTGATTGTGCAGCAAGCACACTCACAAGAGTCTCCGGCAATCTCGCCCCAAGCATCCATTCGGATAAACTCCAATCCATTACCGCCAGCTCCATTGCCAATGCCTTTGCCTCTGCTTCTCTCTTCCCTTCGGTTCCGAACGTAACCGTATCTTCGGCTTCCTTATGATCTGCAGCTTGTGCTTGTGCTTGTTGCAGTAAGTTGATGTGCTGCTGCGCACGCCCGGCTGACCACGGGTAACGCTCTGTCTGCATGAGGCATAAACGCACCCAAGCCTCATCACCTGCCTGAGTGCTGCCCTCAGGCAGAATGGACAATGCAGCTTCATACGCTCCACACAGGCTCAGGGCATAGGCTGCTTTGTATAGCATTATCGGATCCGACGGCGTCATCAGCTGCAGTAAGCGATGAGCAATCGTTGCGTCTTTTTCCCCTTGAAGATGTAGAAGATCCGCAAGGCCAAGCGCTGCAGGCATGTATCCCGGGCAATCCTGAAGACTGGAACAATATCGCCTTTCAGCCTGCGTCCATCGCCCTTTGTGCTTATCTATATCTGCCATATGTACCTGCGGCACATAGCTGTTCATTCCCGCGTCAGTAACATAGGAGCCAGCTGGCTTTACCTCAAGCGCCGCTTGAAAAGACGCATAGGCGAGATCCATCATGCCTTGTGACTGTTCGATCATCCCGAGCACAACGTGCAGCTCCGCATAATCCGAATAATGAGACAGCTCCGTCAATAACAAAGCTCTCCCCTCGTCGTATAGCTCCAGTGTTTGCAGCAGCTTGGCAAGATCACGAACCAGTGTTGCACGGTAAGGCGCTGCTAATGGGCAGTCCTGCAGTGATTTCCCAAAGGCCTCCTTCGCCTGTTCCCACATGCCAAGCTGACAGCAGGTGACCCCTAGGTTATAGAAATGGAACGAATCCTTCGGATCGATTTCCAATGCTTTTTGAATGAGGCTATGGTTTCGCCTAACTGTTCGTTTCTCCCGAAGAACCGCTGGAAGATAGCCGTAATGCCGCACATGAATCGGACTTTTGACGATACGGGGGTCGGCTACTCCTTCTGGCCTCATGTTGTCATCACGAATAAGCTGTTCATGAATTATTCCCTTATAATAAAAACCGCATCGATTGCGAAACAATCGCTCCGCCTCATAGAACGTCCGATCTTCGGGCTGCATTCCCGTCCAATTCTCCAATTGTATGGTACACACATCAGCAAGTGTCTCCTGTAAAAAAGCCCTGATCTCATCCTGGCCATACGACAGTTCTTCATCTGCATCCAGCACTAGAATCCAATCGGTCCCCGCCAGTGATATCCCTTCATTCCGTGCCTTTGAGAAATCCTCCTGCCAGGTGCTGCATACGACAACGGCCCCGAACCGCTTGGCGATCTCAATAGATCTGTCCGTAGACCCAGTATCCACAATAACAAGCTCATCCGCGATCGACTGAATGGATGCCAGACAATTTGCAAGGCGTGCTTCCTCGTTACGTATAATCATGTGAACACCTAGTGTAGGCCGTCTCATCTTGTCTTTCCTCCTTCACACGCAAAAAAGGTACAGGCTCCCCGTATATAGAGATTCCCTGTACCTATATGAAATACGGCTGTCTTATGTTCCTTGTCCGTTGAAAAACACATCAATTGTCGTTGCAGCACCCGGTGTACTTGAACGATAGGCAAGCCGGGTGTATTTGAGAAAGCGCTGGGGCACAAGCACGTCTACCGACCCTGCAGCAATGCCGGTAACTGTATCGACATCGGCAAACCAGTTTGTTCCGTTGGCACTGATCTCTACCCTTGCATCCACACTGTTCGCAGGGCCTGCATTATATACGAAGAAGGAGTACGTTCCGAATACGCTGGTGCTTACCGGACCCAGCGGAGTGAACGCATCCGCTGTAGGAATGCTAAGCACCTGAGTTTCTGTGAAGCTCTTTTGTGAAATGGAGGTAACGCTGCTTAGTGTACCGGCGGTGATCGTTGTGCCTAGTACACTCGTGATTGTACCTGCCGTGATCGTCGCTCCGAGCACACTTGTCAACGTTCCATCCAGCAGGTTCGTCAGCGTTCCGGCGGTGATCGTCGTTCCCAGTACGCTTGTGATTGTACCTGCCGTAATCGTCGCCCCGAGTACACTGGTCAACGTCCCATCCAGCAGGTTCGTCAGCGTTCCGGCAGTAATCGTCGTTCCCAATACGCTTGTGATTGTACCTGCCGTGATCGTCGCTCCGAGTACACTGGTCAACGTTCCATCTAGCAGGTTCGTCAGTGTCCCCGCGGTAATCGTCGCCCCGAGCACACTCGTTAATGTACCATCCAGCAGGTTCGTCAGCGTTCCGGCGGTGATCGTCGTTCCCAGTACGCTTGTGATTGTACCCGCCGTGATCGTCGCCCCGAGCACACTCGTCAATGTACCATCCAGCAGGTTCGTCAGTGTCCCCGCGGTAATCGTCGTTCCCAGTACGCTTGTGATTGTACCCGCCGTGATCGTCGCTCCGAGTACACTGGTCAACGTTCCATCCAGCAGGTTCGTCAGTGTCCCCGCGGTAATCGTCGCCCCGAGCACACTCGTTAATGTACCATCCAGCAGGTTCGTCAGCGTTCCGGCAGTAATCGTTGTTCCCAGTACGCTTGTGATCGTACCTGCCGTGATCGTCGCCCCGAGCACACTCGTCAATGTTCCATCCAGCAGGTTCGTCAGCGTTCCGGCGGTGATCGTCGTTCCCAGTACGCTTGTGATCGTACCTGCCGTAATCGTCGCTCCGAGTACACTGGTCAACGTTCCATCCAGCAGGTTCGTCAGCGTTCCGGCGGTGATCGTTGTTCCCAGTACGCTTGTGATCGTACCTGCCGTGATCGTCGCCCCAAGTACACTAGTCAACGTCCCATCCAGCAGGTTCGTCAGCGTTCCGGCGGTGATCGTCGTTCCCAATACGCTTGTGATTGTACCTGCCGTGATCGTCGCTCCGAGTACACTGGTCAACGTTCCATCTAGCAGGTTCGTCAGCGTTCCGGCAGTAATCGTCGTTCCCAGTACGCTTGTGATTGTACCCGCCGTGATCGTCGCCCCGAGCACACTGGTCAACGTACCATCCAGCAGGTTCGTCAGTGTCCCCGCGGTAATCGTTGTTCCCAGTACGCTTGTGATTGTACCTGCCGTGATCGTCGCCCCGAGTACACTGGTCAACGTTCCATCCAGCAGGTTCGTCAGTGTTCCGGCGGTAATTGTTGTTCCCAGTACGCTTGTGATTGTACCTGCCGTGATCGTCGCCCCAAGTACGCTCGTAATCGTTCCCGCTGTAATGGTCGCTCCCATCACATTTGAGATGGTTCCATCCAGCAGGCTTGTGAGTGTTCCGGCCGTGATTGTTACGTTCGATATGCTCGGCATATTGCTGATTGTTCCGTCCAATATAACACCAATCAGGTTCCCACTTGTATCCGTTCGGACCGGATGGCTGACATTTGCATCATCAGTCCCGTAAATTAAACTTCTCAAATTATCCGGATTCAAATTAAAGGTTGAAAAGTTCGGCATTTCTCACATTGCACCTCCTTATCGCTTAACCAAGGGTTCACACATATAGAGTGCTACCGTACAGTATGCAAATGGAGGACACGCGGTAACGGCACAAGCAGAAATAGCACGCCTAACCCATTCATCATCGAGGACAACTATCAACTTATTTTAACATCTACATCATTTTCTCTTTCGCCATCTAGAGAGACAACCCAAACCCGTCCGTCAAGCTTCGCTTATATATAATCCAAGTTAGTCGTGAACGGCAGCTGCTCTATCACTGAATTGTTCAAAAATGCGAGGGAGGAGGATTACATGATGTATTACTCTGTATTCAATACAGCCAACAAGCCCATTTATGTACAGCAGACCAACACATATGTGTCTCCTGCTACTGAATTTATGCCTGATCTCAGCGCCGCCTCTGCCGGCAGGCTGTTTACACTTACTACAGGTAATGTCAGTGGCGGAGGCGCTAACTTGCTGCTTCAAGTCGTTAACCCGGCTCGCTTCTACAGCCAACGTGATGTGGTGGGAGGCTTAGTCCTTAATGTAATGCTGCCTGCTTAGATTCATGTTGCTCCTCGCTTATCACTTGGTGAACTCTCCACCACTTCCTTCCGAACAGCAAACCCATGAGTCCAATGATGGCGACGATTAATCCAATCCAGAAAAAGGCACTCCCGACACCTGCCAGCTCAATGATCGCCCCTCCTGCCAAAGGCGCAGTGACGAGCGCAACACTCATCAACGTATTACTAATGCCGAATACGCGCCCTACCATTTCTGTGCTGCTCTCCTTCTGCATAATCGTCTGATTCGTGACCATGTACAGGCCATTTCCCAGCCCAATAACGAGTGAAAGTCCGGTGATAACCCACGAAGAACTGCCGCTTGGAATAAGTCCAAGCCCGGCAATCCCGAGGCCAATTCCCATCGCACCTGCACCAAGGCCAAACCGGTATTCCATATGCTCCTGCCTGTTCACAATGAGCAACATTATAACAGCACCCAGCCCAATTGCAGCTACCAATATGCCCAGCAACGATTCTTGATTAGGGGCAATCTCCCGCAGCAAAACAGTAAACTGATAATCGACCATCAACAAGGCCGTCAGGCCAAAAAAGCTATAGATCATCGTATGCAGCAATATACGATGCTGCATTAGATACTTCCAGCCTTCCTTCCACTCTTTCCAGACAGATCCTCTCTGGACTTGATTTCCCTTGGCTCCTCTGGACCTTACCGTTTCCATATATGGCTCCGCTACCGGCTCCGCCTTCTTCACATCATCTGAAGCATACCGAATCGTCCAGAGCATAACACAGGAGGCCATTCTTCCTGCTGCGCCTATTAGAATACATATCTGAGGTGTAAACACCACGAGAATCACACCGCCGAGAAGCGGGCCCGCAATTTTGGAGAGCTGATTGACCAGCCCGTTAAGCGACGTCGCTTGTAGCAGCTCCTCATCCTTAACGACCTGTCTAGTCATCGCCTGCTGGGCTGGCATCATGAAGGTCGACACGGCAGACCGCAGCATGAGAATCGGGATAATCCAGTAGATACTCGGTGCAACGAGCAGGCACAGTGTCAGAACAGCGCTTAATAAGTCACACAGCAGCATAAGTCTTACCTTGGGCACTCGATCCGCAATCGTACCTGCGAGAGAACCGAGTAACAGACCCGGAAGCGCTATGGTGACAGGAACCATTGCCAGTGTCATCGGGGTTACGCCCCACCGATATACGAGCAGCACCTGGATGGCAATGGCATCAAACCAATCGCCGAAGGAAGCTGTCGCATAGGCGCAGAACAGCCTTCTAAATATCTTGTTTGAGAGCAGGCCTCGGCTCTGCAATTTAATATTCAACCGTTTTTGTAGCATAACGTTCCCCCGCTATAATTGGATTTACATCCGAGCATAACGGGGGAATATCAGAGGAATATCAGACAGAAGACAGCAAACTTTGAATTAGGTAGAAGCAGGCTTCTTTTCGCGAGGTATAGTGGTGCTGATTGTCCAGATCTTGAAATATGCTCAGCAGCTTGGATGTTAGACCTGTAACCGCCTTATCCGCCTGAACAGGAGGATGCAATTCCATATAATACAAGAATTGACGCACAGACAGCAGAATGTGAGGCACGAAACCGGATTGACTGTAAATTTCAAGCGCATCGTCCACCGCTGCTGAGGCCTCCCTGATGCGTCCCTGTCGGTAATGCCACATTCCCTGCATATAGTGAAACCTACAAATTTCCCGAAGGTAGGGCTTATGTTTGAGCGATCGGCTGATCTCCTGGATACTGTTCTCGACTCTGGCACAATCCGCTTCATGAATATACAGGAGCAGCTCAGATAACATGAGTGGAATACGAAAGCTCTCCAAGTCGTCCTGCTCGTCAAGCAGTCGGTAGGAAGCCGCAATTCGTTCTTCAGCTTCGGAATACATGCCATTCTCGGCATAGAGATCAATGATATTTAAATAGTACATTTCCCTGTGATATGCTGGCTCTAGTCTGGAATGCAACAGCGCCTTCTGGCAGAGCTGAAGCCCTTCCTGAGGGGACGCAATCACGCCATACAAGATTAGGAGCCAGTACAGCCTGTCTTCAGCCTTAAGGTCATCACGGCTCATAAACCAACTGAGATCACCACCCAGAAAGTGCAAATAGTTCTCGTAGAAAGGGGCGACTTTGATCCCGAGCGCCTCCTGCTGAGCGATCAGCGTGGTGATGGATTTGCCTTGACCGAAGAGATGATACTTTTGAAATAAACTATAGACCGCCGACTGGAGCTCCGAATCTGCCATCGAAGGATTGAGGGCATTTAAGGAATGCTGGGCAGCCGTAAGACGGTATCCCAAGCCTCTAACGGTATGTATTTTAATTTCCGGGATGAAGGAGAGCTTCTTGCGCAGCCTGTAGATGTGGTCATCCACCGTTCGTTCTCCGGGATATTCAAGCGGCCATACCTGGTCCAGCAAATGCTCCCGTGTAAAGGTCTTCCCCTGGTTCCGATACAGAAAATAAAGAAGCGCGAACTCCTTGGACAACAAGGCAGCCTTTCCACCTGGACCACTTACGGTATAATCTCCTTCATGAAAATAAATGTGAGCCATGCTCGTTCACCCCTTGCCTGAAGCTGCTTCTATTGTATATCGGGCGAGCCAAAAATTGCACGCACGTCAAGAACCCCCTGCACGATCGATGCGTGAGGGGGCATAAGAGAGATCTGATACATATATCATTAACCGAGTACAACCCGGTCATCTGACAGCTTCGTTCCGCTGATTCTCTCAAACTCCTGAAGCAGCTCCGGTACGGTTAATGTCTTCTTGCGTTCCGCATCGACATCAAGGATAATCCGGCCTTTATCCATCATAATAAGCCGGTTGCCAAGCCTGATGGCCTGCTCCATATTATGGGTAACCATCAGTGTGGTCAGATTCATCTCACGGACCAGCGATTCGGTAATATTCGTAATCAGCTCTGCTCTTGATGGATCAAGCGCAGCGGTATGCTCATCCAGCAGCAGAATTTCCGGCTGGGTGAATGTCGCCATGAGCAGGCTGAGCGCCTGACGCTCACCCCCGGACAGCAAGCCAACCTTAGCTCGTACGCGGTTCTCAAGACCGATCCCGAGCTTCTCTAGCTGCTCTTGAAACAGTGCCCGGGTCTTCTGGTTAATGCCAAAGGACAAGCCGCGGGATTTCCCGCGCCGGTATGCCATTGCCAAATTTTCCTCAATCGTCATCATCGGTGCGGTCCCCGCCATCGGGTCCTGAAACACCCGGCCGATCCACTGACTGCGCTTGTATTCAGGCAGCTGGCTGATCGTCTGATTCCGAATCTGCACCTCGCCTGCATCCGGCTTCATGACACCCGATATAATATTCATCAGAGTGGACTTACCTGCGCCATTACTGCCGATTACCGTGACAAAATCTCCTTCATACAAGGTTAAATGGGCATCCATAAGCGCAACCTTCTCATCCACGGTACCTGGGTTAAACAGCTTAGACACGTGATTGATATGCAGCATTACAGGTCACCTCCCATTGATTTTCCACCAGTGCCTGACAACAGCTCTGTCGTTCTTCGCCGCGCCATGCTCTTCTGGCGAATATTGCGCTGTACAGAAGGAATAAGAAGCGCCAGAATAACGATGACAGCCGTAATAATCTTCAAGTCCGAAGTCTCAAATCCAGGGACTCTCAAGGCGATCATAACGACGATACGATATACAATGGAGCCAATGATAACGGACAGTGTCGCAAGAAAGATGCTTCGCTTGCCCACGATCGCTTCCCCGATAATAACCGATGCCAGTCCAACGACAATCATCCCGATTCCCATGCTTATATCCGCAAACCCTTGATGCTGCGCGAGAAAGGCACCAGATAAAGCCACCAGTCCATTCGACAGACTAATACCGATTAGCTTGGTTGTATCGGTATTCGCTCCAAAGCTGCGAATCATTCGTTCATTGTCTCCTGTTGCGCGGAGAGCGAGACCCAAATCTGTTTTGAAGAACACATCAAGCAGCACCTTAATAACGAACGCCACAATAAACATGAACAGTAGAACAGACATACTCGAGAAAATATTATCGATATTTAGCAGAGATATGTTCGGTGCACCCAAGATTCTCATGTTGATCGAATGCAGGGCAATCATCATTAGAATCCCGGACAAGAGACCGTTGATCTTACCCTTTGTATGCAAGAGACCTGTACATGCCCCGGCGATCAGCCCTCCTCCAAAGGCTGCGAGTGTCGCAAGCCAAGGTGAGAAGTCATTCGTAATCATAATGGCAGCGATTGCCGCCCCCGTAGTAAAGCTCTGATCCACCGTAAGATCCGGAAAATCAAGAATGCGAAACGTAATGTATACACCAAGAGCCATTAATGCATACAAGAGTCCCAGTTCAATGGCTCCAGGAGTCGATTTCAGCAGACTAAGCATCGTTTCCAACATGTGTTTTCCTCCTATTTACCAAAAAAACAGGGTGGTATGTCGTCCACCCTGTTTCCGAGCATTCAGCATACTAGCGTAAAAAATATATTACTCGATAATGTTGTTCTCTTGATCCTCTACCGCTGCCTTCATCTCATCCGTCACTTCAATTCCTTGTTCTGCAGCAGCTGCAAGGTTAAGAATAAGATCAAGCTTGTCTGGCACGGTAACCTCAAGATCTCCCGGATTCGTTCCGTTTTGAAGAATATCCGCCGCCATCTCCCCTACTTGGTAGCCATGATCATAATATTTGAAGCCAACTGTAGCAAAGGCGCCCTTCTCTACCGTATCCCGGTCACTGGAGAAGAACGGAATGTCATTGTCATTTGCCGTCTTGATAATAGTATCCACCGCACTTACGACCGTATTGTCCAGCGTAATATATAATGCGTCAACGCTGCCTACAAGCGAGGCGGCAGCCTGCTGAACCTCGGAAGTATTCGTAACTGCTGCTTTCACCAGCTCAATGCCATGTGCAGCAAGTGCTTTCTCTGCATTATCAGCCATAACTACAGCGTTCGGCTCGCCCTCATTAAGCACGAGACCGACAGATTTGATATCCGGTAATTGATCCGCGATAAAGTCAGCCAGCTTCACAATCGCCTCCGGGTTCGTATCTGATGCACCCGTTACATTACCGCCCGGCTTCTTAAGGTCCGATACGAGTCTGGCATCCAGCGGATCAGTTACAGCTGCAAACAATACCGGCTTGTCCTTCACCTGGCTTACAACAGCCTGTGCGGAAAGTGTGGCAATGGCGAGTACAAGATCACTATTGTCAGCTGCGATCTTCTGAGCAATGGAGTTGTTATTCGCTGCATCCGCCTGTGCATTGTTATAATCAATCTTTAGATTCTCATCCTCTACAAGCCCTGCATCCTTCAGTGCTGCGATAAAGCCTTCTTGTGTTGCATCCAGTGACGGATGCTCCACATATTGAGAGATTGATATGGAATATGTTTTCCCTTCTGCTTCCTCTCCGCCCCCAGTGCCTCCAGTACCTGCTGAACCGGAAGTACCCTCAGGATCGTTACCGCATCCCGCTACCAGCGCAATTGAAGCCGTTACCAATAATGACATCCACAATTTTCTGCTCATTCCTGCTTCCCCTCTCTTCATTCACATTCTCTGTCCTACATTTCATTAGACCCATTCCAATTCCAGCTTCTTGTTCGCACATTTTAATTCCATATTATTCCTCTAACATGCAGTGTCACATAATAGCATTAGCGCTTTTATATTTAACTGCACTAAAGTATTTAAACGCAGAACATGCTGGATTATGGATATAATTGACGTGCGGTCGATATAACTTTTCCCTAATATTAAGGGCGCTTGTACTATTCGTCAATTAATACTTTTACTGCGAATCAATCTCATAACTCATTTAAAAGATGAAATTGATTCTGTCATGTAAAAAAAGAAGCATCCGGCGGGCAATTCCGCCGAAACGCTTCCTCAATAAGCTTATCATCCTTCTAAGATACTTCGGCCAGTCAGCCTAAGTATCGATATTAAGACATCCCAATCTTATAAGTGCAGCATCGGCCGCCCTTGGCAAGACACTCCGTACGGGAGACCGAAACCTCAAGCAGGGATTGGAACAGCTCCAATTCACAGCGGCAGGCCTGCCCGTAGGCATCTGCCACTTCAGAGATAGGGCAATTATATTCTTTCAGCACGAAGCCCTCTTCCTCTTCCATATGCTCGGTCATATAGCCGTTGTCATTCTGGATGCGAGCAAGAGATTGAACCCTGCCAGCCAGGTCCTTGCCCTTCATCTCAGAGGCATACCGCTGGTACAGCTTGTTTCTTCTCCGCTCAAACAACAGGTCGATCATCTCTTCACCCGACTCCTCGGTGAGCTCTCCCAGCAGATCAAGCGTTATCTTCGGATACGTCTTCGGAAACAGCCCCTCTCCAAGCTCGGTAAGACCAAATACTGCGGATGGACGACCGGCAGTCTGCCGAATTTCGTTAGTTGCGATATGTCCATCCTTCTCGAGTGTCGCCAGGTGCCTGCGGACGGCCATTTCCGTAATGCCCAGTTCAGCTGTAATTTCACGAGCACTTAAGGGACCTTGAACCTTCAGCATATGAAGGATTCGCTGACGTGTGGACTTCTCTTTTGGCACGCGCATTACAACCACCTGCTTTCATGTCAGTGAAGGTGCCGATCTGATTAAGATATAGCCTTCGCGTGCGCCTCTTCCCGGCAAGCATCGGAGCAGAAATGCTGGTGCTCTTCTTCACATGCCTCACAAGATACATACTGGAGATTGCATGTCGGGCAGTTCACATATTGGTCATGCGTTGTTCCGCAGTGGTAGCAGGAAGCAATGACAATATCCTCTTCCGTACGATTAATCGGCACCGATATTCTTTCGTCGAATACATAGCATTTTCCGTCAAACAATCTGCCTTGTACTTCCGGGTCTTTACCGTAAGTCACAATACCGCCCTCAAGCTGTGCTACATCCTCGAAGCCTTCTTTGATGAGAAATCCGGTCAGCTTCTCGCAGCGGATACCGCCTGTGCAGTAAGTGATGACGGTCTTGTCTTTGATATCGCCCAGATTCTCGCGAATCCATTCCGGAAATTCACGGAAGGACTTGACGTCTGGACGGATCGCACCGCGGAAGTGGCCGATCTCATACTCATAATCATTGCGGCCGTCGATTACGACGACATCATCGCGTTGAAGATGCTCATAGAATTCTTTCGGGCTGAGGCGTTTGCCGCCGATCACATTCGGATCAAGTTCTTCTTCATAACGGAAGGTAACGAGCTCTTCCTTATGACGAACAAACATCTTCTTGAATGCATGCCCTTCGACTTCGTCAATCTTGAACCAAATATCGCTGAACAGCGGATTGGCTTTCATGTCGTTCATATATTGCTCGGTCTGCTCGTAGGTACCGGATACAGTGCCGTTAATTCCTTCTTTGGCAATCAGAATCCGCCCTTTGAGACCAAGGTCTCTGCAGTATTTTAAATGTTCCTGTGTAAAAGCCTCAGGATCTTCAATCTGGACAAATTTGTAGTACAACAATACACGATAATTAGAATTACTCATTTTCTTCATTTCCACCTGTCTTTATTTATAGTTCCAAGCTATGAATTAGACGAGGATTTTGCATAAATCTCAAAACATAACAAGCAATCGATCATACAAACCGAATTATGCAAAATCCAAAACTTGAATTGGATTTTAATTAACCCGGATCATTTCATCCTGTCTATTGTAAACGACAAGAAGCAGCCGCAAAAAAGGGATTCCCTTCCGCCGCTACCGTCAGTTCTCGGGCAATTTATATATTAAGTCTATAAAAACAGCGAAGCTTAGTCAATATTTATGTATCAAAAGGGGGATAAAGCTTGCTGGAAGAGCATCCGTTTTTTTCTTCATACACATGAGGATGTTGCAAAATCCTAACATACAAAAACACCAGGGAATCATGTGATTCCGCTGGTGCTCTTATTGTGAATTAAGCTTTGACCGAGCCTTGAGTTACACCATTGATGATCCATTTCTGTGCGAAAATATAAATGAGGATCATCGGTAGCATCGCCATTAGGTAAGAAGCAAACGCCAGGTTGAAGTCGGTATTAAACTGTCCTTGGAAGATGTACTGCACAAGCGGCAGCGTATATTGATCCTGGTCGCTGATCATAATGAGCGGCAGCAGGAAGTCGTTGTAGGTGGATAAACAGGTCAGAATTCCGACCGTTGCACTCATCGGAGCAAGCAGCGGGAAGATAATCCGCCAGAATGTGCCCCATGTCGTTGCTCCATCGACCTTGGCTGCTTCTTCCAGAGCGATTGGAATAGAGCGGATATAGGCTACATAGATAAATACATTGAAAGCCAGCCCATATACCGTATGCAGCAGGATAAGTCCTACCAGATTGGTCATCCCGAGATTAGAAGTTAATTTAACGACAGGCAGCATAATAATCTGGAATGGAATAAACATCGCACTGACAAAATAGAAGTACAGCCCTTTAAAAAATTTGTGGTTCATGTTACGCGCAATCGCATAGGCTACGAGCGAGTTGGTCAGCAGGGTTAGGACGACTGTCGATATCGTCACGATCGCACTGTTGCCCAGTGCATTGAAGAAGCCTGTCATCTCGATGGCACGAGAGAAGTTATCCCACTGGATATCTGCGGGAAAGGAGAAGACGGACTGACGCATCTGCTCCGGATTTTTGATCGCAATCGTTAACGTCATGTAGAGAGGGAACAGGATCACAATCGTACCGAGCGCGACGAGCAGCGTGATCGGCCAATTGGTGCGTGAGCGTGATTTTTTCATTACATGTCACTCTCCCTTCTCTGCAGGAATCGAAGCTGAATAATCGAGATAAAGGCAATCAGAATGAAGTAAATGATGGCGTTCGCTGATTGATAAGCAAATTCGCCGCCTTCGAAACCGCCGGTATAGATTAAGTGCGCGATGGATTGTGTTGCCCGTCCTGGCCCCCCGTTCGTCATGGCTACGATGAGATCGAAGACCATAAGAGAGTTCTTCATGGCAAGAACCATGTTGATCGTAAAGAATGGAGCGATGAGCGGGAAGGTAATACTCCAGAATTCGCGCCATTTGCTGGCTCCGTCCAGATTGGACGCTTCGTACAGGTCCGTAGGAATGGTCTGCAGCCCGGCAAGATATAAAATGGTGTTAAATGCAATCCCTTGCCAGATCGCAACCGAGACCACTCCAACCCAAGCGAGGTCCTGACTACCCAAAATATTGGTTGATAAAGCGGTAAGTCCTAAGTTCTCGCCCCAGATTGGGAATACGTTCGAGAACAGATAATTGAAAATATATCCGACAATCAGAATGCTCAAAATGTTGGGAAGGAAATAAATCGCCCGAAAGAAATTTCGGTATTTGATCTTTGCATTCAATCCCAGCGCAATCAGCAAACTGATAATGTTAATGAAGATGGTCGCCACAATAGAATATTTAATGGTAAATCCGTAAGCATTCCACACGTTCTCATCTGCAAACAGATTAATATAATTTTTAAATCCAACCATATCATATTGATCGCCGAAGCCGTTCCAGTTCGTAAATGAGTAATACAACCCTTGCAATGCAGGCAGGGTCATAAACACAAAGAACAGTGCTACGGCCGGCAATGTCATCCAGTAGAACGGAGTAAGCCGATTCTTCATGTTTGTTCCTCCTCGTATCCTATCTTCGATTTGCTACCTTATCCCACTCTTCGTCCAGCTTATTAAGATAAGCATCAATGTCCCCCACCTGCAAAAACTCCTGTACGATTGAATTCAGCTGTACAGCAGATGGAATGTAATGGTCAGCAAAGTCGGTGACCTGGCCGCTCTCGATATAAGGAAGAATCTCGGCTACGCTCGGATCATCCTGCGTTACTCCTTCTACTGCCGCAAACAAATTCTGCTCGTCAATATATTGCTTCATGTTATCTTCGCGCAGCAGAAATTTGATAAATTCAACGGCCTCAGCCTGATGCTCTGTATCTTCAGAGACCGTAAGCAGCGTGTCAATTCCGTTAACCAGCTTGATCTCTTCAGGGTCATTCCCGGTCGGGAAAGGGAAGAAGCCGATCTCAATATCCGGATTGGCCTTGCGTATCTCTGGAATGGCCCATGTGCCTTGGATATACATGAAGGCCTCTCCGTTCGCGAAGGCACGGTTGCCGTCCGCATAGGTCTTGCCAAAGTTGTCACTATGCCCGTAATCGAGAATCTTCAGCTGCTTCTCAGCTATTTCGCGGTAACGCTCCTGGAACGTAACTTCACCTTCTCTGCGCTGCAGATAGAAGTCAATCCCCTCCAAGTTCGGTGCAAGTGAGTTAAAAGCAAGGTTCGTCTGCCAGTCGTCTTTATAAGTCAGGTAAAAAGGTACTTTTCCTGCAGCTTTAATTGTCTCAGCTGTCGCGATGAGCTCATCCCAAGTCTTCGGAACCTCAAGCCCCATCTCGCGGAACAGCGTCTTGTTATACATGATACCGTTTGCATTTGTTGCAAATGGAATCCCTGTAAGCTCTTCAAGACCGCTTACGTCTTTAACCATCTGAATATAGCTCGGATTGATCAAGTCGATCATTTCCTGATCGGTCTGTTCCATGAACACACCGCTCTGAGACAGCATGGAGAATGTATCCGTAGCGCCCAGCGCCATAATATCCGGAACATCATTCTTTACAAGCCGGGTCTTCAGCACCGTTTCTGCATCTGGTGGATTGACCTGCGTCACTTCAATTTCAGACTGCTCCTGATTGAATTTTTCGACAAGCTTGTCGAATGATTCTTTTGCCTCAGGCTTGTTCTGGAAGAATTCAATTTGGACTTTGCCAGATGCCCCTTCACTGTTGCCGCATGCGGTAAGCATTAACGCTGCTCCACCGGCAATGAGGAGCATTTTACAACGCTTAAGCCATTGAAATCTCATGGTGTACCCCCTCTATCCTGTTCTGATAAAAGTGCTTACATTTCCACTCGGTGTAAAGCATAGCATACTCGTTTTTAATAACCAATGTCTATAAATGTCTAACTTTATAATTTATGTATATCGTTCCATTGAAGTCTTATCAATCGAAACCGATTTCGATTGACAAGAAAAAAAACGAGTGCTATTTATTAAACAGCCTGCTCCCCCTTTTAAACACAGGGGTGATAATTTTGTATAAATTCCCATGAAACAAGTTATCCACTCATAACTAACTAATGCCCAATTTTCTGAAATAATATATTCAGCAGCTCCACCCATCAGAGGGGTGATATAATTGGTTCTATAGCATTCCCAACGTCTGATGAAGAAAGTGAAGGTGCAACAAGAACATGAACTCCGTAGAAACAAGACCTCTTCGTATTTATATGGCTGGCTTTGAGGTATTCCGTACCGATGCTTCCGAGCTGGGACTACAGATGAAGGCACTGTGTGCTGAATATGGATTTGAAGGTATTTTTCCGCTAGACAAGGATATTAAGCCCCAGCCTACACGGCATGAGACTGCGGTCGCTATATTTGAAGGTAATGTGAGACTGATTGAAAAATGCGATGTCATCATCGCCAATCTGAATCCCTTCCGCGGACAGGAGCCGGACTCCGGCACGGTATTTGAATGTGGGCTTGGATACGGACTCGGCAAGAAGCTGTATGCTCATGTTCTTGATGGACGCACAATGGGAGAGAAGCTGGCGCCTGCGACAGATCCTGCGACAGGACTATACGAAGACGGTATGACGATTGAGAACTTCAATCTGCCGAATAACCTGATGCTCGGCATTCCCGTTACCATTGTCGAGGGGACATTAGAGGATTCACTGAAGAGACTGCGCGCAGATCTGGATATGGATACCTGAGTCGTCTCTCTATATCTTTCAGAGTCAAAAAAAAGAACGTTCGTCATGAACGTTCTTTTTTTATTTAGCTGTCATCATATCAGCCAAGAACCGGACAATATGGCTATATTATATTCCTGAAATCAATAGTCCAATGCACATAATCAGACCACAGAACACAGAGGATTGCTGAGAAGCCCCCATAAGCGGAAGGTAGGCCTCAGACGGATTTACTTTACCCAAGGATCTATACACTTTGTACATAGGGATGACAGAGACAATGGCTAGAAGTCCATACACAGGCAATGCACCAAACACGACACTTACAATTAATAGTACATAGGCTAGAACTGTCATTATTTTGGACAGTCGCAGCGCACGCTCTTCCCCCCACATCACGACCAGCGTTTTCTTGCCAATCTCACGGTCCGCACGCCAATGCAGAAAATGATGGTTAAACAGCAGCATCGTGGTCAGCATTCCGACAGGCAGTGACAAGAGCAGTGGTGCAACCGCAAATTCACCTGTCTGTACATAATAAGCCCCAAGCACAGGCAGTACCCCGAATGAAATGAAGATACCGATCTCGCTGTAGCCTTTGCCGCGGTATCCAAATTTAATCGGAGGTGCAACATAGAAGTAAGCGATGAGCGCACCAATCAGTGCAAGTACCAGAATCGGCCAGCCGCTGACAAGGGTCAGAATCAGCCCGCACACGGCAGCCAGAATAAGAAATCCCCATGTAATTGCGGCAAACCTCTTCTCAGACATCGTACCCGTAGTCAGGAATCCAGAATTCGTCGAAATCGCACCTTCCGTTTCAGCCGCCTCCGTATCTGTTCCGTTGCGGTAATCCCACAGATCGTTAACCATGTTCGAAAATATATGAGCAGATACAGCCCCGACCAAGGTCAGTAAGAACAAAAGGAAGTTGAATTCCTTATCGAACGCATAGGCTGTAATCGTGCCAAGAACAACAGGAACAATCATGACCGTCACTGAAAAAAATCGGGTCATTCTTCTAAAAAAAGTCCAGTTACTCATGATGTATTTTTTGAGCCTCCTAAATATGACAATAATCTCAACACTTTGTGACAACGTTCACACAATGTTTGATTATACACCAAATTAGCGGAGTTGTAAGCGGAAAATTTTGCGGTTCGGTACTTTGGGAAGGCAGGGCTTGCGTTTAGTTGATCGGAGAAGTCCTGTGTGAGCACAAGCGTCAAAAGTGTGGTCGCTGCACCCTCCGGGATCTCAGCCAGTCAAGTCCGGCTCCTGCGATAAACAGCAGCACACCCACATTTAAGGCCACATCTGCAAAGTTCAGTATTCCTCCCTCTTCCGAAAATTTAAGAAAATCGGTTACCGTGCCTCGGAGGAATCGATCTACCATGTTCCCAGCCGCCCCTCCGACCAGAAAGCTCGCACCTACATTCATCAGCCGACCTTGAATCTCTCCCTTATGCCTGTAATACAGAATCAATAGGATAAAAACAAGAGCAACTACACCAAATAATCGCGCATACCCCTGAAACAAGCTAAATGCCATTCCCGAGTTCTCATAATGCTCGAATTGATAGACCAGCTTTCCGACAGGAATCACTTCGCCAATGTCCATATACGTTCGTACCCATAGCTGGCCTGATCTATTATCAATATAAGGATTGCCGTAATATAAAATAATATGATTTTCCACCTTCTTCTCATCTCTTGCCTTCTTCACTTTAACACAGCCAGTCTGTGCATATCCAAATTCTGCACATCCATTTTACTCACAGCAAAAAAGGGCTTCTTCTAAAAGTTATGGGAAGCCCCTTCCTGCTGGTCACCTATTTGTTTATTTAATGGATGAGAGCACATCTAGCAGCATTCGCTTGAAGGCTTCGCGATCAATCTCTTCGCATACACGTACATTCGCTGCCTGCCCCAGCCGTCCATTAATATCTACCACACTGTATCCTCTTGTATACTGACCGCCCACTTCAACATCTACAAAGTAGTGGCCGGTTCTTGTCATGATCGACTCGTCTGCAGCAGCGGCCATTAGCAGCGTATCCGGGTGCGTCGTTCCAGAAAGCCTGTGCACCGACTTGTTGAACTGCATAACGACCTTGTTAATATCGCTAAAAAATCGAGCCCCGGAAGTACCGAGTGCCGCAATCTCCTCATGATCCTGATCATCCATGATCGAGTAACGAGTGCACATTTCCCAGCCTACCATCGTCATAGGAATACCGGAATGCAGCACGATCCGAGCTGCCTCAGGATCTGTATAGAAGTTATACTCTGCTGCAGGCGTGATGTTACCCAGCGAATTGTTGGCTCCGCCCATAATATAGATATGAGGAATTAAGGGAGCGATACTCGGGTCCTTTTGAATAGCCATCGCAATATTGGTCAGTGGCGCGATGGCGAGAAGATGAATCTGCCCCGGATTCGCATGCACCGTTTCAATGATATAATCTACCGCATGTCCTGTTTCGGGGCGCTGTTCTGCTAGTGGAAAATGTGCCCCTCCCATTCCGTCATCTCCGTGTACATCATCGACATAACGATGCTGTCCTGAGCCTAGTGTAAGCATTGGACGCTCATAGCCCTTATATACAGGCACTTGGCCGCCTTTGCCCGCAACCTGAACTGTGTACAGCGCATTCTCGACCTCTTGATTGAATTCAACATTCCCGCCCGTAATCGTAATTCCCTGCACGTCAAAATAACGAAGAGCCGTTAGAATCGCAATCGTGTCATCTCCAGCAGTATCTGTATCAATAATTACTTTCTTCATATGTAATTCCCCCTCACGTGTCTTGTTCATGTTGCCGCCATTCATTATTGAACCATTATAACGTCACGGCCTGCAAGCTAAAAATAACGTATGCTTCATAGCATCTCCCACACACAAATGACTTCAATCAGGTAAGTTTGCAATTAGAAGTTTAAATCGCTAATATCTATAATAGATTTGACTCACCTTTTTGATGAACTATGAAATAGAATCACATAAATCATTTTTTTTATAAATTGGAGGTTTTTGTATGTTAAATATGGATAGCTATACACGGCGTTGGTTGACCCATCGTGAGGTCCTACATAAGCTGGTCACTCTGGATCAAGCCAATCTTGTTCACTTTACCCCATGGGAAGGTGGAATGAGCTACGGAACTCTTGCCCTGCACATCGCCAGTTCTACGCAGATATTCGCGAATATGGTTATCAAAGGAGAATTCACTCCTTCTCAGAACAAAGATGAATGGAGTACGCTCGAAGACGTACAACGTCTTGTGCATGAGTACACGGAAGCGACGAAGGAGCTTCTTGGGTCCATTACAGACGAGCAGCTGGAAGCAGAAATTTCGTTCTTCGGTAAGACTGCGCAAGCTCATGTATTCTTAAGTAATGCGCTGGATCACGAGATTCACCATAAGGGTCAATTACTAACGTATGCGCGAATTGCAGGCGTTAAAGAGCTGCCTTTCTTCATGTAAATTTAATAGGTTATGTGTTTCACCCAATATCCGAGTCATTCGACTCGGATATTGTTATATTGACTGATTCACATACCTTTTTTATGGTTAAATATGGAGACCAACTTTCTGGGAGGTCTCATATTTTGAAGAAATGGAAATGTTCAATCATCGGGATGATCCTCGTCCTTATGCTGGCTGCCTGCGGCACAGAGAATCAGGAAGTCACACCTACGGATGAAGCAGACACAGGAGCGACAACAGGTGTAGATAACATCGAGGAATCAACAGAACCGCCCGTAGAAGAAGCGTCAGGTGAAATCCCAACAGCTGAAGAGCTTCTGAAGCAAGTGTCTGAGTCCAGCAGCAGTATTCAGAGCTACTCTATGGATACAAATATCACTCAAAATATTACGATGGCTGTCGAAGGTCAAGAGCAGTCTCAAGATGTAGAAATGAACATGAAGCAGGACATGGTTCTCTCGCCAATAGCGGTTTATCAAGAAATAACCACCTCTATGCCAGAACTAGGCGGCGATCAAGAGATTATGCAATACATAACGGAGGACGCGATCTACTCACAAGTGGATGGTTCATGGATGAAGCTCCCTCAGGAGTCCATTGGCCCATTAGTCGAGCAATTTAAGGCCCAAGGTAGTGCTGCCGAACAGTATGATCAGCTGAATTCCATCGCAAGCGAGATCGAGGTGACGGAAGAGGGAGATGTGTATTGGTTAAAAGCAAATCTATCTGGCGATGGCGTTAAGGACTTGGCTCAAGAAATGATTGCACAGCAGGGTGCGGCTGATCCGCAAATGGCAGCCATGATGGAGCAGATGGATATTAAGAGCATTGATCTATCCTACAGTGTAAACAAGGAGACTTATTATCCTGCCGATATGACCTACAACATGGAGATGAGCATGGAAATGGAAGGCCAAAATGTAACCATCGTTATGGCAATGGACGGCTCCTTCTCCGAGTATAATGAACTGGATGGAATTGAAATTCCACAAGAAGTTCTTGATGCTCCAGCAGCACAGTAATGTCGGTAAGCTAGATTTCTGAAAAAACAGCGAACAAACACCTTCTATACAAGAGCGATCCGGCAAAGTCAGCATTTGAAGCTGCTTTGCCGGAAGCCTGCTTTGAAGGTGTATTTTTGTGCTGTAACCTGAATGGCTCAGCTTAAGTTACAAATGATGCACCATCTTCTTTTTCTTTTTTCTTCTCTGCATAGTAATCATAGTTGCCAAGATACACCTTGAGAGCCCCTTCATGCAGCTCCCATACCTTCCCCGCTAGCCGATTGATAAAATAACGATCATGAGAGATAGCCAGCACGGTCCCTTGGTAATCCTCGAGCGCTTCCTCAAGCGCTTCCCTTGAAGAAATGTCCAGATGATTGGTCGGCTCATCGAGCAGCAGAACATTAGGCTTATTATTCACGAGGACGGCGAGCCTGAGCCTCGACCACTCTCCGCCTGACAGCTTGCCGATCTCCCGAAACACATCAGGTCCATAAAACATATACTTCGCAAGGATTCCTCTTGCGGCGCCTTCCTCCATACCTGCCTCTTCCCGAAAAAATTCAAGCACCGTCTTCTTGGGCGCCTTCCTCTCTTCCTGCTGAGCAAGATAGCCGATCGTAACTCCGCTGCCCCATTCAATATATCCCTCATCTGCCTGTTCGTCACCGAGCAGCAGCTTGAAGAAGGTCGATTTGCCAGAGCCATTGGTGCCGAGCAGGGCAATTTTGTCCCGAAATTCAATCATTCCCTCCACATCCTGAAGAATCCGTTTATCCGCGAATTGTTTACACAGCGCTTCAAATAGTAACACGACCTGTCCGGAACGATCTCTCGTCCCCAGATCAAAGGAAGCATGCTTGGGATTCAGCACCGGCCTCTTCACCTGTTCGATTCGAGCCAGCGCTTTACGGATGGAGGCTGCACGTTTGAAGAACTTCTCATTCCCGCCAATCCGTCCCCATTCCTCGAGCTGACGAATCGTTTCTTTCATCTTCTTGACCTGCTTCTGCTGCTCCTGATATTCGGCAAACTGCTGCAGTACACGCTCCTCCTTCATACGGACATAGCCTGTATAACTGCTCAGGAATGTGCTCGCTTCACCATCTTCTATCTCAACAATTTTGGTCACAACCCGATCGAGGAAGAAGCGATCATGCGATACAATAATGCACGCCCCTGAATATTGCCGCAAAAATTGCTCCAGCCACTCCATCCCCTTCAGATCCAGATGGTTGGTCGGTTCATCGAGTAACAGCAGCTCCGGCTTCATAATCAGCTGAGATGCGAGCACAATCCGGGTCTTCTCCCCGCCGGATAGTGTGTCGAATGGCCGAGTATACATAAATTTCATAATGCCGAGCCCTGTCGCCACCTGATCAATGCTTGCATCGATCTCGTAGCCTCCACCTCGTTCATACTCCTCCTGAAGCACAGCGTATTTATGCAGCAGCCGTTCAAGTGAGTCTGGATCAGCTGCTGCAGCCGGATCACTCATTCGCTGCTCCATCCGGGACATCTTCTGCCGGCAGTCAGCCAGTCTGCTGAAGCCATGCGACAGCACCTCGTAAACCGTCAGCTTCTCAAATGCAACGGGAATCTGCGGTAAGTACCCGACGCGGGCTTCCTTTTTCACCGTAAGCATACCGTCATCCGGCTTCTCTAATCTTGCAATGAGTGACAGCAGCGTTGATTTGCCACTTCCGTTCGCACCGATAAGGCCTACCTTCTCGCCTTCATGCACTTCAATAGTTACGTCTGCCAGTACCCGATTGGCACCGTGATATTTTTGTATGTTTTGACCGTTCATTATAATCATTTCTATGGATCCTCCTATGGTGTAGAAGACCCTGACCTTAGCCGCAAAAAAAAAGAGCCGCGGGAACAAGCCCCGTGACCCTTCTTCGGAAACAACTACTGATCCGTTCCTAGAGGTTATGGCAGGCATCTTCTCGAATGGGTAACGATATGGGACAATTGGACAGACTTCTCCCGTATTACGAAACCTCTGAAAAAGATGCCAGACAGCACCATTGGCAGCTGGCTCAAGCGGTTGTTTACCCATTCGAAATTCACCTACCTCACCTCCTCTCATCAAAGTTACTGTTACTATACCATAAAAAGGATTGTTACCACACCAGGCTCGTGCGGAAAAAATGTCTATAGCTGTTTTTTACCAAGCCAACTACTTAAGCCATGCTTCAAAGAACCTGTGATAACCTTCCTTCATCACCGTTCTGGAAAATGCACTGAAGGCATAATCGCGATTTTCCTCAGACGTTCTACGCGGAGAGGCGCAAGCCATGTTCACCAGCTCGAAGAAGTTGCGATCATTTCCGCTGAAGGCATGGGTAGAATTGATATGTCCGTAGCAGGGATGCTCGGGCTTCACTACCATTTTGCCCATCGCCAGCGCTTCTGTCAGCGGCATCGCAAACGTATCAAAGCGAGAAGAGCTCCAGTATACCTTGGAGGAATTCATCAGCTCGAACACCTCATCTTGGGTCAGAGCAAAGCGAAGCTTGATGTTATCCGGAATATCATACTTCTTCATGCTCTCCTCATACCGGCCTCCACCGAACACCATGAAGACCTCCTTGTCCGGATTCTGTCTCGCATACTCCAGCACGAGATCCGGCCTGCGATTGGCCTCATCCCGGCCAATCCACATGACCCGGTTATCAACGACGGCAGACGGATCATAATGCTTCCTCGCCAGCTCTTCATCGAATCCAATCGGAATGACGGTAATGTCCCGAACACCGAAATTCGAGCTCATTTCCCGCTTCAGAAATTCCGTCTGCACGATCGCCTTGTCCACAATCGAATAGAATGGCTTCATCATCTCATAGCCGGTCAGAGCAGGATCGGGGAAGCTGTGCGGGAAAAGCACGCTGTTCTCCAGAAACATTTTCAGAAAAGTAAATCCGGATACGGTATAAATGACATGCTCAATATGTTGAGAATAGATCTGATCCAGCACGATATCGTAATTAACCAGATCTCCCTTCTCGTGCTCATAGCCTGGAACCCAGTCATATCCGCTGACATGCCGCTCCGGCGATATAAACACGATCTCGACACCCAGCTCCCGTCCGATGCTCTGCAGCCTGTCTGCAAACACCCGGGGTCCCTGTGCTTCGGTAAACTGAATTTTGCGCATCACGAGTCCAACCTTATCCAATAACCTTCTCCCCTTATCGTCATATGGATAAATATAATATAGAAAAAACCGCCATAGGGGAAGGAGTAACCTTACCTTATCGCGGTACACTTACAGAGCTATGCTATTTCTTGTATTCCATTTGTATCAACATACAAAAAACTAACCTTTTTTCATTGCTTTCAGATCACTGGTTGCGTTGGAGAGTATAGGCAACATTCTCATCTGCCGCTCCATTGGCGAGGAACATAGACTGCAGCTTGGTTCGCTCTCGAACGTAAAGTCGTCCCTCATCCAGCCTTTGCAGTCATCATTGGTACATGACCACACTTTTGTGTTTTCCTCGGGGATTTCCTCTGTTACTTGACGTCTGTACATGAATACTTCCCCTCCTATCTACGCAAATAAACGGCTCTATTCCGTCTATCCCGCATTCGCTATTTTGGAGTGAAAACAAGAACTGCCTTCAACTTGTCAGTTAAAGGCAGTTTAGCAGGTCGGCTTAGTATACTTTTACTACGTTCTCTGCTTGTGGTCCGCGGTTTCCTTCTACCACGTTGAATTCAACGCGTTGTCCTTCGTCGAGGGTTTTGAAACCGTCGCCAGTGATTGCGCTGAAATGTACGAAAACGTCGCTTCCGCCTTCAACTTCGATGAAACCGAAGCCTTTCTCTGCGTTAAACCATTTAACTGTACCTGTTTGCATTAGGGTCATTCTCCTTTACACTATATTAATATGGTTATTTTCATTTAAAAAAATTCACATATTGGAAAAAGTGCCATTTCGAAATGAAGCTCTTTCCAAAATGTGAATTACACCGTTTCATATACCTTATCATATTTAAATCAACAATGCAATAGAAATTAAGAAAAAATTACTTTATTTACCAAACTAAATTGTTTGTTCTTATATTTGACGTATGATGCTGGCTTAAAAAAGTAAGCTGTGGCATGCCTGTGGCATGCCTCTGACATTCCCCGCCTCTTCATTATTCCCCAGTTCAGGCTTCGGCATACCACAGCATTTGGCATATTTTTAAGCTGTGCCTTCCAGCCGCTGTTTAATGCGCAAAGCAGGAAGTGGGTCGTTGCAGGTCATCATCTGCGTTCCGCAGCCGACTGCATACAGTACACTGTCACTCGTGTCTGGACAGTAGCTCCACACCTGCAGCCCCATATTCCGGAATGCTTGTACATCTTCCCGATTCAGGATCGCCAGCTCCATCGCTAGAGCCCACATTTTGGAGTAAGTACCGTCCTCTCCTGGAACAAAATTACGCATAACCTCACCCTTAAATCCTTGGGTCTTGGCTCCGTATTGATCATACAGGTAAGCGATAATATCAGCATCAAAGCAGGTAAAGACACACCTCTCGTACAGACCATGCTCATGCAGCAGCTCTATTGCAGCATCGGCTGTGTCCTTCGCATCCGCGCTGGATTTGATCTCCACGTTCAGCAACATGTCCGGATATCCGGCAAGCAGCTGGCACAGCTCTTGAAATGCAGGAATTCTAAGTCCTTCGAACTCCGGAGCGAACCAGCCTCCGGCATCCAGCTCCTTCAGCTCCGCGAGCGTCTTCTCCCTCACTTCACCGCTGCCATTCGTCGTGCGGTCCACTGTTGCATCGTGAATAACGACGACCTCACGGTCCTTCGACATGCGCAGATCAAACTCCAGCATGTGACAACCCACTTCGATAGCGCGCTTGAAGGATAGCAGCGTATTCTCCGGGTAAGCCGATTTATAACCCCGATGTCCTGCCACGACCATGCCTGTTATGGATTCCAGTTGCTCAATCATCTTTGTATATAACCTCCTTATCAACATCTAGGTCTTAAATTACATATTACGATGATTTTTAAAGGAGACTGTTAACGGAGTGTGAAATATATGTCATCATTTAAATGAGTTATGGAGAAGGATCCATGTATAACTTAACAAAAAAAGCCCAGCGAGCTCTGATTAGCGGTGCTCACTGGGCTGTATGATCTCAACAAATATGGAGTGACACTACATTTAGTACGCTGTCTTCAGCCAGTTATCCTTGCTCCAGCTCAGTATGCCTGCTCCCGCTCCTGCCGCTCCCGTGAGTCTTGATTGGAGCGTCGAAGGATCATCCATCGTATAGCTGTAAGGCAGCGAGCTCATACCGCTCCAGCTGAACGGGATGATTACCGCAGGTACAGGTGCGAGCGGACTACCTGCCGTATCGCTGCTGCCCCGGAACGAGGAGCCGTCTAGCGAATACATCGTGTCCACAGCTCGAATTTTACCGGTGTATGAAGCGTCGGATGGGTCCGTCTGGTTGTTGCGCATCGGATACTGGATGCCGATAATGCTTGATTTCTCAACCAATACGGCGCCTCCCTCTGTTGAGATGGCTCCATTGCTCGTTACATCAAACTTATAGCCTTTGGATGAAATAGCGGAAGCCATCGCCGGTGTAATTCGCTGCTTGGCAAGCCTCGCTTCCCCGCTGTCCATAACGATGTTGTAGGCGTGCGCATTTCCGCCCCGCAGGCGCGGCAGACGGTCCTGAACATCCTTGTAGTAGTTATGGTGTACTGTAATGGACAGACTCGGGTTTCCTGAATCAAAAGAGGTGGAGCCGACGAGATGACCTTTTTTCTGAGAGGCAGCAATCGCAATAATATCGTCCTTGCTCAGACCTACGGCGGTGCTTCGCAAATAGTTGTACATCGGATAGGATGAACGGTTTGCTTCCAGTTCATTGATCTGCTGTGTAACCCAGCTGTTTGCACTTCTGTCATCTCCCTTGAATACAGACCACGAGATCGTCACACCATTCGTTCCTTTTTTTGCATCGACCAGCCCGTCATAGGCTTTATGAAACGTGCAGTGGTCAATCCACACTTTACTGGTCTCCTCCAGGGTAATGTAATCCCAGTCATTCTTGTCGTAATCTCCCTTGGAGGACTCATCCCACTCCCACAGCTCATCAAACTCAAGGTTCCGAATAATCACGTTCTGGCTGCGCTTCACGCTGATGGCTGCATGCTTGATGGCGGCTCCATTTGCAGAGAAGATCGTAAGCCCGTTAAAGCCGTCAATGGTCAGCTTGCTGACACCTGTCTGCTTCAGAACCGGGTGTGTTAGGGCATCATTATGCTCGGCAAAAGGCGACTTCTGGGCAGCGGCAGGGAGCTCGTTCCAGCCCAAATCAAGATCGTTCATGATTTCTACTACTTTTACGCCAGAGCCTTTCTTTAATGCGGCCGCCAGTTCTGTGGCATTATAAACTTTCCGATACTTCGCTGTGTCGGTCTCGCTGACAATGCCTCCTCCCGCATTACCGGCCGAGAATCCTGTCAGGTTATAATCTGCATTTCCTGCGGCAACCGTCTGCTGTAGAGGGACAACCGTTATGACAAGCGCGAGACTAATCACCGCTGCAAACAGTGTACTCCAGGGTTTGTGCTTTCTTTTCATCATTCATCGCCTCCTCTGTTTCGAATTGCTCTCAATTTAATCAATGGAATAGATTACAGCAATAATCAGCAGAACAGCTGTGAGCTGAACAATGCACTCACTCGGCAAGACAATAATCATTTCTTCACATGCTCTGCAATAGAAAAAGAGCCCGCTCACGCCGCTAGGGTGCTCGCCAGGCTCTTTTAGATTATTTGGACTACTAGATCATTAAGAACTTACAATCATTATCTCATTTCTATCGAATCTTTTTTGGGATGAAGCTATTCTCCGCTATCTCTTAATGGATCTTGTCCAGAAGCCGCCATGGAACTGCTTAGGCTCCACCGTTATAATAAATGCTTTGGGATCGAGCTCCAGAATGGACTGATACAGCCTCTTCTGATTTTTGCGCTTTGCCAGTATTTCCATTACAAGCCGGTCACCATCTCGGCCATTGCCGAGCCATGAGGTAACACCGTAGCCTTTTTCTCTAAGTGTGGTTACTATCGTTCCTCTTGCCTGATCACAGATCACTTTGACCGTCACATAACCGAGCGCGATCTTCTCCTCAATCCAAGCTCCAATCAGGATACCTAAACCATAACCGAGCGCATATACGATCAAGGCGGCAGCCTGATCCAAATAACTAAGCACCAGATTTAAGCCAAGCACGTAAATGACGATTTCCATCATACTGATCAGTGCCGCGATATACTTCTGGCCCTTCAGCGTCAGAATCATTCGCAGCGTGTAAGCTGATACATATACAATCTGGATCGCAAAAATAAAAAGCAACGTTGTGCCCATGTCATCACACTCCTATCTGCCAAGCTGTTAGCACCAAACGCTCTTCTTATCTGGCGCCTCATCCGAATGTTCCTAAATACAGCATATCCAATTGTATTACACCTGTATTATTATACTGAAACAAGCCATTTCTTGCGATGCACCAATAATCAGTACATCTGTCCATGCGCTTTCAAGAGACGATTCGAATATATTAGACAAATATATGGATATAGAATAATGGAGGAGGCGCATCAGACATGGATGTCTGGAGGGCAATGCAGGACCACGGGATGGAAGAGCTCATATTTTGTCAGGATCAGAAGAGCGGTCTCAAAGCCGTTATCGCCTTGCACAGTACCAAGCTGGGACCTGCCTTGGGGGGCTGCCGCTTATGGTCATATGCTTCGGAACAGGAAGCCATTGAAGATGCCATGAAGCTTGCTAAAGGCATGACCTATAAGGCAGCTATATCTGGCCTGCCATACGGCGGGGGCAAGGCCGTGGTGTTGAAGCATGTCGGTATGAAGCGGGATGCGGCATTTGCTGCACTCGGTCGATTCATAGAGAGGCTGCATGGAGAATATATTACCGGGGTCGATCTCGGAACGACTCCACAGGATATGGACCAGATTAACCGTGAAACCAGGCATGTGACCGATCAGAGCGGAACACTGGGAGCAACCGGAAATTTCACTGCCGAAATGACTGCCTATGGTGTATTTCTTGGCATACAGACTTCGTTAACCTGCAAATATGGGCTGACCGATATGAAAGGAGTTCGAATCGCGCTCCAAGGGCTTGGCAAAGTCGGATATGCCTTGGCAAGACGTCTTCATCAGGCTGGAGCTCAGCTGATTGTATCTGATATTGATCCGGGAAAAATAAGCCAAGCTGTGCAAAAATTTAATGCATTACCCGTCTCATCCGAGAATATTCATCTGCACAGCTGTGAGGTCTATGCTCCCTGCGCTATGGGCGGAACGCTCACTCATCTGAGCATTCCCCAATTGTCCTGCGGGATTGTTGCCGGTGCAGCCAACAACCAATTAGCTGATGAACAGCTGTGTGACATGCTGGAACAGCGAAATATTCTGTATGCCCCTGATTATGCCATCAATGCAGGTGGAATTCTCAGTACTGGCGCAGAGCTTGCCGGAACCGGGGCCCGAGGAGCCACAGCAGCGGTTGAGAAGATACCAGGTACCCTTAAGCATCTGTACGAGTATGCTCGTAAGAATGGCATTACAACTGCTTCAGCAGCGGATACAATTGCCGAAGCGAAATTCGCTTGAATCAGTCCTTGAGCAGCTTCTGCAGATACAGCTTTAAATCAATGATTCTTAAATCTTTGGGCGGCTGCTGATCCGTTCCACAAATAATCAGAGGGACAAGAGACTCGTCCTTACGAATGGACCCATGTCCGCCCCCACCATGATGTGTCGGCGAGCTGCGATCCGCTAACTCATATCCCGGCTTTGCTGTGACAACTAGGAAATCTCCTTGATGGGAGTGAAGCGCACTAGATAATCGCCGCAGCACATCAGGATAGTCACCATATTTCAGCGATCCACTCCCTTGATCTATATTCAGATCCAGCACCTCCGGCGCCTCTTCAATCGTCCAATTCTGCTGGTAGGGATCGACAAGGCCCCCGCCAACTCGGTACATCAGCCGTTTGTTCGTCTCCCCTTGAAGTACATGGATCCATCCACCCTCCTTCCAGGATACAAAATCGATACGGGGGTCTGCTGTCATCACACGAGCCCATTCTTCATAGGGCTTCGCCGTATTGTTCGGATACACATAAGCCATTGTTTCATTCACAGCGAGAATGATATCTGTCTCTTCTGTGACTTCCTCACCTGCACGCAATACCTTATAATCTGTGAACAGATCAGGAAGATCAATCACAGCGTTCTGATCCTCGGGTAGCAGCCTCGTCATCCCGCTGTCTCCAGCAATAATAAAAACCGTCTTATCCACTGCTGTCTCTCTCGATCCAAAAGCCTGCAGCATTTCCTCAAGCTGCCTGTCCACTTCTTTGACTCCCTCCAGTCCAGGCGGGCCGCTCTTATGCATTTTTTGATCCAGGTCCGGTAGATAGGCAAATAAGAAATCAGGCAGTTTATTTTGCTTCACCAAATATTTTACTGCTTCTACCGAGTATTTGTTCGTGAGGCCCATCCGATCGGGAAGACCATCAGGCAGATTATGCGTGGACGCATCCTCAGACGCGTTCTCTAATGGATTAGCCATTGAGCCCAGAGCCAGCAAATCTGGACCCTTGACATGGATTTTCTGCGGTAATGATGACGGACCATACACCCAGGCGGGAAGCTGAAGCGTATGATCTGACAGACCGCGATAGATCAACCCGTTTATTGAACCGGATTTTAGATTTTTTCGTGCCAAATCTTCGTAGATTGTAGACCGTTTCGGACTCAGATGGTTACCGTTTAAATTCACGATAGCATCGGACAGCGTTCTATTAATGCCATGCTTCCAGATCTCCATAGGACCGGATCCATAATTGATCAATTTCTTCTCCTGTGCAGAATACCATACGAGCCCTGGAACTTGGTGTTCATCAGGATATGAACCGGTCAGCAAAGAGCTGTCGATAGACACAGACATCGTAGGGAAGGAGGTAACCATATCTCTGTAATATTGACCGTGATCGATTAAGTATTTGAAGCTGGGCAGCTCACCCTGCCGGATTCCCTGATCAATGGCTTCTGCCATTAACGAATCGACCAGCAAGAACATGACTTTCTTGGAATGATCTCTGTTCGCAGACTTCACGTGCAGCAGATCTTGATCCTCGAATTGCGAGCTTTGGTACTGACACCCTGTTGCCAAGCATGTTATGAGGATGATTAGCAGCAATGTGTATCCTATTTTAATCATGTAAGTGCGCACCCTCTCATCTGTCAGATATCGATCCTTTTAAACCAGGACAAGCATTGGAATATTTATAGTTATAGTGATCCTTAAGCAAAAGAATCTTACTAGCATATTATGTAAATTAGTGCGGTCACACTTATACCTCTCATGACATCAAAAAAAGACCCTCTCTCATGAGGGCCTTCTAATCATGCATCTATGGCTATTTGGGTGTGTGTGATTAACTTAATGTCATCAATTAGAATGCTATTGTTAACGATTAATCGTCGTCACGATCATCTTTGTCTATGGACAGCACCTTGCCGGTGTTCGCGTCAATCTCAACCTCTGCTTCATACTTGGAGTTAACGACCTCTACTTCATATTGAAGCCGATTGTCATCCTCGTCCAGCTCAATCTGTACCACCTTGCTGTTACTCAACTGCTTAATCGCAATCTTCTCCGCATCTGCTGCAGACAGCTTCACCGAAGCGATGGCTTCAGACTCGTAACGATCATCATCATCGTCATAGCGGTCATCATCATAACGATCATCATCATGCGTGAATACATCGAGTGTCTTTCCAGTATAAGCATCAATATGAACAGTGACATCTTTGTCGCCTTGCTCGATCTCTACATCATAGAAGGCTTTGTTATTGTATCTCTCCAAATCGATATCATCGATATGACCTTTGTTCCCCGCGGCTTTAAGCGCCGCTTTCTTCGCCTGACCGAAGTTAATCATCGTTTCCGGGTTAAAGGAAGCAGAGGATACTTCACTGTTTCCCGTTGTAGTTGCTGCTTCACTATTACTTGCGGCGAAAATTGCCGTTCCTCCAGCGATCAAACCTACAGCCAACACCCCGCTCAATACGACTTGCTTCTTCATCACTCATCAGCTCCATTTCATGTTATTGGGTTGTTTGTTCTCCCTTACAACACCATCTTACTCCCGCAAAATGAGAACAAAGAAAGAGCAAGATTAGAATTTGATGAGAAAATGAAGTGGTTTCACATCTTTATGATATTGGTTCTAATGATATTGATTTTAATGATTATTCATTCTCATCTTCTTGATCATCATTGTCATCAAAAGCATCCTCATGCATAACAGATTTGACCTTGCCCGTAATGGCAAGCACTTGAACGATCATCTCCTCACCGCTCACATCCTCAATTTCAACCAGATAATACGGAATATCCGATTCTCTGGCACGCAGCTCAATGTCCTCCAATTCTCCATTCACCTCAGCTAAGGCAATATCAATGGCATCCTGTTCACTGATGAGCCGGATTGGCTCCTGTGGATCAGCCGGCTGTCCACTGCCTGTATTCGGATCCTGAGGCTTCAGCTCAGATCGTGACAGAACCTCTCCGCTGTACGGATCAAGCTGTAATTCTACAATTTGATCCGTTGTCTGTACCTCTGCTCTGTAGCGCTTCCCTCCTGAGGATTCAGGAACGAGCTCCAGAAACAGCAGATCTCCTGGAGTATCAGCCAGAACAACTTTTTTAATATCTTCTCTGCTCTGCATTACCGGTGTATTCACTTCGCTCTGTGAAATCTGCTCAATCGTTTGAATGCTCCCACTCTCGGCATCTACCGTTAAACGGTACTCACCACCCGTCTTTGTAACCAGACGAAGGTGATATTCGCTCCCCTGCAATCGGTTATCCTCGATCTTGGAGTCTGGATACTGCTGAAGCACGCTCTCAGATACCGTCTCAGCCGATAATATATCTGATTTATTCCATGGCTGAAAATAATAAAGACCTATCGCTAGCACCAGAATGGCTGCCACACCGCCATATAAACCCCACTTTTTAACGTTCACCAGGAGAACACCTCCTCTTTAAGTTTCATATCACAAGACAGCCATATATGGCTTATAAAGAGCCATTATAGCGGAGCTTTATGAGAATTTGCTGAGAAACGAGGGGAAGCGCAGTATGGCTGTTGTGCCTTCTCCACTACGGCTGCTAAGCTCAATCTCTGCCTGGATATGGCCGGCAATTTCTTTGGCCAGCGACAGTCCAAGCCCTGATCCGCCTTGCTTGCGTGTTCTGGCCTGATCAACACGGTAGAAGCGGTCGAATACTTTGGCAAGCTCACCTTCCGACATGCCAATGCCGTAATCTCTAATCGAGACTTTAATATAACCCTGTTCCTTCTCAACATGGATATCGATTTGCTCTTCACTGTATTTCCTCGCGTTATCGAGGAACAGAATAAGGAGCTGCTTGGCTTTATTGAGATCCGTGATCGCGAACATTTGCTCATCAGCTGCTTCAGTGTGCACATTCACCTCTCTGCGGTAGGCCGTTTGATAGGACCGGGCTGCATCCCGCGTCATATCTGCGATATTGCAGGGTTCAAGCTTCACTTCTGCAGATTCAGTCTGCCTTGCCATGAGCAGCAGCTGCTCTGTCATTTCACGCATCCTGACCGCCTCAGAATGGATGGCCTCAACCGATTCGTTAAACAGATCAGGCCGCTCTGCTCCTCTGCGTTTAAGCAGACTCGCATAGCTCTCAATAACGGTTAAAGGCGTCTTCAGCTCATGGGAGGCGTTGGATACGAATTGCTCCTGCTTCTCATAATTCATCTCCAGCCTGTCAATCATGCGATTGAACGTATTGCCCATCTCAAACAGCTCATCCTTGGATTTCTTCTCCATATTGATGGATTTGAAGCCGCCGCCCTGTTCAATATTTTTCATCGTGTCGATCATCCTTGATATCGGCTTGATAATGATCCCGCTGAGCAGACGACTGGAAATAATGACAGCAATCAGCGCTGCAACAGAGACGGAGAATAGTACGTTGCGCAGGACACGCAGATTATTATCTGCACTTGCCAGACTTTCGGTAATTTGTATATTCACGACCTCACCGTCAACCCAGATGACCGGCATTGATACAAATACGTACCTTGCTCCCTCGACCTCAGTGACCTGTGATATTTTGTTCGGATGGTATGTTACTTCAAGATTACCTAAGTGCTTTTGTGTTTGAGACGTCACGACTGGCCCCTCACCCGACATCCGAACAAGACGGAGCATACCATCTGTCGGAACATAAGCACGAAGGAGATCATCCGGGGCAACATTCTCTGCTGCGCTCCTTATCCCTTCTACAATCGCACCTGCTTCTGCTTCGGCCCGCTCCGTCTGCGTGTTGATCGACATTCGATCAAACAGGATATAGATAAATGCGTTGATCAACAGAAGAAGTATCATAAAAAATACGGACGTATAAACGTAAATCGTCGTTCTCAGCTTCATGCGTCCGCCTTAAGCACGTAACCGACACCGCGCACTGTATGTATAAGTCCTGTTTCATGACCGTGATCCACTTTCTTGCGGACATAACGAATATAGACATCCACTACATTGGTATCTCCCAAATAGTCGTAACCCCACACGGCTTCAAGAATCTGCTCGCGGTTTAAGACTTGGCGCTGATTGCGCAGCAAATAGACAAGCAGATCAAATTCGCGGGGAGTGAGCTCAATAGAGCCATCCCCGCGTTTGACCTCTCTAGTTGCTTCATTCACACGCAGATTACCTGCCGTGAGCCACGTCTCACACTCTCCGGAGTTAGAAGTTGCTGCCGTTTGCGGCTGCATCTTACTGCTCAGACGCAGCGCAGCCCGTACACGAGCAAGTAATTCTTCAATCTGAAACGGTTTGGTTATATAATCCGTTGCCCCCAGATCAAGCCCGGACACCTTATCCTCCACAGATCCCTTAGCTGTCAAGAGAATAACCGGCGTATGTTCATCCTGACTGCGAATTCGGCGCAGCACCTCAATTCCACTGAGTCCCGGCAGCATTACATCGAGCAGAACGAGATCATATCCCCCTTGTTGAAATGCAGTAAGCCCCTCTGTGCCATTCGTCGTTTTATGCACTTTATAATTCTCGTATTCCAGCTCGATTTCAAGCAATCGAGCGATTTTTTCTTCATCCTCAACAATGAGAATAGATGCACTCATGACGACTCCCCCGCTTCATTCATATATGAATATAATCAACAATAAATTGACTAGATTTGTTCAATCACCTCGTTAATGGGTTCTGTTCCGGATACGAGCGGAAATGCCTTTCTGTATGTGTTGTCCGCATCCAGCGCGGCGATAATGACAGCAGCTACATCTTCCCGAGGTATGCTGCTCTCTCCTGCCTCCGGATTTAAAGTCACTTTGCCATTGCCCGGCTCATTCTTAAGCCCTCCAGGACGAATAATCGTATAATTCAAGGATGAACTCTCAAGCCACTTATCTGCATAGTGCTTGGCCACATAGTATGGCTTGATGGAGTCAGGCCACTTGGTTCTGTCTTCTGCATATAGGGCGCTCACCATAATGTAACGAGAGATGCCCGCCTTCTCTGCCGCTTCCATCGTCTTCACCGCACCATCCAGGTCGATGAGCAAGGTCTTGTCTGCACCTGTGTTTCCTCCTGACCCGGCAGTGAAGATAACAGCATCAATTCCCTTCATGGCTTCAGCCAGCTCCTCTACCGTGCCTTCCAGATCGGCAAGCACCGCCTCTACACCTGATTTATCGAGCGCCTCTAACTGCTCCTGCTTACGAACCATAGCACTAACGGTATGTCCCGGGTTCTCTTTCAGCTGAGATACTAGATGTCTTCCAATTTGGCCGTTGGCTCCAATTACGAGTACATTCATGATGTAATAGCTCCCTTCGATTCAATTATGCATACCCTTATGCTATACAAAGGTAGTCCTATCTATTTACCCAATCTGAACGACGTATTGCATCCGTTATATCCCCTAGTCGCCTTGTAACCTATGAATCAATCAAGGCCTCTTACCTAAGATGAATATACAGAACTCTGTCCGGCTGGTCCACTACAGGCTGATTCATGACCCCGATTATGCAAAATCGTGAAATGATGTAATGCAGTTCCGTACTTACAACATGATGATATGCAAAAAGGCGCCCCCTGAGGGACGCCTTGTAAATGAGGAACTTAGTACGCCAGAGCGAACAGACCCTCGATATGTTTCAGGTAACGGATGTTACTTGCTTCTTTCATGAGTGTTGCAGGAAGACCTTTCAGACGAGTCTGGCTTCCTCCAAGCATTGCGATCGCGTCTTTACGTCCAAGGCTTCCCAATGTACCGGAGAAGACAGGAGTGAAGACTTCGAGCTCGCCGCCCTTGATGGTAGCTGCCAGGTTATGTCCGATCGTCTCACCCATCTGCCAAGCAAGCTGTGCTGTTGGAGGGTAAGGACGAGCGCCTTCGCTCGGAATAACAACTGCGCTGTCACCAGCGATGAACACATTCTCATGGGATGTGGAATGCAGTGTTTCTTTTACAGTTGCACGTCCGCGGTTCACTTCGATACCGCAGTTTGCGACTACACTATTACCTTGAACGCCGCCAGTCCAGATCAGAGTGCTTGTCTCGATGGAGCTGCCGTCTTTCAGGAATACCGTATGCTCTTGCATTTCTGTGATCGCTACGCCAACGATGAATTTCACGCCGCGTTTCTCAAGACTTGTTTGAGCGCGCTCAACCAGCTCTGGCGGGAATCCTGCCAGGATCGAAGGACCTGCTTCTACGCTGTAGAGCTCCACTTCGCTGCGGTTGATGCCTTTTTGTTTACAAACTTCAGTAAGCACGTCTGCATACTCACCAACAAGCTCGATACCTGTCAAGCCGCCGCCGCCGATAACGATGGTAGCATCCTTTTTCTCGCCTGTTTTCTTGTATGCATCCAGACGAGCTTCCACGTGAGCGCGAATATTGTTCGCCTCTTCAACCGATTTCAGCGTAAAGCTGTACTCTTGAAGTCCTGGAATACCGAAGAATGCTGTTTCACTACCCAATGCAACAACAAGGTAGTCATAGCTATAGATGGTTCCGCTCTTCATTGTGACTTTGTTCTCGTCAGGCTTGATTTCGGCAACCGTATCAATTTTAAGATTCACGTCTTTACCGCGAAGCAGCTTCTCAAGTGGAAGAGCAACAGCCTTCTCTTTAATCGTACCTGCAGCCAGACGATGCAATTCTGTAATGATTTGGTGAGTCGGGAAGCGGTTCACAACCGTAATCGTTGCTTCTTCAGCAGACAGGTATTGACGCGCTGCAAGTGCGCTAAGCAATCCGCCGTAGCCGCCGCCCAGGATCAAAATTTGCTTCGACATATCCATCCTCCGTTCTTACTTTCGTATGAAAAAATCTTAGTCTTGTTTGTTTTGCTGACGTTCGTTCAAAATGCTCAAGAAAGCTTGGGCAAAACGAAGCGTGTGTTGTACGTTAGGGTCTTTCAGCATTTTGAGCATGCCGAACAAGCCAACAGAAGACTGTTCCGCTTGAGCGCGATCGCCAGCTTCGATGGCTGCAGAAGCAACACCTTTTGCTTTTTCTACTACTGGAGTAGTAAACTCGCCAAAGGCAACTTTCATGTCGTTTACGAATACTTGGTCCTTCGCCAGCCCTTGAGCAAAGTCGTAAGCTGTAGTCATTGCTGTTACCATTTCAGCCAGTTTAGGCAAGTTCTCAACCAGAACAGTAAGAGACTCCTGAACCTCCGGCTTCATCAATTGATCGAGCACATCATTTTGTGCTTGAGGAGCACCTGTAGCAGGTACTTCTTGTTGCGTCGGTTGTGACATAAGAGAACGTCCTCCTTTACTTTGGGTTATAAGCCCGCTCGCCTGACATTTCTGCTAAGCAATCTAGTCGATCAAGGAAGTACATAATTGTAATGTAACAATTTTCACACAAAGAAAGAGCCGTTGCCACTAAGGGCGGCTCAGGCAGCTCTACAGTAGAAGTGTGATGTATTCCATGGATCTATTGCTGACATGAATATGATCATTCTATCGCAATAACAAACTTACCGAACAGGTCATAAAAACGGATCCTATACCCTAATATTACACTTGTTACACGTGAACATGAAATAAATATTTTGGCAATTGTGAATACCTTGTGAACATTGTAACAAATACACCTTTTTTGTCAATACGACGAGTAAAGGCCTCATATCAATCCAAGAATAGCCTGTCTCCGTTATTCGATACTATATACGGTGTCAAAGAGCGTACTGATTACTATATGTATCAACGTATACACTTAAAATTTCCATAAAGTTTTATTCTCACTCTTGTTAATTTTTAACTGCATGAATCCATTTCAACCTTTGTTATGAATGGATTTACCTATCATGCAAAGTCCTCTCAATCCCAATAAAAAAAGACTGCAATGCCTTCTTGCATTCGCAGTCTTGCAATCTCGGTAATGTCCCCTGGCCCACCCTCGCCTGTACCTGAAAAATCAGCATTTGGTCATAACATTAACTTGTTACATGTGATATGTACGTTGTACTGAGGATAAATTGTGATAAATGGAGTCCCCGGCTCTCGACGATTTTAATATTCGAATGGGTTCCAAGACCTTGCCTGTCTTGGTAGGCTAATGCTCGCTTTCTTCAGGCAGGCTACCAACTAACCGAGATCTTGATCTACTATTCTAAATTCGTAATTAAGGCGCAGTGATTAGATCCGTCGTCCAGTTCTTCTCCTGGATCTTCGTATCGAGCACGCGGTGAGCCTTCGCGAGCTCGTCAACCTGCTTCTGCAGCTTCTTGTTGTCAACGGTGGTAACGAACTTGATCTCGGATCTGCTCGTCCGCTCAAGACGAATGGTAGCTTGCCTGATAACATCATAGAGCACATCCCGATGCTTCACAGAAGTCTCCCGAAGAGCAAGTGCATCCGCAATACTAAGACCCGGTTCGAGCATAGTCTTCGCATTGGTGCGATTGATATCCTGAATCAGCTTCGTATATTGAGTCAAGCAATCCTCCAGCTCAGCGAACAACTCAGCAGGGTCTTCTGCTGGATCCTCCCCCTCCTGTACTCTAACGACACTTTCCAGACGAAATCTTAATTGTTGTATCTTTCTTTGTATATCCGAACGTAATATAAGTGCTTCTGCGAGTTTCATAACGTACCTCCACAGTTAAGTATCTCCGCTATTGTATCCTCTTTAGTTATATTTTTCCATATGTAATTCCTAATATATTAATTTATCCCTCAAGCCTAGTAAAGCCCTGTTCAGCATCATGTTTGCCTTTCTACAAACCGGGTATGTAATAACTATATCCAATTCGAATAAGGAGGCATTCACGATGAAACAACCATCAAGCGAAGAGGTACGCAATCAAGCGGACAAGGAGAAAGACTCCAAGGAGCAAGTAGACAAAATGAAAAAGCATGAGGACGTGGAGCCTCAAGCCGAGAACTGGAATCCTCGATCAGAGGATAATCTGAAGCAGTCATAATTCTAATAGAACAGGCCAAAAATAAGCTGCAGTAACGTTATGTGACACAGCTGCGAGCCATGATCAGAGGTTATCCCTTGTTCATGGCTTGTTTAATATAAGGCCTTCAACAAGTAAATAGAAGGAGGACATCTCAAATGGCACAAACACAGTTCAAGACACGGGCTTATCGCTTCGAGGATGATGGCATCATTCCAAACCACCCGAATTTACCTGTTCTATTATATCCTGGCGTTCTAAGAGGCAGAGAACAGGAGATGGAATCCATATTCAACAGCCACAATTGGCAGAATACCTGGACGGGCGGCGTATTTCCCTATCATCATTATCACAGCAATACACATGAGGTCCTCGGTGTAATCAGCGGGTCAGTCAAGCTGCATCTCGGCGGGGAGAAAGGCATCATGGTTACTGCTTCTGCTGGAGATGTCATCGTTCTTCCTGCTGGCACCGGCCACAAGAAGATTGAAGCAAGCAGCGATTTTCAGGTGGTGGGCGGTTATCCCGATGGAATCGAATATGATACCTATACAGGCGAAGCAGGAGAGCGGCCCAAGGTTCTTCAGGACATCAAGCAAGTTCCTCTGCCTGATCAAGATCCCGTATTCGGAATCAACGGACCGCTCCACACTTATTATCGATTAGAAGATTCAGTGTAATAAGCTTCTATTCTCTTGCTTGCCACAATGGTCAAAATGATAAACAGCACGACGCCAACCAGAATGAGGGGATGCTGGATAATCTCCTCCAGATTGGTGCCGATATAGGTCACATAAAATATCATGATTCCTTTGCCGACCCCTGCCGCGAGCAGGAATAATCCGGGACGCATCTGAGCTGCCCCTGCCGCCATGTTCACCAGTACAAACGGTCCCATCGGGAACATCCCGAGCAGGAATACGTAACTGAACGCATTACGGCGTATCCATCGCAAGCTCTTCTGAACCTTGGGCTTCTGCGTCCAGCGCTGGATGTAGGAAGTCAGTGCAATTCTGCGAATGATCAGAAAAGTCAGGAAGCTGCCTCCCACCAGGCCAATCCACGAGTAGATGAATCCAGCCCAGCCATAAACAACGCCGTTCGCTCCTACGATCAGCAGGGTTGGCAGCGGTGGGATAAAGGATTTCAAGAATGTGATTAGAATGCCGGGCAGCGGTCCGTAGGAACGGAATCGTTCGAGCAGCATGATAATATTCTCTTCCGTGAAATAAGACATGATATCCGTAATGGACCAACTGTACATTGAGGAAGCCTCCCAGGTATTCTGGTAATTTAAGGATAGTATAGCTCAATCACAGCGATTAAAACATCGCTGCCCATTAAAAAACCTGCCCATGGCAGGTTCTAATTTTATTTATCCTAAGCTCGATCATATCTCGCTTCCTGCTCATGATCCGCTTGCAACGTTTGATCCTCCTGGATCTGGCTGCACTCATGCAATATATGTTCAACATGCTCCAATACATCGTTTAATGATTTACCGCAAATATGACATTTCATCAAGTTATCACCTATTCTCTATTTGTACCTTTCATATCCTCCTCTTATTAACCGTGATGCATCCTCACGAAACGATTCTTTCTCGCTTCAGCCCTGCAGCTCTTCAATCGGTTCGTCTGCATCCAGCCGCTGCACAGAAACACGAACATCCAGTATGGACTCGCCTCCCCGATACTTCCCTTGCAAGGGACTTACATCTGCATAATCACGGCCCGTGCCTACTCTTATATGATTAGATAGAGCCTCCACATTATTCGTCGGATCAAGACCCGCCCAGCCTATGCCAGGCACCATCACCTCGACCCAGGCATGTGATGCAGCATCTCCCTTCAGCGCCGAATCCTCACCTACGTACAAATAGCCGCTCACATAACGTGATGGAATGCCGCTAGCTCGCAGAATACCCAGCATGACATGGGAAAAATCCTGGCAAACGCCTTTTTTGTGTTCAAAAGCAGCCTCTGCCGTTGTCTCTACGTTGGTAAAGTCTTTGTCATAGGTGAAGCTTCTGTACAGATACTCCATAACTTGTATTGCATAGCTGAGCGGATCCTTCATGCTGCCTGCTTCCTTCTGAGCCGCTTGAACCTGCTCCATATATAGCTTCGTATAAGCCGTCTCCGCCAGATAAGCAGCATAATGCTCTTTATATAATGGAGACTCGAATAACGCCTTCATGTCAGGGGAATACCGAATTTCTTGTAAAAAAGGGCTCCGCTGCACCGTCACAATGGAGGTGGTTATGACTTCCAGAGAAGAATGAGGTTCCGCGATGAAGAATTCTTCAACATAATTTCCCCACACATCCTCATGCCCCTTCGTCACTGCCAGAGGATGGATATCTGTGCGGTACGATATCAACTGCTGACACTCATCCTCAAGCGGACGAAGCCGGATCGTATTCATGCTTTGATCCACCGGATCGTCATATTTAAACGTGTTGGTATGCACAATTTTGTATTTCATCACTTCTCTAGTCTCCTGCGTAGTGTAATTGAAACTGCCGCTCTCCTGTATCTATTAAATAATAAGTCTTCGAGAACACATGCCCGATCTCCCTGCACTTCTCTTGAAACTGGCTGAGGAAGAAGTCCAGCTCCGGTCCTCTCAGTTCAGTGATACTGACCTCATCCAGCATGCCCAGCAGATCATCGAGGGAAGCATACATCTCCCAAGAATAATGAGATACTCTGCCATACTCCAGAATTTGAACAGACTCACGCACCTGGCTTATGCAGTAACGAATCGATTTGGGATAAGCATCATCCGCGACGAGAAAGCCGAGAATCGCACCCGGTTCCATGGCCGGTGGATGACGCTTCAGAAATGCTTCATATCCATTTGCGAATTGCAGGGCAAGACGCCAGTAATACGATTCTCCTTGTCCTCTGCAGGCCGGATCTGCATAGATATAGCTGCTCACCACATCCAGAATTCGAGCTGTCTTCTCTGCTTGTTCGAGCCATTTGCCGATGTTGATCATATGATAGGCAGGTCCGCGTGACATCGAAGATTCGATAATTCCTCTGGCCGTAAGGGAAGCAATCTTCGTCCGCTCAAGGCAGCGCTTCACATCTCTGCTATCGATATCTTCCCCTTTGTTCATGCTGCTCATATCCAAATAAACGTCGTTCCAGATCTCCCATAGGTCGTCCGGGAGCTGGGTCCTCGTCATTCTCGCATTCTCCCTTGCATATTGGACACAGTTCACGACAGAATTAGCATTGGTCCTTGCGTATACGAGCTGTTGTATAAATGCTTGATCGGACCCCATCCGCTCTTGCATCGCTTCATGGAACAGATCGGTCCGGGCACAGATTTCGAAGATCATCTCCCAGTCATGCTTGGCAAGAATCTCTTCCTCTGAGGCTTCCAGCATCTGAATGAATTGTACATTCAGTATACGCGCGTTGCTCTCTGCCCGTTCAATATTACGAGACATCCAATATAAACAATCCGCCACCCTGCTCAGCATCTACACCTCTCCTCCCTCTCTCCTCAGAATCCATGTATCCTTTCCCCCGCCGCCTTGCGAAGAATTGACTATAAGCGATCCCTCCTTAAGGGCAACTCGCGAGAGTCCGCCGGGAAGCACATGCGTGTTCCGGCCCCGAATGACGAATACGCGTAAATCGACATGACACGGATAAAAACGTTCGTTCTGAAAGGACGGTGCTCTGGACAATCGAATGGTGGGCTGGGCGATATACTGATGAGGCTGCTGCATAATTTTTAACCTGAACCTATCGATCTCTTCGCCTGTAGCATGCGGACCAATCAGCATATCATAGCCGCCGGAGGCACCGACGTTCTTGACGACCAGCTCCTCCAGATGGTCCAGCACCCACTCACGCTCCGAGCGTTCGGTCAGACGATACGTTTCAACATTCGACAGAATAGGGTCTTCGTTTAGATAATAACGAATCATATCTGGGACGTAGGCATAGATTGCTTTGTCATCGGCAATCCCGTTTCCAATGCCGTTTAATATGGCAACATTGCCTTTGCGATAAGCGGAGAGCAGACCCGAAACACCAAGGACAGAATCCTTGCGAAAATGAAGCGGATCGAGAAAATCATCGTCGATGCGGCGATATATAATATCAACCCTTCGAAGTCCGCGAATCGTCTTCATATATACGATATCATCCAACACCGTAAGGTCTCTTCCCTCTACTAATGGAATACCCATCTGCTGGGCTAAGAACACATGATCATAATAAGCCGAATTATACATGCCTGGAGTCAGAAGCACCGCACAGGGAGAGGAGGAGAAGCCGAAAGACTGCGGTGTATGGTCGAGCAGAGCTTTATATAGATGAACAAGCTGATGTTCAAGCGGGTGAATCGAGTGCCGCGCAAAAAATTCAGGGTAAACCTGACGCATCACGTAGCGGTTCTGATACACATAGGACATGCCGGATGGATTCCGCAGATTATCCTCGAGAATATGATATTTCCCCTGATCATCACGAATCAGATCAATACCCGCGAGGAAGATATGGTTGTTCAGTGGAATGTCAATTCCCTTCACTTGCTTATGGTAATAGTAGGGGTTGTTCATAATTAACTCTTTGGGAATGAGCCGGTCGCGAATCATGTGCTGTTCTCCGTAGATATCCTCCAAAAAGAGGTTGAGGGCTTCTGTACGCTGAATCATTCCCCTCTCAATCAGCTCCCAGTCTCTAGGGGGAATGATGATGGGAATGAAATCAAAAGGCATCGCACGTTCGGTACCAATCTCATTGTTGTATACCGTAAAAGTGATTCCTTGTCTTAGAAAAGATAGCTGTGCAGTTTCATGCTTCTCCTTCAGCTCTTCGGCTGTAAAACGCCTTAGTCTGCGATAGAACTCGGCATAATGAAGCCTTGGCTCACCTGCCTTCATAAACATCTCATCAAAAAACGGATCCGTTGGATACGGAATCAGCACAGCGTCATCCCCTTTTGTCTTTTTCTCATGTCAGGGAAGCTGCCTATTGAAGCAGAACAACGTCGTATTTACTAAGGCTTCATGATGAATAATGTAATATTTTCTGCGAAATTAGTGTGACTAATTACTTGAAATCAGTTGATTTGTGTTAATCATTATACAATACGTTAGATTATATTACACCTAAATTTTGTAATCCGAAACGATAACTTGAATGGAATGAAGTCCAACCGTGACAACACAATGCCTATTTTTTGTAAAATAGTTGACTTCTTACCTTGTTGCTTGTATGGTTAATTACAAGAGTAACTAACCAATGAGGAGAGGTGGCACATGGGACTGCAAATGGATGATGACCGCCCCATTTTTATACAGATCGCAGAACGAATCGAAGACGACATCATTGAAGGTGGGTTGGAAGAAGAAGCTCAGGTCCCTTCAACGAATCAGTTTGCTTCTTTTTATCAGATTAATCCTGCCACAGCCGCCAAAGGCGTCAATCTGCTGGTCGATCAAGGCGTGCTGTACAAGAAACGAGGAATCGGCATGTTTGTAGCCAAAGGCGCGAGGGGGATGGTTATGGAGAAACGCAGAGAGCAATTCTATGAGCAGTATGTCACGAAGATGATCCAGGAAGCACACAAGCTCGGTATTAGCAAAGAAGAGCTGTCCATCATGATTCAAAGGGAGGAGAAGTGATAATGACGACGATAGTGGAAATCCGGCATCTGACCAAAAGCTTCGGAAAAGATGTTACCGCGTTAAATGACATTAGTCTGAAAATAGATGAAAACAAAATATATGGACTTCTGGGCAGGAACGGAGCCGGTAAAACGACCTTGATGCACATCCTGACTGCACAGTTATTCCCCACGTCCGGCGAAATGCGGGTGTTTGGTGAGGAGCCCTACGAGAATGCCAAGGTACTGAATCAAACGTGCTTTATTAAAGAGAGCCAGAAATATCCGGATTCCTTCCGGATCAGAGATGTAATATCCATCGCTTCCTACCAATTTCCGAATTGGGACCAGAAGCTCGCAGACACGCTGCTTACTGAGTTCAATCTTCCCCTGAAACGTCAAGTGAAGAAGCTGTCCCGGGGGATGCTCTCTGCCGTAGGTATCGTGGTCGGGCTGGCCAGCCGTGCTCCGCTCACCATCTTCGATGAGCCTTATCTCGGACTGGATGCCACCGCAAGACAAATGTTCTATGACCGGCTGATTCAAGATTATATGGAGCATCCTCGCACCATTATTTTATCAACCCATCTCATTGATGAGATCAGCGCCATGCTTGAGCATGTCATCGTCATTGATGGCGGCCGAATTCTGCTCAGTGAAGAGGCAGAGAAGCTAAGAGGAGCTGCTTATACGATCAAAGGGAAGAAGCAGGATGTGGAAGCATTCATTCAAGGCAAAAAGGTCCTTCACACCGAGACGCTAGGTTCTATGCTTCAAGTCACGGTGCGAAGTGAAGGGATACTGGACTTCCGTAAACAAGCCGAGAGCAAACATCTGGACGTAACCCCAGTCACTCTTCAGCAATTAATTGTGCATTTGACCAAAAACCCTCAAAAGGAAGAGGTGATTCTATAATGCCAGGTATACGCAATGTCATTAGAACCCACCATGTGGATCGGTGGCTGTGGGTTTACATGCCCTATACGATTATGATATTTAATTTTTTGACGAATTTAATCGTTAGCACCTTTACCGGACCCTATACGTCTGGAGGTGTGATGAGCATTTATGTGTTTATGATGACGCTTGGAATAATAACCGTGCCCATGAACTTCTCGTTCTTGCTTGGCCTCGGTGTCAGAAGAAAAGATTACTATTCAGGCACCGTTATCTGGTTGACCGTCCATATGCTCGTCGCCTCGATCGTTCTCGCTGTGCTGCGAGAAATAGAGAAGGCCACCTCCTGGGGGACTGGGCTTGGATTCTTTAACTTTCCCTTTACTAACGAGCTGGGTTTCCTGGAGTTTCTCGCACTTAACTTTGTCGTTTTCACATTCTTCTGCTTCTTCGGCTTCTTACTCCCCAGCATCGCCCGCAGATTCGGTGCCCTTGTGCTGGCTGCGCTGCTTGTACTTATGTTCGTTGTGCTGGGAATTGCGAGCGTGCTCGTTACGTTCTATGAACTGTGGGATGAAGTCGGCCGATTCTTTGCAACTTATCAGACGGATTCGATATGGTACCTGATTCCTTTCACACTGCTGTTTGCCGCCATTGCCTATCTCTTGCTGCGCAGGTCGACTGTCAAGTAAGCCGCTCCATTTTTGGCTGGCTCTCTCCGGTTGCGACGTAGATCGAGAGCTTCATTTTCTTAATTAGCTTCTGGTCGTTACATTTTTTGATCCGCTCTCTAAAAATTCAGATTGGGGTGGGAAGATATCATGGTCTTCATCAAGTCAATCGACCATGGTTAGTTTAGCACATATAAAAAGCATGCCGCTAAATCACACGGCATGCTTTTTATATGGGTAAACATAAATTATGCAGGCAGGTCTCTCTTCTCCCCGACTGGACGTTCTTTCTTCTTCGGCTTCGGCAGGTTACCGAACAGAATCCACGACTGTGGAATTCGAGAAGCCAGCGTCACGACGATATACGAACCGATCAGTGCCACTAGGAAGCCGCCGACGTACCACAGATGGTGCAGCATGGAGATCCCCGTCTGAGGCGGGAACTCGCGGTAGATCAGCAGGAAGAACGGGTGAATCAAGTAGATCCCGAAGGACAGTCCCCCAATCCGAGACATCCCACGTACAATGGTGTTCTGACCACGGTTATATAGCAGGAAGGCGATCTGGAAGAGCACCAGAGCAGCTGCAAATGTGTGCAGGTTCCACAAAAATTCGTACCAGAGCGAATCATATACCGCGATTCCTTTACGGTTCAGGTACCAAATTTGCGCATGGGCAATCCCTGCACCCAGCCAAACCACCCACAAACCAATCCAGGCGGTAATTTTGGCCGGCGTGGCATGCTCTCTTTTCATCACAATCCACTGTTTGATCTTAGGGAAATATACGCCGAGGAATGCACCCAGCATAAAGTAAGCAAAATAAGACGGCGACCAGCTTCCCTTATTCGCAACAGAGATCACTCCGTATTTGTTCATGAGAATAAATCCCCATTGAATAGCGAGACCGATTGGGACTGCCCATTTGACAAGCGACGGCACCTTCTTGAACAGCCACAGCACAAGCGGAAATAAAATATAGAACTGCATATTAATAAAGACGAAGTATAAGTGCGTATATGCCTTACCTGTTAACAGCTTGTCAATGAAGCTTGTTATCGTATCAGCAAAGGAACGGTCCGGGTAATGCGTCACATGCAGGATCCCAAAGTAAAAGAGAGAAAACATAAAATACGGGATCAGGATGTAGAGCAGCCGTTTCTTATAAAAGCCTGATACCAGCTGTTTGTCCAGCGGTCTTGTGTAGTAATTGTAGAACAATACAAAGCTGCTTAGAAAAATAAATGTCGGTGTACCAAACTTCATGAAAATATTAAAGAAGTTGTATACACCGTACATGCCGGAATCAATCATGTTTAATGTAGCAAATGAAGACGAATGCACAGTCAATACCCCGAGAATCGCCATACATCGTACCAGGTTCAGCTCGGGAATGCGTTCCCTTTTTTCTAATAGTGTTTGACTCATCACTTAAAACTCCTTGTTTCTATATGATAGAGTTCAGCAGCCTGTTATCATGAACAGGAGCTGCCGACTCGCAGCGCTTCATCTATCATAGATCATTTATGATCTGTATACCTTAAGAATCTCTTAATCTATTTTTAAAGCCGGATAAACGTCCATATCGCTCTGCCCAATCTATTGTATATGATAACATGATTTATTTGTATTTTTGTTAGTAAAAAAACCACCTATTGGCGGCTTTTTTAAATATTAGCTATTTTTGGATTGGTGCCAGCTGCATGGAACCGCAATCAACGTGGACATCTTTCATGAATGTGTCGATGCAGGCTGTGCTTGTTCTTGTATAGGTGAATGCTCAACCAACGCATGCTTGCGCCAAGCACCACTCTTCCAGCGGAAATGCATAATGATCGCTCTGATCCACTCATCCACTGCATTTGCCATCCATACACCCAGCAAGCCCATATCAAGAGTGAATACGAGCACATATCCTAGCGGAAGACTTATACCGACCATGGAAATGAGACCCATATAAACCGGGAAACGCGCATCTCCAGCAGCACGGAGCGAATTAATCATAATCATATTGCAGGTTCTGGCTGTCTCCAGCACGATACTGAACAAAATCACCTGAGATCCAAGACGAATGATCTCGGCGCTATCCGTAAAGATCCCAAGCAGCGGCTCCCGCAGCGCAATAATGATTAAGTCCATAATGATCGTAGAGGTGAGCCCGATCTTGACACTTTTTCGTAGACGGGCATAAGCTTCTTCCGGATTCCCTGCACCGACGAAGCGCCCCACGAGAATGGAGGTACCAATCGAGACCGCCATGCTGAACAAATAGATATAGTGTGAAATTTGAGCAGCATATTGCCTTGTGGCCAGGGATTCCGTACCCAGATAAGTGACATAATATAAGAAGACAAGCTGACAGACCTGATAAATGATCTGCTCAAAAGCCGACGGAATGCCGATCTTCAGAATCTTCCCTACATAATTCCTGGAAATGGTGAAGTAATGCTTCCACTCGATACGAACAGACAACACCCGATATAGAAGCCAGAAAAAGATGACGACGCAGATTAAACGGCTGAATACGGTCGAGATTGCCGCACCTTGAACACCCAGCGGACTAAAGCCAAAATGTCCAAATATAAGCGCGTAGTTACCGACAAGATGAATAACATTCATCACTAAGGAGACCAGCATCGTTTGCTTCGTATATCCGTATGTCCGAATGATGGCAGCAAGAATATTAATCAAGGCTTGGAGGAATATCCCTCCCCCCACAATGGTTAAATAAGCCTGACCGAGCGCAAGAAGCTCACCCGAAAGATTCATCGCTTGTAGTATGGAGCGCCCTCCAAATACAAACAATATACTGATCGCAAGCCCAACACACAAATTCAGGGTAATTGCGATGGCGGATACTCTTGATGCTTCTGCCAGCTTCCTTGAACCGATATACTGGGCAACGACAATGGCTGCTCCATTACCGATGACCTCAAGAATAAGAATGGCGATGATTACGATTTGATTCGCTGTACCGACGGCTGAAACGGCTTCATCGGATACCGCGCTGAGCATAAATGTATCGACGGTACCCATGAGCATGAACAGAAGCAGCTCTAAAAAAATGGGCCAAGTTAAGGCAAAAAGCTTAAGATTATTAGTTTCGGTGGCGCCTCCACCTGTTGCTGTTGTCGTCATAATTTCTCCCTTGCTGACTCAATAGATTAAGAAAAACCAGCTTTCAAAAAATTTCTGGAAGTGATGAAAAACATAGGTATCTTATCATAGAATTTTCATTTGATCACCTATAAACAAAAATATTTTTATGGGACCTCGTTTAGTCATAGGTTTATCAGGGTTATTTCTACAATAAAAGCATTTATGTGTTCTGGAGTTCCGCCTTTCCGGCGATCTTAAGAAATACATATAGGATGCACGAGATTTTTAATATGGAGAGGGGAACATACCATGAAACGAAATCATACGATGATGCAGTTTTTTGAGTGGCATGTTGAACCGGACGGTTCCCATTGGAAACGACTGGCCGAAAAGGCTCCCGAGCTGAAGGCACAAGGAATTGACTCCGTCTGGATCCCCCCGGTAACGAAAGGCTCTTCGCCTGAAGACACGGGATATGGAGTATATGACTTATACGATCTCGGTGAATTTGATCAAAAAGGGAGCGTTCGAACCAAATACGGAACCAAAGCGGAGCTGCTCGAAGCACTGGCTGTCTGTATGCAGAACGGCATTGCCGTATACGTCGATCTGGTCATGAACCATAAGGCTGGAGCCGATGCAACGGAACGATTCAAAGTGATTGAAGTGGACCCTAACAACCGTACCAAGGACATCTCCAAGCCATTTGAAATTGAAGGCTGGACCAAATTCGACTACCCTGGACGGGGAGACAAGTATTCCAGCTTCAAATGGAATCATACCCATTTCAACGGCACGGATTATGATGCCAAGACCAATCGGACCGGCATTTTCCGCATGGCGGGGGAAGACAAAGCCTGGAACGAAAATGTAGACGATGAATTCGGTAACTATGACTATCTCATGTTCGCTAACATTGATTACAGCATCCCTGAAGTCAGAGAGGAAATGATCCGCTGGGGTAAATGGCTCATTGACACTTTACAGTGCAACGGTTTTCGCCTCGATGCCATTAAACACATCAACCATGAATTCATCAAGGAATTCGCCAAAGAGATGATTGACAAACGAGGACAGGATTTCTATATTGTCGGCGAGTTCTGGAAGCCGGATCTCGCGGCTTGTCAGGATTTTCTGGACACTGTCGATTATCAGATTGACCTGTTTGACGTATCTCTCCACTATAAGCTGCATGAAGCCTCCCAGGCTGGAAAGAACTTCAATCTCAGCACAATCTTCCAGGATACACTCGTCAATACTCATCCGACCCATGCTGTAACCTTCGTAGATAATCATGATTCTCAGCCAGAAGAGGCACTGGAATCATGGATTGATGATTGGTTCAAGCAGAGTGCTTATGCGCTGATTCTGCTGCGTCAAGGTGGTTATCCTTGTGTATTTTACGGTGATTATTATGGAATATCCGGTGACCACCCGATTCCTCCGAAGAAGGATGCGATCGATCCTCTGCTTCACGCCAGATATCATTACGCCTACGGTCCTCAGGAGGACTATTTCGACCACCCGAATACGATTGGCTGGGTGCGACGTGGTGTGGCTGAGTTCCCTCATTCCGGATGTGCCGTCGTTATCGGTAATGGTGAAGTAGGCAAGAAGCGCATGAAAGTCGGATCAGAACGGGCTGGGCAGACCTATATTGATATTACGGGCAACCGGACAGATCAGATCAAGATTGGCAAAGACGGCTTTGCCGACTTCCCTGTGAACGGTGGAAGCGTATCGGTATGGGTTCAGCAATCAAAAGACTAAGCTCGTCATTGAGCCGAAAAATTATACCGAAGCACAAATCCCCTGCCCTCTAACAATATGAGCGGCAGGGGATTTTATTATTTATTTTTGGCAGGCAATCTTTCCGTATTATTTGAATTTCGGCAGCCAGTCACCATGAGCCTCAATCAAGTCATCACACAGGGCTGTAATATCATCCAAGGACAACTCGGCAGCTGTATGAGGATCAAGCATCGCTGCATGATAGATATGCTCCTTCTTGTGGGTCACCGCCGCTTCAATCGTCAGCAGCTGGGTGTTGATGTTTGTACGGTTCAGTGCAGCAAGCTGAGGCGGCAGATCCCCGACGTAGGTCGGCGTAATACCGGAGCGGTCTACCAGACACGGCACTTCAACACAGGCTTCCTTCGGAAGGTTCGTAATGAGTCCGGTGTTCATGACGTTGCCGCCAATCTTGAACGGATTACCTGTCTCCATCGCTTCCATAATGTATGAGGCATACTCGGCAGATCGTGTGTGCTCAATACTTTCGCTGGCAAATATTTTGTCCCGCATTTCCTTCCAGCCATTAATCTGATTGACGCAGCGGCGCGGATACTCATCAAGCGGTATATTGTATTTGTCGATTAGCTCAGGGTAGTTCTTCTTAATAAAGTAGGGATGATATTCTGCATTATGCTCCGAAGATTCCGTTACATAATAGCCAAACCGAAGCATCAGCTCAAAGCGCACCATGTCATGATGCTTCTCCTTCTGCTTCTCGGCCGCCCGGCGTTTAATCTCCGGATACAGATCCTTGCCGTCCTTCTTCACTTCAAGCAGCCAGGCCATATGATTGATGCCCGCAATCTTCGATTCTACTCCCGCTGTATCCATCTCAAGCGAGCGGAACAGATCAGAGACGCAGTGCTGCACACTGTGGCAGAGCCCAACGGTCTTAATTCCGCCTACCGTATTCATCACATTCGTAAGCACAGCCATCGGATTGGTGTAGTTCAGGAACCAGGCGTCCGGGCAGACCTCCTGCATATCCCGGGCAAAATCCAGCATCACCGGAACCGTCCGAAGATTGCGGAAGATTCCCCCGATTCCAAGCGTATCCGCTATGGTCTGGCGCAGGCCATATTTCTTCGGAATTTCAAAATCGGTGATCGTACACGGATCATAGCCGCCGACCTGAATTGCATTAATGACATATTTCGCACCGCGAAGCGCTTCTTTACGGTCATGATAAGCTGTGATTCGGCAGGTGCTGCCGAGCGTTTCCTTTATGCTGTTTAGCAGCCGCTCGGAGTCCCGCAGCCGCTCTTCATCAATATCAAACAAAGCAAGCTCAAAATCCTGCAAAGCCGGGGTTGTCATCACATCGCCAAGTACATTTTTGACAAAAACTGTGCTCCCCGCACCAATGAATGTAATTTTGGACATTTTTTCTGCCTCCCATAGTCAGCAACCGCTGTATTAAATACAGCCTAACTATACGCTTCACCAAGGGTGTGAGAACATGGAATAGTCCAAGATAAACATGTCATAATCCCAGTTGATCGATTAGAGACAGCCGTACAATTATAGGCGAATCACCAATTCTTTTTGCTATAATACAGCTATATACGTGCAAAAGGGGATATTCACTATGCCAATCAATGAAGTCCATTTAACCCTTCAGGATTCGCAGGAGAAGATGGAGCTGCGTATGGATTTCTTCGGCCTTCAGGAGTGTGAACCAGGGCACAGCTGGGGTCCCGGACTGCGGGATGCCTACATTCTCCATTACGTACATAAGGGTCATGGAAGCTTTCGTTATGAAGATCAGTGGACTCGGCTGGGACCCGGACAGGGATTTGTCATTTTCCCAGATGAACGCATTCATTATACTGCCGATGAAGAGGACCCCTGGACTTATTCCTGGATCGGTTTCAGAGGAATATATGCCAAATCCCTGCTGCAACGCGGAAGCTGTACGCCCGAGCATCCCATCTATTCCGCTGCACCCGGAACCTGTTTCTCTTCTTTCTATAACGATCTCATTCATGTTCGTCATCATGCCGGTGGAGATATTCATAGTCTGGGCATTCTATATAAAGTGCTGGGTGATCTCATACGCAGTGCTCCCGCTCCGGCTGCATACACTATGTCCTCCCCTTCACGGGACAGCTATATTCGGAAGTCCCTCCGCTTCATTGAGAACGGATACAGTCAGAAGATGACGATTCAGGATATTGCAGAGGCCGTAGGCCTTGACCGTACGTATCTATCAGGTCTCTTCAAGGAGCATTTTGGCGTATCGCTTCAGTCCTATCTGCTTGAATACCGGATGAGACGGGCCGCAGAGCTGCTACGCAATCCGGAGCTGTCAATCAGTGATGTCGCTCACTCCGTAGGCTATAACGATGCATTCTTATTCTCCAAGATGTTCAAGAAGAACCAGGGACATTCTCCGCGCCATTACCGGCAGCTCCTCTGAGCCGGGCATAGTCACATGTCCGGCAGCTCCTGAGCACTATGGAAACGGCATTTCACTTGTGTCAGTATCACAAAAAGGGCCTGTCCTATCAGACAGGCCCTTCACATTATTGTGCTGGCTCTTCCTCTTTTTCCGGATCCATCAACCGATCACTTGTAATGGATGCATCCGTCCAGTTGTCGACTAATTGCTGCGCGTATTCCAGCTTATCTTCATCCAGCATGTAATACCAGGCTCCATCGCTCTTGCCGCTTCCCTCCAGCATATAGCTGGTCATCTGCGGAACAGCTTCCTTATCATAGAACAGCTTGCCCAGATCCATGATGAAGTCTGAGGTCATATCTGTCTTCATATTGCTGCTCGCAATGGACAGAATTTCTGGAATCTTGGCGATGTTTCCGATCTGCAGCATCCGTTCTGCTGCAGCTTTGAGAAAGATACGCTGACGCTCCGTCCGTTTGAAGTCGGAATCCTCACGGTATCTGACATAATTGAGTGCATCCTCCCCAGTGTAGATGGGTTTGTTTGCCTCAATGTATAAGGGAATATGGTATTTGTACTTGTTCTGAATCGGTTCTGTGATTGGCAGCTCGACGCCGCCGAGTGCATCGACCACTTCAATAAGTGCGTTGAAATTCACCTTCGCATAGTAATCTACGTCTGTCTCCAAGAGCTGTTCAATCGTCTCCACACTCATCCTGGCTCCACCATAGGCATAAGCTGCATTCACCTTATCTCTTCTATCTCTCCCGGCAATCTGGACATAGGAGTCTCTTGGGATTGATAAGAGCAGCATCCGGTGATCCTCTGGACGAAATACCGCATAGATCATCGTATCAGATCTGCCGACATCCCCTTCACGCTCATCTACGCCAAGGAGAAGCATGCTGAACGGGTCCAGATCCTTCTCTTCTTCTGCCACTGCAGGTCCGGTGACTTCATCAAGTGGTTCATAGGAATCATCGAGTGCCGTCTTGAACGGCTTCTCTACAAACAGCTGCAGCGCTGCCCATCCCAGTTCCTTATGAAAAATATAAGCAAATGAGCCCACTAGCAGCAGGGTGATGAAGGATATTATTAATGGTTTTTTCGTCTTCTTTTTCGCTTTTTTCTTCTTGCCGGCTTTCTTCCGGTTGCTCCGTGTCAACGGGTATTCAAGATCGCTCATCAGCTTCTCCTTTCCTCACTATCTTTTATGTCGACGCAATCTATCTTATTTTTAATAAAATTTGATGTTTTTGGTCAGATTTTAATTCGATAACTCATCTAATATACTACATATTTCCATATTGAGGAATATGCGTTTCACAGAATGTCGAAATCTTGCTTTCCTATTTCTATAACGTGCCTTTTAGGAGCAATGTTGCCTATAATGTGATTTAGGAAGAACAATTTCTTCTCGAACGAAAATTCGGATATGGAGGATGGTAGAAGTGAGGGATGAGGAGCTGTTTGACAAAGTGTATGCCGCAATACTTGCGCGGAGTGACCGCTATGACGGCATTTATTATTCTGCGATCAAAACGACCGGTATCTATTGCAGACCTTCCTGCCGCTCCAGAACGCCGAAGCCGGAAAATGTCATTGTCTATGCCAGCACCCATGAGGCGGAGCGCAGCGGATATCGGGCCTGCAAGAGGTGCCAGCCGAATAAACAGGAGCTCATTAACCCTGATGCTGATATTGCAGAACGGGTTACCCGTTATATTTACGCTCATTACAGAGAGCCGCTTACCCTTGAGCGGATTGCTTCAACCCTCAGTATCGCCCATATCACATGCAGAGGGTGTACAGGAGAGTAACCGAGACCACGCCCGCTCAGCAGCTGCAGCATGTTCGCATTGAACATGCGAAGGAACAGCTGAAGATGTCTGATTCATCAATTCAGGATGTGGCATTAATCGTAGGATTTAAGAGCGTCTCACACTTCATCAGTGTTTTCCAAAAAAGAACAGGTGTTACACCCCAGCAGTACCGCAAAGGGGATATCACATAGAGGTTATTCATTCTAATAGATAGGAGGCATGCAGCATGGAGACCGTGTACTGGGCAGAGCTCAGACATTCCTTATTTCAGAATCAGACGATGTATATAGCAGCAACAGAGAATGGGCTGTGCAAAGTGACCTGGCCCACGGATTCAATGGAGGTGCTTATGAACTGGATTTATCGCCGTTTTCCAAGAGCAGAAATGATAGAGAATCCCGAGAAGCTCGCGCCCTATCTCACTCAGCTGATCGAATATATGGACGGAGCAAGACAGAGCTTCAGTCTGCCGCTGGACCTGAGAGGCACAGCGTTTCAGACGAAAGTATGGCGGGAATTGCAGCAAATTCCCTTTGGCGAAACACGCAGCTATTCAGACATTGCGTATGGGATTGACCACCCTCAAGCCGTGCGTGCCGTTGGTACGGCTAACGGGGCAAATCCTGTGCCCATCATCGTCCCTTGCCACCGCGTCATTGGTAAGAACAACACACTGACGGGATTTGCAGGCGGATTGAAAGTAAAGGAAGCGCTTCTTAACTTGGAGGGATACCATGGATATACCGCAGCAGGACATGCCCGGTTCCAATTCTAGAATAGACTTTAATTCAGCAGACAACAGCTTCAAGCTGTCTCTGCCTGAGCTGTTTAACTATGACGAGATTCTGTATTATTTGAACCGGTCCAAGCTCGAATGTCTGCATCAAGTGGATCATGAGAGGATATATAAGCTGATCAAAGTGAATGAAGCCGCGATCCCGCTTCAACTGGAGTATAATCAAGAGGCACATGCACTGGTTGTCCGCTCCCTGCTTGAAGAACCACTCCGTGCTGATGAATGCCAAGCAGCTGTCACCTATATAACAGAATGGCTGGATCTGGACAGAGATCTCTCTCCTGTGGAAGCACGTGTAACAGCGGACCCTATCCTTTCGAAGTTTTCCGACTCATTAAGGGGTCTGCGTATCGTTGGTGTGCCTGATCTATTCGAGGCTTTATGCTGGGCTGTGCTCGGACAACAGATCAATCTGACGTTTGCGTATACATTAAAACGACGGCTTATCGAGGCCTATGGGGAGCAGCATTCATTCGGAGAGCGGACATACTACCTCTTCCCAACACCCCAATCGGTGCTGACAGCATCCGTCCAGGATCTGAAGCAGCTGCAGATTACGAGCAAAAAAAGCGAATATATATTGGATCTGGCCAGGCGGCTCGACAGCGGCGTGCTCCAGAAGAGCATCCTTCTTGCTTCAGGTTTCCGCGAAGCCGAAGAGGCGCTCACCCGGATTCGCGGGATCGGTCCCTGGACGGCACATTATGTGCTGATGCGCTGCCTGCGTGATCCCGCTGCCTTCCCCATCGGTGATGCTGGACTTCATGCTGCGCTGAAGCGGCAGCTAGGGCTCAGCGTGAAGCCCGCTCCTGACCGGATCCGTGAGGTATTCAAGCCTTGGGAAGGCTATGAAGCTTATGCCGTATTCTATTTATGGAGGAGTCTCACGTTGTAGTGAGAATGCATGTAAGGAAACGACCGAAACGGCAACCGGCTGTCGCTTCTCCGTTCTTTTTCATTCTGCGGAATTTCCATCGCTCTCACTCTCTTCAGCAATTCGCTTCAGCAGCATGAGCTTGTTGTCCCAGAACCGTTCATAGTAAGACAGCCAGCGCTTAAGCTCTGTCAGCGGCTCGGTATCGAGTCGATACCTGGTCTCGCGTCCCACTTTACGGTCCTTCACCAGTCCCGCATCAGACAGCACGCGCAGGTGCTTGGATACGGCCGTTCGGCTTATGGGGAAACGCTCGCTGATGGCACCAACCGGCATTTCCCCATGGCTTAGCAATTGAAGCAAATCCCGGCGGGTAGGATCTGCGATAGCTTGAAAGACATCATGCTTAGGTGCAGCTGACATGAATGCTACGCTCCAAACTGCGCTGCTAGTTTGCTGAGGATTCCAGTCCAGCCGCCCGACATCCGGTCGCGTACAACGCTGTGATCTTCGCCGAAGGAAGTCTTCTCTTCTATACTCCAGCCACCATGTGTAAGTGTAAACTCCGTCCGTCCATCCTTCTCTGCAAGCTCGAACGTAATGATCCAATCCTTATCCCATTTGAAGCAGAGCCGATGAGGCGGATCGAGCTCGGTCACTTTGCACAGCGAATTTCCAAATGGACCTGCCTGCAGGTGAAATTCATGCCCAAGCACCGGCTCAAAGTCATTTGGCATAAACCAGGCGGCAATACCTTCAGCGGTAGCCACTGTACTCCATACTTTCTCGATGGGCGCATCAATGACGATCGTCTTCTGAATATCCGGCAATGTTTGTGTCATCTATTCTCTTCTCCTTCGAAAATCTTATTTGTAGTTTATAAGTGTGTTCAATTTCTCTCACGATTATATGACACCTTTAGGTTTCATGTAAAGCGAAACCTAAAGGTTTCCTTTTTTAGATGATTAAATCTATCTCACATCAGTTGTTCGTTTATGAATCCTTGTTCGTTCATGATAAAATGGGAATATTGAACAAGGGATAATTCATCCCGCCATAATAAGGAGATGAGGAACATATGAAGGAAGATCTGATTCGGCGCATTACCGGTTATGTACGTATGGATACACAGTCGGATGAGAACAGCGAGACCTGTCCGTCTACGCCGGGCCAGCTTGAACTAGGCCGCAGGCTTGTGGAGGAACTTCAGGATATCGGTATGCAAGAAGTCACGATGGATGACAACGGGTATGTCATGGCAACCCTGCCTGCTAATACGGACAAGGAAGTTCCTGTCATTGGCTTTTTAGCCCATCTGGACACGGCAACCGACTTCACAGGCAAGAACGTAAATCCTCAGCTCATCGAATCCTACGATGGTAACGATATCGTGCTGAACCAAGAGCAGAATATCATTTTGTCACCCAAAGATTTTCCGGAGCTTGCGAACTATAAAGGACACACCTTGATTACAACGGACGGGACAACCCTGCTCGGTGCAGATAACAAAGCCGGCATTGCCGAAATTATCACCGCCATGGACTATCTCCTGAACCATCCGGAAATTAAGCACGGCAAGATCCGCGTCGCATTCACGCCAGATGAAGAGATTGGACGTGGACCTCACCTTTTTGATGTCAAAGCTTTTGGCGCGAAATATGCCTATACTGTTGACGGTGGACCACTTGGAGAGCTGGAATACGAGAGCTTTAATGCGGCGGCGGCCAAGATCGTCTTCAAGGGCAAAAACGTTCATCCCGGCACTGCCAAGAATAAAATGGTTAACTCCGCCAAAATCGCTATGGAATTTAACAGCCTGCTCCCTGTAGAGGAAGCGCCCGAGCATACGGACGGCTACGATGGTTTTTATCATCTGAACGCTGTACAAGGAGACGTGGAGGAGACAACGCTCAGCTTTATCATCCGTGACTTTGACCGTGCCAGCTTTGAGGCCAGAAAAGCAAACATGGAACGTATCGCCGGAGAGCTTCAGGCTAAATACGGTGAGGACCGCGTCCATCTTACACTGCGCGACCAATATTACAACATGCGTGAGAAGATTGAACCCGTCAAATTCATTGTCGATATTGCAGGCGAAGCAATGAAGAGTCTCGACATTCAGCCTCATATTGTTCCGATTCGTGGAGGCACCGACGGTTCGCAGCTCTCCTATATGGGACTACCGACACCGAATATCTTTACCGGCGGCGAGAATTACCATGGACGTTACGAATATGTATCAGTAGATCATATGGTCAAAGCAACGCAGGTGATCATTGGGATCATCGAGCGGTTTGAACAGCGCTAAAGATTCGCCTCTATCTGCTCATTAGCTTAGCAGTTTAACACAAAGAGCGGCCCATTCTGTCACCTAAAGACAGAACAGGACCGCTCCATTTTTGTCATACTGTAGAATTACATATAACATTCGGCTTATTCGTACATCTTACTGCGTGCATAGAGACGTTCGTTCTCGGCATCTGTATCCATCTCTAGGTTCATGTTTTTCTCTACGAACAAGCGCTGTGCCGGCATAGCCAGCTTGATGCCTTCCTCTTCCAAAATGTTTAAAATTTCAAAATTAATCGATTCCAGCACCCGCATATGCTCCACCCAGATGGTTGTGTACGTGAAGAAGTAGAAGAAGATTGTAATCTGATCATTTGTCATCCCTTTGACACGTACCATAATCATATCCTTGTCGACTTCCTGGTGATTCTCAATATACTCACGAAGTCGTTCAACGGCTGCAGCAAGCTTCTTCTGATCTGTATCAATTGCTACACCCAGATCAAACGTGATCCGTCTCTTACCCATCCGGCTCCAGTTCGTAATCGCCGCCTTGGCAAGAATATTGTTCGGGATGATGACAACAGAATCCGCAAAAGTACGAATCTTCGAGCTTCTGAACGAGATGTCCTCTACCGTACCTTCTACCACATCTGTACTTATCCAGTCACCCTTGGAGAAGGGCTTCTCCGTAACGATAATGACCCCTGCAATCAGATTGCTGAGTGTATCCTGAGCCGCCAGCGCGACGGCAAGGCTTCCGAGTCCTAGTCCTGCGACTAGACCATTAATACTGTAACCCCACTCTGCTGCGATAATTGTCAGTGTCAGTGCAATGACCAAGAACCGAAGTACTTTGGACAAGAAGGGAATGATCATATCCGACTCTTCTACGCCCCACTTGGTGCTGAGTCCAGTAAAGAAACGAGAAGATCGACCGGACAGATTATACAGCCCCCAACCGATAATAGCGATAAAGCCCGTACGGATGAGATGAGAGAACAAAGGCCACTGACCGCCTCCAGCAAAGTAAAACAGAACCGCACCATAAATACCAATCAAAATCATGAGGGCACGTATGGGATTACGGAGCGTGAGATACAGGTTATCCCACTTCTGGCCGAATACGCGCTTCAGCAAACGAAACAAACGAGCTGATGTCCATTTGTTAAATATGGTGAAGACCAGAAGGAACAATATGGCTAATGCTAAGCGAATCCAATTAATACCTTCTACAAATTCAGTAATACTGTTTAAATTCAAAAATTGACACACCTTTACCACTTATTACAGCACATAGCCGTTAAAAACTTTTTGCTATTGAATCAATTTCATAATACCATTGGCTGCTTTAATCAAGAGTATGTATAGATCAAAATGGTTTTATTTGTCTATATAGTTTCAAGTCCACACTTTTGATAAGTTATGAAATTGAGGCTATTGTAACATGATTATTGTATTCGAACAAAAGACCGATTATTTCATCTATGTGAATCAATTGAATAGTACCCTGAGTTGCTGAATACTACAAAAACAAACAAGACAAGCAGATCTCACCGCTGCCGACGATCAGCTGCTTCTGCTTGTCTTGTAATCTTATTTATCGTAATTTTCCTTATATATTCAATGCATTAAACCACTCGATCCCAGAATCGATGCGCTGCTACAGCATTCAGGAATTTCTCAGCGAAGCTTCCCAGCTCTTCTCCACTTGCAGCCGTTACGATTCCCGGAGCTGAGGCAGCAGCAGAATCAGATGCCATACCCAGACCTTTCACAAGGAAGGAAACACCTTCATTTACCGCACCGATTGGCTTGTAGTGCCTGTATGCTTCCTTAATAAACTCCGCCGCATTAGGATCGGCTGAAATAGCCTGTACACTTTGTTCACCGCCTGCAACATAGATCGCATCAAATAGAAGCGAATCGCTCGTGAGGAAGGTATGCATTGCTTCAATGCTCACCCCTCCTTGTCCCGAAACGGGGCCAAGATGATCGCTGACCACTTCGGCCATAGCGCCTGCTTCGGTCAGAGCATTAATCAAGGTGATCACATGCTGGTCGAAACCGTCTCCGGCCAGTACAGCCACTTTACGAGTCTTCGCGGAATGAATCGTATTCGCCATACTTATAGCTGGTGAAGATGGAATCATCGGCGGTTTGGCTGGATTCTCGGCAGACTCTGGCAGCTGGGCACCAATTTTAGGAGCTACGGCAGAAGCCAGCTCGGGAGCAATGTTCATCAGCAGATGAATCACCTGCTGACGCACTTCCATCCGCTGCACCTTCCCAAGCTCAAACTGGAATGCGCTGATGAGATGTTTTTTCTCCGGCTCTGACATACTGTTCCAGAAGAGCAGAGCCTGGCTGTAAAAATCTTCGAAGCTGCTGCTTCTTGCCTTGATCTTGTGCCCTTCCACTTTCTCCGCATAATGCTGGTATCCACCCTCCTGCGGGGAAGCAGGCGAAGGAGTGTTACCCGCAATGCTGTTCTTATGGTAACTCACCGGACCTTGGTTGATGGTCATGCGATGCATGCCATCACGCTGGTTGTTATGCACTGGTGCAACCGGACGGTTGATTGGAATTTCCGGAAAGTTCGGGCCGCCGAGCCTTGAGATTTGCGTATCGGTATAGGAGAAGAGGCGCCCTTGAAGAAGGGGATCATTGCTGAAATCAATCCCTGGCACAACATGGCCCGGATGGAAGGCAATTTGCTCCGTCTCCGCAAAGAAATTGTCTGTGTTGCGATTAAGCGTCATTTTGCCGACTCTGCGCACAGGGACGATCTCCTCTGGCCAAATTTTAGTCGGATCCAAAATATCAAAGTCAAATGAAAACTCGTCCTCTTCCTTAATAATCTGAAGTCCAAGCTCGTATTCCGGATAATTGCCGGTCTCAATCGCATTCCACAAATCTCTGCGATGGAAGTCCGGATCTTTACCCGCTACCTTCTGATTCTCATCCCAGACCAAGGAGTGAACGCCAAGTACCGGCTTCCAGTGGAATTTGACGAAGTGGCCGACCCCTTCCTCATTCACCAGACGGAAAGTATGTACACCGAACCCTTCCATCATGCGATAGCTCCGCGGCAATGCTCGGTCAGACATCGCCCACATCATCATATGCGCTGATTCATGATTGTTAGCGATAAAGTCCCAGAAAGTATCATGTGCAGAAGAAGCCTGCGGCACCTCATTGTGCGGCTCAGGCTTGACGGCGTGCACAAAATCAGGAAATTTCATTGCATCCTGAATAAAGAATACCGGTATGTTATTTCCTACGAGATCATAGTTGCCTTCCTCTGTATAAAATTTCGTCGAGAAGCCCCTGACGTCGCGCACCGTATCAGATGAGCCTCGGGAGCCAGCCACTGTGGAAAAACGGACAAATACAGGCGTCTTTACAGAAGGATCCTGCAAAAATTTGGCTTTGGTAAAGGAGGTCAAAGGCTCATACACCTGAAAGTAACCATGTGCGCCAAATCCGCGGGCATGCACAATCCGCTCCGGAATACGCTCATGGTCAAAATGCGTCATCTTCTCACGGAAATGAAAATCCTCCATCAGGGTCGGACCGCGGACTCCTGCTTTCAAGGAATGTTCATCTTCAGATACCTTCAGTCCCTGATTGGTGGTCAGCTTCTTTCCGTCATTACTTACGCGAAAAGAATCCAGCTGCTCCTGCTTGGCGTTTTCATTCATGCGCTTTTCTTCGTTACTCATCCTGGTCGTCCTCCTCTTGATTATCTAATCGTCAAAAAAGATGTCCTCGAAATTTACGCAAATCCAAAGCTCTAAACTTCTAAATAAGTACCCTAAGCAGGATACCGTCAAACGGATTCATCACCAACAAAAAAACCATGAGAAAATGATCATCATTTTCTCATGGTTTGTTCATTTTTATTTCATTGTTACTTCACTTCTACGCGGATTGCTTCACTTCTTGTGCTGCCATGCTCGTTTACCAGCTCAATGTAATACTCGTAGGTTCCTGCCGCCTGATCTGATATTTCGGTGAATGCCGTTTGTGCATTCGGTGTATGGGCAGCAAGCTCCTGCGTATCTATCAATTCTCCATTTTCATAGAGACGGTAGGTTGTCCCGTTAACGCCCCACCACATGTTCATCGTAATGGCGTAGCTGCCGTCTCCATCCCAATTGTCACTAGAAATGCTCGGCTTGCCAGGTGCGGCATCTCTGACAGTTACCGTGTGCGGCGCTGATTTCGTTACCCCATGCTGGTTAGCCAGCTCTGCGGTATACGTGTAAGTTCCATTCCCTCTTCCGGATAACGGTACTTGGATACTCTGAGCCCCAGGGGTGTGATCGGATAGAAGCTCGGTATAGATGAGCTTCCCGTTCTCGTATAGCTTATAACGGGTTCCGTTATCCCCCCACCACATATTCATCGTAATGGTGTACTCTCCGTCCAGAAGTCCATGGTCATGTCCGTTATTATCTGACAGTACTGGAATTCCCGGTTTACCCTTGGCAAGTCCTTCTTCCTCCGCTCCTGCATAACGGATGTTCGGAGCGGCGGGCTCTTCCATCCCTGCCCCCAGATAGAATCCGGTATGAGGCGGCTGATTGTAAGAGACATTCTGCCAAGCAACACCAAGTCGATAGATTGGATCATGCATGAGCGTGCGAATCCGGTGCTCACTTTCATCCGTTGTCGTATAAATACGCAGCTCAGAGCTGTCACTGGAGCGCCAGATGACTTCTTCCCGCCAATCTCCATACAGGTCTGCTTGGAGGCTCGGGTTTGCCTTGGTCGAATTGTTCGACGCTGCTCCTTCTGCCGTCAGCAGATTCACCGTCGTCTGATTCTCGTAATCCCATTTGTCGATACGAATATCATCCTGAAGCTCTCTCAGCAAATCTCCGTCCCACCAAATTCCATAGTTCGTGGAGGAAGGAATTTCACTTGATATCTGCTCGCCTGTAATACTGTAGAGCGGGCTGAGCGGAATATGCTGCTCATTCGTAATTGTGGCAGCCCACACCTCTTCACCCGGATAATTCGGGTCAATATCGGCGGACATCCCTCGGCCGACGTCCCTTCCCATTGGAATGCCCCACAGAATTTCACCTGTCTGTGCGTCCCGAACCTCCATACCGTAGGCTGCGCCTGCATTCTCATGCACACTGAAGATTTCAAGGCCTTCACGATTTGGATTCAAGTCGCCGAAATGCATTGCATCGCCATGCCCGAGTCCGGTATTGTGCAGCGGTGTTCCGTCATCGTCGATCGCTATTGCGCCGAACAGGATCTCGTCCTTGCCGTCATTATCTACATCACCGACCGACAAGTTATGGTTACCTTGCCCAGCATAGCTGCCGAGGCCTTCATCATTCGTATCGAAGCGCCAGCGCTTTACAAGCTCACCACCCGCGAAATCATAAGCTGCCAGCACCGTTCTCGTATAATATCCTCTAGAAAAGACAACACTTGGATGTTCTCCATCCAAATACGCAACAGTAGCCAGGAAGCGGTCTACCCGGTTACCATATCCGTCCCCCCATGAATTGACGTCGCCTCTCGGCGGATCATACGGTACGGTGTTGATTACTTTTCCTGTCAACCCTTCGAACACCGTCAGGTACTCATTACCGAGAAGCACATACCCAGAACTGTTCCGGTGATCCAGCGAGCCGTCACCAATCACTTGTCCAGCTCCATCCCTTGTACCATCGGCTGTCTTCATCGTAATCTCTGCTCTTCCATCGCCATCCAGGTCATAGACAAGAAATTGTGTATAATGCGCTCCTGCCCGAATGTTAGGCCCCATCTGAATTCTCCACAGCTTGGTCCCATCCAGCTTGTAGGCGTCCATCAACACCTCGCCCGTGTAACCTGCCTGAGAATTATCCTTGCCGTTTGTTGGTGACCACAGCATGACAATCTCGTACTGTCCATCTCCATCTAGATCACCTACACTTGCATCTCCGGCATAGTAGGAATAAGGCTGACCGTCTTTTGTATAGGCATCCTGCGGCTTATCCAGTGGAATGCTCTTGTATCCATTCTGCCATACCTCAGCCGTCTCAATGCTCTCCTGCTTTACTCCGTTCAGCACGGGTTCGATTCTGTATACGGAATCCACCTTACCCTCAGGATCCAGCAGGTTCGTGCGATCTGCCAGCGGATTACTCGTAATGAGTACACCGTCCCTGTAAACGTTGAAAGCAATAGAGTCAGGATCAAGTCCGAGCATCCTCCAGCTGACAAGCACACCTTCCTCCGTCTGCACCGCTACCGGTGCACGATCGAGCTTCTCCATCTGGCGATACAGTGTCGTCACAGCAGGAGTGGAGAGCACATCGGACGGCTCGGAGATGCCGCCTGCGTTCACAGAGGCAACCTTGTAGTAGTAAGGTATTGTGCTAAGAATATCCTTATCCGTATATAAGGGATCCTTGGTTTGTCCAATCAGGGCATATTCCCCATCCTCTGATTTCGAGCGGTATACATTGTAGTATTTTGCTGCCGGCAGGGCGCTCCATGACAGTGAAACCTCGTTCTTATGAATCGCATCCACACGGAGATTTTGAGGAGTGCCAGCCTGCTCTACACCAGGATCTATCATCGATACCGCCAGCTCCGCCGAGGGTACCGATTCCAGACCTGCTCCATCGACTGCCGTGACGGTGTACACATAATTCATTCCGATATCAATACCCTGATCGATATAGGAGCGTTCACTCGTTTCAGCGATAAATGAGGACTTCTCTTCTCCTTCCGCCTGACGATACAAGCGATAGAGCGCGGCTTCTTCTAAACGCTGCCAGCTAAGATGTGCTGATGGAGGCTCGCTCTCCAGGTCCGTCTTCTCCAGCTGCAATCCTGTTGGCCCGAGCAGCAGCGGCGTTATCTCAATACCGTTCAGATGAGCGGTTTGTCCCGATATCAGCACATTCAGCTGTCCGTCCGACACGGTAATCGGGCTGTGAACCTTCTCCGCAATCGTCTCCTTACCCGAGCTGGCTGTCCCGTAATCTTTGCCTTCAATATTTATATTGGTTCTTGCCGAACCAATCCAGTCGCCTGTATACGTCTTAACCGCGTATGTTCCGTTCGGCAGATCCACCTTGAATTCGTATCGACCGCCAAAGTTAATGATGAAGTCCCGGCGCAGCGCATCGGTCGCACCTCCGCGATCCCGATCTGCAAATGCACCTTCAAGCAGCTTGAGACCGTACCCTGTTTCAGCGGTATACAACACCTTCTGATTGACCTCGGTATATCCTTCCGCAACAGGCGAACCTACAGGTCCGAAGTCATATCGGAGTGCTGCTGATTTGGTTCCGATCGCAAGCTCCTCCGACGGCACGGAAGCTCCTCTGCTGTTCACCGCAGTAACTCTTACCGTATAAGCCGCCCCTTCCTGGAGGCCGTTTATATTATAGCTGGGTATCGTGGCGGTTCCGGCCAGCTTATAAGCCGTTTCTGCCTCCTCCGCTCCCTTCACATAGATCCGGTAAATATCGGCGCCTTGAACCTCGTTCCACTTCAGCATCGCACCGCTGTTGCTAATATTCCCGGCAGCAAGCCCTGTCGGCTGCCCTGGCACAGATTCCGGTGGAGCTTGCTCCTGTACAAATGCAGAAATAGGAATATTCAATTCCTGAATCGCTTCGGCAACCATTCTTGCCAATTGAATTGCACCGTACTCCTGAAAATGCGTATTGTCCTCCGCACCATTTGGAAAGGCTTCGTATACACCCGGCTCCACATGCAAGAACACGGACTTGGCCTCATCAGGCCCAATGGAGTCATAATAGGCGACACTCAGCGCACTGAGATCAATGAGCAGGGTGTTCTGCTCCTCAGACACTTCCTTCATGGCTTGTACGTATTCCGGGAAGCTTACATTAAACTTGCCCGTATCCGAATTAAAGTCCCTGCGTCCTACCGGAGTCACCAGAATCGGTTCTGCTCCGCGCTGCCTTGCTCCGTCGATATACGTCTTGAGATACACCTTATAATCCTCAGGCGAAGCATAACGGTCCGGAATTGAAATTGTCGCATCATTATGACCGAACTGAATCAGCAGCACGTCGGATGGACGAATAACCCGTAGAATCTCATCAAGCCGCCCCTGCGCAATAAAGTTCTTGGTGCTTCGCCCCCCGATCGCGTGATTCTTAACTGTGATCTCTTCACTTAGATACCGTGGCAGCATCTGTCCCCAACCCGCCTCCGGCTTCCAGTAAGGATCGTAGGTCTGCACTGTAGAATCACCCGCGATATAAACCAATGGATACTCGCTTGCTGTGCGGTCTGGCAGCTTCGTAATTACCAGAGCATTCAGCTTGGCGCTTGACCCGCTGAATCCAAAATTTAGCTGACCGTCAACCAAAGCAATGTCAAAGTTCATCTCAAGGAACGCTCCAGCCCCTTTTGGTGTCAGCTGTACTTTTTGCATGCTCTCTACAGCCATAGCAATCTCAGACACTTCTGCAGCGTCACCCGCTATGAGCGATACTGTATAATCCCCATTTGGTAAATCGACTTGGAACTGGCCGCCGTCCTGAATGAGGGCATAATCGGATCTGACTGCATCGTCTCCGTCCCGGTCTGTCATCGTGACTTGCGAAGGATCATTAAATCCGTATCCCGCTTCTGATGTGTAGGCAATCGGCTCAGCAACCTGGGTATAACCTTCTGCTCCTGCTCCATTCCCAAAATCAAAACGGTACAACCCTTCCGTAAGCGTTTGCAAATTAGATGGTTCTGATCCATTCGGCTCCTCAGCTGGAGCTCCTTCCTCATTAATGCCCTCCTCTTGCGATGAGCCCTCCTCTGTCTCACTTTCTTCCTGCCCTGCTTCGTTAGTTCCTTCTTCCCCCCCTGTCTCTTCACCCGGTGCTTCCTCGCTTGGTACTTCTACCTCAGGCACTTCCCCATTTGGCAATTCCTCGCCTTGCTCCGTTCCTTCCGGCGCTGTATTTGAGGCATCTTCATTCCTTTCCTGGGCCTGCACGTATTGACCCCCCCATTCACCCGGTGTAATCATCGTGGACAGCACCATCATCATGACTAGAAAAATAATAAAAAAACGCCGTTTACCGATTCGGTGCTTGCTCTTCCCGTTCACTTAAACGCGGCCTCCTTTGAGAATGGAATATAATCCCTTTCATATTAGCGCTCCGTCTGGTGATTTAACATTTAAAAAACAGTGTTTTTTACACAAAAATCAGTGTTTTCATCTACGTAAAAAAACACCGCAAAGTCTCCATTTCGGAAGACTTGCGGTGTTGAAGTGTCTCAGGAATCTTTGTCAAAAGGTCTTTAATCCAAGCCGAGTGCACCTCGCGCCATCGTCATAATCCCTTCATCTCCTGATAGTAGAGCAAATTGTCCCATTAGAACCGGGTAGGCCGCGTAACGCTCCACAATATGCTCCTTCATTCTCGGCCATACCTTACCTCCAGCTGCTGCATAATTAGTTAACATTCGCTGAAGTTCGTCCTCGCCAAAAATTGCATAGTAGATTGTAAAGTCCGTAGCTGGATCAGCCACCTCAGACTCTGTCCAATCAATCAGTCCGGTAACCCGCTGTTCACCATCCAGCAGAATATGAGGCGGATGAAGATCTCCGTGGATCAGTCCGCATGTATCAGGCCAATACGTCTTATCGGAGAGCCAGGCCTGCCATCGGTCCCACAGCTCCTCCTTCACCCCGATCTTCTCCTTCACTTCCTGTGCCTGGGAGGCATAATGGCTTCTTACTTCCTCCGGTGTCTTCACACGTAGTCCCGCTGCCGCTGCCTGAGTCCCGTCTATCGCATGCAGGGCTGCAAGCGCCTCTGCCAAAGATCGCACAAATTCGTCCTTTAATTCCTCATGATTTATATTCCAATCATAACCCGCTGTCGATACGTCAGCCATAGGGATGCCATCAAGCCTTGGATAAGCGATGAGCTCGTCAGAGAATACTTGCCATTCCGGAACATTCACGGGCAGTCTGCCATTGATATAATCAAGCACCTTCTTCTCATTCACCGCACGCTCTAGTACATCTGACCTTCTTGGCTTGCGAATCACCCAGTCTACATTCGACGTATCCATTGCCATCGCTACTTGAAAGTCCATCCCAGACTCTGTTACCTTAGCTTCGTCTGAAGCAAACTGTAATCCATGCTGACGAGCAAGACTCAGCAGCTCCTTAGCCACTCCCTCGTGCTGCTGCTCTCCGTATCCATTTGTCATTTACATTCCCTCCTGAGTTATGAAAATAAAAAAACACAGACAACCTGCTGCCTGTGTTCGATGATGGGATAGATTGCATTCATGAGCACACCACATATAAGCTCTAGATGCGGGGCAAAGCTAACCCGAATCCATGTCTCATTCCTGCGGCATACACTTTCATTAGGAGTTATCTACATGTGGACATACTTATCCCGCTTCATCTTAGCACCGAGCATTTCTCAAGCGGATATAAGCAATCAGCACACATAACCCTCCGTTCCAATTCAAGTTACTCCAAGATTAGCATGCAATTCGGAAGATAACAACGCCCAGACAAGCCCTTTCGCAGTAAAAAACAGTTTAAATCAATCTAAGCCAGATCCCTATAGATAAACTTTATTTCCCGTGTTTGCACTTTCGACCGCACCAAATACCATGGCCATGCTGTAAATGTTGTCGGTGCAATCTGTTTCAGCCGGCCTTCCCTCCGAAAGTGCCAAGAACATTTCGTCGAGACAGCCAGCGTGACCCTCACGTCCGGTCCAGCTTCCTTCGAGATCGATATGCTCTACATCATGGAAAAAGCCCGTACCGCCCTCGTCTTTCATATACTCACCGACCGGCATCCGAATCCCGTCCCAGCGAGCAGATCCTTGGCTTCCGATCACCCGCCAATCAGCTTCCCAGGATGTATTCAGTCCGATGGCCGACCAGGAGCCGCGATAGCTGAATACCGAACCGTCGCTCATTTCAAATATGCAAATAGCAGATGCATTTCCCTGGTACCACGATCCCTCCGGATTATATTCATGGCAATATACTGACACCGGCTTTGCTCCTGTAATAAAACGGGCCTGATCAAAGGTATGGATCGCCATATCAACGATCAGCGGACTATTCATCAAATCGCGGAATCCGCCAAACCTCGGTCCAAGGAAGAAGTCGGCATGTATGGAACCCAGCTGGCCGATTTTACCGCTGTGCACGAAATCGCGAAGCGTCCTGATTTGTTTTAAATACCGGCGGTTTTGCATGACGGAGTACCGTTTTCCCGTCTCGTTGCTAACGCTTACGATCTCCTTTGCATCTTCAAAGCTCTCCGCCATCGGCTTCTCGCCGAACACATCACAGCCTGCTTTCAGCGCGCGGGTAACGATCTCCTTATGACTGGCAGGAATGGTGCAGTCGAACACCAGATTGGCATCGGTCGCTTGAAGAGCGGCTGACAGCTCGGTAAAAGTCGGCACCTGCAAATTCCTTCGCTCCGCCATTTTCTTTGCACTGTCTTCATATAGATCAACCAGCCCAACAATCTCCGCATCCTCTCTTTCTGCAGCATAATCAAGCCAAGTATTGGACATCCCGCCGCATCCCGCAACGATGATTTTGTGCTTGGACATAAGACTCTCCCTCCCTCTATACCGGATTCGTCACGAAGTCTCCCCCGCGGCATTGCTTCAAATACCGGAGTGCATGAACCTGACCGGTCATCTCCAGCTCTCCCCGGTATACCGGATCATGCCATCCTTCAATATCAATACTGCCTGTGTAGCCTGCCTGTCTTAAGATCATGATGACATCGGTCCAGTTGGTATCGCCAAAGCCTGGCGTGCGATGCCATACATAAGGCTCCGGACCATGAATTCCATGCTCCTTAATGACATCCCAGGCAATGGTAGCATCCTTGCCGTGTACATTAAACACTTTGCTTACCCATTTTCTAAGCTGCGGAATTGGGTCAATCAGGCCGACCATCTGGTGACAGGGCTCCCATTGCAGTCCGATGTTCTCCATCGGCAGAGCGTTAAACATAAGCTCCCATGCTGCCGGATGATGGGCAATGTTCCAGTCTCCACTCTTCCAATCTCCATCCATGCTGCAGTTCTCAAAGGCTAGGCGAACTCCCTTGCTCTCAGCAAAACGGGCCAGCTCACCAAACACCTCTACATACCGCGGTATGGATTCATCAATTGCGCCGGGCATACGACCGGTAAATCCAGTAACAAGATCTGTGCCAAAGTCGGAGGCATGCTCGATCAGCCGCTTCCAACTAGCCAGTGTATCCGCATTCTTTCCTTCTCCAGTGAGCGGATTACCAAATATGGATAAGCTCGTAACTGGAATATTATGTGCATCTAGCAATTCCCGCACCTCTTTGGCAAGCTCCTTTACATCGGTCCCGGCAGTTGTCTGCCAGAAAGTGAGCGAAAAGGATTCAAACCCGTGAGGGATAATTTGAGGCAGTACACGTACTGCATCCCCTCCGTTAACCAATGTTCCAATTCGAATATGATGCATTAGAGTAACCTCCATTAAAGTAGGATTTCAACTGAGTACTATGGTACTTAATGGAGCCTTGCCTCTGCTATATCCTAATTAACGATATATTCGCACAATCTTACGCAATTTTACTTCATGAGAACGTTGACATAGGTATTTTTGCTACCTATATTGAGAGAAATGGTTGAATGCTCCGCACCCTCTGGTAACTCTCTAAATTAGGAGGCCTATCCGATGACGACAAATCCGCATAAGGAAAATACTTGGATACCCGATCGAACGTTTCCGATCAATGTATTTTTTGTGAATGACATTTATTTGCACTGGCATGATCATTTGGAATGGGTGTACGTAAAGAAAGGAAGAGTACGGCTGCAGATCGACGGTGATTTCGATATTTTGGAGCAAGGGGATCTGGCCTTTGTTCATTCCAAACAGCTCCATAGAGCTGAACAGCTTGAACCAGACACCCAGCTTGTATGTATTGTGTTTAATGAGGCACTCGTGAGAGGGAATGGTCTGGACATCACCGAGCATCACTACTTTCTTCCTTATCTGCATCTGAAGCATCAGTGGCCTAGAATTGTAAGAAATCAGGAGAGCTGCATGCAGCCCATCAGCTTGTCCTTCTTGAGACTTATTGAGGAGTTTGAGAATAAACAGCCTGGCTATGAGCTTATCGTCAAGAGTGAGCTTCTCCATATTTTTGGACGGTATTTCCGCCATGCCCAGCAGGAAGGATCACAGATCCGAATGTTCCACCAGCGGGATACCCATAATCTATCTAGTTTACTAGAGCTGCTGCGCGAGCATTATCGTGATGATATATCCGTAACGGAGGCCGCCAGGCAGGTAAACCTGAGTCCGAACTATTTTTGCAGCGTGTTCAAAAAAATGACTGGAAAGACCCTGAAGGAATACGTGCATACGCTGCGTATCCAGGAAGCCGAGTTGCTGCTGCTTACGACCGACTATCGGGTCAGTGAAATTGCAGAAGCGGTCGGCTTCTCAAATTTAACTTACTTTGGGAGGATCTTTAAAAAAATAAAGAACATCCCCCCATCGGATGTCCGCAAAATGAAATCGGTATGAACCTCTCACGGATAAAAGTATACGCCCTTCTCTACCATTCCTCTTGCATTCGAAAAGTAACGACCAAATCATCACTGCCCGTCAACGAGCTGACAACCAAAGTAAGAATGATACCCGAATTCAGCGCATATGCGAGATCCTGAGCCGGAAAATAAACCGTCGTATTCGCATACGCACCCGACAAGCCTGCCGAGGTTCCCTGTGTCAGCACTCTTCCGCCGGTAATTGTCGTGGCTGTTGTGTTCACTTGAAGCACGGTATCGTTCGTCGGTATACTCGTTGTCGATGTAGGGAAATTGACAAAGGACCCGTCCATCGTTCCTCCCTCGACCAGCATGTAGCGGACGGGCTGCTTGGACAGAATATCAAAGCTCTGTGGATACACGGCAGCAGCGACTCCTTCAGGCAAGGCAAAGGAAGGTATGCGCTGAAAGCTGATTGCCGGGAAATACGCATCCGCTACCGAGAAATCAGAGCGAATCTCCGATGTAATTCGGCTTATATTAAGCTCCCGCAAAGAAAGCGGACTGTAGAAGCTGTCCGGACTAATTCCGTATATGGCTACTTCTATCCCCTGCAGTGAGCATGTAACATCAAATTGAAAGAAATCGTAGGGCACTTGGTACGTCCTATTTACAATTTCGCCCGGGTTGATGAGGAACAGATCTTCTGCAAATAATCCCTGGATTCCCGTACTGTTCACCGCTCCCGTCAGGTAGCAGGTTCCTGCTGAATCGTCGTTGTTAATGATCTTAATGAGTGCTTGGCTATAAGGCCGGACACCTTGTACCACTTGATTTAATACATTCATTGTTGATACAACAGGCATTGCAAGCCCTCCTTATTGCCACGTATTCTATATACTATATGTAGGTTTTCATAAAAAGTGCGGGGTGTGCTATAGTTACAATAGTCCATGGAACTCGATTATTTTTTCCTATATAACTATATAGAGTGAACTTAAGATCTTTAATTGATAATGATACTCATTATTGATGATAACATAGGAGTATATAACGTGTACAAAAAAACCACTGAACCTCCGAATAAACCTAAAATTCAAGCGCGCCCTGTCAGAGCATTGCTCACCATTGTCCTCGGCCTGGCAGCCATCATTCTATTCATTGGGGTATCTATTGCTGTTGGAGCAGCCGATATTCATCTGCAGACTGTTGTTGATGCGATCATTAAGTTTGATCCTGATTCTACTCAGCATAATATTATTCATGAGCTTCGCATTCCCAGGTCCTTGGCAGATGTGCTTATCGGCGCCGCCTTCGCTGTATCGGGAGCGGTCATGCAGGGAATGACGCGCAATCCGCTCGCAGACGCTGGTCTTCTTGGCATCAATGCCGGTGCTACGTTTATGATTGCTCTGTCGCTCGCTTTCTTCCCCAGCATGTCGTATGGAGGAACCATCCTTTTCTCCTTTGTTGGAGCGGCTATGGCGACCGGTCTGATCTATGGGACAAGCTATCTGGGCAAGGCCAAGATTACACCTGTACGTCTCGTGCTGGCGGGTGCTGCGATAACCTCATTATTAACGGCACTCAGCCAAGGAATTGCGATTCACTTCAGATTAAGCCAGGATCTCGCTTACTGGGTTGCGGGCGGTGTAGCAGGCATCAAGATGTCCCAGCTCATCGGGGTACTTCCCTGGATTGTCGGGGCGCTCATCGGTGCAATGCTGATCTCCAAATCCATCACACTGATCAGTCTAGGAGACGACATTGCCTCCGGTCTTGGTCAAAAAACAGGCCTCGTCAAGCTATTCGGCGGGATTATTGTGCTTATTCTCGCGGGAGCTTCCGTATCCGTTGCCGGTCCGATCGGCTTTGTCGGTCTGGTCGTGCCTCATATGGTACGTTATATCGTAGGGGTAGATTATCGCTATATCATCCCGTGCTCGGCTGTCTTGGGCGGACTGCTCATGCTCCTCGCGGATATCGGCGCACGAACTATTAATCCTCCTCACGAAACACCAATCAGTGCTTTATTCGCTCTCGTCGGCGTTCCCTTCTTCTTATACATCGCACGCAAAACAGGGAGGGGACTATAAATGGTCAAGGAATCACTTAGACAGCAAATTCAATCTAGTAAGAATAAGAAAAGGACGAAGCAATGGATCGTACTCAGCAGCTTCTCTCTGCTCATAATCGTATTTACGCTAATCAGTATAAATACCGGATTTTCCAAACTGACTCCGGTTGAGGTTCTAAATACGCTGCTGGGAAACGGCACGGCCAAACAGAATCTCATCCTATTTGAATTCCGTATGCCGCGGATTATTATTTCGATGCTGGTCGGCGCAGGTCTTGCCGTTTCCGGATGTATATTGCAGGGGGTATCCCGCAATGCTCTGGCTGATCCCGGTATACTCGGCATTACCACAGGTGCAGGCTTCGTTGTCGTGATCTATGTATCGTTCTATTCAAGCAACTCAGATGCGCCTGCCTTTCTTCTTCCCATCCTTGCGCTCATCGGAGGACTCATGATAGCGGCGATCATCTATGCCCTCTCATACAGCAAAAAAGACGGCCTCAATCCCAACCGTATGGTGCTTAACGGTATTGCCATTACCGCAGCCGTGAACGGGCTCATGATTGTGCTGATGCTCAGGCTGAATCCAGAGAAGTATGACATCATCGCCAGCTGGCTTGCAGGAAGCATCTGGGGCTCGACATGGAATCAGGTCATTGTCCTTGTCCCTTGGGTGCTCATGCTCATTATCATTGCCTTCATTCGCTCCAGAATGATGGATGCCCTGTCGATGGATGAGCATGTGGCGATGTCTCTTGGTGTCGGACTGAACAAGGAAAGGCTGTTTCTTATCCTGATCGCTGTAGGGCTTGCTGCATCCTGTGTAGCCTTTACCGGAGGCATCGGCTTTGTCGGGCTGATTGCCCCTCATCTGGCCCGCAGGCTGGTTGGTCCAAGCCATAACATGCTGCTCCCAGCCTCGGCACTCGGCGGAGCGCTGCTCCTGCTGGTGGCCGATACACTTGGACGCTCCATCCTCCAGCCTTCAGAAATCCATGCAGGGATCATGGTCGCCATTATCGGGGCTCCCTATTTCTTATACTTACTTTCGCGTTCGAGAATGTAAGCATCCGGGACAAACAGCAGGCATGAATCGCCATATGATTCATGCCTGTTTTTTTATATCAAGCTATCTTTTCTTTGAAGCCAGTAAGCCATCCGTATCATTGTGAATGCTTTCCATAGAAGCGTATAATATAGGCTAGTCAAGTCATGGACGAGGAGGTTTGTCACTATTGATTCGTTTAGGCGTCATTATCGCCGAGCCCTTTCTTTCACAGATGCAGAATATGAAGTACCGCCTGGAGCAGAATGGCACCTGCGAGCTCCATCTTCATACCTACGGCAAGCTGTCAGAGCTGCTTGAGCTGTATCCTAAGGTTGGTGCTCTATCTGACGGTATCGTGCTTACGGAGCTTGCTTATATGTACCTGGAAGGCAAATGGGGCGGCTTCACCATCCCCACCTTTTGCTATGAAATCAGTGAAACTGATCTATATAAATGCCTGTTCCAAATCAGCCTGAGTCAGCCTGATCTGCAGTTCTCACGGGTGCTGATTGATTTTGTATGGGAGGAAAATGATTACCTGGGTCTTCGTCATGTGGTATCCGATACGGACTTTCCAATCACCGTTCCTTACATGCAGCTGGAGAAAGAGATTTCTCACCAGCATGTCTACAAGGAAATTGCCGCAAGGCACCTTAACTTATGGCATGAAGGACAGATCGACTTCAGCATTACCCGGTTCGGTAATATCGTTCCGATTCTGCGGGAGAACGGGATTCCCCACATCTACCTTGTGCCCTCTGAGAAATCCATTTCCCAGCAGATTAAGCAGATCATTACCGAGATTGAGATGATTCAGCTTGCAGATAATCAAATTGTTATAGGTCACCTGAGCTTCACCAATCCCTCGCCCGAGGATACTCCGCAAGAGCAGCGGGAGCTGCAGCTTATGCTGCTGCACAAAAGCGTTCTGGAGTTTACCATCGAAGCCAAAATTCCGCTCGTCATTCAAAAAACAGGTAACGGACTTGAGTGTATCAGCTCGCTCAAAGACCTGCAGATGATCACCGATAATTTTACAAACTGCCGGCTCATGTCCTTCCTTGAAGATAACCTGCCTTTTCGGGTTAATCTGGGATGGGGTACCGGAGATACGATGTACCGAGCAAGAAAAAACGCGATGATTGCCAGCGAGCAGTCTGCAGAGAGCCTCATCCAAGGGACGTTCGTCCTTCAGGCAAATGGGCACGTCATCGGTCCGCTCGGGTCGGGGAGCCATTTATCCTATTCAAGTGAGCTTGCTCCTTACATTGAGGATATCAGCCGTTCTACAGGCATTTCCCCTCTTCAGCTGCAGAAGATTTGGGGAGTACTGGCCAAGACGGACACGAATGAGCTCACTTCGGAGGATATGGCCTATCATTTAGGCATCACCGTGCGGAGCGCAAACCGTATATTAAGTAAGCTTGTGGAGAAAGGCGTTGCGTCGCTCTCTAACAAGAAGCAGGAGAAACTGCGGGGTCGCCCCAAAAAAATCTACTCGATCCATTTATCAGCGGTAACTTCTGAGGTGCCCTCTACCTAACATCTAAAGTGAAGAAGGTGTGCAGCAAGAGAGCGCGAATGTAATATAGATATCGTTTGATAAATGGAGGAGGATCTTCTATGTCCACTGATGCGGTATCACACAGTATGTCCAGTGCTCTCCCTGGAGAGCTGAAGGAGCAAATTATTACATGGAGAAGACATTTGCACCAGCACCCGGAGCTCTCTTTTGAAGAATTCGCAACCTCACAATTCATATTTGATACACTCAGCCAATTTTCGGGTCTTGAACTGAGCAGACCAACGCCTACAAGCGTGATGGCAAGGCTGATTGGGCCTTTCCCGGGCAAAGTACTGGCACTTCGCGCCGATATGGACGCCCTGCCGATTACGGAGGAGAATGACATCCCCTTTGCTTCGATTCATGAAGGTGTAATGCACGCGTGCGGACATGACGGTCATACCGCCATGCTGCTCGGAGTTGCGAAGATCCTCGCGGAGCGTAAGGATTCCCTCCATGGCGAAATCCGGTTTCTGTTCCAGCATGCGGAGGAGCTGCTGCCGGGCGGAGCACAGGAGATGGTCAAGGCCGGCGTGATGGAAGGTGTTGATTATGTCGTTGGCAGCCATTTGGATGCGAGTCTCCCTACCGGTCAGATTGGCATTATTTATGGCCCGGCCATGGCTTCACCCGATACGTTCCGTCTCATCATCACCGGCAAAGGCGGGCATGCAGCCTATCCTCATATGACGGTAGATCCTATTGCTGTCGGAGCACAGGTCGTTTCCAATCTACAGCATATCGCATCACGTAACATAGACCCGATCGATCATCTGGTCGTCTCTGTCACCAAATTTATTAGCGGCACCGCATATAACGTGATTCCCGGCTCTGCTGAACTTGCTGGAACGGTTCGCAGCTTCACTCCTGAAGTGCGTCGTGAGGTTCCGGAGCTGATGCATCGAATATTGCGCGGAATAACGGAAGCCCATAATGCCGAGTATGAACTCGACTATGAGTACGGCTACCATCCCGTCGTGAATGAAACAGAGGTGACTCAAGTCGTGCAGACGGCTGCCGAAGAGCTGTTCGGTCCAGAGCGTATCTCTATGATCCGACCTGCGATGGGCGGGGAAGACTTCTCAGCTTATCAGCAAGAAGCCCCTGGTGTATTCTTCAGAGTGGGCTCCCGTAATGAAGAGCAGGGCATTATCTATCCTCATCACCATGCCCGCTTTAATATAGACGATGACGCGCTCGGGTATGGAGTTCAGGTGTTTGTCAGAACAGCCGAGAAGCTGCTGAGATGGACTTGATATGATGATATAACCTCTCTGCATTGGAACAATTAATCTTCAGATTCGTCAATATAATTATGAAGAATAGCCGCTGGTATAGCGGCTATTCTTCATATTGCTTCAAGCTCTGTATTAGTAGTAATCGGACTTGTTCTTTAAGCGGATCAGGCTCAAGCACCTTCACCTCGGGACCATAGGACAGCAATCGCCGCGCAGTATAGGCCAGCTCTGATTCCGGGATTTCCCCTCTCCATACCCCTTCTTTCAAGTCCGCGAATATGGGATCATTCTCAGCCAGCCTCTGTCCGATATCCGTAAAGACAATAACCGCAGCATGCCCTTGAGGCCGTTCTTTTCGATGAAACCACTCCTTCAAGGAAGGAACCGCTCCACCTCTCTCCTCCAGCATCTCGGCCGCATCCATCCGATCCAACCTGAACAGCAGCGTCTTCCCATCGTCCTTCTGTGCCGGCATATACCAGAAGCCATGATCGTAGTACAGTCCTAACGGGAATACCTCGTGTTGCTTCATGCCTGTTCTTCCGGCATAAGTAAACTTCAGCTTCCTTCTATCTATTGCTGCATTCAGCACCTCCGTCGTATATGGAGCTGGCCTCGCCTTGACGGACGGGATGAACATGATATGCTCTTTTGTACGGTCAATTCTATCCTGAACTTCAGAGGGAAGGTCATGCGCATAATATTCAGACAGTGCCTCTCTAATACTGCCGTAAGGCATGTCCTGAATCTTTTCCAACCATTCCATCATCAGGTAGATTCCATATGCTTCCTGTAAACGAAGCTGAAGAGGTGGTAAAATACCATTTTGCAAGACCTGATATCCGCCATGGGCTCCGACCTCGGTATACACAGGCATCCCTAACTCCTGCAGAGCAGTCAGATCCCGCTGTATTGTACGGATAGAGACCTCAAACCGCTGCGCGAGCTCTCGGGCCGTATATTTCTTGCGAGAATTCAATAATCTCATGATGGCAAGTCTTCTGCGATTCATCAGCATACCTCCACCTTTGTTGATTTCAGAAGCTTACGGGCCCTGTCTGAGAACCCAGTTTCATGCCTTTTAAACCGTATTATTGATAATGACAATAGACGGATTGAGATGACATGGACTTTTTTATCCTATTTTAGCTTTTGTGTATTAAAGTTACAAAGCAATCCAGAGATTAAGCAAATCTGCATTGTTTGGTGCTGTCGGTGGCACATTATATGGTAATGTCATATGAAATTAATTCATTGGATGAATCTAACGTTATTATGAAATAGATTCGGCTGCTTTGTTAATTTTTTACTGCACATGGGTATAAATAAACGGAAGGGTATACCTTTCTCGTTTACATAGGAGACAAACCACCGTTAGCTGAATTTTTACTTGTTATTTCAGGAAGTATTCAGTCCTTTTTTACTTTGTTCATGATTATTGGCAGGTAGATGCTTAATATTACCTCCTGGAAAGCTTTTGACAGGTAAAAACATCTAACGGTATGATTAGCAAAAGTCACAGGAGGTTATTTCATGTCAGACATCACGAAAAAGGACATTGTCGACAGTGTCCCGCAGAAAGGATTTTTTGGACATCCTAAAGGGTTGTTCACCTTATTCTTTACAGAGTTCTGGGAACGCTTCTCCTACTATGGAATGAGAGCAATCCTTCTCTACTATATGTACGATACGGTAACAAACGGTGGACTTGGCATTGCCGAATCTACTGCGTTGTCCATCATGTCTATCTATGGTTCACTCGTATACATGTCCGGAATTATAGGCGGCTGGCTGGCCGACCGGGTATTTGGCACGTCCAAGGCTGTCTTCTACGGCGGTATACTTATCATGTTCGGTCATATCCTGCTTGCGATTCCAGGCAGTGTGGCCACATTCTTTGGCTCTATGGTACTGATTGTACTCGGTACCGGTTTATTGAAGCCGAACGTGTCGAGTGTCGTTGGCGATATTTATGCGACGGATGACGATCGCCGCGATGCCGGTTTCAGTATCTTTTACATGGGGATCAACCTGGGGGGCTTCCTTGCTCCGCTAATCGTAGGTACGCTGGGTGAGTACAACTATCACCTTGGTTTTGGTGTTGCAGCAGTAGGTATGTTCTTTGGTCTCGTCGTATTTATGCTGACCAAGAAGAAGAACCTCGGTCTTGCGGGTACAGTGGTAGCTAACCCAATCGCTCCTGAAAAGAAGAAAAAGCTGTATAGCTCAATTCTGATCGGAGTTATTGTCGTTGTTATTATTGCGGTTGCAGGTATTCAGACCGGTCTCCTTACGTTCGACTCCTTTATTTTCATCGTCGGGATTCTCGGTATTCTGATTCCAGCTACTTACTTTGTTGTGATGTACAATAGTCCCAAAACAAACAAGGTAGAGCGTTCGCGTATACTCGCGTACATTCCGCTCTTTATTGCTTCTGTCATGTTCTGGGCCATTCAGGAGCAAGGCTCAACTATTCTTGCTTCTTACGCAGATAATCGGACTCAGCTGGAATTCGCAGGTATTACGATTGCACCAGCCTGGTTCCAATCAGCGAATCCGCTGTTTATCATTATCTTGGCACCGGTATTCGCATGGATGTGGGTTAAGCTTGGAGACCGTCAGCCGTCGATTCCGCAAAAGTTCTCGCTCGGGCTTCTGTTCGCAGGTCTATCGTTCCTTGTCATCCTCCTGCCTGCCTACTTCGGCGGAAGCGATACTCTGGTAAATCCGCTGTGGCTCGTGCTCAGCTACTTCATCGTCGTGCTTGGTGAGCTGTGTCTGTCACCGGTCGGTCTGTCCGCGACAACGAAGCTAGCGCCTGCCGCCTTCTCGGCTCAAACGATGAGTCTGTGGTTCTTGACGAATGCCGCTGCTCAGGCGATCAATGCTCAGGTCGTAAAGCTATACTCTCCTGAGTCTGAAATGGCTTATTTCGGTATTATCGGGGCAATTTCCATCGTACTCGCGATTATCTTGTTCGCTATTTCACCGATCATCCAGCGTGCAATGAAGGGCGTTAGATAACGATTATCATAAATAAAGAGCTGTCTACAGTCATCTTATTGACTTGAGACAGCTTTTTTTATACTACCCGACACATACTAAATTTTACATAGCGATTACATTATTTTAAGGGTGCATTAAGCTTGGTCACCTATAATAAAATGGTATTTAGCAAATTTCGCTCTGTTTAGGGGAAGGCCCGAGTGGGTTATATTATTCATCATATCCCGTCAAGGATGCGAATACGCTATTCGATAAAAGAGGTGTTTATTATGCTTAGAAAATTGATCGACAAGGTTCTTCACTCCACTTCGCACAGTCATGGACGTAAACGATACAGCAGCTCAGACCGAAAATCCCGTAAACGTTACTCGAGCAGCTCTCATCGTTATTCACGCAGAGGCTCCTCGTCCGATTACAAGCACAGACACAATCGTCATGGCTCCTCTTATTACAAGAGCAGAAAACATAGCTCAAGCTAATATAATACGTACTGCCGTAAGAAAGGGAGAAATCCCTTTCTTTTTTTGGTGCAGCCTCGTTGTCTGCAGCATAAAAAAAGACCCTATGTCATCACATAGGATCTTGATTACAAGTTTAAGAGAGTACCTTCTCCCGGCTGCCGTCCATGTCCTTCTTGATCTGCTTGCTGCGCAGTTGTCCGCAAGCTGCATCAATATCGGTTCCGTGCTCCAGCCGCACACTTACGCTAATATTTTGCTTCTTGAGTGTATCGTAGAAGGAAGTGATCGAGTCCTTCTCACTCCGCTGATACTGGCTGTGCTCATCTACAGGGTTATATGGGATGAGGTTGACGATCGCAAGGTTTCGTCTATGCTTCAGCAGCTCTGCCAGCTCCAATGCATGCTCCGGCTGGTCATTCACATCTTTCAGCAAAATATATTCGACCGTGATCCGGCGATTGGTCTTATCCCAGTAATACTCAAGAGCGTCCATCAGCTTCTCAATCGGGATGGCCTTGTTAATCTTCATAATACGTGTTCTTAGATCATTGTTCGGTGCATGCAGCGATACCGCAAGGTTGACGTTCAGATCGGAATCCGCAAACTCCTTGATCTTGCCAGCCAGTCCGCTGGTTGAAACCGTGATGTGCCGTCCTCCGATCGCAAGCCCTTTGTGATCCTTCACGACACGAATGAAATCAGACATATTCTTATAATTATCAAACGGTTCTCCGATCCCCATAACGACGATGTGACTTACTCTATCACCCGTACCCAGCGAATCGAGGTGCAGCTGCACCTTCATGATCTGCTCCACAATCTCGCCGCTGCTCAGATCCCGGCTCTTCTTGAGCAATCCGCTCGCACAGAAGCTGCAGCCGATGTTGCAGCCAACCTGCGTTGTCACGCAGACGGACAAGCCAAATTTGTGGCGCATAAGCACGGTTTCAATCAAGTTGCCATCGGACAAACGGAATAAGAATTTAATCGTCCCGTCGATGGACTCCTGACGTGTATGCTCCGTTAATGTTTGAATAGAGAAGTGATCTGACAGCAGCTGGAGGCAGTCTTTATTGACTTCTTCCATTTGGTCGAATTCTGTAACCCTTCTTCTATAGAGCCATTCCCATACATGGGTGGCGCGGGATTTCTTGTGACCCTTCTCTTCGAGCCAGGCTCCCATTTGATCAAGTGTTAATCCATAGATGGATGGTTTAATCATGAATCTTATGCCCTCTTTTCACATACCAGGATTTTGCATCATTCCGTGTTATTTAAGCAGAATCCTCATACTTCAATATATTTAAGCGATCATTAAAACGATGAATTTGAAATGCCCGTACAGACAAACTATCAATCAGGTCCAAACAACCTGCAGTTTGACTCTGCATTCATGCGTAATCCGTTTATTATTGTCCCAAACTTTTCACGTTTAAACAAGGCTTAATCCTTGGAACTTAAAAAAGACGGCTCCTATAAGATTAGGAACCGCCTTAATTTGATGTTTTAAAAATCAATATGATCGGGATCCGGACCAACCCGGTGATTTTGATTCAGCTGATCTATCCGTGCCATCTCTTCATCAGACAGTGTAAAGTCAAATACGTTGGCATTCTCTATAATCCGGTGCTCTTTCGTGGATTTTGGAATCGTGACAATTCCATGCTGAAGATCCCAGCGCAAGATGACTTGTGCTGCTGAACGGCCAAGTACTATAGGTACTTTTTAGTGCCTTTGGAAAGGGATGAGAAGTACATGACTAAGAAATATAACATCTCTGTGGAAGCAACACTTGAGGTCATCGGTGGAAAGTGGAAGAGCGTCATTCTCTGTCATCTGACTCACGGCAGGAAGCGAACCAGTGATCTTCGCAGGCTGATGCCCAACATTACGCAAAAAATGCTGACCCAGCAGCTTTGTGAGCTTGAGGAGGACGGTATCGTAAACCGTATCAGCTATAACGAGGTCCCGCCGCGGGTGGAATATGAGCTGACCGAGTATGGCTGGAGCCTCAAACCGATTCTGGACTCCATGTGCAATTGGGGAGAATGCCACATCATCAAAGAGCATGGCAGTCTATCCGGCATGCTGGAGGACAGCATTTTGAACAAGAAGGAAGAGCATTCGGTCAATTAGTCTATTCCTGATAAAAGAACGCAAAAGAACGCCGGCTGCCCATCTTAGAAAAAGGGTGCCCGGCGTTCTTTCTTATTACTTTTATGTGATCGATAGGTCTACATCTCTTACAATGCTTCTACATCAAAGCCTGCTTGTTTCCAGGCCGCTGTACCGCCATCAATAAAATGAACGTCAGTAAAGCCCATTTGATGCAAAATATAAGCACCTAGAGTAGCTTGTCCGCCTGCACCGCAGGTAACAAGGACAGGACGACTGCGATCAGATAGACGCTCATCACGAAGCTCGGCTGGCAGCTCAAGATCTGCACGGATCGGCAGCATACCAAGAGAGATGTTGACACTGCTCGGAATCAGGCCGCAAGCACCGGCATCAGCCGCATCCTGTACATCGATCACCAGTGTGTTCGGTTTGTCAGCAATCTGCTGCTTTGCTTCCTGGGAGCTAACCCCGGATACATGCTTCAGTGCTTCTTCAATCATATTCTTAAATGTCAAAGCCATTCGTCATACACTCCTTTTTCCGTATGGGGATTGGCACGTCATAACTTAGCGCCTTCTTCATTCTATCATGCACGATTCAATTATGCGAAATGAATGAACCGATGGGCTTATAAAAAAGGACAGGAGCCCTGCACTACCCCTGTCCCTATTAGCCAATACCGACCACAATCGCTGGAACGACCCCCGTCTTCTCCCGTCTCACCGATTGAATGCGAATCATTTCCGATGTCATCGCAAAGGTCGCATTGCCATCCAGTGTATAAATGATAGGAAAGCCTTCTGCTGGAGGCTCCTCTACTGGACAATACACACAAATTCGATAGTCCTGTCCGTTAAATCGGGAATGCATGATCCATTCTTTCGTTGCAGAAAGTGTGACCTGCATCACTGAAGCTGTCTCCATACCTCTCCTCCTCCCTACTTGCCTAGCCATTATAGAGTATTCGACCCGGACAAAACATGGACTTTTTCCTTCTCAGACTTTTCTTGAGCTGAATATTAAAAAAGCTGATCAATACCGCCATCGGCAGCATTGATCAGCTATGTGCTCATTTTACAATACCATGCTATTACATGCGTTCTACGGTATACCAGCCGTCTTCAAACGTAACCGTTGCATCCAATGCTTCTGCAATGGAACGCAGTGGAACATAGACCATCCCATGCTCCATATAAGGCGCAGAAGGCAGGGTTACCGTCTCTCCATTGACGACAGCTTGATCGGAGCCCAGCGTATAAGTGGACTGCTCAAGCGTCAGGTCATTTGTAACTACAATTTGATTCGAACCTTTGGTCCATTTCACATCCGCTTCAAACTGATCTGCGAAATTACGAAGGGCTACGAACCCGGTACCGTCGTTATTCACCACTCCGTAGTACTCGTCTTCCGGATCAAGATAAGTGAACATGCTGGTCATGCCGGAGTTCATCAGCAGCTCATGCACCGGCGCGGATCCTTCAAAATTACGCAGGATTTCGCCTGTAGTTGCTTCACCATACATCACATCAAGAACGCCATTTGAAGTGTCGACCTTATCCGCCTTGACTTCTGTTCCGTGGTTCCATATCTCAGAGGTACTTGCAAGCTTAATTTCACTGATAGGCAGTTCATCCGATGCCGGAATGGCTACCTTCAGCTCTGCAGCTGCTTTGCGGGCATTCAGCTCGCTGTCGAAATAATAATCTACTGTAAGATTCGTATCATCGCCGAATACTGTCTTCAGCTCTGGTGTTTCATTGAACAATTTCTCAACTTCCTGATCATAATCCACAAGGAGCTCATCCAGATACCCTGTAATCGCACCATGAATCATCGCTACAGTCGTATCCTTGGATTCCGGAGACAGGAATTCCGAAGCTCCTTCAAGCGACTCATCTTCTGCTTCAATCGCAACAAACATGACCGAGATCGCATCGTAGAGATTGCCGATAAGCTGCTTCAAGCCCTCCTCATCTTCAGCAACAGAGGCCAGGAAAGGACGAATAAGCTCGACCATCTCCGTGCCGCTGATCTCCACGTGAAGATGAGTGAGATCAAGCCGTTCCCCGTTAACCGTCTCTTGTGCCTTCGCAACCGAGATCGTGTCTGGATTAGGCAAATGCTTCACTAAGAAGCTTGCCAATTGCCAGGTTACATCCTCTACCTGCTCATAATATTCTGTCATCTCTGGTGTTTCTGTCTCTTCCCCCAATGAGAAGTAGACCGGCTTCTCCGCACCCTCAATATCTAGAGCAAACCCTGCTTTATCCATGCTAAAGAGGAACGGGATTTCATTATCCAAATAGTATACAGAGCCTGTAACCGAAGCATTATCCATATCTTCCGTTTTCGCGCTATCAATATGTACAGATATGGAGTTTAATAAATCTATCATTTCTTTGTCTTCTGCAGTTGCATTTGCAGACGGTGTAACTTCCAGCTCGAGCGTCTCACGAGACTCCATCGGCTGATATAATTTATCCTTGCTTCCTAGTATTGCTGAATTGACATCAAATCCACCTACTGACTGGCAGCCGGTTAATACGACCAGCATCAGAATAAGTGGCGCGGCAAGCCACTTAAAAGATTTACGATTAATAATATTGCTCTCCCCCTTAAATGTTATGGACGTACTCCTTCATACTATATTTAGAGGGAAAATATGTAAACCTATTTTTATAAGAAATGCATAAATATCCTTGTACATCAATTGTTGAGAAATGATGACAGTAGACATTGATTAGCTATAAATCCGCTCTATAGCTCTACTTTTCACGGATATATTAATATTTTCATCAGTCAAAAATAAGCGTCGTCTTCGTTTTGTTGATAAAAGCCGTGTCTGCATTCAGCTGATCGGATATGAAGCGGACAGGAACGAACAAACTGCCATGCTGCTTCATCAGCGGCACATCATACCGTTCAATTCTTCCATCCACATCCACTTGCCTGCTCCCTTCCCTCCAGCGAATCGTTGTTTCTCCGTTCTGAATCGTAACTTCACTCAAATCTTGATTCCACTCAACGTCAGCCCCCAGCTGCTCTGCTGCAAAACGAAGCGGCACGTAGGTGCGGTTGTCGCTTATGTAAGGGGCGCTTTCCAAAGGAAACCCCACGCTTCCGGCGTAGGCTGTGCTTGATCCGATGATTAAGCGCTGCAGCTCGCCTTGAGATCGTTTGTCTCTGTCATTCGCCGTTATTTTCTCAAAAATGTCTAATGTATCGCTTCCTTCGCTTAAGTCCAAATAGTTGTCAGCGAGTCCCAAGGAATAGTATTCTTGTACGTTTCCATTCCTGTTTGCCGGAAAATAAATAAAGTCATGATCTGCAAGGGGCGAAATATCCCATATTCGATTGCCTGATAGCTGCAGTTCACTGAGCTCTGCCAAATCCTCCAGAGGTGCCAGATCATAGATCTGGTTATTGGCCAGCTTAATCGACCTTAAGCTCGTCAGGCTTGCAAGAGGTGCTATATCGGTGATTTCATTATTGTTCATACTGATTCCCTCAAGCGTTTCTGTCAGATGCTCAAGAGGGGACAAATTTTCGATATGATTATTGTCCAGCTGAATATACCGAAGGCTTGGAAGCTCAGCGAGCACTGAAATATCTGTAATTCCATTGTCTGTCGCTTCCAGCCAGCTTAATGCCTTGGCTTCTTCCAGCGCGTTCAGGCTCTGTACCGGATTGCCACTGATCAGAAGGGTATGTAACCGGGGAAAGTTCCTGACGGCCTCAATTGATGCAACTCCATTATTGCTTATGTACAGTCTTCCCAAATCCGTAAGCCCTGCTAACTCCTCGATTGAAGTGACATAGTTATTCCTTACATCCACTTCCCGCAGTGTCTCTATTTCACTTATGGGTGCAAGATCCGATATTTCATTGCCGGAGAGCCTCAGATGAGTCATGTTTACCGCATGCTCCAGTCCAGCCAGGCTCTTGATTCCCAGGCTCCGCAGATCAACAACAGTCAAGGAGGCCAAATCTTCTGCCGTGAGCGGCTCATTTGCCGGCTTATTAAGAATGGACTTTAACCCATAGGATAGTGCCTCATCTTCAATAAATATCTCTTCGTTGTACGCTTTGGCAAAGGAGGCTTGTCCGGCAACACTCATACTGATGATTAAGAAAATAAGTATTATGGATATGTATTTCCCCACTGCGCATATTCCTCCCCTGTTAAATCCTTGCGGCTATCTATTTTCAAGCAGAACTCATAAATTCGATCATCCTAACAAATAATCTAAAGAAGGTTTTGACTTAAACTGCATGCCAGTATCCTAAATATATAGACGCTTAGCGTGATCAAATGTTTCGATTTAGGCATGTTGGTAAAAAAGGCTTGCAAGGGTGAGTTTGAACGCTTACTTATAAAGCGAAATGGTATGAACGCACCTTGAAATTTGCGGACACGATCGCACCCACAAGCCAAGCCTGCCATCTTTGCGGCTTTGTGTGAATCCAGAGGTCAAACTTCTATCTATACGGGAATGGAGTTGTCCATCCTGCAGGACGTGCCATGATCGGGATGACACAAGCAGGGCAACTTCAAACCGATGGGTTTGACAATCCAAGAATCCCCCGCCTCATGGTGGGAGTGTTCAATATCTCTGTTACATGTACCCAATTTCAAGGGGAAAGGAACAATATATGATAAATTCATCCAGAAAAGCACTTCTGTTCCGTACAGTCGTAATCCTGCTCATGGTTATGTTTTTATTTTCAAATATAAATATAATGCTCCGATCTGAGCCTGGTATCTCTGCAGCGGCTGCTTCTCATATCCCAAGCGAGAAGAATACGTCTCTTCAGGCGACCAAGCATTTCCACCTCTATGCTACCGACGGCACTCTCAAGCTCCCGGATGACACATCTGTGTACGTGTGGGGTTATAGTGAGCAAAGAGAAAAGGGGTCTGCCGGATATCCTGCCCCTACCCTCACCGTTAATGAAGGAGATCAAGTAGAGGTTACCTTAACCAATCTAGGTACCTCCCAGAAGGGAATCAAACAGGTGGCGCATACGATTCACTTTCATGGGCTCGATACGGATCAGGCAAACGACGGTGTACCGCATACCTCTAAAGATTTGCTGGTCGGAGACAGCTTCACCTACAAATTTAAGGCCGAGCATGCAGGAACCTACTTCTATCACTGTCATGTCGATACGATCGAGCATCTCCAGATGGGGATGACCGGCGCTTTTATTGTCAAAGCAAAGAATGGAGCTAATGAGGCATGGACTGGTGGTCCGAAATACGATAAAGAATACTCTTTCGTACTGAACGAGATTGACCCGGTGTGGCATAAGGCCGTGCAGGAGGGGAAAAAGTATGACCGTACCGACTTCAAGCCTACCTATTTTACAATCAATGGCAAGGCCTATCCTGACACCGAGAAGGACCCAGGTACGGTGATCACAGGCAAGCTTGGGGAACGGGTGCTCGTCCGCATCATCAATTCCGGATACTTGCCTCATGCCATGCATCTGCACGGGCATCATTTTCAGGTCATCGCATCCGACGGCAGGCCGCTGCCTGCCCCGCTTGAGAAGGACACTGTAAATGTTGGACCAGGCGAGCGATACGATCTGCTCATTACATTCATTCAGGAAGGCACCTACCCCTTCCACAGCCATAACGTTGTCGACAATACCAACAATGGAGCCTATCCCGGCGGCATGCATACGATGGTCATTATCGGTGATAAAGGACCTGCGTCAGGACATGAGGGGCATGGGGATCATAAAGAGCAAGAACAGCATAGCAGCATAACAGGTGCAATCATGGCTCCTGTCTCCCCCTCAGAAGAGGCCCGGGAAGAAGTTATGGTAGCGATCAGCCACATGAAGTATTCAGTCAAGGAGCTTCGAATCAAAGCCGGAACAACCGTAACCTGGGAGAACCAGGATCCTGTCTTTCATACGGTGACAAATTTGGCAGGTGCCTTCGACAGCCGCCATCTCGGACCTGGGGAGGAATTCAGCTATACCTTCCATGAGAAAGGTACCTATAAATACTATTGTGCTACGCATCCGAGTATGGAAGCCAGCGTTATTGTGGAGTAAGGATCAGAATAAAGCCGTTTAATAAAAACACCCTCTCGTCTTATCCACGAAAGGGTGTTTGGTCTTTGGCTTACGCGTTGTTTTGCTCCGACTTCTCTTCGTCGTCCTCGCCCGTCCTACTGCCGGTCTTCTCGAATTGGTCCGGTTCATCATCACGGATGGCTTTGTCTTCTTCATTATTTTGGGTATCTTTATTTACCATGATGCAGCCCTCTTTTCTGTAAAGTTGTGCGTATGCTCATTATTAACCCTTTACAGTATATTGAACCTAGCACTGAGTATGCCTCATAATATTCTCTCGTTTGATTTTGAATATCAGCATACACATGATCAGCTGACTTTAGAGTTAAGATGGCTTGATAAATAGGAGAAGTAGATTGTGTTAATTCTCTCTCAATTGACTTAAGGATATCCATTTGCACTTCAATTATAGTATCTTTAATCAGTAAAGAATTTCCTATACACTGACTGTAGTAATCTATATAGAAATGTGGTGGCTTGTCTTATGTTCACAATCATGCTCATCGAGGATGATCTGACCTTGTTTCAGGAAATAAAGAACCGCTTATCGCAGTGGTCTTATAATACATACGGTGTACAAAATTTTGATAAAGTCATGCAGGAGTTTGCAGATACCCAGCCCGATCTTGTCATTATCGATATCCAGCTTCCCAAATTCGACGGGTTTCATTGGTGCCGCATGATTCGGGCCCACTCCAACGTTCCCATCATCTTTCTGTCATCCCGTGACCATCCGACGGATATGGTCATGTCCATGCAGCTCGGCGCTGACGACTTCATTCAGAAGCCGTTTCATTTCGATGTCCTGATCGCCAAGATCCAGGCCACGCTCCGCCGTGTCTACAATTACAATACAGAGCCGATCCAGCTTAAGACCTGGAGGGGAGCAGCTGTAGAATATGTGAAGAACACCATTTCAAATGATCAGGGTACAGCAGAGCTGACGAAAAATGAGATGTTCATCCTCAAGATGCTGATTGAGCAGAAGAACCAAATCATCGGCCGGGAAGAGCTGATTAAGAGCCTATGGGACAACGAGCATTTTGTGAGCGACAACACGCTCACCGTTAATGTGAACCGCCTGCGCAAGAAGCTCGAAACGATCGGCCTTGGTGCTTATATCGAAACCAAAGTTGGACAGGGTTATATGGCAACGGAAGAGGCTGCCCCATGATTCGCAAGTTCATCATTGAACGGCGCAGCTGGCTGCTGATGATCCTCGTCCTGCAGCTGCTGACGCTGTTTGTCGCCTATATCGATACCTCTGTTCCACTGCTGCCAATTTTGTATATTACACTGCTGTCCTCCATGCTTTGTATTTTGTTCTTCTTTATTCGGTATCATAAGGAAACGAAGTTCTTCCGGCAGGTGCAGGCCTGGAATCACACCTATGATCTTGCAGCCTTCAAGAGCGCCGAGAGTCCCTTCGAGCAGGTTGTGGAGGATGCAGTGACGATGCAGACCCTGCATTATAAAAAAGAAGCATCCGGCCGTCTTCTGCTCCTTGAGCAGGAGAAGGATGAACTGCTCTCGTGGATTCACGAGGTCAAAACACCGCTGACCGCGATGCGGCTCATGATTGACCGGCTGCCTGACGATGCGCTCAAGAACCAGCTTCAATTCGAATGGCTGCGGATTCACCACCTCCTGGATCAGCAGCTTCATCAGAAGCGGATTCCTTTTATCGAGAATGATCTGTATATTGAGGAGACTTCGCTTGAACCTATTATCTACAAGGAGATTCGGGACCTCAAATCATGGTGCATTCAAAAAGGAATCGGCTTTGACGTATCACTGGAAGAGCCTAAGGTGCTCACGGATGCCAAATGGCTCGGCTTCATCCTCAGGCAGATCCTGACCAATGCCGTCAAATACTGCGAAGCTTCCGATATTATCGTAGAGAGCCGGCAAGAGAACGGACATGTCCTTCTGACCATCCAGGATTTTGGCCGCGGCATTGATCCGAAGGATCTGCCCCGCATTTTTGATCGGGGGTTCACATCAACGACCCGGCATCAGGAAAGCGCGGCCACGGGAATGGGTCTGTATTTGGCACAGAAATCGGCCGAATCCCTTCTGATTCATATAGAGGTTCAGTCTTCTGTAGGGCATGGCACGGCCTTCTATCTTACCTTTCCTGTTCCTAATGATTTTGATCACCTTGCAGGCATGTGACAATATTGTCACATGCTTCTTGTGCTTTGTTCGCTGAATCGAAGGAGAATTTTACGTGAGCCAGGTATGATGGATTCATAAAGAACATAAGGAGTGGAAACCTGTGGTTATATTGGAAGCAAACAAAATTCACAAAATATACGGCAACAAATTCAATAAGCAGGAAGTGCTGAAAGGTATCGATCTTAAAGTAAACAAAGGAGAGTTTGTCAGCATCATGGGCGCCTCCGGCTCAGGCAAGACCACCCTCTTGAACGTGCTGTCCTCCATCGACAAGCTGAGCGAGGGGACGATTGAGATTGAGGGCAAGGAATTTACAGGCATGAAGGAGAAGGATCTCGCTGAATTCCGCAAGAACCATCTCGGCTTTATTTTTCAGGAGTATAATCTGCTTGATACGCTGACGGTCAAGGAAAATGTGCTCCTTCCATTGTCCATTAAGAAAGTATCCAAGCGGGCAGCGCTTGAGAAGTTCAAGGCCGTCGCATCCGAGCTTGGCATTTACGAGCTGGCGGATAAGTACCCAAGTGAGATTTCAGGCGGACAGAAGCAGCGTACCTCTGCTGCCAGAGCGTTCATCCATGATCCAGGCATTATTTTTGCAGATGAGCCGACAGGGGCCCTCGATTCAAAATCCGCATCAGATCTGCTGAATAAGCTAAATGACATGAACGAGAAGCATGCGGCAACGATCATTATGGTGACGCATGATCCCGTAGCGGCAAGCTACTGCAGCCGGGTCATCTTCATCAAGGACGGACAGATTTACTCGCAGCTGAATAAAGGCGAGCAGCCAAGATCCTCCTTCCTGAGCGATATTATGAAAACCCAAGGCGTGCTGGGCGGTGTTCAAGCGTGAATCTGAATACCATTATTTTTCGAAACCTGAAGAAGAACCTACGAAATTATTATCTTTATGTATTTGCTCTTATCTTCAGCGTGGGCTTGTACTTCTCTTTCGTAACGCTGCAGTACGATCCGTCCATGGATGAAGCCAAGGGTACGGTCAAAGGGGCGGCTGCGCTGGGAGCGGCTTCCGTTCTGCTCGTTGCGATTGTCGCTGTCTTCCTGCTCTATGCCAATACGATCTTCATCAAACGCCGGAGCAAGGAAATCGGACTGTTCCAGCTGATTGGACTGACGAAAGGCCGCATCTTCCGAATCTTGACGGCAGAGAACCTGATTCTGTATTTTGGCTCCATGGTTATCGGTATTGCAGCGGGATTTGCCGCTTCGCGGCTTATTCTCATGATTCTGTTCAAAATACTGGGTGTGGATGAGCTGGCAGCCCTTCGCTTTTCACCGGAGGCTCTCATGCAGACCGTTATTGTATTTGGGCTTATCTACGTGCTGATCATGATCATGAACTATCTGTTCATTGTCAGACAGAGCATACTCTCCCTGTTCCGGGTCGTATCCATCGCACAGCAGCGGGTGAGTAAGATGTCACTGTTCGAAATACTAATTGGCGTACTGGGGATCGCTTTGATTCTAAGCGGCTATTATGTATCCACTGAATTATTCGGGGGACAATTTACGGAAATGAACGAACTGATGTGGGCCATGATCTTTATTTTGGCTTCGGTTATTATCGGCACCTATCTATTCTATAAAGGCTCGGTCAGCTTCATATTCAACGCGATCCGCAAGAGCAAGAATGGGTACTTGTCCATCGGCGAGGTGCTGTCGCTCTCATCGATCATGTTTCGGATGAAATCGAATGCCATGCTTCTCACGGTCATCACGACGGTCTCGGCGCTCGCGATCGGCCTGCTGTCACTCAGCTATATCTCTTATTATTCTGCTGGAGCGAGTGCCACGAACAGTGTGCCTCATGATTTCTCCTTTGCAGATGAGCAAGTCAAAGAGGAATTCATATCCGAGCTAGACTCACATTTGATTGCTTATGAAGTCATTCACAGACAGCCGATTGAAGTTGAGATAGATGCAAGTAAACTCATATCAAATAGTACGTTTGCCGATGAAGCAATTCAGACACCTGTGCTCAGTGAAGCGATGGTTGAAGGTGTCGAGCTTGAAACTGGTGAAGCTCTATTCATGGGATACGATGATGCATTATCAGGCTTCATGACTATTGCGAGTACAGGTGAATTCAGTTTTATTGGAGGAAGCGGAGCGGAAATTCATCAAAAATTGATCGGAAGCAAGGAAGACTCGGTGCTGTCTTACTATTACGGCGGCGGCTTTCCCACTGTCATTGTAGACGATACTGTATATCAGCAGCTTCGCTCAGATTTGGACCCTGAGCTCCAAACTGATGAACGTTCAGATTACTACGGAATTCAGCTCAAGGACCGCTCACAGGTCACAGAAGCATATGAGATTTACACGGACATGGAGCTATCCGCTCCAAGCTTCTCCCAATATGAGCTTCTCATCAATCAGCGTAATAACATGGGACTAATCATGTTCATCGTTGGCTTCCTTGGACTGACATTCCTTATTACCTCCGGCTGTATTCTGTACTTTAAACAGATGGATGAGAGTGAAGAGGAACGTCCAAACTACACAATTCTGCGCAAGCTGGGCTTTACAGAGAGCAACTTGATGCGCGGCATCCGGTTCAAGCAGCTGTTCAACTTCGGTATTCCGCTCATTGTCGGTCTGTTCCACAGCTACTTCGCTGTCAAATCAGGCTGGTTCCTCTTCGGTACCGAGCTCATGGCGCCGATGCTGATCGTGATGGGGCTGTACACCGTGCTCTATTCGATCTTTGGCATTCTGTCTGTCAATTACTACAAACGGGTGATCAAAGGCTCGCTGTAAACAAAACGTAGCAGCCAGCAATAAAATATTTGCCATACAAGAAATAGTGTCGAGCCAAAATGCACTATCATTAAAAATACTCCCTGCCAAATACGGCAGGGAGTATTTTTATAAGCCAGAAGCTTATCGCAGAATTCCTGCAGGTACCAATGAACTGAAAGAGTTAATTCAAAATTTTCAGCTCCGAATTCTGCATTGCAGCTTCTTTTCTGCCGACCAGCGCATAATAAAGGACAAATCCAACAATCATTAGAGCCGCCATTGTGATATACATGCCGTTGTAGCCGATGACCGGTGTGAGGAACCCGAGAATAAAAGGCCCGACGCCGATCCCGACATCAACAAAAATATAGTAGGTCGAAGTGGCGAGCCCAATCCGGTGAACCGGAGATCTCTTGACGGCAAGCGCCTGAGCGCTGGCCTGCGTCGTTCCGTAGCCCAGTCCGACAAAAACAGCGGATAGCAGCAGTAATGGACCGCTGTGCACCTGACTCAGAATAGCGAGACCAATGGCAAACAGCATAATGGCGGGATACATGACCACGTTGATTCCATGCTTATCGAACCATTTTCCTGTGAAGGGTCTGGTCAGAATGACGACGATCGCATAGACGATGAAGAAGAAGCTTGCGACCTCCACCAGGTTTATTTTTTCGGCAAACAAGGTGAGATACGTTAGAATGCTGGAATATCCAAACGCCATGACGAAGCTGATGATCGAGATCGGAATAGCCTTCGGTTCAACCAGGTTGGATACCTTGAAGCCTTTTAGATCCTTCTGTTGTTCCGCTGTCAGTGTAAGCTTAGGAACCTTCATCAGGAAAGAGGAGGCCAAGGATAACACGCCAAGAACCGCGCATAGAATGAAGTTTAATGTGATGCTGCCGTGTTCTTTGACCAACAATCCGATAAACGGACCAATGGCAGAGGCAATAATGATGCTGACACCGTAATATCCGGTTCCTTCTCCTCTTCTTGAATGAGGTATGAGGCTCGCCGATATGGTCCCTGTCGCTGTAGAAGCTAGCGCAAAGGCAATCCCATGCAGCAGGCGGACGATCAGGAGCAAGCCCAAATTGGGGGTGACAAAATAAAGGAAGGTCAATATGACAAAAGAAATCAACCCGGTCAAGAGCATCCGTCTCCGTCCCGCCTTCTCAATCGTGCTGCCACCAACCAGCCGGCCAATCAATGCACCAATCACAAAAATACTGGATGCAAATGCACCCATGCTCTCCGATGCCCCAAATTCGTTAATTGCGTAAGATGGCATAATAACGACAAGCAAATAGAAGCATAGGAATAATAAAAAGTTCACTCCGAAAACAATGAAGAAATCCTTTGTCCATAAACGGTCCTTTGATACCGTCTGTTTCATTACAATAACCCCTTTCTATAGATCACAAAAAAAGACCATTCCCGCATAGGTGCAAGTCTGGTCCTTTGCAAATAAGCTTCTCTTTAGATACAAAAGGCCGGGTTCATCAAAAACACTATATAGTTACCTTCGGTAACTATATTACATAATTATTATAATGTACTTTTTTACATATGTCCAGGTGTGTGCGGTGTACCAAAAAAGGACTCCTACATCCCATTATGGGTGCAGGAATCCTTACTTACTTGAAGAAACTCAGTTCATTCTCACTATCCACGATGCCCGAGTATAGCGAGGGAGAGCGCCGCATCAATGACCGCTTCCGGCTGATGAATCTGTATGTCGTGTTCGCTGTCCTGAACGGTTAACGGTATTGTGCAATTGGTCAGTTCATACAGTGCCTGCTGACTGTCCCTCCACTCTTCCGTTTGCTTGCCCGCAATCAGTACGATGACAGGCATGGATGGTCGAAGGGGAGCTGCATTATACAGCTGGAGGGCACTTTCACGAGCATAACAAAGCTCAGGGTCGGCTCCAAATGCAGTACGGCGATATCCTGGGGATACAGTCTTGATATTCATGCCCTCATGCATCGAATCAACGAGCAGCAATCCAGTCACTTCATCCGGATACATGGAAGCAAACAGCCTTATCGTCATTCCGCCGAACGAAGTTCCAACGAGAACATAGGGAGGCTTCAGCTTCTTGGCAGACAATATGGCCCGCAGCTCCTCTACATCATCTCGGCAGCTCCGCTGTTTCATCTCTCCCTTGCTCCAGCCAAATCCTGCACGATCATAGGAGAGCACCACCGCATGTTTGGACAGCTCAGGCTGTATCCATGACCAATCTTGTGAGCAGCCGCCCATACCCGCTTCCAGGATGATGGTCTGATCGCCCGACCCTGTAATCAGTGTGTGAAGAAAGCGATCTCCCACTTGAACAAGCTCTCCAGGTGGAGCTATGGAATGGCTGTCGTAATCGGACAGCATCTTTTGGTTTGGTATCGGAGGAAAGCCTGTGACGGCAGTGCAGGAATCTATATATTTATCCGTTAAAGAAGTAGTAGTCATATCAACGCACCTCTCTTATTATTCGCAAACAGCATGGCTTAATCTATATATGATGATAACGGCAAATGCTTTTGTGAAAAATAGAAGGTATTCGGACGATTTTTTCTTATTTTTTGCGGATGTCTGCTTGGAGAGTATTCACTAGGGGAGTTCTTCGGGTAAAGATTATCAAAATGATAACCAAGGAAGGAATAACGATATGAAGCAGGCTATGATTATTATCAACCCTTCATCCGGTAAGGAAGAAGCACTTGCCTATCTCAAAGATGTACAGGCGGTCTTGGAGGAGCAGGGCTATCAGACTGCCGTAAATGAAACGGCGAAGGAACATGATGCAACGGCATTCTGCATCTCTGCCTGTGAGGACTGCTATGATCTGGTTGTCTCCATTGGAGGAGACGGTACCCTGCATGAGACCCTGAATGGCTACATGGATCAAGCACACAGGCCCAAGCTTGGTATTGTCCCTCTCGGCACTGTCAATGATTTTGCCAGAGCGCTTCATATCCCGCTTGATCCGGCTGAGGCGATCCGTACGCTCCGTTCCACCCGCTTGAAGCCGATTGATATCGGATTGATCAATGATCGCATTTTTGCCAACGTCATTGCGGTCGGCATGCTGGCCGAAGTCTTGGCTGATGTGAGCTCAGAGCAAAAGTCGAAGCTCGGTGCGTTCGCTTATTACAAAGAAGGCATTAAACGCCTCGTGAACAGCCCGTCCAATCATCTGATTATTGAGCATGATGATGAAACATGGGTGGGTGAATCCCCCTTGTTCGTGGCTGCATTAACCAACTCTGTCGCCGGATTTGAAAAGATGGTGCCTCATGCCTCCGTGGATGATGGACTAATTCACTGCTTCATCATCAAAGATATAAATGTCTTTAACACACTTTCTGTCGGCACTTCGCTCTTGCTCGGGAATTTAAAGGAGCATTCCGACGTGGTGTATTTTACAGCGAAGGAAGTTCATGTTCGATCCGAGGAGTCGCTGTCCACCAATATAGATGGTGAAGTCGGTCCTTCTCTGCCCCTCCATCTGCGTATTTTATCCCGTCATATTGATGTGATCGTTCCGGAGGAAGATTAGATTCTATACTTGTATCCATTTTCTAAGCGGATAAACACTGTTTCTCCCCGATTTCTTGGCGGTATACAGTGCCTTATCTGCTTCCCTCATGAGGGACTGAGTGGAATGCTGTCCTTCGCCAGGGACGATACCGGCATGAGCTACACCAAAGCTGGAGGTTACACGAACTTCTTGATCCTCTACGAGCATTTGGCGTCCAGCAATATTCTCACGAATCGATTCCGCGAGCTCACACGCTTCAGTCAGGTAGGTATCCGGAAGCCACAGAATAAACTCATCTCCGCCGTAACGACCCGCAAAGCCTACACCTCTAAGTGTCGAATGAATCGCATCCGCCACATGAGTCAGCACGATATCTCCCGCTTCATGACCGTATGTATCGTTGACTTCTTTGAAAAGATCGATATCGAACATTATAACGGAGAGCTCCCCCCCATGCTGGGTGTACTCACGAATGACCTTATCCGCTTCTCTCAATAGTGCTGTTTTGTTCAGGAGCTGGGTTAATCCGTCCGTATCTGCCAGCTTCTTGAGCTGTTCTTGCATATGAATGCGTTCTGTGATATTTACAAAGGTAATAATGCGGCCAAATTGCATCCCTTGCTTCATCATCGGCGTAAATCTGACGTGAAAATGCTGATTCATTCCATTTACTTTGAGCATATAGTCAAACTCCAGTCCACGACGAACCGACTCCTCCAGCTCAGGATAATCCTGAAGCGCTGCCGATGCCGATTGCCCTATGACCTCCTTGGTCATTCGTGGAAACACGATTAGTACCGTTTGGTTGTAATCAACGATGATGTCCTTGTCATCCAAGACGACAACCCCTTCCCTCATATGCTCAAACACCATCTCTCTGGCCAGAGGTACTGCGCTGAACATCTGAAACCGGAACAGGGCGATGCTGTGAAATACAAAGGACAGACTAATAAAGACAGGCCCGAGATCTATCCCGTAAGGACTCATACCAGCCAAGTAGAAAAAAGCGCCGATAATCGGCACAAGATTCCCAGCCGCCATCGTAAGAATCTGCCTCCGAAAGGCAGGCGCTGCCTTGCCCCATTGTACAAGCAGAATTGCAGCACTCGCGATAATGCATCCGTACAGATAAGCCGAGTGCACCGCGAACCACGGTCCATAAGTGAGCTCTACGATCGGAAAAGGAGCGTTCTCCCGGAGCGTCACGGAGGTGTAGTACAGATGATGCAGCTCGTTCGTGCTTTGTATAAGTGTCGTCGTCACTGGAATCGCAAACAGGAAATAATAAACCCATTTATTTAATGCCACGCCGACATATTGTGTACACATCAGCAGCATGAATGCAGGAATAAGCGGAAGCGGAATATATTCGACCGTGATCCAGAACTTGATCTGCATCAATGTCGTGCTGGTGAGCTCCGCCGCATAGGCAAATGAAAAAAGGGATGCCATAAATGTCATCCAGACATAGTACATCCCGCCAGGTGCATTCTTAAGTCTCAGCAATCCGTATATGCATAAAATTATACTTATACTGCCGCCAGCCGTAATCATGAATACCGGTATGCGCAGCTCTTCTGCCATCTTCATCTACTCCATGGTTGCTTTTTTATAAATTATAAAACAGGTTGTTTCGGTTCTCTAGCCATAAATCTACATAAAACGACTTTATTCTACTATATCATGATAGGACTAGTCGTAGATTGCTATTTTTGTAACGCAAAAAAGATCCTCACTCCTTACACTCAGGGAAGGCTTGAAGATCTTATATGATCAATCACTGTAGAACAATCTCACTGATTTAACCTTCGTACCGATCAGCTCAATGGCCGTCATGAACTCCCCATGCGGTATTGTTCCAAGGGGGCCGACATTTTTACGTAAATACACGATTTTCTCGCTCACCGTATCCGGGTCACCTACACATAGAGCCCCTTCAAGACTGCGGGCTGCATCATAGCCTTGCGGCGCATCTGCCCTTGATCCTGGCGGTACAGCTCGCGGCTCTTGTACCCTTTTCCCAGAATCATTTTCATTTCTTCCCGCCGATTCTCCCTCGTTGGCTCCTGCTTGGCACTGTATACGTAGCGCGCCCAGTCCTTCTGATATCCCGGTGTAAGGGTAAGGTAGAAGGCGAGCAGCTCCGGCTCATTTTGTAAATCCTGCTCAATATTTGGAATCATGGCGACATAATCCTCCACTCTCTGGCTTGCTCTGGAGGTCTCCTTGCTCTTCCGCTGTTCCTTCTTAAGCCCTACCACGGTAAATACGTCATCCATGCCCACCATACGTGCAAATTTGATGCTGCTTGTCCCTACATAGCCGTCCTCGTCTGTCCCTATTCCTCCCAAGATCTCGTCACGGTGAATGTATGTAGAGTATACCTTGTTGCCCTTCTTGGGATAAGCAAAGAATAGGTAACCCTTCTCTTCCAGTAAATCCTCCTCGATTACCCTTCTCACCTGTGACTTCATCTGCTCCATATCCAGCACGAAGGCAAAAATGAGATCATATTTGCTCTCTGTCAGCTCATGATCATACGCCCCAAGCTCTGCAAAATAATCGATGTCTGCAGGCAAATTCAGCACAGCCTTACGGGTAAAGTTATGTAAATTCAGCTTTTGAACGATTGTTTTAGTCATCTTCAGTTCACCTATCCATTCTTATATTCTGTGAAAAAAAAGCAGCAAAAACTTTCACTAGAGATTATATCGAACGAAATACATAAACACGAGTAAACAAAATCAACTACTCTTTATTAAAGAAACTCAGGTATGTTGAGATTGATTCATTCTGGGTCAAATTAAAAAAACGGCGCATAAACGATCTTAACGTCTATACACCGATCCATGTGCAAGCTATTGAGGCTGCTCTTATTTTGTTTTGAAGCTCAGGAAACCATCGTCTACTGGAAGCGTTGTTCCGTTAATCGCAGAAGCAGCATCGGTAAACAGGAAGGTTACAACGCTCGCTACTTTCGCCGGCTCAATCAGTTCGCCGCGCATATGCTGTTCAGCAAGGAATTTCTTCGCTGCTTCATCTTCACCAAGAATCGGCGTATTAATGAACCCAGGAGCAACACCCACTACACGGATTCCATGCTCAGCCAGCTCAAGCGCACCGGATTTGGACATCATCACCACAGCAGCTTTGGCTGCGTTATAGTTGAAGCTGCCGACTGCAGCAATCGTTCCATAGATGGAAGCTGTATTCACGATTGTACCTTTTACGCCAAGCTCGACCATTTTCTTAGCACCGTAATACATACCGTAGTATACGCTGTGCTGATCAACATCAATTACACGATGATAGGATGCAGGATCCATTTCAAGGAATGGTTTGACAAGCCCAATACCCGCATTATTGAAAATACCGCTGAAGGTTCCGAATTTCTCAGCCGTGAAATCGATCAACGCTTTGATCTCATCGCCTTTGGATACGTCTACTTTGTATGCAGCCGCTGTACCGCCTTGCGCTTCAATCTCGGATACTACTTTCTTTGCACCATCTTCATTAAAATCGGCGACAACGATCGTTGCCCCTTTAGCCGATAACTGCAATGAAGCTTCTCTGCCGATACCACTTGCTCCACCTGTAACGACGATCACTTTTCCGTTTAATTCAGACATAATTCTGGACTCCTTTGCATATAAAATTAAGTATATTTAATATAGTTACTAACTATTTGTATTATACTTCCATGTCACAGTTTTGTCAAATATAGTCGAACTTTATTAGTTGGAATCTTCGTGACTAAAGTCATGAACGCAGCCCTATTGTTTATATGTTCTCCAATTAGGGCAATTTCATTTACCTTAATACTGTGCAGACAAGCCAAACGTTACATCAATGGTGTGACTGTAATATTGAACTCTTTTGTACGTGAAGCACCAAGAGCAGACGGATCAATGATCCGCCTGCTCCATTCTGTCGTTATGCTCTTATCTATTTCTATGGTTATGTTATTTCTTAATCTGACGCTTCTGTCGCGATCGCCTCTATTGAATTCCCGATCGATTGCAGCAAGTTACCGAAGGCATTCCAGTTGTTGGCGCTCTTGTTCGTGACAAAGGGAGTTTGCTGCAAGGTAAGCTCCGCCTGGACCCCATTGGCAATCGACTGGATATAGTTGCCTATAATAACGAGATTCTGTCCCTCGTCTTGTGTCTCCGTGCTTTTGGATAGGATCTTGGTCTGTCCGATGGCTGCGATGTTCGTGCCGATTGCCTGCAGCCATGTATAGATAGCAAGCTGTACATTAATATCCTGCTGGAGCTGCTGAGACTGCTTGTTAGCCTGGTTTTGCTGACCCTTCTGCCTCTTTTGCGGGGACTTATTGAATTTGTTCCGCTTGCTCGGCTGTGGCAGCTTCTTCTTCTGCCGTGGAAGCTGGCGCCGCTCCAGCCGCTTCTGCTGCTGTCGCTTAGCGGGCACAGTACATCCCTGCTTTCTTCTGAATACTGTCGTTTTTATAGTATATGTAGGTCGTGTCCACAAGGATCATTATATTGATAGAATTCAACCTTTGTCAGGTTCATACTCGCTGAGCTTGCCCTCATAGATCAGCTTCAGCCGATCACATTGGCGAAAATCATCCGGTGTCACTAGTGCAGGCAGCTTATTCCATAGCTTGATTCCGGACCGCTGCAATATTTCAGCGACAAACTGGGAACAAAAATAGGAGTTGCTGAACTCCACCGGCTCTTTGAGCGTAATACCAATTACGCCAAGGATATTGTAAATATATTTACGATGACTGCGAATAAAGATCTGCAGCACTCTCTTCATCTTCACTACCTCTCGGTCTGTGACCCTTAGCTCATATAGAACACATGTCGTATTGGGATATTTGCTGAATGTACCGGTCTTAATATCCTCCTTGACGAATCCGCCATTCAGCGGATTGTTCGGATGCTTTCTGCCAAAGCTGTACAGCTCTGAGAGCTCCCGATCAAACGAAATGGAGGCATGATTATAGGGGGCCCTTGTATAACTCTGGATCATTTTCGTAAAGAGCGTCCCTGTATTCGTAAGCAATATATAAACTGAACGCGAAGCTTCCATTTTTCAAATTTCCCCTTATCAAGATTGACCTGTTCCTTCATAATAACATATGATCCTAATGGTGGAATTTTAGAATAATCAAGGTCTTCTGAATCAATTTCATAACTCATTAAAAAGGTGTATTCGAAACTATATATAGACAAATTAAATCATTTTGATCTATATATACTCTTGATTTAAGCAGCTAAATGTATATGAAATTGATTCCTTCTGTCCGTAGTTTTCATTCCTTATATTCGAGAATATGAAGAAGTTGGTGACATCACATTGAGCAGTTCTTTACATACCCTTATCGTTATTCTTACGTTGTTAGTTGCAATTCATATTATCTATCATATCATCGGCAAGGTTCAGCCTGACAAGGACTATAAGGCGATCGGCCAGCGTATCAAGACCTGGTGGGGCATGTTCTTCATCTTCTGTCTGGCAACCCTGTTCACCCCAGCGGTTTCGCTCTTATCGCTTATGGTGCTCTGTTTTTTCTCACTGAGGGAATACTTCTCCATGATCAAGACGAGAAAGGCAGACCGCAGACTGTTTCTATGGGCGTATTTGTCGATTCCGGTACAGTTCTATTGGATTTACATTGGCTGGTACGGCATGTTTATTATTTTTATTCCCGTGTATGTGTTTCTCTTCCTTCCGCTGCCGCGACTGATCAACAAAGGCACCATTGGATTTGTACGCAGTGTCAGCTCTACCCAGTGGGGACTTATGCTGATGGTGTTCGGTCTCAGTCACCTGGCCTATTACCAGTTCGCTGCACCCGAATATGGAGCTGGAATCGTCTTGTATCTCGTGCTGCTGACACAGCTCGGTGATGTCGTTCATTATTTGGCATCTCTTTATTTTGGCAAGCGGAAAATTGTACCCACATCCAATCCCTATTTAACCTGGGAAGGGTTTGCCTGCGCGTTTCTCGTAACGACAGCCGCCGCTTATTTTGCCTATCCGCACCTGACGCCGTTCGATTTGAAGTTCGGCCTTATTACAGGGATGCTGATCAGCCTCAGCGGATTTTTCGGCAGCTTGACGATTTCTGTGCTTAAGCGGGATTTACTGCTCGGTGATGACAAGCCGGAGGCACCAAAAAAAGGCTATCTCAGCCAAATCGACAGCTTAACCTACACTTCTCCGGTTCTGTTTCACTTTATCCGGTATTTCTTCGATTTCATGTAACATTTGTAGTAGATTAAATTGTCATGATGCGCTAAAATGATTCAGCATGAATCTTTTTCATAACTTTTCAGAAATAGATCAAATGGATGCACCATATATTAGATTACTGGAGGCTTTAACAAACAACATGTCAAATACATCATCGACTCAAATTAAGATCGTGACGGCTGATCCCAGCGGTATCGGCCTATTCGGCCTGGCTATTGTTACACTGGTCGCTTCTTCCCAGAAGCTGGGCCTGACCGAGGGACTTAGCCTCGTCATCCCATGGGCTATTTTTCTAGGAGCATTCGCTCAATTGTTCGCAAGCATGCTGGACGCCAAACACAATAACACCTTCGGCATGACCGCCTTTGGAGCTTACGCTTTCTTCTGGTTCGCTACAGCCGCCAGCTGGCTGACGAACATGGGCGTGTTCGGGGAGGCGCTTGCAGGTGCAGCAGATGGCAGACAGCTGGGCTTTGCTTTTGCCGGTTATTTGATCTTCAGTCTGTTTATGACCATTGGAGCTATGGAGACGCATAAAGTGCTGTTCTTTATTTTCGTTCTGATCGACCTGCTCTTCCTCGGTCTGACGCTGGATGCGTTCGGCATTGCGCCACACGTCTTCCACACGCTGGCAGCCTATGCAGAGCTGGGTATCGGACTTCTATCCTTATATGGAGCGGGCGCCGCCGTGCTTAACACGCACTTTGGGCGGACCTTCCTGCCTGTAGGACGAGCATTTGGCATTTTCACAAAATAATAAGCTGCCGTCGATTTAAATCCATGTGCATCAGGCCATTTCCCGATATAAGGGAGACGGCCTGTTTGTTTATATCCTGCTATTCAGATTGAAGGATGCCTTTAATATAACCCGCTAATGCTGTGGCTGCTTCCTCATGAGCTAATGCGCCGGGATGACTTCTCGCACCCATGGCAGCTTCCGTCATATTCGGCATCTGGAAGACAGATACCTTGCGATCCGACGACCTCGATATGTATGCATCCACTCCCCGATAAATCGCCGGCATCATCGGTATTCCGAGCATGCCGTAGGCCCAGACGATATGGGCATTCTTATTGTTCTTTCGAAGGGTGACAAGGAACTGCTCTACTGCGTTTTCGAATGCCTGTAAGTCCTCTTCATGATAGCTACCATCCGGATTCAACCGCTGCTTGTGGCTTCTTCTACCTGCTTCATCCCTCCACTCAGGAGAGTGAAAGGCACCTCCATCATTCGTACCCAGATTGACCACAATGACATCCGGCTGCCATGCGGCAAAATCGTTCTGCTCCTGCACACCAAGCTCCCGGTTCCTCTCCCCTGGAAGGAGGCCGCAGACCTGCTCGTAATACCGGGGCATATTGGCCTTCGGATTGTTATCCCAGCTTGTGAGCACACCCCAGCCGCTCTGGGACAGGATACGGTATTCCGCATCATTGAGCGCTGCTGCAGTCATCGCGCAATAATTGCTGACAGCACTAAACCACATCGGAATCCAGTCCTGCTCCGACTTTGCGCCAACAGCCCCTTCCCCGGAAGTAATGCTGTCGCCGATAAATTCCAGCTTCAAAGCCCGCTCTGGGACAGGCATAAACTGGCCATCGCCCTTGACAGCATGAAATTGCAGCAGGGCATCCGGATCAGCACTCATAGCCTGAACCTCTTTGATGATTCGCATATTTTTGACCGTATTATCATTCATGCCTCTGAATAAGCAGATCCAGTATCTGCCATACGTGAGCATCTGTCTCGCTGCCGGTACCCCGTTGATCAGAATAGAGATCCACTGTTCATGCTGGCTGTAATCCACTTCGACTTCGAGCCAGAGCTCGGAGCCTGTGCTATTCAATTCAATGCCACTACCGGTCCAGAATAAAGTAAGTGGAGCGAGCCTGCCCGTCGTTCGTCCGTGTACCTTAAGATTTGGAAGATCTGATAGCTGATGTACTTGCAGATTCAGATTTTCTTTCATTTTCCCACTCCTTATGAAATTTAAAGATGTTCATTGCTTCCATACTCACAGGTGAATTATTAATACTAGCTTTATGGTTTAAGGCGTTTGCCGAGCGGAGTGGGCAAACCATCTATGCTTGCACTATTTTTCTGCTCCCAGTAGCTCTTCAGTCCTTCTTCCCCTTTTTGATCAGCCCATCTTTGGAGTGTATCCCTCTCCTTCTCAAATGACATGAACGGAATAGAGTACCCGCAAGAGGTGTGCACCTTATGAATATCGAGGGCGATGATTTGTCTCGCTCCGGGCAGTGGGTCAAACTGAGGATAGAGCACTTCCCATTCCTTCGTCTTGGGCAGCACCACTCTACCTGTACCATATAGGCGCAGTATATTTGGCGGGCCCTCAAATGCACAAAACATGATAGTTAATCGTCCATTTTCTTTGATATGAGCGCTTGTCTCGCTGCCGCTTCCGGTCAGATCTAGATAGGCGACCTGGGTGTCAGACAGCACTCTGAATGTATCGTATCCTTTCGGTGATAGATTCACATGACCATCCTGCGATAATGCCGATGACCCTACGAAGAACAAATGCTGTTTGCTGATAAACTGAATATGCTCTGGCAGCATGGCCAAAAACTGCTTCGCCATCTTCGTTAACCTCCCGAGGTATTCAAATTCATACTAGATTCGATTCATACTCCTATACACAATTCCATTCGCCGATGTATTCTCCTTCCAGCGATGAAGATAGTGTATCTGTGACCGCCTTATCCGCCTTATTGCATCCCTTAGATGGACAATCACCTTTTCTCCTAATCTTTCATTTACATATCATAGGTTAGTGAAAGACTTCTAATTCTCTAGGATAGAGAGGAGTGATGAGGTGAGCAGAAGACTAGAGCATCTGGTAAAAAAACAAGGTTTATCCATCATCACCTGCACGAATCGACGCAGCTATATGACTCCGCTTTTTCTAAATTACAGCAGACAGCTTTACTCGACCAAAGAACTGATTATCGTCGTAAACAACGACCAAATTCCTCTAGAGCCCTATAAGCCGCTAATATGAGAGATATCCGTTCCGGGAGCGGGCTGGTGGATCTGGTTAAGAAGTATACGAAGGCTTAACGCTGCTATCTAAAAAAGAACGGAGCAGCATTTGATGCGCAGATCCGTTCTTTTATATTGTACACTTGCTAGACTTCCAACGTTTATTTAGATCAAATAAACCCAAACCGTTTCTTCTTATATAATGGTTCCGTATCCCTGACATGCTCGGCGGCCCAGCCATCACTACCCGTAATATCGAGCAGTGAGCCGTTCAAATGAGGTGTGGCTGCTTGGGTAATGCCTCTGAACAACTCCTCCTGGCTCCCTTCAAAATCGACGATGAGAAGATAGCTCTGTTCCTCTCCTTTGACCATCCACTTTAAATAGGCCTTCTTGACGCCCTTCTGCTTCTTCAGATATGCCTTTATCGAGTGGGCGAGAGGTTCTGACACCTCACTAGGATCGCCGATCTGCGGCGTTGTTCCCTGCAGAACCGTCACTTCCTCAATTGTCGCAGCTAGAGGCTGATTCTTCGTCTGATCTGCAGCTACACTTTCGTTCTGAGCTCCATTATCAGTGGTACTCTCTGTCTCGTGATCGGCATGAATATCATTTCGCGCTCCTGTTGTTGAGTCATTTGGTGCTTCTGCTGATGCCTCATTCGGAGCTTGGCTTACTACTTCATCTAATACTGCATTGGATGCACGATCTGGAGCATCAGTAGGTGCTTGGGCTGACACATCCTCCGTATCACCCTCTTTTACGGCCTCGTTTGGGGCTTCCTTAGAGGATTCGACCGCTGCTGCAGCGAGCTCCTGTCTGTATGCCTCAATCATCTGCTTGTTTTTCTCATGGATGGGAATCGCAATCCCCCTGCAGTTAATCACAATTCCATCCATTCTTGCCGATATTGCCAGAATGTCATCGTATGTGGCAATGTTGCTGCTCCACACCTTCTTATCATAAGCCTTCTCGAACTCTTTCCAGTCTGTAAATACAGGCAGCCATTTAGAATCTCCCTCGCCGCCCAGTACGGCAAATTGTATTCTTGCACCTTCCTTGATCGTCTTTCTGCCCTGCTCATCCGGTGCAGATGGCACTTTTTCCTCCAGCTGCATGGGAACTAGATACTTGGCACGAAGGACTTCATACAGCATCTTGGCCTCATACTCCTTGGCCAGCTGTCTGGCTCCTTCTCCGCTCCTTTTGATGCCAATGAATTGAAAAAAGCGAATGATGGCATGCTGCAAGTCTGGGTTGGTTACAGGAATATTAATCTCGGGTGTATTGCCGAAGTCCGGTGGGGGGAGCAGTTCATCCCGATCCAGCATAGTGTGATATTGACCGTTATCTACGAGTATTTTTCGCAGCCCAAGCATGTGAAGCTCGCCGAACATCTTCATCAGATCTTCCTTGCCCACCCGCTTCATCTCCAGCATCAGCTGCTGCTGCAAGAAATAATCGGCTGCATGTGAAGCATATTCCTCTGTGGAGAACATCCAGATCCGATCCTCTGCATCGATGTAAGGGTAATTTGTTTTTTTCTCATAGGCTATGTATAGCGCTTCTGCATCTTTTACTTTCTCGTGCAGCACGTTAAATAACAGGCTTATTCTCTCATCCAGCTGCTTAGCGGGTACAGCCTCCTTCGATTTCAAATGCTTCCCCGAATGAATGAGAAAGATCAGTTCTTGTAATTCCAGTTCATTGCATTCATCTACTAATATATAGGGGCTCAGCAAAAACCTTCTTCCTAATTCGTCCTTTCGTTTCTCGTTCATCCATATTCCCTCCGTCTCTGAAGTTGTAGTGAGCCTTATCAGCTCGGTTAGCTGAGCTGTTTCCCAGCTTCATACAGCGCTCTATACATAATGTAACATAGATTCATCTCTCTCTATCACTTTATCCGTACGATTCTTCATGAATAAACCGGCGTTGCACCTACAACAAGCATAGGGCAAGAGCCGGTTCAAGTTGAATCAATTTCATAATACCTTCAGCTCCTTGAGTTATGAAATGGTTCTTACCCTACTGATTAATTTAACAGTTCGACGGCATCATAGACCCAGCCTGCACTCAGCCAATTGCCCAAATCACTAGAGCGGCTGATCGGCGTAATGTTCAACGTGTTGGAACCGTTATTGAAGTAGGACGCCGGAATATTCCATGTAAAGGTCGTATTGTTTCCCCGGTAAGTACCAATCGTAAAGCTGCGTGAATTAGGCTGTGAGGACCCCGCCGGGTTACTCAACGTATTTCCATTAATAGTGACACTTGGACGTCCATTATTGTAAGCTGCGGTTATGCCAATCTTCAGCACATGAGAAGCGGCCGCCTGCGAAGAATTCAAGTTAAAAGTAACCGTTGTTGGAGAGTTCTCTCCACGGAACTGAATCGCTGGAAACTTATTTGTTGCACTGCCGACCGCATATGTTACAGGACCCCAGCTTGGATTACGACTGTCGGAAGGATGCCGAACCGAAATGGTCTGTCCGTTCAGGAGCTCTCTCGGTGTACCATCCCAGTTCCCTATACGCCAAATAGCAGAAGCTGCGCTTGGATCATTGTTAATGGTCCGTGTATTCACCGTCGTCGTTGCATTTGCATTCACGGTGACATTTTCCGTATATACCGCCAGTTCGCCTTTGTATACCGTCATGGTATACGTTCCTGGAATCATCCCGTATCTAGAGGCCGATCCGGTAGAGGAAGCCGTTGCCCAGTATTGGGCACTGCTATTGGCAAAGCCAATCGTGTACGTGTAAGCTGAATCCATACCCGAAAGACCGTTAAGCACAACATTACCTCGGCTGGACACCCAGCCCTGCAGATTAAGCCCCGACATCCAGCTGAAGTCAGGTACTGCCGGAGTAGAGCCTGTTGTGAAGATCAAGGCATATGGGCCATGAAGCCCCATTCTCCAATTCTCTGTCTGGGCATGTCCGGAATTCATATAGTTGTAGATCTCTGTATCCCCGCCACTTTGGAACTGGATATCACGGAAGAATGGACCGCCGGAGCTCTTCTCCCGATTGCCATAAGCCATGAAGACGCCGACACCATTTCCCGTAGCACCGCGTATCGTCAAATCCTTGGCTTGATCATTACCATAATATTTGGAGGTTGTCTGACCATTCGAATGTCCAAACACATCCTGGCTCTCAATCGCTCCCGTCGTTCCTCGATTGTTAGAGTTTGCCGGCACACCGGTGAGAACGTTTCCATTTCCTCGAAAAATATAGCGCAGCTCGCCCACTGATGGCTGGGCGGTTACGTAAGTCGCCATATAGATAATATTCTCACCGCCGCGAGACGAATAATAGTGGGTTAATGTATCGGTAGATACCGTGATCAGGACCGTAGAACCCGAAGGAGATTTGCTCCAAGTCACATTTGCAGCCGATCCGAGACCTGAAGAAATGTGAGACCCTTTGCCCCCTGAGCTGCTCAGCTCCGTGCCATTCATCTTGGCCGAAGTAATGTCGCCATTATCCTTATTTACGATGTATTCAAGTCCTGATCCTGTATTGACTACAATTGAAGATCCGTTATCCGTCACATATACTGTTGCAGCATAGCCCGTATCTGCCGGGTATAACACCGCTGCACCAATCATGATAAGTATAAGAAAGATGCTAACCATTTTCTTCGCTGAACGAATGTCCACCATCTATTCCTCCTTCAATTTGGCTGCTACCTCTACTCTCACAACTTAAAATGACATTACATCTTCACTTTCTTAATTCTGCTCTACCAATTACAATGTTAAGCGCTTTCATTATGGAGTTTATTAATTAACTCATTCGTTAATTATGCTGAGAAACCAAATCTCTGGTTAGTTTTTGGGTAGAGCTCAATTAAACTTGTAAACGACTCCTTATCACCGCCTTATAAAACCTATATTATCAAGCACATCAAGTGTAAGTCTCAAGTTAAATCCATTATATTACATTAAATGGTATTTTACATAAGGGTTTGGCAAATAAATTTAGATGAATAGAACTTGTTAATGCATATGCAAATATATAACAACGAACATATTGGCTTCACATTTCCATATTGTGCATAAATATCTGACTATATAAAAAGGACTGCTGCAGAAAATTCACGCTTTTCTGCAGCAGTCCCTCATTTTCAATTGTTTATGTTATTTCAATTCAGCCAATACTTCTTCAATCTTAGCAAGCTCAGATTGCAGGCCGCCGCCGCTCAGGTACCACAGTGGACCATCGAGGTAAACGACACGATCGTTCTGGTAAGCTGCTGTTTTCTTGATGATGTCATTTTCCATATCTGCTTCAATGTTCGAGTCGCTGCCTGTAGCTGCTGTACGGTCGATAACGAACAATACTTCAGGGTTGAATTCCAGGATCGCTTCAAATCCGAAGTTAGAACCATGGGAAGAAGATTCGATATCCTCTGTTACTGGCTTGAATCCGTATACTTCATACATATACCCGAAACGAGATTCTGATGCAAATCCAGACAGGTTGCCTTCATTGTACATTGTCACCAGTGACGTCTCAAAGTTGCCTGCCAAAGTATTGATTTCTTCTAGTGCTGCATCGAATTTAGCAGTGTACTCTTTAGCTTCAGCTTCTTTGCTGAAAATTTTGGCTGCCGTGTCAACAGAAGCAAGGAATGTGTTCCAGTAATCATCTTGCTGTGTACCAACGAAGAGTACCGGAGCGATCTCTTTCAGCTCTTCATAGTAAGCAGATTGACGACCGGAGATGAAAATAACGTCTGGCTCAAGCTCAGCGATATCTTCCAAGAGCGGGCTCTTCAAGCCACCTACACTTACATAGTCATCTGAAGCATACTCTTCAAGATGGGCTGGTAACGTGGAGTCTTTGGCAACACCAACAATTCCTTCAACACCCAGTGCATTCAGTGTATCTAAGAAGCCATAGTCGAATACAACGACTTTCTCTGGCATTTTTTCAAATGTAACATCTTCATAGTTGATGGTTCCGGTCTCTTCACTTTGAGATGAACCAACCGTAGGAGATACAGTTAGTGGGTATGTAGCAGCTGATTGTGCAGCTGTTTCATTGCCGCTTGCAGTTGTCTCACTCTCAACGACTGCTGTTTCGTTCGTTTCTTCCGTTGTACTTCCTTCTTCCGTTGTGCCGCATGCTCCAAGCATCAAAGCGATGGCAAGTATTGCAGAAGTGAATTTCCACTTTTTCATTATCACTATTCTCCCCTTTTCGTTTCTTTTATTTAGAATGATAATCATTATCATATTGATGATAACGATTCTCATTATATTTCTTTAATACATGATAAGTCAAACGTTTTTTACAAAGTTTTGAAAATATTTTCTATTTAATTTAATAAAATGTTCACTGTTTCTTACTGTTGATGCTGCCTACTCCTAAGAGTGATCGCCTTAGGAAACGCTGATAAATCAGCTGTTTGCAGCTGTTTCTCAGGCTTTAATACAGCCAGTTCTTGATCTTACGAGTGTGCATCAAAATAGACACAAATTCGGTTCCCATTCTGCTCTTGTACTGGAATCGTCATGTCATAGATATCGCGCAGGGCCTCCGTATTAATAATTTCGTGTGTCGGACCGTCCTTTACCAGCTTGCCGTCTTTAAGGGCTACGATCCGGTCAGAATATACGGAAGCAAAGTTAATGTCATGAAGCACGATAATGACCGTTTTGCCCAGCTCGTTAACGAGCTTGCGAAGTATTTTCATAATTTGGACAGAGTGCTTCATATCCAGATTGTTGAGTGGTTCATCCAGCAGAATATAGTCCGTATCCTGGGCAATGACCATAGCGATAAATGCACGCTGCTTCTGTCCGCCTGACAATTCATCCAAATACTTATCCTGCATTTCGACAAGATTCATATATTCGATCGCTTGATCTACGAACTGCTCATCCTCCGCGTTAAGGCGCCCTTTTGAGTATGGATATCGTCCAAAAGAAACCAGCTCTCGCACCGTCAAGCGTACGTTAATAAAGTTTGACTGCTTCAGTATGGATACCCGCTTCGCGAACTCGCTGGACTTCCACTTCTTCACGTCATTCTGGTCGATAAGCACTTCCCCAGTATCTGAATCGAGTAAACGGCTGACCATAGACAGCAGGGTAGATTTACCCGCACCATTCGGACCAATGAACGATGTGATGAGCCCTGATTCAATCGTTACCGACACGTTCTCCACAACAGGCTTTTTGCCAAATCGCTTCGTTAATCCTTTGATTTCTATCATCTTCCGGCCGCCCTGCTTTCTTTGAGTAATAAGAATATAAAGTAAACTCCGCCGACAAAGTTAATAATTACGCTTAATGTGGTGCGCAGTTCGAGTATATGCTCGACGAGAAATTGTCCGCCTACCAGTGCGATAATACTAATTAGGCTGGCCCCCAGGATCAATATAGAGTGTTTATAGGTCACTATAAATTGATAAGCGAGATTGGCCACAATAAGTCCAAAAAATGTGATTGGACCTACAAGCGCTGTAGATGTCGCAATCAGCACGGAAGACAGGATCAGCACTCTCATGACCATGCCGTCATAGTTAATACCTAGATTGATCGCATTCTCTCGGCCCAGCGACATGACGTCGAGCTTATGCATAATGCGATAGCCGTAAATAAATGCAATGCCAAGAATCACAATAGAGACGTATAACAGGTCGTCCTTCACGTTGGTAAAGTTCGCAAAGAGACGGCTTTGAAGGCTTAAATACTCTACCGGATCAATCAGCACTTGCAAGAAGGTGACGAAGCTGCCGAGCAGTGTCCCCAGGATCATCCCTATCAATAACAGCAAATAAATCGGATGCTTATCCGCCCTGAACAAGAACCGATACAAGATCAGCGCAAACAGGACCATCGCAGCAATCGCTGCGCCAAAATTCAAGTACTTATTCAGCACCCATACCGACATGGAGCCTGCAAAGAAATAAATTAAGGTCTGCACGACCTCATACATCGAGTCCAATCCCATCACAGAAGGAGTCAAGATCCGATTATGCGTAATGGTCTGGAATACGACGGTTGAATACGCAATTGCGATACCTGTTACAACCATAGCCCCGATGCGAACCATGCGTCTTGGGAAGGCGTAATCAAACCCGCCTTTTATGTCATAGAAGGCGTAGAGCAAAATACAAGCAATGCCAACGATCCCTAGTAGAATTAATTTTGTGCTATTTTTTTGCATATGCTCTCCCCCTAAATAACATAAATAAGAAGATCGCACTGCCAATTACCGCCACCGTTACGTTAACTGGAATTTCAAAAGGATGAATTACAATGCGCCCCACAATATCACAAGCTAACAGGAATACGACACCAAGTGCTGCGGTATGCGGAATGGTTTTACGCAGATTATCCCCCAGATATAGCGACACAATGTTAGGCACAATAAGTCCCAAGAACGGTATAACACCAACGGTCAGCACAACAGTTGTAGCGATAATCGCAACTAAGATAAGTCCTATATTCAGCACTGCTTTATAACTTAGACCTAGATTCTTGGCAAAATCCTCGCCCATCCCTGCGACCGTAAATTTGTTGGCGTATAAATACGCCAGAATTACAGCCGGAACACTCAGATACAAGAGTTCATAGCGTCCTGCAATAACCAGGGTGAAGCTTCCCATCAGCCATGAAGAAATATTTTGAAGCAAATCGCCTTCATAAGCGAAAAAGGTCGTGATTGACGATAGAATATTACCGTACATAATCCCGATGAGCGGAACGAAGATAACATCCTTAAATTTAATTCGATCCAAAATTCTCATAAATACTAATGTACCTGCAAGCGCAAAGACAAAACAGAAGATGACCTGCCACGTATAGCTGACATTCGCAAAGAAGAGCATGGATATCAAGATTCCCAGCTTCGCTGCGTCGAGCGTGCCCGCCGTGGTGGGTGATACAAATTTGTTGCGGCTTAGGGACTGCATAATCAATCCCGCGATACTCATGCCTATGCCTGCCAGTATGATTGCCATTAAGCGGGGTACCCGACTGATAAGGAAAATGTGCATTTTTTCCGTATTACCATTGAACAAGTCAAAGATGTTAATATCAATCGCACCAATAAATAGCGAAACAAATGACAGGACTATAGCTGCCGCTATTAACATCCATAGTCTCATGTGTATTCCTCATAAATATGTATTTTTTATAATGATAATGATTATCATTATAAGTATGAGTCAATTATATTTTAAAACCTTTCGATTATCAAACCATTTTCCATATTTATATATAAAAGCCTTAAATCCAAGCTCGGATTCAAGGCCCCTATACTATATTATTTATTTTAATCCAGGCAATTTCTATGCTAAGCTGAAGCAGCTACATGCTTCCATTAAGCTTCATTGGTGAAGTTTTGATAGAGTCCTGCTCTATACTCCCAATACCTAATATCTCGGACGTTGATGCAGAGATCTTCTGAAGCATCGCGCGATCCTCTACCAGCGATATGCCATAGGAAGGAATCATTTCTCTTATCTTCGGTTCCCACTCTGTCATATACTGCGGGAAGCACTTATTCAGTACCTCAAGCATGACATGAACGGCAGTAGAAGCACCCGGAGAAGCGCCGAGCAATGCAGCTATCGAGCCATCTGCAGAACTAACTACTTCTGTACCAAATTGAAGGGTTCCTTTGCCGCCCTCCTCTGTGTCCTTGATCACCTGTACGCGCTGGCCGGCCACGACGACCTCCCAATCCTCGCTTTTGGCATTCGGAATAAATTCGCGCAGCTCCTCCATGCGCTTCTCATTGGAGAGCATTACTTGCTGGATCAGGTATTTGGTAAGTGCCATTTCTTTAGCACCTGCCGCGAGCATCGTCATGATATTGTTCGGATTAACGGAACCGATCAGATCGAAATAGGAGCCCGTCTTTAGAAACTTCGGTGAAAATCCGGCAAACGGCCCGAACAGCAATCCTTTCTTGTTATCAATGTATCTGGTATCCAAATGCGGAACCGACATAGGAGGGGCACCGACCTTCGCTTTGCCGTATACTTTGGCATGATGCTTTGCGATGACCTCCGGATTGTTGCAGACCATGAACAGACCGCTTACCGGAAAGCCTCCAATATGCTTGGATTCCGGGATGCCGGTCTTTTGCAGCAAAGGCAGACTTCCGCCTCCGCCTCCGATAAAGACGAACTTCGCCGTATGATATTCGGTTTGTCTGCTATGGATATCATGTACCTTCACTTTCCACAATCCATCACTGGTACGCTTGATATCCTTTACGCTATGGTTATAGTTGATCTCCACATTCCTGCTCTTGAGGTGGTCAAACAGCATGCGCGTTAAAGCGCCAAAATTGACGTCTGTGCCGGAGTCAATTTTGGTGGCAGCAATCGGTTCATTCAGGGTACGGCCTTCCATGATCAGCGGCATCCATTCCTTCAGTTTCTTAGGATCATCAGAGTATTCCATTCCTTGAAACAGAGGATGATTTGAGAGCGCTTCAAAACGATTTTTCAAGAAAGAAACATTCTTCTTCCCCTCCACCATGCTCATATGAGGGATCTGCATAATAAAATCCTGAGGATTACGAATGAATTTGCGGTTTACAAGATAAGACCAGAACTGTTTGGACAGCTGAAACTGCTCATTAATATTGACGGCTTTGCTGATATCGGCAGATCCGTCCGGTTTCTCGGAGGTATAATTAAGCTCGCACAATGCAGCGTGGCCTGTACCCGCATTATTCCATTCATTAGAGCTTTCTTCTCCCGGCTTTCCAAGCTTCTCAAACACTTTGATTTCCCAGTTCGGAGCGAGTTCCTTGAGTATCGCACCCAGCGTTGCGCTCATTATTCCTGCACCAATTAAAATAATGTCTGTATTTGTCTGTTCGTTGCTCATTGAAACCCTTCCTTATCGTATATTTGAAAAAAAGGGTAGGCGCTCTGCTACGATGTCACAATAAGCATAAGCAAGGCGTCACCTAGGAACACAGATCGTATGCTCCAATTGTTACCATACCATATCTGTTGTCTTATTTTGTATAAATTAATCCGTGTTCTTCACTCACCATTATAAACGATTCACTATGGATAAAAAAGTATAAAGTCTTTATTACTCCTTGTCGTACGAGTCCCGATTCAAAAAGAAACGGGTCCCCGCACTAGGGAACCCGCTTTCGCACTATCAGGATTTGCGTAAAGACAAAATGCCGCATAAGGTAGAATATGGTGTATCCACTAAAGTGTTCTCAGGCTCGGTAAATAGACTAACTGCACCAACATTGAATATAACTCCTGTTACGATGGTTGAATTCAACAATCCGTACGCGATTAACACCCCGACAGTTGTTTTAATTAACTTCTGGCAATAACTCATTCCAATTGCGGCAGTTTACCCTATTTGTGATTTTATCGTGGAGCGAACGCTCGCGCTTCAACAAATATAGCCCTCAAATGACCTTGGGCCATTTGAGGGCTATTGTTAATACGTTGATTTTACGTTAACACCGGACCTGCCATTGCGATATCTTCCGGGACAACGCTAATGAATTTTTCGAAATTATGGTTAAAAAGTAACGCCAGCTTGCGAGCCTGGACCATATAGTTGGATTTGTCGTCCCAAGCGTTTATCGGCTGCAAAATATCGACTGGAACCCCGGGCACCGAATCGGGTATAGGCAATCCAAACACGGGATCTTTAGCATAAGACGCATTCTTCAGCGTTCCGTCCAGTGCTGCAGTAACCATGGCGCGAGTATATCGCAAATTGATTCGTTCGCCGATACCATACGGCCCGCCGATCCAACCGGTATTAATCAGGTAAATATCGACGTTATGCCGCGTAATTCTATCGCTCAATAAATCCGCATATACACCCGGGTTAAGCGGCAAGAACGGCTCTCCAAAGCAGGCGGAGAACGTCGCTTCCGGATCGGTCACTCCTCGTTCGGTACCTGCGAGTTTCGAAGTGTAGCCCGACAAGAAATGATAGATCGCTTGCGGTTTCGTTAATTTGGCGACCGGGGGCAATACGCCGAAAGCATCGGCGGTCAAGAATACGATCGTGTTCGGGTGTCCGGCCGCACCACCAGCAAAGGCGTTCGGAATATAATCCAGAGGATATGCGGCTCTCGTATTTTCCGTGTAGCTGTTATCGTCGTAGTCTGTAATACGGCTGACGGAATCTACGACGACATTTTCGAGTACAGTACCGTACTTGATGGCGTCCCAAATCATTGGCTCTTTCTCAGCGGAAAGTCCAATACACTTTGCATAGCAGCCGCCTTCGATGTTATATACACCCTTATCGGACCATACGTGCTCGTCGTCACCGATCAACTGGCGAGCCGGGTCGGCCGAAAGTGTTGTTTTACCTGTGCCGGATAGACCGAAGAACAAGGCGACGTCGCCTTTTTCCCCAATATTTGCGGAGCAATGCATCGGGAACATGTCTTTCATCGGCATCAGGCCGTTCAGAATGCTGAATACGGATTTCTTCATCTCGCCGGCATACATCGTACCACCGATCAGCACGATCTTCCGCTCGAACGAGATGAGAATGAAGGTTTCGCTCGAAGTTCCGTCGATAGCCGGGTCGGCTTTAAGTCCCGGAAGATCGATGATCGTAAAATCCGGCTGCCCGGTGAACGGATTGTCCGCCGTAGGACGAACTAGCAGTTGGTGCATAAATAAGTTGTGCCACGCCAATTCGGTAACGACGCGGAATTTCATCTGATACTCGCGGTCTCCTCCGGCAAATCCGTCAAATACGAATACATCGCGGCTGTTCATGTAATTTTGCGCTTTCTCGTACATCCTGAGGAAATGTGCTTCGGAGATCGGACGGTTAACAGATCCCCAATGAATCGAATTCGTGATGCCCGGCTCATCGACAATATATTTGTCCTTCGGAGAACGGCCAGAATATTTACCGGTTAATACTTGCAGGGCACCAGTGGAAGTCAACCGACCCTCGTTGCGGGCTAAAGCGAGCTCTATCAAGCTCGGAACCGAAAGATTATCATGGACGACGCCGGTATCTTGGAGCAAGCGCATTTCATCAGTAATAATTTCCGAACTCACAGTTGTTACCCCTCTCCATTTGGAATGTTTACAACGCCGGGCTGGCGTCACCGGGAATATTGATGAATTACTCTCTCACAAATCCCGGTACGCACTTGAAAGCGCGTTCAATGATTCCAGCTAATCAGCTGGAGACAATCCATGAAATATACTTTATTTGATTATATAGTGAACATTATTTATCGCAACTTAAAGTGAATTAGATTCATTTTCGTCATATATTTCACGGGAGAGGGGCAACCCGTATCAGCTTAAATGCCAACTGTATTTTCGCTCTGGACGGCCCACTGTACCATAGACGGTTTCAACATTCAACTCGTTTATCGATACCATGTATTCCAAATATCTTCTTGCAGTCGAATGGCTAGTGCCGGCGAGCTCGGCCACTTCGTCTGCTCCGACCGGTTTGCCGATGGATTTAATTGTCTCTCTCATCGTTTTTAAAGTAAATCTGTCAATGCCTTTCGGCAGTTGCGTCGGTTCTGCCTGGGACTTCAATGCGAATCTCTCTCCCTGGCCGACAGCCCGGAATAACCGGTCGACTTCTTCTTGCTCCATCGTCTTCTTCCGGGTCAATTGCTCGAATGCTTCAGCATACCGCGAGAGGATGATCAGAAATTTGTCAATCATAATCGGCTTGATGAAATAACTGAACGCCCCGCCGTGAATCGCTTGGCTAACCGTCTCCGTATCATTGGCCGCAGTAATCAGGATGACATCGATTTTTTCATTCTTCTGGCGCACGTTTCGAAGCAAGTCCATCCCGTTCATATCCGGCAAATGCACGTCCAGCAGTATCAAATTCGGTGTATACACCTCCAGCAGATCTAGCGCCTGAGAGCCGGTTGCGGCAGTGGCCACCACTTTAAACCGTTCCTGTTTGTGCGTAATTTGTTCGTATATTTTGGCCGCTGTGGGGTCATCTTCTACGATCATAACCTCAATCGGAGATTGATTCACATGAATACCTTCTTTCTGATAGGACTATTTATGATAATTTCGGTATTACTACGGTAAATCTCGCTCCGCCCGCTCCGCTCTTGTCGATATAAATGGCGCCATGTAGGGCCTCAAGCTCGTGATTCACAAGTGCCAGACCCAGCCCCCTGTTTCTTCCCGGCTTGGAGGAGTATCCGTCGGAGAAAATGACACCGGTCTTGTCTTGCGAGATGCCGGGTCCGTTATCCTCGATGTCGAACACAATGTCATTTCCGAAATCCGTGAACGAAACAGAGACTTCAGCCTCATGGCCTCGCAGCTCCAGCGCCGCTTCAAGACCGTTGTCGATAATATTACCGATGATGGTTACGAGAGACTTCGCATCCACACTAACGGGCAGGTCGATCAAACGGCTTTCGGGATCGATGATAAGATTGATCTTCATTTCTTTCGCCCTGTTGATCTTCCCTAGCAGGCATGCCGCAATTAACGGATCTTTTACGGATGAAACCAAAAAAGCGATGATATCCTGCCGCTCCTTCACCTCGTCCGTAATCAGTTCTAACGCTTTATCGTAATGCTTTAGAGCAAGCAAACCGTAAATCGTATTCAGCTTGTTCAAATACTCATGGTTTTGCGCGCGCATGTTGTCGGAGAACGCTTTTATTTTGGAAAATTCATTGGTAAGCTGCTCAATTTCAGAAACGGCATAAAAAGTAAACACGACACCGATCACCTTGCCCCCTTGAATAATCGGCATTGCCGTCAACGCATAAAGCCGGTCGTCAAAGAAAACCCTTCCATGCTGTACGCCCCGCTTCGATTCGATAACCTCCTGCATCACCGTCTGCAGTTTCGGATTGGAAAGCTTGCTGCCGACAGCAAAAAGCTGCCATTCCGGCAGTTCGCGGGCCCTCTTGTTCATATGGATAATGTTCTGCTGCTTGTCGACGGCGACGATTGCATCACGGATTGACTCGAATGTTGCTTCGCGCTGCCGGTACAGGAATGAAATTTGTTCCGGTTCAAGTCCGAGGAAGAGTCTCTTCACCCGGCGTGCGATCAAATACGCGCCCGCACAGCCAAAGACAAGAAGCAGGCTCGCGAACCCATACAGACCGCGGCGATAGGTTTCGCCCACATCATTAATTTTATCCGTCATAAACCCGACAGATGCGATGCCGATAATTTCCCCTTCAGCGCTGCGGATCGGCGCTTTTCCACGCAAGGACGCCCCTAGCGAACCTACCGCTTCGGAGACAATCGACTGACCGCTCAGAACGGAAGCATTATCTTCACCCTTCATCATTTCACCAATGCGGTCCGGATCCAGGTGGGAGTAGCGAATTTCTTCCTTGTTGCCGATGACGACGTAACTCGCCCCCGTTTCTTTGCGAATGGACTCCGCAATCGGCTGAATAGCGTCAGATGGATCGGGCGCGGCGAAAGCGGCAATAATCCTCGGATCGTGCGCCGTCATTTTCGCAACCGTCAACACTTGCTGACCCATGTATTTGGTAATAATCTGATCTACTGTAAGCGAGAAAACCGTCCAGAAGAGGACCAGGCTTGCAATCAGAACGGCGGATATCAAGAGAGCAATTTGGGTAAACAAACTGACACGAATCTTGTTCATTGTCCGCATCTCTGACCTCCCTTGCTGTATCTTAAAAGTTATACTTTATTAGAATAGAAGGATCTAAAGTCTACCATTGTCTATGCTGCTAGATTTGTCTATTGTACCAAACCGATGAATTCGCTTCCACACCGTAAAGTCCATAAATTTTATAAAAATAATGATAATAATTTATTAAATCTATTCGTCTTGAAGTTGCTTGTTTATAATTTAAGAAATTATCCAAATTTGTAACCGCTTTCCGAAAGCGCTTCACCCGATGTTGTAGCTCGATGAAAATGGAGGTATACACTATGTTATCATTACTCGGTTTCTTGATGGTTGCCACATTTATGTATTTGATCATGTCTAACCGACTTTCAGCTATGGTAGCGCTTATTCTTGTTCCCGTCCTATTCGCACTCATCGCCGGATTCGGCACAGACCTTGGCCCTATGATGATGGATGGGGTGAAATCGATCGCCCCGACAGGCGTAATGCTCATATTCGGTATTTTGTATTTCGGCATTATGATTGACGCCGGATTGTTCGACCCACTGGTAAACCTGACCTTGAAAGCCGTTAAAGGGGACCCGATGAAAATTGTCGTCGGCACAGCGCTCCTTGCCCTGTTCGTTTCACTCGATGGTGACGGTTCCACGACCTATATGATCGTCATCGCGGCGATGCTGCCTTTGTACAAGAAGCTGAACATGAACCCGCTCATTCTGTCGGCCGTAACGATGCTTGCAGGAGGGGTAATGAATCTTTTACCATGGGGAGGTCCTACAGCAAGAGCGATAAGCGCACTGAATTTGGACGTTTCGCAGGTGTTCAATCCCCTTATTCCGGGAATGATCGTTGGGTCTTGCTGGGTCGTTCTGGTTGCCTTTTTTATAGGGAGGAAGGAACGCAAGCGGCTTCAGTCCAGTAAATATAGCCTTTCAATGGATCTGCAAACTTTTGCCGAAGAAGCTGTAGCTGCCGACATTCCGGATTACAAGCGGCCTCATCTCATTTGGGTAAACCTGGCGCTAACGGTCGCATTGATGGCAGGATTATTGGCTGATGTCATACCACTTATGATTTTATTCATGATCGCGTTCGCGCTTGCGCTGATGATCAATTACCCGAAGTTGGAAGCGCAGAAAGAACGGATTACAGCCCATGCCGGAAACGCGCTGAACGTAGCTTCGATGGTATTTGCCGCCGGTATTTTTACAGGAATTTTGAGCGGTACGGGAATGGTAGATGCAATGGCTCATACGATGGTCAATATGGTGCCCGAGTCGCTCGGTCCGTATTTGCCGATCATTACAGCAATAACGAGTATGCCGCTGACCTTCTTCATGTCAAACGATGCTTATTACTTCGGCATCCTGCCCTTGCTTGCAGAGGCCGCAACCACATATGGGATTGATCCCGCACAAATGACTATCGCTTCGCTGCTCGGTCAGCCCGTTCACTTGCTGAGTCCACTCGTTCCGTCCACTTATTTGCTGGTCGGTCTGGCCGGTGTTAATTTTGGCGATCACCAGCGGTATACATTGAAGTGGGCGATCGGCACAACGCTCGTCATGCTTGCAACGGCTTTAATCATTGGTGCCATAAGCTTATAAGGAATAAAAAAAGGGAGACGCTGAATTTGGCGTCTCCCTTAACTTGTCCCGGGCAGGTAGCAGGGATAACAACCCTAGCACCGCCTTTTCTTTATTTTAACTGATTTAGACACAATGTGAGCTGTCGCCTCAAGCGAACCAACCTGCTTTTGGGACAGGCCCTTTGTGTCAGCATTTTTTTGAGTTGCGTTATGCTATTGGACTTAGAAGGCTATGTTGATTGATTGGGCGTTTTCATCTTCTTACTGCTTCTGATCTGTCCGATCCCCAGCTCTCTAGCCTCCTGATTAAGTGATTTAATGAAGCTGACAACCATTAAGCCCATGACGATTGAGAACGGAAGCGCAGCTATAATCATCGTGTTCTGAAGTGCCTGTAGTCCACCGGAATAGAGCAGCGCCAGCGCAGTAATGGACAGAAAGATTCCCCATACGACTTTAATTTGAGTGCTCGGATTTTGGGAGCCGTTGGTAGTCATCATACCGAGAACAAAGGTACCCGAATCCGCCGATGTTACAAAGAACGTTACAATAATAATGATGGCGAGAATGGACAACACCATGCTCATCGGGAAGCCTTCTAGAACACCGAATAGAGATTCTTCTGCTGATAAAGAAGAGATGGACATCGCTCCGGACACTTCGGTCATAATCGCTGCACTGCCAAAGGTCGTAAACCATAGGAAGCCAATAAGTGAAGGCACAAGCAATACGTAGATAACAAACTCACGAATGGTTCTACCCTTGGATACCCTGGCAATAAACACACCGACAAATGGAGACCAAGCAATCCACCAAGCCCAGTAGAAAATAGTCCAGCCGTTAATCCAGCTTCTGGCGTCTTGATTAAGCGGAGCAATTCGAAAGCTCATGTTGATGAAATTTTGCAAATAACCTCCGATTGTATCCATGAGCAAATTCAAAGTGAATACGGTCGATCCCAAGAAAAATACAAACAGGAAGAGAACGAGCGTCAGCCCCATATTCAAATTACTAAGAATCTTGATTCCTTTGCTGATGCCTGTAAGCGCAGATATCATAAAAAGAATGGTCAGAATGACAATAATAATCGTCTGAGTCACATTGTTGCTCGGTGTCCCAAACAAATAGGAGAGACCTCCGTTGATTTGCGTTGCACCAAAGCCCAGTGTTGTAGCAACCCCTATGACTGTGGAAATTACAGCGATAACATCAATTACCTTACCCACAAACCCATCGGCATGTTTGCCAATCAGTGGTCTTAATGTACGGCTGATTAAGCTGAGCTCGCCTTTTCTGAAGGTAAAGTAAGCAATAACGAGGGCAACACAGCCATAAATCGCCCAGGCATGAATGCCCCAGTGGAAAAAAGTAAACCGCATGGCGTCTTTAATTCCTTGATCTGTGCCAAGCTGCCCTGTAGGCGAGCTTACGGCATAATGGCTTATCGGTTCTGCCGTGCCGTAGAAGATCAAGCCGATTCCGACACCTGCACTAAATAACATGGCAAGCCAGGTCGGGCGTGAGAATTCCGGCTTATCCTCCTGCTTGCCAAGCTTGATTTGGCCGACAGGACTGACCAGCAAATAAATACATACACACACAAACACAGTAACGATCCCTAGATAATACCAGCCGAATTTATCCGTGATAAAATTTTGTGCTGTGGTTGTGATGCTCTCCAGCGAGGCAGGCATCAATATCCCCATAAGAATTAGAACAGCCAGTATTGCAATTGAAGCATAAAAAACAGTTGAAGCCTTCTTCATATTAAACATACAACTCCCCCATCTTTGATTTTGTCGCGGTGGGTTTTTTTGGCGATTGAAAACATTATAGAAATGCTGAACCCAAGTAAGTAAGAATCGTTCCTGAGGATGCTAAATCAATCCTTGAAGTGGAAATGCAGAATCGTTCTTTTTCGAGGCACTTTATTAGTGTAACAATGAAAATTACATCCGGCACATGCGATATTCACGCCTCAAGCGAGTTAAACACCTCTTAACCACGCTAAGGGCTATTGAACCTGCTAACTCTCACAAATACTCCCTTAGAAGTTGTATTCGGCCGTATTTGAACAGATCCCGAGTAAGAATGGAATTTATTCACTCAAAGCTTGGAGTGTGTTAGTGCCCTGTTTCCCCAAATCTCCCCTTCTTTGTAGTCAGCCTCAACGAAAAAATGACCATCTGCTCTTATCCAAGCAAATGGTCTTTCTTTTTCTTTCACTTATGGCAGTCAGACCAAGGTAAGTACGATCTGTTCACCCGAACGGGTAATTTTATAGATGCCCTCCTGCATGTCAACATCATAATGCTTTTTTAACAACCGTGTGGCATCGGAATCGGTCTCCACAACGACCAGATAATCATACCCGCTTAACAAATTGTCCATATTGTCTTCATAAAACAGAACGATTCCATCCACATTTGGAGCATACAAGAAATATTTCCCGACATATTGCATGTAATAGTTCGTTACCTGCTGATCCGCATCAGATCCGTAAAAAAGGTACCTGCTGTCATCTTCTTGACCATTTTTGTACCACCGATCACCGGTAACTGAATAAATTTTGTATGGAAGTGTGGTTTCATAACTTTTGGCGATGGAGACAATCCCATTGTACTCCGATAACAGCAAGGTGACGGCAACAGCTGTACAGATCATAATGCCTTGTTGGTAATACCCTTTTGTTTTGACACTCTTAAATGCACGATAGTCAGGCACTTCACCGATTCTATAGTGGAATGATCGCTCCATATCCACAGCTGTACAAAGCACCAGCCCGCCGGCGAAGAGTACTACTATACTTGATGCATATCGCTCAAAGCCCGCCAGCCTGATCGCCTCATCCAGTGGCATAGAATAAATGTATAGCCCAAGAATGCCTGCATAGTAGAGCAAGAGGACGACATCGAGTGCTATCAGCACTTTCCACAAGTTCCATTTTTTCTTGAGCACTACAGCTGCAAACACAGAAGCAATGATAGCTAAGAGATGAAAAATGACGATCCCTATTGCTGGACGTGTGGCAAGATCAGTACTGGAACTAAGAAAAAGAGACAAAATCTCACTCATTTGCTCTGAGGTCTTCACCAGCTCAAGACCAGAGGCAGCAACATCGAATTTATTCTCTACCCCCTGGAACATGGTCTTCATACGCCAGCTCCATCCGAAGTAAGGGAGTAATGCAGCGCAAAACGCAGCAACAACAATAAGTGTATTTTTCCAGCTACGATTATCCGAGCGAATCAACCAATGATATGCCAAGTAGAGTAAGCCGATTGCCGCAAAAATAATACCCGTGCTTTTTATAATGGTTAACAGACCCGCAAGAGGTAGAACTATAAGACAGGCTCGTTTTATATCATTACGATATTGATGAACTACGGCAAAGATCGCAAGCGCATAAATCGGAAGCAAAAAATCCACAAGCAAATTGTTAATCCGGATGGTCAGATTGAAATAGGAAAGTGCAGAACAGCCCAACCCAAGAAATGCATATAGAAGAAAACGCCTCTTCTCCGATACGATGCCAAACATAGCATAAAAACAGGAAAAGATGAGAAGCCCTTGTGCAACCAGCATGATGGACTGGGAGTGACCCGCAAATCGGCATACATAATAAAGAAAAGACGTGACACCAAGCGGATAATTTTTATAATCGATGAGATTGGATTCTGGTGTCGGAAAAGCATCTGTGCTGAGCAACTGCTTCAAGACAACAGCCCAATGGGAAAAATTATCATAGTGCGTCAATTTGTTCTGGAATAACATGATTAGAAAGATACAGCTTCCTATAAGAAATGAAATCTGAAATATGGAAAAAGAAATACGAAATGAAGCACCTTGGCGCAGCCAGGACAGCAATAATAAAACAAAAGCGAGCAGACCTACAATCATAACGACAAGACTGCCAATAAAGAGCTGCCCTGCCAAGCCGCTAAAGAAAACGATACATGCAATGGACGAGAACACAAATACTGGGATGAACTCCCATTTCAGTGATAGTGTCTTCCGTATAAGCAGCATGTAACCCACAAAGGAGAATACCAATAAGACTCCTGTCAACATTTGAAGCACAATCAGCATTTCAATAATCTCTCCTAAAACTCTTTAATCAAGCTCTCGTTATGTGGACGTAGTAGGTCATCCAGCAGTTGATCGATAAGACCGTGCTCCACAATATCGTCGATGTTCTCGACAGAGAACAAAATCTCGTGATGAGCAGCTGTCGTTTTTCCTGTGTGCTGCAAAATGATTTCAATATTGCTCTTTGTATAGAAAGTAACTACTGTTCCTGCTGAAATATTACCCTGCAGACCAGAGACGGAAAAGAAGCGGTAATTGAAGCTGCGCAGCGTACAACCAGCACCATTGGTAAACATGATGGGAAGCTGAATTGAAATCCTAGGCATTTTTCTTTGATCCGATCTCGGTTTGACTATACGTTTGGTTACATTGCGGAGCATATCGTCGTAAGCCGTATCCCACAGATTCATCTGCTCTGGCAACGAATGCTTTCGGTCATAGATGATTTGCATATATTGACGCTTATCTTCCTCCGATATCGGCTGAACCTTAGCAGAATAACGCCAGCTCTCTCCATCCTTTTTTACATACACTACAACCGCGTCAAGATGGGCCTCATAGCGTTCCGTTCTCACAACCATTGAAATCTCCGTCTGCTGTGGAAGATAAATAGGATCTGATACAATTAACGCGATCCCATTCTCCGATACATCTACCGTTCTAGCCTTATAGTTTAGATTGCCTTCTTTGTAGTGTATAGTAACTTCCTCTTGTGCCTGAATACGCTCTGTTTCCCGATAAGCACGACGGCCGAGCATGAAAAAGAGGGCATAGAAAATAGCAATCAGATTATGAAGCAGCCAAAAAATAATCACACTGCTGTAGAACAGAGCTAAGCCATACTTGCCATGCGTAAACCGGAAAATGGCTGCAATCGAAAGAAGAAGCAGGAAAATATGCGGCAATGCATACAAGAATGAAGTTATCCATTGTCGTCCGGCAGATTTGTTCTTGTTCGTAACCTTGAATTTACGTTCATGAATACCCAAGGTTTCCAGGAGTACAGGCATAATTAAATACGGCATAAATATGGTATCAATGACCTGACTCCAGCGCTGATTGCGAATATTGCTCGACAGATAGCGCATTGACATACTATAGAAGAAATAGGATGGAAGCCAAAATATTACGATCTCCCAGAAGCCCGTGTTTACGATTTGGAAGTCAAACAGTGCAAATAAAATAGGCGCTAATATAAAAATCAACCGATTAAAAAAGGACCACCAATACAGAAAGCTGCTTAAGTAGGTCAATCTTGTCCAAAAAGGAAGTTTGTTGGAGAAGACAGCACGAGTATTCTGCAGGCTTTGGATAATTCCCCTTGCCCAGCGGGTACGCTGCTTGATCATACTTGGAATGGTAGTCGTAGTCAGTCCAGCAGCCTGAACCTCCTGAGTTGCATAAGTAATATAGCCTGCCTGCTGCAGGCGAATACTAGTCTCAAAATCTTCGGTAATGGTCTTTAAGGGGAAACCATTAATGTCTTCCATGGCTTGCCTAGAAATGACAGTGTTACTCCCGGTATAGGCTACAGCATTGGAGGCGTTACGCAAGATGTTTACTTCTCTTGAGAAAAAGTCCTGCTCATTAGGTATTTCCTGCTCTGCGTAAAGGTTAAATTGAAATAGATCAGGATTATAGAAGCTCTGTGGTGTTTGAACCAGTCCGAGTTTGAAATTATCTTCCAGCTCATCTTCTCTGCGAAGCCGCCACTTCCCATTCTCCTCAATAAACTTGGGAAGCAGGAAGTACGGAACGGTCTTCATTAGAAAGGTATGTTGTGGAATCATGTCAGCATCAAAGGTTGCAATGAGCGGGGAAGAGGTTTTGCTGAGTGCATTATTCAAGTTACCTGATTTGGCCTCTTTATTTTCAGGGAACCCAAGATAACCGATGCCAAATTGTTTAGCCAGCTCCTCGACCTCAGGACGCCCCCCGTCATCACACAGATAAATATGCACCTTCTGCTTGTCGGGATATTCCATAAAAGTACAAGCATTGACTGTTTTATATAACAAATCAACCGGCTCATTGTGCGTGGCAATGAACACATCTACATCCGGATAATATTCTGGCGGAATTGTCGGTAAGTCGAGCTGTGTTCGTTCCTTTTGCATCTTCTGAACAAACAATTCAAAGGTGGTCAGTACCGTTATCACTTCGGCACCAATCAGCAGAATGCCGAAAACCATGTTCAAAATACCTTGGTCCCATGGCAGCGTAAATATCAAACGCCACAGCAAATAGATGGACATCAGGATCATCGTGACGACAAACATCACATTTTGCCGCTTCTCGTTTTGCACTAAAGCTGCTTCCTCCTTACTGCAAATACCCACCGTCGCTGCATTTGAAAGCTGAGCAGAAACAGTATGGCATCACAGAACAATTTTGCTATTTTCTCATCCAAGAATAAAACGGTATGGAATAAATAAACTCCGGTACTGGAGAGCAAGATCACAAATCCACAAAGTGTCAAATAGCGCCATAAACTGCCCTGGCTATTCTCCTTAGAGAATACAAAATGCCTATTCAGCAGATAGTTGACTGTAATAGACATCATTCTTGCAATCACTGTTGCTAGTAAAATTCGTAAATAATCCTGTTCGCCCATAACAGGGCGCAACAACTCGATCAAAAGCCATGCAATTCCCAAATCGACTACAGCACTTGTAATCGAAGAAGTAATAAATCTCATGAAGCTTGCAAGCAGCACCAACATCACTCGTGCACTATCACGAATTGCTTTGAAATGGGTACCGGCATTTCCGTTCTCATATATGACTTGAATGCTTAGGGTGTGAATTGAAATACCAGATTGGATACAGGAGATAAGCATCTGCAGCTCGTATTCAAATCGGGTGCCTTGGACCTTTTGCATAAAAGGAAGCATCTCGGGTCCGAAGGCACGAAGCCCTGTCTGTGTATCTGAAAGCTGCTTGCCATAGAGCTTGGCAAATATATAGGAAGTAATCCGATTGCCCAGCAAAGACTTCGGCGGTATCCCTCCCTCACTGAAGTTTCTTACCCCGAGTACCAGTGCATCTGGATGGCGCTTCGCTTCTTCGGCAAGACGGTATACATCCTCTGCAGCGTGCTGACCGTCAGAATCAGCAGTTATTACGACGGAGACCCCATCGAAATGCTGCTCAATATACTGAAATCCGGTCTTAAGTGCAGTGCCCTTACCTAGATTGTCGTGATGGCGCAAGAGAAAACAGCCGTTGTCACTTAATTTCCTGAAAATCGGCTGGTACTCATCGCCAGATCCGTCGTCCACGATAACAATATGATTCAGTTTATATTCTCTCAATTGATGTACATAGGACAATAGTCTTTCATCCGGCTCAAATGAAGGAATAAGAATAATGACATAGCCCTTTAGTTTCCCTATGACCATCCTATTAAAGCCTCAATTCGACATTTTTTGGCAATTCTATTTTTCAACAATGTGTAGTATAACACCGAAATAGGTAGTCAGTAAATGAAAAATATTGATCATATATGGTATAAAAGAACTATTAAATGACAATGTAACAAAAATAATTCACTGCATTTCTCAGGCTAAGGTATACTTACTACAAAATGACCAGAAAACACCGGAGTAAAGGAGTTATTCATGGACCATTATGAAGTAATAGAACGGGCATTAATTCATATTGAGGATCACCTGCACGAGCCATTGTCCGTAGAATCCGTTGCCACCACCTTTAACATGTCTAAATACTACTTTCACAGGCTGTTCTCCGCAATGATGGGCTGTTCGCTAAACCATTACATCCTATCCAGAAGATTAAATGCATCCGTTACATTTATTCAAAACCATAATATGTCTCTAACGGACATCGCTTATGAGCTCAGCTTTGGTACCCAAGCCTCCTTCACCCGCGCTTTCAAAAGACATTACGGTGTAGCTCCTAGCTCTCTTAGAGCAGGAATTCATACGATCTCTCCGATTCCCGTACCTGCAGTAGTCAAAAGACCCATTAAGAACATAAACGGTGATATCGTTACCGATTTTACCCTGACCGAGTTAAATGAGATCCGGCTCAGTGGAATTGCCTTTGAAGTGGATTTAGCCGCGGATAATTATAAGCAGAGGATTCGTGATCATGCCAAAATACTGTTAAATCAAATTGATGAGAGCATAAAGGGCCCCTGCTATGTCATTTATTCTAACTGTCAGCCAAACTCCACCCAGTTCAAGGCTCTGTTCGCCATCCCATGCGACATTCAGATTCATAAGCCTTTTTATTTTACGGTCGATGTACCGCCGATCTTTTGTGCCAGGTTCAAGTATGCCGGAGACCTGCTTGAAATTGGTGACGTGCTCGAAACGGACTTCGCAAGATTTCTAAAAATCTCCAGGCAAGAAGCCGAGCAATCCGATATCGAGCTCATTCAAGTTTTTGATGACGTCCACAATCTGGAATCGACCTACCACATCTATGCCCCCATCAAAAAACTTCCTGCTGATTCAGAATGTTAGACCGGACATAGAGCGCATACCCCAGCCATATGAGTGCTGCCCCCATCGGCAATGCCATGATCCGGTCCAGCGGGTGAGGGATGATCGAAGTCGCGAGGGTCGCCGCCGCCGCACAAGCAAGCAGGACACCTGCCAGGCGCGGCAGCACTCTGGCACGAAATATTGCAATGCCGAGCAACAGGCCGCCAAGCATATACAGGCCCCCCGCTAACGGTGCCAATATTGGAAAGATTCCGAGATCAGCCCCGCTATCCGTCCCTTCGAATATGCCCACCATCCCCTCTACAAATATTTCAGCATCAGTTGTGAGCAGCGGCAAAACAAAGGCTTCGACGAAGCTGAAAGCCAGTGAAATGAGCCAAAACAGACCGAACAGGAGAACACCAATCAGACCAAGCCACCCTGCCTCTCTTACTTGTCTCAGGTAAACCCCTGTAAGTCCGATCAGGCTGAAGAGGGACATGACCATGGTTAAGCATGCCACTAGAACCCAGGCGTTTGAGTTCACTGAAGACAGATCATCCGGAGGATGAATGAACTGAATGACGATATATAGAATCCCTGCCCCGATGGCTGATAAGCCTGCCCCGCGATAAATTGATAGTGCTGACAGTCCTTCGTTTGTTTCCTTCTTGCTGTGCTTGTTATTCATGTATCTAACCTCCACTCAGATTCTAATGACGTTGACTATTAACAATAACAACGTAACACTCCCCCGCTTTCTTTTACTTTTCACATCTTGCTGTAATACAAAAAAAACACCTCTCTCGAGATGCATCTGTTGAAAGATAAAATTCAGGGGTGCCGCTGGTTGGTCCACTGTACCTCAAGCGTAATGGAAAGTATGCTGCTGCTGTTCGAATCGTTCGATGAGCTTCTTGGTATGTAATGGATTAGGCATCTCCACACGCCATAATCCGCATATCCCGCCGCCATCCGTGGATGATTCTCGTCATACTATGATGATCTTGAAGAGTCCACAGTTAGCTTCGCCTGTTTAAAACTACAACAAAAAAGATGAGATCTATTTAATTTAAAATAATCTCATCTTTTTTGCAGTTACACACTATTTATAATTACTTGGAACTTCAACCACCATCAATGATTAGCTCTTCACCGTAACAAATTTAGATTCATCTGATGCTAATTGTCATTCAATTGTATGAAATTCCGATCGAAATAGCATGCGAACAATGACCTTTGTAATTCTTTCGATATCTTCGCCAGATTGCCGCAGTTCAATTCGATCGTTTGTTGAAAAAATAATCGACAATACTGCCCAAGCGGCGATTTTCACATCCAAATCCGGCCAGGCGAGCCCAACTGTCTTCAATTCCTCTAACCGATCTGCAAGCTTTTCTTCAGCCAGCCTTATGATTTTATTTACTTTCATTCTCGTTTCAGTATCTTGCAAAACAAGAGATTGAAGGGCATTCAATAATCCAAATTCGGTTTTGGATAAATAAGTTTCAAGTAAATGCTTTGTGGTTTGATAGGGATGTGACCCAGACATCACTATGACTTCAGGTAAAAAACTCTGTGCTGTTTGTTCAAAAAGAGTCAGCAATAATTGTTTCTTATCTGAAAAGTAACGGTAAAATGAGCCCACCGAAATGCCGGCATGAGCACAAATATCTTTTGCCGTTACTTGATCGTACCCCCTACTGGAGAAAAGTTCCTCCCCGCTTTTCAGCAAAGCTTGTCTCTTTTCCTTGGATCTTTCTTGCTGGGGGACGGATACCTTTGAAGATTTATTCTCATTCAATCCGTTCATCTTCTCCCTCCTTTGTTTCAGTATAACACGAAGCAAAACCAGCCATACCGATTAAGAATTGACAATGCACTTTAAAGCTATTAATATGAACTGTAGTTCAGGTTCATATTTTATTGCTTATAAAAATTACGTAAAGGGCTGGTGTATGGTTTTGAAACTAATTTTGAAACTTAGATGGTTGATATTGCCACTTATATTTATAGCGGTTTTTTTACTGCAGACATTATCGCCAAATTATGAAGAACTGGTCGTCCAAAAAGGATCACCGCAAATTCCGAAGGAATACAATTCCCAGCAGGCACTGGAAATTTTAGATCGGTATAATGAAAAACCAGCAAATTCAAAGGAAGATAGTCTTGTTCTTGTTTTTCACGATGAGAAGGGATTGACCGATGCCCAGCTCGAGAAGATCAGTACAACAGTTGATGGATTAAAGACGAACGAGCAGCTTTACGTCACCGATGTCCAAAATCCGATTGGCGACGATTTCTTGGAGTCGCAATTACTTTCGGAAGATCATAAGACACTAACCGTACCTTTTTCTGTTAATGTAGAGAATAAAAAATTAGAGGACATCAGGAACTCGATTGATTCTTATTTGCAACCCATCGATACAGAGCACTATATCACGGGAGGATCCGCTATCACGGAGGATAATAACAAATCCACCCAAGAAGGTGTTTCAAAATCGGAATGGGTGACGATTCTGTTCATCGTTGTTGTCTTGATCATTGTCTTTAGATCCCCTGTTGCTCCCATCGTTTCTTTATTGGGGATCGGCATTACGTATTTGAGTTCCCTCTCCCTGATCGCGATCTTGGGGGAAAGCTATAATTTCCCATTATCAATCATTACTCAGTCCTTCCTTATCATGGTCTTGTTTGGGATCGGCACGGATTATCTCATTCTCTTGTTCATGAGATTCAAGGAAGAGCTTGGCCACCACGAATCCACCTTTTCCGCCATTGCAGCAACCTATAAAACAGCAGGTAAAACTGTCTATTACAGTGCCTTTGCAGTCATAGTCGGATTCAGCACTTTATTTTTATCGGGTTTTAACGTTTTTCGTTCTGCCGGAGCAGTCGCCGTCGCGGTCGTCATACTTCTTATCGTCCTTTCCACGTTTGTTCCCGCCTGTATGGCGATTTTAGGACAGAAACTATTCTGGCCTATAAAAAAAGTGCAGGGACATAAAGAAAATAAATTTTGGCATTTTCTTGGAACCTATGCGGTAAGAAAGCCCGTTCTTTTTGCGGTCCTTGCCGTGGTCATTACCCTTCCCAATGCCATGCTTTACAACGGAAAGGTTTCTTATGACACCTTATCCCAGGTTGACCCGTCTTACGATTCGGTAAAAGGATTCAACATCCTGCAAGACGCTTTTTCACCAGGCAAAGCGATGCCCGCAACGTTCGTCCTGGAATCGAATCATGATTTGTCCGATGCACAGAGCTTGGCGATGATCGATAATATTACAGAGGAAATTGCGAATACGAAAGGCGTCAAACAGGTATACAGTGCAACAAGGCCGCAATCCGAGAAAATAAAAGAATTCTACGTGCAAAACCAAAGCCAAACTATAAGCAACGGATTAGAACAGAGCATAGAAGGAATTTCGGAAATTCAAGACGGATTAGGAGAAGCAAGCTCCCGTCTTAAGGATGAAAATACTTCATCCAACGCTCAAGATATCGATCAACTGCTTCAAGGAACGAAGGCGATTAACGAAAATCTTGACAAGCTATCGAACGGCTTAACCTCTATTGAGGCAGGAATGCGGAAAGGAGAAGCCGGCGCATCGCAAATTACGGAAAGAATGATGCAACTCGAAAACAGCAGTAATGAATTAAGCGCTTCTACTCTGCAGGTGCTGGGAGGGTACCAAGAACTTTACACCGGTTTATCCACCATAAGTGACCAATATTCAAGCACAGCAAAGAGCCTAAGCGCGACCCTGCAGCTTGTGGATGCCATCCAATCGTACACCGACACCCTGGCTCAAAAATATACGGAACTCCAAAGCGATTCTGATATGCAGCAGTTAAATGGTTCCATTAAACAATTAAAAGCAAGCTTGACCGAAATTTCAAATGGTTTAGCGACACTGAATGGCAAATATACAGAAGCATTGGTCAATTTGAAGGCCGCTAATGATGGACTGGCGAAAATCGCGGATGGTCAAAAACAGATCTCAAGCGCAACGGCCAAGCTTGCAGCCTCCGAAAAGTCCCTCGAAGACGGATTGGAGCAAGGAGCGAACGGCCAAGCAGCGGTTATTTCGCAAATCCCTCAACTGCAAGTAGGCCTGGATCAACTGTATAATGGACAACAGTCGATGAAGACTGGTATTGAAAGTCTCACCACCTCTTTGGGTACGTTGCAAACAGGGCTGGATGACAGCGTCGATGGATTAAACAAGGTCAATTCCGGTCTTGCCGATGCAAAACAATATCTTGATGAGTTGGGAAAATCGGATACGAGCGCTTTTTTTGCACCGGAAGAAGCACTTAAAAACGCCGACTTTAAGACCGCTTTAAATAACTACCTGTCTGAAGATAAGACCATTGCGAAATGGACTATTATTTTAAGCGATAATCCTTATTCCATGGAAGCGATTGACACCGTTAATCAAATCAATACGAATGTGGGGTATCTGCTTGAAGGAACGGAATTTCAATCTGCTAAGTATGGAACTGCCGGGGTAAGCGCGGACAATGCCGCATTAAATCAATTGAACAAGAGCGAATTTACAAGAACTGTTATCTTCATGCTGATTGGCATCGGCATCATTCTTGTGATCTTCTTCCGGTCCATTCTGCTGCCGATTTACGTGATTATTTCTCTGGTCCTTGCCTACTTCACATCAATCAATTTAACGGAGTGGATTTATCAATTCGGCTTTGGTCATGCATCGGGAACGGAATGGGCTGTACCGTTCTTCTCCTTTATCTTGTTGATCGCCCTAGGTGTGGATTACAGTATCTTCCTTCTGATGCGATTTAGGGAATATCATAACGAGCCCCCAAAAGTGGCGATCGTTAAAGCATTGACGCATATGGGTTCGGTTATCATGTCTGCTGTCATTATTTTGATCGGTACATTCGGCGCGTTATATCCATCAAATGTAGCCGTATTGATGCAGCTCGCGACAGTGGTTATCATCGGGTTAATCATTCTTGTTCTCGTCTTGCTTCCCTTGTTTATTCCATCTCTTATAGCGCTAACGCTAAGAAAACGAGAAGCCAACGAAAATGCATAATTTCTTCATAATAAAAGCCTTGACCCTTGAAGGGTCAAGGTTTTCAAGTGATTTCCAGCTTAGCGATCGACGAGACTAAAGCAGCCTCAAACGGATTCACGCTGTCCGATATATCACCCTCGTGTAATCCGAACCCGTTGTAAACAGTCTACTAGGGAAATGGAGAAGAATATGAAGCAGAGAAAACAGACTTGGATCAAGCTGGCGATCGCCCTATTAACGATCCTGGCATTGGCTGTTGTTATGTCGGTTACAAAGCCCTCTGAAGAGGAGTATAACAGTTGGGTTCTGGAGAAGGTGTCAGACAAGCCGCCCTCCAATCCTTTTAAAGGTTTGGGGCTATCTCTGTTCGGCGAGCGTTTGATCAGCGAAGGAACCACGATGACCGATTACGGAGTCGTTCGGTTATTTCAAACCGAAATTATGGGGCAACGAATAAAGGTAGTGGGGGTTCTGGGTACATTTATTCCATTAGAAAAGCCGGACAATGTACAATAGCCGACGCTTTAGAAAGACCTCTCATATGCAGCGTAGATTCTAATCCATTACGCAGTACATGAGAGGTCTTTTCTCTTTACTTTAACGGCTCTATAGCGGAATGATGCTCGGTTCCTATCCGAATGTCCAACATAACGAGCTAGTTACCAGCCCATACGTCCTTAGCATAGCGACCTTCGCTTTGAAGCTGTTCCAGCCACTTCTGAGCTTCTTGTTTACTTACCGCGTGAATTTCTTGATAAGCTTCTTTTAAGCAAGCCTCTACATCTGGAGCCATCCTACTTCCATCTCCGCAAATATAGAGTTTCCCATTGTTGCCGAGCAATCGGATGATTTCGTTTGTATTCTCCTTCATCAAGTGTTGAACATATGTTTTGGGCATACCTTCTTTTCGGGAATACGCTGTGTGTACAGTAACAATGTCCTGTCGCTCAAATTGCTCCACTTCCTCATGGTAAATGTGATCCAATTCATTTCGGCAGCCATAGTAGAGGTGTGCCTCTCCCAGTGTTTTACCTTCACTCTTCATTGTTTGACGTGCCTGCAAGAATCCCCTGAATGGAGCAAAACCAGTGCCAGGTCCTACCATGATGATCGGTGTCTCAGGTTGTTCCGGTAAAGTAAATCCGGACTCTGGCGTATTCACGAATACCATGACCGTATTTCCAGGTTGAAGACTGGCCAAATAATTGGAGGCAACTCCTCGATATTCACCACTTCCACTCTTTGCAGGGCATCTGACGACACCGACAGAGATACTTACCGCATCGTTCTGAATCCTCGGCGAACTGGATATCGAGTAGTAGCGTGGTTTAAGTGGCGGGAGCAACTCCACAAAGCGTTCGAACGGCAACTCGCAAGCCAAATACCGCTCCAACAGGTCTAGCATCGTAAGTCGTTTGTTTAACACATGCTCTTTATAAGCATCCTCCTGAAGAAGAGCTTCCAATTCCTTTTTATGTGGAGGGCAAACGGTAAACGCTGCAAGCTCACGAAGCTGGGCTCGAGTCGCGGCTTCTTGCAGCTCGACGCATTGGCTCAACAGATCATGAACGCTGATGGGCCGATCAACAGGTAAGTGGGCAACGCTGCGGCCGCTAGCGCTTATAACGATATAGTCACTGCTATTTAGTCCATAACGACGCAGTACACGTTCAACCAATGCCGGCTCGTTTTGCGGAATGATCCCCAAATGATCGCCTTCCTGATAGGACACCTCTTGCGGCAACGAGATCTCGATATGACGCGTGCTTCGATCACTGCCTTCAGCTTGTAGTTCTCTGTTCTCCTTTACAGAGGCCAAGAACGCATTGTAACTTGCCGTGATAGGCGCCCCTACGAGTCCACTGACAAACTGTATACTTAACGTGCTTTTCTCACGTTCTGCAACGCCGCCGCGGCTCTCTATCGCCAAATTTAGAGCTTTAAATGATTCCGTCCAAATCTATTCTCCCCATAAGCCGAAGCATACCTTTGGAGAGAGACAGCAAAATCCTACGTGACAACCGAAAATGTTTATTGGCAGCGCATAACAGTATTAATATTAGCTTTCGACGGCTCTATTCAAACGAAAAAAAAGGCGCCGATTTCAGCGCCTGTTCAAAAATCATTCAATATGTCAAAATTGTGCGTTATAAAGATTTATTCGGGAATATAAGGGAGATCCAATACCTTCGGAACGTTGATGACATGTGTTTCCGTATAAGTGAGGATGCCTTCCGCGCCATATTCTCGGCCAACGCCGGATTGTTTGACACCGCCAAAAGGGAACCTTACATCGAGCCCTTGCACAGCAGCCGTATTGATCATGGTCGTACCGGCTTCAAGCCTACGCGCGACCCGGATGGCGTCTTCTTCTCTTCCCCAAACCGAACTCGTGAGTCCATATATGCTTTCATTGTGCAAATCAATAACCTGCTCCTCATCGTCAAAAGGCAGGATCGGAACCGTAGGACCGAACTGCTCCTCCACCACAATCGGATCACGATAGTCAGCGTCCAACACAAGCGTAGGCTGCAGGTAGTAGCCTTGTTCAATCCGCTTCTGATCGAGAATTTGTCCGAGAGGGATAATCTTGGCGCCGCGTTTCCGTGCATCTTCGACCAGGCCCTCCACATATTTTTTCTGCTTCAGGTTATTGACCGGACCTACCGTCGTATTCGGATCAAAGGGATCCCCGACCCGGACCCAGCGATTGGCCGCCTCTATATATTTGTCCACGAATGTATCATAAATAGAACGGTGAACATATACACGCTTGGCAATCATGCAGATTTGTCCTGCTGTCAAAAAGTTAGAAACGACAATTCGGCGCATGGCTCGCTCATCGTTTACATCAAAGCTCTCCAAGAAGATAGCTGCATCGTTGCCGCCAAGCTCAAGCGTCATATTCTTAATCGTTTCCGAAGCAGCCTTCATAATATGCTTGGCTGTTTCGGTTCCACCAGTAAAGGCGATTTTGGCGACAAGAGGGTTCGAAGTCAATTCCACGCCCACATCCGATTCGCCATGAACGACGTTGATCACACCCGCCGGGAACTCACTCGCAATGATCTCTGCCACTTTAGACGCCGCCAGTGGCGCAAATGGACTGGGTTTGAGCACAATCGTGTTGCCGGCAAGTAAGGCGGGAGCAATCTTAATCGTGGACAGAGCAATAGGATAGTTCCATGGGCTAATCGCCGCTACCACGCCAATCGGATCATGGGATATGATGGTTTTACCCGTCTCATGTTCTTTGATTTCTTCCTGCAGAACCGATTTGGCCTGGTCACAGGCGAATTCCATCCACATCAATGCAACATAAATTTCACCGTGTGCATCATAGAGCGGCTTGCCGTGCTCTCTGGACAGCAAGTGGACAATTTCATTCTCCGATGCCCTAATCTTCTCAATCGCCTTGCGCATGCGAGCGATGCGTTCGTCAATTGCGGTCTCCTTCCATGCTGTAAAGGCTTCTGCTGCCGCTTCAATTGCTTCGACCGCTTGTTCTTTCGTGGTGACAGGGAAATAGCCCACAATTTCATTTGGATTTGCCGGATTCTCTTTTGCTGATTGCGAAATGGATTTTACGGATTGACCCTTAATGAAGTTCTCAACTATAACCGTCTCTTTGTCCGCTTGAATCGTCATGTTCAATCCCTCCGTTGTTTAGATCTATGAATTCCAAACTTCGTCGGCAATTTCTTTAACGAAACGAAGTTTACGCCATTGCTGTTCTTCTGTTAGGATATTGCCTTCTTCTGTAGACGAAAAGCCGCATTGCGGGCTCAAACAAAGCTGGTCAAGCGGTACATAGGTCGCTGCCTCTGCAATCCGTGCTTTAATTTGTTCTTTATCTTCTAACTCACCTGACTTTGATGTAAGTAAGCCAAGCACGACCTTCAGATTTTTACGATTAACATATTTTAATGACTCAAAACCGCCTGAGCGCTCGTCATCGAATTCCAGGAATAGCCCGTCTACGTTTTCTAAGCCTCCAAATATGACTTCAGAAGCATAATCATAACTGCCGGTTGTGAAATAATTCGATTTATAGTTACCACGACAGATATGCATCGTCACCACTAAATCTTCTGGTTTATAAGCCAGAGATTCATTGATCATGCGCTGCATGATCTTCAGCTCTTCTGCCGGATCCCAGCCTTTAGCGCGCAGCTTATCGTGACCTGCTTCAGAGAATAGATCTGCCCAAGCGGTATCATCTAATTGCAAGTAGCGGCATCCCGCATCATAGAAGGCTTGAATTGCTTTTTGATAAGCTGCGATTGTATCTTGAAGGAACGGTTCACGGTCCTTATAAATATCTTCATTGTATTCCACGCGATAAAGAAGCATATTCGGGCTTGGAATCGTCTGTTTCGCCACTGCGTCACCTGCGTGCTTTTTCAAGAACTCAAAATGCTGGATAAAGGGATGCGTCGAGAAACCCACTTTGCCGACGATGCGAATGCCGCCCTTACGGGTTACCATATTGTGAAATTTCGGTCCCGCTGTTTCTTCGTATAACTCTACGCCATCCAAGCCGCCCAGAAAATCAAAATGCCACCAGCTTCTGCGGAACTCACCGTCAGTTACTGCCGCTATGCCATTCTCCTTTTGCTTCTCAATAATACGAATAATCTCGTTATCTTCCACAACCGTTAATTGTTCATATGTGATATTGCCTAATTTATATTGCTCACGTGCTTGAATTAAATTGGCAGGACGTAGAAAGCTGCCTACATGATCATTACGAAATGGTATCATCGATGTCTCTCCTTCATTGCTTATTCTATTGAATATAGCATGATCGAACAGGATACATGTTATATGTATAAAGTATGGCTAGCCATAGCTTTAAGTTATAGCCCAATCCGCTCTAATGAGGCTTGTAGTACCCAAGTATAAGTGCGAATTTTTCATATAAACTATATAATACGAGAAAGGAAGGTGATCCGCATGCTGATCGAAGAGTTACAAAAGAAGTTAGTTGATAAAATCATTCTAGAGACAAGTCCCGGCTTCATCATTCTATTTGGTTCATTCGCTACAGGCACAATTCATGATGAAAGTGATATCGATCTGGCTTATTTCAGTGACAAGCAGTTGTCTTCATATGAACGTTTTCTACTTGCTTCTGAGCTTGCGGCTATTGCTAACCGAGAGGTCGATTTAGTCGACATTCAACAGGTTGATACCGTATTTACCATGCAAATTTTTGAGCAGGGCACTCCAATTTATATACATAACGACAATGAATTTACACGCCAAAAAATGCGTGCTTATAGCATGTATGCTACGTTAAGTGAGCAGCGGGCTGGAATTATTGATGCGATTAAAGAGAGAGGGAGTGTCTTCGGCAATGAATGATGTTGTTTTGAATAAAACGGCAACAATTGAACATTCTCTCAAACGTATTCATGAAGTGTACGAGGGCAATCCTGCAAACTTAACGGACTTTACGAAGCAGGATAGCATCATTTTGAATATTCAACGTGCTTGTGAGGCAAGCATTGATCTGGCCATGCATATTGTCAGCAACCGTAAGCTGGGCGTACCAAAAGCGAGTCGTGAAGCTGCTGCTAGACGCTGGATTAATTGAAAATAGCTTGGCAAAGACCATGATGAATATGGTCGGATTCCGAAATACTGCTGTGCATGACTACCAGACGTTAGATCTTGAGATCTTAGAGGCGATTATAGAGAAGCATATTGATGATTTTAAAGATTTTACGAAGGTGATTTTACAATTGGAGGAATAATTGTATTCCCCCCGTTCTATAGTAAAACACAAATAGCCACTCACCCCTGAGCGGCTATTATGTATTATTGAAATGAACTAAACAACTCCCGAAGATAATCTCTATCTTGCTGCATTGATCTTTCTCCTCATTCTTTCCATTACCTGATCATGATCAAGTAATTCTGAACCCTCTGCAATCTGCTTTTCAGCTACTAACAGCTTAAATTGTAATTTGACGCGAGCCTCCATGTGTCGATATGTCTCATGGCTCATTACAACTAAATCAGCATCACCGTTACGTGTCAAAACCACAGGTTTATCAATTTCATGGCAATATTTTGAGAAACCGTTATAATCTCGTCGAATTGTTGTTGAGAGCGTGATGTTCATTATTCACAACCCCTATTTAATATCATTATTCTGGCTATATTTTACCACTGAACCAATATAAACAGTTCACCGTCTCACATTAAAGGCGAAATAAATTACATTTGTATTTTCTATAAAGACAGTCGTTAAAAAAAATAAATATTGAGTTCTGAGAGTTTCACATCAGACCTATCGAAGGGAGTTCTCAAATGATTTATAAATACAAAGCCACCTTATCTTAAAAGATAAGGTGGCTAGGGACTTTTAGCAAGCTACGCAAGCTTGGCACGCCGTCTTGGCTACTCGTTATTATATGTATTCATTTTAGCTTATATTCGTGCTAAAGTCAATTAATCTTAGATCCATTCATTTATATTTGAATTTCCCATCCTCTCAAATAAAGCAACAGTAATATCACAATTACCATACTTAGTTTCGTTAGTCCAAAAATTATGTAAAAAAAGCTTTATTTCGGATAAATCAATATAAACTCGTAATATTTTTAATACATCGAATAATCTAATTACATATTGTGATCTCATAGGTGATAAGTGTAAGTCAGAAATTAGATGACTATTTACTTTTAGATTCGGTGACGTCCTGAATCGATTAACCAGTTCAAAATGTGCGCAAGAATTTCGCAACTCTCTAATTATCTCTAGAGAGTTTAAAAATTTCTCCTTCTCGTAAGGCTTCAAATTAAAGTCTCTTAATACCGCATCAAGAGTACGCTTTTTTAATCCATACATTAATACAATTAAATCGTTTAACATTAATGTTTTAATAACAACCCAGAACGGTGGATTATTATATTCATTAATGTAAGAAAATTTCAGCTTACAATCGTCAATGTAGTTTAAACCTTGTATTGTTTCTTCTCTTTGTATATTTATGTTGAGGGATACAGTTGATCCAGAAGTCGTACTTACTGTATGTAGTGCAGCTAAAAGTGCTGTTTGGTTTGAATTATAGAATATACAGTTGCCTTCTTTTATCTCTCTTATTGAAGAAGATCCAAAACGCCCAGTAAAGATTCCTCTTAATATAGTTTTTGAAGGTTGATACGTTACAACTCCATTAAATGTACCTCTAAATTTTCCTCTATACTTATAGTTACTTCTAAATAATTTATGAGTTTTTTCTTGATCTCTGGAATTGTAAAAATAATTCACATATTGTTTTGGACCATCAGTTGATCCCGGTTTATTATAATAACTTATGTCTATATAATTGTTATTTTCTGCTAAAGTTGAACAATGATTTTTACAAAAATGATAGGAGATTGTTGTTTTTAATTTTGTTTCGAAGTCTGATATTTTCTTTAGTATTAAGCTCGAGAATTGTTTATCAAAATCATGAAGTCTTAAAAAATTATCAAATGACTTTTTAGTATATTTTTTAGGTAAACGTTTCGAGTCATCAAGTAATAATGTCTCATGCCCATTTATAAGATCAAAATAGTTCTTATCTTGAAGATGTTCTTTAGCAGAATTAAAATTGTTAATCTGCAATCCCCTATTTTTTAATAACCGAATCTGATCGTAAATCGTATTAAATGCTTTGTCACTTGGCAACAAAATCCCCCCTTCTAATTATCCCTAAAATATAAAATCTATATTAATAGACAATATAAGTTCAATTATTCACGACTATACTACAATAAATTTAGAAAATACTCTGTATTAAACACTCAACTCTGGAACCTGTTTTAGATATTTTTTCTTATATGCAGCATCAAATACCAACTCTTTAAACTTCTCCATAAGTTTTAGAATCTCATGATATAGATTTTCAAATTCATCTTTTGCCCTTTTTTCTTCTTCACTTTTATCTTTCCTAGGGTCCACAATTGATACATATTCACCATGAGCAATTTTATTTCGCTCAAGCACTAGATTTTCCTTTATAAAGTTTTCCTTCATCTCAAAATCTTCACAGTCCAAACCCAAACTAAATAATATATCTTCTAATATTTCATAAGTTAAGTTTGAGTCAGTATCTACAATAAGTTTATCCATTTCATTTACATTAAATATTTTCTCAGATTCATATAATAACTCACTTATAATTTCAGAATGTGATAAACATCTATTAGATTGCCTCGAGTTAACTATTGTTTTCTTCATTGATAGAGTGATGAAATTGTCCTTCATATCAATACATTTTATATTTAGTTTGTTTAAATATTTTAGATACTCGCGAGCAGTTGTCTTTATAAATCCTTCCCAATGACCATACAATAATGTTATTCCTGATCTTATTGAAGTAACTAATAGATTTCCCTCTGCCGCATCAACATTATTTTTAAGTATCGTAAGTTCACGTTTTCTCCAAGAGATGTTTTTATCAAGTTTTGTTTGAAACTTCTCGAGCGAGTAATCAGCCATTCGTAAATACTCCCTTGCTTAATGTTACAAGATCTTTTAACCTCGTGATAGGGCGAGTGCCCCCTCGAGTTGTAGCACTTAGATATTGCGGAGAATTATATATATCTTTAATTTTTTGAATCATTTCCTCAGGCGCCATCTTATTCATTTCATCTATATTCTCACTTAAACCTGCAATCACCACTTCAAATGCTGGCATCAAAAAACCACCTCTAAATTTGCCCTTCTCATGATCAAATTTTCGAAAACTGTCGTCTGAGAGAATTGTATCAAGATAAGCAAAGGTCTTGTAGAATACCTCTGCTTCTTTCTGTAGTTCTAGTTCTCCACTTTCAACTATATTAATAATTTCTTCTGAAATATATTCTCCAATATCTTCATTACCTTTAATCTTGCTTAAATCTGCATGTCGAATAACTAAATAGCGCATTAAAATTTCCATATTAAACTGTTCTAATTGTTGTTTTTCTGAAAGAGGTATGCAATTTACAAACGGCTGATATTTCACAAGTTCTGCTGCCCATAAATAAAAGTCTCTATTAATCATTATTAATAGACAATTTCTAACTTCTTGGTCTGATAACTTTGATCCGCCTGTATTAATTCTTTGGAATAGTTCGTATTTCGCATCCTTATCACTAGTTTTTTTTATAATTTTAATATCAAATTTCGATCTTTTAAAATCAATTCTTAACTCTTGAGTAAATGAATTTTCTGGATCATCAAGGTTTTCCCACATTTTATTCTCTAAAGACGGTAGAAACTTTGTACCTAATAATTTACTAGGTGGCTTTAACGTATCATCTGTGAATTTTAATAAACCCATAAATTCAAATATTGTCGATAGTCTCTGCAACCCATCAATAACATCCCATATCCCCTTCTCACCATGAGCAACAAAAATCGGCGGTATCGGTATTCCTAAAAGTATCGATTCTATTAATTTTGTTTTTTGGGAGTCTGACCATCTAAAAAACCTTTGAAATTCCGGATTAACTATTAATTCGCCATCCTTGTACATATTCGCCAACTCCCCAATTGACATTGGATATCCATCGGCTTGAATTTCTTTTGCTTTTTTATCTATCTCTTCTTGTAATGACATTACTGATCCCTCCCATTTGTTTATGCCAACAATCATTGTTTTTTAGAATAATTCGCTTATCATTAAGTCAATTTCATGTTGTTCGGGTAATTGAGTACTTATTCTTTTGCCTAATTCCTCTAATTGTTCTATTCGAGGATATTTAAGATTTCTTAAATCAGTTGCATTTACTTGAGTATGACCATTGAACTGTCGTAAATATGAGTCAATTAATGAAGAATTTAAAAAAACAGCTAAACCTTTTGCTAGTCTCTCAGTTAAGCCTTCTCCGTTAATATGATAGTAATTTACATGATTTTCAAAACCGACTTTTGAAAACATCACTCTTCCCGGGTCATAGATAGCTGCAACAACTCTTCTGCGCTCCTCTTTTGAAGAAAACCGCTTAACTAAAACATAAAAACCAGATGGTACTAAGAGGCCCTCAGTAACACAGTTCTGAAGTATAAAATCTGGTTTCTTACTATTTAGTTTTGGCCAGTTTACAAATCCGTCCTCAAAGTGAATAGAATAAATTAGCGGCACTGTCCCATGTAATGGCTCATTATTCAGATAATCTTTAGATCTAAAGTCTACTACTTTACCCGTTGATACTGAAATTCCGAGATCTTCTAATGTATTTCCTAATTTATCTATTTGATCTGAGATTAGATATCCCGAATCATTTTTTAATATTCTAATAAACATCTCTCTATCATTGGGATGTACAAATTGATCATAGCGTATTTGATAATTAGCAATTTCATCTGTGTTTGTAAAACTAGATGAAATTGTTACATTACAGTTATTTTGTGATTTTTCTTTTATTATTTTAAAAATTATGTTTTCTTGTTGTACTCTATCGTCACTGAATGTACTTCTTCTTGAATCAAAGGTATGAATCTGACAAAATGTTGTTTCGTTCAAAATTTCTTTTCGAAAAGATTTAAAATAAGGACCATTACAAAAGCTTCTAGGTGTAATAGCTACCAACTCACCACTACTCTTTAATAGGCGTATTGCCAGAATTACAAAAACAGAGTATAAATTAGAAGTTTCTATTGCAATTCCTTTTAATAATTTCCGTTCTGACGAATTACTATGGATTTTACGATATGGTGGATTTAAAATTGCACAATCAAAACGTTGAAAATCTAGATCTTCCTCTTCACTTTTCACTAAAAGATCAATACTTTCATTAATAAAATCACGATTCAGTATTTCCCAATTCAACTTTATTCCTAAACGCTTACAAGCATTATTACAGATTTCTCTAGTTTTATATAAATAAGGCAATAACGCTGAGTCTTTTTCATATGCAACAATTGAAATCTCTTTAGGTTTATCTTCTCTACAACACATTTCTGCAATAAATGCTGCACTTAAGGAACCCACTCCAGCTCCTGCATCAAGTAATCTAATCTTACTTTTACCTTCATTAAACATAGATGCCATAAGACTTGCAATTTTAGAGTTAGTAAAGAACTGTCCTAGTTCGATTTGTTTATCTGTCTCTATCGAAACACTAGACTCTCTACGGATTTTATCAACTAATTCAAGTAATTTATTTTTATCAAAAATAAATTTTTTCAAGTGCATAATTAACCTTCTCCTTACAGACAAAGAACCACTATTATTATACACTAAACATTAATTTTCAGCATTTGACTTGACAAAATGTAATTTTCGCCCTACTTATGATACGGTTCCCCCCGATTAATCTTCACCGCCCGGTAAATCTGTTCCACTAGCACAAGCCGCATCAGCTGGTGCGGCAGGGTCATGCGGCCGAAGCTCAGCTTCTGCTGGGCGCGCTTCAGCACCGCGTCGGACAGACCATGGCTGCCACCAATCACAAATACAATGTGGCTTGTCCCGTATGTCCCGAGCTTGTCCATTTCGGCAGCAAGATCCTCCGAGCTCCATAGCTGACCACCGATGGCGAGTGCAATCACATGTGCTTCGCTCTTCACATGCGCCAGTATACGCTCACCTTCACGTTCTTTGACGCCACGCACTTCGGCCTCGCTCATATTGTCCGGTGCTTTCTCGTCAGGTACCTCAATGACTTGGAATTTTACATAAGGCCCTAAACGCTTCGCATACTCCTGAATGCCCTGCACTAAGTACTTCTCTTTCAATTTCCCTACCCCGATAATCTGAATCAACATGCTGTATTGCCTCCTGCTTATACTTAACCTTCTTTATATTGATTGTTTATCTAATTTCTATAATAATGTTAACCTGTCACCATTGTATCATGCAGCCGGAATGATCAGCCGAAAGACGGTTCCCTGCCCTTTTATGCTATCCACTTCAATTCTGCCCTTCAGCTTGTTGATCGTGCTGTAAATCATAAGCATCCCAAGGCCCGTGCCCTCCTGCTTCGTGGAGTAATACGGCTTGCCCAGTCTGGAGATCTCCTCCTTATCCATGCCAACCCCTGTATCCTCGATACGAATAACAATGCTTCCTTTATGATCGGAGATGTGAATGATCAGCTTGCCGCCGCCTTTTTCTTTCATCGACTCAATCGCATTTTTATATAAATTAATCAGACATTGCTGAATTTGGTGCTGATCATAATTTGTGCTGAGCGAGTTGTCATAATGCCTCTCCACCTCAACATCATATATCATCGCATACGGCAAAATAATATTCGTTGTATACTCCAGGTCTTCACTTAAATCAGCGTACACCATGTTCTGGGACTGCGGCTTGGCGAAGGACAGGTAGTCGCTCACAATTTTCTCCGCACGTTTCAGCTCTTCAAGCGACAGCTTAATATATCCCCGTTCCTTCTCGGTCATCGTTTCCGATTTACTAAGCAGCTGTAAGAAGCCACTCGTGACCGTCAGTGGATTTCGGATCTCATGAGATACACTGGCTGCAAGCTCACTAACGACGTTCAATCGTTCAGACTGCAGCACGCGTTCCCGATAATGGACATTGGCTATCATCTTTTCAATCAGGAGCATTGTGATCACCATAAACACCGTATACGTCGTCAGCGCATGTCCAGCCAAGATCCAGAAGGTATGATCCACTTGCTCAATCACAATGATTAAGGTAATTAAGTACCAGAGCATCGTCATAAAAGCAGCCGCAGCCGCGCCCACAATCCGTCTCTTGGAGGCCAGCCCCAAAAATCTCTTACTATATAAAGGTACGATGATAAATATGCTGGTTGCAAACAAAATGGCTGGCAAGACGCCTTCTCCACCGACATATAATCTGCATACGATCAGCGCCACATATAGGGGGAAGCTGCATCGATATCCACCAAACAAGGCGACGAGCAGGAACGGAATATACCTCAGATCAAACGTATAACCATACTCCAATTGAAAAGGCATCAGCATACACAGACACATCGCCGCAGCCGATAATACGATCATCACTTTTTTATTATATGCGAAGGGTCTATTCTCAAAGAAGATTAAGAAAATGACCACCGGAAAGAGCAAAATCAAGAAGTTCAATAACAGCGTTTCGAGCAAAGGGCTACTTCCTTTCGTCGGTATAGCAAGTCTATGTTATATTTGAATATATTACTCCAATTTCTCCTTCCAAGTAAATTAAACTGAATTATTTAAACATTGGGAAAACAAAACAAAAATAAAGCCAGATCCCCTCATCGTAAGGAAATCTGGCTTATTCACTTCATTTATTGAAATTGAATCGTACTCAGGGCTGCCTTGCCATTCAGCACGATGTATACGTCCTGACGTCCGCTCACGCCATCCACCGTCAACGTGTAATCACGCCAGCCTTGCGCTCCCGTGGATTCAAGCGATACGCTTGCTGCCAGTGGACCTTCCGGACCTTGCAAACGAAGCTCGGCTGTGGCTGCACTTTGGCTCGCTGCACGCAGGGTTACACTGCTCTCACCTTCACCAAATTCAGCATCCTGGAACACGATCCAGCCGGACTCTTCCTTCACTTCAACCGCGCTGCCGCCTTCGTGGCATTCTCCGATCCGTACACCTTCGTAATCATCATAGTTGATGGCTTTTACAGGCTGCTTCAGATCACGAGGCGGAATGACTTCGCCGTCTACCTTAAGCTCTGCATTCACTCGCAGATCCGCAGACGAAGCACCAGCCATGAACGTGTAACTGCCGCTCTCGATACAGAAACGGTCACGGGTTACATCCCAGATGGCTAGCTCACTCAGCGGAAGCCTGAAGCTAACATCGGTAGATTCACCTGGCTGCAGCAGCACACGCTCAAATGCATGCAATTGCTTCAGTGGGCGCTTCACACGAGACTTCTCCGCATGTCCATACAGCTGTACCACTTCTTCCCCGGCACGTGTTCCTGTATTTGTAATACGAACGGTAATACCAATCTCACGATCCTGATCTGCTGATACAGTAGTGCGATCAAGACTGATATGGTCATAACGGAAGGCACTGTAGGATAGGCCATGTCCGAATGGATACAGCACATCACCCTGGAAGTATTGGTAGGTTCGATCTCCCTTGATGACATCATAATCCATAAACTCAGGAAGCTGAGCCGTTGACTTGTACCAAGTCATGTTCAGACGTCCCGCCGGATTCACTTCGCCGAAGAGGACATCGGCTACTGCATTTCCGAGCTCTTGACCTGCATGTGTCGTGTACACAATCGCTGGCACATTCTCTTCTGTCCAGTTTAGAGCATACGGGTAGCTGCCGACCACAACAACAATTGTATTCGGATTGACGGACAGAACTTCCTTGATCAGCTGCTCTTGAGATGCCGGAAGGGTAATGTCCGGACGGTCGATCGTTTCTTTACCGTTAATGAGCGGATGGTTACCGACAAATACAACGGCAAGATCTGCATCTGCAGCTGCTTCCTTCGCTGCTGCGAACTTGTCCGTCACCTTCTCCATCTCGAAGATGTCTGCACTAAGCTTCTCTTCTCCGTCTGCAACAGAAGCCGCACCGGATACATTGATCTCATTAGCTGTCTCTTCCGCACTGCCCGTACCGACGAGCAGCTCTCCGCTGTCTTTGTTCATGGTAACCGGTGTATCATTCCATGTGGAGAAGGTAACCTGCTGAGCATTCTCTCCTTCTGGACGAACGAGGAATACTTCCTTCGTGAACCATTCCCAGATCTGATCTGCGGACGCCTTCACAATACGATCATCTGTTGTCAGATAGAGGCCGTTGTCCTCTGCAATGATCGTATGGCTGTCCCAGCCCCAATCCGTCATTTCGAATACGGCAGCTTGATCAGCTGCTTCACCTGTAGCTGCAAGAGAGAATTGATCCCCTTTGCGTACCTGCACATAACGACCACTGTCCTTCGCTTTCAGCTTAACCCGGTCTGTGCCGCCGGAGAACGTTGCTTCACCGCCATGGCTGCTCAGCTTGTCCTGAATACCTTGCAGCGGAGTAACTGCGTAAGGCAGTGAGCCGCTGTACCAGTCACGATAGACCGTGCCGCCAAGCGGACCGATGACGGCAACCTTCTTCAGCTTATCTGCCTGCAGCGGCAGCATATTTCCTTCATTCTTGAGCAGAACCACAGCTTTGCCAGCTGCTTCTCTAGACAGCTTGGCATGCTCTGGATGCATAATAACCGACTCATCAATCGCTGCATACGGGTTGCCTTCCTCTGGATCAAATTCACCTAGACGGAAACGAACGCGGAACGTATTGCGCAGTGCAACATCCAGATCGCTCTCGCTGAGCAGTCCTTCTTCTAAGGCTTCGCGAAGTGACTGCTTAATGAGTTCACCATCATCTGTAATGCTGTCAATGCCGCCTTCCTTCACGGAACGAGCTACTGCCTCTTTGTAAGTCTCCAGGTAGCCATGATCACGCACCGTGCCGGATACGTCAAACGCATCGCTGACGACAAAGCCGTTCATGCCCCACTCCTGCTTCACAATCGCGTTGACATCCGGGCTAAGGTTAGCCGGAACTCCGTTAATGGCGTTATACGCCGTCATCATGGACTGGGCGCCGCCCTCTTTAAACGGGATTTCAAACGCTTTCAAATAATACTCGCGCATATTACGCGGATCAATGCTGACCGAAGCATCACCACGGCCTACTTCATTATTGTTAGCGATAAAGTGCTTCAGTGTCGCAATCGCTTTCATATACTTCGGATGATCACCCTGCATTCCCTTAACAAGGGCCGATGCCAATTTACCAGCAAGGACTGGATCTTCACCATAAGCTTCCTCTGTACGTCCCCAGCGTGGATCGCGTTCCATATCGACCGTTGGTGCCCATAAGGTCAGACCATTGATCTCCGGATTTTTCTTGTAGAAGCCTCTCGCCTCGTCGCCGATTGCGCTTCCAATTCGCTGCATCAGGTCAGTGTCCCACGTACATCCGAGACCGATCGGCTGCGGATAGCCGGTAGCTTCGCCAAGCCAAGCCATACCGTGAGCCGCTTCCGTACCATGCTTATAAGCCTTGACACCAAGGCGTTCTACTGCGGTTTGATATTGAATCATAAGTCCCACTTTTTCTTCCAAAGTGAAGCGAGAAACCAAGTCATTTACCCGTTCTTCAAGTGGAAGGGAAGTGTTCTGGAATGGATATTGTGTAGTACTCGTCATATTGAAATCCTCCTTCGGGTAGACTCCCTCAAGCGTATTTTATGACATATCCGATATAGGGGCTACCCGAATAATTAGAGGCGTTTTCATAGAATATTAGAGTTACTGTATGCGGCTAGAAGCCGCCTGGATCTCGTTGTATGCCCAGTGGCTTGCCGGAACATCCGACCATATAGGCTGCTGTCCCTGGCTTACGCTAGAACGTTCGAGTACTCGATTGATAACGGTTACAGCTTCCGCTCGGGTCAAATATTGATCAGGACGGAATTGTCCGCCGGTTGTGCCCACCATATACCCTGCCTCAGCAGCGAGTCGAATGTTCGATTCAGACCAATGATCTATGGCATCCGCGAAAAAGGTGACTGCATTGGCATTAGTGTTTGTGTTTGTGTTTGTGTTTGTGTTTGTGTTTGTATTTGCACTTACATTTGCACTTATATATGCATTTGCTTCTTCTACATCAATATCTGCACCTTGACTCATCTTCGACTCCAGTGCCGCCCAGCGAGCGACAATCGCTGCCATCTCGGCCCTTGTAATAGAGCGCCCTGGCCTAAACGTGCCATCCGGATACCCGGACATTAGACCGCTCGCTGTTAATTGTTCGATGTCTTTTCCAGCCCAGCCAAGAGTATCGATGTCCTTGTAACTCACAGCATGCTCTGTTCGATTTGTAGCAGCCTGAACCCGATACAGCATCGCTGCCATCTCAGCTCGGGTAACGGCCTGACCTGGGCGGAACGTGCCGTCTGGATAGCCTGCTATATACGCATCTCGGAAGGGGGCAGCCTCATTATCCTCCGTCTCCGATGGATCTCCGTCTGCTTCCTTCTCGTCGTCGTTCGGACCATTCCCGTTCACATCCGTATTCCCATTTTCACCCGCAATGCCATCAGGAGCAGTTCCTGTCCCATTATCTCTACCTGGCTGCGGATTTGGTGTTGGTTCTGGTTCTGGTTCTGGCTGTGGGTCTGGGTCTGGCTCTGGCTCTGGATTCGATCCTGACCCCGAACCCGGCTCATAAGTTCGCTCGTAGCTCAGATAAAAATCATCCAAGGTCCCCCAAGCGCCTCCGTCCGCTTTTATGGATGCACCAATCGTGATCTCGCCCTCTGTCACTAGAATATCCTTGATTTCAGGGTTACTCCACTGCACCCATCCATTTACCGCTGTGTCTGCCCTCATCTCATTCCCATTCACTATAGCGAATAGATTCATATCTGAATTGACCGCATCGCCGCCCTGAATATTCATCGACAAGTTATAATATCCAGGTTCCATACCCTCTATCGTCTGTTCAACCTTGAAATTGACCTGATCTGCAGAATAGAAATGGAGCGAGTAGCTTCCCGTTTTGGCATCCATTGCATTGTTCTGATAATCCGCGTGCGTTACTGCACCCTCCGGATAGGTAATGCTCCACATGCTCCGGTCACTCTGTTCAAAGCTTCCATTAACGATCCAATTTCTCTTCTTAATCTGAAGAAATGCCTGTACGCTATGCCCGCCTTCTGCCATGCCTTCGATGACATAGCTGCCAAGACCTGCCGCTACCGCAGTCTCCAGCTGTGACTCATCCCAGATCACCGTCACGATCCCTGTTGTTCCATCATTGTAGGTCACACTTGTCACACTAGGCAGTAAGACCGGTTCACCCGCTATAGCCGATACGTGTACGTCCTGAACGGCATCGATTACAATCGGGGCGACAGCGCCCGTATGAACATATTTAAATACATTGAGTGATGGTAGTGGATGCCCTGCAAAATCAAACAGAGCCTGATTATCCACGGCGCTCCCGCCATACCACTTCCCCGCATCATGCGGATCATATTCAGCTGCATAGCTGGATGCCCAGCCTGAACCATGTGCTTCCCAGATGATTCTGTTCTGTTCAAGCTGATCCTTAGGTCCAACGGGAATCCATGCTGGTTCCCAGTAGAACACCCCAATGCCGGACTCCCCGACATTCGTTACTGCCTCAATAACATCACGTATCGAGGTAGCTTGACCTTGCACTGTAATGGGATACTCAAGTGTCTGTCCTGAAGAACTCGGTGCTGTATTGCCGTGTCCGTCTCCATCCTGATCCGTATAAGTGTAAGAGGTTTCGGCTACCATGACCTTTTTTCCATACGTATCTGCAACCTCCGTCAGGACTGCAGTCAGGTTCGACAGCGTGCCATGCCAGAATGGATAATAGGAGCTCGCAAACACATCATAGTCTACATTGTTGCTCTCTAACGTTTCTGCATAGTACATGTATCTGCCAGATGCTTCAGGATTCGTAAAATGCAGGGCAACCAGAATACTCGGATCCACCTCTCGAATAGCCCGGCTTCCTTCATTAAATAGCTCACTGATTTTTGGCCAATCGGTTTCCCCTGCAAACTGTCCATTGGTTTCATTGCCGACCTGAACCATTCCGATGTCAATGCCTTCGGCCAGCATCGCTTCCATGCTGTCTTTTGTATACTGGTACAATGCTTCCTTCTTCTCATCAAAGGTCAGGCTTTCCCATGCCTTCGGCGCTTTTTGCTTCGCCGGGTCAGCCCAGAAATCGGAATAATGGAAGTCCACCAGCAGCTTCATTCCGTTTGCGGTTGCCCGCTTACCTATCTCAATCGCCCGAGCGAGGTCGTTATTACCGCCGCCATAGCCATTTCCTGAGTTATCATACGGATCGTTCCAGATCCGGACACGAACATAATTTACGCCAGCGTCATGCAGCGTAGTGAATATATCCTGCTCATGACCTGCCTCATTATAGAACTGAACACCACTCTCCTCTAAAGCGATAATGCTGGAGACATCCACTCCCTTGATGAAGTCAGGAGACAGACCCTCTACCTTTTGCACAAAAATATCTGCATTCACCGGCTTCGTCGTGTCCGTGCTCACTTGTCTTAGCTCTGCTTGATCGAGGTATCCCCAGGAATTTGGTGCACCGCTGATGATTGCCCCAACATGTAAATTCTCAGTCTCCTCCTCTAAAATAAATTGCAGACTCTGCTTACCCCATTGGTTGTAACCCGTAGTAAGTACCTCATCTCCCATTTCTGATCCAACGAACAGAGATACCTTGCCAGCTTCTGCTGCATCTCCACCCATAGAATGAACAGATAACTCATAGGTACCCGAAGGCAGACTTGGAACCGTTTGTGTCAGCGTAATTGTCTGCTCCCCAGCAGCCGTATCCTTGATCCAGTACTTTAAGGCATGCTCTCCTTCAATCCCTTCTATATATGAGTCATCCTGATAGGCAAAACGCCCAATATCCGCACTTTCCCAATCGGTCTCCACACGCCATGACCCATCTGTCCAGAAATCAGACTCATATCCGCCATTCATAAGATACGTATCCTGAGGGTTCGCATATGCCACTGATTCTCCGATTCCAGCCGGTATGCTAAATCCCGTAAACCCCACTATCGCAGCCAGTACAAGACTGCCTATCCTTTTTCCCATTCACTCATCCCCCATCTTCTATCCCAAAGAAATAAAAGCACAGTCCTGCTGCCCCTAGTACTATCGAACATTTGTAAGCGCTTTTAAAATAATATACCAATGGGGCCTCGCTTCGTGAACGGATAATAAATGAACATTTCGTGTGTTAAAACAACTACTTTTAGACCCTCCTCTACAAAACACAAAAAGAGCGCAGTAGCACGCTCTTCTCCCATCCCTATATTGAACATCAAGCTCTAGCTTCTTGCGATGCTACACGACCAGAAATTCCGCATTGTTGTCGCATTCGGAGCATTTCACCGGCGGATCCCAATCCGAGAATTCGGTTTCCTTCAAATCGACAATATCCGGTGCATCCTCGAACTCATCGACGAACAAATCAATGGCATGCTCCACATGCTCTTTACATACGGTGTACATTCACTCAAGCATCCTTTCTGTCTTGGGGCCTTTCTTATATGGGGTTATCACCAGTCATCATGGAATACATGAAGCAATAACCCCCTTCTCCTGTTCTACCATACCTGTCCTAGAAAATAAACCCTTAATCTGTTTATTCACTGCTGTTCCATGAAGAAGAGCTTGTTCAAGGTGCGTTCTGTCCATTCCATCCTATTCCTATCTTACCCTGCAAGCACCTACCCTCATACAACTTACACACCAAAATAGTATATGCACCCTGTATCCATCCATCTATATCATATTCCAACCTGTGCTGCGTTCTAAATTCAGATGATTCAAATATCATTCCATTTATTGTAAAATAGTAGATGATCAATTTCCGAGGGGGGAGAGCCCTATCCATACAGATCTTAATTCTGCCTTGATAGCTACGTTCTTTATTCTAAATGCGCTGTATTATTTTCTGTTCTCCTGGAGCTTTGAAGTAGAAAGATCCGAGCCAGTGGAGAGAACAACAGCCTTGAAGATAATGGACATCGCAAGTGCTCTAGTTTCAATAACCCTTATCACGGTTTACATAGTCATCATGGAACAACCAAACGCCTTAATTTATTTCAATTTCACCCTGATGTATGCCTATTCTACGTTTAGAGAATGGAAATTCAATCGACCCTCAAGAGAATATACACGCACATTGGCATTATGTATCTTCAGTACCGCATACACCGTTACTGCCTTCGTCGTCTACCACTAAGTCAGCTACAGCTTCGCTTAGACCATTCATTCAATTACAAATACGCACCTTGATCCACGCAAAAAAAGTCCGACATGATCATGTCGGACTTCAGCGAAATGAGACGGAGAGGAGCCACTTCCTAAGCTTCTACTCCCACCATCACTTCCACCATATTCATTCCACCGGCTTATCCGCAAGCTTCACCGTTGCTTCCTGCAGCTTCCCATCCCGGTAATAAGAGATGACCATCTCATCCCCGATCTTTTTCTTATCGTACAGGTACTTTCGCACATCCATCGTTGAATGAATCGGCTCGCCGTCAAATTCAACGATCACATCATTCAGTTTAAGCCCCGCTTCGCTTGCCGGTCCGGATGCCTCCAGCACCAGAGCACCTTTCTCTACCGAATCGGGCAGCTTCAGCTCCTTGCGCTGCTCCTCGTCAAGCGGTGCATAGGAGCTCGACAGGTCAATCGTGTACACGCCGAGGAATGGTCTAGATACCTTGCCATCCTCCATCAGATCGGTCACAATCTTCATCACATCTTCCGTAGGAATGGCGAAGCCCAAGCCTTCAACACCCATATCCGCAATCTTCATCGTATTGATCCCGATCAGCTCGCCCTGCATGTTAATCAGCGCACCGCCGCTGTTGCCCTCATTGATTGCTGCATCGGTCTGAATGACGTTCTGCTCCCAATCATATACTCCGTCCTGGTTAATCGATACAGGTATCATTCGGTTCGTATAGCTTACAATCCCCGAAGTCATCGTACCGCCAAGACCCAGTGGATTGCCGATGGCAAGCACCGTTTCCCCCCGGCGGATCTGCTTCGAATCACCGATTTCGACCGTCGTATGGATGCCCTTGCTGTCAATGGACAGCACCGCTACATCACTGATTCGGTCCTTCCCGATGAGCTTTGCCTCCTTGGATACCCCATCCACCGTGACGGCCTCCAGATTATCTCCACTGTCCACAACATGATGATTGGTCATAATATAGGCGGTATCGCCTTCAATCTTAAAGATAACACCTGACCCCAAAGCCGCATCCTCTATGCGAGATCCGTCTATCTCACGATGGCTGACAATACTGACGACGGCAGGCCTTACCTTGTCACCGGCAGTAATAATGCGTTCATACGGGTCTCCTTGCACTGTTCTGAGTGAGGTCCCAGAGAAGGCGGTCTGAGCATCCCCCGGCATCACAACCAGTGCAAATAGACCGACAGAAACAACCGCACTAATGACCGAGCTGATAATTGCAACTTGAAGCATGGAAAGAGAGGAGGACCCTGATGTACTTACTGTTTTTGGCCAGAATCTCTTACGGCTGATTCTTACCCGCCCTATAGATTTCCCGGTCCGTTTCGATACTTTGGTGGAATAAAATTCGTCATCAAACAAACCCATTAAATCCTCTCCCCTTCGTATCACTGCGCATCAAGACCTGTTCTGATCGCCTTAACACTTGTTACTCTTGTTATATATAAATCACCAATATCAAATATCATAAACATAAGGGATCTTCAGCCCTTACTAATGGCATTTTGCATATTCTCACTATATAAGACACTTCTTTGTACAAAAAGTTTCGAAGAACTTTTTCCACACAACAACCGCATCGTGATAACATCATAGACGTATACCGACATATACCTTATTTTCACCAATAAATAGAAGATTCAAGCAGTATATCAATCTTTTTGATAGTTTTTATAAATAGAAAACCATTAAAAAAGACGTGGTTAAACAGCCTTTTTAGCATACCACGGCTCTAAATTTCGTTACAGAGGAAAAAAAAGGAATGATTCCATGCTCTCCTGACTACAATAGAATACAAGCCGAATTAAAGAGGTTAATAGAAGGAGGTCTACGTATGAATCGTGTCTACTCTGCTATGGAAGAGATCCAAATGGCAGCCAAACTGGCTGATCTGAGGGAAGAGCATTATCGCAATACCCTCGCCCTCAGTGTAATCATCGAGCTGCTCGTTGAGAAGAATATCCTCTCTCGTGAAGAGGTGGAGAAAAAAGCAGCCGAGCTCGACAGCTTTATGGAGAGCCCACCTTATCCCACGGTGTAGGCCGGTCATAATACGTCTCGCACAGCTGAAACTCGCTATCCTTGTAGAAACAGCCCCGGTCCTCCATCGCACCGCGAACGGTCATCTTGGCCAGCTCCATCATATTATGATCCCGGCTCAAGTGTGCTAAATACGCGCGTTTGGTTCGTCCGTTCAGCAGCTCACTGAGAGCCGCACCCGCTGCCTCGTTCGACAGATGTCCCAGATCACTCATGATACGGCGCTTCGTATTCCACGGGTAACGTCCCATCCGAAGCAGATCGATGTCGTGATTGGATTCCAGCACAAGAACATCTGCATCCGATATCGCAAGCCTAACCTTATCGCTCATATAACCGAGATCGGTGGCTACGCTCAGCTTCTCTCTGCCATCATAAAATGAATACCCCACCGGCTCGGCTGCATCATGAGAGATTCCGAATGATTCCACACGCAGTGACTCAAACTCACGGACCTCTCCGCTCTCCATGATCTTGATATTCTCTTCCGGAATTTTGCCAAGCGACTTGTGCATCGCCTTCCAGGTATTCGTATTTGCATAGATCGGTAAATTATATTTGCGTGCCACTGCGCCTAGTCCTCGAATGTGGTCGGAATGCTCATGTGTAACCAAGATTCCGTCCAGCTGAGATCCAAGCATGTCCCGTTCAAGCAGCAGCTCGTCTATTCGTTTGGCACTCAGGCCAGCATCTATTAATAAAGCTGTATCATCATTGCGAACGACAGTCGCATTACCTGTCGATCCGCTCGATAATACGGTAAAAGCGATCCCCATAACTTAAAACTCCTTACGGTTTTACTTACTTCGGACTAATAACCTCTCCACTGATGCCCTGCACATAATACTGCTGCCCGCTCTCGAGCACGAATCGCCATGCAGGGGCTGCGACCTGGCTGTCCGAGTTGAACTCTTCCCCATAATATCCGAGCTGAATATCTTGAACAACGGCTTCATCCGGCAAAAATAGTTCAACCAACGTGCCAAGCGCCTTCGAAGCCGGAAGCACCTGTTGTTCTTCTTCAAATGTCGACATTTCAATAGGTGACTGCTCATAAGCAGTTATTTTCTGATTGGAATAATACAGCGCAAGGTCCACATGGAACAATGGCCATTTCTGGTCAGCCAGCGGATGAAGGATGAAACGATCCAGCACATCCGGATTGGCCAGCGGATCGAGCTTATATTCAGCAATGTTTGGAATAAATGGCTGCAGTGCTGCTTCCATTTCCTGCTCAGAGAAGATCAGCTTGCTGTCGATCGGCTCTTCCAGTTGAATCGGCTTTGCTGCCTTACTCCCATTCACATACCGATAGGTTAGCTTGGGCATAGCAGGTGTTTCACTTGGAATGGGAGCGAGAATCTCGATTCCCTTCTCTTCCATGAGCCGCTGCGTGCTTTCTCCCAGCGAGGTGAAGTCCAGACTAGACCCTGCAGATTCCCGCGCACCCATCCAGAGCTGATATCCGAGTACCAGATTAAGCAGCAAAAAAGCATAGATTAACACATTCTTAGCACGGCCCCAATCCATTCCCTCACCTCATTTCATTATAGACCTTTGACACCACAAGTCCAGGGTAACCGGAGCGAGATCAAGAAGATGGAATGGCTCTCCCCTGTCCGCTGGCCAGTGTGACTTCCCATACCGGAACAAGCTCCATGCCGGCCTCTGAAACGACCGGCTGATAAGCCGGATTCAGTCGGACCACCTGCTGGTCGCCGGCCACGCCCTTGATTCGTTCAGCCAGCTCTTCTCCATAAGGAAGCTGCACCATCTTCTTGCTGACCTCCTCGTCTTCTTCAAGATACAGCAGCGAACGTTCATAGGTGGATACAAGCTCCTTCTGAACCTCGAGTCGCATATGTTTATACCCATACTCCGGCAAATCCAGAACCGGATAGCTCTCGTAATACGGAAGCAAATGAACTTGGGTACTATCGCCATCTGAATCAATTTGCATCCGGTACGTTCCATTAAATCCCCCATGCTGATTAACAAAATCAATCGCCGCAAGGGTATCCTTCGTCCGGTCACCCTCACTCGCCTGCACGGCTGCGGGATCATTATAGCTGATCCAGCGCTGATTGAAATTCACCTGCAGGCTGCGCTTGCTGTCCGTATAGATTTCTGATCCATCCTTCTCCTGGATGTTTCGTGTCATGCTTGGATCGAAGAACAGGCTTCGCTGCATCTGCTCCACGGTGTATTGCCGGGTTCCCAGCTCTACCTGAATCATCTCCAAGGCCTCTTCGGGAAGGTAATATCCTTCACTGGTCAGCCTATAAGGAGTCCAGCCTGTCCCGAAGTCTACATGCTGCTTGATGTCCTGCACGGTCAGATCCACATCGGCAGCTTCATACACCACGTCTCCCTGTGAACTAAAGAACAAGGCACGTGCCTTGTCATCGCTGTCTGTATATATCCATATTTTATTAATGGTCTCGGCTTCAAACAATGGATCACTGCTAAACTGCATCACTCTTTGCAGCAATGCCACCGGCACCCCGCCTTCGAATGACAGCTCAATTCCCGGGTTCTCTTTCTTCAGCTCATTCCAGTTCTCCGAGCCCACACTCTGCCGCTGGAATTCTCCGAAGCTGCGCCCCGCAAGACGCGAATAGATCAGCTGATAGAAGGTGGATTCCGGATAGAAGAGCGTATGCCGATCTTCACCCATGTGAATAACCATATGATCAGGGAAGATTAAATTCTCGATTCGCTGCTCCTGACCCATATTCTCAGTCTTAATGTAATTGGATTCACTTGTAACAACCGAATAGCTGCCCGGAAGCCGGTAGATGAGTAAATAGCTCTGGAACAAGCTTGCTGTGATTAAGATCGCGAGCACAACCGTCTTGAATCGTTCCTTCATCTATAGCTCACTCCCTTCCTGCTCCAGCGGAAGTGTAAAGGTCACTTTCGTCCCTCTGCCCAGCTCCGATTCCAGCTCAATGTCTCCCCCATGGGCTTTGACAATCTCGCGTGCAATGGATAGTCCGAGGCCGGTTCCACCCATGCTGCGCGACCTTCCTTTCTCAACACGATAGAATCGTTCAAATATACGGTCGATATCCTTCCTCGGTATGCCGATTCCGGTATCTTCGACGGATACAGCGACTGTATCCCCCATATGAGTCGCGGATATAGTAACGCTGCCGCCTTCATGCGAGTACTTCAGCGCATTGGACACCAGGTTGTCCAGCAGCTGATCAATCTGATCCCGATCAAGCGGCACCTCCGGCACCTCCTGGTCCACAATAACGGCCACATTCATATACTTTTGCTGCATTTGGAAGGAGAACCGGTCGGCTACCTCATCCAGCACATCCATCATCACGGTAGGCTGCTTCCGCAGCGGAGCTTCATTGGAGTCAAGCCGGGATAAATGAAGCAGGTCGGTGACAAGCCGAATCATCCGCTCGGTTTCATTTTGAATAACCCCGACGAATCTTCCCCCGAGCTCTGGATCCTTAATGGCTCCGTCATCCAGCGCTTCTGCGTAGCTCTTAATCGTCGTCAGCGGTGTCCGCAGCTCATGAGACACATTGGCCACAAATTCTCTCCGTGATGCCTCCAGCTCTTCCTGCTCGGTGACATCCTGGAGCACGATAATGGCTCCTGTTCTCTCCTGATCGCGCCGCTGCACAGGCGTAAAGGTAACCCGAATCACCACCCAATCGTTCTGACCGGACGGCTGGATTTGAAGCAGTGTTGACGCGGTAATCCCGCTCAGCATTGTCTCTGCTTCTTCAACCTCAAGCCCGAGCACAACGGCAAAATGCCTGCCGCTCATCGCAGCTTCTTCCCGGCCCAGCATCGTGCTTGCCCGTTTATTAACCAGAATGATACGGCCAAGCTCATCTGTGGCGATAACGCCGTCACTCATATTAGCCAGAATCGAAGACAACTTGTCCTTCTCCTCTTCATTCTCGGACAGTGCCGTTCTGAGCTGGCTCGTCATATAGTTAAAGGTGCTGCTGAGCTGCCCGATCTCATCCTTGCCGAGCACAGGCATCTTGGTGCTGAAATCTCCTTCTGCCACGGCGTTGGCCTTGCGTGTAAGCTCCTTTATGGGGGCTGTGATGGTATGAGATAGAATAACGCCAAGTACAGCCGTCAGTCCAAGTGCGATCAGCACCCCGGAGATGAATATGTTATTGATCCGCTCCATCGTCGTATACAGCTCATTCATTGATGCTGCGATATATACAGCACCTACAATTTTGCCCCCAGACGATACGGGCTTGGCCACGACTTTTTTGCGGACATTGTCTTCATCAATGATATTCTCTTCGTTGTCACGGATTCCTTGCAGTGCACGGCTTACCACCGTCTGCGTGTTTTTCCGTCCGATATAATCGTTATGCGAGCTTAGTGTCGTCGTCAGTACTCGCCCGCTGGCATCCAGTACCTGAATTTCGGCTCCGTTGATGTTAAAGAGATTGTTGACGAGCGTGCCCAGATTCTCTGTGCTGTCCTCATTTCCCTCACTGTCACCTGTAACCAACGCTTCAGCAACCAGAACAGACAGCATTTCGGCCCGTGCATGCAAATCCTCTGTAAAATTGCTTGTGAGTGATGTCTTCATGGCACTAACAAAATAAACCCCGATCAGCTGCATCGCCACCAGAATAAGCAAGACATATACAATGATCAGCTTCGCCTGCACCGTGCGGAAATAAGAGGTCCATTTCATCTACAAGACTCCGTTCTTCGATCCCCGAATCAAGTACCCCAGTCCTCGGCGGGTAACAATCGTTTCCGGTTTGCTCGGATTCTCTTCAATCTTCTCCCGCAGCCTTCGGATTGTCACATCGACCGTGCGGACATCGCCAAAGTATTCAAATCCCCATACGGCCTGAAGCAAATGCTCCCTTGTCATGACCTTGCCTGCATTCTTCGCCATATAATAGAGCAGCTCATACTCTCGATGCGTAAGATCAAGAGCTTGTCCATTCCTGTAAGCAGTATACATATCTGTATCAAAATAAAGATCGTGCAGTCTAAGTCCCTGTGACTCTCCCTCCGTCTGAGGAGGCTCCGCTGCTGTCTCTGACTTCTGCTGTCTTCGCATCTGCGCCTTGACTCTTGCAAGCAGCTCACGTGTACTGAACGGCTTCGTAACGTAGTCGTCTGCTCCCAGCTCAAGCCCAAGCACCTTATCAATCTCGGAGTCCTTTGCTGTCAGCATAATAATTCGGGTTTCCAGCTGAGCCCGCACCTCACGGCATACATCCATTCCATCCTTGCCAGGGAGCATCAGATCAAGCAAGATCAGATCCGGCGTTTCGGATAAAGCAAGCTCAACTGCCTGAATGCCGTCAAATGCACAGATAACCTCGTATCCTTCTTTCTCTAAATTAAATTTCAGGATATCTGCAATCGGCTGTTCATCATCGACCACTAGAATCTTTCCCTGCATACCGTTCGCCCCACCTTTGATTTTGCGTCTATGACTGTCTTTTTTATAATCGTATACTCATTCTAACATACCTAAACTGACAACTTCACTAGGTGAAAAGGGCTCTTTCATCCGCTCATGAAAAAAGCATGATCTGCCTATACAGATCATGCTTTCCTATTTTAAGGGAGATATTTCATCGGATTTTGCGCAACACTATTCTTCTTAATCTCAAAGTGAAGATGTGTGCCCGTGGAACGTCCCGTATTTCCCATAACTCCAATACTTTGGCCTTGTTCAACAATCTGTCCTTCTTTGACACCAATGCTGTCCAGATGACCATACACCGTCTCGTATCCATTTCGATGATTAATGATAATGACGTTGCCATAGCCGCTTTGCTGTCCTGCAAAGGTCACGACGCCTTCGTCAGAAGCGGTAATGGATCTGTTACCCACGAGATCAATTCCTTTGTGCTGCTTGCCCCAGCGCTCACCGAAGCTGCTGGTTATCGTTGCATTGGCTACAGGCCACTTGAAGATACCGCTGCCTTCACCCGTTACCTTCGTCCCCTGGAGAACGACTTTGGACACCGAAGCCTCAATCACTTCCTGTCCGAGCCATTCCTCTTTTACCACTTCGCCATTTTCTTTGGTGATCCGATACTCGACCTGCTTGAGCCCGGATTGTCCTTCCCGTACGACCTTGGTAACACCCGACTTGAGTTCGTCTGTTTCACGGATCTCCACCTGGGGTTCGGTCTCAATTTCTTCGACTACGTTCTCGACCGTCGTTACCGTAAGCGGCGGTTTAGGAAGCACGAGTGTGAGCTCGTCTCCAATCCTTAGACTGTCTTCTTCAAGTCCAGGATTCAGCTGTTTGAGAGCATCAATCGTCGTGTTGTGATGCTGGGCGATATAACTAAGCGTATCTCCCTCTCTCACTACATACACCGTTTTCTGCTCCTGTCCTTCGGTCAGTCGTTCGATTGCTTCATCACTGGAGAGGATCTTGCTCGGTTCGGTCTTCACTTCACTGAGCACGACCTGCTCTTCAAGCTCGACAGATTCAAGACTTACCCGCTCCTCTTGAGGAGCCTTGGAATCCTGAGAAGATAACATAGCGACTGTTCTGATCTTGGAAGCGGGCTGAGCGGCTTCTTCCTCAGCTGTAATATATTTATTTTTAACACTCTGGATGATTTGATCCGCAGTTTTCTGATCTTTTACAATCCCGATGGTCTCGCCATCGATCTTAAGCTTAACACCCTCCGCATATCCGGTCAGTAATCCATCCAGCTTACTGAGTGTTGCTTCGCTATTAATCTCAGGCTTATATGCCTGCTCTTCCTTAAGCTCAACATCACTGCTGTCCAGCTGCATAAGAGCATCAGGATATCGCTGCTGTAGCTCTTCTGTCTTACTCTCGTACAGCTTTGAGATTTCATTCTCACTCTTGACTGCTCCGATATACACTCCCTTAACATAAACATTGTAATAAGGGATCGTATTCGCAGCTACATACGTTTCACTCGCAAACCCTGCTGACATGGCAACAAATAGTCCTGCCGCCGTTACAAGAAGCCATTTGCGTGGCTTGGATAATTCCTTTTTCGGTAACGAGTTGTCAGAGTTGCTCATGTTGTCTTTCATACTGCTCATGATTTTCTCCTTTTCTCTGCCCTTTAAAAGTCAAGCTATATTATTACTCTTCATTGCATCACTTATGAGCCATTGTATTCATAGTTTCAATCCAAGCGGTAAACGATATGATTAAATGTTCAGTCCTCGCTTAGTGCTTTGATTACTTAGATATATGAAGAAAAGGTTGCTAAATAGTATCAAAAATTTAACCTTTTGCTCACTTGTTTACTTTACCACAGCCGGAAGGACCAGATCAACTCACCAAAACATACCAAAAACCCGCGCAAAGCACGGGTTTCCTGAACTTTCCTTTAAGGTGTCAATACGGCCATCAGCTCATTATATTCTTCCTCTGTTAAATATTTTGCAATCACTTGCTCCATGTTCTGCAGCTCTGTCTCCGTTAAACCGTCTTCCATGGTACTGGAGATTTGCTGCATCTCATCGGCAGGGATTTTATTCATGAGCAGTTCAAATACAGCAGTCTTATCCTCGGTGGAGATGGAGTCCTTCTGATCTGTAATGTCCTCTGGTGTGACGACAACCTGGTCATCCGGTTCAGCTGTACCTACCTCGGCTCCTTCTTCTGTTGTGCTTGAGGAAGAAGGAGACGCTGACGAGCTGTCCGGCGATCCCCCTTCACTGGAGTCCTCATGATCTGCGCTGCTAGACGCTTCATTGTCCGTCCCGCCGCCGCTTCCGCTGGTTGAATCGAGCTCATTAGGATCAGCCTGACCCATATCCGTCTTGCCTGTAAGATTCGTTTCACTGCCTGTATCTGTATTACCGTCTTGATCTCCTTCTGGGTCTGTTCCATTCGTAATCAGGTCTGACCCGCTGTTACTGCTATCAGGGTTCATCCCTGTGCTCTCGGAAGTGTCCGATGTATTCATCCCCAGCGCACCTTGGAACACTGCGGCGAGATTGTTCGGCGCTCCTTCCCATGTAATATTAAAGCTAGCCAGCAGGGAAGAAATATAAGATTGCACGATTAGTCCTGTTGTCAGCAGGGTCAGAGTGCTCACCAGGATGACGGTCAGCAGCAGCTGCCCCGTCCATTTCAGCCATTTCATTATGTTTACGCCTCCTCCTATCTATCTCCCTCTTCGCAATCTAGTAGATCAACAAAGAAGGCTATAGCCTCAGTATTGACGTAATTCTCCCTATTCTATCCGTCCGATTTCATATTTTCACAGCAGCATCGTACTATATTAGAAAACATACCAAAAACCCTCATCCTTTCTACAATAGAAAGGATGAGGGTTCTGGTTATAACTATGAAGCAATCTACAGATTCCTATAGATTAAACATAGATTGGCAATACTTGATTCGTTTGCTCACGATTACGTCCAACCGAGAAGATCGCTATTGGAATGCCTGTCAGCTCCGATACACGATACACATAATTGCGAGTGGTTTCCGGCAGATCTTCAAGCGTCTTCGCTCCGGTAATGTCCTCGCTCCAGCCTGGCATTTCTTCATATACGGCTTCACATTCAGCCAGCATTTTGAGGCTTGCCGGATAGTGAGTAATGAACTCACCACGATACTTGTATCCAACACAGATTTTGACGGTATCAAGACCCGTAAGTACATCGAGAGAGTTCAGGGACAATCCCGTAATACCGCTGACACGTCTTGCATGGCGAACAACAACGGTATCGAACCAACCAACACGGCGGGCACGTCCAGTTACCGTACCATACTCATGACCTTTCTCACGAATGTAGTCTCCTACTTCGTTATTCAGCTCTGTAGGGAAAGGTCCATCACCGACACGAGTCGTATAGGATTTCGCAACCCCGATGACTTGACTAATCTTCGACGGGCCAACCCCGGAACCGATACATACGCCGCCAGCCGATGGGTTGGAGGATGTTACATATGGATAAGTACCTTGGTCGATATCGAGCATAACCCCTTGTGCTCCTTCGAAGAGCACCTTCTTGTCTTCATCAATCGCATCGTTAAGAACAACAGAGGTATCCGTCACGTACGGACGAATGAGTTCCGCATACTCTAGATACTGTTTCAAAATTTCTTCTACATCCAGCGCCTCTGCACCATATACCTGCTCGATAACTTGATTCTTCTCTTTGACCATGTGGCGAAGCTTTAATTCGAATTCCTCGGCATCCATCAGGTCAGCAATGCGAATACCGTTACGTGCTGCTTTATCCATATACGCAGGGCCGATTCCCTTACGTGTCGTTCCGATCTTGTTCGGACCCTTGCGATCTTCCTCAAGCGCATCCATCACCATATGATAAGGCATAATGACATGAGCACGGTCACTGATCACCAGGTTCTTCGTTGAGAAGCCATTCTCATGAATATAATTGATCTCTTCCAGGAGAGCGGCCGGATTTACGACCATGCCGTTCCCGATGACACACTTCTTATCCTCATAAAAAACACCGGATGGAATCAAGCTGAGCTTGTATTTCTTACCGTCAATCAGAATGGTATGACCGGCATTGTTACCACCCTGGTACCGTGCCACCACATCGGCGCTTTCCGCAAGATAATCTGTAATTTTGCCTTTGCCTTCGTCTCCCCATTGTGTACCCACAACGACTACTGTTGACATGTTCATTCCCCCGTAAGTGTCTTTTGCACTCCTTATTTTCTTAACACAAGAACTTAAACATACATTAAACATCGATTATTATATTGCAGCCACCTCATGACTGCAGATCTCGCAGACACTAGAATGTCTTAGATTTCACACGATAACGAACTGCCCTCATATCATGGCAAAAAGCCCTACCTTAATCGCCATGCCCTCAGGACATGACTGTTGCTGTAAGGTTTGCCACAAAAAGCAGCAATTCAAGTGTACCAGTCGCTCCTAGCAAAGTCAAATAAAAAAGCGAACATTAAATTATAAGTAAAATTTATCGTTCGGGATTTGCCAAACAACACGGCGTAAAATGACAAAATCCACTGCCCGGTGCTATCAGCACACGAGAAGTGGATTAGTAAGTCTAATCGATAGGGATGTGCATCGTTACCCGGCAAAGGCATCGGTATGCACACGTTCATAATTAACGAATTTATTGAAGTTCTTTAAGAAGACCAGCTCAACGGTACCCACCGGACCATTACGCTGCTTGGCTATAATAATCTCGATAATATTCTTCTTCTCCGTCTCCTGATTATAATAATCGTCACGGTATAAGAAGGCAACGATATCGGCATCCTGCTCGATTGAACCGGATTCCCGTAGGTCACTCATCATCGGCCGCTTATCCTGGCGCTGCTCAACGCCACGGCTGAGCTGTGATAGTGCAATGACCGGAACATCCAGCTCCCGCGCAATCTGCTTAAGTGTACGGGAGATTTCCGATACTTCCTGCTGCCGGTTCTCGCCGGCTTTGCCCCGTCCTTGAATCAGCTGCAGATAGTCAATTACGATCATCCCCAGCCCTTTTTCCTTCTTCAGTCTGCGGCATTTTGCACGAATATCAGCCACAGTAATGCCTGGTGTATCATCAATATAAATTTCTGCTTCTGACAGGGCGGCGATGCCCATGGTCAGCTTGGACCAGTCGTCATCACTCTTGAACTCCCCATTCCGCATCACACCCGCATCAAGATTGGCTTCAGCACAGATCATACGCTGTACAAGCTGTGCTGCGGACATCTCAAGACTGAAGATGGCTACAGTCTCGTTCGCTCTAACAGCTACGTTCTGAGCAATATTTAGCGCAAATGCCGTCTTCCCTACGGAAGGACGGGCAGCCACAATGATGAGGTCATTGCGCTGGAATCCGCTTGTCATCTTGTCCAGATCAACGAAGCCCGAAGGGATGCCTGTCGTATTGCCCTTGTTCTGATACAGCGACTCTACCTTCTCAAAGACCTCCATGACGACATCACGGATGGCGATAAACCCGCTGCTTGAGCGCCGGTTCGAAATCTCCAGAATGCGACGCTCAGCATCGCTGAGCATGCCGGATACGTCTTCGCCTCCTGCATACCCTTCGCTGACGATCTGGGTCGCTGTACGAATAAGTCTGCGCAGCATCGATTTTTCCTCGATAATCTGCGCATAGTAATCGACATTGGCTGCTGTCGGCACCGCATGTGCCAGCTTGGCCAAATAGGTTACACCACCGATCTCATCCAGCTGTCCTTTATCCTGCAAGAGGGAGGTCAGTGTAATGAGATCAATGGGCTGATTGCCTTCTCCAAGCTCAATCATCGCTTCATAGATCAGCTGATGCGGCTTGTCATAGAAGTCATCGGTCGTCACTCGCTCCATCGAAGTGATGAGTGCTTCCGATTGAATAAGAATTGCACCTAGAACCGCTTGCTCTGCTTCCAGGTTTTGCGGCGGAACACGATCAAAATAAATCTCCCCGCCCATCTTATTCCTCCGTTACTTGGACCTTGAGCGTAGCTTTGACATCAGGGTGGAGCTTAACCGGAACCTGAGTCACTCCCAAGTTACGGATCGGCTCGTCCAGTTCAATTTTGCGTTTATCCACTTTGAAGCCTTGCCCTGCAAGTGCTTCTGCAATCTGCTTGCTCGTAATCGCTCCGAATAGGCGTCCGCCTTCCCCTGCTTTTGCCTTCAGCACGGTTGTTGCCTCTTCCAGCTTCTTGCCGAGTGCTACCGCGTCGTCCTTCTCCTGCTGCTTGCGCTTCTCTTCAGCCGCGTTCTGGTTCTCTAGTGTTTTCATATTGCCATCGGTAGCCGCACGTGCTAAACCTCTTGGCAGCAAAAAGTTAGAAGCATACCCTTCGGATACCTCTTTAACTTGACCTTTTTTCCCTTGACCTTTTACATCTTTTATAAAAATGACTTTCATTCGAACAACCCCTCTTCCTTCTCGATTTCAGCCAATACTTCCAGCAGTTTTTCTTCTGCTTCCCCAATTGACATTTCCAGCTGTACGGCAGCATTGGTCAAATGACCTCCGCCTCCCAAGCGTTCCATGACAACCTGTACATTCATCTTGCCGAGTGAACGGGCACTAATGCCAATCACGCCATCCGGCCGTTCACTGACGACAAATGAAGCAACGACATCCGTCATGTTGAGCAGCGAGTCGGCTACCTGTGCAATAAGAAGCTGCGGAATCACCTGTCCGGGCTCCGTCACAGCGACCGCAATATGCCCATACATCATTTTAGCATGTTTTATGATCTCTGCTTTCGCAATATATTCCTGTAAATCTTCCTTCAGCAGCCGCTGAACCAGCATGGAATCCGCACCGTTTCTACGTAAATATCCGGCCGCCTCAAACGTTCTTGATCCGGTGTGCATGGCAAAATGCTTCGTATCCACCGTAATTCCGGCCAGTAATGCCGTCGCCTCGAGTGGTGTGAGCTGCAGCTTATCATGAATATACTGCAGCAGCTCTGTAACAAGTTCTGCTGCAGAAGATGCATACGGCTCCAGATAGATCAGCACAGCATCGTTGATAAATTCCTCACCTCTGCGGTGATGATCTACCACAACAACCCTGGAAATGGAGTCCACAAGCTTCGGCTCAATCGTCATGGATGCCTTATGTGTATCCACCACAACGAGTAAGCTATGCTCAGTCATCATCTGCATCGCTTCCTCAGGCAGAATAAACGCCTGCATCAGCTGCTCATCCTTCTTCACCTGCTCCATTAAACGATCAATGGATGGGTTCGAAGAATCAAGCACAATATAGCACTCTACATGGTATAGATTAGCAGCTTTCCATAGTCCAATGGAAGCGCCGATCGCATCCATATCTGGCATTTTGTGCCCCATAATGAAGACACGATCGCTCTCCTGCATCAAATCACGCAGGGCATGAGCAATCACTCTCGCTCTGACCCGGGTTCTCTTCTCAACCGCATTGGTCTTGCCGCCGTAAAAAGAAAGCCGTTGTCCTGCCTTCACCGCGGCCTGATCACCGCCCCGGCCAAGCGCCATATCAAGGGATGACTGAGCCAGCTCACCCAGCTCCCTTATATTCTCTGATCCGAATGCGAGTCCGACGCTCAGCGTCATCGGTACTTTCAGATCGGCCGTCATCTCCCGAATATTGTCCAGTATGACAAATCTGCTCATCTCCAGCTGCTGAAGCGAGCTATAATGAAGCACCATCAGATATCGTTCGGACGATAATCTTCTTAAGTAGATATGATAATCCTTAGCCCAGGCTGTGATTTCACTGGCAACACGGGCAATGAGTGCCGTACGCTGCTGATCATCCATCCCCTGAGAGGCTTCATCCAGATTATCGAGCATAATGATGCCCAGTGCAATTTTTTCATTCTCGTATTTCTCTCGCAAGGTGGCGAGCTCTGTTATTTCATAAATGTAAATGAGTCGTTCTTCCGGATAATGAAACAGCTCATAGACCCGATCTAGTGTCTGATACTCAAATCTGATTTCATGAGCGCTCCCATGAGCACTCTCCTTGTTGCCTTCCTTCTTATCCTTCTGCTTGAAGGGAAGCTGCGGAAAAAAAGAAGTCAGCTCACTCCCGATCAGCGTCTTCTCTTCAAACATTCTGGATACATAAGGATTATGCCATTCAATTGAACGATCCTCACTATACAGCACGATTCCAAGCGGGATGCTCGCAGATACTTCGCCTTCAATTCTTTTGATACGAAGATTCAGACTGCCCATGTAATCGACCAGTTCTCTTCGAAATACGAACTCTTTCTTGACCATGATATATCCGAGCAGAGCGATAAGAACGAAGCAAACCAGACCCAGCGGCCAGTTATAAGCAACCAGAAATGCATCCAGTATTAATAATAAAGCAAACGCCCAGACGGTCTGATAACCGTGCCAACGCTTTAACAGAAATTTAGGCATCATGGTTCATCCTATCGTTTTGGTTTCGAAATGGCTTCACGGAGAGGGAAGGCAAGGTCTATGATTCCGATAATCCGCATGGGTCCAATCAGAAACGTGGCTACAGCGAGCAGATATGGAATGACCGGATGCCATGCTCTCGCGTGTGCAGCAAAAAAGAAAAATCCGATGGCTTGAATCATGAAGCAGAAATTAATCAGCGGTGAAAAGTTAAGTGCAATCATCGTCAGAAAGCTATTTTCTGTATTGCTAGCTACCAGCTGAAGAATAATCCCCAAGAAATAGTACCATATCAATGACCTCGGTAATCTCCACTCACGTATTGGCTTGAGCTGGTTCACCCGAACTCCCATGCGGCCAAGAATAGGACGGGCAATAACATGGGTTAGAGAAGCCATCACCAGTGAAGTAACGATAAGCGCAAAAGGAATCATCTGAACAGTGGCGCTGCTTACCGCCTCCGCCATTTCTTCATCCATAACCAATCCATTCGTCAAGGCGTTGTTACCACCCGATTCAGTTACCGGAGTCATCGTAAACTCAATCGTTTCACGAATATATTCAGAGAAATCAATTTGAAACAAGGTTGTGCTAATCAGAAGCAGCAGCAAAAATTCAGCTAGAATTGTACCTGTGCCAAGCACCAAGGTGTTTAACGCAGGCTTTTGCTTCTTATAACAATGCCCGATAACAATTGCTGGAATTAAGAAAAATATCCCGAAAATTAAATAAATCGGACTTATGATTAGCCCAATCAAGAGTACAGGTATAACGTGTACTAAGAATGACTTCAAATTTAATGAGGTATAAAGTATAACCCCTGGCAAAATAATCAGAAACACACTAATCACTGTTAAAGGAGTTAACAGAGATAATAATAGAAGCAGATAGATAAGACTCCACACAGCTGTTTTCCAGCGGAATTTCAAAATGTTCACCTCTTACGCATATGGTCTTCGAGAGCGGAAATGTCCTGGTACCAGTCCTCAAGCTGGTGACCTTCCTTCTTGTGGTTCCTAAGCTTCTCAACGAGCAGGTCATCCATATCTCTAAACGATATGCCGAGCCTCCGTCCAAGAATATAACTACTCATGATGAGACTCGCAAGGCTATCACTTATTCGAGCGTTGCTGCCTTCCCATAAAGCCTTGAACAATCGTGACACTTGATCCAGCACTTCGGTTTTCAGCCATTCAATCACTTTTGCGCGCTTTGCGACATCTAGTTCTTTTGGCATGCTCATGCTCGTCACACTCCCGTAAAATGCTTTATTCTCCATTATAGCATAAGGGAATACCCATAAAAAGGCGACCTGCGGTCCTATAACTTATAGGATGTAGTCATTCTCTTATGAATATGCCTCCAAGTTATAAATTCACATCTTTCACTGAACCTCTGGACATGACATCTTCACAATACTCAATGATCTGGCTCCGTCTCACGATACCGATGAACCGCTGCATATCATCCACGACAGGAACGAAGTTCTGAACCTTCGCCAGCTTAATCAAATCCTCCATATTGGCATCAATGGATACAGGCTTGATATGTAAGCGCAAGGGTACATCCTTCAGCACATATTTTGAAGCGTTTTCAAATGTAATCTCTCCTCTGGAATTCTTCATATGCCACAGCAGATCGCCTTCTGTCACCGTGCCTTCGTATTTACCATCCTTGCTGAGAATCGGTACTGCTGTAAATCTGTGATATTCCATTCTTTCAAGTGTTTGTCTGAGCGTTGCATCCGAGGTTACTGTCGCAACCTCCTGTTTGGGAAGCAAGAAAAAAGCAATATTCATATCGAGTTATTCCTCCTCTTTACACACAATTATGAGAACAACTTCTTATTCCATTATATTCATATAAGACAACAAAATCAGCACCCGACTAAAAGAATGTCGTTAGTGCTGATTGTCGTACATCTATTTATTGGGACTGAGAAGATGCAGTTTCGTTGTTCTCTGTAACATTGCTCTCGGTTTCGTCTTCTTTATTAAAATCTTCCGGTTTGAGCAGCGTTTCTTCCGTTGTATTCGGATCAAGCCAGTTCGCAATCATTTCTTTCGAATACTCATAGTATTTCTCGTCAACTTCGGTATAGAATATACCGTCATCCTTTCTTACCCCTTCACCCATCATTGTGAAACTTAAAATTTCCGGGTTTCCTTGTGTAAGCACCTGCTTGGCGAGGTTAATAATTGATGTAGGATGAAGGTCGGTCTGGAAGTTATCTCCCATAATATCAAACAGCTCTGGAATTTTGGAAATTTGACTCACGTTCAGCATGCGGTTTGCTACAGCATTCAAGAAGATCTGCTGTCTTTCTGCACGTTTAAAATCGCTGTCTTCGCGGTAACGGATATAGTATAATGCCTCTTCACCGCTGTAGACCGGTTTACCGCCTTCGATTGTAAATTGCACATGATTCGGATTTTTATTAACGATATCTTCTGTAATCGGGAGCTCTACGCCGCCAATGGCATCCACAACCTTCTGTATAGCCATAAAGTTGACTGTCGCGTAATTATTTACCTCATATCCGAGGAATTTCTCAACCGTGTTGATCGACATCTCCTCTTCACCAAAGGCAAAAGCATGGGTAAGCTTATCGTAATCATTCATGCCGTCCTCATCCGCATCATGTCCAACAATCTCCACATAAGTATCGCGGGGAATGGAGACGAGCAGAACCCGGGATTCCTGAGGGCGAACCACTGCGTAAATGACGGTATCTGAGCGGCCTCGAGTCTTCTCATACGGTCTTGCATCCGTACCTAACAGCAATACAGAGAAAGGCTCATTCTGATATACAACAGGTTCAGCATTGGCGCTTCCAGATGGTTTATATGATTTTTCAAGCTGGTTCTCTACCGTGCCTGATAAGAATAGATCAAAAGCGGCTAAAGCAATCTGTTGACGGAACGGATAAGCGACCGCGACTATAACGACAAGAGTCAGGAGGGTGATGAGTAAGCCTCTTCCTCTCCTCTTTCTACGATACCTGTTTCTGCTTCTAGATCTCATAGTTCATTCCTTCTCTATTGGATTTGTAGATTCGTCTTATGTGAAAGCAACGTCATAACAGTATAATCAGGCATGCTTCGCCTTAGTAAAAGTCTCTCTATTATGATGGCCTATTATTTTTCATCCTGCAACTTGTACATTTTGCTATATTACCATAATAATCAGAAGTTAGGCATGCTGCAAATTGTCATATTTAGTCGAAGAAGAAGCCCTTTCCGAGGAAAGAGCCTCTTCTCTTACGATTTTAACATTTCTTATAGATTCGATATCTCTGTACTCTGGTCCCTTTGGCTTCTCTTCTTGCTGCGAATTTTTCCTGTCACTAGTGTTGCTGCTGCCGTAAGGACACTGAAGATCAGAGCCGACCAGAATAATCGACTGTATCCTTGGTTCACGGTCAGTTCAAGTGCCTGTGTTAAGGCATCCGTGACGGAGGCATCCGGAATTGAAGCGAAGGCTTCACGAATGGAATTGACATCAGTTGTAGCCATCTGCGTTTCCCCCATATATTGCTGCAGTACAGCGGGATCTGCCTGAATTCCCTCTTCTGCAAAACTCGCCTCTATGTTGCCACCAAAGCCTGAGAAGGAACGAGCGAGAAAGCCCGCGAATACGGTGGGTGCGATTGCCATCGCCATTTGCCGGAACAATGAACTGGTTGCAAGCGCAATGCCGCGTTCTGAGTCCTTGGCATCCTCGGTAATGAGCACATTGACCGGCGCTCCCAGCATCACACTAAATCCAAGCCCGACAAACAAGCTTGAAATAACCATTTCCCATAAGCTGTCGACCCATAGCGCAAAGAGAAGAAATCCAAACGCACTTATTAAACCGGCTACAGTTAGTGTCCAGATAGGCCCTTTCCGATCTACATACATCCCGCCAAGCACGGAGCCGGCACCAGCAGCAAGTGCGAGCGGAGTAAACCAATACCCGGATGCCGTGCTGGATACCCCAAGATACTGCTCAACGAATCCCGGAATGAAAATAACAGACGCCAGAATCGCACCCGAAAAAAAGGCAATGAGCAGGGTCCATAAAAAGGCCGGCACTCGAAGCATTCGGGTTGAAATCACAGGACTTGCTCCCTGGAGCTCCATTCTTTTTTCCCAATAATAAAATAGAATCAGCATGATCAGCCCGCCAGCTAAATATCCATAAAATCCAGGCTCACCCATGCTGCTGAGTATACTGACTCCCTCAAGATTGGTGAAGCTGAACATGACGCCGAGCACCCCTAAGGAGAGAAAACTGACACCGATCCAATCCATCTTCGCTGTACTCAGCTCCTGCTCCTCATGAATGAACTTGTAGCCAAGAAGCAGTAGAAGAATCGCTATCGGTACATTAATGAGAAACAGCCAATGCCAATTGCCCGTAAGCTGAAGCAGCAGAGAGCCCACATTGGGCCCCAGTACGGCAGCTACTCCATTCATCGCACCAAGCATCCCTAGCGCCCCTCCTTGTTTTTCTTTAGGGAAGGTACTGAGCACATAAGAGCTAGCAATAATAAATATTCCGCCACCACCTAAGGCCTGTATAATCCTTGCAGCCAGGAAGAGGGTGAAATTCGGGCTCAACGCGACGAGCAAAGATCCAAGCCCAAATAAAGCAACTTCAATCATAAACAGCTTCTTCCGCCCGTATCGATCCGACAGCTTGCCTGCTATCGGTACGCTTATTGCCAGGCCTAGTGTGTACAATGTAATTGTCCATGCTCCCCAGTTCGGCGATACACCGAATGAGGCGTTCAGTGTTGTTAAAGAGGAAGTAATAATGCCATTATCCAATGCCGCCATAAATACACCGACCGCAAAGATAATGAGCGGCCATTGTAATTGCTTTTTCATCCATATCCCTCCGAAACCTAGGATTATAACTCACTGTCCATAATTAACCCAAGAGTCAATTATTATCATACCCCTATAAATCCAAAAGTAAAGAAAAAATGATGTGAATGAATCAATTTTATAAATCATTAAATTAGGTAAATTTCAAACTATATATACCCTTGATATAAGCAGCTAAAGGTATTATGAAATTGATTCAAATTTAAACATATATAAAAAAAAAGAGCGAGGTGTCTCTCCTGCTCTTCCTTACTCATGCCTATACTATTGTAGCGACGGTCCTTCTGTCCTTGGTTCGGATATCGTTCAAAAATGTTATATTGTTCGTTCGACGGCCAGCCGAAGTGCCATTGCCCACTTCTTATGCCATTCTCCTGTTGTGTATGCGTGTGAGTATCCGTAGTTTAACAGATCTGTTGCTTCGTTGAATCGTTGTTCCTGTGATTCGGCACCAAGCACGACAGCAACAAGCCGCTTGCCGTTCTGCTCCGCCGTACCTGCATAACAATATCCGGCTTCCTCGGTATAACCTGTTCTGAGACCGTCTACTCCTTCATAGGAGTAAGGTCCACTGATCTCCTCCAGCATCCAGTTGGTATTGCTCATGTAGAGTCCTTTACCCTTTAATTCGACTTGCGGACGGCTTGCCATCTTCAGGATTTCCGGATGCTCTTGAATGAGGTGTGCCGATAATACGGCGATATCATTTGCAGTCATATAATTTTCTTTAGGGCCACCTGATAAGGAAGTGTTTCCTGTCACATTATTATAAATCGTATGAACCGAGAGTCCTAATTCCTTCGCTTTGTCGTTCATTCTGTCGATGAATACTTCCTCTGTTCCCAAGGCGTGCTCAGCAAGAGCAACAATCGCATCATTCGCGGAATATACTGATACGACCTCAAGCAATTCTCTTACCGTAAACTGATCGCCTGGGGCAAGCGCCACCTGCTGCCCTTGTACTTCACTTGCATTTTGGCTGATTTCAACTGCTTCAGTCCAGGAAATATGTCCTGCTGAGAGTTCATCCATAATAATCAGCTGGGTCATTAATTTGGTGATACTTCCTGTTGGCAGTGGAACATCACCGTTCATATTCATAATGACTTCTCCTGTATTTACGTCCATCACCAATGCAGCATTTGATTGAATGGCAGGCTTGCCTACTAAGATTCCTGGTCTGATGATAATAACAAACAGCGCTAGAATAATTACCATTACACTACTTCGCAGGATCCATTTTTTCATATAGCTTGTCCTCCATTCTTCTCAAAATATGCCGCATTCGATATGCCCGAAACTTGATTTACTTCTACTAGATAGATTGATCTCAAGACTCCTGTTCTAAGCCGTAAGGCTCACATCAAGTAGTTACGGATAGTTCTTCAATTCAATCTATATAACTAATTAAACACTTCTATATATATAGACGTAGGAAATGACAATTTTGTCTGCATTTTTTTAAATTTTTTTCTTGATTTTTTATTCCAATTTTTTACTCCTTCAAAAATAGCTCCTATTTCTATTCACATACATTTGAAAATAGAAAAGAGCATCATCTCCTTTAGCCCCTAGGCATATGGAAATGATGCTCCAACAATCCAACATATGATATTATCCGTACGTAAGCAGGACCCCAAATCCACACTTTTGACGTGATTTATGCGAAATGACAAGCGACATAGTGGTCATTCCCCATGTTGCGATACTCTGGAATATCCTGCTTGCAAATATCCGAAGCGAGCGGGCAGCGAGTATGGAACTTGCAGCCTGAAGGCGGATTCGCCGGGCTTGGGATATCGCCTTTCAGCACAATTCTTTCCCGTTTGATCGTCGGGTCTGGAATTGGAACAGCAGACAGCAGTGCTTTGGTATAAGGATGTAGTGGATTCTGGAATAGTTCATCCTTACTTGCCATTTCGACCATCGAACCCAGATACATTACTCCGATCCGATTGCACAGATGCTCGACAACACTAAGATCATGGGATATGAACAAATAAGTGAGCTGCTTCTCTGCCTGCAGATCGCTCAGCAGGTTAATGATTTGGGCCTGAATCGATACGTCCAGTGCGGATACAGGCTCGTCCGCCACGATGAAATCAGGATTAAGGATGAGCGCGCGCGCAATGCCAATCCGCTGACGCTGTCCGCCTGAGAACTCATGTGGGAAGCGATCGTAATGATAGCTCGACAGACCACAGATGCGAAGAATTTCTTCTACACGCTCCCGCAGCTCTTTTTTCGGGATAAGCTTGTGATCCAGCAGTGCCTCACCAATCGCTTCTCCGACTTTAATCCGTGGATTCAGTGAGCTGAATGGATCTTGGAATACAATCTGCATTTGCGGACGAATGCTTCTCAGCTGCTGTTTAGACAGCTTATGGACATCCTGACCTTTAAAAAGAACACTTCCATCTGTTTTCTCCAATAGACGAAGTATGGTTCTGCCGATCGTACTCTTGCCGCAGCCAGACTCGCCGACTAGTCCAAAGGATTCGCCTTTATAGATCGTAAATGATACATCATCTACCGCTCTTACATCCCCGACATGGCGCTGGAATACACCACCTGTGATCGGAAAATACTTCTTGAGGTTTTTGACCTCCATAAGCGGTTCTGCTACACTACTTGGTCTTGCTTCCGTCATTGTCGCACTCGTTGCTTCTGTCATCTTACCTTCGCCTCCTCCTCGTACAGCCAGCAAGCCACTTTATGTCCTTGCTCATCCTTTTGAAGCGGCGGCTCCTTCTCACGGCAAATACTCATACAGAATTCACAGCGATCATGGAAGTGACAGTTGTTCTCCAAATCCACGGGGTTAGGTACCTGTCCTGGTATGGAATAGAGACGCTCCTGTCGTTGGTTAATAATTGGTTTTGCTTTAAGTAATCCTTTGGTATAAGGGTGCTTTGGTTCTCTGAACAGCTCATATACGGAAGCTTCCTCGATGACTTTACCGGCATACATAACGACAACGTAATCTGCCATCTCGGCAACAACGCCAAGGTCATGTGTAATGAGCATGATCGAAGTATTGAACTTCTCTTTAATATCCCGCATCAGATCGAGAATCTGTGCCTGTATTGTTACATCAAGTGCTGTTGTCGGCTCATCGGCGATCAGCAGCTTAGGATTACAGCTTAGGGCAATCGCAATCATAATCCGCTGCCGCATCCCTCCACTCAGCTCATGAGGGTAGGAGTCCACGATGACCTCCGGACGCGGAATCCCGACGAGGCTGATCAGCTCAATGGCTCTCTTGCGTGCTTCCTTCTTATCCAGCAGCTGGTGCAGCATGAGCGGTTCACTGATTTGCTCCCCAATCGTGAGAACGGGGTTCAAGGAAGACATCGGCTCCTGGAATATAATCGATATTTCATTGCCGCGAAGCTTGCGCATTTCATTATTACTCAGTTTCAATATATCTCTGCCTTCGAATAAGATCTCGCCTCCAGCCGAGGGAACCTCCAGTAAGCGCATAAGTGACATCGCCGTCACGCTCTTACCACAGCCTGATTCACCAACGACACATACGGTCTCGCCTTCTCGTATAGTAAAGCTGACGTCATCTACGGCTTTGACGATCCCGGCGGATGTATGAAAATGCGTTTTTAAGTTGCGAAATTCTACAAGTTCTTTTGCCATGTTCGCATCTCCCTACTTTTTCATTTTAGGATCGAGCGCATCACGAAGCCCGTCACCGATTAAGTTAATTCCAATTACAGTTACCAAGATACATACCCCTGGTGGAATCCAGACCCAAGGTCTTTTACGAAACTCAATCAGACTGTTGGCATCCGATATCATATTGCCCCAAGATGGAGTAGGAGGCACAACGCCCAGTCCCAGGTAACTCAGTGCAGATTCACTTAAGATCATGCTTGCTACAAGCAATGTAGAGGATACGATAATGATCGGGACTGTATTCGGAATTAAATGTCGGAATATTTTACGTCCATCCCGAAGTCCGAGCGCCTCTGTTGCCTGCATAAATTCTTGCTCACGCAGAGATAGAATCTGGCCACGTACCAATCTTGATAGAGTTGTCCATCCCATCACACCCATAATCAGGATAAGGAAGTAAACTCGATTATCCGGATGAACCTTCAAATCGGACAAAATCGCACCCATAATGATCAACAACGGTAACGAGGGAATCGCCATGAAGATTTCAGCAACACGCATAATGATCGTATCTACAAATCTTCTATAGAACCCTGCCAAGGCACCGAGTACAGATCCGAGCAGAACGGCAACAAAGGTGGCTACAAATCCTACCAATAACGATATTCTGCCGGACAACATAATTCGAAGCAGTATATCCCGGCCGAGCTTATCCGTACCGAGCCAGTGCTGTGCATTCGGCGGCTGGTTCTTGTTCGCTACAGAATAGTCTGTCAAGTTATACGGGGACATCATCGGACCAAACACACAGAACAATACCATAAATACTAAAATGAAAAGTCCCATTACCGCGAGCCGGTTGCGAGTAAATCGACGTAACGATATACGCCACGGAGAATCTGGCCGCTTAACTGGAACTTGAGTATTCGACTTAAGGGGTGCAGCCTCAATCGCCAATGTAATCTCCTCCTACTTTAACCTTATTCTAGGATCTGCAGTTCCATAGAGCACATCCGACAGCAGTGTACCTATTAAGGTTAGTGCCGAGATGAAGACTGTGAAACCAAGCATAAATGGATAATCCCGCATGCTTATTGACTCCATATACACTTGTCCAACACCAGGCCATACGAATATTTTTTCAAGGATAATGGCTCCTCCAAATAAGCTCGGAAGTTCAAATCCCATTAATGTAATGGCAGGAAGCATGGCATTACGAAGCGCATGCTTGAAGATAACGGTTCTCTCTTTCAGGCCTTTAGCACGGGCCGTACGAACATAGTCCTGCCGAATAACCTCCAGCATGCTTGTTCTGAAATATCGAGTCAGCGTTCCTGTACTCAGCATTGTCAACACGAGTATTGGCAGGAAGCTATGATTTAGAACATCTAAAAAATATGCCCAAATTGACATATTAGACGCTCCAGCTGAACTCATTCCCCCTACAGGGAACCACCCCAGATCAACAGAAAGAAACTTAATTAATACGAGTCCAATGAAGAAGGAAGGAAGCGACATACATAGGAACACGAACAAAGTTACGATCTTGTCAAAGAATGAATATTGAAATTTCGCAGAGAATACACCGGTAAATACGGCAATAATCCAGCTTAAGATCATACTAAAGAATGCAATAATAAAGGAATTCCACACATAATCTCCGATAACATCAGTAACAGCCCGCTTATGCTGAAGCGATTCACCCATGTTACCTGTAATCATATTACCTACCCATGTGAAATACCGTTCTACAGGGGGTTTATCCAGACCATATATTGCTCGCAGCTGAGCCGCTCTTTCTTCCGTCATCTGCGGATTTTGCTGTGATGTGATAAAGTCTCCAGGCACCAATGCTGTTATGGCAAACAAGATAATGGTGATTCCGATCATCGTCGGAATCATTTGCAGCAGCCTCCGGATAATGTACTGCTTCATAATATTCCTCCCGGTTAGAAAAGTAGATAAGCCCAGCCCTTGCCAGAGCTGAGCTTATCATCATGCTGATTTAATTATTCTCCGATTTCGGCTTTGTACAGATCAATAGTAAAGTCTTTGTAAGGTGTAATTTCTAGTCCGTTGATGCGGCCATTGATTGCCCAGCCGTCACGTCTTTGGTACATCAAGATATCCGGAATTGTTGCATTAAGCTCTTGATATGCCTTAGCGTAAATTTCTTTACGTTTCTCGAGATCAAGTTCTGCCTTACCTTGTGCAGCCAGCTCGTCATAAGCTGGGTGAGAGTAACCAAGACGGTTCTGTGCACCATCCGTAGTATATACGGTTGTATCAGGATCTGGAGTCAAGCCCCATGCCATGAAGAACATCTCGAAGTTGCCTGCTTGTGCTTTTTCAGTGATAGCGTTGAAATCAAGCACTTCAGCTACCACTTCAATGCCAAGCTCTTCATAGTTTGCAGTTAGAATTGGAAGAAGTGCATCTACTACGACGTTATCCGCTGTAGCAGAGAAATCGATTGTGAATTTCTCACCGTCTTTCTCGCGGATACCATCAGATCCTACAGTCCATCCTGCTTCATCTAGAAGTGATTTTGCCTTTTCCGTGTCAAACGCATAGGCTTCAATTCCCTCTTCTGTGTAAGCCCAAGATTGCTTGGATTGTGGAATATTGATAACATCGGCAAATTTACCATATACCGCTTCTACAATCTCAGCACGGTTGAGGCCATATACCAATGCTTGACGGACTTTTACATCCGAGAATTTCGGACTTGTATGATTCATACCGATATATCCATATCCGTTAGTAGGGAAGATATTCAGATCCAAGAATCCAAGGAGCTGAGCCATTTCAACATTATCTTCATCTACTGTGAGCATATCCATATCAATTTCACCGGACTCCAGCATTGCAAGTCTTGTTTCGTCCGTAGTCGTTTTGTAAATTACATTTTTAATTTTTGGAGCTCCCAGGTGATAATCTGGGTTTGCTTCAAATACAACTTCTTGGCCTGGCGCAAAGGATTTCATTACATATTGACCGGAGCCAATTGGCTTGTCATTCAGTGCTTTAACCCCATCCAGGTTGCCTTGGGTATAAGGTTCACCATAGTAATCAGAAGGGATGAACGGAACTCCTGCCAAGTATACTTGTGTCAAAGCTGTTGCTTCCGTAACTTCAACTTCGACAGTATGATCATCAACAATGGTTACACCCGAAATTTCATCGGCTGTACCATCATAATACTCCTGTCCACCTTTAATTTTCCAAGAAAGTGGATCGGATTGACCATCATAGCTGCTGTCATGGTACATTTTAAGAGCCAAGTAATAGTCGTTTACGGTTACTGGAGAACCGTTCGTGTATTTCAGATCCGGCTTCAGCTTGAAGGTATATTGCAAACCGTCTTCGCTAACCTCGATGCTTTCTGCAAGTCGAGGAGAGTAGGTTCCATCAGCATTGATACCTTGGAAGGATTCAAAAATAAGATCATTTACCCAAATATCGTAGGTTGTACTTGCAAAGATAGGATTAAAAATACCTGCAGGAGATGTAATCCCTACAATCAGAGTGTCAGTACGGCTTGTTGCTGTCCCTGGATTCGCGGACATGTCTGTCGCTTCAAACAGACCATCGTTTTGCGTAGCATCTTCTGCTGCTGGTTCTTCTGCCGGCTCTTCTGTTGTCTCTGCCGGTTCCGTTGTTTCTGCAGGTGTTTCCCCCGTCGCTGGTTCTTCAGCTGTTGATCCGCCGGAGCATGCTGCCAGCACAGTTACCAGCATGAGCATGATCACAAGCATTAGCGAAAATCTCTTTCTCATGAAAATCCTCCTCGTAAAATTCTATAATGCTTCTTGCTTATAAATTATCAGGATAATTATGTATGAATATTTATCCATGAATAATTACAGAGGTGAGTACATTTAATCATGATGCACTGTTGTGTGATGAAAGAAATAGAGCGAAAATGCTAGTTTGTATAATGTTAGAGCGAAGTGTATAGTGAATAATGTTTAATTTATGATGGCAAGTCTCATAAGATGCGGACTTCTCTAGTTGTGGAATGGAGCTAAAATGATCATTCGATGGTCTTACAGCTTATTGCTAAGTCTATGAGGTCGAAATGTGAAAAATGTAGGAATTTTTATACCAAAGGTCAATAAATGTAAGACAGACCTACATTTTCAATTCCGAATAAGTTATTGTAATAATACGTGTAAATATTACTAACGTCAATAATTTTTTCATACTTTTATTAAAAATGTAGTTTAAATGTTTCGTGACGGGGTATATAGGCCTGTTTTTATAGATCTAAACATCTAGATTGTGAGGCGAATTTTCTCCGTAAAACATCTGGTTTTTAGATAAAACTTGACATATAGTTTACGTTTATTAATTGATTATAGCTAAATTTAAAATTATTGTGTAATGTAATATGACATATATATAACTTTGTAGATTTGAGTATGTCTGCTATGATGATTCTGTAAATGAGGTAGAAAGTGGAATTATGCTATAGATAAGCGTGGTTCTGTTCCTTCAACTTAAATTAACAGGTGCTTTATACTTCTATTATATTTGTAGATTATAATAGAACTTTTTTCCTATTATACAATTATCTTTATTAATTTCAAGTCAAAAATGATGAATCTTGTGAATAAATCAAAAAATGATTGGGGTTGCTATATATTCATAACATTCTACGAAAAAAGTAAGCTCTGCCTATATGCAGAGCTTACTTCTCCTAAGATTATTTACTTCTTCCCTATCACATGAAACCGTAAAATGGCTGACTGCTATGTTATTCACTTGCTTCCAGATCTTCTGGTTCGAGCTCATATCCTGGTGGTCTCTTCCCGCGTTGTAGTTCAGCAATACTATAGCCAAAATCATACTGAAGATGCGGATAATCAGGGAAATTGACCCAGTCTCCGCCCCACTCAAATCCAAGACTTTTGGCTATGGTGACCACTTCCATCCAATCAGATTCACCATTATTGTTCCCATCATACTCCAAGTCCCATATCACTTTGTCTTCAGATACCCGAATCGCAAAATCAATCGCAAGTCCATAGTTATGATAAGATTCTCCTCCCCTTGCAGAGGTGACAATCTGTCCTTCCGTCGATCGTCCTTGCTCATACAGCTCATTTTGCCTCTCTTCGCTGCGGTGACCTTCTGTAATCATAACTTGTATGCCTTTTTGCTTCGCTAACTCCACTAGCTGAGATTTCTTCGCTGCCACTTCCGGATGGAGTTCGGTTACCTGCTTGGGTTCCTCCGCTTCAAACAGATGAGTAGGACTTCCCCAATCTATATTAAATGATTCCGTTTGAGACATATAATAGACAAGACCCAATACTAGAAAAACAAAAACAATGGGTCCGCTTGATCTTCGCTTCTGTTTGTACTGCCGCTGTTTGTTCATATTCACTCCTCAAGCTTTTACATATATACGTCTTCTTGAATCACTTCTGACTACTACTTTCCCACTAGATATCTGTTCGAATCCAACATTCTACCATCACAATTATCTAGACAATCTATGTATTCTATTATATTCGTTCTACCATTCAAGGAACAACCCTACAAAAAAAAGGACAGCCTGCTAAGTAGCAGACTGTCCTTCCCCTTCACTGAATCGTTAACTATTCAGTTGTGTACGGAAGCAATGCGATTTGACGGGAGCGTTTGATTGCAATCGTCAACATGCGTTGGTATTTTGCGCTTGTGCCTGTTACACGACGTGGCAAAATTTTTCCGCGCTCACTGATAAATTTACGAAGCAGATCCGTATCTTTATAGTCAATGTGAGTAATTTTGTTAACAGTGAAGAAGCACACTTTACGACGTTTGTTACGGCCGCCGCGGCGAGCCGGTCTTTTATCGTTGTCTCCGCCTTCTCTTTGTTTGAAGCTCATGCTATTCAGTCCTTCCTAATTAAAATGGCAAATCATCATCCGAAATATCAATCGGTTTTCCGTCATCGGAAAAAGGATCCTGATTGTTCCGTGAGAAATTGTTATTGCTATTATTCCCGCGGCCGCCGCCTCCATAAGAAGGCTCTTCACGCATACCACCACCGTTATTCGCGTTTCCGCCATCACGGTTGGATTCCAAGAAGCGAACGTTATCTGCAATAACTTCAGTTACGTATACACGCTTTCCTTCGTTATTCTCGTAGTTTCTTACTTGGATGCGCCCCTCGACGGCTGTCAAACGGCCTTTACGCAAATAGTTTGCGCAAGTCTCCGCTAGCTGTCTCCAGGTAACGACCGGTATAAAATCAGCTTCTCTTTCCCCGCCTTGGCTTGTAAACGGACGGTCTACAGCAATTGTAAACTGCGTTACGGCTACCCCTGCAGGCGTGTATCGCAATTCTGGGTCACGAGTTAACCGGCCGATCAGAATGACTCGGTTTAACAATCTAATCCCCTCCTTCTGAGCGTAGTTCTTACAAAATCACTTGAAACGAATTAAGCAACAACGTCGTTCGTAATGAGATAACGAATTACTTCGTCAGAAATTTTCATGATACGTTCCATTTCAGAAACGACAGCTGGCTCAGCGTTGAAGTTAACCAACACATAATGACCATCACGGAATTTCTTGATCTCATACGCAAGACGGCGTTTACCCATTACGTCGTGTTTTGTAATTTCACCACCGCCGTTGGAGATGATGCCTTGGAATTTTTCGACTGCAGCTTGAACAGCTTCTTGTTCAATGTCAGGACGAATAATGTACATCACTTCGTATTTGCGCATATTAGCACCTCCTTATGGACTTAAGGCCCTCAAGTCATCGCTTAAGAGCAAGGAACGAGATTAAACTCGCACCATATCATTATACCATTTTCATTAATTGAGTGCAAGCACATGTTCTGTTTTACCAATGATGATCAGACATGAACATACGAGAGACTGCGCACAATAGCCAATGTGGCACATATTTTTGATCAGAACAATGAAGGAGGAAATTCAAATGGGTGAAAAAACCGAATTTGAACCAGGGGATAAAGCTCCTAATGATGGAGAATACACGGAGATCGGTGAAAGAAGCTTCCATACCGAGATCAACGATCCCAAGCGGATCAAGCTTAAAAAAGGGGAGGCTTTCCCTGAAACATCGAACCATAATCGGAAATGGAAGAAGCTGACCAAAGCCCGAGTTCACTAAACAGCTGAGTAACAAGGCAATCCGATTTTTTATGTTTATAATATGCTGAACATTAACCAACCCAAACTTTACTAATTGTAATCCAGATTATATTTCGTTGATACGGATATAATACAATCAAGGCAGTGCTTCACAGAGAGGTGTGGTTCCGTTGGATGATTTGAAGACAGAGCCGGACTATTCATTTGAAGGAGGGTCTTTAACGTGGCGATAGAAGCGGAAGGTAATGTGCAATTGATGAAGTAATGATGGATTCAGATGCACTGGTATTGCGTAGCAGTACACCGAGCTTCTAACTGAAGCTGTCGTAAAAGATGTTTTCTTTAAAAAAATGCACTGCCCCCCATAAAGGGCCCGAAAGGGTCCTTTTTTGGTTGCGATCTTAAACATTTCTTAAGCATAACGCTCGCTTCCATAACGACAAAAGACCCCGCATAAAATGCAGGGCCTAATCTCTATATATATAACAGTTAAATGGTATGGCGGAAAGAGAGGGATTCGAACCCTCGCACGCCGCGAGGCGCCTAACTGATTTCGAGTCAGTCCCCTTATAACCTCTTGGGTACCTTTCCGCAGTATTTTATATTATACACTTTTCCTTGTCCCTTGGCAAGTATCGTTTGCTATTCTTGTCCTTGCGGATCCTCAGCTGAGCGGAGTACTTTCTTAAAGTTCTTTTCAAACTTTGGGCGTGGTACAAGTACACTATGTTTGCAGCCTACACACTTAATTCGAATATCCATCCCCATGCGGATAATTTCCATCTCATTGCTTCCGCAAGGATGAGGCTTTTTCATCTGAACGATGTCCCCCAGATTAAACACTTTACGCTCCATTCGAACCATCCCCCGTATTCTCTTCATTGGCTGCGGCGGCTTCCAGTTCAGCAAGCCTCACGCTCTCCTTATATTCCAGCGCTTCTTTTACATCCATTTTTATTAAACGTTCAACTTCATGATTGGCATTGGGCAGACATTCTGCCACTACTCGAATCACATATTCAGCGGTTGTCATGGATTGTATGCCAACGACCTCCGGCACCATTAGGACGTTGCTGTTACGCTCAGGGAGATTCTGGACCGCTTCCTTAACCATTCTCATGCTCTCACCTAGCTGCTCTTCGCCCTTCATTGGTATATCCACAACCGCCCGGGAATTGGCCATTGAGAAGTTAGTTACCGTCGTAATGGTACCATTAGGGATAATATGCACTTCTCCTGTAAAACTAACGATCTTCGTTGTTCGAAGACCAATGACCTCAACTGTCCCCTTCAGCGTTCCTGATTGAACAACGTCGCCTACCGCGAACTGATCCTCTAATATAATGAAAAATCCGGTTATAATGTCTTTGACTAAGCTTTGCGCACCAAAACCGATGGCTAACCCGAGTACTCCGGCGCTGGCCAGCACTGGTCCAAGATTCACTCCCATTTGAGATAGAATGAGCAGTACAAGAATGAAGTTACATACGATAGAGACCACATTTTTTAGCAGCTCCCCTACCGTGTTTACACGTCTCTTATTGATTCTGATTCTTCTCTCTGACTGACGATTCAACAGCGACCGATCAATGACATTATGAAGTACCTTAATCGCGATTCGCGTAAGTATAAATACAATTATAATCTGCAGCGCGATTCCTGCGTAATGAATCCACATATTTGTATCCGTGAGCCAGTCCCAAAAAACATCACTTAAGCGTTTGGCTTCATCAACTGATCCTTGAACAGCTTCCCCTACATTTTCAGTGAGTGTTCCCTCATCGGGAGTAGTTGCAGGATCCGAAGCAGTTCCTCCTGTATCTGTACTTCCTTCATTTGGTGCAGCGCCTTCTGTTCCAGAAGTCTCCTCCGGTGTTTCATTTGTTTCGGTTTCAGGAGCAGCTCCTGATGCTTCAAACCACATTAATACTCCTCCCCTTCGTGTTCACACCATTCCACTTGTATATATTCAGCACCTTTCTTTTCATAGATGCCGCGAATCTCTACTTTTTCACTCACGATGATTTGATTAACATGTCTTAATTCTTCCGCTGGAAACTGGATGGACAGTGCGCAGCCTGCCGTTATTTGTTTCGGGGTAGGATAGGTGTCAATTTCAATTCCTGCATATTCGAGCAGCATTTCTGCGCGAAGAGCCTGCTGCGTTGAATCAAATGAGATGGTAAGCCACAACTCCATCCTATACCTCCAGTCTATGAATACGAAAATGCCCCAAGTATAAAAACCAAGCTTCTTCCATATACTATTTACTACTAATCCAAGCACGAAAGGAAGATAGTGCGCTATGAATCGGATTCCAAAAGCGATAAATTTGCAGGACATGCCTGGTTTAAAGCTGCAGCATACCGATCCGGGAGTACATTCAGCTATTATTCATCGTTTATTATTCCACCTGTTTGAGGCACCTAATCACAAAGAGGTTGTTATCGTATGCATTGGCACCGACCGATCTACAGGCGACTGCCTGGGCCCACTTGTTGGAACAGCACTATCCGAGCATAACAGCCCATTCTTCCATCTCTATGGGACGCTTGAAGATCCGGTTCACGCCATGAATCTCCAAGATACACTCACCATGATTTACAGCAAGCACAGAGATCCATACATTATCGGGATTGATGCCTGTTTAGGGCAAGCCTCCAGTGTGGGATGCATCCAGGTCGCTTCAGGTCCCCTTAAACCTGGAGCTGGTGTAAATAAAGAACTGCCGCCGGTAGGCGATATCCACTTAACAGGAATCGTCAATGTCGGCGGCTTTATGGAATATTTTGTTCTGCAAAACACTCGGCTAAGTCTTGTTGTCCGGATGTCCAACATTATTGCAAATAGCCTATATGCTGCGCTTGTAGAATGGCATAATCGCTCTACTCTGCTTGCCGTGCAAGAATAATGGCTTCCTTCTCTTCGTTTGAGAGCGTGTATGTGGACTCTCCCCCTTGAAGGGGCTTGGCATATACGTATGAACCATCTCTATTGTAGAGTCCGGTTAGGACAAGTCCATCCTCTTTCTCGTTCAACATGGCAATGGAGAAGCTGAGATCTGCTCCACGGTCACCATAAGCATTATACCGTTTAATACCCATTTTTCCTTGGATTCTATCAAGTTTTTTATTCATTCTGGCTACCCTATCTCTGTTCTCACCTTGCTCGTCCTCAATGGCATCCATTTGTACCTTCAAATTCAGTAGTAAAGACTCTAAATCTTCCACACCCGTACTGGACATAAATTTGTTGTAGTTTTTTCGCAGTTTACTGACTTTTGCGGTCTGAACCATCAACATGATCAATAAAATAATCATTACCAATACAATCCCAAACACAATCAAAGGCAGTTGTTCCAGAATCAGCTCATTAATCTCTGTCATTTATTGCTCCTACTCCTAACGTCTTCACGTTGTTCTTTTTGGGATTTATGCCAAATCCTCATCCACAAGCTCACGAACTGCAGCAAGCAAGGTGACTACTTCTCTCTCATTAGAGTTTACACCAAAACTAGCTCTCACTGCACCTTGCTTCGCTGTACCTGCGCTTTCATGGGCGAGTGGAGTGCAATGATACCCCGCGCGAACCGCAATTCCGAATTTCCTATCTAATTTAAAGGCCAGCTCTGCAGAGTCTAGCTTTTCGCTATAAAAAGCCACAAGTCCACTTCTCGGTTCTCCCAGGCTTGGACCGAGTATTTGAATGCCTGGTATTTGGGCCAGGCCCTCCATCAGCAGCTGCGTCAGTTTCCATTCATGAGAATATATTTGCTCTGTTGTCATCTTCAGTACATAGTCTACACCTGCGCCTAATCCGGCAATACCTATCGTATTGGGTGTCCCCGATTCATAACGATCCGGCCTTACGGTTGGCTGATCGATCGCTTCTGATTGACTTCCCGTTCCACCGTGGACCAGGGGTTCTAAATCGATAGAGGGATGAATGTACAGCCCTCCGGTACCTTGCGGTCCTAACAATCCTTTATGACCTGGAAAGGCCAGCATGTCTATTCCCATTCGTCTAACATCAATACCCAGAACACCAGCGCTTTGCGCGGCGTCAACGAGAAAGTGAACCTGATGTTCTTTTGCAATCCGTCCTATCTCTTCAAGAGGCTGAATGCTCCCTAATAGATTTGAGCTATGAGATACAACGATAAGCTTGGTATGATTTCGAATCGTCTGTTCTAACATTGAAATGGAGATTTGTCCATGATCATCAAGGGGGAGATAATCCACCTCCACCTGCTTGTGCTGTCTCAAATACTCAATCGGTCTTCGGACAGAATTATGCTCCATCATGGTGGTGATAATATGATCACCCGAATCCACGATTCCTTTGATCGCCATGTTTAATGCGAGTGTTGTGTTAAAAGCATACACAATATCATTCGGGTTATGAATATTGAACAGCTCTGCCAGCTTTCTTCTTGTATTAAATAATACCCTGCTGGCTTGTACAGCCATATAATGGCTTCCCCTGCCTGGGTTGGCTCCTGCCATCTCCATCGCCTGCAGCATGGCTTCCCTCACCGATTCCGGTTTCGGCCAAGACGTCGCAGCATGGTCTAAATAGATGATGTCTTCTCTGTTCCCCTTCATATGTCAGCCCTCCCTAAACACAACAAATGACATACCTCATCTTCCCTTTACGGTAAGAGGACGATATGTCATCTCATACGAACACCCTTCATTACCTTGCCTATCCTTTGATCGCACCAGAGAATCCATATTCAGCTTCAAGTAACCTGAAATTCTGTTTACAAATCGTTGGTCTGAATAGCTACTGCAATTGCAGCAGCTCTAGTAATCTTTCCAGATCCTGTTGGCTGTAATAGTTAAGCTCGATTTTGCCTTTGTCTTTGTTGGCCTTGATCTTCACTGTGGTTTGGAATCGATTGCGCAGGCTTTCTTCTACATTTTCAATATAAGGATCTCTCTTCTTCGGTTTAATCTTCGCTTTTTGATCTTCATTTTTGCGATCCAACTGTTGCACGGCTTCTTCTAACTCACGTACACTCCACTGTTGTTGAATGCATTGCTTTGCCAACTCTTTGACGACCTTCTGTTCCTTGATGCCAACAATGGCTCTCGCATGTCCCATGGATAATGTTCCACGTGAAACATGATCCTTCACTTCCTCGGGTAGCGCTAGCAGGCGTAAGAAATTGGCGATATGGGATCTTGATTTGCCCACCTTCATGGAAAGCTCTTCTTGCGTGAGGGAAAACTGATCCATCAGTCCTTGATATGCAACAGCGACCTCCATTGCATTCAAATTCTCCCTTTGCAGATTTTCGATCAAGGCAATTTCCATCACCTGTTGTTCCGTGAAGTTTCTTACGACCGCAGGAATGGTAGATTTGCCACAAAATTGGGATGCCCGAAAACGACGTTCTCCTGCAATAATTTCATACCCCTTCAGCACACTTCGTACGATGATGGGTTGAATTACACCATGCTGTCGAATCGATTCAGCTAACTCTTGAATGGAATCTTCATCAAACGATTTTCTAGGCTGGTAGGGATTTGCTCGCAGCTGGCTCAGTGGTATTTCCACAATCTTGTCATCTTCGTTAATCGAAAGCGAAGGTATAAGTGCATCCAAGCCTTTACCCAAACGCTTACTCATATGAGATCACTTCCTTTGCCAACTCTAAATATACTTCAGCACCTCTTGATCGAGGGTCATAAGTAATGATGGACTGACCATGAGATGGAGCTTCACTCAAACGTACATTCCTTGGAATAATCGTCTGATACACTTTCTGTTGGAAATACTTTTTCACTTCTTCAATTACTTGTATACCTAGATTAGTACGCGCATCGAACATCGTCAATAACACACCTTCAATTTGCAGTGAGGTATTCAGATGTTTTTGTACAAGCCGAATGGTGTTTAACAGCTGACTCAATCCCTCCAGGGCATAGTACTCGCACTGAATAGGAATAATGACGGAATCAGATGCTGTTAACGAATTAATGGTGAGCATGCCCAAGGATGGAGGGCAATCAATGAGGATATAATCATACTCGTCCTTCACGAGCTGCAGTGATTTCTTGAGTCGCACTTCACGGGATATCGTTGAAACTAGTTCAATTTCTGCACCTGCAAGCTGGATTGTAGCAGGGATAATATGCAGGCCTTGAATATTTGTCTCTACAATGGCTTCTCTGGGATGAATCTCTTCAATAAGTACATCATAAATGCAATGGGCTACATCTGCTTTGTTAATACCAACCCCACTGGTTGTATTCCCTTGGGGATCTATATCTACGAGTAGCACTCGTTTACCTAACGAGGCCATCCCCGCACCCAAATTGACGGAAGTCGTAGTCTTCCCTACTCCGCCCTTCTGGTTTGCTACGGCAATAATCTTCGACACTTCGTTCACCTCAAATATAGAAGTCATTCCTTGGGGTATGAGATACATTTATCAGATAGGCAGCGGCAGCCTTGATCCTTCATTTATACGCTCGTCATTCAAGATATGATTTGCTGACAATGCTCAAAATGAGTAATCCTTCCCCTCAATTCTGCTATCTAAAAAAGCGGCTAAATTGCCGCTTGAGAACTATACATTACTTGCGCTTAGGGATCTGAATCACGATTTCGTAATGATCTTCATGATCAGATTCCTTCGTCTTAATATCCATGCCTGAGCCAGACACCATATCTATGGACTGACGAATCGTATTCAATGCCAGACGTACATCCTTCGTAAAGGAGATACGTTTCGATTTCTTAACGGTTGTCGCTTCCTTATAAAAAGCAACTCTCGCTTCGGTTTGTTTAACATTCAGCTCTTTGCTGATGATTTCCTCTAACAATTTAAGCTGCAACTCCAAATTATCGAGTGACAATAACGCTCTGGCATGTCGTTCTGAAATTTTACGTACCATCAGTGCGTTCTTCACTTCCTCAGGAAGATGCAGGAGTCTAATTTTGTTCGCAATCGTTGACTGACTTTTCCCAAGACGCTGAGCAAGGCTCTCTTGTGTCAGCTGATGTAAATCTATTAATTTCTGATAGGCTACTGCTTCTTCTATGGCCGTAAGCCCTTCGCGCTGCAGATTTTCAATGAGAGCAATGGAAGCCGCTTGAGAATCATTGAATTCTCGTACAATCGCTGGGATATGCTCCATTCCAAGCTTCTTCACGGCACGCCAGCGTCTCTCACCAGCAATTATTTCATACTGGGAATTACGAATACGGACTACAATCGGCTGAATAACACCATGCGTTTTGATCGTCTGGCATAACTCATCAATCTTCTCGTCATCAAAAATCGTACGGGGCTGATACGGGCTGCTGACAATTTCGTTAATCGGAATTTGCTTTACTTCATCCCCGCTACTGCGTTCCGTCAAACCAAATAACTTAGAAAATTGTTCTTTCATTCCGTATATTACCACCTAATTTCATAATAGTGCCTTGAAGGACACTTCGCTGTCTTACCTTTCGCTTCGGTATACAAAGAATTGCAGCATGCTACACCTGACTATGTAAAGTTGTAAATTTCAGTAGGAATGGTGTTGATGCTCCACTTTATACGACATAAATATCACGATATCCCATCAGATTGAACCACAATTGAATTTCTAACATCCTCTACTACATAGATCAAACAGATGTCATGATCTCCCGTTCATTCTACTATGTATTCTATCACTTTTTCTCGGATAATCCTATTCAACTATAGATTTATTTCTTTCTTTTCCTCTATGAAAATTAGCTATGAAAACAAAGCATCGCCATACTAACTTCCTCTGTTTTTTCTGTTTGGCATCGTTTGAACTCGATAATGATGGCATTCGAAGGTTCTACAAGATGGAACAGATATCTCTATAGGCAAAAAAGAAAATTCATTTAACGATTCACTTTGCGTTTATTCGGAGCAAATGAGGTGTCGGGTGAGAGTTCAGGGGTCAACCAGAAAGGTGCCATTATCCAAAGAGGATAAGCTCATTCAACACCTTTACACATTAATTTATCATCATGCAAGGACGCTGCTTCGCCATAATCATTTGTCAGGCATCCCGTTCACCCACGAGGTAAGGAGAGTATATCGTCTCCTAGGGACTGAAATGGACCTTCTTGATCGCCCCGTTAATGACAAACGTCCAGTCCTCAATAAAAAAAGAGAATGTTTCACGTGAAACATTCTCTTTCTCACTATTTAACAAGCGGCATTTTCAGAGGCATTCCAGGTTTCCGAGGATACTTCTTCGGTGTATTGCTTGTTTTACCTATCACAATAATATGTCTTGCAGATTCTTCAACCGGCAGCTGGAAAGCATGAGTGTCGATCACCCTCGCCTTAAGCTCCTTCAGGCTAAACTCAGCATCCTGTAATTCTTCCGTAGGATCGCTCCCCTTCATGGCGGCAAAGATACCGTCTTTTCGAACAAAAGGTAAGCAGAATTCATTCAGTACAGCCAATCGGGCGACAGCTCGAGCCGTAACCAGATCATAGTGATCCCGATATCCTGTGCGTCTTCCCAGCTCTTCTGCGCGACCATGGATAAGCTCCACTTCTGTAAGCCCCAGGGTATCTACGATATGCTGAAGGAAGTTAATTCTTTTATTCAAGGAATCAATAATCGTAAGCTTCAAATGCGGATAACAAATCTTCAACGGAATACCGGGAAATCCGGCTCCAGATCCTATATCTGCAAGGGTATGAATCTTGTTCATATCCACATAAAAAGAAAGGGAAACGGAGTCATAAAAATGCTTCGTATAGACTTGCTCCCGCTCCGTAATTCCTGTCAAATTCATTTTTTCATTCCAAGATACCAGTTCTTTAAAATAAAGCTCAAATTGCTCCAACTGTTTCTCAGTAAGAGAAATGCCATGCGAATCTAAACGATCCTGCAGCTGATGCTGTATTTGATCCATCGTTACCCCCTAGATGCAGTTACCCGATTGTAATGTTCCAAATACACGAGCAAGATCGATATATCGGCTGGTGTCACGCCCGAAATACGGGATGCTTGACCAATGGAGATCGGGCGAATCTTATCGAGCTTCTGTTTCGCTTCCATAGCTAGACCGTGTATATCACTGTAATCGATGGAGTCTGGAATTTTCTTCTTCTCCATTTTTTGAAGACGTTCTACATGGATCAATTGCTTCTCAATGTAGCCTGCATATTTAATCTGAATCTCTACTTGCTCCTTCATTTCCGCGTTCAGCTCATCAGGTGCAGGAGAGATTTGTTCAATAATGCTATACGTGATCTCAGGACGTCTCATAAGCGTAAGCAAGGTTGTACCATCTTGAAGTGGCGCTGAATTGAGGCTTGCCAGCAGTTCATTAACTTCGGATGGGCGAATTCTCGTTGTGCGCAGACGTTCAATTTCTTGATCTACTTTTTCCTTCTTATTCAGGAATCGCGCATAACGCTCTTCCGAGATCAAGCCAATTTCTTTGCCTAATGGTGTGAGGCGCAGATCTGCATTATCATGGCGAAGCAGCAAACGATACTCGGCGCGTGAAGTAAGCAAACGGTATGGCTCATTCGTCCCCTTCGTTACAAGATCATCGATAAGGACACCGATATAGCCCTGCGAACGATCAAGCACGACCGCCTCTTTACCTTGGGCTTTGCGTGCCGCATTAATTCCTGCCATAATTCCTTGTCCTGCCGCTTCTTCGTAACCGGATGTACCGTTAATTTGACCTGCTGTGAATAGACCGGGCAGACGCTTCGTTTCCAGAGAAGGAAGCAGCTGCGTCGGTACCATGGCATCATATTCGATCGCATAACCATTACGCATCATTTCTACATTTTCCATTCCAGGAATGGAACGAAGAACTTGAAGCTGAACATCCTCTGGTAAGCTGGTGGACAGACCTTGAACGTAATACTCCTTCGTATTCTTGCCTTCCGGCTCAAGGAAGATTTGATGCTTCGGCTTATCGCTGAAGCGAACAATCTTATCCTCAATGGATGGGCAATATCTTGGTCCCGTTCCCTCAATCACACCAGAAAACATCGGAGCACGGTGAAGATTGTCATTAATGATCTGATGGGTCACCGTCGACGTATACGTCAGCCAGCATGGGAGTTGTTCATTATCCGATCCTTCAGTCTCATATGAGAAGAATTTAGGCTCTTCATCGCCTGGCTGAATCTCTGTCTTCGAAAAATCAATTGTATCCTTATGCACCCGAGGCGGAGTTCCCGTCTTGAAACGAACGAGTTCAAAGCCCAGCTCCTTTAGATGATCCGACAGCTTGATGGAAGGCTGCTGGTTATTAGGACCGCTCTCGTACATCAGCTCACCCATAATCACTTTGCCGCGCAAATACGTGCCTGTTGTAATAACAACCGATTTAGCCCGGTATTCTGTACCTGTCTGGGTGATCACACCAACGCACTGTCCATCCTCTACGATCAGACGATCCACCATGCCTTGACGCATCGTCAGGTTCGGTTCCTTCTCCATCGTCTCTTTCATCGTATGCTGGTAAGAGAATTTATCTGCTTGCGCCCGCAGTGCATGAACGGCAGGTCCTTTACCTGTATTCAACATCCGCATTTGAATAAAGGTCTTGTCAATATTGCGGCCCATCTCACCGCCAAGTGCATCAATCTCACGAACGACATGTCCTTTAGCAGGCCCGCCAATCGACGGGTTACATGGCATGAATGCAATCATGTCCAGATTGATAGTCACCATCAGCGTCTTACAACCCATCCGTGCAGCAGCCAGCGCTGATTCAACACCGGCGTGACCGGCACCGACGACGATGACATCAAACGTTCCGCCATCATATCCCATTGTCCTTACCTCCTTATAATTTGGATCTATACAATAAAATCGGAAAACTATTCATCCGATTGATATAACCATAATACTTAAGCAAATCGATGCCCTTCTCAAGCACCATCCTCCATTATAACGAATCCCCATGCTGAAGTTAAGATGAAGGTTACTACATTCGTGTAAAAGGATCGTAGCATCGTAAGCTAACGTCTAACGGCTTATAGTTTATTTACCCAAACAGAATTGAGAGAAGATCTGATCAATCAAAGCATCATGTGCCGTATCCCCCACGATCTCTCCTAGATGCTCCCATGCCATTCGTACGTCGATCTGAATCATATCAATCGGAATATACTGCTCGGCTGCATCGTAGGCATCACGCAAAGATTGATTAGCCTTTTTCAACAGGGAGATATGGCGCACATTGCTCACATACGTCAGATCAGCCGATTCAAGGCTGCCGCTGAAGAATAGCTGGGAAATCGCTGCTTCGAGCGCATCAATTCCTTCCTCGGCTTTCACAGACATCGGGACAATGAGATCAGGATCTACGTAGCGCTCTAAAATCTCTCGATTGGCCTGTGCAGGAAGATCGATCTTATTCATTACGATAATGGCTTGTCTGCCTTTGATTTGTTCAAGCAATTCGATCTCATCATCATGAATCGGCTCGCTCGCATTTACTACCATTAAGATCAAGTCTGCTTCACTGAATGCTGTCCTTGAACGTTCTACCCCGATCTTCTCGACAATATCCATCGTCTCCCGAATACCTGCAGTATCCAGTAGCTTGAGCGGAATATTATTAATCGTAACAAACTCTTCAATGACATCTCGGGTTGTTCCAGGAATATCGGTCACAATCGCACGATTGTCCTGGGCGAGTGTATTAAGCAGCGATGATTTTCCGACGTTCGGTCTTCCTACGATCGCTGTCGTAATGCCTTCTCTTAATATTTTTCCTTGTTCTGCCGTTTTTAAAAGCTTAGCGATCTCATTCATCACAAAAGAGGATTTTTCTTTAATGAATTCAGAAGTGAGTGACTCCACATCATGCTCTGGATAATCAATGTTCACCTCGATATGAGCAAGCGTCTCAACCAGTGTGTGTCTCAAAGCTTTAATCTTGGAGGACAGTGAACCCTCTACCTGCTTCAATGCCACAGAGAATGCCCGGTCAGACTTCGAACGAATCAAGTCCATAACCCCTTCTGCTTGGGACAGATCAATTCTGCCATTCAAAAAAGCCCTCTTCGTGAACTCACCCGGCTCAGCGACCCGTATATTCATCTGAAGGAGCAAATCCATAATCCGTTTAACTGAAATAACGCCACCATGAGAACTAATCTCGACTACATCTTCTGTTGTAAAAGAGCGCGGAGCTCTCATTACAGTGACCAGCACCTCTTCAATATGCTCCTTGCTGTCTGGCTCTATAATATGTCCATAATGAACGGTGTGAGAATCCACAAGATGGAGTGGCTTTTTACTTTTGAATATTTTCTCCACTTCCGTAATTGAATCCGGTCCACTTACTCGAATCACAGCAATCCCTGCTTCACCAACGGCAGTGGAGATCGCAGTTATAGTATCACTAATCAAGATGTTCACCTACTTTACCATTTGTATAAAGACTCGCCCATACTATGAAAAAAGCAATGGCTCCCGCATCCCGCAGAAAGCCATTGCGTATTCGCAAAATTTCTCATTGAATTACATCATTTAGGTGTGATTACCACTCTACGGTTAGGCTCCTCGCCCTTACTGTAAGTCTTAATCTGACGGTGATGCTGCAGCTTCGCATGAATAACTTTGCGTTCCTGAGACGACATCGGTTCAAGAATGACTTCTTTCCCTGTACGAATGACTTGTCCTGCCAGACGTTCAGCGAGCTCCTCCAATGTTTTGCGGCGTCGCTGTCTGAAATTCTCTGCGTCCAGCACAATTCGGACAAAGCTTGAAGAATGCTTATTCGCAACGATGTTCGCCAGATATTGAAGTGCGTCCAGCGTCTGTCCTCGACGTCCGATGATCAGACCTAAATTATCACCGGTAATATTAAAGATTTTTCCATCTCTGTTCTTCTTTATATCAATATCTACCTCAAGCCCCATTCCAGCAGCAACTTCTCTGATGAATTCACTTGCCTCGTAATAGGGGTCTGCCTCAGACACAGCTGATACTGATTCTGTTAAGCTCAAATTTTGGATCCGGGCAGGCTCAGTTACGACGGACTCGCTCTTGCGTTTAGGTATAAGGGTTAGTTCCACTTTAGCGGGTTTAACGCCGATAAGTCCAAGAAATCCTCTGGATGGCTGCTCTAAGACGTTTAACGTAACTGATTCCCGGTTGACACCAAGTTCAGTTAATCCTTTCATGACAGCATCTTCTATCGTCTTACCTGTCGCAATGACGGTGGTCATATAGAACGCCTTGCCTCCTTCACCACAAGCGGATTACTTTCTTTTCTTCTTCTTTTTCTTGTTGATTTGCGATCTGTTAGCACCATTACCTGCTTTGGCTTGTCCCTTATTGGAGCTAGTCGCAGCTTGAACATTGGAAGCAGCCAAATGCTTATCGTTATTACGATACAAGAAGAAGTTTTGTACAATGGTATAAATGTTGGAATAGAACCAATACAACGGCAATGCAGATGCGAATTGGTACGACATGACGAACATCAGAATCGGATATACCCACAGCATGAATTGCATAGGACCTTGCTGCTGACTTGGGTTTTGCTTCATCATGTACCAGGTTTGGAACCACATCGTTACAGCAACGAGAACCGGCAAGACAAACAGCTTGTCTGGTGAGCCAAGCTCCATCCACAGGAACGTATGCTGACTGATATTGGAATTCATATAAATTGAATTGTAAAGAGCAATATATATCGGCATCTGGATGATCAAAGGTAGACATCCTGCCATCGGATTAACTTTATGCTCTTGGAATAGCTTCATTGTTTCCTGTTGCAGCTTCTCAGGGTTATCCTTGTACTTTGTTTGGATCTCCTTGATTAAAGGTTGAACCTTTTGCATGTTTCTAGAGCTTTTGACTTGTTTAATAGTTAATGGGAGAATTAACGTCCGGACAATAAGCACCAAGACCAGTATTGCTAAACCGTACTCTCCATTAAACCAATTCGCAAAAGTATCTAGAGCAAGTGAGAACCAGTAAACGACGTTACTTCTCCAAAATGAATCACTGTTTTTCAAGTCTTCTGTGGTCAGGTGTGCAGACGGATTCGTAGAACAGCCCGCTAGCACGGAGACCAAAGCAATGACAGCGATAAGAAGGAGCCATTTTCTACCCTTCATTAACATGAATCGCGACACTTCATAACCCCTCTCTTAACCTTTCCATTCCACCGTAAATAATACCATAATTAGAAGAACAAAGAAAACGCTATTTCAAGCCATTTTTCTTGAGCAGCGAAGCTTTTCGCAAGACATGAAGGATACTCTTCTCCATCTCTTGATAGCTCATGGAAGCAGCACCTTTTCTAACGATAAAAATAAGATCCATATGTTCTACTATTTCGGCTTCATGATGTCGAATGATTTCTTTAATAATCCTTCTAATGCGATTGCGTACGACAGCATTGCCTATCTTTTTGCTGCAAGATACGCCGACTCGAAACTGATCGACATCTTTGCGACGCAATCCATATACCACAAATTGATAGTTGGCAAAGGACTTTCCATAACGGTATACGCGATTAAAGTCGTCCCGGTTTCGTAAACGTAATCTCTTATGCACGAGCAATCTTCTCCTTGCTTACCTAGCAATCCTCAAAAATGAACATAACTAGTATAGACGATCCGCCACGAACATAAACGAATCGATCATATAGTGTAGTCCTACAATTATATTTATAAGTAAAATGAGCGATATTAAGAAAAAAAGACCACCGTAGTGGTCTTTATGCACGCATTACGCACTTAATACTTTTCTGCCTTTTAGACGGCGGGCTGCCAGAACTTTACGGCCGTTTTTCGTGCTCATTCTTTTCCGGAAACCATGATTTCTCTTGCGTTTGCTTACGTTCGGTCTAAACGTTGGTCTCATGTGTATGCACCCCCTTAAAGGAATCCTGTACAGATTGAACTATCTTGTAGAGCTTATGAACTGTATTAATTTGCTTAGCGCAATCCATAACATTATCGAAATTTAATCATTTTCATAAACACAGAAAATGCCTTTATACATTTAAACATGATCAAGTCAAAAAGTCAACTGGCTTCATATAGCTTATCATTTTTTACTTACGACATGTTTGTGTATTTTATTAAAATTGTCCACAACGCCAAAAAACATCTCTCGAAACAATTCATTTATACACATGTGGATAACCAATTTATCCTTAAAATTTTTCACTCCTTCATTGTATTTTATAGCTCCTCTGGCTATAGGCTGCTAACGCGATATTGTACTTATTTTGCCTCGTTTAAATTAGGAAAGTGAATTAAATTCTGCTTATTTTTCTTAAATTAATCGTTTACAAAACCTTTATTTATAGTGTAGGATAAGTCACAGCTAGTTGTATACATGTATACTTTTAGATGGGAGCGTCATCATGCGATATCCTGCTGCTTGGTTACAAGGAGAGTCTCTTGGTGAATTTATTGTAAGCGAATTACGACTGCAAATTATTAATGGCGCAATTCCGGTTGGAGAAGTTCTGTCTGAGAATCGAATCGCCAGTCAATTTGGCAGTAGCCGTTCTCCCGTTAGAGATGCATTTAAAACGCTTTCAAACGAAGGCTTGCTTCGATTAGAACGGATGGGCGCGGTCGTCCTTGGTCTTAGTCAACGGGATATGGATGAACTGTATGACGTAAGGTACCTTATTGAAAGCTTTGTCCAGGAGCGATTATCATCAGATTTGCCGGAGCAGCTGATCATGAAGCTGCAGCATATCATTGATAAGATGGAGCTCTCAGCAAAACATAAGGATTATGTCGAATTTGCTTACCAAGACTTAAGTTTCCATGAAACGATTATTATAGAAGCTAACCACACTCGAATGCTTCATTTATGGAAGAGCATCCGACAGATTATTATGACGGTTCTGCTGCTTACGACAGAGGAAGTTTTCTCGCACGGTCATGAGCGGATTGAAACGGTAATTGAGAAGCACCGAAGACTAATACGGGGGCTGCAAACCCGAGATTCTGAGGTTGTAGCGGATGAGGTTAAGCTTTATTTTGATGATTCAAGGCAAACTTTGCATAAAACATTATGATTTCTCTCCACAATAAGTACCTAGGTAATCAAATTGAGAAACGTGCAAGTGTTGTACTTTCTCTTTTTCGCTCAAACTTGTCGACAAGTATACTCGTATTCGATATGAAGTTTTTTAAGATGCTTTTGTAAGCGCTTCTCGTTTTACACGACTTACGAATTTTACTTTATTGGCTGAAAAGGAGATTTCGAATTATGGATAGTATTTTTGGACTTAGTCATACGGCAACGATGCTGATATGGACACTAATTACGATTGTTTTTCTTATCGTATTGATTTCTAAATATAAATGGAATCCATTCGTCTCCCTGTTAATATCCGCCTTAATGCTTGGATTGCTTACAGGAATGAACGCTGAAGACGCCATTAGCTCAATAACCGGCGGGGTTGGTGGAACACTCGGAACGATAGCCATCGTTATTGGTCTTGGTACAATGCTCGGTAAAATGATGGCCGAGTCCGGCGGGGCTGAACGTATTGCTACAACGCTGGTTAATCGGTTCGGTCAAAAACGTGTTCACTGGGCAATGATGATCGTTGGTTTTATCGTCGGTATTCCTGTATTTTTCGAAGTAGGTCTTATCCTGCTTATCCCTATTGTCTTTACTGTCGCGAGAAAAACGGGATTATCCATTATTAAAATTGGTATTCCCATTCTGGCCGGTCTCTCAACCGTGCACGGTCTGGTGCCACCGCATCCGGCTCCGATGATTGCGATTAAGGCATATAATGCAAACTTAGGTATGACTATTTTCTACAGTATCCTGGTCGGTTTGCCTACTGCAATTATCGCAGGACCTGTATTCGGTAATATTATTAGCAAAAGAGTACATGTTGAGCCTCCTGTAGAACTCGCTGAACAATTCTCATTGAAGAGCGAACGCGAGCTTCCTGGCTTTGGTATTACCCTGCTAACTATTCTGCTGCCGGTTATTCTTATGCTTGCCGGTTCAGTAGCGATGATTGTAGATCCAGCAGGTACAAATGGTCTTACGCATTTCCTTGAGTTCATCGGTGACGAAATTGTCGCGCTCCTTATTTCTGTCGTCTTTGCACTGTTCTCACTCGGGTTTGCACGCGGATTTAACAAAAGTGAAATTTCGAAGTTTACCAGTGAGTGTCTTGCTCCTACAGCAAGCATTATCCTGATCATCGGCGGCGGCGGCGCGTTTAAACAAGTTCTGATTGACAGCGGCGTCGGCAATGCGATTGCGGAGTTAGCTACAAGCATTAACATCAACGTTATTCTATTTGCATGGCTCGTAGCGGCACTGATCCGGGTTGCAACCGGTTCTGCAACAGTGGCAATGACGACAGCAGCCGGTATTGTTGCTCCGGTTCTTGCAATGTCTCCTGGTGTAAGCGTTGAGCTCGTTGTACTGGCCACAGGAGCAGGTTCCCTCTTCTTGTCCCATGTCAACGATGCCGGCTTCTGGATGATCAAAGAGTTCTTCAATATGTCTGTATCGCAGACGCTCAAAACTTGGTCCGTTATGGAATGTATTCTTTCCGTAGTCGCATTGATTCTTATTTTGCTGTTAAGCTTTGTCATCTAAAAACTTCATATAGTACACTGGATACATGTACACTTAAATGAGAATTGCCTAACACGAGCTGAACTGCTTGCTTCGTGTTAGGCAAATTGCGTTACCAATTATATTTTAGAAAGAAGGCTCTTACGTTATGAAATCATACATGCTAGGTATTGATATCGGGACAACGAGCACGAAATCGGTCCTGTTTGAAGAAAATGGACAAGTGGTTGCAAAAGCAAGTGAGGAATATCCGCTACACACCCCTGTTCCCGATGCAGCGGTTCAGGATCCGGAACAAATCTTCCATGCCGTTATGCATACGGTTAAGGAAGTTATGAAGACAAGTAGCATTGCACCTGATCAAGTGATGTTTGCTTCCTTTAGTACAGCTATGCACAGTATGATCGCGATGGGTGCCGCAGGAAATCCACTTACTCCATGCATCACTTGGGCGGATAATCGCAGTAATCAATGGGCGAGAAAATTAAAGGATGAGCTGAACGGACACGAAATCTATCGCCGCACCGGAACTCCGATTCATCCCATGTCCCCTCTTGCCAAGCTGCTATGGCTCAAACACGATCACAACGAGCTGTTTAGTCAATCGGCTAAATTTATATCGATCCGTGAGTACGTTACGTTTAAGCTGTTCAATGAATATGTTGTCGATCATTCTATTGCTTCTGCAACAGGGCTTATGAACCTTGAGCAGCTGGATTGGGATGAAGAAGCGTTGCAAATTGCAGGAATTACTTCAGAACGCTTGTCCACGCTTGTACCTACAACACATATTCTCGAGGGCTTGAATGAAAAATATGCTGCAGAAATGGGCTTGTCTGCTTCTACTCCTTTCGTTGTAGGAGCTACCGACGGCGTATTATCCAACCTCGGTGTGAACGCCATACGTCCTGGTGAAGTGGCAGCCACAATTGGGACGAGCGGAGCGATCCGCACCGTTGTAGACAAGCCGGTTACTGATCCAAAAGGACGTACTTTTTGCTATGCTTTGACGGAGAATCACTGGGTTGTCGGCGGACCAGTAAATAATGGAGGCATGATCTTCCGCTGGGTTCGTGATGAAATGGCGGCCAGCGAAATCGAAACCGCGAAACGTCTTGGCATTAGCTCGTATGATGTACTTACCCGTATAGCTGCACGCGTTAGCCCAGGTGCAGACGGACTGCTCTTCCATCCATTTTTGTCCGGTGAAAGAGCTCCACTATGGAATCCTGATGCCCGAGGCTCCTTCTTTGGCCTTACACTGCATCATAAGAAGGAGCATATGATTCGTTCTGTACTTGAAGGGGTCATTTTTAACCTCTATACGGTTCTGCTTGCCATGAAGGAACAAATGGGCCAGCCAAGCCGAATACTAGCAACAGGCGGATTTGCACGCTCTCCATTGTGGCGTCAGATGATGGCCGATATATTTGATCAGGAAGTCGTTGTGCCTGAGAGCTTTGAGAGCTCATGTCTCGGGGCTGTTGTCCTTGGTCTATACGCCACAGGACGCACAGATTCGCTTGAAATCGTCTCTAAGATGGTGGGGACCACTCATGCACACAAACCGGATCAAAACCATGTATCGATCTATCAAGAGCTTCTTCCCATCTTTATTCGTATATCCCGTAAGCTGACCGAAGAATATGAGGATATTGCTAAATTCCAGCGAGAGCATATTACAGCAACCGAATAGATTCAACAACTTGCGAAAGAGCCGATCATAATGATCGGCTCTTTCGCATATCCTAGATTGAAATAAGAAGACTTCGATTCATTTCCTCGTTTATCCACAGACTCACTTTGCCTGGATTTACACAGATCGTCTCCTGTTGTTCAACAGAATTCTTCAATACTGGAGGACAAGCTGTGAATAATCATTATCGCCTTTTGGGCGTTCTTGTCGAAAACTAAACAGATTATAAACAATATATAGTGTTGTGATTAAAAATTATACACAAGTTATTGAGTTTGTGGATAAAATCCTGAGATCCGTTGAAATATAAGCTTTCTTTTGCTATGATTATATTACTTTTGGATGTGAATATAAGTTTTAATCCATAATCTTATCAACAGCCTGTGGATAAAGTTGTGAACAATTTTGAGTTGTTCATTCTTTTTTTGTCTGACATCTTTTGGACACTGGGGATAAATTCTACAATATAAATTTTATTTCGACATTCCGCTCATGGCTCTGGGCCACATTTGGACGATTAAAAGGAGTGACAGTCTGTGGACAGCCATACATCCGAACTATGGCAGCAAATACTATCAATAATTCAAACCAAGCTTAGCAAGCCCAGCTATGACACCTGGTTTAAGGCGACAAAAGCCATTAAGTTGAATGACCAATTTATTGTCATCTCAGCACCCACTACGTTCGCTGTAGAGTGGCTGGAGAGCCGCTACACGAAGCTTGTCGGTTCAACGGTTTATGAACTGCTCGGAAAACAAGTGGACGTTAAGTTTGTCATAGAAGAACACAAGACGGCTGAGCCGGATCCGCAGCAAGTGGTCACACCTCCTCCAGCACCACCAGAAGAGGCTGTGGCACATATGCTTAATCCGAAGTACACTTTTGACACATTTGTCATCGGCCCGGGCAACAGATTTGCACATGCAGCATCACTGGCTGTTGCAGAAGCCCCTGCCAAAGCGTACAATCCGCTCTTCTTATATGGAGGAGTTGGACTCGGCAAGACACACCTCATGCATGCCATCGGGCACTACATTTTGGAGCATAACCCCAGCAGTAAGGTCGTTTACCTCTCATCGGAGAAATTCACGAATGAATTCATTAATTCCATCCGCGATAACCGTGGTGAGAATTTTCGCAATAAATATCGCAATGTCGACATTTTGCTGATTGATGATATTCAATTTTTGGCCGGTAAGGAATCGACACAAGAAGAGTTCTTCCATACATTTAATGCACTGCATGAAGAACACAAGCAGATCATTATCTCAAGTGACCGGCCTCCGAAGGAAATTCCGACGCTTGAGGAACGGCTGCGTTCCAGGTTTGAATGGGGACTTATAACGGATATCCAGCCTCCGGATCTCGAGACGCGAATCGCCATTCTTCGCAAGAAGGCGAAGGCCGAGAATCTCGATATTCCTAATGAGGCAATGATGTACATTGCCAATCAGATCGATACGAACATCAGAGAGCTTGAAGGGGCACTCATTCGTGTGGTGGCATACTCGTCTCTGACCAATCAGGACGTAACAACGCATCTGGCTGCTGAAGCACTCAAGGATATCATCCCATCAAGCCGTCCGAAGATTATTACTATTCAGGATATTCAGCAGAAGGTCGGCGAATATTACAATCTGAAGCTTGAGGATTTCAAGGCTAGAAAAAGAACCAAAGCAGTTGCCTTTCCAAGGCAAATTGCAATGTATCTGTCTCGAGAGTTGACTGACTTTTCCTTGCCTAAGATTGGAGAAGCGTTCGGGGGACGGGATCATACTACCGTCATTCATGCGCACGAGAAAATAACGCAATCGATAAAAAGCGATCAGGAACTTTTTAAAGTTATCAACAACCTTATCGAGAAAATCAAAAACCCAACTTAACAAGTACAAAGCCTATGCACAATCTGTACACATGTGGATAGGCTTAATTTTATGCCGTTTGTAGGGTTTATCCACATATTCAGTGCGCCTATTACTATTACTACTATTTTTTTAATAAATACTACACCAATATGAATACGTCTTAACGACGTCGTATACCGAAAAAATAAGTACGTTAGGCTGCAACATCAAGCTTATATTCCCCAAGGAGTGAAACTATGAAAATCAGCATATTGAAAAGCTACCTGAATGAATCCATTCAACATGTATCCAAGGCGATCTCCAGCAGAACTACGATCCCTATTCTTACCGGAATCAAATTTGATGTGAATTATCAAGGCGTTACGCTTACCGCAAGCGATACAGATATCTCTATTCAATCGTTTATCCCTTTAGAAGAGGATGGAAAAACAATTGTTTCTGTAGAACAAGCAGGAAGTGTTGTTTTACCCGCCAAGTTTTTTGTTGAGATTATTAAGAAGCTGCCATCTCAGGAAGTTCACATGGAAGTAAAAGACAACTTCAATACCTTTATTTCCGCTGGAGCCACCGAAATTCAGCTCGTTGGACTCGATCCGGAGGAATTCCCTGTTCTTCCTAGCATTGAAGAGAACCAAACCCTGTCGATTCCCGGCGACCTGCTCAAAAATATGATTAAGCAAACGGTGTTCTCCATCTCCACTCATGAGACAACACCTATTTTGACAGGAGTATTATGGAGTCTTGCTGATAATGAGTTCAAATTTGTGGCAACCGACCGCCACCGTCTTGCAACTCGCTCCGCACATATTGAAGGAGCCGAAGATATCAAATTCCACAATATTGTAATTTCAGGAAAAACGCTGAATGAGCTGAGTAAAATTATCCCTGATCAAAATTCGCTTGTTGATATCGTCGTTGCTGACAACCAGGTACTGTTCAAAATTGACCGTGTATTATTCTATACCCGCATTTTGGATGGAACTTATCCTGATACTTCTAGAATTATTCCGAGCTCCTACAAAACAGAACTGATTTTGGAAACGAAGAAGCTTAGTGAATCCATCGACCGCGCGTATTTGCTGTCTCGTGAGGAAAAAACGAACATCGTTCGCATGCAGACACTGGACAGCGGCGATATTGAAATCTCATCCAGCTCCTCCGAGCTAGGAAAGGTTCGTGAAGAACTTCAAGTGAAAGATTTTAAAGGGGAGCCGCTAAAAATCTCCTTCAACTCGAAATATATGCTTGATGTGCTTAAAGTGGTTGAGAGCGAGGAGCTTATGATTTCCTTTACCGGCGTAATGAGCCCGATTATCTTAAAGCCGACAGACAATAGTGCAAGTCAATATGTAATACTCCCTTACCGTACAACGAACTAGAGCTGTGCATTATTTTTTTGAAATAAAAGTTATTCACATGAGAGGAAGTTTTTCGTGAAAAAAATAGTTATCCACAGTGAATATATTAAGCTCGATCAGTTTTTAAAGCTGGCCGATTGTGTTCCTACCGGAGGAATGGCTAAAGCTCTGCTGCAGGAGCAGGCCGTGAAAGTAAATGGTGAGATCGAAGAGAGACGGGGACGCAAGCTGTATCCTGGAGATCTTGTAGCAGTTGATGGGGAAGGCGAGTTCCAAGTCGAAGAAGCGAAATAGATAAGCGAACACCTGCTGCTTCCTCAAGAGGCGAGAGGCAAGGGAGGATGTATAGTGTGTTTGTAACTGACATTGAACTGAATCAATACAGAAATTACGAGCATTTAAAGCTCGAGTCCTTCGGGCCTGTTAACCTGATTATCGGACAGAATGCCCAAGGCAAGACGAATTTGGTCGAGGCGATTTATGCTTTGGCACTAACCAAGAGCCATCGGACCGCCAAAGACAAGGAACTCATTCGATTCAATGCCTCGGGCGCGCATATCAGTGCACATGTGGATAGAAGGTACGGAACAATACAGCTTGATTTATCGTTATCTCAGCAAGGCAAAAAAGCAAAGATCAACGGACTGGAGCAGCGGAAGCTCAGTGATTTTATCGGCAGCCTGAATGTCGTCATGTTCGCGCCGGAGGATCTGGAGATCGTCAAAGGGACACCGGGGGTTCGCCGCCGGTTCCTTGACATGGAGATTGGACAGGTGGCTCCGGGCTATATTTATCATCTCCAGCAGTATCAGAAAATTTTGGTGCAGCGCAATAATCTGCTGAAGCAATTATGGGGTGCTCCTGAGTCTCAGCAGATGATGCTTAGCGTTTGGAATGAGCAATTAGCAGAACATGGTGTTAAAATCGTTAGAAAAAGGAAACAATTTATAAAAAAGCTGCAGAAATGGGCGGAAACGATTCATGAAGGCATTACAGGAGGCAAGGAGAAGCTTGAACTTGCTTATGTTCCATCCTTTGCCGATGCCCTAGAAGAAGATGAAGCTGTTTTATTAGACCTTTTTATGATAAAATTATCACAAACCAAGGATCAGGAGATCAGACGAGGCACAACACTGACCGGTCCTCATCGGGACGATCTATCCTTCTTTATTAACGGCCATGAAGTACAAACCTATGGATCACAGGGGCAGCAGAGAACGACGGCTCTATCACTCAAGCTTGCAGAGATTGAGCTGATCTGCGAGGAGATTGGTGAATACCCGGTTCTGCTTCTGGATGATGTACTGTCTGAGCTTGATCCATACCGTCAGACGCAGCTAATTGAAACGTTCCAGAGTAAAGTTCAGACGTTTATAACCGCAACAGGGGTTGAGACACTGAATACCAGCAAGCTCCATGATGCACATATCTATCATGTACAGGCTGGTCACGTGGAGCGTTAAGGAGATGAACGGACCATGTATATCCACTTGGGCGGAGACAAGATTATCCGCTCTTCCGAGCTCGTTGCTATTTTTGATATATCGATTGAAAAATCGTCCAAAATATCGAAGCAGTACATCACTTATTCTAAACAGGAAAAGAATCTGGAGATTATTGGAGAAGAAGAAGCGAAGTCGATTGTCGTAACCAAGAGTACCGTTTACTATTCCCCGATCTCTTCGACCACTCTCAAGAAAAGAGCGAATGTTCTAAGCGATATATAACGATCTAACGATCTATTGAGGAGTATCGTCATCTTGCGAAATATGTGCAAGGAGGCGGTACTTTTATAACGCATTTGGCACTTTTATATACAGTCATAACACAATTATCAGATCCACTCTAATCTAGTGAAGTAGGTGAAAGGCATGTCTATGAATCAACCGGCATATGGTGCAGATGAGATTCAGGTCCTTGAAGGACTTGAAGCCGTTAGAAAACGTCCAGGGATGTATATCGGCTCTACGAGCTCGAAAGGCTTGCATCACCTCGTATGGGAAGTCGTGGATAACAGTATTGATGAAGCTCTTGCAGGTTACTGCGACCAAATTGATGTTACGATCCACGAAGATAACAGCATTACCGTTGTTGATAACGGTCGGGGGATCCCTGTAGCAGAACAGGCAAAGATGAAGAAATCTGCCCTTGAGGTTGTTATGACCGTCCTTCACGCTGGAGGTAAATTCGGCGGCGGTGGATATAAAGTTTCTGGGGGTCTTCACGGTGTAGGTATTTCTGTCGTGAACGCTCTATCTAACAAGGTTAGCGTTATTGTTAAACGAGACGGGCATATTTATCAGCAGGAATATCGCCGTGGTGTTCCTGAGTATGATGTCAAAGTAATCGGTGATACCGACAAAACGGGAACAACGACCACTTTTTATCCAGATCCAGAGATCTTTACGGAAACGACCGTTTTTGAGTATGATATCCTGCTCACTCGTATTCGTGAATTGGCGTTTCTAAACAAAGGAATTGGCATCAGTATTACGGATGAGCGCTCCGGTGACTCAAGCTCGTTCCAGTACGAGGGCGGAATTAAGGAATACGTACAATATCTTAACAGCAAGAGAGAAGTTCTTCATGAGCAGCCGATCTATGTCGAAGGGCAGCGTGACAACATTCAGGTTGAGGTAGCCCTCCAATACAACGACAGCTATACAGAGAATATCTACTCCTTTGCAAATAATATTAACACCCATGAGGGTGGGACTCATGAGTCCGGCTTCAAGAGTGCATTGACACGGATCATTAATGACTATGCACGTAAGGCTGGCGTAATTAAGGATAATAGCGGCAACCTGACTGGAGATGACGTGCGTGAAGGACTGACAGCCATTATCTCTGTCAAGATCCCGGAACCGCAGTTTGAAGGACAAACCAAAACCAAGCTCGGCAATAGTGAAGTGCGCGGGGTCGTGGAATCATTGTTTGCTGAGAAGCTGCAAGAGTTCTTAATTGAGAATCCTTCCGTTTCCCGTCGGATACTGGATAAAGCCCTGCAAGCGTCCAGAGCGAGAGAAGCAGCACGTAAAGCGCGTGAGATGACTCGACGTAAGAGTGTTCTTGAAGTTAGTGCTCTGCCTGGTAAACTTGCTGACTGCTCATCGAAGGATGCTTCGATCAGTGAGCTGTACATCGTTGAGGGTGACTCGGCAGGTGGATCGGCGAAGCAGGGACGAGACCGCCATTTCCAAGCGATTTTGCCGCTCCGTGGTAAGATTCTGAACGTAGAAAAAGCGAGACTCGATCGTATTCTCTCGAATGCTGAGATTCGGGCGATTATTACAGCGCTCGGCACAGGGATCGGCGATGATTTCGATATCGATAAGGCCAGGTACCATAAAGTCATTATTATGACCGATGCCGACGTCGATGGAGCACATATCCGGACCCTTCTGCTCACTTTCTTCTACCGCTACATGCGCAAAATTATTGAAGCAGGCTTCGTGTATATCGCACAGCCGCCGCTCTTCAAGATTGAGCGCAGTAAGACGGTCCGCTATGCAGGTTCTGAGGCAGAGCGTGACCTAATCCTTAAGGAGTTCGGTGAGGGTGTTAAGGTCAATGTACAGCGTTACAAGGGACTGGGAGAGATGAATGCGGGTCAGCTGTGGGAGACCACGATGGACCCAGAGAGTCGTACGATGCTTCAGGTGTCCATTGGGGATGCGATGATCGCAGATACAATGTTTGATACCCTGATGGGGGATAACGTAGAGCCTAGACGTGACTTCATTCAAGAAAATGCGAGATACGTCAAAAATCTCGACGTTTAATATTCATTTTAACCATGTGTTTACAGTAGGGGCCGGTATGGCCCCTTTTTTCAAGTTTGCAGACGGGAAGGCAGCTGTTAACTTCTATAGCAGGAAGTGCATAGCAGCTTATTCGCGAATGCTAGCTTTTGCTGCAAATGGCTACATCCGTACTCTACCGTAGGCTCTAGCATATTTTTTGATTTTTCGATAGATGCTCTTGTCCGGCAAATAGCCGAACACATATAAACCAGGAGACGTATTGACCTCAAGAATCCAGGGTCTAACTTTCTCATCAAGGGCAATGTCGAGTCCGAGCTCCTTGATACCAGGATAGTTCTTTTCCATCTGTTTCGCTGTTTTGAGAGCCAGAGAGTTGAGTTCTTTCTTGAATTTCTTGGTCCCGGATTCACCGAGATAGGGTTTTAACAAGGCTTCAAAAGAGGCGATATGACCGCCGCCGTTGATGTTAGTCACGATTTTTCCTTTTGCAGCGACCTTACCAATTATTCCGGTAGCATCCCATTGACCCTTGGGATTCTTTTGAGCCATCACTCTTAGGTCGAATGGGCAGCCCTGATGCTTAAGAAGTCTGATTCCGCGTTGGATCAAATACGACTTTCCATTCATTCGTTTTTGTATCTTTTGATGCAGGGATGAAATACTAGTGTACGTTTTTTTGGTTTTTTCATAGTGGAGAACATGTTCAGAATCATCTGATGAACCGGTCTCATCACTGCTAGAGTTTATTTTCTCTACCCGCATAATTCCTTTGCCATGGGATCCATGCTCTGGTTTCACATATACCGTACGGTGGGAGTTCATCATTTTCTCCAGATTATTTTGATTGTACTTACGAGTTTCTGGAACATAGGCAGCAATCTGTGGATCTTTTAAGAGAACGGCTGTCTTTTTCCATTTGCTTGAGACACGTCGAATGCTCACTAAACCACTCCTTCGAATGCTGAATTGAACGTATCTAATAAAATCGAGAAGTATCATGCTTGCTTGAGGAAAACCATAGGACAAGGAGAAAAATCAATGGTATAATAGAGGAATATGGCGTTTTGTGTGGATATGAGTAATATTGTGCAGCTGAATGTCCATCTTGAATCTTTACAGTATATGGTTTGCTGTTCAAAACAGGAAGGGCATATCCCTATAGATAGGTTCAATTAGAAGCGTAAATACGTTTAATAATGGGCTTTTTGTCTAGGCTAGTAATAGAGAGAGAAGCAGTGGAAGATTTGGGCGTTAAAGCCTTGTTAGGCTTTTCACAAATACATTTTCAGCTTAACAATGTTGTTTGATAGACAAGAAGGAGGTCCAGCATGGCGGATCAAAATAACTCGCAAATTAAAGACCGCGATATTGGCGAAGAAATGCGCGAGTCCTTTATGGACTATGCGATGAGTATCATCGTCAGCCGTGCTTTGCCTGACGTTAGAGACGGGCTTAAACCAGTGCACCGTCGGATTCTGTTTGCAATGTCGGAGCTTGGAATGGCACCTGACAAGCCTTACAAGAAATCAGCGCGTATCGTCGGCGAAGTTATCGGTAAATATCACCCGCATGGAGACTCGGCCGTATATGAAACTATGGTGCGGATGGCCCAAGATTTCTCCATGCGTTATATGCTCATTGATGGTCATGGCAACTTTGGTTCCATTGATGGAGATATGGCAGCGGCAATGCGTTATACGGAAGCCCGTTTGTCCAAAATCGCGATGGAAATGCTCCGTGATATCAATAAAGATACGATAGATTTTCAGGCTAACTATGACGGAGAAGAGCACGAGCCTATCGTCCTCCCTGCCAGATATCCCAATCTGCTCGTAAATGGTGTAGGCGGGATTGCTGTAGGGATGGCAACGAACATTCCTCCGCATAATTTGGGAGAAGTCATTGATGGAGTTCATGCAATGATTGAGAATCCTGATATTACTTCTCTTGAGCTAATGGATTATATTCAAGGTCCTGACTTCCCGACCGCTGGCTTCATTCTTGGCCGTTCAGGTATTCGCCAGGCTTATCAAACAGGCCGCGGAACGGTTACGATGCGTGCGAGAACGACCATTGAAGAAGTGAACAACAAAGCTAGAATTATCGTCCATGAAATTCCTTATCAAGTGAATAAAGCACGTCTTGTAGAGAAGATTGCAGAGCTTGTACGGGAGAAGAAGATTGAAGGTATTACGGATCTTCGTGATGAGTCGGATCGCAGCGGTATGCGAATAGTGATTGAACTCCGCCGCGACGTAAATCCGAATGTTGTGCTTAATAATCTGTATAAGCATACATCCATGCAATCCAATTTCGGTATAAACATGCTGGCCATCGTTAACAACGAGCCTAAGATTCTGAGCCTGCGCGATGTTCTGTATCATTACTTACAGCATCAAATTACCGTTATTCGCCGTCGTACGGAATATGAGCTGCGCAAAGCGGAAGCTCGTGCACATATTCTCGAAGGTTTGCGAATTGCCCTGGATCATATTGATGAGATCATCGCTTTGATTCGTGCTTCAGCAACGACTGATGCAGCGAGAGAAGGATTGATTGAGCGGTTTGAGCTTAGTCATGACCAGGCACAGGCTATTCTTGATATGCGTTTGCAGCGTCTTACAGGACTTGAACGCGAGAAGATTGAGAACGAATATAACGAGCTTCTTGCCAAGATTGCAGAATATCGCGAGATTCTGGCTAATGAGCATTTGGTGCTTGAAATTATTCGTGATGAGCTGCAAGAAATCAAAGAACGTTACAATGATGAGCGCCGCACGGAGATTACGGTAGGTGAAGAAAGCATTCTTGATGAGGATCTGATTCCGCGCGAGGATGTGGTTGTCACGATTACGCATACCGGTTACATTAAGCGTCTTCCGGTATCCACATACCGTTCGCAGAAGCGAGGCGGCCGTGGTGTAGTGGGTATGGATACCAAGGACGAGGATTTCGTTGAGCATTTGTTTGTAACCAATACTCATAATTATCTGATGTTCTTTACGGATAAGGGTAAGGTATACAGGCTCAAAGCTTATGAGATTCCTGAGCTTGGCCGTACCGCAAGAGGAACACCGATCATTAATATGATTCAGATCGAACAAGGGGAAACGGTCAACGCGGTAATTGAGGTTGAAGATTTTGAAAGCGAACAGTTCTTGTTCTTCGCCACCAAATATGGCGTTGTGAAGAAGACCCCACTTGACGATTACGTGAATATCCGCAAGGGCGGACTTATAGCCATTCACTTACGTGAGGACGATTCACTTATTGAAGTGAAGCTTACCGATGGCAAACAAGAGATGATTCTCGGTACAGCTCACGGCATGTCCATTCGTTTCTCTGAAGATGATGTTCGTTCGATGGGACGAAGCGCGACAGGGGTCAAAGGCATAAACTTGGACGAAGAGGATTCCGTCATTGGTATGGATATTGTCGATCCAGAGCTTGAGGTTCTAATTGTCACTGCTAACGGATACGGCAAACGCACACCGGTGTCTGACTATCGTATTCAAAGCCGTGGCGGTAAAGGAATCAAGACGATTAACATTACGGAGAAGAATGGTCCAGTCGTCAGTCTGAAAGTCGTGAAGAATGAAGAAGACTTGATGATCATAACGACAAGCGGTACACTAATGCGCATGAGTATGGAGGGAATCTCGACGATGGGTCGTAACACTCAAGGGGTGAGACTCATTCATACACGTGAGGACGATTCCGTGGCAACTGTATGCAGAACAGATAAAACAGAAGAAGAGGAATTAGAGTCTCTTGAAGATGTAGCTCTTATTTCTGAATCAGATGCCTTGTCTGATGATGTAACAGATCCAGTCATAGAGGAAAGTGAAGAGAGCGGACTTGTCGATTCGGACACAGATTCCGATAATGAATAATAGAAGCTAAGAGATCCCATGCTGGGGTCTCTTTTTTTTGGAGCAATGAACTGAATTCGAACAACTAATAAAAAAATGCTTTGGTCAAAAACTCGCAATATACACATGTTACTTGTAGGGATATAATGGAAATTACAATCATAATTTTAACTTTGCTAGATAACTGAGTTAGGAACGGAGCGTTAGCGTAATGGTTATGATGTCAATTATTGAATTGAAGCCAGGGATAAAGCTGGCTAAAGATGTACATACACCGCTGGGAGGACTCCTTTTATCCAAAGGGAGAGTGATCCTTCCTCGTGATCTAGAAATTTTAAGAGCTTTTCTTGTACAGACCGTAGAAGTAGATATGAATACAGTGAATTTTTCAGAAGGAGGATCTTCATATAGCGCTCAGGAACAGCAGGAGAAACAATTACAGGTAGAAGAAGAAATTGCAGAGATCGCAGTAATTACAGCAAATCTTACTTCTTTTGAGGAAGAATATGAACGTATGGTTGCTTTGACAAAGAGGGCTTTTAAAGAAGCAGCGGCATTAGAAGTCCCTGTTTTTGAGCTTCGCACACAATTATCGATTCTTATATTACATTTAAAAAACTATCAAGTGCTTTATTTTAGTCCACGCTCGATAAAAAGAGACGAGTATATGTACCATAATGCTGTTTTGACCGCACTAACTTCCTATTTGATTGCGCAGTGGTGTGAGCTGCCTCAAAGAGACTTGGTTCAGGTTGCTCTGGCAGGTTTGCTTCATAACATCGGCAATATTAAAGTCTCACCTGAGATATTGTTCGGTACTAAACCGCTGAGCAAAACTGAAGAGGAAGAAGTAAGAAAGCATACGACCTATGGTTATACAATTCTTAAGAATGTAAGAGCCATCAATGATGGAGTTAGATTATCCGCACTGCAGCACCATGAAAAAATCGACGGATCTGGTTATCCGCTGCGGCTGGAGGGGCATCAGATCCATACGTATTCGAAGATTGTTGCAGTAGCAGATATATTCCATGCGATGACATTAGAAAGACCTTATAAGAGCTCACAATCGCCTTACCTGGTGCTGGAGCAAATTATGCAGGAGTCGTTCGGTAAGCTCGACCCGAAGATCGTACAAACCTTTATCCGTAAAGTCACACAATTTCATAATGGAACAGTAGTGGAACTTAGTGATCACCGCAGAGGCAGTATTATATTTACCGATCGAGATCATCCGACACGCCCGATGGTAGCCGTAGAAGGAGCAATCGTAAATCTGGTAGCAGAGCGGCAGCTCTATATCAAACGAGTTATAATTGAGTAATAAATAGAGGGTATCTTCATCTAGATTATAGAAGGGGATTCCCTCTATAGTAGATAAAACAATAGAATAATAAATTATATAAAAAAAGTGTTGCATTATAATTATATACATGATATATTCTAATTCCGGCCAAGAAATAAGTCGTTCAAACAAGAACACAGCAAGTAAGCTTCGATCAGAAGTTGAATAAAAACTTTAAAAAAAAGCTTGCATTTCGAAACCGGACATGATATGATATAAAAGTTGCTGACGACGAGAGTTGAAAAGCGACAAAGTTGATCTTTGAAAACTGAACAACGAGTGAGAAGCATTTTCTTCGAAAATGCTTAGCGAGATCATTCGGTACGCGTCGCAAGACCGTATGAATGATGGAGCAAAATAAAGAGAACATAATGTTCTCGTCAGTTTTTCTAAATGAGCATATCGCTCTTTTCAATATTCGTTAAGAATCATCCGCTCTTACGAGATGGACCGAATCTTAGCGGGTCGATGTTGCTGGACAACATCTTTATTGGAGAGTTTGATCCTGGCTCAGGACGAACGCTGGCGGCGTGCCTAATACATGCAAGTCGAGCGGAGTCGATGAGGAGCTTGCTTCTCTGAGACTTAGCGGCGGACGGGTGAG